>NZ_LMHT01000021.1 GCF_001429025.1 Phenylobacterium sp. Root700 | reverse complement strand
TGCAGCGCAATCGTGTCGCCAGCTTGCGCAACCTTCAGCGCCTGAGCCAGACCCGCGGTACTGCTAACCGTTAAAGTGGACACCGTTTAACTCCCAAGGCTCAGTATGGTTTCGGCGCGATGAAACGCAGCCTTCCCGACACCCTTAGGAATAAGGTCGCCCCATTAGCTCGCCATGAATGACGATGGTTAATTTCCATGTAACCAAATGGCGCCAAAAAACATACACGTTCAATTGGAAGCAACCGCACAAAATCCGCATGCATGCCCGAGCTAACACTCGAGTACACGTTAATTTATATTGCAATATCGGATGTGAATACGCCGCTATATGCCATGAACGACGGAGATTTTGGATCAGACATCTCGTCGCAGGGGGAAATACTCCCTCCAGCCCAATGGCACCGCGCGACAGGCAACGGCCACAGCCGGGAGCAGGCGCCACCACCCCATGCGGGTCACTGCATCGTTTGCGATCGCGCCAGCTCCCCGTCACAATAGATTCCGCTGAAACGATCCGCCCGCCACAGCCCCCGCCTTAGCCAAAAATTAGAGGGCTAGGGTTTAGCGCCAGCGCGGCTGGCAATCGCGATGGAGGCCTCATGAGCGTCGGGCGACACACGTCGTACAACATCGCTGGGGCGGTCATCCCGTTAGCGGTAAGCTTGATTACGGTACCCCTATACCTTCGACTTATCGGGCCGGATCGTTATGGAGTACTGTCAATCGCTTGGCTGTTGCTCGGCTATTTCGGGCTCTTTGATCTCGGGCTTGGAAGAGCAACTTCGTTTAGAATAGCGGCTCTGCGTGACGCGAGCCCTCAAGATAGAGCCGACACGTTTTGGGCGGCGCTCACAGTCAACATCGGCATGGGCCTCATCGGAGGCTTGGCGCTGTGGCTGGTGGGGACCTACTTCTTTAGCGAGGTCTTCAAGGTAGACGAACGCCTTCGCCCAGAGATCCTTGCAGCGACCCCCCTTCTCGCAGCGGCAGTACCAATTTCGACTCTGATGGGCGTACTAACCGGCGCCCTGCAAGGCAGAGAAAAATTCCTGCAGACAAACGCCGTCTCCGTCGTTTCAACGACGCTGTTCCAACTCATTCCGCTAGGTTTGGCGGCCGCGCTTGGCCCTAACTTGGTGATGATCTTGGGCGCGGCGGTCGCAACCAGGATCATGGCGCTGCTCATTCTGGCCTACTCTTGCCACACCGAAGTCACCCGAGGCCTCCTTCGCCGGCTCGAAAAGCGGGAATTCGCCGTGCTCATGAGGTACGGAGGCTGGGTAACTGTCACTTCGATGTTCGGCCCCCTCCTCACTATCGTTGATCGCTTCGCCATCGGCGCGGTCCTCGGAGCAAAGGCGGTCGCAGCCTACAATGTGCCGTTTCAGCTCTCGAAACAGATTGCGATCCTCCCCAGCGCCCTCCTCAACGCCTTGTTCCCTAGGTTGTCAGCCGCGCCCCCAGCTGAGCAACGACTGATGGGCGAGCGAGCAACACTGACTCTGGCAAGCCTTCTGAGCCTTCCCGTCCTTGCCGGTATATTTCTACTTGAACCCTTTTTGCACATCTGGATTGGTGCCGAGCTTGGCGCTCAGGGAGCATCAGCTGGCCGGATATTGTTGATTGGATTTTGGGCCAATGCATTTGCCCTGGTCCCATATACAAGACTCCAGGCCTCTGGGCGCCCAGACCTCGTCGCCAAGGTGCTTCTGATGGAAATTCCGCCCTACCTTGGCGGTCTTTATCTTGGAATGATTCACTTTGGACTGCTGGGAGCAGCCATGGCGTTGAGCGTGCGCTTCGCGGTTGATTACGCGCTACTCACGTGGGTCGCTGGACGAAAGTTCGTCGGGTGGCCCGCCTTGGTGGCGAACGCCGTACTACTGGTGTTGGCCGCCTGGTGCGCCGGAAAGTGGAAAATCACAGAATCGGCGTGGTGGGCTACAGCCGCTGCGCTTGGAGCAGCCTGCCTCCTCGTTGGTTGGCGCACGCTCCCCGACGAAATCAAAAAAACGGCGCTTCAACGGCTACGCAGTTTCCGGATCAAAACATCCTGAGCTATGCCTTGGTCGAGCACTACGCCCGATTGACGGAGCTAATCGGCCCGCTGTCGGTTTGGAAGGGACGTAGAAAAGATGCTAGCTCATTTCCGAACGCCAAAGCCTATTGCAGCGGAAACGGTAGTCCTAAAGCCGTATGCACAGCCAGTAAGGTCACTTTCCGGCAAATTAGCTCCGTGGTTGATCGTCCCTACGCTAGCAATACTTCTCATTGTCTACGGATTTTTCTTCGCGATCACCGCCCCCTACTACGTTGTTCAGTTCGCTTTTCCGATCGCGTTCCTCGGCGCTGTAAGTATATGGGCCCTACCGGACTCGAAGAAAAACCCCAGCCATCTTACGGATGGCTTTCTCTTCGCCTTCCTAATTTGCCTTGTCTTGTGGCCGAGATACCTGGCCCTCGCCCTTCCGGGACTGCCATGGATCACTACGATCCGGCTCACGGGCGTGCCGCTCGTGTTCATACTTCTCATTTCCGCATCCATCTCGAGCGAATTCCGCGTGAAGATGGTGGCCATCCTCAACTCGACACCAGCAATCTGGAAGATCCTCTGCGTCTTTCTGGTCGTTCAGATTCTCACGATCCCATTTGCAAAAGCGCCCTTCACAACCATCAATCGGGTCATAAACGCACAAATCAGCTGGACGGCCATTTTCTTCGCGGCCTGTTATGTCTTCAGCAAACCGGGACGCGCCGAACGATGGTTCGCTCTCATGTGGGTCCTCGCGCTCTCTGTAGGCGTGCTGGCTGTCATAGAGCGCCCGATCGGCCATGTGCCCTGGGCCGGCCACATCCCAAGCTTCTTGAAAGTTGAAGACGACAGCGTCGCACGCATTCTTGTTGGCGGCGTCCGAATGTATGGCGGCGGCTACAGAGTGCAGGGTCCTTTCACAACCAGCTTGGGTTTGGCTGAGTTTATGGCCCTAAGCCTCCCCTTTGTTATGCACTTCGCTGTCGGCCAATATCGGCTGGCCATCCGCTTGGCGGCCGCGATCTCAGTGCCATTCCTCATCTACATAATCCTGCTCACGGATTCCCGCCTGGGCCTGCTGGGTGCCTTCGCTGCCTTCCTAGCCTATGTGCTGATCCGAGCACTTTTGGAGTGGAGGCGCCGTCGCGACAGCCTCATCCCGCCGGCGGTCCTCTTTGGATTTCCGGCGCTGCTCACCGCCGTCATCGCCTCCACCTTCTTAGTAGGACGGATCAGATCGCGCATTTGGGGCGGTCAATATCAGTCCAGCAACGAAGGGAGAATGGAGCAGATTTCGGCCGGCATTCCGAAGATACTTCACCAGCCCATTGGACACGGAATGAACAATGCAGGTCCAGTTCTGGGATGGGTTCAGCCAAATGGACTACTCACTATTGATGTATATTATCTAGCCGTAGCCCTAGATTATGGAATTGTCGGATTTTTTGCTTTCTTTGGCTTCTTCTCTCTCGGAATATCAAAGGGCTTTAAGCAAGCGCTGCTCACCGACGAGAAGGGTACCGATTTTTCGCTGCTCGTCCCGCTCACCGTGGGCCTGATAACCTGGATACTTATCAAGGCCGTCTTTGCAGATGAAGGAAACCACGCCATCGCATTCATGATGATGGGCATGATCGTGGCGCTGGTGTACCGCACCAACCTAATCATTCAGACTCGAGACGGGCCGACAACGGCGCCAGATGCCGCGAGCAAGACCACCGCCAGATGAGGGCGCAGACTCTGACGCCGCCAGACATAGCGCGAAGGCTCCAGCGCCTGGCGAGGCCACGCGCCAGCTCCGACGACGCACTTGGCCAACCCGAGGTGCCGCCTCAATAAGCCGAAGGTTGCCCGAAAAAGAATCTTAACCGCCGCCATCTATAGTTGCCATTCTGTATTTCCGATGGGAGCCGCGACAAGGCGTGGAGCATTCGACGGCACCTCAGGAAGAACGACGCCAGCAAGCGCGCACCCCGTTCCGCCGCCGCCGTCGCCCAACCGAGCGCGTCTTCACCCTCGGGGTCCATGTTGATCTCGTTCGCCCCGAAGAAGTAATGCATCACGTCGTCGAGGCCGTAGCTTCGGGTGAACGCTGGCGCATCGGAAATCATAATGCACACAGCATCTATCTTTCCAAAATTAACGCCGACTTCGCGGCCTTCTTTGATGCAGCAGACCTCATCGAAATCGATTCAACACCACTGATCTTTTTCACTCGAATTCTCGGACTTCACACTCGCCCCTTCCACCGCTGCACGTACTTGGATTGGCGGGAACACTTCTGGAGCCTTGCGAACCGCAATCAGTGGCGGATTTTCTATCTCGGAGGCGCGCCAGATGTGGCTGAGCGGGCCGCGGAGAGCTTGCGCCGCCGCTACCCAGGAGTCCTCATATCCGCCAGGAACGGGTACTTCGACGTCAGCGCAGGGTCCAATGAGAACACGAGCGTGATCGATGAAGTGACGGCCTTCCAGCCGCAGATTCTCTTCGTCGGCATGGGAATGCCTCGTCAAGAAATCTGGATACAGCAGAACATCGATCTTCTTCCAGCATGCGTGGTCTTCTCGGTCGGCGCCGCATTTGACTACGAGGCTGGCGTGCAATGCGCCGCACCGCGCTGGATGGGGCGCGCTGGGATCGAGTGGCTCTTTCGCTTGGTGGGCGACCCTCGCCGACTATTCTTCCGCTACTGCATCGAGCCGTGGTTTCTTTTGCCGGCCTGTTGCGCAGATATCGCCAGAGCGATTGTGGACAGACGGCTCCTTCGATCGCACGAAAAGACGAGAACCAAAATTCGAAGGGCGGATGCCGCCAATCTAGGCGCGCCACCATTTTGAAAAAGACGCCATTTCATTAGCAAAAATTCGAAGCAGATTAGAATATATACCCGTCAGGAATTTGAAATTGATACAAGGAAAGAATTCCCTGTGAAAATTTAGGTTCAAATGAGAACAAATCCACACGATTGCCATCGTAGTTATTTGTACTCACCCACTCATGATCGATCACTCGCTGCTCTATGGCAGCTTTCCCGAAGTCCGTTACGGCGGTGTTCACCTCGTTGTCGATCTTCGT
>NZ_LMHT01000020.1 GCF_001429025.1 Phenylobacterium sp. Root700 | reverse complement strand
GTAAGCATGCGGTGAGCACCGCGGTCTGACGCGCTCGTGACCGGCTGTAGGGGCGAGTTACCGTGGTGGAAGCGCCGGGTTCATTTCCGCCGCCTCGCTGGTGTCGCCATGCACGCTGTCGCGAATAACGCGGGTGGTGACTTCGTTGAGGTACTGCATCAGGACGGCGTTCAGCTCCTGGAACTCCGGCCATAAGACCTGATCCACGAAGCGTTTGGGCACGCGCAGCATCACGGTCGTGACGCGTTGTCGATGCAGGCGGTAAGGCTTTAGTCCGTAGCGCCGGCACAAGGCGACGAAGAGCCTGCGCGCCCACTGGTCGGGTAGAGAGAACTGCATTTCGATGGGCTCGTCGCTGCGCTGCAATTCAGCCAGCCGCGCTCGGACCCGCTCGAGTGCGGCCTCCGCGGCGTTCTTTTCTCCAGCCGTTCCGGCCCCGGCGAACAGCGCCTCGATCTTGCGAAGCTTCTCGCGCAGTTGCGCTTCGTCGGCCATCAGCACCTCGCTTGGTCACCCTGCGCCGATGGAACATCGACGGCACATAGGGTCAATCGGGCTATGCGCCGACGAGGGGATTAGGCTGCATCCAGTTCCACGGCAGCAGCTCGTCGAGACGGCTGACTGGCAAGTCGTTGATGCGGGCGAGCACGTCGGCCAGCCAGGCTTGTGGGTCGACGTCGTTCATCTTGGCGGTGACGATGAGGCTGTACATAGCCGCCGCGCGCTGGCCGCCGCGGTCGGAGCCTGCGAACAGCCAGGACTTGCGGCCAAGGGCGATGCCGCGCAGCGCCCGCTCGGCGGCGTTGTTGGAGAGGCAGACCTGGCCGTCGTCCAGGAAGCGGGTGAACGAGGGCCAGCGGCGCTTGAGGTAGTTGATCGCCTTGACGATTGCATGGCTGCTGGTGAGCTGCTGACGGGTCTCGTCCATCCAGGCTTCCAGCTCGGCGAGGATCGGTGCGCTTTGCGCGCGGCGCAGGGCCAGGCGAGCCTCGGGACTTGCGCCATTGATCTGCCGCTCGACGGCGAACAGGGCGTCGATCAGGCGCACGGCCTCGAGAGCCTTGGGATAGACGGACTTGGGCTTCTCGCCTCTGGCCTTCTTGCGCTCGGCGGTCTCGATGTCGGCCAGCTCGAAGAACTTGCGCCGGCCGTGGGCCCAACAGCCGGCCTCCAGGATCGGTCCTGGACTTCGATCTGGCTTGTAGAGCTCGGCGTAGCCGCCATAGGCGTCGGCCTGCAGGATCCCGCTCCAGGCCTTCAGGTGAGTCTGGGGGTGCACACCCTTGCGGTCGCGCGAGTAGTGGAAGATCGCGGCCGGCGGCGATGATCCGCCGAACGGAGCGTCGTCGCGCACATAGGTCCACAATCGGCCGACATCGGTCTGGCCTTTGGCCAAGACAGGGACGGTCGTATCGTCGCCGTGCAGGCGCTCGGCGGCCAGCACATGGGCCTCAATGCGCTCGACTAAGGGCGCCAGCACCGAAGTGACGCCGCCCACCTGGTCGGCCAGGGTCGACAGGCTCAGCGGCAGGCCCTCGCGGGCGTAGCGCTCGGCCTGGCGGTTGAGCGGCTGATGCTGGCCGAACTTCTCGAAGACGATCATGGCCAGCAGGCTGGGGCCGGCCCAGCCGCGCGGCAGGACGTGGAACGGCGCCGGAGCCTGGGCGATGGTCTCGCAGTCGCGGCAGGAGACCTTCTCGCGGACGGTCTGGATCACCTTCCACTGGCGGGGGATCACCTCCAGGGTCTCGGTGACGTCCTCGCCGAGCTTGCTCAGGCGTGAGCCGCCGCAGCAGGCGCAGGTCCTGGGCGCCTCGATCACCACGCGCTCGCGCGGCAGATGCTCTGGGAAGGGCTGGCGCGAGGGCTTGTTGCGGGTGAACGGCTTGACCGTGGTCGTGGCCCGGGCTGCGGCCTGCTCGGCGGCAAGCTCGTCTTCGGTGGCGCTGGCCTCCAACTCCTCAAGCTGCAGCTCCAGCTGATCAAGCAACCGGCTGGTCCGCTCGGAGGAGGTCCCGAACCGCTCGCGCTTGAGCTTGGCGATCTGCAGCTTCAGATGGGCGATCAGCGCCTGGTCGTCAGCGCGCTCGGCCTTGGCCGCGGCGGCCTCAGCGATGGCGAGGGCCGCATCGGCGCGCGCCAGATCACGATCGGCATGCGCCGCATCCCGCTCGGCCTGCATGCTGGCCAGCGCCGCCTTCAGCGCTTCGACATCGTCCGGAACCGGGGCGGCCAAGCTCTCCATGACCCCGATGGAATCACAGATCGCAGCGCTTGTGGCGCCCCTAAATGCAGGGTCGACGAACTATTTTGCGCCTCATCCGGCGCTGGCAGGACGCCAAGTGTGCTGGGGATTACGCCAGTCGATCCCCTCCAGCATGTAGCCCATCTGCGCCAGGCTCAGAGCCACTGGGCCGCCGCTCGTCGAGGGCCAGACGAACCGTCCCCGCTCCAGCCGCTTGGCGTAGAGCGACATGCCGATCCCGTCGTGCCAGAGGATCTTGATCAGCGCCCCGCTCCGCCCGCGGAACACGTAGAGATCCCCCGCATGAGGATCGCGCTTCAGGTGCTCCTGGACCAGCAGGGCCAGGCCCTGCATCCCCTTGCGCATATCCGTGTGACCGGTGGCGAGCCACACCCGCACGCCAGAGCGGATGGGGATCATCGCAGCGCCCGCAGCGTCGCGGCGACCAGCGCCTCAGGCGCCCCGCCCGCGATCAACACCCGCGGGCCTGCCGCAAACTCCACCACCAAGGCCGGCTCGGCCGAGAGCCTATCCGCCGCTGGCTCTGACCGGACGATGACCGGCGCAAATCCGCTCGACGCCCCGATGGACTGGCGCCAGCGGTAGAGCAGGCTCGTGCAGATCTCCGCCTGCCGAGCCACCTCGGCCACGCTCGCCCCTGGCGCAAAAGCCGCCGCCAGCAGCGCCAGCTTCTGATCCTCACTCCAGCGACGCCGCCGCTCAGGACCCGTAATCAGCGTCGAATACGCCATGACACCGCTGCTAACACCGCACCTATCCACGCTGTTAGCTGTGCAGCATCAAACCAAACCGCAGAAGGCGGCCCTCACCGCAGGGATAC
>NZ_LMHT01000019.1 GCF_001429025.1 Phenylobacterium sp. Root700 | reverse complement strand
TGTTCAGACCGGAGACATCGGTGACGGGTGTTCGGAGACATCCGTGACAGGTTGAGGATGATCGCTTTGGCCTCGCAGGTCGATGGTTGCGATGTTGGCTGTCCTAAAGACGACGTCGTAGAGGCCGTCGACGGGGGTTGGCCGGACGGCGAGGATCTTGCCCTTGAAGGCCTGTGGGATGCGCCAGCGCTGGCCGAGGAAGGTGATGGGGCCATCGTCCTTGGGGACGCGCCTTAGCTGGTCGTCTGAGGCGTATGGGAAGGGTTCGACCGCTGGCCTGTAGGACCTGGGGCTGACGGCGTAGCGCTCGATGGGGGTGCGCAGGCCCAAGGCCTCATGGGGGCGTTCGGTGTTGTAGAGGCTTCGCCAGCGATCAAGGTGTCGGGCGGCTTGGTCGATGTCGCGGAAGGGCGGCCCGGCGAGGGCCTCGGCCTTGAGCGTGCGGTGGAAGCGCTCGTCCTTGCCTTGGGTCTGGGGATGATAGGGCCGCGAGTGGCCGACGCCGATGTCCTGCTCCATCAACCACACGCCGAGCGGGGTGAAGGGATCGCCCGGCCCGTTGCCCCAGGGCGAGCCGTTATCCATGGTCATGCGCCAGGGCAGGCCGTAGCGCTCGAAGGCCTCGGTCAGGCAGGTCTTCACCGTCTGGGTCTGCTCGTTGGCGCAGGCGGCCAGCACCAGGCAGAAGCGCGAGTGGTCATCGAGCACGGTCAAGGGATGCAGCCGGCCCGAGCGCAGCGCCACATGGCCCTTGAAGTCCATCTGCCACAGGTCGTTGGGCGCAGGATGCTCGAAGCGGATGAAGGCCTGCTCGCCGCCCCCGAAGCCGCCCAGCTCCACGCCATGCCGACGCAGGATCTGGGTCACTGTCGAGGGCGCGGGCGCCGCAAGGCCGCGTCGCTTCAGCACGGCGGCGATCTTGCGGCCGCCCCAGACCGGGTGCGCGGCCCGCACCTCCAGCACCGCGGCCTCCACCGCATCAGGCGTGCGACGCGGCGAGGCGATCGGGCGACGTGACCGCGCTTCAAGGCCCGCCACTCCCTCAGCCTGGTAGCGACCCAGCAACCGATAGGCCAGGCTCGCGCTTACGCCGAAGCGGCGACACAGCTCCCGCCGGTTGGCGCCTTCCACCCGCGCCAGACGGACAAACTCCAGCTTGCGATCCATCGCAGAGACCCCCGTGAACGGCATCTTCCCAACCTCCTCGCGAGGTCGAAAAGTGTCACGGATGTCTCCGAACACCCGTCACCGATGTCTCCGGTCTGAACA
>NZ_LMHT01000018.1 GCF_001429025.1 Phenylobacterium sp. Root700 | reverse complement strand
CCGGCGACTGTGTTGATGGTCAAGGCTGGTTGGTTCGCCAGGGCCGGTCTGCCTTGAGCATGCCGTTGGCGGCGACGACGATTTTCCTGGCGATGGCGATCAGGGCGACCTTGGCGGGTTTCCCGGCCTTGCGCATGGCCTGGTACTCGCTCTTGAAGCCCTTGTCGGATCGGGCGGCGGCGAGGGCGGCCATGTAGAGGGCCGTGCGCACGCAAGGTCTGCCGCCCTGGATGTGGGCGTGGCCTGAGCGCGTTCCGCTGTCGTTGGGATGCGGCGCCAGGCCGGCGAGGCTGGCGAGGGCCCTTCGGTCAAGGCGGCCGAGCTCGGGCAGGTCGGTCAGCAAGGTGGTGCTGACAGCCGGGCCGACCCCGGGGATGGTCTTCAGAAGCTCACCGCGCCGATGGTTGGCGGGATCTTCGTCGAGCATCGCCTCGAGCTGGGCCTCGATGCGGCTCCGCTCCTGGCTGAGGACCGCGATCATCGCCCGGCAGCTGTCGGCGATCTGCGGATCGAGCGCCTGCTTGAGCCGGGTCTTCTCCATGGCCGCCAGTTCGACCAGTTGCCGCCGCCGCGCCGAGAGCGAGCGGATCTGGAAGGTCTGGGCGCTGGGGACCGGTCTTGCGGCGTCCTGCATGACCAGAGCGAAGCGCGCGATCAGCGCCGCGTCCAGTCGATCCGTCTTGGCCCGGCGGCCCTCCGCCAGCCGCAGCGCCTTGATCCGGCGTGGATCGACCACCCCCACCTCGAAGCCCGCCTCGGCCAGCGCCCTCACCAGGCGCGCGCCGAAGCTGCCGATCGACTCCAGCACCACCTTGCGCGCGCCAGCCCGTCGCAGCCGAGCCAGGATCGTCTCCACCCCGCCAGAGGTGTTCGGCGCTCGGAACGCCCGCCCCTCAGGCGCAAACGCCACGTCAAAATAATCCCGGCCGACATCCACGCCGGCCGCCACAAGCGCTGTCATCTGTCCGCTCCTGTATCCGAGCCCAGGCCCGCCAGGCCCCGCTCGTGCGACTGTCCGGAAGCAACAACTCGGCGGCCGCACGCCTGCCGGCCTACGGCCTCATCAGCCAGGGACCC
The DNA here is from genome assembly GCF_001429025.1 of Phenylobacterium sp. Root700. Taxonomy (GTDB): domain Bacteria; phylum Pseudomonadota; class Alphaproteobacteria; order Caulobacterales; family Caulobacteraceae; genus Phenylobacterium. Next base: position 60 of record NZ_LMHT01000018.1, on the reverse strand, counting down.
ATCGCGCCACAGCCGCCACCGACAGACTAAACATCGGCCTCATCAACATACAGGGACCCA
>NZ_LMHT01000017.1 GCF_001429025.1 Phenylobacterium sp. Root700 | reverse complement strand
GGTGCGCGCGCTGCTGCGGGCCAAGGTCCCGCACCTGACCGACGACCGCCACTTCCACCCCGACATCGAGGCGGCCAACCTGCTGGTTCGCTCGGGCGCGATCTGCGACGCCGCCGACGGCGCCGCCCTGCCAGGCGTCGCCTGATGGACTGGCTGGAGGTTCATCGCGGCGACGCGCCGCTGGTGGTCAGCTTCCCGCACACGGGAACCGAGATCCCCGCTGAGATGGAATCGAAGTTGGTCTCGCCCTGGCTGGCCCGCAAGGACGCCGACTGGTGGATCCACCGGCTCTACGGCTTCGCCCGCGAGCTGGGGGCCACCACAGTGCGCACGGCGATCAGCCGCAGCGCCATCGACGTGAACCGCGATCCCTCCGGCGCTTCGCTCTATCCGGGCCAAGCGACCACCGAGCTTTGCCCGACCACCACCTTCGACGGCGAGCCGCTCTATCTGGTCGGCGAGCCGGACGAGGCCGAGATCGCGCGCCGCCGAACGACCTATTTCGAGCCCTATCACGCCGTCCTCGCCGCCGAGCTGAAGCGGCTGCGCGAGATCCACGGCAAGGTCGTGCTCTACGAGGCCCATTCGATCCGCTCAGTGATCCCGCGCCTCTTCGATGGACCACTGCCGAACTTCAATCTCGGCACAAATTCCGGGACCAGTTGCGACGACGCCCTGACCAGCGCCGTCGAGGCCGCCTGCGACGCCAGTGCATTCAGCCGCGTGACCAACGGCCGCTTCAAGGGCGGCTGGACGACCCGCCACTACGGCCGGCCCGAAGGTGGCGTCCATGCCATCCAGATGGAACTGGCCTGCCGCGGCTACATGGACGACCCGGCGGCGGCGCCCACGCCTTCGACCTGGCCCACCCCCTATTCCGAGCTCCAGGCCGCGCCGATGCGCGCGGCTCTCACCGATGTCCTGAAGGCGTGCCTCGCCTTCGCCAAAGCCTGAGCCAATTCATGACCCGCCTCGACCCGACCCGCGTCATCCGCCCGGCCACGGGAACCGAACTCACGGCCAAGAGCT
>NZ_LMHT01000016.1 GCF_001429025.1 Phenylobacterium sp. Root700 | reverse complement strand
TCGGGGTGGAAGTGGCGGTCGTCGGTCAGGTGCGGGACCTTGGCCCGCAGCAGCGCGCGCACCGATTCCAGCGCCGGGCTGGAGGTCAGCGGCGCGTGGAAGTCGCAGCCCTGGGCGGCGGCCAGCAGTTCGATGCCGATCACCGCGGTGGCGTTCTCGACCATCCCCAGCAACCGGCGCGCGCCATGGGCGGCCATCGAGACGTGGTCTTCCTGGTTGGCCGAGGTCGGGATCGAGTCGACGCTGGCCGGGTAAGCGCGCTGTTTGTTCTCCGACACCAGGGCGGCGGCGGTGACCTGCGGGATCATGAAGCCGGAGTTGAGGCCGGGCTTGGGCGTCAGGAAGGCGGGAAGGCCCGAGAGCGCGGGATCGACCAGCATGGCGATCCGCCGCTCGGCCAGCGAACCGATCTCGCAGACCGTCAGGGCGATCATGTCGGCGGCGAAGGCCACCGGCTCGGCGTGGAAGTTGCCGCCGGACAGGGCCTCGTCGGTTTCCGGGAAGATCAGCGGATTGTCGGTGACGCCGTTGGCCTCGGTCCCCAGCGTCGTGGCCGCCTGGCGCAGCACGTCGAGCGCCGCGCCCATCACCTGCGGTTGGCAGCGCAGGCAATAGGGGTCCTGGACGCGCTCGTCGTCCTTCAGGTGCGAGGCGCGGATCGCCGAGCCGGCCATCAGGCCGCGCAGGGCGTCGGCGGTCTCGATCTGACCGGCATGGCGGCGCAGGGCGTGGATGCGCGGATCGAACGGGGTGTCGGAGCCCTTGGCCGCTTCGGTCGACAGCGCGCCGGTGACCAGGGCGGTGCGGAACAGCACCTCGGCCTCGAACAGGCCGGCCAGGGCGTTGGCGGTCGAGAACTGTGTGCCGTTCAGCAGCGCCAGGCCCTCCTTGGGACCGAGCGTCACCGGCGACAGCCCGGCCTCGGCCAGGGCCTTCGCGGCCGGCAGCCGCGCCTCGCCGACGAAGATCTCGCCGACCCCGATCATGGTCGCGGCCATGTGGGCCAGCGGCGCGAG
>NZ_LMHT01000015.1 GCF_001429025.1 Phenylobacterium sp. Root700 | reverse complement strand
CGGAGCCCTATGAATCAGACATCTCGCGCCGTGAGAATCCTGAATGTCGATACGCTCTAGGCCGAACCTACCTGCATCAGCCGCTGGCTCCGGTCAGCGGCTGATGTCGGCCAGGACGCCGCCAAGCTCGTCGACCGCCTCCGGCGTCGTCGCCCATGAGCACATGAAGCGGACCGAGCCGTCCAGGAACCGATAGACGAACCAGCCCGCCGCATGCAGGCGGCTGAGCGCCCCGTCATCCATCTCAACAAACACCGCATTGGCCTCCACCGGGTGGCGCACCGTGAAGGGCATGAGCGCCGCCAGGCGCCTCGCCATGGCGTTGGCGTGGGCGGCGCGCTCAATGAAGGCGCCGCTCTCCAGCATGCCGATGAAGGGCGCGGCGTAGAAGCGGCCCTTGGAGGGGAGCTGGCCGGCCTGCTTCAGCCGCGCGTCGAACCGGCGGGCCAGCTGGCGATCGAAGATCACCACGGCCTCGGTCGGGGTCATGCCGGCCTTGGTGCCGCCGACGACCAGAATGTCGACGCCCATCGGGCCGATGGCTTTCAGGTCGAACCCGCCCGCCGCGGCGTTGGCCAGGCGCGCGCCGTCCAGATGCACCGCCAGCCCCTTGGCCTTGGCCGGCGCGACCAGGGCGGCCAGGGCCTGCGTCGAATAGGTCGTGCCGTACTCGGTGGCGTTGGTCAGTGACAGCGCCGCCGCGGACTGACGATGGGAGAAGTCGGGGGCGGCCAGGGGCGCGGTGAGCGTGTCCGGCAAGAGCCGGCCCGAGGCGCCCGGCAGGCCGATCAGGCCGATCCCCTGGCCGAAGAAGCCGGGGGCGCCGGTCTCGTCGGTGCAGATATGGGCGTGCTCGTGGGCCAGCACCGCCTCGAACGGCCGACAGAGCGCCGCCAGCGAGATGGCGTTGGCCGCCGTGCCGGAGGCGACGAACCGCACCTCGGCGTCGGCGTCCAGCAGGCCCCGTACAGCGTCGGCGGCGCGGGCGCTGATGGCGTCGGAGCCATAGCCCGGCGTGAACCCGGTGTTGGCGGCGATCAGGGCCTCGATCGCCTCGGGCGCGGCGGGGGCGGTGTTGTCGGATGCGAAATCGTAGCGAGCCATGTAACCCCACCTCTAGAGCGGCTTTGAGGTCCGACGAAGCCGCGAATTTCGTGGTTTCTTCATAGCCGCAGCCGCATCGTCCGCCAGGGGGATTAGCGGATGGGCGGCATCGAGGCGGGCGACCTGACGGCGAGGCTGGCCAGCGTGGCGCGCCTGACGCCGCACGCCATTGTCCTCTGCGACCCCGCCGGCCGGATCGATTGGGTGAACGACGGGTTCACCGCCATGACCGGCTTCACCCTGGCCGAGGCGGCCGGCCGCACGCCAGGCTCGCTCCTGCAATGCCCCGAGACCGATCCGGCGACCGTCGCCATGATGTCGGCTTGCGTCGCCGGCGGCGAGGGCTTCCGCGTCGAGATCATCAACCGCGCCAAGGACGGCCGGAAATTCTGCCTGGACCTCGATGTCCGTCCGACCTTTTCCAGCACGGGCGCGCTGGACGGCTTCATGGCCATCCAGGTCGACATCACCACGGCGCGGGACCTGCAGAACCAACTGAATTCGACCTCGGTGTCGCTGAAATCGGCCGGCCGTCTGGCGCGTCTGGGCGCCTGGGAGGTCGACCTCGCTGAGCGGCTGGTGCGCTGGAGCCCCGAGCTGGCGGAGCTGTTGGGGCGTCCGGCCTTGGTGGAGAGCCATCTCGACAGTCTGGTCATCTACGCCCCCGAGGTGCGGGAAGAGGTGCTGGCGCACATCAGCGGCGCCATCGAAACCGGCGAGCGGATCGACTTCGAGGCGCCGGCGCTGATCGCATCGGGCGAACGGATCTGGCTGCGGGTCATGGGCGAGCCGCGCATGGTCGACGGCAAGTGCGTGGCGCTGCACGGCGCCAGCCAGGACGTCACCGAGCAGCGCGAGGCCGTGGCCGATCTGCGGGAGTCCGAGCGCTTCGGGCGCGGGGTCATCGACGGGCTGGCCGCGCTGTTGACCGTCATCGACGACACCGGCGCGATCATCGCCGCCAACTCGGCCTTCAAGCAACTGGGCGCCCAGGTCGTCCAGGCCGACGTCTATCCGATGGGGCGCAATCTCTTCGCGGTCTTCGAGCGCCTGCCCGGCGGCCGGGGCCGGACGCTGACCAACGGGGTGAAGCGCGTCCTGGCCGGCCGGACGGACACCTTCGCCTACGCCTACCAGTCGCGCAGCGGCGAGTGGTTCCGTCTGACCGCCGCGCGCTTCCAGGGCGAGGGGCCGGTGCGGTGCGTGGTCATCACCCAGTCCATCGAGGACCTGAAGCGTTCGGAGAAACGGCTGAAGGCGCTCAACGCCTCGCTGAAGCGCGCGCGGGACGAGGCCAACGCCGCCAACGTGGCCAAGTCCGCCTTCCTGGCCACGATGAGCCACGAGATCCGCACGCCGCTGAACGGCGTGCTGGGCATGGCCCAGGCCATGGCCCGCGACGAGCTTTCGGATCGCCAGCGCGAGCGGCTGACCGTCGTGCGCCAGGCGGGCGAGACCCTGCTGGCCTTGCTGAACGACCTGCTGGACCTGTCGCGGATCGAGGCCGGGCGCCTGGAGCTGGAGGACGGCCGGATCGACATCGACGCCCTGGCGCACGGGGTGCAGGCGACGTTCATGACCCTGGCCAGCGAGAAGGACGTTTCGTTCGAACTGACGGTGTCGCCGCAAGCCCATGGCGCCTGGCGCGGCGATCCGACCCGGATACGCCAGATCGTCTACAATCTTGTCTCCAACGCCGTGAAGTTCACGGCGCGCGGGGCCGTGCGGCTGGCGGTCTCGCACGAGGCCGGAATGCTGGTCTTCAAGGTGGTCGACACCGGCCCCGGCATCGCCGAGGACCGTCTCGGATCGCTGTTCCAGAAGTTCGTGCAGGAGGACGCCTCCACCACCCGGCGCTATGGCGGGTCGGGCCTGGGATTGGCTATCTGCCGGGAGTTGGCGACCTTGATGGGCGGCGATATCGGGGCGGTCTCAAGGGTGGGAACCGGATCGACCTTCACCGTGCGCCTGCCGCTCGCCCGCGCCGAGGGTGGCCCCGCCGCCATCGATGCGCCGCCCGAGTTCGTGGCTCCGTCCGGGGATCTTCGCATCCTGGCGGCGGAGGACAATCCGATGAACCAGCTAGTGCTCAAGACCCTGCTGGCGCAGCTGGGCGTCGAGGTTCGATGCGTCGCCGATGGGCAGGCGGCTTGCGCCGCCGCCGCCGAGCAGGAGTGGGACGTCATCTTGATGGACGTCCAGATGCCGGTGATGGATGGCCCCACCGCCACGCGCTTGATCCGCGAGCGCGAACTGGCCGAGGGCCGCAGGCGTACGCCGATCATCGCGCTGACCGCCAACGCCATGGCCCATCATGAGGCCGAGTACACCGCCGCCGGCATGGATGTTCTGGTGCCCAAGCCGCTGGAGCTGGAGCGGCTGATCGGCGCGATCCAGACGGTGATGGACGCCGCGGCCTAGGGGCGGGCTCCCCCTCAGTCAGCTGCGCTGACAGCTCCCCCAACGGGGGAGCATCCTTGGTGCAGATCCTCCCCCGCTGGAGGAGGTGGCTCGGTGCGAAGCGCCGAGACGGAGGGGGCTCAGCCGACCTCCGCGCCCCAGGCCCGCACGTCGGTGACGAACAGGTCCGGCTCCTCCATCGCCGCGAAGTGACCGCCGCGCGGCTGGTCGGTCCAGCGGTTGATGTTGTAGGCGCGCTCGGCCCAGGAGCGGGGCGGGGCGGTGTAGAGCGGCTCGCCGGGGAAGTTGGCGAAGGCGGTCGGTGTCTCGCAGCGCTCGCCCTCCTGGAAGACCACGCCGCCCTCTTCGAGCAGGCCGCGATAGTACCAGGCGCCGGTCGCGAAGCTGTCGGTCATCACATAGAGCATGATGTTGGTCAGCAGCCGGTCCTTCGGGTGGACCTTGTCGAACGGACGCTCGCGCAGGTCCGACCAGTCGTGGAAGCGCTCAGCGATCCAGGCGGCCTGGCCGACCGGGTTGCCCGCGCCCATCCAGGCCAGCGACTGCGGCTTGGAGGCCTGGAGGCGGAAATAGGCCCCCATCACGTCCATCATCGCGCCCTGGCGGGTCATCCAGGCGATCTCGGCCTCGTCCTTGGGACCGCCATGGGGGCGGAAACCCATCATGTTCAGATGAATGGCGCTGACGTGGTCGCCGTGGTCGTGGGCCAGCCACGAGGTGACCAGCGCGCCCCAGTCGCCGCCCTGGGCGAGGTAGCGGTGATAGCCGAGCACGTCGGTCATCAGGGTGTTGAACAGCCGCGCCGTGGTGCGCTGGCCGATGGGACGCTTCGGTTTGGAGGAGAACCCAAAGCCGGGCAGGGACGGGATCACCAGGTCGAAGGCGTCCTCGGCTCGGCCGCCGAAGCGCGAGGGGAAGGCCAGCTTCTCGATCACGCCCCAGAACTCGAAGTGCGAGCCCGGCCAGCCATGGCTGAGGATCAGCGGCCGCTTGCCCTGCGCCTCGCCGACCACGTGCAGGAAGTGAATGTCGTAATCCTCGACCCGGGCGGTGAACTGCGGGAAGCGGTTGAGGTCGGCCACCGCCGCACGCCAGTCATAGGCTTCGGTCCAGTGGTGGCAGAGATCCTTCAGATAGCCGGCGTCGCAGCCATAGGCCCATCCGTCGGGAACCTCGGGGATCGGCGGCCAGGGATAGGCACGGACCTGATCCAGCACGGCCTGAACGGAGTTCTCGCTCCAGTTCACCTCGAACGGTTGGATCATTGTGCGTCTCCCCCTTGTCGCAGGGAAGATGGGGGTCTTGCCCCAAGGGCCGTCAAGCGCCTTCAGGCCCCTGGACGCAGGCCCTTGGCGAGCGCATGGCCCAGCTGCCGGTTGACCACGCGGGCCATGCCCTTGGGCAATTTGCCGGCCAGCTCCAGCGAGACGGCGCCGTGGGTCGCGGCCCAGAACATTCGACCGATCTCGTCGGGATCGCCCTCCAGCACCCCGGCCGCCACCAGGCCTTTGACATAGGCGTTCTGGTTCCGGTGGGCGCGGGCCGCCGCGGCGACCAGTTCGGGATAGTCGTCTTCGTGCGGCTGGTTCAGGTCGAACATCAGCTTGTAGGTCTGCGGGTGCTCGAAGGCGAAGGCGAGATAGGCCTCGCCCACGGCCGAGCTCTTGGCCTTGGCGCTGCCGACGGTGGAGGCCAGCGCGGTCTCGAGCGCCTCGGCGAAGCGGTTGAAGCCGTTGGTCCGCACGGCGGCCAGGATGTCTTCCTTGTCGGTGAAATAGCGATAGGGCGTCATCGGGCTGACCCCCAGCTCGGAGGCCAGCTGGCGCATGGTCACCGCGTCCGGTCCCTTCTCGGCGAACAGCTTTTCGGCCGCGTCGCAAAGGCGTTCGCGGAAGTCGGCGACGTCGGACTCGGAGAGGACGCGGGGCATCTGTAAACTCGGGCAAAGAAAGTGCTTGTCCTGAGGTAGCTCTTACGTAATAAATTTACAACGTAAAAAAGACGAGGACGCGATGACTGCCTGGGACGTGCTGATCAATCGGGACGATTTGCGTGATGTCGAGCTGCGCCATGCCGCCGAAAAAACCGATCTGGCCGATGGCGAGGCCCGGCTGGAGGTCGAGCGGTTCGCACTGACCGCCAACAACATCACCTATGGGATGATGGGCGACAGCTTCGGCTACTGGAAGTTCTTCCCGGCGCCCGAGGGGCTGGGCCGTATCCCGGTCTGGGGGTTCGCGCGGGTGGTCGAGTCCAAGGCGCCCGACGCGCCGGTCGGCCTGCGGATCTTCGGCTACCTGCCGATGTCGAGCCACTTCACGGCGCAGCTGTCGAAGGGTCGCAACGGCTTGGTCGACGTCGCCCAGCATCGGGCCGAGCTGCCGCCGACCTACAATGCCTATTCCGAGGCGCCGGAAGACGAGATGGACGATCACCGCGCCCTGCTGCGGCCGTTGTTCATGACCTCCTGGCTGCTGGACGACTTCCTGGGCGAGGACGAGGACGTCGGCGCGCTGGTGCTGTCGAGCGCGTCCAGCAAGACCGCCATGGGCCTGGCCTGGTTCGCCCGGCGCCGGGGCCTGGAAGTGGTCGGCCTGACCTCGCCGTCCAACGCCGCCAAGCTGGCTGAGCTTGGCCTCTACGACCGCATCGTCACCTACGACCAGGCCGGCGCGCTGAGCGCCAAGGCGCCCGCCATCTATGTCGACTTCGCGGGCGATCCGCAGGTGACCTCGGCGGTTCACGCCGCGCTCGGCGAGCGCCTGTCGCGCAGCATCATCGTCGGTGGCACCCACTGGCAGGCCGACCGCACGCGCAGCCAGCTTCCCGGCCCCGCGCCGGTGCTGTTCTTCGCGCCCGACCAGATCCGCAAGCGGGCGGGGGAGTGGGGCTACGCTGAGCTGGAAACCCGGTTCATGGCCGCCCTGCGCGCCTTCGTGGCCGAGGCTGCCTGGCTGAGCGTCAAACAACATGTCGGGCCAGAAGCCTTGGTCGCGGCCTATCACGACGTCCTCGAGGGCCGCGCGCGGCCCGACGAAGGGCACATCATCAGGCCGGTCTGAAACCGGCCAATTCAGGGAGAAGCGTCATGGATGGCGACGTTCGCATCAATCCGTATCTGTCCGGCAACTTCGCGCCGGTCCGCAGCGAGGACGACTTCGATCTCGTGGTGAAGGGCGAGATCCCGAAGGAACTGAAGGGCACGCTCTATCGCACCGGCCCGAACCCGCAGTTCGAGCCGCGCGGCGAGTACCACTGGTTCACCGGCGACGGCATGATCCACGCCTTCCACGTCGAGGACGGCAAGGTCAGCTACCGCAACCGCTATGTGCGCACGCCCAAGTGGGAGCTGGAGAATTCTGAGGGCCGCGCCCTGTTCGGCGGCTTCGGCAATCCGATGACCACCGACCCGATCGCCCAGGGCAAGGAGAGCGGGGTCGCCAACACCAACATTCTGTTCCACGCCGGCCGGCTGCTGGCGCTGGAGGAGGCCCACGCGCCGTTCGAGATGGCCGAGCGCACCTTGGACTCCAAAGGCTACGCCACCGAGTACAACGGCAAGGTCACCGCCCACCCGAAGATCGACCCCAAGACCGGCGAGATGGTCTGGTTCGGCTATGGTGTCGGCGACATGCCGTTGTCGGCCGGGATGAGCTACGGCGTCACTGACGCCAGCGGCAAGGTGGTGCGGCGCGACGACTTCCAGGCGCCGTTCTCCTCGATGGTCCACGACTTCCTGGTCACCGAGAACTACGCCCTGTTCCCGATTCTGCCGCTGACCGGCAGCCTGGAGCGGGCGATGAAGGGCCTGCCGGCCTATGCCTGGGAGCCGGACAAGGGCAGCCATGTCGGCGTCATGCGCCGCGACGGCGAGGTGGCCTCGATCCGCTGGTTCAACGCCCCGCCGTCCTATGTCTTCCACCCGATGAACGCCTGGGAGGAGGGCGGCAAGATCATCGCCGACGTCTTCCGCTATGACACCGCGCCGCTGTTCCCCAACGCCGACGGCTCGCCCGGCCAGCACAGCGCCGCGCGGATGGTGCGCTGGACCTTCGACCTCGATGGAAACAGCGACGCTATCAAGGAAGAGGCCATCGACGATCTGGACGGCGAGTTCCCGCGCTTCGACGAACGCTACGCCGGCTCGGCCCACCGTCACGGCTGGTACGCGGCCGATCCCAGCAACGCCAAGACCATTAAGCAGACGGCCATCGCCCACCTCGATCTGGTGACCGGCAAGCGCCAAGTCTACGCGCTGACGGGCGGCGACATGACCTCCGAGCCGGTCTTCACCCCGCGCTCCGCCGACGCGGCCGAGGGCGATGGCTGGATCACCGCGGTGGTCTGGCGTGCGGCCGAGGATCGCAGCGACCTGCTGGTGTTCGAGGCGCTCGATATCGCCAAAGGACCGATCGCGGTGGCCGAACTGCCACGCCGGGTGCCGTTCGGCTTCCACGGCAACTGGGTGGCGGGCTAGACTTCCCCTCGCCCCGCTTATCGGGGCGAGTTTGGGAGGCCGCATGAAAGCCATCTGGTACGACCGCACGGGCCCGGCCCGCGAGGTCTTGCAGTACGGCGATCTGCCGACGCCGGCGCCTGGCCAGGGTCAGGCGCTGGTCGCCATCAAGGCCTCGGGCGTCAATCCGTCCGATGTCGGGATGCGCGGCGGCTCCGCGCCCATGGCCTATCCCCGGATCACGCCCAACAGCGACGGGGCCGGCGTCGTCGAGGCGGTGGGGCCGGGCGTCCCGGCCTCATGGATCGGCCAGCGGGTCTGGTTCTACAACGGCCAGCGCAACGGCCGGGCGTTCGGCTCGGCCGCCGAGTACATCGAACTCGACACCGACCTGCTCAGCGTGCTGCCGGAGGGGGTCTCGTTCGCGCAAGGCGCGACGCTCGGCATTCCCTGCATGACCGCTCATCGCGCCCTGTTCCTGGCCGGACCGGTCCAGGGCCGCACGGTGCTGGTGACCGGCGGGGCTGGCGCGGTCGGTCACTATGCGGTGCAACTCGCCGCCTGGGCCGGGGCCACGGTGATCGCCACGGTCAGCTCGCAGGAGAAGGCTGAGCGCGCCCGGGCCGGCGGCGCGCATCACGTCATCGACTATCGCCGCGAAGACGTCGCCGCGCGGGTGCGCGAGCTGACGGACGGCGAGGGCGTACACCACGTGGTGGAGGTCGATTTCGGCGGCAACATCGCCTCGACCCTGGCCAGCGTCCGCATGAACGGGTCGGTCGCTTACTACGCCACCAAGGGCGCGCCGACGCCCGTCGTGCCGGTCGGGGCGGCCATGGGGCTGAACCTGATGATCCAGGGGGTCTATCTGCCGGTCTCGCCGCACGAGGCCCGCAAGCGTGCGCAGCAGGACATCACCCGCTGGATCGGGACGGGCGAACGCATCCTGTCGGTCGCCGGCCGTTTCCCGCTGGCCGACTGTGCGGGCGCCCACGAACTGGTCGAGGCCGGCGGCAAGGTCGGGACCGCGGTGGTGGAGCCATGACGACGCCGCAAGACACCATCCGCGCGCGGCGCAAGCTGACCAACAAGATCATCGCCGCCCACGACGCGGGGCGGCTGGCGCCGTTCTTCGACCGCCAAGTGAACTTGATCTCCGGCGAGGGCGGATTGCTGATGGGCGCCCAGGCGGTGCTGGCGGCCTTCCAGGCCCAGTTCGCCGATCCGAGCTTCGTCACCTACGCCCGGACCACCGAGAGCGTTGTGCTTGACGCCGAGGGGCAGCGCGCCGCCGAGACCGGGACCTGGGTCGCCACCTGGAAGGACGCGACCTCGTCCGGGTCCTATCTGGCGGTCTGGAAGAAGTCAGTCGGCCAATGGGTGATCGAGAGCGAGACCTTCGTGACACTGGCGTAGGCGCGTCCCTCCCGTCAGATGCTCCCCCTTTGGGGGAGCTCCCGGCCCCTTGGCCGGGTGAGGGGGACTTTGACTGCTTCAGCAAGCCCCCTCCGTCACGCTTCGCGCGCCACCTCCCAGAGGGGGAGGATCTGGTCGCAGCCAACCTTCACCGCGTCAAAAAGAATTCCACCGGCGCCCTGACCTCGATCCGCTCGCCGCGGACGGTATGCGGGGCGCCGGGGAAGGGGTTCGAGCGGTCCAGCATCGCCATGGCCTCGGCGTCGAGGCTGGCGAAGCCGGAGCTGTGCACCACGTTTCCGCGCAGCAGGCGGCCCTCGCGATCGACGGCGAACTGGACGTGTACGACACCTTCTTCGCGTCGCATCCGGGCACGCTTGGGATAGGTCTTGTGGGCTTCCAGCCAGGCGCGCAGGCGCGAGGCGTAGTCCAGGCTGGCGCCGTTGGGTGCGTCGATATCCAGGCCCTCGCGCGTGCCAGCCCGCTGCGGCGCGGCCGAGGTTGTGGATGCAGCGGCCGTGGACACGGCGATAGCGGGAGGCGCTGCGGCGGCGTTGGAAGGCGGCGAGGGGTCGGCCGGCCGGGAGCTATCTGGCAAGGCCTGGGGGAGTGTCAGGTTCGGAACAGGGGGCGCCGGCGCAGGCTCCCGAGGAGGGGAGGAAGGAGCCTGCGCCGACTGGCTCGGGGCGTGCGTCTCTCCGCCCCGAACTTGAACCAGTTCCGCGATCACCACGGTCTCGTCCCATACAGGCGGGGCGTCCGCGCCGGTCCGCATGACCAGCGCGATCAGCCCGACATTGAAGGCGGTCGAGACCGCCGCCGCCGTCACGCGTGTACGGGTGAGTTTCATCCTAGAAGGTCCGGGCGAGGGTGAGCTTGAAGGTCCGGCCCTCGGCGTCGAGCGCCGAGAGGTGGCGGCGGAACTGCTTGTCGAGCACGTTGTCGACGCCGGCCCGCAGCTCCAGCCCGGAGAGCGCGCCGTCCTGCGGCGTCCAGGTCACGAAGAGGTTGTGCACGCCATAGCCGCCGGTGCGTTTGCCGCCCGGTCCGATGTCCTTCTGGTCGGCGGCGAACTCGCCGCGCCAGCCGGCCGACAGGTTCAGGTCGGTGAACCTGTAGCCCAGCGTCACGTCCAACTCATCGGCGGGAATGGTGTTGAGCGGATTGCCGGTGATCTTGTTCTCGCCGTCGATCACCGACAGCCCGGCGCGGGCGAATAGGCCGCGCGAGGCGTATTCGGCCTCGACCTCGACGCCTTCGAACCGCGACTCGCCGACATTGACGAAGTAGGGCGAGTTGGCCGTGCCCCGGGTGATCAGGTTGGAGACGTCGTTACGGAAGGCGGTGACCTTCACCCGCACCGCGTCGCCTTGCGCGATCACCCCGTCGAAGGACAGGGTGACGCCGCCTTCGATGTTGTCGGACTCTTCGGGCTTCAAGTTGAGGCTGAAGTTCGAGGTGACGGCGCTGGTGCGGCTATAGATCTCGTCCAGCACCGGCATGCGCACGGTGCGGGCCACCGAGCCGAACACCGCGAAGTTGTCGCTCAGCGAATAGAGCACAGCCAACTTGGGGGAGGCGGCGGTGTCCTCGACGCTCCGGCGGGTGGTGACGCCTGCGCCCGGCTTCAGCTTGGTCTTGTCGATGCGAACGCCGGGGATGATGGTCAGCTTGTCGGACCAGACCAGCTCGGCCTGGGCGTAGACCCCGTACTTGTCCATGTCGCCTTCGGGGTGGGTGGCCGCCCCCGGATTGGTGACGCCGGCGGCGTTGACGCGCGGATTGCGCCGCTCCTGGCGGTTGGCCTGGACGCCCACGAACAGGAAGCCAGCCCAGTCCTCGCCCCACGAGAACCGCGAGGTGTTCTGGATGCGGCCTTGCCAGGTCTCGTAGGAGAATTCGGAATAGGTGACGCCGGGCAGGAAGGTGGTTTCGCGCTGCTCGACCTTGGAGTTGGCGTAGGAGCCCTGGGCTTCCAGGTTGAAGAGCTTGCTGCCGCCAAAGTCGTTTTCGTAGCCGACGACCGCGGTGATGTCGTCGACCTTGCGGCGCACCGGCGTCGTGCCGAAGGCCTCGGCCTGGTCGTACATCTGGGTGCTGTCGGAGCGCCAGTTCTGGTACGAGGCCCAGATGCTGTGCTGCTTGTCGCCGCCGACATAGTAGCGGCCCTTCAGCAGGTAGGAATTGGACTTCACGTTCGACGGGTTCACCGTCACGCCGTCGCCGCTCTTGTAGTGATCGGCGTCGCGGGCGGTGACGACGGCCAGCAGGTCGAGGTTCTCGCTGGGCTTGGCGGCCAGGATGGCCGAGCCGGACAGGCCCTCCGAATTGCTCTCGAAGCCGCCCTTCAGGCGAACGGCGAAGCGGTCGTCGCCCTTCAGGAAGTCGGAGGCGTCCTTGGTGGTGAAGTTGACCACCCCGGCCAGGGCGCCGGCGCCATAGAGGGTGGAGGAGGCCGGGCCGCGCAGGACCTCAACGCGCTTGTAAAGCTCGGGCTCGCTGAACAGCGCGCCCATCCGGTACTGCTCGTAGAACTTCGTCACCCCGTCGATCTGGGTGAGGATGCGGCTGTCGGAGTCGGCGATGCCGGTGCCCATGCCGCGGATGTTGAAGCCCTGGCCCAGGGCCGAGACGCCGCCGACCACGCTGACGCCGGGAATGGCCTCCAGCAGGTCGCCCATGGTCGTGGCCTGGGTCTGGTCGATGTCTTCCTGGTCGAGCGCGGTCACCGCCTGGGGGGTGTTGATGGCGACCTTCTCGGCGCCGGCCGAGACCACGATCCGGCCAAGTGAAAGCTGGGCGGCGGCGGTGCTACCTTCGCCCTTGGGGTGGGCTTCCTGGGCCTGAGCCGTTCCCGCCATCAGCAGGCAGGAGGTTCCGGCCAGCAGCGCCGCCCGGCTCCACCACATCGATCGCCCCATAGATATCTCCATATCAGTATGCAAATGCGAGTCAGTCGCATATTTGTTGCGCAACGCCCCCCGTGGGCGGTCGGCGAGCCGTCAATGCGCTATCGGAAAGATAATTGCAAGTGAGTCGCAATTGCACTATCCGGGTTTCAATTTTGAGAATGATGGAGCAGGGATCCTATGGGGCGATTAGGCTTTGCGGCGCTTGCGGGCGCCGGACTATTGGCGGCTGCGCCGGGCGTGGCCCTGGCGCACATGCCCTTTATGCTGCCCAACATGTTCGACCTGACCGATCGTGATCACATTACGGTCCAGGCCGGCTTCGCAGAGGACGCCTTCGTGTCCGAGGTGGTGATGAAGTCCGACGCCTTCCACACGCGCGGGCCGGGCGGCACGGTGACCCCGATCAAGGACGTCACCTATCTGCGCGACCTGACGGTGTTCGAGGCGCCGGTCCCGGCCAAGGGCACCTACCGGGTCTCGTCGGGCGAGCGGTTCGGCCGCGTGGGCAAGATGTACAAGGGCCCGGCCGGCGACTGGGTGATCGGCGAGGGCGCCGAGCGGCCCGCCGGCGCCCAACTGGTCGATGTCCAGAGCATGACCCTTGCCGAGGTTTATGTGACCCGCGGCTCGCCGACCAAGGACGCCCTGGCGCCCACCGGCAAGAGCCTGGAACTGCGGCCCATCACCCATCCCAGCGAGATCTTCGCCGCCCGGCCGGCGACCTTCGAGCTGCTGTTCGAGGGCAAGCCGGTGGCCGGCGCCAATGTCGAGGTCTACCGCAGCGCCGGCGTCTACGACGGCAAGAAGAAGGTGTTGGATCAGATCAAGACCGACGCCTCCGGGCGGTTCTCGATCACCCCGCCCGACGCCGGGACCTACCTGGCGCTCATCCGCCACCGTACGGCCTCGCCGGCGGGCGCGCAGACCCCCTACCGCAGCTACAGCTACACCCTCACCTTTGAAGCGACCGAATAGGACCCGCCATGACCGCTTTGCGTCTTCCCCTCGCCCTGACCGCGGCCCTGCTGGCGCTGGGCGCGGCCTCCGCCCACGCCGCTCCGCATGAGCACTCGGCCTTCATCATCGACTACGACATCGACAAGGACGGCAAGGTCACCGCCGCCGAGTTCAAAACCATCCGCGACCAGCGCTTCGCGGCCATGGACGTCAATAAGGACGGCGTCGTCGACGAGGCCGAATATGTCGGCGAGTACCAGGCCCGCCTGACCGCCCAGCTGGCGGCCTCCACCGAGACCGCCGAACGCAAGGCCGAGGAGGAGGTGCGCCAGATCCGCCAGGCCCATGTCCGCTTCGGCGTTCTCGACACGAACAAGGACAAGGCGATGTCGGCGGCCGAGTTCGCCGCCTCGGGCGCGCGCGCCTTCGCCGAGCAGGACGGCGACGGCGACGGCGTCGTTTCGGCCGGTGAGAAGAAGAAGGGCGAATGAGACTATCGACAGGCGGCCCGGCGGGTCGCCTGTCTCTTAGCGCGCCGCCGTCAGGCGGCGTTTAACCCTGCGAGCGAACTTGCGAAGTTCGCTTTCGCGCACCGGTGTCGGAGCCACGTCGCCCGACAGGTCCGGCACGCCGGCCTTCCGCGAAACCAGCACCTCGATGTACTCGGCCTGGATGCCGCGGCCCGGATCGTCGATCGTGAAGATCGTGGTCGAGAGGCCGCTGGCGGCGTCCCAATAGGCGGCGATGTCGTAGCCCCAGTCGACGGTGACCAGCGACCCGTTCGGGTCCATCGGATTGCCGTGGAACACCGGCTCCAGCAGGTGCTCCACCGTGCCATCGGCCTTGCGCCGCGCGCGGCGGACCGAGGGGCCTTCCTTGTTCACGATCGGCACGGTGCAGATGTGCATGCCGCCCGGCTTCAGGGTGCGGGCGATTTCACGCATCGCCAGGTCGGGGGCGAAGACGTGCTCCATGACGTCCTGGGTGACGACCAGATCGAACCTGGCGTCAGCGAAGGTCTGCCGCTCCAGGTCTTCCGAACGCCATCCCCGGGGGTGCACCGAGCCCCAGGGGATCGACGGGTCGTACTGGCTGGCCAGGTAGCCGGGCGCCTGGTCCTGCAGCCGGCGGCTGGCCGCGGTGCCGGGCGAGCTTTCGTGGATAGCTAGCTTGCGCCAGTCGGGGCGCAGCTGCGTCAGCACCGAGAACAACGCCCGCTCGCGCGGCTGCGAGCTGCAGTTCAGGCAGAGGAAGTGGTCGCGCAGCCAGGGATCCCTAGCCGCGAAAGTGCTGTCCTGCTCGCAGACCGGGCAGAAGCCGTCGACCTTGAGGACGTAGTCGCCCTGGGCCGCCGTCACCTAGATCAACGCCCCGTGGCAGTGCTTGAACTTCTTGCCCGAGCCGCAGGGGCAGGCCTGGTTGCGGCCGGTGTTTTCCCAGCCGTCCGGCAGGGCGGTGATCGGCAGGGCTTCGCGCTGTTCGGCCGACAGGCCGTCGGGCAGGGCCCCCATCTGGGCGATGTTCTCGCCGGTCAGCGGGTCCATGTGCACTTCGGTCAGGCCGGCCAGGGGCGCGACGGGTTCCGGCTCGGCGAACTGGAACTCCACCGTCATCAGCCAGCGGGTGACGTTCTGGCGCAGGTCGACCAGCAGCTTCTCGAACAGCGAGAAGGCCTCGGTCTTGTACTCGTTCAGCGGGTCGCGCTGACCATAGCCGCGCAGGCCGATGACGTTGCGCAGGTGGTCGAGGTGCATCAGGTGCTCGCGCCACTGCAGATCGATCATCTGCAGCAGGAAGCTCTTCTCGATGTTGCGCATCTGATCGGGGCTGATGATCTGCTCGCGCTCGGCGGCGCGGGCGTCAGCGGCCTTTTGCAGACGCTCCTGGATCTCTTCGTTGGCGATGCCGTCCTCGGCCGCCCACTGCGCGATCGGCAGGTCCATGCCCAGCAGTTCGGTGACGCGCTCGGTCAGGCCGGCGATGTCCCACTGTTCGGCATAGGCCTTGGGCGGCAGGTGGCGGTTGACCAGGTCCTCGATGGTGTCCTGGCGCATCTCGCCGATGACGTCGGACAGGTCCGTGGCGGTCATGAACTCGGCGCGCTGCTCGAACACGGCCTTGCGCTGGTCGTTCACGACGTCGTCGTATTTCAACAGGTTCTTGCGGATCTCGTAGTTCCGCTGCTCGACGCGCTTCTGGGCCTTCTCGATGGCGGCGTTCAGCCACTTGTGGGTGATCGCCTCGCCTTCCTGGACGCCGAAGGTGCGCATGATCGAGTCCAGGCGTTCGCCCGCGAAGATCCGCAGCAGGTCGTCTTCGCAGGACAGGAAGAACTTCGAGTGGCCCGGGTCGCCCTGACGGCCGGTCCGGCCGCGCAGCTGGTTGTCGATGCGGCGGCTTTCGTGGCGCTCGGTGCCGAGCACATAGAGCCCGCCGGCGGCCAGCGAGGTTTCCTTCAGGGCCTTGGTGTCGGTCTCGATCCGCGCACGTTCCTCGGCGGCGGCTTCCGGCGTCACCTCGATGCCGAGGCCGCGTTGCTCTTCGCGCCACTTCAGCACGCGGATGTCGATATTGCCGCCCAGCTGGATGTCGGTGCCGCGGCCGGCCATGTTGGTGGCGATGGTGACCGCGCCGGGGATCCCGGCGTCGGCGACGATCATGGCTTCCTGTTCGTGGTAACGCGCGTTCAGCACGTTGTGCGGCAGGCCGGTGACGGTCTTGCCCTGATACTCGAACTTGTGGGCCTTCATCAGCTCGGAGAGCTGTTCCGATTTCTCGATGGAGACGGTGCCGACCAGGATCGGCTGGCCGCGGACGTAGCAGTCCTCGACCTGCTTCAGGATCGACTGGTTCTTCTCGGCGTTGGTCCGATAGACCTCGTCGTCGTCGTCGATACGGGCGACGGGACGGTTGGTCGGGATCTCGGCCACGTCCATCTTGTAGATGTCGCCGAACTCCTGGGCCTCGGTGGCCGCGGTGCCGGTCATGCCCGACAGCTTGGTGTAGAGGCGGAAGTAGTTCTGGATCGTCACCGAGGCCAGGGTCTGGTTCTCGGGTTGGATATGGGCGCCTTCCTTGGCCTCGATGGCCTGGTGCAGGCCTTCC
This sequence comes from Phenylobacterium sp. Root700, assembly GCF_001429025.1. Classification (GTDB taxonomy): domain Bacteria; phylum Pseudomonadota; class Alphaproteobacteria; order Caulobacterales; family Caulobacteraceae; genus Phenylobacterium. Next base: position 255,094 of record NZ_LMHT01000015.1, on the reverse strand, counting down.
GAGAGGCGGCGGCCCTGCATCATGCGGCCGGTGAACTCGTCGATCAGGATCACTTCGCCCGCGCGGACGATGTAGTCCTTCTCACGGGTGTAGAGGATGTTGGCGCGCAGCGCCTGGTTCACATGGTGGACGATGGAGACGTTGGCGGCGTCGTAGAGGCCAGCCGAGTCCTGTTCCAGGTGCCCGCCGGTGGTCAGCATCTCCTCGACGATCTCCGAGCCTTCCTCGGTGAGGATGACCTGGCGCTGCTTCTCGTCGTGGTCGAAGGTCTTGGGATCCTTGATCAGCTCTTTCACGACCAGGTCGATGGTCTTGTAGAGCTCGCTGCGGTCCTCGGTTGGGCCCGAGATGATCAGAGGCGTGCGCGCCTCGTCGATCAGGATGGAGTCGACCTCGTCGACGATCACGAAGTGGTGGCCGCGCTGGACCATCTCTTCGGCGTCATAGACCAGGTTGTCGCGCAGGTAGTCGAAGCCGAACTCGTTGTTCGTCCCGTAGGTGATGTCGGCCTCGTAGGCCGCCTTGCGCTGACCCTGCGACAGGCCGTGAACGATGGTGCCGGTGGTCAGGCCGAGGAACGCATAGACCTGGCCCATCCAGTCGCCGTGCAACTGAGCCAGGTAGTCGTTGACCGTAATGACGTGGACGCCCTTGCCCGAGAGCGCGTTCAGGTAGGTCGGCGAGGTGGCGACCAGGGTCTTGCCCTCGCCGGTCCGCATCTCGGCGATGCCGCCGGCGTGCAGGACCATGCCGCCGACCAGCTGTACGTCGAAATGTCGCTGGCCGAGCACGCGCTTGGCGGCTTCGCGGACGACCGCGAAGGCTTCTTCCAGCAGGTCCTCAAGCGTCTCGCCCTTGGCGAGCCGGTCCTTGAATTCCTGGGTCTTGGCGCGAAGTTCGTCGTCGGACAGCGCCTGAATCTTTGGCTCGAAGGCGTTGATTTTCGCGACCCGCGAAGCCATCGCCTTGACCTTGCGGTCATTGGAAGAGCCGAAGAAGCGTTGGAAGATGCTCAAGGGAAACGTTCCGGATTTGCGGGATGGGGCCGGCGGCGGCCTTGTCCAGCCCTTCGCCTGCCCGGAAATTCCGCTCTTTTAGGGGCGCGCGAGACTTAAGCAGCGGCCATGCCAGTGTCAACGCGGCTAGGGTGACGGGTGCGTGAGCCGCAAGCGAATTCCGCAAATGAAAAGGCCCTCCCGGTGAGGGGAGGGCCAAATCACTTAGTGTCTGATCGCCTTAGAAGATCTCGATCAGGCCGGCGGCGCCCATGCCGCCGCCGATGCACATCGACACGACGCCCCATTTGGCCCCGCGACGCTTGCCTTCTTGCAGGATGTGGCCGGTCAGACGGGCGCCGGTCATGCCGTAGGGGTGGCCAATGGCGATCGAGCCGCCGTTGACGTTGTACTTTTCCGGATCGATGCCGAGCTTGTCGCGCGAGTAGAGGCACTGCGAGGCGAAGGCTTCGTTCAGTTCCCAGATGTCGATGTCGTCGATCTTCAGGCCATGACGTTCCAGCAGACGCGGCACGGCGAAGACCGGGCCGATGCCCATTTCGTCAGGAGCGCAACCGGCCACGGCCCAGCCGCGGAAGGCGCCGAGCGGGGTCAGGCCGGCCTTCGAGGCGGCCTTGGCTTCCATCAGCACCACGGCGGCGGCGCCGTCGGACAGCTGCGAGGCGTTGCCGGCGGTGATGAACTTGCCTTCACCGCGGACCGGCTGGAGCTTGGCCAGGCCTTCCAGGGTGGTGTCAGGGCGGTTGCACTCGTCGCGATCGACCAGATAGTCGACGATGCTTTCTTCCTTCGTCTCCTTGTTGACGACCTTCATCTTGGTCGCCAGCGGGACGATCTCGTCCTTGAACTTCCCGGCTTGCTGCGCGGCGGCCATGCGGCGCTGCGATTCCAGGCTGTATTCGTCCTGGGCTTCGCGGCTGACCTTGTAGCGTTCGGCCACGATGTCGGCGGTGTCGATCATCGGCATGAACAGGGCCGGGTATTGGGCGCTGAGGCTCTTGTCGAAGTTGTCGCCGCCGCCGCCGCCGCCCGGGAAGGACAGGGATTCGACACCCGCGCCGATCGCCACTTCGGCGCCGTCGTTACGGATGTAGTTGGCGGCGGTGGCGATGGTCTGCAGGCCCGAGGAGCAGAAGCGGTTGACGGTGGCGCCCGAGGTGGTGATCGGCAGGCCCGCGAGCAGCGCAGCCTGGCGGCCGAGGTTGCCGGCGCCGTGCGCCACGTTGCCCAGGATGACGTCTTCCACCGAAGCCTTGTCGACGCCTGCGCGTTCGACGGCGTGCTTGATCGCGTGGCCGGCCATGGTGACGGTGGGGGTCATATTGAACCCGCCACGACCCGACTTGGCCATGCCAGTCCGGGCGTAGGAAACGATTACGGCTTCACGCGTCATGAAAAAATCCTCCCGTCAAAAATTAAGACCGCCACGGCCACTATGAGATCCGTACGGTGTTTGATCGGGCGCGACCTTTGCATCCCAGCGCTTAGTTGGCTAGGGACGGACAGACGCCCGCGGGCCGTTTTTGCATTCGAGGTACGTCCCCTATGACGCACTCAAGCTTCCGTCGCTTTCCTCACGCCTTGAGCGTCTTCGCCGTCATGCTCGCGGCCAGCCTGATGCTGGTCGCCTGCGGCGATCGCGGGGGAACCGAGGGGGCGCCGCAGCCTGGAGATACGGCCGTGGCCAAGGTCGACGGCAAGACCGTCTGGGCCTCGGACGTGAAGCGCGAGGCGGTGGCCCAGGGGCTGATCGGCGAGGGCGAGCCGCTCGACATCTCCTCGGACCTGTTCCGCCGCGTGCTGGACGAGGTGGTCGACCAGAAGCTGCTGGCCGCCGAGGCCGTCACACGGAAGCTGGACAAAGATCCGGTCGCCCAGAAGCGGCTGGCCGCGGCGCGCGAGCGCATCCTGGGCGACATGCTGGTCGAGAGCGTGGTCTCCGGCGCGGTCAACGACAACGCCATCCGCGGCCTCTATCAAGAGCAGCTCAAGCTCGCCAAGCAGTCCGAAGAGATCCGGGCGCGCCAGATCCTGGTCGCCACCGAGGCCGAGGCCCTGGCCGTCGAGAAATTGGTCGCCACCGGCGCCTCCTTCGAGGCCTTGGCGATGGAGCGCTCCAGCGACGCGGCCACCCGCTTCAACGGCGGCGATCTTGGCTATTTCACCACCGACGTGATGCCCGAGGCCTATGCCGCCAATCTGAAGACCGCCAAGGTCGGCGACATTGTCGGGCCGTTCCAGACCGACGGCGGCTGGGCGATCATGAAGGTCGAGGACCGGCGGATGGAGCAGCCGATCACCCTGGAGGCCGCGCGGCCGCAGATCGTCCGCTTCCTGACCTATGACCAGGTTCGCGACCTGCTTGAGAAGCTGCGAAGTCGGGCGAAGGTCCAGACCCTGATCGGCGCGCCGCAGGACGTGCCCGGCCAGCCCAAGGAACCCGCCGACGCCCCGCCGCCCGCCAAGGCGGCCCCCCTGTCTCCGGATGCGGCGCAAGCCGCGCCGGCCGCCAAGACCGCGCCGGCGCCCGCCGCGCCCCCCGCTCAAGCCAAAGCCGCCAAGCCATGACCCGCACCCCCGCTCCCAAGAAGACCGCCGCGCCCAAGAAGAGCACCGCCGGCAAGGCCCTCGAGGCCGCCGCCAAGCCGGTGGAGGCGCTGGCTGGCGCTCTCGACCCCCTGGCCACGGCGCTGAAGCGCGCCACGACCAAGCAGAAGCCCGAGCCGCAACCGGCGGCCAAGCCCGGCAAGGCCGCGCTGCCGGTCTCGCCGCTGGCCGTTCCCTTCCCGCACTTGCCGCCGATCCCCGGCGTGCAGTTGGCGACCGGCCGGGCCGGCTTCTACAAGCAGGACCGCGAGGACCTGCTGGTCATGCGCTTCGCGCGCGGCACCTCGGCGGCCGGGGTCTTCACCCGGCACGGCATCGGTTCGGCCCCGGTCGACTGGTGCAAGAAGCATCTGGAGATGACCAAGGGCGCCGACGTCCGCGCCCTGGTGGTCAACGCCGGCTGCGCCAACTCCTTCACTGGCAAACCGGGGGCCGACGCGGTGCGCCGGGTCGCCTCGGCCGTGGCCAAGCGCTTCGACTGCCGCCAGCGCGACGTGATGGTCGCCTCGACCGGCGTGATCGGGGTGCTGCTGGACGACGCCAAGATCACCCATCGGCTGCCCGACGTGGACGCCAAGCTGGTCGACGACGGCTGGGCCGGCGCGGCCCGGGCGATCATGACGACCGACACCTTCCCGAAGGGCGCCTACGCCGAGGCGATGATCGACGGCGAGAAGGTGCGCATCGCCGGGATCTGCAAGGGCTCGGGCATGATCGCGCCGGACATGGCGACCATGCTGGCCTTCGTGGCCACCGACGCGGCGATCTCGCCGTCGGCGCTGCAGACCCTGGCCAGCCTCTACACCCGTACGACCTTCAACTGCGTCACGGTGGACGGCGACCGCTCGACCAACGACACCCTGCTGCTGTTCGCCACCGGCCAGTCCGGCGCCCCGAACATCAGCCGCGCCGGCGACAAGCGCCTGGCCGACTTCCGCGAAAAGCTGGAGGCGGTGCTGCTGGACCTGGCCCTGCAACTGGTCCGCGATGGCGAGGGCGCCAGCAAGTTCGTGAAGATCAATGTGAGCGGCGCCGAAAGCCAGGCTTCGGCCCGCAAGATCGCGCGCACGATCGCCGAGAGCCCGCTGGTCAAGACCGCCTTCGCCGGCGAGGACGCCAACTGGGGCCGGATCGCCATGGCCGTGGGCCGCGCCGACGAGCCGATCGACCGCGACCGGGTGAAGATCCAGTTCGGCCCCCTCGTCGCCGCCCAGGACGGGCTGATCTCGCCGACCTACGACGAGGCCAAGATGAGCGCCTACATGAAGAACCAGGAGCTCGAGGTCTCGGTGGACGTCGGGGTCGGGCGCGGCACCGCCAGCGTCTGGACCTGCGACCTGACCAAGCAATACATCGCCATCAACGGCGACTATCGGTCCTGAAACGACACCGCCCCCGGCTCGAGTTCGAACCGGGGGCGGATGATCGCGATCTCAATGTCCCGCGCCCGACGTGAGCCGGGCGCGGGCTTGATAGTCGTTAGTCCAGCGGGGTCCAGCGCTTGGCCGGGGCGCTGCTTTGGCCGCCCTGGCCTTGAGCCTTTTCACGCTTCGGGCCCTTGAACTGAGCTTGGCTGATCGGCGTGGTCGAGGCGCGTTCGCCGCCCGTGCGGGCGCCGTGCGGATGACGATCACCGCTGGCCTGGCCCTGACGTTGGCCGCCGCCGCCGCCGCCAGCCTTGGCGCCGGCGCTCGGACGGTTGCGCTGCTGGCGCAGGCCGCCCGGCAGATCGCTGCGGCCTTGCGGCTTGCGTTGACCACGATCGCCACGCTCGTTGTTGTTACGGCCGGCCTCGGCGCGTTCGGCGGCGATTTCCGGCATCGCCTGGGTCATGACGTGCAGACCCTTGTCGTTGCGGCGGTCGAAGGACGGGATGGTCTGACGCGTCACCTTCTGGATGTCGCGCAGCAGGTTACGTTCGTCGTCGGCGCAGAAGGCCACGGCCGAACCGCCAGCGCCGGCGCGGGCCGTACGGCCGATCCGGTGGACGTAGGATTCCGGCACGTTGGGCAGTTCGTACTGGACGACGTGGGTCACGGCGTCGACGTCGATGCCGCGGGCGGCGATGTCGGTGGCGACCAGGGCGCGGACTTCACCGGCCTTGAAGGACGCCAGCGAGCGTTCGCGTTGACCTTGGCTCTTGTCGCCGTGGATGGCCGCGGCTTCGACGCCGGCCGCTTCCAGCGACTTGGCCACCCGGTCGGCGCCGCGCTTGGTGCGGGTGAAGACGATGACGCGCTTGAAGTTCTTCTCGGCGAACAGTTCGCAGAGCAGGGCGCGCTTGCGGGCGGTCTCGACGAAGATGACCTTCTGGGTCACGCGCTCGACCGTGGTCGATTCCGGGGCCACCGCCACCTTGTGCGGGTTGGGGTTCAGCAGTTCGCTGGCCAGCTTGCCGATCTCGGTCGGCATGGTCGCCGAGAAGAACAGGTTCTGGCGATCCTTGGGCAGGTGCTTCACGATCCGGCGGATGGGCAGGATGAAGCCCATGTCCAGCATCTGGTCGGCTTCGTCGAGGACGAACATCTCAACGCCGCCCAGGGTGATGGACTTCTCGCCGAGGTGGTCGATCAGACGGCCGGGCGTGGCGACCAGCACGTCGACGCCGGGGGCCATGGCGCGCATCTGGCCGCCGTACTTCACGCCGCCGAACACCACGGCGACAGAGACGCCCATGTGCTTGCCGTAGGTCTTGAAGCTTTCGGCGATCTGGGTGGCCAGTTCGCGGGTCGGGGACAGCACCAGCACGCGGCAGCCGCGGCGGGGCGCGGGCTTACGGTCGGCGGCGAGGCGATGCAGGATGGGCAGGGCGAAGGCGGCGGTCTTGCCGGTCCCGGTCTGGGCGATGCCCAGCAGGTCGCGGCCGCTCATCACGCCCGGAATGGCCTGAGCCTGGATCGGGGTGGGCGTGGTGTAGCCCTCGTCGGCCAGGGCCTTGAGCAAGGATTTGTCGAGGCCGAGGTCAGTAAACTTGGTCAAAACGTATGTGTCTTTCACATATGCGCCGTGCCCGGCCGCTTGGCTGTGCCAAGGGTCGCGGGGGCGCGGGTCAGTTGTGGAAAGCCCCCGCGTGGCGGGGCGATCTATGCGATCTCTTCAAGCGCTCGACAGGCTGGGTTCGACTTGGAACCCATCACGCGACTGGAGCGCCGATATCGCCGCTTTTGCTGCAGCGCAGCGTGGAGATGAGGGTTTAGAGCAGAAAAGTCAAGCCAATCCAGCGTTGGAGCCGACTTGGCGGGAGCGGCGCCGCGGCGCCGCTCCCGTTGCATCGGCCGCTAGGCCGCTGATCGGATCAGGCGAACACGAAGTCGTCGGCCGCGAGATCAGAGGTGGAGACGCCTATCAGCCGCACCGCTCCTGACCCCAGGGCCAGGACGGCGTCGCCGTTGATGTCGGTGGTCAAGTGCGCCTGCACGTCGGCGAAACTGTGCAGGTTGGCGACGCCGGTCAGGTCGATGACGTCGCCCAGGCCTGCGCCGGCCTGGAAGTCGGTGATCGTGTCGTGGCCGGCGTCAGCCTTGAGCACGAACCGGTCCTCTCCCGCCCCGCCGGTCAACTGGTTGTCGACAGCGTTTCCGACGATGGTGTCGTCGCCCGAGCCGCCCACCGCGTTCTCGATGATCGCGCCGTAGGCGATGCTGATGTTGTCGTGCATCAGCGGATCGGTCGCCCCGATGATCTCACGCCAGCTCTCGCCGCCGTTAATGCCGTCCACCCCGTTGTTGTAGATTTCGTAGAGCAGCTCCGAACGCGCCGGCAGGCCGGCGGCGGCGTTGTTCGCGTTGATCTCCGCCAGGGTCAGGAAGTGGTCCACGCCACCGGCGCTGCTGAACGATCCGGGGTTGAGATCGATGTAGGACGGGGTGTCGTAGCCTGAGAGATCCAGGGTATCGACACCGCCCGCGTCCCAGATCGTGAACACCGGCGCCAGCTTGTGCGCCGTGAGCTGGAAGGCCGTGCGGTCGGCGAGATCGGCGGTGAAGTTGAAGCCGTAGGTCGTGTCCCCCGTGCGGGTGGTCGTATCCACGCCGTAGATCGCCTGGATCGCGACGACGTCGTGGACGAGAGGTGTCGGGGAATAGACGTACCGCATCGTGGCCCAGTCGATGTGCCGCGCGCCGGTCTCGTAGGAGTCCCAGTAGGACATCACGGTGTACTGGCGAGAGTCCTGGTAATAGTCGGCCAGGGCGTAGCTCAACGGGCCTTCGTCACTGGCGTTGTAGTCGCCCGGATGCGACAGCCCCAGGGCGTGCCCCGTCTCGTGGATGAGGGTCTGCATGCCATAGAAGCCCTCTTCCAGCTGCAGGCCGCTGACGGGGCCGGGGTTCACCCAGACGTCGCCTTCGATGTGCTGGTACTTCGCGCCGTAGGCCGTGCCGTGCGGTAGGTAGGCCCAGGCCTGGCCAGGTCCGGTGGTGGTCGTGGCGTAGGACAGGTCCCAGTTGCCGTGACCGACCGACTGCTCCTCGAAGCGCAGCGGAATGAGGTCGTCCCAGTATCCCAGCGCGTCGCGGGTCGCTGCGCGTTGGGCCTCGTTCATCGGCGAATAGCCGTACTTCTCGGCGGCTTCGTGGGGATTGTTGTAGATGCCCGTCGTGGTCGGCCCGTCATAGAAGCCGTAGGTCAGCGCCCCGTCCGAGAGGGCCTTGGCGCTCCATTCAAAGCCGGTGCGATTGAGTTGGGCGGCGATCTGTTCCGGTGTCCAGATCGGCAGATCTCGCATGGTTCCGCCCGCGTCGGGATCGGCCGATGCGTCGTATCGGATTTCGCGGTCCGCAGGCAGACCGGTTTCCAGGGTGATCGCCTCCCTAGGCGTCGTTATTTTTGTCATGAGCAATCCGTTGTGGAGTTGTCACGGTAAGCTTGGCTGTGTCGGCCTGACTCATAATCGCGTGGAGGTAGTCGCCGAGCCTTGAATACAGCAACGCTTACCTTTGGACGCTTATCAACGCACAAGGATCTTCAGGGGGCAATATCTGTCGTCGATCACGGAATGTGCAGTCGGATCTTGCGTGATGCATGTGCGACGTGATTGCATCTAGCCGTGTAGCGGCTGGCGGTCGGGGCGGGGCGTTCAGTTGTCGGTTGCATTCGGCGTGCAGTCCCGCGAGGAAGCGGCATGGCTGACACCAAACCCATGCTCTTCGTCGCCGCCGCGGCGCTCATCGACACCGACGGCCGCGTGCTGATCTGCAAGCGCCCGCAAGGCAAGCAATTGGCGGGCCTGTGGGAGTTTCCGGGCGGCAAGGTCGAGCCGGGCGAATCCCCCGAGGAGTGCCTGATCCGCGAGCTGGACGAAGAGCTGGGGATCAAGGTCGCGCACGCCTGCCTGGCCCCCTTCGTGTTCGCCAGCCACGCCTACGAGGCGTTCCACCTGATGATGCCGCTGTACCTTTGCCGGCGGTGGGAGGGCTTCGTGACCGCCAAGGAGCATGACGCCATCGCCTGGGTGAAGCCCGCCCAGCTTACCGACTATCCGATGCCCCCGGCCGACGAGCCGCTGGTCGCCTGGCTGCGCGACCTGATCTGAGCGCCAACGCGCGGGGTTAAGCGCGGGACGGCGGCGCCATGTGCGGTTAGCCTCCCCTCAGGCGGCGACAAGCCCGCCGCGAGGAGGATGCTCATGCCCCCGACTCCCCGGCCCAAGGCGGGCGCACGGTTCTTCGGCCTCTACCGCGGCCTCGTGGTCGCGAACCTGGATCCCCAGGGGATTGGCCGGCTCTCCGTCGTCTGTCCCGACGTGTCCGCGGTCGCCGGCTGGGCCATGCCTTGCATGCCGCTGGCCGGCCCCGGCATGGGCGCGGTTTTTGTGCCGCCGGTCGGCGCGAGCGTCTGGCTGCAATTCGAGGCGGGAGATCCGGGCCGGCCGGTATGGGTCGGCGGCTATTGGTCCAGCGCCGCCGAGACGCCCGCGGCCGCCCAGGCCGGACCGCCGTCAGGGCCGCCCATCGTGTTGCAGAGCGCGCTTCAGAACCGCCTGGTGATCAGCGACCTGCCCGGCCCGGCGGGCGGGGTGATGCTGCAGAGCGCCTCGGGCGCCACCATCCGCGTCACCGACGCCGGCATCACCATCGACAACGGGCAAGGCGCCAGCATCGTGCTGCACGGACCGGCGGTCACCATCAACGGCGGGGCGTTGGAGATCGTCTGATGCCCAGTGCGCTTCTCGACGCCGCCGCCGTGGTGATCTGCGCCCACGGCGGACGAGCCCACCCCGCCGCGCCGAGCGCCCGCGTGCGGGTGAGCGGTGCGCCGATCGTCACCGCGCCTGGTCCATGGCCGATCGCCGGTTGCCCCTTGCCGCCGCAGGCCGGCGGTCCCTGCCTGATCGCGCAGTTCACCACCGCCGCGACCCGTGTCACCTCGCTCGGTCAGCCGGTGCTGCTTACCGAGAGCTTCGCCATGGCCGCCCCCACCGGCGCGCCGTTGACGGTCGCGTCAGCGCAGAACCGGGTGCGCGGGGTCTGAAGCGCTCGTCTTGACCCGCCCGGCGCCTGCGCCTAGCCTTCGCCCGTCCCCAATGCGACGCGAAAAGGAGGGGTAAGCCATGACTGTTCTCAGCCGCACCACCCTTCGCTGCGTCGCCGAACAGGTATCCTGATACCGTAGGACTTTCGGCGAACGCCTGACCAGGCCTTCGAACCGAAGGATGTCCAGCCTTGCTAGACACATACGGCTGGAGCGAGACGCTCCAACGCCAATTCACCGACCATGCGGCGCGCGGCTTCGCGCCCGGCCGCGTCATTGTTCAACAGCGCGGGCTCTACCGGCTCGCCACCCCGCAGGGCGAGGTCTCGGCCGAGCTTTCGGGGAAATTCCTGCATGAGGCCCTGAGCGGCGATCACCCCGTCGCCGGCGACTGGGTCGCCTGCGCGGTGCGTGCGCAGGAGGGGGCGGCGACCATCCACCACCTGCTGCCGCGCTCCAGCGTGTTCATCCGTAGAGCGTCTGGCCCAGGCGGCGGCTCCCAGGTGGTGGCGGCCAATGTCGACCTCGTCCTGCTGGTCGCCTCGCTGAACGCCGACCTCAGCCTGCGCCGGCTGGAACGCTACCTGGCCACCGCCTGGGAGAGCGGCGCTCAGCCGGTGATCGTGCTCACCAAGGCCGACGCCTGCGAGGACGCGCAGGCCCTGATCGCGCAGGTGGAAGCGATCGCCTTCGGGGTTCCCGTCCACGCGGTCTCGGCGGTGACCGGCCAGGGTGTGGCGCAGGTTTCGAACCTGCTTGCGCCCGGCAAGACCGCCGTGCTGCTCGGCTCCTCGGGGGTAGGCAAGTCAACGCTCGTCAACGCCCTGGCCGGCGCGGAGCTGATGGCCACCGGCGGTGTCCGCGAGGATGACGCCAAGGGGCGTCACACCACGACCCACCGCGAACTGGTGGTCCTGCCGACCGGGGCGCTGGTCCTCGACACCCCAGGCATGCGCGAGCTTGGGCTATGGGATGCCGACGAAGGCGTAGCCGCGGCGTTCGGCGACATCGAGGCTCTGGCCGCCGCGTGCCGGTTCCGCGATTGCGGCCACCAGGCCGAGCCGGGCTGCGCGGTCCGCGCGGCGCTGGACCGCGGGGAGCTCGATGCGGGACGCTGGCGGAGCTACGGCAAGCTGCAGCGCGAGCTGGCCCATCTGGATCGCCGCGACGATCCCCGGGCCCAGGTCGAGAACCGCAAGCTGTGGATCCAGCGGCACAAGGCCTCGCGCCAGCGGCTGAAGCATCGCGATCGGGAGGCCTATTGAGGCGGCGGGCCGCCAGCCGAATGTGAAAAGGCCCGCGGTGAGCTCGGATCACCGCGGGCCTCTCAGGAGCCGAAGCTAGGCTTCAACCGGCTCGCTGCGACGCGCGCTGCGAACGTTGTTAGGTTGGACCCGAGTCCACGCGCGACGCCAGCCCCATATTTGGTGTCGGCCCGCGCGAAATGACGCACCTGACCTGTCTCGACGGTCTCTCGGCGCTCAGTTCACGGAAAGCTTGGATCAGAGTATCTGATCGACATGCCGACTTTGCGCCAACTTCGTTATCTGACCGCCCTGGCCGAGGAGCGGCATTTCGGTCGCGCCGCCGCGGCCTGCAACATCACCCAACCGGCGCTATCGATGCAGATCCGCGATCTGGAGGCCGAGCTGGACCTGGTCCTGGTCGAGCGCGGCCGTGGCGGCGTGGCGCTTACCGACGACGGCCGGGCGTTGGCCGAGCGGGCGCGGGCCCTGACGGCGGGCGTCAAGGACCTGGAGGATTTCGCGCGGGAACGGCGGGGCGTCCGCTCGCGGCGCCTGGCGCTCGGCCTCATTCCGACCGTTGCGCCCTATCTGCTGCCCAGGATCCTGCCGCTGCTGCAGGACGCCATTCCCGATCTGGATCTGAAGATCCGCGAAACCCGCACCGCGCTGCTGATGGCCGAACTGGCCGCCGGCGATCTGGACGCCGTGATCGCCGCCTTGCCGCTTCACGCGGAAGGCGTCGAGGTGGAGACCCTGTTCGAGGACCCGTTCCTGCTGGCCAGTCCGGCCGACGCTCCGCTGGCGGCGGTTGACCCGCGCGCCTTGCCCGGCGAGCGCCTGCTGCTGCTGGAGGAGGGCCATTGCTTGCGCGACCAGGCCCTGGGCGCCTGTGAGCTCAGCGATCTGTCGACCTTCGGCGCCACCAGCCTGACCACCTTGCTCCAGCTGGTCGCGCACGGGCAGGGGGTAACCCTGCTGCCGCGGATGGCGGCAGGCGACCTCGCCGATCCTCGGATCGCGCTGCGACGGTTTCCGGCGCCCGAGCCCAGCCGCACCATCGCCATGGCTTGGCGATCGGCCTCGCCGCGCCGCAAGCAGCTCAAGGAGCTCGCCGCGCGGATACGGGCGGAGGGCCCCGCCGCCCAATCCTGAGCCCGGCTGATTTGGTCGCCGCTCCGTCGGCTCTGGTCGAAAGGCCGCCGATGGCCGGCGCTAGTTGCGCGATGAGATGATCGCGCCGCGACGTCGAGTTCGCCGTCCTGGCCGATGGGTCAGGAGAGACGGCGGATGGCGGGGGGAGGACGGACGTATTCTAGGCTGCCGGGCGCCGCCGCCAGGATTTCGTTGATCCTGTGGGCCTTCGGCTATGTGCTGGTGGCGCTGCTGGCCTCGATGCTGGGGCGCGGCTCGTTCCTGTTGCAGTTCCTCATCCAGACGCCCTTGCTGGTGATCGCGTTGGCTCAAACGGCGGTGATCCATGTGCTGTGGCGCGCGCTCGCCACGCGCGGGCCGGTGATCCTGTGGCCGCTGCTGGCGCTGGCCTGTCTGACGGCCGGCGCGATCCAGAGCGCGGTCGACCTTGGCCTTTATGTCTGGCTGACCCGGGCGTTCTTTCCGGCCTGGGCCGCCTGGACGACCATCGATGCGTCCCGCATCGGCTTCGTGCTGATCCTCTATTCGTGGACCTTCTGCCTCAACGCCACGCTGTTCTGGGCGCTGAGATCGGAGGAGGCGGCGAAGGCGCAGCGGCGGCGGGCGGCGCAGGCGGAGGCCGTGGCCCAGGACGCCCGGATCGAAGCGCTGCGCTTCCAGCTCAATCCGCATTTCCTGTTCAACACGTTGAACGCCATCTCCAGCCTGGTGATCACCCATCGCAACGCCGAGGCCGAGGCGATGACCTCCCGGTTGGCCAGCTTCCTTCGCACCAGCTTCGACACCGATCCGAAGCAGCCGATTTCGCTGGCCGACGAGCTCGCGACCATCGAGTCCTATCTGGACATCGAAGGCGTCCGCTTCGGCGAGCGGCTGCACGTGACGTTTGATTGTCCGCCGGACCTGCTGGGCGCCCTGGTGCCCAGCTTCATCCTCCAGCCCCTGGTCGAGAACGCGGTGAAATACGCCGTGGCCCCCTCGCGACTGGGCGCGACGATCGGGGTGGCGGCGCGCGTGGCCGGGGGCGAGCTGACGATCTGCGTCAAGGACACCGGACGCGGCTGCGCCGCCCCATCGGTGGGCGGAACCGGCGTCGGCCTTCGCAATATCCGCACCCGCCTGGCCGCCCTCTACGGCCCGGCCGGGCGCCTGGAGACCGCGGCGCGCGACACCGGCTTCACCGCCACCGTCCGTCTGCCGCTGCATCTTGTAATCCCTTCGCCTGGAGTGGGCTGACCCATGCGTATCCTGCTGGTCGACGATGAAACCCTGGCGTTGGAGCGGCTCGAGACGCTCTTGGTCGATGTGCCCGACGTCGAGGTGGTCGGCGTGGCCCGCGACGGCGAGGAGGCCGCCGAGCAGATCGCCGCCTTACGCCCCGATCTGGTGCTGCTGGATATTCAGATGCCCAATCGCGACGGGCTTTGCCTGGCGCGGGCGCTGAAGGCGCGGCCGGACGCCCAGGTGGTGTTCGTCACCGCCTATGATCAGTTCGCCCTGGCCGCCTTCGATGTCGACGCCATCGACTACCTGCTGAAGCCGGTGGAGCCGGCGCGGCTGAAGCTGGCCGTCGACCGCGCGCGGCGACTGCGCGTGGTCGGGGCGCCGGAGCCGACCTTCGAGAGCGCCGAGCCCGAGGTCGTAAATGAACCCTACAGCGCGCCCTTCTGGGTGCGCCGGCCGCGCGGACTGGTGCGGGTCGAGATCGACAGCGTCGCCTGGATCGAGGCGGCCAGGGATTACGTGCTGCTGCATACCCCCAACCGATCCCACATGTACCGCAGCACGATGGACGCCCTGACCCCGCGCCTTGATCCGGCGTCGATGCTGCGGGTCAGCCGTTCGGCCTTCGTGCGCCGCGAGGCGGTGGTGCGGGTTCGCCGCCGCAGACGCGGGGTGCTGGTTTTGGAGCTTTCCGACGGGGCCGAAGTCCCGGTAGGAAACACCTATACCCATGCGGTGAGCCGCGAGTTCTTGCAGGTCTATGATGACGTCGACTGACGACTGGCTCGCGGGTTTCCTGGCCGCTGAGCGGCTGCCCGCGACCTACGCGCAAACCGTCGAGACCGTGGCGCTGCCGCTGGCCGAACGGATCGCTTCGAGCGTGCGGCCGGGCGGGATCGTGGTCGGGGTCTGCGGTTCGCAGGCCAGCGGCAAGTCGACCCTGACGGCGGTGGTCCGCCGGTTGCTGGAAGCGCGCGGCCTGAAGGTCGCGCTGTTCTCCCTGGACGACATCTATCTCACCCGCGCCGAGCGCCAGGTGCTGGCGCGGGACGTGCAACCGCTCTTGGCCACGCGCGGTGTTCCGGGAACCCACGACGTCGCCTGGGGCGAGGCGCTGCTGAGCGACCTGCGCCAGCCGGGGCCTGTGGTCCTGCCGGCCTTCGACAAGGCCAGCGACGACCGCAAGCCTGGCGAGACCTTCGAAGGTCCGGCTGACGTGGTGCTGTTCGAAGGCTGGTGCGTCGGCGCCCGGCCCCAGGCGCAGGCCGCCCTGGCCGAACCGGTCAACGCCCTGGAACGCGAGCGCGACCCGGACGGCGCCTGGCGGACCTACGCCAACACGGCGCTGGCTGGTCCCTACCAGGACCTGTTTTCAAAACTCGACATGCTGATCCTGCTGCAGGCGCCCAGCTTCGACGTGGTGTTGACCTGGCGGATCGAGCAGGAGCGCAAGCTGCGCGAGCGGCTGGCCCGCGAAGGCGGTGACGCCTCGCGCGTCATGAGCGACGATCAGGTCGAGACCTTCATCCGCCACTATGAGCGCCTGACCAGCTGGATCTTGGAAGAGATGCCGAGGCGGGCCGATATCGTGGTCCGCCTCGACGAGCGGCGACGCGCGTCGCCAGTGACCGCCTAGGCGGCCGGTTCGGCGTTCAGCACCTGGGTCAGCCGCTGGCGCAGGGCGTTGTCCTTTTGGACGGCGGCCGACATCTGGTTGTACTTCTCGGGCGTCAGGCCGCTGGCCTGCACGGCCTCGCCCATCTTGCCGATCATTTCCTTCTGGACGGTGGCCTTGGTCGGGCCGTCGGCGCCGACCAGCTTGGGGCTGTACTCGCCGTTGATCTTCTGGATCTGGGTCATGGCCTCGCCGAACGATTTCAACTCGGCGTCGGTGAAGCCGCCAGCGGCGGGCGCGGCGGCCGGAGCCTCAGCGGCAGGCGCCGTCTGGGCTTGAGCGGAGGCGGCGAAGGTGGAGGCGGCGAGCAGGCCGGCGGCCAGAATAGCAACACGCATACGGGGGTTCCTAACCTAATGGGTATCGAGCTCGATCAGCCTAGTGCGGCGGTCTGGACGAAAATACGACCAGAATGCGCCGAACGCCGATCTGCGACGATAGTGCGCAGGCGCTAGGCGCCTGCGGCGGACCTAGTCCTCTTCGCGCGGCAACGGGTTCTCGACCACGCCCAGGGCGTCGGCCAGACGCATCTTGGCCGAGCCGGGCTTCAGCGGTTTCTGCTGACTGGGATCGGGCGCCCAGCCGGTCAGGGTCAGGATTTCGAAGGTCGCGGGAACCCGGCCGTCCGGCTCGGCGAACTTCTCGACATAGAGCTCGCAGGCGCGGGCCAGGACCTGGCGGGTCAGCTGGCGCGGGTGGCGTTCGGCCAGCACGCTGGTCTCGCCCATGGCCCGCAGATCGGCCAGCAGCTTCAGCGGGTGGGCATAGCGGACGGTGACCCGGTCGACGTCGGCCACCGGCAGGGCGAAGCCGGAGCGTTGCAGCAGGCCCGCGGCGTCGTAGGCGTCGGCGAAGGGCGAGACCCGAGGCCCGGCTCCGCCGGTCAGCTCCGCCTCGGCCGCCAGCAGTGACTGGCGCAGCTCGGTCAGGGTCGCGCCGCCCAGCATCGAGCCGATGAACAGGCCGTCCGGCTTCAAGGCGCGGCGGATCTGGATCAGCGCCCCGACCACGTCGTTGGTCCAGTGCAGCGCCAGCGTGGAGACCACCAGGTCGAGGCTGCCGAAGGCGAAGGGCAGGCGCTCCTCGTCCGCGACCAGGCGCGGGCCGGTTCGGCCG
Organism: Phenylobacterium sp. Root700; assembly: GCF_001429025.1. Taxonomy (GTDB): domain Bacteria; phylum Pseudomonadota; class Alphaproteobacteria; order Caulobacterales; family Caulobacteraceae; genus Phenylobacterium. The sequence goes on along the minus strand of NZ_LMHT01000015.1, from coordinate 238,586 downwards.
GCCAGCATGGCGCCCGAGAGGTCGGCCTCGATCAGGCAGCCGACGCGGGGCTTGGCGTCGCTGAGCGCCAGGGCCTCCCCGAACGCTCCGTTACGCGCGCCCAGATCGACGGCGAGCGGGAAGTCGCGCATGATCGCTTCCAGGCGCACGACGGCGTCCTCGGCGGCGCGCCGCTTGAGGAAGTCGGCGTTGGCGTAGACGGCCGCGGCCCGGCTCAGGCGGGTGCGAAGCAGGTCGCGGTTGAAGAGGCGGGGCGGGGCGGACATTGGCGGCGGAACGCTTTTCGACTGGAAGCCTGTCAGATGGCGATGCGGCCCCCTGGTGGAAACCCGGGCCGCGCGCGAAGGCCGCGGTTCGTACCGCGCTCGACCTGCTTTTCCCACCCCAATCGCTGGATGACGGCCCCGCGCCGATGTCGACCGGCTTCAGCCCGGAGGCCTGGAGCCGCATTCCGTTCATCGACGGGCCGCTCCGCGACGGCTGCGGAACGCCCTTCGAGTATGACCTGAGGGAGGGCGTGCGCTGCGCCGATTGCATGGCCAAGCCGCGCGCCTTCGCGCGGGGCCGCGCCGCCTGCCTCTATGACGACGCCTCGCGCGGCGTGATCTTGCAATTGAAGCATGCCGACCGCACCGACCTGGCCCCGCTGCTGGCCCGCTGGATTAGCCGCTCGGCCCGCGATCTGCTGGCGGACGCCGACGCCATCGCGCCGGTCCCGCTGCATCCCAGCCGCCTGCTGGGCCGGCGCTACAACCAGGCCGCCGAGATCGCCCGGCCGCTGAGCCGCCTCACGGGCGTGCCCTATCTGCCGGACGCCTGGTGCGGTTGCGGGCCACCGAGACCCAGGGCGGCAAGTCGGGATCGGGACGGCGGCGCAATGTGGCCGCCGCCTTCGCCACCCCCGCCGGACGCGCCCATCAGGTGGCCGGCAAGCGCATCCTGCTGATCGACGACGTCATGACCACCGGCGCCACATTGGAAGGCTGCGCGAGGGCTCTACTGGCCGCCGGCGCGACGTGCGTTGATGTCGCAGTGGTTGCGAGGGTGAAAGAAGCGGCGAACCGCTCCATATAGATCGAACGCAGTTTTCACGTATTAGTCGAGCCATGGCCCAAGTCACCATCTACACGAAACCCTACTGTCCCTACTGCATCCGCGCGGTCTCGCTGCTGGAGAAGAAGGGAGCGCAGTTCACCGAGATCGAAGCCGCCTTCGATCCAGAGAAGCGCAAGGAGATGGTCCAGCGCGCGAACGGCGGCGCGACCTTCCCGCAGATCTTCATCGGCGATCAGCACGTCGGCGGCTGCGACGACATGATGGCGCTGGAATACGACGGCAAGCTGGACGCCCTGCTGGCCGCCTAGCCTTGAGCTTATGTGCGGCCTGACCTACGGGTGAGCCCATGACCCTGCGCGTCGGATTGATCCAGACACGAACGCCCGCCAGCCACGCCGCGGCGCTCGCCCATGTGGCGCCGCTGGTGCGCGAGGCCGCCGCCCAGGGCGCGACCTTCATCGCCACGCCCGAGGGAACCAACATCCTCCAGCGGGACAAGGCGCTCCTGCTGCCGCAACTGACGCTGCTGGCGGACGACCCCGTCGTCCAGGGCCTGCAGGCCCTGGCCGCCGAGCTGTCGGTGGCGATCCTGGTCGGCTCGGCCCTGGTCAAGCGTGAGGACGGCAAGGCCGCCAACCGCGCGGCCCTGATCTCGCCGCTGGGCGACATCGTCGCCACATACGACAAACTCCATATGTTCGATGTCGACCTGCCGACCGGCGAGAGCGCCCGCGAGAGCGAGACCTACGAGCCGGGCGACGAGGCCGTGGCGGTCCATGCCGGCCAGATGCGGCTGGGCCTGACCATCTGCTACGACGTTCGCTTCCCGGCCCTCTATCGCGCCCTGGCCATCGCCGGCGCGCAGGTGATCGTGACCCCGGCCGCCTTCACCCGGCCGACCGGCGAGGCGCACTGGGAGATCCTGCTGCGTGCCCGCGCCATCGAGACCGGCAGCTTCGTGCTGGCGCCCGCCCAGGGCGGCTTCCACGAGGACGGCCGCGGCACCTACGGCCGGACGTTGGCGGTTGGTCCGTGGGGCGAGGTGCTGGGCAAGCTCGATCACGACGAGCCCGGCGTGCTGGTCGTCGACCTTGATCTCGAGGCGGTGGACAAGGCGCGGACCGCGATCCCGGCCCTGGCCAATGCGCGAGCGTTCGAGACGCCTATATCTATCCTATGATCCGCTACGCGCTTTCCTGCGACAACGCCCATGAGTTCGAGGGCTGGTTCGGATCGTCGGATGATTTCGACGACCAGTCCAAGCGCGGCCTGATCGGCTGCCCGGTCTGCGACTCCAAGGCCGTGACCAAGCAGATCATGGCCCCCTCCGTCGCCGGCACGAAGAAGACCACCGACTTGGCCCCGCAGATGCGCTCGATGGTCATGGAGGCCATGGGCCGGGTGCGCAAACACGTCGAGGACAACTTCGACTATGTCGGCGACACCTTCGCCGACGAGGCTCGCGCCATCCACGAGGGCCGCTCCGAAGATCGCGGCATCTATGGCGAGGCGACGCCTGCCCAGATCAAGTCGCTCGCCGAGGATGGCGTCCCTGTCGCCGCCATGCCCCCGGCGCCGCCGAAGAAGTCGGAAGTGAATTAGCTTCTAGATCCCCGAGCTGTCGGCGAAGCCGACTGAGGGGGCCTTCGCGCAAGCCACACCATTCCCGTTGCCGCTCGTCCGCACGCCCCATAGGGTCGCTCCCATTATTGTGGAGCTGTTGATGATCCGTTCGATTTCCGCCGCCGCATTGGCGCTCGCCGCGCTCGCGTCCCCCGCCGCGGCCCAGACCCCGCGCCCCGACCAGCTGGCCTTCCGCGACCTCTACAAGGAGCTGATCGAGATCAATACGACGCTGTCGTCGGGCAGCTGCACCGCGGCTTCGCAGGCCATGGCCTCGCGCCTGAAGGCGGCGGGCTTCGCCGACGCGGACCTGCAGGTCATCGTGCCGGCGGCGCGTCCCAAGGACGGCAATCTGGTCGCCACGCTGAAGGGCTCCGATCCCAAGGCCAAGCCGATCCTGCTGTTGGCCCATATCGACGTGGTCGAGGCCAATCGCGCCGACTGGGAACGCGATCCCTTCAAGCTGATCGAAGAGGACGGCTTCTTCTACGCCCGCGGCGCCAGCGATGACAAAGCCCAGGCGGCGGTGTGGACCGACAGCCTGATCCGCTTCAAGCAAGAGGGCTTCAAGCCCCGGCGCACCATCAAGATGGCGCTGACCTGCGGTGAGGAGACGCCCGACACCTTCAACGGCGTCCAGTACCTGATCCAGAACCACCGCGACCTGATGGACGCCGCCTTCGTGCTCAACGAGGGCTCGGGCGGGCGGCTCGACGCCAAGGGTAACCGCATCTCGCTCGGCATCCAGGCCGGCGAGAAGGTCTATCAGGACTACACCCTGGAAGTGACCAACAAGGGCGGCCACTCCTCGGCCCCGGTGCGCGACAACGCCATCTATCACCTGTCGGCCGGGCTCTCGCGCCTGGGCCTCTACGACTTCCCGGTGAAGCTGAACGACGCCGTCCGCGCCAATTTCGAGCGCATGGCGGTGATCGACGGCGGTGAAACCGGCAAGGCCCTGGCCGCCGTGGCCAAGAACCCCGCCGACGCGGCGGCTGTCGCCATCGTCGCCCAGGAGCCGGGCCGCAACTCGATGATGCGCACCACCTGCGTGGCCACCATGGTCAATGCCGGCCATGCCCCCAACGCCCTGCCGCAGCGGGCGCGGGCCAATGTGAACTGCCGCATCCTGCCCGGCGAGGGCGTCGAGGAAACCCGCCTGGCCCTGGTCAAGGTGCTCGGCGACGACGCCATCAAGGTGACGACCGTGGGCGAGCCCAGCCCCGTCTCGCCGCCGCCGACCCTGGGCAAGTCGATCACCGATCCGGTCGAGAAGGTCGCCGCCAAGCTGTGGCCCGGCGTGCCGCTGGTTCCGGTGATGGCGACCGGCGCCACCGATGGCCGGTTCCTGAACGCGGTCGGTATTCCGACCTACGGCTTGACCGGCTTCTTCGGCGAGCCGGGCGGCAACGGCGCTCACGGCCTGAACGAGAAGATGCGCGTCCGCTCGCTCTACGAGGGCCGCGACTTCCTCCACGAGGTGGTGAAGATCTACGCGACGCAGAAGTAGTCCCACACACCGTCATCCTCCGGTCTCGCGAAGCGAGATCCGGGGGACCCATACTGCGTGGCAGGTTCTGCAACTCAGCTTGGGTCCCCCGGATCAGCCTGCGGCTGACCGGAGGATGACGAGCTGGGCGCTAAAACGTCTTCCGCAGCCCCAGCGACAGCACATAGCCCTGGCCCTGCACCTCGCCGCGCAGGCGGGTGGTGGTGGCCGCCGGCGTGCCTTCATAGAAGGTGGTGTCGTGCAGGACGTCGCTGGAGGCGAAGTCGATATAGGTCAGCGCGGCGTCCAGCTTCAGGCTACCCGTGACCTGGGCCGTGGCCCCGGCGCTGTAGAGCCAGCGGTCGCCGTCCGGCACCCGGGTGGTGCGGGCGTCGTCCGGCGTCGGCGTGGGATCGTATTGCACGCCGGTCCGCAGGGTCAGGCGGTCGTTGACCGCGTAGTCGAGGCCGACCCCGCCCGAGGTGGTGTCCTTGTAGCCCTGGAACAGGGTTTCGCCCCCGCCGCCGGCGAACTTGACGTCGATGGCCTTGAACTCGCTCCAGCCGATCCGCTGCACCTGGGCGTCGAGCGTGAGCTTGTCGGTCGCTCGCCAGCGAGCGCCCAGGGTGGCGACCCACGGGGTGGCGAAGGCCGCCGAGCCGTCGATGTCGCGGTTGGCCGGCGCCAGCGGTCCGAGCAGCCCCGCGACCAGGACGCGGCCGTCCAGGTCGTGCTCGATCTTGGCGCGATAGCTGGCGCCCAGGCTTACCTTGCCCAGGTGCGCCTGGGCGCCGGCGGACCAGCCGAAGTCCCAGCCGTCGCCGCTGAGCTGCGAGACCCCGTCGGGCAGGGCCGGCGAGAGATTGGGATAGGCGGTCTGCAGCTTGGCCTCGGTGTGCTGGGCGCTGACCCCCAGCCCAACGTCCAGCCAGTCGGTCACCTGCATGGCGCCGGTGAGCTGGATGTCGGCCGTGGTCAGGCGTGAGGTCAGGGCGTCGTACCTGGCCCAGGAGTTCCCGCGATACTCGGTGGTGAAGTTGAAGGGCGCGGCCACCGAAAGCCCCAGGGCGAAGTGATCGCCAATCGGCGTGGCGATGGCGAAGTTCGGCGCGACGCCGTTCTGGATCGGGTTGAAGGCGCGCGGCTCGCCCTGCACCGGGATGGTCGTCCCGCCCGGATAGGTGATGGTCGAGCCCTGGTTCGTCACCTTGGCGTCGACGAACACGGCGTGCAGGCCGCCATAGATCTCGCGCGGCGAGCGGGCGATGGCGGCGGGGTTCCACCATAGCGACGAGACGCCCTGGTCGGCGACCTCGCCGGAATAGGCGCGGCCGGCGCCGCGCACCGACTGTTCCTGGAGATAGTAGCCGGCGGCCTGGGCCTGCGAGGCTGTCAGGGCGACGATGGCGGTGGTCGCCGCCAGGATTGTCGAGCGGGTCATGATGCGTGTCTTCACGGGGGAAGGGGAGGTTCCGGCAGCCGCGGGGGCTTGAGCGCAGAACACCGAACACGCCGGTTTGTTGCAGGATCGGCCGCTCCGCCTTGCCAAGCGGGCCTCATCGCGCGACAACGAAATAAATTGGCATGGAGGATGCCATGAGTGCATCTGATGGTTCTGCGAAAGTCGGTCGGACCCTGGCGGACTCGGTCCCCCATTGGCCGGCGCGGGTAAAGCCGCCCAAGGGATCGCCCAACATCCTGGTGGTGTTGTTCGACGACGTCGGCTTCTCCGACTTCGGCTGCTACGGCTCTCCGATCAAGACGCCGACCATCGACGCCCTGGCGGAGGACGGCCTGCGCTACACCGGCTTCCACACCACGGCGATGTGTTCGACCACCCGCGCGGCGCTGCTGACCGGACGCAACCACCACTCGGTCGGCATGGGCTGCCTGGCCAATTTCGATTCAGGCTTCCCCGGCTATCGCGGCAAGATCGCCCACGAGGCCGGGACCCTGCCCGAGATGCTGCGGGCCCAGGGCTACGGGACCTACATGGTCGGCAAGTGGCACGCGACGCCGCTCAGCCAGGTGGGCGCCAGCGGGCCGTTCGACGGCTGGCCGTTGGGGCGGGGGTTCAACCGCTACTACGGCTTCATGGACGCCGAGACCGACCACTATTCACCTGAGCTGGTTCGCGACAACACCCCCATCGACGCCCCCGGCCACTTCCCGGACGGCTACCACCTGACCACCGACCTGGTGGACGAGAGCATCCGCTTCGTCGCCGACCACATCGCCGACGCGCCCGATCAGCCTTGGCTGCTGTGGTTGGGGCTGGGCGCCTGTCACGCGCCGCACCAGGCGCCGAAGGAGATCATCGAGAGCTACGACGCGGTCTTCGCCGAAGGTTGGGACGTCGAGCGCGAGCGCCGCCTGGAGCGCCAGAAGGCTCTGGGGATCGTGCCGCCGGAAACCCAGATGCCGCCCCGCAACGACGGGGTGAAGGCCTGGGCCGACCACAGCCCCGACGAACAGCGGGTGTTCACCCGCCTGCAGAGCGCCTTCGCCGGCATGCTCGACCACGCCGACCGGCAACTGGCGCGGCTGGTGAGCTTCCTCGAGGAGGCGGGCGTCAAGGACGACACCCTGATCCTGGTGCTGTCGGACAATGGCGCCAGCCAGGAGGGCGGCCCCCTGGGCTTCGTCAACGCCATGGGCCCCTACAATATGAAGTTCGAGCCGATGGCCGAGAAGCTCGCCAACATCGAGAACATCGGCGGGCCCGACAGCCACTCGAACTTCCCGCTCGGCTGGGCGATGGCGTCCAACACGCCGCTGCGCCGCTACAAGCAGAACACCCACGGCGGCGGCATCCGCGACCCGCTGGTGATCTCCTGGAAGAACGGTGTCGCCGCGCGCGGCGAGACGCGGGGCCAGTTCGCCCATGCCAGCGACTTCACCCCGACCTTGCTCGACATGCTGGGCCTGACCTCGCCGCAGGTGATCGCCGGGGTGCCGCAGATGCCGATCGAGGGCGTCAGCTTCGCGGCCTCGATCACCGACCCCGCCGCGCCCTCGAAGGCCAGCCCGCAGTATTTCGAGATGTTCGGCCATCGCGGCCTCTGGAAGGATGGCTGGAAGGCTGTGGCCTTCCACCCGCCGGGCGCGGCTTTCGAGAGCGACCGCTGGGAGCTCTACCACCTCGACGCCGACTTCTCGGAAACCAGGGACCTGGCCGAGCAGGAGCCCGAACGCCTGAAGGCCCTGGTCGATGAGTGGTGGGCCCAGGCCGAGCGCTGCAACGTCCTGCCGCTGGACGACCGCTTCGGACCGCGCTTCGCCGAGAACGCCCTGCGCCACCAGGGACATCGCAAGAGCTTCGCGTTCCACAAGGGCATGGGGCATCTGCCGGGCGACTGCGCGCCCGACGTGCGCTCGCGCTCCTACTTCATCGAGGCCGACGTCAATTTGGGCGAGGGCGACCAGGGGGTGTTGATCGCTCACGGCGACGCCACCAGCGGCTACAGCCTGTTCGTCCGCGACGGCCGCCTGCACCACACCCTGAACATCGGCGGCCTGCGGACCACGGTCAGTTCGGAGCAGGAGGTCGCGCCCGGGCGCCGCAAGCTCGGCGTCCGCGTGATCCAGGGCGATGGCCGCCGGTTCACCCTGACGGTCGACGGCCAGCCGGCCGGCGAGCTCTCGACCCATCTCGGCTTCATGACCCTGATCTCCTGGTCGGGGCTCGACATCGGCCGCGACCGGGGCAGCGCGGTCGGCGACTACGCCCAGCCGTTCACCTTCACTGGCGCCCTGCGGACCGTCACCGTCACCATGGACGCCGACCAGGATCTGGACGGCGACGCGGTCGGCGAAGCCGAGATGGCGCGGCAGTAGCGGGCGCCGCACCGCCTCCTTCTTTCCTCCCCCGCTACGAGGAGAGGAATGCGGTTTTCGAACGGAACTCGCTGGCGTCGGCCCGATTGTCTTGTGTGGCGGCGAAGCAACACTACATCCCTGAGCGAGGTGTCGTGCTTGTATGAGGCGACGCCCCAAATCCGCCTATCCAGGGGAAAGCATGAACATCGATCTCTATTCCGACCGCGCCAAGCAGGCGATCCAGTCGGCGCAAAGCCTCGCGCTCGCCCGTAGCCATCAGCAGCTCGCGCCCGAGCATCTGCTGAAGGTGCTGCTTGAAGAAAAAGACGGCCTGTCCCGCGCCCTGATCCAGAGCGCCGGTGGACGGCCAGACGAGGCCGACAAGGCCGCCGACGCCCTGCTGGCCAAACGGCCCAAGGTCGAGGGCGGTTCTGGCCAGCTCTATATGGCGCCCGAGACCGCGCGCATCTTCGCCGAGGCCGAGGCCGGGGCGAAGGCGGCGGGCGACGCCTTCGTCACCACCGAACGCCTGCTGATCGCCATCGCCAAGGAAGGCGGCGATTCCGCACGGGTCCTGAAGGACGCCGGCGCCAACGCCGCGGCGCTGGAAGAAGCCGCCAAGGCGATGCGCAAGGGCAAGACCGCCGACAGCGCCTCGGCCGAGGAAGGCTATGACGCGCTCAAGCGCTATGCGCGCGACCTGACCCAGGCCGCCCGCGACGGCAAGCTCGACCCGGTGATCGGCCGCGACGAGGAAATTCGCCGCACGATCCAGGTGCTGTCGCGCCGCACCAAGAACAATCCCGTCCTGATCGGCGAACCCGGCGTCGGCAAGACCGCCATCGTCGAGGGCCTGGCCCTGCGCATCGTCAATGGCGATGTGCCCGAAAGCCTGAAGGACAAACAGCTCCACGCCCTGGACATGGGCTCGTTGATCGCCGGCGCGAAGTATCGCGGCGAGTTTGAGGAGCGCCTGAAGGCGGTCCTGAACGAGGTCACCCAGGCCGAAGGCTCGATCATCCTGTTCATCGACGAGATGCACACCCTGGTCGGGGCCGGGAAGACCGAGGGGGCGATGGACGCCTCCAACCTGCTCAAGCCCGCCCTGGCGCGCGGCGAGCTGCACTGCGTCGGCGCCACCACGCTGGACGAGTACCGCAAGCACGTCGAGAAGGACGCGGCCCTGGCCCGTCGCTTCCAGCCGGTGTTCGTGTCCGAACCCACGGTCGAGGACACGATCTCGATCCTGCGCGGCTTGAAGGAGAAGTACGAGGTCCACCACGGGGTCCGCATCTCCGACAGCGCCATCGTGGCCGCGGCCACCCTGTCGAACCGCTACATCGCCGACCGCTTCTTGCCTGACAAAGCCATCGACCTGATCGACGAGGCGGGCAGCCGCGTGCGGATGGCGGTCGATAGCAAGCCCGAGGAGCTCGACGAGATCGACCGCCGCGCCGTGCAGCTGAAGATCGAACGCGAGGCGCTGGCCAAGGAAACCGACGCCGCATCCCGAGCCCGGCTGGAAAAGCTGGAAGAGGAACTCGACGAGCTGGAAGGTCAGTCGGCCGAGATGACCGCCCGCTGGCGCGCGGAAAAGGAAAAGGTCGGCCAAGCCGCCCAGGCCCGCGAGGCGCTCGATCGGCTGCGCGCCGAACTGGTCACCGCCCAGCGCCGGGGCGACCTGCAGCGTGCGTCGGAGATCGCCTATGGCGAGATCCCGCAGCTTGAGCGGCGCCTGGCCGAGGAAGAAGCCGCCGCCGCCGACAACCCCGTCAGCCTGGAGGTCGTCGACGCCGAGCAGATCGCCGGCGTGGTCAGCCGCTGGACCGGCATTCCGGTCGACAAGATGCTGGAAGGCGAGCGCGAGAAGCTGCTGGCCATGGAGGACGCCCTGCGCAAGCGGGTGGTCGGCCAGGAGGAAGCGCTGGTCGCGGTGTCCGACGCCGTGCGCCGCGCGCGCGCCGGCCTGCAGGATCCCAACCGTCCGATCGGCTCGTTCCTGTTCCTCGGCCCGACCGGCGTCGGCAAGACCGAGCTGACCAAGGCCTTGGCCGGCTTCATGTTCGACGACGAGAGCGCCATCACGCGCATGGACATGAGCGAGTACATGGAGAAGCACTCGGTCAGCCGCATGATCGGCGCGCCTCCCGGCTATGTCGGCTACGACGAAGGCGGGGCGCTGACCGAGGCCGTGCGCCGCCGGCCCTATCAGGTCGTGCTGTTCGACGAGGTCGAGAAGGCGCACCCCGACGTCTTCAACGTGCTGCTGCAGGTGCTGGATGACGGGCGCCTGACCGATGGTCAGGGCCGCACGGTCGACTTCCGCAACACCATCCTGATCATGACTTCGAACCTGGGGTCCGAGTTCCTGGCCAGCCAGGGCGAGGGCGACGAGGTCGAGGAGGTTCGGCCGATGGTGATGGACGTGGTCCGCCGCCACTTCCGGCCCGAGTTCCTGAACCGGATCGACGAGATCATCCTCTTCAAGCGGCTTGGCCGCGCCGAGATGGACAACATCGTCGATATCCAGCTGCAGCGTGTCGAGAAGCTGCTGGCCGATCGGCGCATGTCGATCGTGCTGGATGCGGCCGCCAGGCATTGGATGGCCGACAAGGGCTACGACCCGGTCTATGGCGCGCGGCCTTTGAAGCGGGTCATCCAGAAGGAACTGGTCGACCCCATCGCCCGCAAGCTGCTCGCGGGCGATCTGGAGGACGGTTCGGTCATCCAGGTCGGCGCCTCGGCCGACGGCCTGGAGATCGGTCGGGCCAAGGTCCACTAACGACAAACGCCCCGGGTGATCCCCGGGGCGTTTTGCATCTGCTCGTCATCCTCCGGTCAGCCGAAGGCTGATCCGGGGGATCCAAGCTGAGTTGCAGAATGTGGATAGCCCGCTTGGGGCCCCCGGATCGTCTTGCAGACGACCGGAGGATGACGAGCGGGCGGTCTACAGATCCACGCTCACCGCGCGGCCGCCGCGGACTTCCACGCGGCGCATGACGGCGATGTCGGGACCTGTGCCGGGGGCGACCGGCTTGGCCACGGTGATCACGTACCAGGCGCCGTTGGCGAGGCCCGAGAAGCTGAACCGGCTGTTGGCGTCGCAGACCGTGCGCTTGACGAAGGCCGAGTAGTCGCCGCTGGGGGCCGAGGGGGTGCGAGCCCGCACCTCGTCGGCCGGCAGCGCCGAGCGGTCGGGCGACTTGTAGAGGATGGTCATCCGCCGCCGGGTCCACGGCGTCTCAGGCGTCAGGACCACGCCGGCGCCTTCGCAGCTGTAGCGGGCCTGGCCGGACCGGAAGACCAGGCGGCCGTCCACCCGTCCGGGGCCGGGAACCGCCGACCAGGAAAAGTCGCCCGCGCGGAACGTGTTGGCCGAGGCCGGGCCATCGGAGCCAGGCGGCGGAGGCGGCGGGGGACCCATGGTGGGCGCGCAGGCGGCGACCAGAAGCAGGGCGGCGGAGGCGGAGAGGAGGCGTATGCGTGACATGGCGTGCGCACCTTATGCGGCCGAACCCCCAGACGCCAAGCTCCTGACGGACGGTGCTTGGTAAAATGCCCGACAGTGCGCGCATCGGCGCCCGTTGACGTGCGCCGTTTCAGGGCGCTGCATGCTGACGTTGTAATCGCGGAGAACGCACGTCATGCAGAGTTCTGGATTTACGGGATCCCGCGCCGGCCGGTTCGCCATAGCGCTGGCCTGCGCCGCCGTCCTCGCCACGCCGGCGGGCGGCGGATACGCTCAGACCAGGCCAGCCGAGCCGCAGCCGGTTCAGCTGCCGTCGCCCAGCGGACCCGCGATCCAGCCGCCCCGTCCGGGCGGTCCGTCGATCCAGCCCCCGCGGCCGAGCGATCCGTCCATTCAGCCGCCACGCCCCCCGAATCCGGGTGGTCCGTCGATTCAACCGCCACGCCCTCCGTATCCGGGTGGTCCATCGATTCAGCCGCCACGTCCGCCGTATCCCAGCGATCCGTCGATTCAGCCGCCCAGGCCTCAACCTCCGCGGCCGCCGTATCCGGGCGGTCCGTACCCGCCCACGCCGCCGCAATACGGAGGTCTGACGCTCCACAGCAGCACCGGCTTTAGGGGGGCGTCCTCCCGGACGTTCATGGCCGGCGCCGCAAACCTGGCCAATTACAATTTCAACGACCGGGCGCTGTCGGTGCGCATTCCGCGCGGAACCCGCTGGCAGCTATGCCAGGACGCTCATTTCCGTGGGCGCTGTGTCACCCTGACCAGTTCGGTCAGCGACCTGCGCCGTTACGGACTGGCGCACTCGGTGTCCTCGATCCGTCGCTACTGAGGCGGACCGAGGCTTTCGCGGCGGCGGCCTAGTCGTCGCCGCGCACCTTGCCGCGTGTGGATTTTATCCCGCCGCGACGGACCTTGGCCTCCACCCGTCGCTTCTTGGCGGCGAGGGTGGGCCGGGTTTTCTTGCGCGGCGGCGGCGGGGGCCGCGCGGCCTCACGGATCAGGTCCAGCAGCCGCTCCAGCGCGTCGGCGCGGTTGCGTTCCTGGGTCCTGTGGGTCATCGCCACCAGGACCAGCACGCCGTCCTGGGTGACCTTGCGCCCGCCCAGCTTCATCAGCCGGATCGCCACGTCGTTGGGCAGGGACGGAGACGCGCGCACGTCGAAGCGCAACTCCACGGCGGTGGAGACCTTGTTGACGTTCTGACCGCCGGGACCGGCCGAGCGGATGAACCGTTCGGTCAGTTCGTCCTCGGAGAGGCTGATGGTGGGGGTGACTTCGATCACCGACTTTTCCGATATCCCTGTTTCGGCTAAGCTTAGCCCATGCGCGCCGCCATCGCCCTTATGCACGTGACCTGCCGAACCGCCCAGACCGGGCTGGTGGGAGAGGTCGTGCGCTAGGACGAAACAGCGCCCGTATTCGACACCAGCCCCGCCGGCGACGGACGGGGCTTTTTCTTTGGCTCCGTTCTCCGGCCCACCGAGAGACGACCATGAGCCAAGACGAAATACTGATCCGGGCCGCGGAACCCGACGACGTCGCCGACCTGACCGAGGCGCTGAACCAGCCGCGCGCGGTCTGGGGCACGATGCAGGTCCCGTTCACCAGCGTGGCGACGCGGCGCGAGCGCTTTCAGGTCACCTCCGCCGCACAAACCATGCTCGTCGCGGTGATCGGCGGAAAGGTCATCGGCAGCCTGGGGCTCAACCGCCTTGAGGGGCGGCGAGGCCATGCCGGGGTGATCGGCATGGCGGTTCATGACGCCTATGCGGGGCGCGGCGCCGGCACGGCCCTGATGGCGGCGGCGGTGGACCAGGCCGACCGCTGGCTGGGCCTGCGCCGGCTGGAGCTGTTCGTCTGGCCCGACAACACCCGCGCCATCGCGCTCTATGAGCGGTTCGGTTTCGAGCGCGAGGGACTGTACCGCGGCTACGCCTGGCGGGACGGGGAGTATGTCGACGCCATCTCGATGGCGCGGCTGCGTCCGTAGGCGTCCTCGCGCCGGCCGCTCTGCAGATCGTCATCCTCGACCGAAGCGTAGCGGAGTGTCGGGGATCTATAGACGCCAGTCTCTGGCGAGAAGCCCCGGACGTCCGCGTCTATGGATGGCCGGGACAAAGCCCGGCCATGACGAGCTTAGATGGGGGAGGGCGTTTCTAGTCGGCGCCGCAGGCCGAGCAGCGGCCGCGGGCTTCCAGGGTGATGGTCGAGATCTGGTAGCCCGCCTTCGCGGCGGCGGCGAGTTGGGCGGTGAAGTCCGGCTCGAACTCCTCGGCCGCGCCGCAGCAGTCGCAGATCAGGAAGGCGGCGCGGTGGCTCTGGCCGTCGATGCGGCAAGGCACATAGGCGTTCAGGCTCTCGATCCGGTGGGCGAAGCCCAGCCGTTCCAGGAATTCCAGCGCCCGATAGACGGTCGGCGGCTTGGCCGGTTCTCCGTGCGCGCCGAAGGCGGCGATCAGGTCATAGGCCTTCTGCGGAGCGTTGGACTCCAGCAGCAGCTCCAGCACCCGGCGGCGCGGGGTGGTCAGCCGCTCCTGGGTGGCGACGCAACGGCTTTCGGCCGCGCCCAGGGCGTGGCTCAGCGCCGAGCCCTTGAGGCCCGGATGCACGCCGTCCGGATGATGACATTCGGCTCCCATGTCCCTTGGCTACCCGCCTCTTGGCTGCTCGGCAAGCACGGGGCGCTTGACGGATGGTTATGTTATCTCATAACAGAAGGTGTTATTTCGTAACGGGGCGGGGCGATTTCAAGCCTTGGGCCTGTTTTCTGCTTGAGGCGTCGCCCATGACCAAGACCCACCTCCTCGCCGCCAGCGGCATTGCGGCCCTGATGGCCACCCCGGCCTGGGCCGACGTGACGAAGGAGGTGTCGGAGGTCGTGGTCACCGCTGCGCCCTATGTCGTCTCGATGGACTCCTCGACCACCAGCGTCGAGGTGCTGAAGCGCGACGATCTGGACACCGCGCCGGCCGCGGGCTTGGGCGACGTGCTGTCGGGTTTGCCAGGCGTGCGCTCCACCTTCTTTGGCCCGGGCGCCAGCCGACCGGTGATCCGGGGCCTGGCCGGGCCGCGTGTTCTGGTCCTGACCAACGGCGTCGGCATGATCGACGCCTCGGCCCTGTCGCCCGACCACCAGGTGGCGACCGACCCGCAGGAAGCCGAGCGGATCGAGGTGCTGCGCGGGCCTTCGGCCCTGGCCTATGGTGGCTCGGCCATCGGCGGCATCGTCAACATCATCGACGACCGGATCCCCCATCAGGTGGTCGACGGCGTCCACGGCCGGATGCTGGTCTCGGGGTCCAGCGGTGATGACGGGAAGATGGCCTCGGCGGCCTTCAAGGCCGGCGTCGGCAACTGGGTGCTCAGCCTCGACGGCTTGCGCCGCACCAGCGAGGACTACACCGTCCCCGTGGCCCAGATGTCCCGGCGGTTGGCGGCTGAAGAGGGCCTGCCCGAGCCCAGCCTCTCGGAGACCAAGGTCGCCAACAGCGCCGTCGAGCTCACGGCCTATGGCGCGGGGGTGTCCTATGTCGGCAGCCAGGGCTTTGGCGGGCTATCGATCAAGAAGACCGACACCACCTACGGCATCGCCGCCGAGGAGGACGTCACCATCGGGCTGAAACAGACCCGTGTGGATGGCCAGGGCGAGCTGAACCTCGATCTCGGGCCGTTCGACAAGATCAAGTTCTCGGCCGGCTGGGCCGACTACAAGCATACCGAGTTCGAGGGCGACGAGGTCGGCACCACCTTCCTGTCGGACGGTTGGGAAGGCCGGCTGGAACTGGTTCAACCTGACCGTGGCGGCTGGCAGGGCGCGGTGGGCGTCCAGGCCCTACAGCGCAACTTCGACGCCATCGGCGAAGAGGCCCTGATCCCCAAGACCAAGATCACCGAGCAGGGGATCTTCACCCTGCAGCGGCTGGACAAGGACAAGTGGGGCGTCGAGGGCGGCCTGCGTCTCGATCAGCGTAAGCTCGACAGCGAGATCGCCGAGCGGAAGTTCACCAACATCTCGGCGTCGATCGGCGCCTTCCTGCGTCCTGCCGAAGGCTGGTTCCTGGGGCTGAGCGGCTCGCGCACCAGCCGCGCCCCGACCGAGGAGGAGCTGTTCTCCGAGGGCGCGCACCCAGCGACCCAGCAGTTCGAGGTCGGCGACGCCGATCTCAATGAAGAGATCTCTTATTCGCTGGACGCCACCGTGCACTATGCGGACGGGCCCTGGTCGATCGATCTCCACGCCTTCGCGGTGAAGTACGACGGCTTCGTCGACCTGCGGGCGACCGGCGCGGTGGACGCGGACTCCGGTTTCCGCATCTACCATTTCGTGCAGACCGACGCGAAGTTCTACGGCGGTGAGATGGAGGCCTCCTACCGCCTGTGGCAGGACGGCGATCGCAGCTTCACCCTGGAAGGCTCGGCCGACTATGTGCGCGGCGAGACCGATCTGGGCGTGCCGGCCCGCATTCCCCCGTGGTCGGTGACCGGCCGGGCGGTCTTCGACGCCGGCTGGTGGACGGGCAAACTGGAGCTGCGCCGGGTGGCCGAGCAGGACCGCGTCGCCGAATTCGAGCTGCCCACCGACAGCTACATGATGCTGAACGCCTCGCTCAGCGCCACGCCGTTCGCTGATAAGAATCTGAAGCTGTTCGCCGAGGCGCGGAACATCAACGACACCGAAGCGCGGGAACACGCCTCGTTCCTGAAGGAACTGGCGCCGCTGCCAGGCCGCAGCTTCCGGGTCGGCGCTGGCTACAAGTTCTAAGCCACAAAAAATCCCTCCCCGCGGCGGGGAGGGATTTGAATGTCTTCGGCCTTGGGGCGGGGAAGCGCAAAGCTCCCCGCCCTTTTTGCTGGGCCTTAGGCTTCTTCGGTCTCGTTCGGCGGAGCGCCTTCGCCACCCTC
The DNA here is from genome assembly GCF_001429025.1 of Phenylobacterium sp. Root700. GTDB lineage: Bacteria > Pseudomonadota > Alphaproteobacteria > Caulobacterales > Caulobacteraceae > Phenylobacterium. The sequence continues at coordinate 222,222 of NZ_LMHT01000015.1, read as the reverse complement.
GAAGCTGCGCGGAGCGCGGCGACGGCGGGCCTTGGGCTTTTCTTCGCCTTCAGCGGTGGGCGCGACCTCGGCCTTGGGGGCGCGGGGCGCACGCGGAGCCTTCAGGAAGGCCGGGGCGTGGCTTTCGCCGCCGTCCTCGTCGCGCAGAACCGGGGAGGGACGCTCTTCGCTGGCGACCAGCGGCGAGGCCTTCGGTTCGACCACGGCCAGCGGATCACGCTCGGGGCGGTCTTCGCGGTCGCGGCGGTTTTCGAAACGCTCACCGCGCGGCGGACGGTCATCGCGTTCGCGGCGGTCGTCACGGTCGGCCCGGGGGCGGTCGTCGCGCTGGCGATCCTCGCGAGGACGATCCTCACGCGGCCGGTCGTCACGGGGACGCTCGTCGCGGGGGCGATCCTCACGCGGGCGCTCATCGCGGGGTCTGTCGTCGCGAGGGCGATCGTCACGGGGACGGTCGTCACGGGCGTCGCGTTGGCCCTGTTGGCCGCCTTGCTGGCTTTGTTGGCCTTGCTGGCCGTCACGCGGACGATCGTCGCGATCACGCCAACGGTCGCGGCCGCGGCCTTCGAAGCGATCATTGCGATCATTGCGGTCGTTGCGGGGACGGTCGTCGCGTTGCCCGCCGCCCTGGCCGCCGCCTTGGCGATCTTCACGCGGCCGGTCGTCACGGGGACGCTCGTCGCGCCAACGCTCGGCGCGCGGCTGTTGGCCCTCGCCTTCGTTGTTGTCGGAGTAGGCCTCGCCCGAGGCCTCGGCTTCAGCCGCGGCCGCCGCCTGGGCGCCGCTCTCGTCCTCGAAATCGATCTCGAAGCCGCTGAGGTTCTCGCGGCCGATGATCTCGGCCGCGGGTTTGGTCGGCTGCATGGCGCGCACGACGCGGAAATAGTGTTCGGCGTGCTGCAGGTAACCCTCGGCGAGCACCCGGTCACCGGCCGACGACGCGTCGCGGGCCAGCTGCTGGTACTTCTCGAAAACGTGCTGGGCGTTGCCGCGCACCTTAACGCCGTCGGGACCGTTCGAATCGAACGACCGGTTCGCGTTTTGCTGCTGCGGTTTGCCGCCACCGCCGCCGCCACGATTGCGGCCGCGCTGGCGCTTCATACCCTTGAAATCTCTCATTCTTTGTGTCCGCCGCCGCTTCGGTCTCGCCGGTAAGCGCGCGGTCTATCCTCTCGCCTTGGTCGGGCCAATCGCCCGTAAGTCCATGTTGAAGACGTAAGTGTTCCCCGTCGTCCGCCCGGACCTTGAGGCGCGAGACACGCTTGGCCTGCGCGCCTGCCGGGCCGGCTGATCATCCTGATTTACAGGGCGACCAAAACCTCTAGCACCGGCGAATTGGGTGGAGACAGGACAAAGACTTAGCGATTCAGTCGCCGGTTTCCAAGGGGTTTTTCACACCGACCACAACGCGGTCATGGGTCGACAAGTCCTTGATGGTCCAGACGTCGTCGGCGCCGGCCTCGTTGAACAGGGCCTCGACCGCATCCTTCTGATCGTAGCCGATCTCCACGGCGAACATGCCGCCCGGTTTCAGCACCCGCAGGATCTCCGGGGCCAAGTGGCGATAGGCGTCCAGGCCGTCGGTCCCGCCGTCGAGCGCCAGGCGCGGCTCGTGATCCTTCACCTCCGGCTCGAGGGTCTCGATGACCTCGCTGGCGATATAGGGCGGGTTGGAGACGACGATGTCGAAGCTGGCGTCGGCCAGGCCCTCGGTCCAATTGCCGCGGGCGAAGGCGATCTGGTTGGCCAGCCCCAAGTTGGCGGCGTTCTCGCGGGCCACGGCCAGGGCTTCGTCGGAGATGTCGGTCGCCAGGCCCTTGGCCTTCGGCCGCTCGGCCAGGATCGACAGGACGATGGCGCCGGACCCGACGCCCAGGTCCAGGATCTGGAAGGCGGCCGCCTCGTCGGGGAATTTCTTCAGCACGTAGTCGACGATCACCTCGGTGTCGGGGCGGGGCGTCAGCACGTCGGGCGTCACCGACAGCATGATCTTCCAGAAGCCCTTGCGGCCCAGGATGTGGCTGACCGGCTGACGGGCCTCGCGGCGCGACAGATAGTCGCCGAGGCGTTCTTCCTGCTCCGGCGTCAGCGCCCGGTAGGGATCGGTGACGATATCGGCGCGGGTGGCGTCGGCGGCGGCTTCCACCAACAGGCGGGCGTCGATGACCGGGCCGGCGAGCCCGGCGGCTTCCAGCCTGCTCTTGGCTGTTTGCCAGGCTTGCAGCAGGGTCAGGCTCATTCGGCGGGCTCCATCGACGGCTCGGTGCAGGCGTCGCCGACTGCGATCCGTCCAGAATCGGTAACGTGGACATAGATGCCCAGGTTCATGTGGCCGTAGTTGTCGAACAGGGCCTTTACAACATCCATGTCGCGTTCGGCGGTGACCGGATCCACGTGGGTCGCGGCGCAGCGGACGATAGGCTTGAACACCTTGGCGCGGGCGAAGCCGAGCATCAGCTCGCGGCCGCTCCACTCGTTCTCGGCCCAGGCGGGCCAACCCTCGACCAGGACGTTGCCGCGGAACCGCAAGGGGTCGACGGGGCGGCCGATCTTGGCTTCCAGGTCGCGGACGCTGGCCAGGTTGACGATCGAGACATGACCCAGCGGGTGGTCCATGAACCGGTGCCCGTCGGCCGAGACGACCCGCAGGGGACCGCTCGCCTCCTCGCCCAGCAGTTGCGCCAGCCAGGCCGCGAAGGCCTCGCGGCCTGGGTCCTGGGAGAGCACGCCGGAAAAGTCGGCTTGCCCAGGCGCGGTCGCCGTCAGGGTGGCGCTGGCCTCGTCATAGGCGGTGCGGGCCTTGGCGACCTCGGGGATCGCGGCCAGGACGGTGAACTTCTGCTTTGAGATGAAGCCGGGCGCGGCCGGATCAAAGCCCGATGGGCCGTTCTCGACGGCGAACATCCGGTCGCAGGGGAACGGACCGCCGACGGTCAGGTCGGCGAAATTCAGCCGCTCGGGCGTGAAGCCCTTCACGGGGTGACGATAGAGCGCAGCGATGTGGCCGGTCATGGTCCCTGGTACCTGCAAGCTCGAGGGCGGGACAAGCAGCTTATGTCCTGATAGGCGGCGCGGCGAGCCCGAGGGGGCGTCGTTCGGCTTTGCGCGCTACAACCACCGGAACGGGCGCCGATCTGGCGGGTTTTTGAAGCTCGGTTTGAGGTGTGCGAAGCGTGCGACGACCAGAGATTTCACTACGGTCGATCAAGTCGGGGCTTCGCGTGGCAGGGCCGATCCTCCTGCGTGCGGCGCCCTGGGTTGGGCTGGTCGCCATGACCGAGCTCTGGCGGCGCAGCGTCATGAAGCCCAAGCCTGGCCTCAGCGTGCAGGCCGAGGCGACGCCGGAGGCCTTCGATATCGCCGAGCCCGGCCGCGGCCGGCTGGCCCACGGCCCGCATCGGATTCCACCGATCGGCTGGAAGGACATTCTCTGGCGAACCTATCAGGAGATCGGTCGCGACCGGCTGCCCGCGGTCGCCGGGGGCGTCACCTTCTACACCCTGCTGGCGCTGTTTCCGGCCATCGGGGTGTTCGTCTCGCTCTACGGGATCTTCGCCGATGTGGGCGCGGTCCAGAAGCAGCTGGCGGAGATGGCCACGGTGTTCCCCGAGGAGGTGGTCGGGATCGTGGGCGACCAGATGATGCGGTTGGCCAGCCGGCCTCAAGCCACGTTGTCGGTGGCCTTTCTGATCAGCCTGCTGCTGTCGGTCTGGTCGGCCAACGCCGGGATGAAGGCGCTCTTCGATGGTCTGAACATCGCCTACGACGAGGCCGAAAAGCGTCACTTCGTGCGGCGCACCGCCCTGACCTACGGCTTCACCTTCGGCGCGCTGGTGTTCCTGGTGGTGATGAGCGCCATCCTGGTGGCCACGCCCCTGGTCTTCGAGCGGCTAGGCCTGCACGAACTGGCGAGCATCTGGATCCCTTTGCGGTGGCTGGTGCTGCTGCTGATGGCGGCGGCCGCCTTTTCGATGATCTATCGGCTGGCCCCTTGCCGGGCCAGGGCGCGCTGGCGGTGGGTCTCGGTCGGCGGCGTGATGGCGGCGTGCTTCTGGCTGGGCGGGTCGCTGGGCTTTTCCTGGTACGTCAACAACGTCGCCCACTTCGACGTGACCTATGGCTCGCTGGGGGCGGTGATCGGATTCATGATGTGGATCTGGTTTTCGGTGATGGTCGTGCTGCTCGGCGCCGAGCTGAACGCAGAGATCGAGCACCAGACGGCGCTGGACACCACGATCGGTCCGGCGGCCCCGATGGGCGAGCGTGGCGCGGCGATGGCCGACACCGTGGGCCTGGCCTTCCATCTGGACATTTCCAGGATCAAGGAGCGGGCGGTCGACGACGGCCGCCGTCAGGCCGAGCGCGTCCGCAGGGCGCTCCGGCGTTAAAGCGCGCTGCGCTCTAGGTCTTTGCTTTGTCGCGCTTTCTGGCGTCGATCCGGCGTTCACTTCGCCGGAAAGCGCTCTAGTTGTACTCGTCTTCCAGCGCCGAGAGGCGGGCGGCCTGGTCTTCGGCGATCAGCGGATTGATCACGTCGTCCAGCCCTTCGCCCTCGATGACCTTGGCCAGATTGTAGAGCGTCAGGTTGATCCGGTGATCGGTCACCCGGCCTTGCGGGAAGTTGTAGGTGCGGATGCGTTCGGAGCGATCGCCCGAGCCGACCTGGTTCTTGCGGGCGTCGGCGCGGGCGCTGTCGAGGGCTTCGCGCTGCTGGTCATAGAGCCTGGCCTGCAGGACCTTCATGGCCCGCGCCCGGTTCTGGTGCTGCGACTTTTCCGACGAGGTGACCACGATCCCGGTGGGAAGGTGGGTGATGCGCACGGCGGAGTCGGTCTTGTTGACGTGCTGGCCGCCGGCCCCGGACGAGCGGTAGGTGTCGATCCGCAGGTCCTGGTCGCGGATCTCGATCTCGACGTTCTCGACCTCGGGCAGCACCGCGACGGTGGCGGCCGAGGTGTGGATGCGGCCGCCGGCTTCGGTCTCGGGCACGCGCTGCACCCGGTGGACGCCGCTCTCGAATTTCAGCCGGCCGAACACGCCGTCGCCGGTGATCGAGGCGATGATTTCCTTGTAGCCGCCGACTTCGCCCTCGGAGATCGAGTCGATCTCGACGCGCCAGCCGCGGGTCTGGGCGTAGCGCTGGTACATGCGGAACAGGTCGCCGGCGAACAGGGCGGCCTCGTCGCCGCCGGTGCCGGCGCGGACTTCCAGGATCGCCGAGGCGTTCTCGTCCTTGTCCTTGGGCGCGAGCAGCAGGGCGACCTCGTGCTCGAGGCCGGGCAGCCGGTCGTTCAGCGCCTGCAGTTCGTCCTGCGCCATGGCCGCCATCTCCGGATCACCGGCCTTGGCCATCTCTTCGAGCTCGGGCAGTTCGTCGCGCGCGCGGGCCACCGCCATGACGGCGTCGGCCACCGGCTTCAACTCGGCGTGTTCCTTGGACAGGCGAACGATTTCCGCCCCGTCCGTGGCCGCGCCCATGCGCGCCTCGATCTCGCGGAAGCGGTCTAGGACCTGATCCAGTCTGGCCTGGGGAAGACGCACGGTATTCCAGTCACGGGTGAATGTGGGGACGCCTCTCTAGCGGTCCCGAGCGCCGTTGCCAAACGCCCAGACGCGCAACGAAAAAGGCCCCCTCCGCGAGGAGGGGGCCCTTCATCATCGCTTTCGCGAGGTATCTTAGACGCGAACGCCGGTCAGCGGGGCGTTGCCGAAGGCGCCCAGCTTCACGTTGCCGGTCATGGCGTCGCCGGCCACGGTGGCGGAGAACTCCAGCGTCATCGGCATCGGTTGGCTGATCGCGCTCGACCAGGTCAGGGTGTCGCCGGCGACCTTACCCTCGATGGTTTGCTCGCCCATCCGGCCGCTGGTCGTGCCGGTGAAGGTGTCGCCGCTGGTGGTGATCGAAGCCTCGACCTCTTGAGCGCCCATCGGCGATTGAATGGTGATCTTCCAGTTGCCGTCTGCGGACATCGTGTTTCTCCCTGGTTTTGGATGCGCACCTAACCAAGGGTATGCGAAGGACGCAAGAGGTGACGGGGGCGTCATCTTTGACAAAGTTCAATTTGAAATCGAGGCGGTCGGCCCCTCAGGACGGCGTCGGCTCTTCGCCTAGGCCAAAGCCGACCAAGCGCAGGGCGCTGACCAGGCCGATGATGCGGTCATAGACCTCGTTAGCCGCGTCCATCATCTCGGGCGAGGTGAACACCGCTCTCGGGGCGGCGAGGCCGCCGGGAACGCGTTCGATCCAGCCATCCTCGAGGAACGCCTTCACGTAGCGATCGACCATGTCGCGCGGCGCGCCCAGGGCGCGTTGCAACTGGTCGTCGGTGATCGGGGTGATGGTGCTGTCGGGGGCGATGTCGCGCAGGCCGGCATAGCGGGGATCGCCGATCAGATGCTCGCCGTTGGCGCTCCAGATGGTGGTGAAGACCATCAGGGCGAACATGTCGCCATTGTGCAGCTTTGCGAGCGAGCGCTGCGCCTTGAGCACTTCAAAGACGACGGCGCGGAGCACGGCGCGGCGGTTGTCGGTTCCAGGAGGCGGCGGGCTACTCACAGATGGTCCTCAATGCGTCCCGTGGGCGAGGTGCTCAGGCTCCTCGCCGAAACTGAAGCCCGCGCCGCGCATGGTTGAGACCATGGCCATCATGCGGCCGTACAGCTCGTTGGTGCCGTCCAGCATTTCAGGCTGGGTGAAGACCGCGGTGGGGACCACCAGTCCGCGGGGGGTACGCTCGACAATCCCCTTCTCGACCAGCTGCTCGACATAGGAGACCAGGATGTGGTCCGGCATCGGCGTGGTGCGGCGCAGTTCGTCCATGGTGACCGGGCGCCTGGCGGTGTCTGGCGGGATGCTCTTCAGCTGAGCGTATCGCTTGTCGGTGATCAGGTGCTGGGTGTTGAGCACCCAGATCGCCGTGAAGATCACGTACTCGATGATGTCGTCATCGTGCATCCGGGCCATCGAGGTCGCGATGCGCACGATTTCGTATCCGACGATGCGCACGATGGCGCGACGATTGTCAGTCGACGGGGGGAGCGTGGTCACGACAACACCTCGGGGGAAGGATGGCCGAGGCCTAGGTTAATTCGTCTGAGGGTAACAGTCGGTGAACCGCCGTTCGCGCGACGGGAGAATTATTCCGCCGCCGCCAGGGTCGCGTTCTCGGCCTTGGCAAGTTCGGCCGCCTTGGCCTCGACCAGTTCGACGATGTGCTCGACCATGCGCTCGTTGTCCATCTTGTGATGGGCCTTGCCGGCCAGATAGACCATGCCCGCGCCCTTGCCGCCGCCGGTGAAGCCGACATCGGTCATCAGCGCTTCGCCCGGGCCGTTCACGACGCAGCCGATGATCGACAGGCTCATGGGCATGGAGATGTGCGCCAGCCGGGCTTCCAAGGTCTCCACGGTCTGGATGACATTGAAGCCCTGCCGCGCGCAGGAGGGGCAGGCGATGATGTTCACGCCGCGATGGCGCAGACCCAGCGACTTCAGGATATCGAAGCCGACCTTGATCTCCTCGACCGGATCGGCCGCCAGGCTGACCCGGATGGTGTCGCCGATCCCGGCCCAGAGCAGCGAGCCCATGCCGATCGCCGACTTCACCGTGCCGTTGCGCAGGGCGCCGGCCTCGGTGACGCCCACATGCAGCGGGCAATCGATGGCCTCGGCCAGCTGCTGATAGGCGGCCACGGTCATGAAGACGTCGGAGGCCTTCACGCTGATCTTGAACTCGTGGAAGTCGTTGTCTTGGAGGATGCGGGCGTGATCGAGCGCGCTCTCGACCATGGCGGCGGGGCAGGGCTCGCCGTACTTTTCCAGCAGGTGGGGTTCGAGGCTGCCGGCGTTGACGCCGATCCGCATCGAGCAGCCGTAGTCGCGGGCGGCCTGGATCACTTCACGCACCCGGTCGGGCCGGCCGATATTGCCCGGATTGATCCGCAGGCAGGCCGCGCCGGCCTTGGCCGCCTCGATGCCGCGCTTGTAGTGGAAGTGGATGTCCGCCACGAGCGGGACCTTGGACTCCCGGGCGATGGTCTTGAACGCGGCGGTGGAGTCCTCGTCGGGGCAAGAGACCCGCACGATGTCGGCGCCGGCCTCTTCCAGTTGGCGGATCTGGTCGATGGTCGCCGCGGCGTCGGCCGTCAGCGTGTTGGTCATCGACTGGACCGTGATCGGGGCGTCGCCGCCGACCTCCACATTGCCGACGCGGATCTTGCGCGAGGTTCGCCGGTCGATGGCGCGCCAGGGGCGGAGGTGGGTATGATCTTGGACGCTCATAGCCTGAGAAAATAGGGCCTCTCGCGGCAAAACGCGAGGGGGCCGTTCGCCCTAGGTGATGTCCTCGCCGGGCTTGAGCCCGCCGGCCAGCAGCGCCTCCCAGACCGCCTCGGCGTTCTCGGCGAACTGGAAGAGGTCGAGGTCGCCGGGGTTGATCATGCCTTCGGCGACCAGGGTGTCGAAATTGATCACCGAGCGCCAATAGGTCTCGTCGAACAGCACGACCGGAATCGGCGGCGCCTTGCCGGCCTGGCGCAGGGTTAGGATCTCGAACAGCTCGTCCAGGGTGCCAAAGCCGCCGGGGAACACCACCAGGGCGTTGGCGCGCATCGCCAGGTGCATCTTGCGCATGCCGAAATAGTGGAAGCGGAAGGTCAGCTCCGGCGTCGAATAGGGGTTGGGGAACTGCTCGTGCGGCAGGGTGATGTTGAAGCCGATGGAGGGGGCTCCGGCCTCGGACGCGCCACGGTTGGCCGCCTCCATGATGCCGGGCCCGCCGCCGGTGGCGATCACGTTGTCGCGGGGCTTGGCGCCGCTGAGGATCGCGCCGCCGCGTTCCGAGGCGATGCGCCCGAACTCACGCGCCCCGGCGTACCAGCGGGCGTGGCGCTCGTTCCCGTTCTCGCCGACCCGGGCGCTGCCGAACACCACGATGGTCGAACGCACGCCCCAGGCGCGCAGGGCTTCGTCGGCCTTGGAGAATTCCAGCAGGAAGCGGACGCCGCGCATGGAATCGCCCAGCAGGAAGTCGGGGTCGAGAGCGGCCAGGCGATAGGAGGGGGAGGCGACTTGGGCGGCGTTGGCCAGTTCCCGGTCGATACCGTCTTTGCCCGCGCTCATGATTCTGGCCTCCCAACTGTACTGGGAGGCAGCTTCGCCGCTGGGGGCGGGCAAGACAACCGCACGGGGCGGTCAGCCCGTGAGCTTCGACGCCGAGATGGTGGGGGAGGGCAGCAGGCCCTTGGACTGGCCGCCGACGAAGACCTGGAACGCGTGGTCGTCGGTGGAGTCGATGGTCAGGCCGGCGAAGTTCGGCACCCGATAGGCTTCGCCCGCCGCCAGCTGCCGGGCGAAATAGACCACGCCGCCATTGCCGCGCACGATCAGCGAGCTGCCCTTGAGAGCCTGCAAGGTGACGACCGAGGATTGGGGCGCGGCGCCGTAGATGGCGCCCTTTTGGATGAAGGTCGGCGGCAGCGGCCGGGTGGGTTCCACGGGGCCGGTGACCGGGTTGGCCGCGGCCAGCTTCTTGGCGGCCAGCACGGCGTCGGACGATCCGTCGGCGGCGGTCGCGGCCGCCAGGCCGGGGGTTTCGTAAGGGGCCGGCGTCGTCGACTCGACCGGCGCGGGCAGCGGCGCGCCGAGCGACACCGGACCAGCCGGGGCGCCCAGCTTGGCCTTGGCCAAGGCTGATTCAGGCGCGCGGTGGGGTGGCGGAGCGTCCTCGCTCATCGCGCGCTGCGCGATGTTCCAAAGGATGATGGCCGCAACCACCAGTATTCCGGCGCCGACGATCAGGGTCAGGCGGGGATCTTTGCTCTCGCTGACGCCGATCGGCGCGCGCAGGGCGTTGTCGGTCAGCGGCTCTTCGCGACGGAAGCGTTCGACGGCGGCCTCGCCGTCCAGGCCGAGCGCGACGGCGTAGGCGCGAATATAACCGATGGTGAAGGGGCGCGACGGCAGCTCGTCCAGCCGCATTTCTTCGATCGCCGCCAGGTAACTGCGGCGGATTCGCGTGTTGTCGGCGAGATCTTGCAGGTTCAGACCGCGCAACTCGCGGGCGGCTTTCAGAGCCGCGCCAATATCGGGGCCCGCATCCAGGTTAGGCGTGAGGGCGTTTTGACGGTTCGCTTCGCGATCACCGTCCATCCTCAAATGCAGATTTGTAACCCCGCCAGTATCAAGCGGCATGGCTACCTGGCACCCCTGTTAAAGCTACGATCTAAAGGCGAAACCACGTGCCGCCAACGTTACTGTCTAGGTCTTAATATTCCATTGTAAATATCATTCTAGGCGTCGGAATTCAATGCGTTAATCAGACGCGGGCCGCGTGGCCCTGGTCCTTCGCAGCGCGAATTCTAGATCGCCAGATACAATTTGCGCGCGAGCGTCTCGATCTCGTTGCGGATTGTTCCCGCCGAGCCGCGGATCAGGGTCTGAACCCCGCGCCGAGCCGCCTCGCGATCGCAGGACAGCACCATCTGCTTGACCGGCCCGACGCCGGCCGGCGGCATGGACAGGCGGTCGAAGCCCAGCGCCACCAGGACGAAGGCCTCCAGCGGTCTGCCGGCCATCTCGCCGCAGACCGAGACCGGCGTTCCGGATTCCTCGCAGGCCTTCTGGATCGTCTCCAACGCCCGCAGGGCCGGAGGCGACAGGAAGTCGTAACGGTCGGCCACGCGCGGGTTTCCCCGGTCGGCGGCGAACAGGTACTGCATCAGGTCGTTGGTGCCGACGCTGACGAAGTCGGTCATCGGCAGCAGGGCGTCCAGGTGCCAGATCAGCGACGGCGCCTCGATCATCGCGCCGACGTCGAGGCGCGAGGGGGCGGGGCGTCCGCGGCGCTGGGCCCAGGCGACCTCGTGGTCGACCAGGGCGCGGGCGGCGCGGAACTCGTCCACGCTGGCCACCAGCGGAAACATGATGCGCAGCGCCCGCCCGCGAGCCGCGGCGATCAGGGCGCGCAGTTGCAGGCGCAGCAGGGCCGGGCGGTCCAGGCCCATGCGGATGGCGCGCCAGCCGAGGGCGGGGTTCTCCTCGCGCTCGGCCTCCATGTAGGGCAGCACCTTGTCGCCGCCGAGATCGAGCGTGCGGAAGGTGACGGGCCGGTCGCCGGCGGCGTCCATCACCCGGCCATAGAGCGCAGCCTGGGCGTTGAAGCGCGGCATCTCCTCGGCGACCATGAACTGGAACTCGGTGCGGAACAGGCCGATGCCCTCGGCTCCGGTCTCGCCCAGGATGTCGAGATCGACGTCGAGGCCGGCGTTCATCAGCAGGGTGATCTTGGCGCCGTCGCGAGTGAAGGCGGGCGTGTCGCGCAGCTTGGCGAACTCGGCGCGGCGCTGGAGGCGGACTTCCAGCCGGGCCTGCAGCGCCTTCACCACGTCGGGGCGCGGGCGCAGATAGGCTTCGCCGGTCTCGGCGTCGACGATCACGGGGTCGCCTTCCGACACCCGGTCGCGCAGGCCAGGCAGGCGGCCGACGCAGGGGATGTCCAGGGCGCGGGCGACGATGGCCGCGTGGCTGGCCGAAGAGCCTTCTTCCAGCAGCAGGCCGGCCAGCTTGGTGCGGTCGTATTCCAGCAGGTCGGCGGGGCCGAGGTTGCGGGCGATCAGGATGGCGTTCTGCGGCAGTTCGCGCGCCACGTGCCCGTCGCCGGAGAGGTGACGCAGCAGCCGGTCGGCCAGGTCCTCGAAGTCGTGCAGCCGCTCGCGCAGGTAGGGATCGCGGGCCTGGCCCAGGCGGGCGCGGTGTTCGGAGCGAACCCGTTCGACCGCCGCCTCGGCGGTCAGGCCGTTGCGGACGGCGTCCTCCAGCGACCGGTTCCAGCCGCGGTCGTGGGCGAACATCCGATAGGTGTCGAGCACCTCGTAGGAGGCGTCGACCAGGCCGTGCTGGCCCTCCAGCATCTCGTCGATCTGGGCCTGGAGTCCCTGGATGGCGGTCTTGAGCTTGGCCTCTTCGGCGACGACGTCCTCGGCCAGCAGCTGAGAGGGGGCGACCGGCGGCTCGTGCAGGACGGCGACGCCGAGGGCCAGGCCGTCGGCGAACTTCGAGCCGATCAGCCGCTCGGGCCGGTGGGGCGCGATCTCGACGCCCTTGAGTTCGCCTTCCAGCTCGCTGCCGGCGACCATCTCGGCCAGCACCATGGCGACGATCTGCAGGTCCTCGACCTCGTCGTCGGTATAGCCGCGCTCGGTGCGGTTCTGGACCACCAGCACGCCGATGGCGCGGCCGCCGCGCAGCAGCGGCACGCCCATGAAGGCGTGGAAGGGATCTTCGCCGGTTTCGGGGCGGTAGGAGAAGGCCGGGTGGTTCGGCGCGTCCGACAGGTTCAGCGGCCGGCCCAGGCGCATGATCTCGCCGACCAGGCCTTCGCCCGGCTTCATCCGGGTGACGTGGACGGCGTCGGGATCCAGACCTTCGGTGGCGAACAGCTCCATGTCGCCGCGTTCCCGGAGCATGTAGAGCGAGCAGACTTCGGCGACCATCGAGCGGGCGATGATGCGCACTACGCTGTCCAGGCGCGTTTGCGCCGGCCCGCCTGAAGCAAGCGCCTCACGAATCTGCCGAAGCAGACTGCGTTGTCCCCGAATGGCGACACCCTGCATGGCCATCAGTCGGTTGCTCTCCCTGTCCTTTTCCGCCTCGTAGCAGCTTTGAACGTCGGAACGGAGACGAAAAGGCGACCCCAAGTTTTTGTGAGCGTCACTGTGGAATTTCCTCCGGCGTTTCTGACGCAAGTGCGCAATTTCTGCGCATTTGCGCGCGTCGGCCAAGCTCTGGCGTAGCGCCCAACATGGCCTCATAGTGTTGAAATAACGTGGTTCGTCTGGGGAGGCGGCGATGCGGAAGAGCTGGCTTGCGTTCGCGCTCGGCTGGGCGGTGATCCTGGCAGGGTCGCTGCTGGCCCATGTCGTTCAGACCTCCGGCGGCGTCACCGTGCAGGACGTGCGGTTTGCGGGTGACAAGGGGACCACCCTCTCGGCGCTGGTCTACACCCCGCCCGGCGCGAGCGCGGCCAGGCCGGCGCCGGCCGTGCTGGTCAGTCACGGCTATATCAACACCCGCGAGATGCAGTCGGCCTTCGCCATCGAACTGGCGCGGCGCGGCTTCGTGGTCCTGGCGATGGACATGTCGGGGCACGGCGGTTCGACCGGCATCGTCGGGACCAACGACTTCGGCGGCCCGGCGGCCCTGCGTTACCTCAAAAGCCTGCCCCAGGTGGACAAGGCCAATATCGGTCTGGAAGGCCACAGCCTGGGCGGCGGCCCGGTGGTCGGCGCGGCGGCTTCCGACCCGGCGGGCTACAAGTCGGTGGTGCTGGAGGGCTCGACCCCGGCCATCGGGGCGGTGTTCGGCTCGGCCGCCAAGGCCGACCTGCGCAATCTGGCGATCGTCTTCGGCGGCTATGACGAGTTCGCCGAGCTGATGTGGCAGGTGGAGAAGGGCGTCGACGTCCCGAAATCCAAGGCGCTGCAGGCTTTGTTCAGGACCTCGGGCCCGGTCGTGCCCGGCCAGGTCTATGGTGATGTCGCCGCCGGATCGGCCCGGGTGCTGTACGTGCCGCCGGTCACCCATCCCGCCGAGCATTTCTCGGTCGCCGGGGTCGCGCCCGCCGTCGACTGGTTCCAGAAGACCCTGGACGGCGAGGCCAATCCCCTGCCGCCCACCCAGCAGATCTGGATCTGGAAGGAGGTCGGCACGCTGATCGGTTTCGCCGGGCTGGTGATCTTGATGCTGGCGACCTTCCAACTGCTGCTGTCGGCGCCATGGTTCCGGGCCCTGGCTCACCCCGCCGAGCCCGCGGCCGAGCGGCGCGGCGGGCGGTGGTGGTTGGCCTTCGTGCTGACCGCGGCGCTGCCGGCGATCACCTTCTTCCCGTTCATGAAGCTCGGGATGCTGTTCCTCCCGATGGCGTTTTTCCCGCAGTGGATCACCAATCAGCTGCTGGTCTGGGCGCTGCTCAACGCCGTGCTCACCCTGCTGCTGGGCTTGGTGCTGAAGAGCGCCAGGCCGAGCGTGAAGACCGACTGGCTCCGGTCGGCCGCGATCGCGCTGTTGGTGGCGGGCGTGGGCTATCTCTCGCTCCACATCGTCGATCAGTTTCTCCATGTCGACTACCGGTTCTGGGTCCTGGGCCTGAAGCCGTTGGACGCACTGCACCTTGGCTATGCGCTGGCCTATCTGCCGCTCTGGACGGCCTTCTTCCTGGTCGCGCTGCACGCCCTGCACGCCAATCTCGCGGTGAAGGGGGAGGGGCGGATGGTCCAGTACGCGGCGGGGATGGCGGCCATGTGCCTGGGCTTCGTGGTGCTGCTGGCGGTGCAGTACGCCAGCCTGTTCGTCACCGGCCGGCTGGCCATCCCGAGCGAGCCGCTGAACACCATTGTCGGCATCCAGTTCGTGCCGCTGCTGGCGGTGGTCGGGCTGATCGCGGTGTTCACCTATCGGCGGACCGGCAGCCACGTTCCCGGCGCGCTGATCTGCGCGCTGTTCATCACTTGGTACGTGGTGTCGGGCACGGCCACCCACTGGTCGCCGCAGTTCCAGCTGCCGGCGCCCGGGCGCGGCTAGGGCGTCACCAGATAGGCGCAGCGCCGGGCGCCCGCGAGGATATGTTCGGCGCGTTCGACCCGGGCCGGGGCCAGCATGGTCTCGAACAGGGTCAGCTCCGAACGGCAGAAGCCCTGGCAGGCGCTGGCCGCGGCGCAGATCGGGCAGTGGTTCTCGATCAGCAGATAGGCGCCGTCCTCGCGCCGGCTCCATTCGGCCATGTAGCCCTCGGCGGCGCGGACCTGGGCCAGGCGATCAAGCCGCTCCTCCAGGCTCGCCGCGCCGTCCAGCGCCTTGCGGTAGCCGACCTGCGTCGCCTGCTCGCGGCGCTTAACCAGCCGGTCCATGCCCTCGTCGCCGAACTCGCCGCGGATCGCCTCGATCAGTTCGAGCGTCATCTGGGCGTGGGTGTCGGGAAAGCGCCCGTTCCCCAGGGCGGTCAGTGACCAGGAGCGGCGGGGCCGTCCGACGCCCATTCGTTCGGTGACGTGCTCGACCAGGCCCTCGGCCGCGAGCTTTTCCATTTGCAGGCGGGCGGCCTGGCGGGTGACACCCACGGCCTCGGCGAGCGCCTTGGTCTGGGCCGGTCCCTTGCTCTTGAGCAGCAGGAGGATTTGATCGGATGTGGTGCGCATTTGACAAATGGATGATTGCAAAATCCGCCGGCCGGGTCTAGCTCGGAATAAGTAAAGTAAGGGATTGTCAAATGGCGGGCGCAACCAAGGCGGATGGAAGTTGGGCCGACGTGATGGCGGACGGCCGCCTGCCGCGCTTCATCCTGATCTGTCTTGGGGTTTGGATCAGCGCCGCCGACTCCCTGGTCACCGCCACGATCATGCCCAGCGTCGGCGCAGACCTGGGCGGTTACGCCTATTTCGGATGGGCCACGGCGGGCTTCCTGCTGGGCTCGGTGCTGGCCGGCGCCAGTTCAGGCCTGCTGGCGCTGCGCTTTGGCCTGCGCCGCGCGACGGCGGCCGCGGCCCTGCTCTATGCGGTCGGCTGCGCGCTCAGCGCCGCCGGCCCCGACATCTGGAGCTTTCTGATCGGACGCCTGCTGCAGGGCATGGGCGGCGGCTGGGTGGTCGGGTTCTGCTCGGTGGCCATCGGCCTGCTGTTCCCCGACCGCCTGTTGCCGCGGGTCTATGCGTCCGTCACCGCGATCTGGGGCGTGGCCAGCCTGCTGGGGCCGTTGATCGGCGGGATCTTCGCCGACCTGGGCGCCTGGCGCTGGGTGTTCTGGCTGTTCGCGATCCAGGCGCTGGGCGTGGCCTGGGCGGCCTGGGCCCTGTTGCCGAGCGGCGAGGACGGCGAGGGCTCCAGCAAGGTGGCGTGGCCCCAGCTTGGCCTGATCGCCCTGGGGGTTTCGGCCATCGGCCTGGCCGACATCGCCCATAACTTCGCCGGGTCGCTGGCCCTGACGGCGGTCGGGATCATCTTGCTGGCGGCCATGGTCTGGCTGGATGGCCGCTCAAACGTGCGGCTGCTGCCGAAGGGATCGGGGAGCCTGAAGACCATCGCCGGGTCCGGCTTCGCCACCATGTTCCTGCTGACCACCGCCTCCATGGGCTTTTCGATCTATGGCCCGGCGATCCTCCAGACCCTGGCCGGGTTCTCAGCGCTCTCGGCGGGCTATGTGATCGCCGGCGAGGCGGCGGCCTGGACGGTCATGGGGCTGCTGGTCGCCCACCTGACCGGCGCCTGGCCGGTGCGGATGATCCGGCTCGGCGCCGTGGTGGCGACCCTGGGCGTGTTGTTCAGCGCGCTCGTCTTCCCCACCGGCTCGGTCTGGGGCGTGATCATCGCGGGCCTGTTCCTGGGCGGCGGCTTTGGCCTCTCCTGGGCGTTCATGAGCCAGCGCATCCTGGCGGCCCTGCCGATGGAGGAGCGCGCCATCGGGGCGGCGGCCATGACCACGGTCAGGCTGACAGGTTCGGCCGTTGGGGCGGCGGCGGCGGGCGCGGTCGCCAATCTGGTGGGCTTCTCCGGCGGCCTGACGGAGGTGACCGCCAAGGCGGCGGGGCTGTGGGTGTTCGCCTCGATCCTGCCGATCGCGATGCTGGGCGTCTGGACCGCCTGGCGGCTCACCGTCCAGCGCTTAACCCCGGCGTGACAGCGCGCCCAACATGATCTGGGTCAGGGCGATGGTCGCCTCTGCGCGCGACAGGCGCTGGACGGCGGCGGCCTGCGACAGGGCGTCGGCCGCGCCGATCAAGCCCAGCAGGACCGCCCGCCCTTCAGGGCCTGGCAGGTCGACGAACGGCGACAGCGCCTCGCGATAGAGGTCGACATAGCCGTCCCGCAGCGTTTGACGGAAGTCCTCCATCTCCTCGGTGGCCGACAGCGCCGCGGCGATGGCGCCGAACTCCGGGCCGGCCGAGAGCACGCAATCGACATAAGCCGCGCTGACGATGGCGACCACATCCTCCAGGGTCTCGGCGCGCGCGGCGATGGCCGCCTGCGCCGCCTGGGCCTGGCGGGCGTCATAGTGGCGGTAGAGCGCGATCAACAGGCCGGCCCGCGTGCCGAAATGCTCATAGGCGATGGGTTTGGTGACGCCGGCCTGCTCGGCCAGATAGGCCAGGGTCAGGGCGTCAGTGCCTTGCGAGCGCACGATCGCCGAGGCGGTCTCCAGCAACTGGATCCGCCGCTGCTCCTTGGGCATCCGCTTGGCCGACACGAGCATCCTTTCCCCGTCGAGGCCGCACGTCACGAAGGCGCTTGACCGACCGATCGCTCTGCGTATGTTACCAATCGTAACTTACAGATCGTAATATAGCGACGGTTCTAGCGGAGGCGTTCATGACAGCCAAGTCGATTCAAGTTTCCAAGGCGACCCCCGATGACGCGGCGCGCTTCGCCCCGCTCATCGCAGGACTGATCCGGGCCACCGGGCCCGTCAGCTACGATTATCAGTTCGGCGGCGGAGGGCTGCTGGAACGCATGGTCGCCGCCTCGTGGACCGTGCCCGACACCCTGTTCGCGGCCTCGGCCGCCACGCTGGCCACCGATGGCGATGAACTGCTGGGCCTGGAACTCGGCTTCGCCGGGCCGAACTTCTACGTCTTCAAGGACAATCTGGTGGCCCTGGCCGGCGATCTGATCGCCCAGGGCGTGGTGTCGTTCGAGGAGCTGAAGGGCCTGGCCGAGCGCGCCGAGCAGGCGAGCTATCTGAACGCCCACGTCCCGGAAGACGTCTATTACCTGCACGCGCTGTCCACGCCCGAACGCCATCGCGGCAAGGGGGGCGGCCGGCAATTGCTGCAGGCGGCGATCACGCGAGCCAAGGCGGACGGCTACCGCGAACTGCAGCTGGACGTCCTGGCCGACAACCCGGCGGTCGGCTTCTACCAGGCCAACGGCCTGCGCATCCTGACGGAGACTCGCTCGCCGGACCTGTCGCGTGACCACGCCTTCCCCAGCGAGTACCGCATGGCGGTGGCGCTGTGAGCCCGCGCATCCTGATCGCCGGCGGCTATGGCCTGGTCGGCGGGCTGGTCGCTCGCCATATCCGCGCGGCCGGCCATGACGTCGAACTGATCCTGGCGGGCCGACGTCCGGCGGACGGCGAAGCGCTGGCGAAGGAGCTGGGCGCGAAGACCGCCCGGCTCGACGTCGCCGATCCCGACGCCGACCTGACGGCGATCGGGCCGGTCGATCTGGTCGTCGCGGCCTTGCAGGACCCGCGCGAAGGCCTGCTGCTCGGCGCCTTGAGGTCGGGGGCCGCTCATATCGGCGTCACCCGCACCGCCGACACCATGTCGCCCGTCGCGGTCGCGGCCGGCGCCTTCGCCGCGCGTCCAGTGCTGATGCTCGGCCATTGGCAGGCCGGCGTGCTCACCTTGGCGGCGCAGGTTGCGGCGGCGTTGTTTACGCGGGTCGACCGGATCGATCTGGCGGCGCTCTACGACTACGCCGATCCCATCGGCCCGATGACTATGGGCGACAGCACGGGCTTCGTCGGCCGCGCCCTGATCCGCAGCGACGGGCTGTGGGCCTCGGTGGACGCCGAGGTGAACGGTCGGCAGGTGGCGCGTCGCGGCCAAACGGCCTTCGACGCCATGCCGATGGGGGTTTTGGACGTCCCTGGCCTGGCCATCACCACAGGCGCGCCCAATGTCCGCTTCGATCTGGGGACCGGCGAGTCACGCGGAACCCAGGCGGGCGGTTCCGCGTCCCACGACCTCTTCATCGACATCACCGGGCAGGTCGAGGGCGGGCAGGTGGAGACCCGTCGCACGGTTCTATCTGATCCACGCGGCCAGGCGCACCTGACGGCGCTTGGTGTGCTGGTCGCGGTCGAGCGTATTCTGGGCCTCGATGGCGGCCCGCCGACGACGGCCGGGCTGAAGTTCCCCGAGAGCTTCCTGGACGCGCGCGCCGCCATGGCTCGCTTCGAGGCGTTCGGGGTCAGCGTCGGATCGGAGGCTTTGCAATGACCCACGTCATGCGGGCCCTGACCCTCGCGCCCGATGGGCGGATGGAGGTGGTCGAGGTCGCGGTCCCGGCGCCGAAGCCGGGTCAGGTCCTGGTTCAGATGAAGGTCTCGGCGGTCAACGAAATGGACGTCCAGGTCAGGTCCGGGGGCTGGAGGCCGCAGGTGAAGGCGTTCCGCCGGGCCGGACCGGCGGTGACCGGCTTTGAGTTTGTCGGCGTCGCCCACAGCGACGGCCGCCGCATCCGCTCCGGTGATCGCGTGATCGGTTACAGCCATGTGCTGAACGGACCGCGCACCCATGCCGACTACGCCTGCATCGACGAGAACGACCTGCAGGTGGTCCCGGCGCAGCTCGGCGACGAGGATGCGGCGGCGCTGGTGGTGATGGGCCTGACGGCCATCGAGATCCTCGAGCGGCTGAAGCCCCTGCGCCCTGGCCAGCGATGCCTGGTGATCGGCGCGGCGGGCGGGGTCGGGGTCTACGGCGTCCAACTGGCGAGCAGCCAGGGCGCGGAGGTGAGCGCGGTCTGTTCGGCGGCCAATGGCGAATGGGTCAGCTCGCAGGGCGCCTCGCAGATCAGGCCCTATGAGAGCGAACCGCTCTACCGCAGCGGCGACCGCTTCGATCTGGTGATCGATACGCCGGCCAAGTCGTCGTTTCGGGCGGCCGTGCCGTATCTCGCGGCGGGTGGAATGTACGTGACGACCAATCCCACCGCCGACCTCGGCGGTTTCGTCAGGTCCGCGTTCTCATCGAAGCGTGTCGGCTATCTGATGATGCTGCGGTCAAATCCAGCGAAGCTGGCGCGGCTGATCGAGCTTCACGCCACCGGCGCGATGCGGGCGGCGGTCGACAGCGTCCATGATCTGGCGGAGGCGAACGCGGCCTTTGACCGGTTCGCCGTCCGCGGCAAGCAGGGGCGGGTGCTCCTGCGGATCAATCCTTAGAGCTGGTCGAGACCAAAGCCCGCGTGCAGGGCGCGGACGGCCAGCTCGGTATAGGCCGCGTCGATCAGCACGCTGATCTTGATCTCGCTGGTCGAGATGACCTGGATGTTGACGCCCTTCTCGGCCAGGGACTGGAACATGGTCTTGGCCACGCCCGTATGGCTGCGCATGCCGACGCCGATGACCGAGACCTTGGCCACGTCTTCGTTCACGGCCACGTCGTCGAAGCCGATCTGCGGCTGGGCGGCGCGGACGATCTCGACCGCGCGGGCCGCGTCACGCTTGCCGACCGTGAACTCCATATTCGCAGTGTCGGCCGTTCGCGCGTGGCTCTGGACGATCATGTCCACGTTCACATTGGCGTCGGCCAGGGCGCCGAAGATCTCCGACGACACGCCCGGATGGTCGGGCAGGCCGAAAAGGCTGATCTTCGCTTCGTCGCGGCTGTAGGCGACGCCGCTCACGATCCGCTTTTCCATGATCTCTTCCTCGTCGCACACGATGGTGCCTTGGCCGGGCGCTTCGCCGGGCTCGACAAAACTGGACAGCACCCGCAGCGGAACGTTCTGGGCCATCGCCAGTTCGACCGAGCGGGTTTGAAGAACCTTGGCGCCCAGGGACGCCATCTCGAGCATCTCCTCGTAGGAGATCTTGTTGAGCTTGCGGGCCTTGCTCTCGATACGCGGGTCGGTGGTGTAGACCCCGTCCACGTCGGTGTAGATGTCGCAACGGACCGCCTTCACCGCCGCGGCGATCGCCACGGCGCTGGTGTCGGAGCCACCGCGGCCGAGCGTGGCGATGCGGCCGTCGCGAGTCACGCCCTGGAAGCCCGCGATCACCGCGATCTCACCAGCGTCCAGCGCCGCCGACAGCTTCTCGGGCGGAATGTCGTCGATGCGGGCGCGGCCATGGGCCTCGTCGGCGATGATCGGGATCTGCCATCCCAGCCACGACTTGGCGGGCAGGCCCATATTGCGCAGGGTCATGGCCAACAGGCCGGCCGTCACCTGTTCGCCCGAGGCGACAACGGTGTCGTATTCATCATCTGAGGGCGCAATGCCTTGCGCGGCGGGGCCGGCGCCGTCGGTCCAGGCGACCAGTTCATTGGTCTTGCCCGACATGGCCGAAACCACCACGCACACCTGGTGTCCGGCCGCGACCTCCGCGGCCACGAGCCGGCCAACACGCCGGATACGTTCTAGGTCGGCCACCGAAGTGCCGCCGAATTTCATCACTAGCCGAGACAGCGCAAGAGCTCCGCTTGAGAGGGAAGGCTGCGCCTAATAGCGGCGGGAGCGTTGGGGGGCAATGTCTGCCTTTCGAAGGCGGAAAAACGTCGCGCGCCGGCAAGATGTCGCCCGTCGAACGCCGCTGATCGCATAGGGGCTGGCGCTAATCGTCCGGCAGGAGGAAAAGAGCCCCATGTCCGCCGCCGCCGCATCCTCCATCGACCCGGAAGAGGTCGAACGTTTCTCCCGCATCGCCGCCGAATGGTGGGATCCCAAGGGCAAGTTCGCCCCGTTGCACAAGTTCAACCCGACCCGCCTGTCGTTCATACGCGAGCAGGTCCAGGTGCGGTTCGGCCGCGACGCCAAGTCGCTGCGCCCGTTCGAGGGGTTGCGGCTGCTCGACATCGGCTGCGGAGGCGGGCTGCTCTGCGAGCCGATGACGCGGCTCGGCTTCCAAGTGACGGGCGTCGACGCCTCGGAGCGCAACATCGGCACCGCCAGCACGCACGCGGCCGAGCAGGGGCTCTCCATCGACTACCGCGCCTCGACGGCCGAGGACCTGCTGGCGGGGGGCGAGGCGCCCTTCGACGTGATCCTCAACATGGAGGTGATCGAGCACGTGGCCGATCCCGGCGCATACCTGCGCAGCTGCGCGCGGCTGTTGGCGCCCGGCGGGTTGATGATCGTGGCGACCCTGAACCGGACGCTGAAGGCTTTCGCCCTGGCCAAGGTCGGGGCCGAGTACGTCCTGCGCTGGGTTCCGGCCGGGACCCACGACTGGACCAAGTTCCTGAAGCCCGAAGAACTTCGGAGCTTCCTGGCCGACGAGCCCGTCGCGATGCAGGGGCCGTTCGGCGTCGTCTACGACCCCTTGTTGCGGCGTTGGTCGAGGTCATCGGACTGCGACATCAACTACATGATGACGGTCACACGCGACGCGGCGTAAAGAGGCGACCTACAAGGTGGTAACCATGCCCTCGATACGCGTGCTCGGTCACGCTTTCCGCGCTTGGCGTCGCAATAAGAGGTGGGCGAAGCACGAGCCTGAGACCCCTTATCTCGCCGACCTGCTCGCCGGTTCGCCGATGTGCCTGCACGTGGGCGCCAGCGATGGGCGCCACGCCTATGTCGTCACCCAGGTCGCGCCGGCTGCGCAGATTCACGCCTTCGAACCCTCCGCCTTCACCTTCGAGGTCCTGAAGGTCTGCCTGGCCTGGCACGGCATCGCCGGCCAGGTGACGCCGGTCCACGCCGCGGTCTCCGACAAGGCCGGCCAACTGCTGCTGGTGACCCCGAAAAAGACCTCCGGCCGCATGGGGCGGGCCTTCGCCTATGTCGCCAGCGAGGCCCCGGTCGGCCAGGTGCGGCCCGACCTTGAGGACAGCGGTGTCGAGATCCAGCCGACCCCGGTGGTCACCCTGGACGGATATTGCGAGAGCCACGGCCTCAAGCGCATCGACTTCATCCGCATGGACATCGAGGGCGGCGAACAAAGGGCGCTGAAGGGCGCCGAGCGCCTGATCGACCGCGACCGGCCCCATGTGCAGATCGAGATCCACCCGGTCATGCTGGAGACCCGCTTCGAAAGTTCGGCCGAGGCCGTGCTCGACGTGTTCCTGTCCCGTGGCTACCGCATGTTCGCGCTGAACGGCGACCGGCTGGAGGAGCGCACGACGGTCGACACCGACCTGCCCTGGAAAGACTACTTCTTCGTCCATCCCAGCCGCGCATCGGAGCTTCCCGATGGGGTCTTCAAGGCCCGCATGGCGGCCTGAGCCGCGTCGGCCCTAGCGCCCGTGCCGGCCGCGTCCTACCCTCATCTGAACAACGATAAGGGAGGAGCCTGCGATGCTGGCCCTGATGATGGACCGGGCGCTGAACCTGCCCTCGATCCTCGAATACGCGGCGGCCTATCACGGCGATCGGGAGGTCGTGACCCGCACGGTCGAAGGGCCGATTCACCGCTATGGCTACAAGGACGCGCTGGCGCGGGCCAAGCAGATGGCCAATGCGCTGATCGATCTGGGCGTGAAGCCCGGCGACCGGGTCGCCACCCTGGCCTGGAGCACCCATCGCCATTTCGAGCTCTACTATGCGGTCTCCGGCATCGGGGCGATCCTGCACACGATCAATCCGCGCCTGCATCCGGACCAGATCGCCTGGGTGGCCAACCACGCCGAGGACAGCCTCTTGCTGTTCGATATCAGCTTCGGCGAACTGGTCGGCGAGCTGGCCCCCAAGCTCTCGACCGTGAAGACCTATGTGGCGATGACCGACCGCGCGCACCTGCCGGCGCAGGCGCCGGCCGGGACGCTGGTCTATGAGGAGCTGATCGCGGCGCATTCGCCGCAGTTCACCTGGCCCGAGCTCGACGAGCGCCAGGCCTCGGGGCTCTGCTACACCTCCGGCACGACCGGCAATCCGAAGGGCGTGCTCTACAGCCACCGCTCGACGGTGCTGCACGCCATGGCCCTGGTCCAGCCGGACGCCTTCGACCTCTCGGCCCGCGACACCGTCCTGCCCTGCGCCCAGATGTATCACGCCAACGCCTGGTGCACGCCCTATGCGGCCCCGCTGGTCGGGGCCAAGCTGGTGCTGCCGGGTCGGCAACTGGACGGGCCGTCGATCTGCGAGCTGGCGGTGGCCGAACAGGCGAGCTTCCTCTTGGGCGTGCCGACCATCTGGGTCGGGGTGCTCGATCACCTCGACCAGACCGGCCAGAAGCTGACCTCGGTGCGCAACGTCGCCATTGGCGGCTCGGCGCCGACCGCGGCCCTGATGCGCCGGGTGGAGGACCAACTCGGCGCCACCGTCCGCCAGATCTGGGGGATGACCGAGACCAGCCCGATGGGCGTCATCAACACCCCGCTGGCGACCCATGCCGGCGAGGACGAGGACGCCGCCTACGCCCGCAAGCTGAAGCAGGGGCGGGGCCTCTGGGGCGTCGAGATGCGGATCATGGGCGACGACGGGAGCGTCCAGCCGCGCGACGGGGCCAGCGTCGGCGCCTTGCAAGTGCGGGGACCTTGGGTGTCCTCGGCCTATTTCAAGAACGAGGGCGCGCAGGTCTTCCTGGATGACGGCTGGTTCGACACCGGCGACATCGCCACCATCGACACCGAGGGCTATCTGCGCCTGACCGACCGCGCCAAGGATGTCATCAAGTCGGGCGGCGAGTGGATCTCGACCCTCGACCTGGAGGATGCGGTGTCCTCCCATCCGGCCGTCGCCATGGCCGCCGCGATCGGGGTGCCGCATCCCAAGTGGGACGAGCGGCCGTTGCTGCTGGTGGTGCTGCGTCCGGGCCACAGCGTCGAGCCCGAGGTGCTGAAGGCCCACGTGGCCGAACGGGTCGCCAAGTGGTGGACGCCCGACGAGGTGCGGATCGTCGCCGAGCTGCCGATCGGCCCGACCGGAAAGGTGCTGAAACGGGAGCTGCGTGACCGAATGATCACGCCGGCCTGAAACAAGCACGGCCAGGCGAACCGGGCTTGAGTTGCCGCGTTCAACTCCCACGTCAGGATACCGAACTGGGAGCTTGAACCTTGCCGCATAAGAGACCCAAGGGCGTGTTGTCCGTGGGATGGGCCTGCTTCGCATGCGCCGCGACCGGCCGCACCGAGCATGCGCCGACGTCGGACGATTATCCCGACACCGTGGTCCGCCGGATCCGTTTCGACGCGGGCGGCGGGCTGGGGTGGAAGCTGTCGGCGATCACCACGCCGCGGACCAAGCCCGCGCCCTGGAAGATCGTGGTGGTGACCGGCGCGCCGTCCTGGGCGGAATACTGGGCGCCGGCGCTGGCCGCCCTGCCGCAGGATCGCGAGATGATCGTGGTCGACCGGCCCGGCTACGCGTCCTCCGAACCCATCGAATATGTCGGCGACATCGCCGTCCAGGCGCGGGCGCTGGCCCCGTTGCTGGACGCCAGGCCCGGCCAGAAGGTGTTGCTGGTCGGCCAGTCCTACGGCGCGGCCATCGCCGCCCTGATGGCGTCGAACAATCCGCGCAAGGTGGCGGGGCTGGTGCTGCTGTCGGGCTATTTCGGCGAGTCCGGGCCGACGGCCCGTTGGCTGCTGGACATGGGCGCCAAGCTGCTGAAGGTCATTCCGCGCGACCTGCGTCACGCGGTGATCGAGGTCACCAACCAGCCGGGGCAGCTGGACGGAGTGCGAGCGGCGTTGGCGCGGATGCGGGTTCCGGTGCACGTCATTCACGGCGACAAGGACGACTTCGCCCCCATCGAGATCGCCGAGCGTGTGCTGGCCGAAACCCGGACGTGGCGACCGATACGGTTCGAGCGCGTCCCCGGAGCGAACCATTTCCTGAACGACGGGCCGGTGGAGCCGTTGCTGGCCGCGCTTGAGGGTTGCATCCCGGTCCCGCGGCCGCTCCTGCGTCTCCGCTTGCCGACCCTGACCTGGTTCAAGCCAAAGCCGCCGCGCACCACCGTCCAAGCCTAGCGGTAAGCTGGGCCGCGATCACGATTTGGCCCTTCGTCGGAACCCTGGCGTGTAGGCGGCGGTTCTGAAGGCCGTTGGGCGGGCGCACGACGGAGACGAAAACATGATCATGAAGCCTCTCCTGGCTGGTGCTGCGGTCGCCCTGCTCGCCCTGCCGGCCATGGCCCAGCAGCCTGGCGTGTCGGGCTCGGCGGCCGAGGAGCCCGGCGCGGCCATGTCCTCGCCGCCGGCCGGCGAGCCCGCGCAGACCAGCGCCAGGACCGGCGCGGCCACCAACACCTCGGCCACGGTCGCCGACACCGACCTGAAGATCGGCGCGGCGGTGAAGGACGGATCAGGCATGGAGATCGGCAAGATCGCCAAGGTCGGCAAGTCGGGGGGGCAGACGATGGTCACGCTGTCGTCCGGCGCGCGGACCGCGGTGGTCCCGGCTTCGAGCCTGATGAAGTCCGGCGGGACCTTGATGACTTCGGAGAGCAAGGCGGAGGTCTGGGGCCCGCGATAGGCCCCGCGACGCCTTGGCGAAGCAGGGGCCCTGGCTATGACGCCGGGGTCCCTGGATTTTTGGAGGCGGGACGGGCGTTCTCCGAAAAACCCGCTTGGCCCCCGCCACCTGAACAGCGATAAGGTTCGGAAGACGAAAGCCGCGGCCATACCGCGACTTCGATAATTCCGCCCCGCGGGGCGCTGTTTGGGGAGTTCGCAATATGAAGGCAGCCGTCCTGCGCGAAGTGGGTAAGCCGCTTCAGATCGAAGACGTGCAGATCAACAAGCCCGGCCCGCGCGAGGTGCTGATCCGCACCAAGGCCGCCGGCCTCTGCCACTCGGACCTGCATTTCATCGAAGGCTCCTATCCGCACCCGCTTCCGGCGGTGCTGGGCCACGAGAGCGCGGGCGTCGTTGAAGCTGTCGGCTCCGAGGTCCGCACCGTGAAGGTGGGCGACCACGTCATCACCTGCCTGTCGGCCTATTGCGGCCACTGCGAATCCTGCCTCACCGGCCACCTGTCGCTCTGCGTGTCGCCCGAGACCAAGCGCGACGCCACCGATGAGCCGCGCCTGATGCAGAACGGCGCTGGCCTGCCGCAATTTCTGAACCTGTCGTCCTTCGCCGAGCAGATGCTGATCCACGAGCATGCCTGCGTCGCGATCCGCAAGGACATGCCGCTCGACCGCGCCGCCCTGATCGGCTGCTCGGTGATGACCGGCGTCGGCGCGGCGATCCACACCTCGAGCGTGCGTCCCGGCGAGACCGTGGCGGTGATCGGCTGCGGCGGCGTCGGCCTGGCGGCGATCAACGGCGCGGCGATCGCCGGCGCTGGCCGGATCATCGCCATCGACATGGTCGCCTCGAAGGGCAACCTCGCCCATCAGTTCGGCGCCACCGACTTCATCGACGCTTCCCAGACCGACGCGGTCAAGGAAGTGATCGAGATGACCAAGGGCGGCGTGCACCACTCGTTCGAAGCCATCGGCCTGGCCAAGACCGCCGAGCAGGCGTTCGGCATGCTGCGTCGTGGCGGCACCGCCAACGTCATCGGCATGATCCCGATCGGTCAGATGATCAGCCTGCCGGGCTTCGCCCTGCTGGGCGAGAAGCGCATCCAGGGCTCGATGATGGGCTCCAACCGCTTCCCGGTCGATATGCCGCGCCTCGTGGACATGTACATGAACGGCAAGCTGAAGCTGGACGAGATGATCTCCCAGCGTATCCGCCTCGATCAAGTCAACGAAGGCTTCGCTGAGATGAAGCGGGGCGAGCTGGCCCGCTCGGTCATCGTCTTCGACTGATTTCATCGTCATTGATGACCTGAAAGGCCCCCTCGCCGAGGGGGCCTTTTTTGTATGGCGAAGCTCAAACAGAGCTGCATGCGGGGGCGTCGAACGGGGCGCTGGAGGACCGCGGGCCGGCGCGCGGCCGCTTCAACTATTTGTAAGGCGCTGGCCGTGCGGCGGTGAGGTGAGAGCGCAAATCTGACGGCTCGGCGAACCTCTCCGCCGTCATGGAGCAATCTCAATGAAGCTAGCCATTCTCGCCGCCGGAACCCTGGCGGTCTCGACCCTGATCGCCGGCGGCGCCTTCGCCGCCCCCGCCAGTTCGACGAGCGTCGCCCCCGCGGCCGCCTCCAGCACCCACAAGGCCCCGGTCAAGAAACATCATCGACATCACCGGGCCGCTCCGGCCGCGGCCAGCACGACGACCACCAAGTAGCAGAGCCATTCGGCGGCGCCCGGGTCGTCCTCGGTCGCCGCCTATCCACGCGGGGCGTGGATCGGAGAACCAATATGTCCAGCAAGTTGTCATGGGTGACGGCCTTGGCCTTTACGGCCGCCATCGCCGGCGCCGGCGCGGCGTCCGCCGCGCCTTGTCGCGATGCGAAGGGTCATTTCGCCAAGTGTTCCGCCGTCGCGACCGCGCCGGCCAAGGCCCAGAAGTGTCACGACGCCAAGGGCAAGTTCGTGAAGTGCACGGTCAGCGCCGCGGCGCCGAGCGCCAAGAAGTAAGGGCCTGCTCCCTGGCGCGCGGTGTTCCTCGCGCCAGGCGCAGCGCTATTCGACGAAGAAGCCCAGCAGGGCCGGACGCAGATAGTCCTCCAGCAGCCCCGCCGTGGATTCCGGATTGTTCTTGGGATCGAGCGGCAGCGAGGCGTTGAACACCACCATCACCGCATGGGCGGCCAACAACGGATCGACCGGTCGGATCGAGCCGTCCGCGACCCCGTCCGAGATCATGCCCGCGAACGAGTGGGTGATCTGGTGGAAGCGGGTCAGCATCTGGCGACGCATCGAGCGCGGGACCGCCGCCAGCGCGTGATGGCGTAGCATCCGGCCGCTCTCGCCCGAGGCCTGGTGCATGCCCAGCGACGCCGTCGTCAGCCACAGCCGCACCCAGCCCGGTTCGATGTCCGCCGCGCCGCGCTTGGCCTGGTCGATGATGTCGAAGGTCCGGGCGAAACAGGCCGCGGCCAACTCATCCTTGTCGGCGTTGTGGTGGTAGAACGAGCCCTTGGTGACCTTGAGCTCGGCCGAGATCTTGTCGACCGAGGCGCCGCGATAGCCCTCGCGGTTGATCAGCTTGGTGGCGGCGACCAGGAACCGGTCGCGGGTCACCTCATCGTTCAGCGCGTCCGGCGATCCCAGGGTCATCAGCGGCAGGTCGGGCCAGGCCTGGCCCTTGGCGGCCAGACCGCCGGTCATTACGTCGACAACCCGGGCGGCGACGCGCCGATAGTCGTCGGGTTCATAGGCGTCGAGCCAGGCGTCCGACCAGGTCAGCTGGTTCACCACCAGCCGCGCCAGGGCCTGGCGGCGCGGCGGCGTCATCCAGGGCATGTCGGGCGATTTGAACAGCCGGCCGATGCGGACATAGAGCGTCTGGAACGACTCGATCAGCGCCTCGGACTGATCACCCTCGACCAGATAGATCTCGCTGAACGGGGCCAGCGGGATCTCCTCGCCGGCGGCGATGCGGCGGCGGGTCTCGAAATAGCCGGCGACGAAGATGCGCAGCCGATCGGGCGGCGAGGCCTCTTCCTCGGCCTGGGTCAGCATCTCGCCGAACCGCCGTATGGTGTCGTGCAACACCGCGGCCGCCAGGTCTTCCTTGCGCTTGAAGTAGTAGGTCAGGCTGACCGGATGCAGGTCCATCCGCTTGGCGACGGCCGCCAGGGTGAACCCGCTCATCCCTTGATCCACGAACACCTTGATGGCGGCGGCCATGATCGCGTCTCGCTTGGCGACATAGCGCGCGCGAGGCTTGGGTTGGACGGCTGCGGTCACGACGACTCTCCGCGCGAAACTGGCTTGAGCGGGACATTAGTCCGCCTGCGGCCCGGTTGAAAGTTCACGCGCGTAGGCGGCTTAGCGGCGCAGGCCCGCGACCTTGACGGCGTTGGCCTCGGTCGCCGCGAGCTTGCGGGTCTCGCCGGCGTCGTCGGCTTCGCCCTGGACCATGCGGTCGATGCGGGCCTTCTGCGCGCGGAAGGCGGCCAACTCGGCGCCGGCCAGGACCGTGCCCTGGGGCACCTTCGCGCCGACCGGGTTCACGCGCTTGCCGTGCTGCCAGATTTCATAGTGCAGGTGGGGGCCGGTGGAGGCGCCGGTGGAGCCCACATAGGCGATCACCTGGCCCTGGGTGATCCGCATGCCTGGCTTGATGCCTTTGCCATAGCGCGACAGGTGGGCGTAGCCGGTCTCGAAGCCGCCCGAATGGCGGATGCGCAGCCAGTTGCCGTAGCCGCCCCAGCGCCGAGCCTCGACCACCACGCCGTCGCCGGCGGCGACGACCGGCGTGCCGGAGCCCGCGCCGAAGTCGATACCCTGGTGCATGCGGTTGAAGCCCAGGATCGGATGGCGACGCATGCCGAACCGGCTGGTCATCCGCGCGCCGTCGACCGGGGTGCGCAGCAGGAAGCCTTTGATGTTCTTGCCGCTCTCGTCGAAGTACTGGACCTCGCCGTTCGTGCGTTCGAAGCGGTAGAACTGGATGCCCTTGATGGCGGCGTATTCCAGGTCGCCGGTCTCGATGGTCTTGCCGCTCTCGGTGATCTTACGGTCGAAGACCATGGTGAAGTCGTCGCCGGGCTTCAGGTCGCGGTCGAAGTCCACCTTGTGGGCGAACAGCTTGACCATGTTCACGACCATCGACGAATTGGCGCCCAGCCGGGCGGCGCTCTCATAGAGCGAGCCGGTGATCTCGCCGCGCGCCACGGTCTGCTCGTCGCGGATCTTTTCTTCCATTTCGCGCAGGCGCATGGCGCCGTCGAAGGTGCGCGACAAGGTGATGGAGTTGGCCGGACCGGTGCGCATCGACAGGCCGATCAGCCGGGCCGGGCCACGCTCGCCGCGCGGACGGGCGACGGCGGCGTCGAACGCCAGGCCGGCCTTGATGTGAACGGTGTCCATGGCCTCGCCCAGGGTGGCGACCGCCTGGCGGGCCTCGTCGCGCGGCACGCCGGCGCGCTGGACGGCGGATTCAAGGGTTTCGCCGGGCAGCACCTTGACCGGCACGCTCTCGGGGCGGGCGAAGCCGGGCTGGGCCTCGGATTGGGTGAAGGCGGCGTGTTGCAGGGCCGCGATCTCGGCGGCGCCGAGCGGCGGCTTGGCCGGGGCGATGGTCTCGGTGGTGGTCAGCTTGAAGCCGACCGCAATGGCCGCGAGGCTGGCGGCGCCCAGCAGCAGGCGCGGAACGAGCCGAAGTGTCGGACGTCGCGGATCGAACTCTTGCATCATGCCCCCGTACTCGCGATGCCCATGGTCAGGCTTGGCCCGCCAAACTCAAGTGCATCGAAACTGGCTAAACTGCCCCGGCGCAGCAAGAAAATGCGGGGCGACTATTGAGCGGTTTGGTTAATCGCAGGTGAGTCTTTTGTGTGACTTACGCGCGTCCGCTTGCTTAGAGCAGACCAAGCACCAGTTCGGCAGGACGGCACAGCGCCGCACCCTTCGGGGTGGAGACGATGGGGCGATTCACCAGGATCGGATCGAGGATCATCGCGGCGATGATCGCCTCGTCCGAGGTCGACGGGTCGGTGAGGCCAAGCTCGACGGCCTTGGTGCCGCGTTCACGCAGGATGTCGCGCGCCTTCACGCCCATCTTGGCGGTGAGCGCCTCAAGCTGGTCGCGGGTCCAGCCGTCCTTCACATATTCCACGACCTGCGGCTCCAAGCCCTTCTCGCGCAGCAGCGCCAGGGTGTTGCGCGACGTCCCGCAGGCGGGGTTGTGATAAATTACGACTTCAGACTTCCCGATCATTTCCGAATTTCTCTTCCGTTCCCAAGAAGCGTTCTTCTCGCCTCAAGGGGCGGTAAGTCGCCTGCGTTTCGCCGACAGAACCGCCACGCCGGCCCGGATGCGGTGGGCGTAGAATAGGGGCTGCGGCGTGTCGAGCGAAGCATGAATTGGCCGGCGCCTGGCCTGCAACGCAAAAGTCCCCCGGCCGCGCCGGGGGACTTGCAGTCGAACACTTTTGGCGGTGGGCCGCAGGATCGTCCCGCGGCCGCCCGCACCTCTTCAGCCTAGACGAAGTCGCTGGGAGCGATGTCCGACAGACTCTTACCGACCAGGACCACCGCGACATCCAGCGTGGCGGGATCGCCGTCGGTGTTGGCGAACACGATGACGTCCGCGCCCACCTCGACCGCTACGAAATCGGCGCCGCCCGCCACCGCCTGGAGGGCCGCGTCCGTCGCCGCCGCGTAGTCAGCGGCCGTAGCTGTGCTGAAGTTTTCGTCAGTGGCGGGCGCGCCGAGCGCCAGGCGATCCTCTCCGGATGTGAAATCGAAGATGTGATCGAGGCCGTCCGCGGTGGCCGCCATGCCCTCGACGCTGAAATCGTCGGCGCCGGCGCCGCCTTCCAGGCTATCGGCCCCGGCGCCCCCGGACAGCGTGTCGTTTCCGTCTCCGCCGCTCAGGCTGTCGGCGCCAAGTCCCCCTTGGAGGCTGTCGGCTTCCGACGTCCCGGGAAGGGTCTGGCCGCCAGGATCGGTGTCGTCGGGATCGACGTGGCCAGGCGGCATGTCGGGGCGCTGGCTGTGCTCGTTATCGATCTGGCCTGGCGGGTCCACACGCCAGCCGCCCATTGCGGTTTTCCCAGCAAACGAGATGTGCTCGCCGCGGTGATTTTCGGGGGTTGTTTCGCTTTCGATCGACTTGATCTTGGCCGCCATAGGTCTGTCCTCCGCTGAATGAACGACCCGGAGTCACTGGGATGGACGTGAAGATTTACGAAAATTAGAGGGTTAAGGGGGTGGCCGGCGGCGTCCCCTTTGATCGACCGCCGAACGACGTCACGAAAGGGATCGCGAGGTCCTTTTCCGACCGCCAGTTGGGCTTGTGCACCTCGAACTGGGATGGGCCGACCTTCTTCACGCCGTCGGGACTAGCTTCGCGAGGCCAGGCTTAACCTGCCGAATCCTGAAGTCTCTACCTAGAGTAGGATCAGTAAATGGCGGTGCAGTTTGGTTAATGGAACGTTGATATTTTAACTTGACCAATTGAGAACTTGGCATAGTTTGCCGGCGTGGCTTTCGGGATTCACCCTCTTTTGACGGGTGTAGTTAGATATGCTTATCACCTCAGGTGGCAAGCGTCGTGGGCTGTCATGTTCTCCCCATCCGCTGCTTCCCTGTGTGGTGCTGCTTTAGGAGATGCGGGAGGAGGGTGATCAGATGTTCCGTTTTTCAGGAAGCTGCGTCGCAACTCGGCCCTCGCATGCTCAGTCGCAACTCAATCGTTTGAGACCCTAGCGCCTCGGGCGGCCCTTAGGGCCGCGCCCGGGCGCACGCTCGCCACAGCATCGCCGTTGAAGTCACGCCTCGCGCCCTGCGCGTGAGACGCGTGCGGTTTTTAATCAGGTCGGGGGATCTTTGGACGGAGAGGCGTCATGCCCACGAACAACGAAACCTTGATCAGCGTCACCGGTCAGGTCACGCACGACGAGACCAACGGCCTGCAAACGACGGGCATCGCCTCCGCCTTCGAGGACAACAACGATCAGGACGTCTTGAACCTGAGCGCCCTCAACGCGGCCGCGCCTGCGCTCTATACTCGGCTGTTCTCCGCAGGTGGCCTGAACCTGACGCCGCCGCCAACGCCGCCGAGCAGCCAGAACGGCGAAGGACAGGCTGTCGCCCAAGTGATCACCGTCACCAACGGGGCGGGCCTGAACGACTTGAAGTTCACCGACGCCAGCGGCAATCC
Organism: Phenylobacterium sp. Root700; assembly: GCF_001429025.1. Lineage (GTDB taxonomy): Bacteria > Pseudomonadota > Alphaproteobacteria > Caulobacterales > Caulobacteraceae > Phenylobacterium. The sequence goes on along the minus strand of NZ_LMHT01000015.1, from coordinate 188,890 downwards.
GCTCAACGGGTTGGGGAGCGGCCTGACCACCATCGATGGGCAGGCGATCTCGCTCTACACCGACCTCAACAACAACATCGTGCTCGGCAAGTATGACAGCGACGCCAACGGCTCCAACGACGCCGTGGCCTTCGCCCTGGTTCTCGAGGAACTGAAGAATGCGAGCAACGTGGTCACCGGCGGAAAGATCTGGGTCGTCCAGTTCACGCCCCTTGATCACGGCGCCAACGCCAGCGCCGACAACGTGGTGGACCTGACCAACAAGCTGTACGTCACCGGCGCTCAGGAGCTGTTGTTCGAGAATTTCGACGATGCGCCGGCCAACCAGAACGCCTGGACCGCGGTCGATAACAATCCCGCGTCGACGGCCGACATCCAACTGCTGATCACCGGCCTGAACCTCACCCCGCAGAACGTGAGCAACGACAAGTACGGCGACTCGGTGAACACCCGGGCCACCAGCCTCGGCAGCAACAATCAGGCGGTCAATAACGGCGAGGCCCTGCGCTTCGATACGGTCATCGGCATCACGGTGCCGATCGGCAACACCGCCGCCGACTTCACGCAATCCATCCAGTACGGGGACCATGTCGAGGTCACGGGCCTGGGCGTCCAGATCGTGCAGACCTCGCCCCCAGGTCCGCAGACCGTGCAGGTCTCGATCTTCGACGTGGCCGCCGACACGGCCCAGGGCAACGCCTTCGTCAATGGGCTGGAGACGGTGGCTGGCGGCGATCCCAACAACCTGCGCACCAACATCGCCTCGGTCGAGATCCGCAATGCGGCCAACCAGACGGTCGAGTGGCGGGCGATCGACGGGACCCTGCTCGGCGGCACTGACACCAACATCGCCTTCGCCTTCGCGACCAGCGCCGACGGCGCCGACGGCCCCGCGGCCGGGACCGAGAAGAACCAGGCGACCGTGACCAACCTCACCGTCGGCATGCAGATCATTGTCCGCAGCGCGGCCGGCGAGGTGTTCGACCGCATGGTCGTCAAGAATGTCGGCGACGGCTCCTTCGATCTCGGCGGCGTGCGCATTCTCGACGCCTTCACCGATACCGACGAGGTCGGCTCGCAGGTCAACTTCGAGGACGACGGCCCGACCGTCGCCCTGGCGCTGAACGGCACGCCGTCGATCACGGTGGACGAGACCTTCCTCAACGTCTCGGCGGCTGATGCGGCCAACAGCTTCTCGCCCACCGCGGCGTTCGGCGTGGATGGCGACGGCGGCTCGGCCTATTCGCTGTTGGACCCCGGCGGCGCTAACAGCGGCCTCGTGGACACGCTTAGTGGCCTGCCCGTGAAGCTCGGCCTGGACGGCGCCGATGTCGTCGGCTTCCTCGACAAGGACAACAGCACCGGCTTCAACACTGGCGACGACGAGGTGTTCCGGATCAGCATCGACTCGATCACCGGCCAGCTCACCCTGAACCAGCTTCGGGCCCTGCAGCACTCCGATACGGCCAACCCCGACGACATCGCGAGCATGACCGCGGGCAAGGTGTTCGCGAACCTGCAAGTCACCGACGGGGATGGCGACACCGCCAACAGCTCGGTCGACATCAGTCAGATCTTCAAGTTCAAGGATGACGGTCCAAGCACCACCATCTCGGCCAACGCCACGCCGTTGTTGCAGACCGACGACACGACCCTGACCACGAACGACAGCGACACCGATCCCTATGTGGCGTCGCCGAATGACGACGGCGGGGCGGACGGTCAGCCCAACTCGACGGTCCTGGCCTACAGCCTCGCGGCTGTTCCGGCCGGCACCGCCACGGGTCTCTTTGACACCCTCGACGGCGGCGCGATCGTGCTTGGCAAGGTCGGCAGCGATCTGGTCGGGTACGTGAACAAGGCCGGCGGCGCCGAGTTCGGCGCGGGAGACCTGGAGGTGTTCCGGGTCAGCATCGACGCCGGCACGGGCCAGGTCACGCTCGATCAAGAACGCGCGATCAAGCATGACGACGGCGCCGAGGACAACAACGACTTCCAGGAAAGCAACGACGCGACCGACGGGGATCCCGATACGGTTCTGCAACAGCTCACCGGGCCATATATCGAGGTCCGGGCGACTGTGACGGACGGCGACGGCGACAGCTTCACCACGCCGGCCTCGCTGGCTAATCTGACGATCAACTTCCTGGACGACGGGCCGACCGCGCCGACCCTGACCCCCGCCGCGGGCGCCAGCGTGACCCACGACGAGACCGAGGGCGTGCAGGCCGACACCGACGTGGCCGGCGCAACCTTGGTGGGCGGCGTCAGCATCGCCTCCCTGTTCAGCTCGGTTCTGCCGCAGACCGGCGACCCTGATGTGTCGGCGAAGGACAACAGCGCCATCGGCTTCGCCCGCTCCGGCGTTCCGCTGGTGACCGCGTCCGGCGGCGGCTTCGGCTCCGACGGCCCGGCCGGCGCCGGGTCTAACTACGCCCTGACGACCAACGGCGGGCTATCTGGCGCGCAGACCACGGACGGCACGAACATCTACGTGTTCGCCCAGGGCGGCCTGATCGTGGGGCGGGTCGGCAACGATCCGGCCGGCGCGGTCGCGTTCGCCGTCGCCGCCAACGGGACGACGGGCGAGGTCTATCTCGCGCAATACCTGTCGCTGAAGCACTCCGACATCAACGTCCACGATGAGAGCACGCTCGAACCCAACGACGTCTTCGGTCTGAGCGCCGGGGCCGTGAACGTCACCGTCACCTACACCGATGGCGACAACGACAAGGCGACCTCGACCCCGGCCGACATCAGCACTCTGGTCCGGTTCCAGGACGATGGCCCCACCATCACGGCGAACACCAACGCCGCGGCGGCGGTGACCCACGACGAGACCCCCGGAGTGCAGGCCGACACCGACGTTGCGGGCACGGCGATCGCCTTTGGCGCGACCCAGATCCAGCAACTGTTCGATACCGAGGTGCCCTCGCAGGGCGATGATCTCAACGTGCCCGGCACGGGCCCGATCGGGTTCGCGCGCAGCGTGAGCGGACTGGTCACCGTGACGGCCGGGAGCGCCGGGGCCGACGGTCCGGCCGCCGCCCAGCTGAGCTACAAGCTGCACACGACGGACTCGACCGACTCCGGCGTGGACACCACTGAAGGGGTGAATATCTTCCTCTTCAACGGCACGGGGGCGGCCCAAGACCTTATCCTGGGCCGCGTCGGCGCCACGGCCGGAGCGGCGGCGACCGGCGTTGTCGCCTTCGCGCTGGCGGCCAACCCGGCGAACGGCGAGGTGTTCCTGACGCAGTACCTGTCATTGGCCCACCCTGATCCAGCCCTGCCCGACGAGCAGATCGCGCTCGCCACCGGCACGGTGTCGATGTCGGTCACCCGAACCGACGGCGATGGCGACACCGCCACGGATTCGAACAATGACATTAGTCTGCAGGTCCGGTTCCAGGACGACGCACCGTCAAACTTCACCCCCGCGGCGATCCTGGTGGCGGACGCCGTCCAGAACCAGCCCGGCGAAGGGGCGACCAAGGACCTGACGAGTTCCGGGGCGACGACCGTGCAGGTCGACCACACCGGCGCCGACGGGTTCGGTTCCCTGACCTTCTCGGGGACCAATGGATCGCAACTTCAGGGCACGATCGGGGCCGGGGCCTTGCAGGCCCTGACGGCCGACGGCCTGCCGATCACCCTGACGGGCTTTGGCACCGGAACCCTGACCGGCGCGACCACCGCCGGCAATGTGTTCACGATCGGGCTTAACGCCGGAACGGACAGCTACACGTTCAACATGCTGGGCCAGATCGACAACGGCGCGCAGAGCATCTCCCTCGACTTCGCCGGCCAGAAGCCGACGGGCTATGAGTGGTTGACGCTCGACCTGCCTGGAAACGATCCCGGCGATGTGGACGGCCCCGACGCCGGGACGACGATCGACCCGGCCGAACGGGATGGCGACTTCCTGTTCACCGGCATCATTCGCACGACGGTCGACGGCCCGATCACGGATGACCCTGGCGCGACCACACGTATCGCGGTGAGTTCGACCGGGATCGGCGTCGCCAGTCAGTCCATCAATCCGCTCGACGGCGTGTTCATCGACTTCGTCGAAGGCGCGCCGCGGACCTTGGACGGCATCGCCCCGATCGGTGACATGACCTATGCCAGCCATGTCACCTACAACAACGCTGGGTTCTCGATCAGCCAGATGAAGCCCAACGTCAACGCGGTGCTGGACGTGCGGGTGAGCGCCTACGACGAAGCCTCGGTCGGCCCGCCGCCGAACAACGGCGAAGCGACGGAGATCATCAACGACCCGACCAAGGCGATCACCCAGATCACGGTCCGCTCGGCCGCCGGTGTCGAGCATGACTTCACGGCCGATGGTTCGTTCAACTTCGCCGGACGAACCGTCAGTGTCGACTTCAGCCCGAGCAACGCACCGGGCGGCGCCGTCAACAACTATGTCGAGATCGACAATCTCGGCGACAATTTCACGGTGCTGATCAGCACGGCGAACGGCTTCGAGCGGATGCTCGTTGAGGACTCCGGCACGGGTAATGAAGGCTTCGACATCTCGGGCATAACGATCGAGCAGTTCAACTCCGGTGATCCGGTCCACTTCGACTTCACGGCCCTGCTCAAGGACGGCGATCTCGACACCGCTATTGGACTTATCGGCGTTACCCTGACGGCGCCGGACGGCATCTTCTGAGTTGACGGTAAACACACTTCCAAACTTAGGGGGCGCGCCAGCGCCCCCTCTTTTTGCCCGAAATCAGCGGTCTGAACCTACCAGGTGAACCTTTTGGTTCCGCCGACGATGGTGGCGTCGGAGGCGTCGAAGGCCATCACGTCGGCCGGCCGCGGGGGTAGGGGCTTGGCGTCCGCCGGCCACCGCTCGGTGACGCTGACATAGCCGATATCGACGGCCCCGGTTGCGGCGGCCCTGAAGCCCAGCACGACGCCTTGCGGCGCGCCGTCCCAATAGATCCGCGTCTCGGCGCCGGGCGCCGAGAGCCCCTCGAGCGGCCGCCCGTTCAGGGTCGCGCCGGTAAGCTGGACGCTTGGCTTGAGGGTGAAGGCGATGGTGCGGGCGCCGGGCGGCGGCGTCACGCGCAGCAGCTGTGATCCATCCGGCTGTTTGGTCAGTGAGAGGGCCGGGCCGGCGGCGGTGATCGGCGCGGCCTTGGCGGCCCAGACCTCGCCCCGCTGGCCGGCGGGCAGGGTGGTCTTCTCGACGGTCGCCCCGTCGGCGGTCAGCATCTGGCGGGTCCAGGGCGAGACCTCGCGCAGGCGGGTGATCCGCCAGGTGCGACCCGCGCCAGCGTCGACGAAATAGGCCGCGTGGGTCGCCTGCGGATAGCGCGCGTCCCAGGGGCTGTCGAAGCGGACGATGGCGGTGACCACGAAGCCCAGCAGGATCAGGCCGAGGGCCGCCATGCGCGCGCCCTTCTCGTTCTCCCCGGCGTGGGCCAGCGGCCAGAGCAGCAGGGCGCCCAGCCAGACGATGACGGCGAGCAGCTCCACCATGTCGAGGCCAAGATAGAGCCCATGCCCGAAGCCGAGCAGCCAGCTCAGCCCCACCGCGCCGAGCGCCGCCAGGACCCCCAGGAAGGGGAGGCTGCGCCTGGACGCCATGCCGGTGAGCGCCGCGCCCAGGCCGGCGATCGCCAGCGGCCAGGCGGCCAGGAAGGCGGTGGTCGGGGCCAGGACCTGCATCGCCAGCGCGGCCAGGAAGCCGGTGAGCAGCACGCCGCTCCACGCCCCGGACGTTGTCGCCGGCCGTCCGAAGCTGATCACCGCCAGGACCGCGCTGGCCGCGCCGACGCCAAGGCCGATGGGGTCCCAGCCGCCGAAGGCCGAGCACGCGGCGCCGGAGCCGAGCGCGATGAGGGCGGTCGGCAGCCTGGTGCGGCCGCGCCCGGCCGCCGAGGCGGCGATGGCCAGCGCGCCGACGCCCAGCAAGGCCAGGGCGATCTCCCAGCGGGTGACCTGGGCCAGCAGGTAGCGCTGCTCCATGAAGCCGAAGTCGACGCCCGTGGCCCGCCGCGCCAGGCGAAGCAGCGTGGCCGACAGGGCGACCAGATAGAGGGTCGCGCCAACGCCCTGGACGAGGTCGAGCCAACGCAGGAGGCCGGCGCGTCTGGCCTGCCAGCCGCCAATGAGCGTCAGCAGGCCAGCGAGCGCCAGGACCGCCCATCCGGCGGCGGGCGGATAGGCCAGCATCTTGCCGGCGAAGGTGTTGGCGTAGACTTGGTTCGGGGACTTGGCGGGCAGGGCGGGCGCGAAGGCGGCCTCGCGCGCCGCCGCCAGGGTTTCTTGGCCAAGATGTTGCAGCGAACCCTTGTCGAGGTTGGCCGGCGTCGAGGTCGGGGAGTGATAGTCGAACTGACGCCCGATGAAGGCGTAGTTCAGGCCGGGAATCCCAGCGTCCTTCGATACCGTGAAGTCGGTGTCGTTGGGCATCTTCTCGTACATGAAGACGGTCAGGGACGAGGCGGTCGGCGAGGTCGCGGTCTTGCGGAACAGGTCGATCGCGCCGCCGTTCTCCGCGCCCGTCTGGAACATCTGGGCCCGGCCGCCGCCGCCGCGCGACTCCATGTTCATCAGGAAGCCGATGCGCTTGGCCATCGGGTGCTGCTCGAAGAAGCCGTAGGCTCCGAGCAGGCCGGCCTCCTCCCCGTCGGTCATCAGCAGGATCACGTCGCGGGCCGGTTGGCCCTGCACCTTCAGTGCGCGGACGATCTCCAGTGCCGCGGCGACTCCGGCGGCGTCGTCGGCCGCGCCGGGCGAGCCGGGGACGCTGTCATAATGGGCCATCAAGGCGAGCGCGGGGGCGGTGCGGTCGCGGCCGGGCAGGACGCCGATCACGTTCTCGACGGCGCCGCCACGGATCGAGACCTCGGCTCCGGTCTTCCGCTGGCGGAAGGCGTCGGTGTGCTGGACCTGCGTCTCCAGCCCCAGAGCGGTCATCCGTTGGACCAGGTAGTCGCGGACCGCGGCGTTGGCCGGCGTGCCGGTCGGGTGCGGCGCCCTGGCGATGACCTCGACGTCGGTCATGGCGCGGGCGGCGGAGAAGCTGGCCTGGGGCGCGGTGACCGGGGCGGGCGGCGGCGTGCGGTCGCCGACCCAGGCCAATGCGAAGGCGATGGCCAGGCAAATGGCCAGCGCGATGGATCTTCCCACGGTGTCGCCTCCCCAGCGATCTGCTGTGGCCGACCCTAACCTGGAATGAGGACAAAAAGAAAACGCCCGCCGGAAGGAGCGGCGGGCGTTCGGTATTGTTCGAAAGTGCTGTGCGCCTTAGGCGGCGACGGCGGCTTCCTGCGGGTCGCGCAGCACGTAGCCACGGCCCCAGACGGTCTCGATGTGGTGCTTGCCGTCGGCGGCCGCGGCCAGCTTCTTGCGCAGCTTGCAGATGAAGACGTCGATGATCTTCAGCTCAGGCTCGTCCATCCCGCCATAGAGGTGGTTCAGGAACATTTCCTTGGTGAGCGTGGTGCCTTTGCGGAGCGAGAGCAGCTCCAGCATCTGGTATTCCTTGCCCGTCAGGTGGACGCGGGCGTTGTTCACTTCGACGGTCTTGGCGTCGAGGTTCACCGTAATGTCGCCGGTCTTGATGACCGATTGCGCGTGGCCCTTGGAGCGGCGGACCACGGCGTGAATGCGCGCGACCAGTTCGTCCTTGTGGAACGGCTTGGTCATGTAGTCGTCGCCGCCGGCCCCGAAGGTCTTCACCTTGGTGTCGATTTCGGCGGTGCCGGACAGGATCATGATGGGCGTATTGATCTTCGCGACCCGAAGGGTGCGCAGAACGTCCATGCCGCTCATGTCAGGCAGGTTCAGGTCGAGCAGGATCAGATCGTAATCGTAGATCTTACCCAGATCGACGCCCTCTTCCCCGAGGTCGGTCGTATAAACATTAAAACCCTCGGACTTGAGCATCAGCTCGATGCTCTGCGCCGTGGCGCTATCGTCCTCAATCAACAGTACGCGCATCAGTTCCTCCTCGAACGGTAGCGCTTAAGCCCCCGAATTCAGGCAATTCGCCTCGGCACTCGCGGTTAACTTGCCAGCGAGTTAATTTAAGACCGGTTAATGGTGAAGCGCCTCTGAGCGAATCGTTAACTCGGTTCGGGATTCGGCCACAAGCGCGGCCCCTCTCGCGGACTCCTCGGACTGTTGAATCTTTTGTGATTGGACGGGGGTGGCGAACACGGGCTGCGGCCAAGCTTCCGCCATGGGGGAACGGTAAGGGGATCGGGTCGTTTCGACCTGCGAACCCTAAGCCTGCAAGGATACCCATGGCCGTGAAACTGAAGCCGCTCGCCGATCAGGTCATCGTCATCACCGGCGCCTCGTCCGGGATCGGCCTGGCGACCGCACGCAAAGCGGCCAAGGCCGGAGCCGCGGTGGTGCTGGCCTCGCGCAACGAAGAAGCCCTGCGTACCGTCTGCAAGGAAATTAACGACGCCGGCGGCCGCGCCCACCCGGTGGTCGGCGATGTCGGCGATCCGGCCGACGTTGAGAAGATCGCCCGGGCCGCGGTGGCGCGGTTCGAACGCTTCGACACCTGGATCAACGACGCGGGCGTCGGCCTCTATGGCGAGCTGATGCAGACCCCGGCCGCCGATCACGAGCGGCTTTTCCGCACCAACTACTTCGGGGTGGTGAACGGGTCGCTCGAGGCCGTGAAGCATTTCCGCAAGCGCGGCGGATCAGGCGCGATCATTAATCTCGGCTCGGTGCTGTCGGACGTCGCCACGCCGATGCTGGGCGCCTATTCGGCCTCCAAACACGCCGTGAAGGGGTTCACCGACGCGCTGCGGATCGAACTGACGCGCGAGAAACTTCCGGTCGCCGTGACGCTGATCAAGCCGTCCAGCATCTCCACGCCCTTCGCCGACCATGCCCGCAACCTGATGGACAAGGCGCCCCGGGCGTTGCCGCCTCACTATTCGCCGGACGTCGTGGCAGGCGCCATTCTGCATGCGGCGCAGCATCCGATCCGCGACATGGCGGTTGGCGCGGGCGGGCGGCCGCTGGTCCTGGCCTCCGCGGCCGCGCCCAATTTCACCGACAAGCTGCTGGCCAAGATCGTGCCGCCGCTGTCGCGGCGACGCGGCGAAAAGGTCCTGGGCGATAATCTCTATGAGGCCGGCAGCGGCGGTCACACCGAGGGCGAGCATCTGCGCGGCCGCCGGTTCAGCGTCTACACCGAGGCCCAGAAACATCAGGCCCTGGTCGTTGGGCTGGGCGCCTTGGCGGTGGTCGGCCTGGCCGCCTTCCTCGGACGTGGGGCCATCGGCCGCAACGCCCGGCCGGTGCTGGCCCGGACCATCAGGCCGCTGGCCGTGGGCGCGGCCATGCGTCGACCTGTGGCGGCGGCCAAAATGGCGGCCAAGCATCCGGGGCGGGCCGCGCGCCTGGTCTCGGCGCTGCGCTGAGGTCGTTAAGAATCTTCACCGGGGGTTAACGGCGCAGGGCGGATTCTCAAGCGGTCGAATCTGACCCTGGGGGGCCCAGCCGTTGCGTAGCCTAGTCGCCGCTGTCGAGCGGATCGATCCACTCACCGTTTCTGGCCGCGTGGCGGCCGTGAACGGTCTGCTGATCGAGGCCCGCGGCGGGCTGACCCGGCTGGCGGTCGGCGCGCGGGCCGAGATCGAACGCCGGGCCGACAAGCCGCTGGCCGCCGAGGTGGTCGGCTTCCGTGAAACCCGCGCCCTGCTGATGCCCTTCGGCCCGGTCGAGGGCGTGGCGCCCGGCGCCGAGATCCGCATCGAGCCGCAGGGCTCGGCCGTTCGTCCCACCACCGCGTGGCTGGGACGCATCATCGACGCCTTCGGCGAACCCATCGACGGCAAGGGGCCGTTGCCCCAGGGCCTGGTTCCCTATCCGTTGCGCGCCGCCCCGCCCGCCGCCCATGCGCGCGGCCGGGTGGGCGAGAGGCTCGATCTGGGCGTTCGCTCGATGAACGTCTTCACCACCTGCTGCCGCGGCCAGCGCCTGGGCGTCTTCGCCGGCTCGGGCGTCGGCAAGTCGGTGCTGCTGTCGATGCTGGCCAAGGAAGCCGACTGCGACGCCGTGGTCGTCGGCCTGATCGGCGAGCGGGGCCGCGAGGTCCGCGAGTTTATCGAGGAGACCCTGGGCGAAGAGGGGCTGAAGCGCGCCATTGTCGTGGTCGCCACCTCCGACGAGCCGGCCCTGAAGCGCCGCCAGGCCGCCTACATGACCCTGGCCATCGCCGAGTTCCTGCGCGACCAGGACATGGAGGTGCTGTGCATGATGGACAGCGTCACCCGCTTCGCCATGGCCCAGCGCGAGATCGGGCTGGCCGCGGGCGAACCGCCGACCACCAAGGGCTATACGCCGACCGTCTTCACCGAACTGCCCAAGCTGCTGGAGCGCGCGGGGCCGGGGCCTGTCCGTCCGGACGGCACCACGGCCGGACCGATCACCGGCATTTTCACGGTGCTGGTGGACGGCGATGATCACAACGAACCGATCGCCGACGCCGTGCGCGGGATCCTGGACGGCCACATCGTCATGGAGCGGGCCATCGCCGAGCGCGGCCGCTTCCCGGCGATCAATGTGCTGAAGTCGATCAGCCGGACCATGCCGGGCTGCCATCTGCCGCATGAGCGGGAGATCGTGAAACTGGCCCGCCAATCGCTGTCGGCCTACGCCAACATGGAAGAATTGATCCGCATCGGCGCCTATCGCGCCGGGGCCGATCCGATCGTCGACCGCGCCATCGAGCTTAATCCTGCGCTCGAGGCCTTCCTCGCCCAGGACAAGGACGAGGCGACCAGCCTGGAGGCGAGCTTCGACAGTCTCGCCCAAATCCTGATGGGTGAAGCCGCATGAGCTGGGCGCAGTCCCTGATCAAACTCTCGACCTATGAGGTCGAGGTCCTGCAAAAGCGCCTGGGCGAAATCGCCGACCGGCGGATGCAGGTCGAGATGAAGCTGGTGCTGCTGGAGGCGGAGGCCGAGGCCGAGGCCGAACGCGCGCGCCATGACGTCGAACACGGCTGGTATCAGCTGGGCTTCCTGGAAGGCCTGCGCGCCCGCCGGGCGATCATCCTGGCCGACATCGCCCGCATCCAGATCGAGGAGGCCGGCGCGCGCGACGCCCTGGCCCTCGCGTTCGAGGAGCAGAAGAAATACGAGCACGTCGCCGAGAGCATCCGCCTGGCCCGCGCCAAGGAGGTGGCTCGCCAGGAGACCGCCGCCATGGACGAGATGGGCCTGAGGCGGGCCGCAGCGGGCCGGTGACAGGCCCCGGCGTCAACCGCCGCGCGTTGATCGGTTCGGCCTTGGCGCTGGCCGCCTGCGAGCGCCGGGCCGACGCCCAGACCTCGCCCGCCAATCTGCCGACCTTGCGCTCGGTCGCGCCTTTCCCGGTCGGGACCTGTCTCCAGGCGCTCCAGCTCGACGATCCGGCCTTCGCCGCGCTCGTCGCCGCCCAGGTCTCCCAGCTCACGCCCGAGTGGGAGATGAAGATGGAGTACATCGTCCAGGACGACGGCTCGCTTCGCTTCGAGGGGCCCGACAAGATCGCCGCCTTCGCGCGCAGCGCCGGGATCAGGCTCTTCGGCCACACCTTGGTCTGGTACGCCCAGTCGCCGCCGGCCTTCGAACGGTTGGACGTCAGCCGGATCGCCTTCGACGCCGCCTATCGCAACTACATCCTGGCGGTCGCCGGCCGGTATCGCGGACAGGTCTCGGGCTGGGACGTGGTCAACGAGGCGGTGGCCGAGGATGGGGAGGGCTGGCGCGACAGCCTGTGGTCGCGAAAGCTAGGCGCGCTCGACCACATGGTCCTGGCCTTCCAGCATGCTCGCGAGGCCGACCCGGACGCGGTGCTGTTCCTGAACGACTACAATCTCGAAAATATCCCCAAGAAGCGCGCGACCTTCCTGAAACTCGCCGAGGCGCTGCTGAAGGCCGGCGCGCCGCTTGGCGGTCTTGGCACCCAGACCCACGTCGCCGCCGATCTGGCGCCGGGCGAACTGAGCCGAACGATTAGCGACCTGGCCAGCCTTGGCCTGCCGGTCCACCTGTCGGAAATGGACGTCTCGATCACCAGGTCCGAAGGGCTGATCAAGGATCGCACGCGCCTGGCGGCGGGGCAGGCGCGGGTCTACGCCGAGGCGGCCGAGGCCTTCTCCAGCTTGCCACCCAGCCAGCGGTTCGCCTTCACCCATTGGGGGCTGCGCGACGGCGATTCCTGGCTCAAGCGCGAGAACGCCGCGGACACGCCGCTATTGTTCGATGACCAGGGCCGTCCAAAGGCCGCCGCGGCGGCCTGGATCGGCGGTTTGCGCTAGTTCAGCGGCCCGCCGCCGGGAGCGGCGGTGCGCGGCGCGGGGCGTTGGCCCTGGTCGGCGGCGTCAGCGGCCTGGCGCAGGGCGTGCAGGTCGTCGCTGAGGCGGAACAGGGCGACATAGAGCTCGCAGAACGAGCGCCACAGCAGGACCAGGCCCCCGACCACCAGCAAGCCGGCCACCAGGACCGGGATCGCCAGGATCACGCCGATCCAGCTTTCCTCACGCAGGGCGACGCCGACGGCGGCCCCCACGGTTCCGAAGGCGATCAGCGCGATGACGCCCAGACCGGCCCAATAGATCAGATGGATGACCTGGTTGGTCATCAGCCGCTCGAAGGTCAGCAGATCCCAGAAGATCGTGCCCCCCGGGCCGCGCCGGGTCTTGGAAGCAGGTGGCCGCATTCGAAATCCAACGCCTAGCGGCCGACAGTGACCGCGCCAGGGTCAAACCGCTATCAGCCGCCACGCCGGGCTGCAACGGCCCTGACGATCCGATTGGGCCGATGGCCCGCTGATCGGCGCGCGGGCGGGTCCTGTCGCGGAGCCGGAAAGGGCTGCAATTCTGAGCAGAATGGAGGTTTCGTGACGTTGGAGGGCTCAGATCAGCCCGCACGCGACAGTGATCGGCGACTTTGTTCCTGATGAGCGGGCGAGACGTCGGCGATGCAATCAAATGATCCTGTCGTCGCGCCTGACATTTGTTACGAAATGCGTGTTAGCCTCCTTGCATGGCTGATGAAACGACGACCCTGGACATCGCCGACTGGAAGCTGGAGCCGATCTCCGGCGCCGACCGCGAGGTGGTGGAGATCATTCACCTGCCTCCGGAACAGGAGGCTTTCGCCGGCAGCCTTGACGAGGTGTTCGGCCGATTGAACGAGAACGACGCCGTCGGATTGGAGCAGGGCTTCGCGGTCGTGGAGCCGTCCGGTGAGATCGTGGGGTTCTTTGTCCTGCGCGAGGGCCTGCGCCGTCCGCCCTGGGCGCCGCCCGGCACGGTCAGCCTGCACAGCTTCCGGGTTCGGCCTGGTTTCCAGGGCAAGGGGGTGGGGCGGCGCTGCATCGCCCTGCTGGAGGACTGGTTCGCCCGCGAGCGGCCGATCCAGCCTCAGCTCATGTTGGCGGTGAACGCCCGCAACGAGCCGGCCATCGCCGCCTATCAACGGATCGGCTTCGTCGACACCGGCGCGCGCCACGAAGAAGGATTTGGCCCGCAGCTGATCTTCGCCAAGCCGATGGGATAGGGGCGCGGCCGGCCCCCCGACATTCGTCATCCTCCGGTCAGCCGAAGGCTGATCCGGGGGACCCAAGCCGACTTCCAGAATATGGCGTAGCCCGCGGTCCCCCGGATCTCGCTCCGCGAGCCCGGAGGATGACGATGATGGCGCCTAGATCGAGCCCACGGTCTTCAGCCGCGCCTTCGGATGGATCTCGTTCTGGCTCAGGACCGGGGTCTGGCCGCGGAACCGCTCGATGATCGAGCGGACATAGGGCCGAATCTGCGGGCTGGTCAGCAGCACGGCGCTCTCGCCGGCGAGGGCCGCGCGCTCGAAGCTGTCGCGCACCGCCCGGATGAAGTCCTGCAGTCGTGACGGGGCCAGCGCCAGCTGCTTCTCGTCGCCCGACCCGATCAGGGCGTCGGCGAAGGCGTTCTCCCATTCCGCCGACATGGTGATGATCGGCAGGGCGCCGTCGTCGCCGCGATAGGCGAAGGAGAGCTGGCGGGCGAGACGGCCGCGAACCTGCTCGACCAGCAGGGTGATCGACTGGGTGTGCGGCGCGGCCTCGCCGATGCCTTCCAGGATCGCCGGAAGGTCGCGGATCGAGACCCGCTCGCGCAGCAGGGCCTGCAGCACCCGCTGGATGGTCGTGGCGGAGACGACGCTGGGGATCAGGTCGTCGACCAGCTTCTTCTGCTCGGCCGGCAGTTCTTTCAGCAGCTTCTGCACCTCGGCGTAGGAGAGCAGGTCGGGCATGTTCTCCTTGAGGATCTCGGTCAGGTGGGTGGTCAGCACCGTGGCCGGATCGACGATGGTGTAGCCGCGGAAGGTGGCTTCCTCGCGCAGGGACTCATCGACCCAGGTGGCGGGCAATCCGAAGGCCGGTTCGCGCATGTGCTCGCCCGGCAGCTCCACCTGGCCGCCCGAAGGGTCCATGGCCATCAACGCCCCGAGCCGCACTTCACCGCCGCCGCCTTCCATCTCCTTGATGCGGATCATGTAGCCCTGCGAGGGCAGGCGCATGTTGTCGAGGATCCGCACCGCCGGCATGATGAAGCCGAAATCGGCGGCCAGGGTCCGGCGTAGCGCCTTGATCTGGTCGGTCAGGCGGCGGCCTTCCAGGTCGTTGATCAGCGGCAGCAGGCCGTAGCCCAGCTCGATCTTGATCTCGTCGATGGCCAGGGACTGGCTGATCGGTTCTTCCTGATCCTGGGTCGGCGCGCTGGCGGGCACGATGTCGACCGGCGGCGGCCTGGCGGCGTCCTGCGAACGCTTCCAGGCGAGGAAGCCCGCCCCGGCCGCCAGGGCCGCGAACGGAATGATCGGCATGCCCGGGATCAGCGCCAGCAGGCCGGCCGAGGCCGAGACCATGCCCAGGGCGATGGGGTTCATCGCCAGCTGGGCGACCAGGGCCTTGTCGGCCGAGCCGTCGACGCCGGCCTTCGACACCAGGAAGCCGGCGGCGATCGAGATGATCAGGGCGGGGATCTGGCTGACCAGGCCGTCGCCGATGGTCATGATCGTGTAGGACGAGGCGGCCTGGGCCAACGGCACCTTGTGCTGCACCACGCCGATCAGGATGCCGCCGATGATGTTGATGGCGACGATGATCAGGCCGGCGACCGCGTCGCCGCGCACGAACTTGCTGGCGCCGTCCATGGCCCCGAAGAAGGTCGATTCCTGCTCAAGTTCCTTGCGGCGCTTCTTGGCTTCGTCTTCCTCGATCAGCCCGGCCGAGAGGTCGGCGTCGATGGCCATCTGCTTGCCGGGCATCGAGTCCAGG
This sequence comes from Phenylobacterium sp. Root700, assembly GCF_001429025.1. GTDB lineage: Bacteria > Pseudomonadota > Alphaproteobacteria > Caulobacterales > Caulobacteraceae > Phenylobacterium. Next base: position 173,590 of record NZ_LMHT01000015.1, on the reverse strand, counting down.
GTGAAGCGCGCGGCGACTTCGGCGATCCGGCCCGAACCCTTGGTGATGACGACGAAATTCACGATCACCAGGATCGCGAAGACGATCACCCCGATGACGAAATTGCCGCCCATCATCAGGTTGCCGAAGCCCTCGATGATCTTGCCGGCCCCGTGGGCGCCCTCGTGACCATGGCCGAGGATCAGGCGGGTCGAGGCGATGTTCAGCCCCAGCCGGAACAGGGTGGTGACCAGCAGCACGGTCGGGAAGGCCGTGAATTCCAGCGGCCGCTTGATCAGCAACGAGGTCATCAGGATCAGCACCGAGGAGGTGATCGAGATCGACAGCAGCAGATCCAGCATGAACGGCGGGATCGGTAGGATCAGCAGCAGGACGATCCCGATGACGCCGAACGCCAGCGCCACCTCGCCCTTCATCAGCCACCCGAGCATCTCGCGCGGGCTGGGACGGGCGGCTGCGTATGATCCTGTATCAGCCATGGTCTATCAGGCCGCGCTGGCGCCCATCTGCGGCGCGGGCACGGCGACGCCGGCCTCGTTGTATTCCTTCAGCTTGTTGCGCAGCGTGCGGATCGAGATGCCAAGGATGTTGGCCGCGTGGGTGCGGTTGCCCAGGCAGTGCGACAGGGTGTCGAGGATCAGCTGCTGCTCCATGTCGGCCACGGTCTGGCCGACAAAGGCGCGGGTGACGGCCTCGGCGGCGCCGGCCGCGGTCTGGGCGGTGCGGACGGCCGGATCGGGCGCGGCCAGCGGCTGACCGTCAGGCAGGCGGATGGCGCTTTCCTCGATCTCCGGACCGACCGCCAGCAGCACCGCGCGGTGCATGGCGTTTTCCAGCTCGCGCACGTTGCCCGGCCAGCGATGGATGGCCAGGCGGCGCTTGGCCTCGGCCGAGAGCGGACGTTCCAGCGTGCCGTTGGCCTTGGCGTATTTGCGCACGAAATGCTCGGCCAGGGCCACCACGTCGCCCGGACGCTCGCGCAGCGGCGGCAGGCGCAGGTTCACGACGTTCAGGCGGTAGAGCAGGTCTTCGCGGAAGGTCCCGTCCTTCACGGCCTGGGCCAGGTCGCGGTTGGAGGTGGCCAGGATGCGGATGTCGACCTTCACCGGCTTGGAGCCGCCGACCCGGTCGATCTCACGTTCCTGAATAGCGCGCAGCAGCTTGGCCTGCAGGCGGGCGTCCATCTCCGAGATTTCATCGAGCAGCAGGGTGCCGCCGTTGGCCTCTTCGAACTTGCCGATCCGGCGGGCGACGGCGCCGGTGAAGGCGCCCTTCTCGTGGCCGAACAGCTCGCTCTCGAGCAGGTTTTCCGGAATGGCGGCGCAGTTGACCGAGATGAAGGCCTTGGTGGCGCGGCGCGACTTCTGGTGCAGGTAGCGGGCGATGACTTCCTTACCCGAGCCGCTTTCGCCGGTGATCAGGATCGAGGCCTCGGACGGCGCGACCTGGTCGGCCAGCGCGATCACCGCCTGCATGCCGGCGTCACGCACGACCATCGGCTTGTTGTCGTCGGAGACGGCGGCCAGCACCGCGGCGATCATCTCGGCGTCCGGCGGCAGCGGGATGAATTCCTTGGCCCCGGCGCGGATGGCGTCGCCGGCCTTCTGGGCGTCGGGATCGACGCCGCAGGCCACGACCGGCACCCGGATGCGCTCGTTCTCGTTCGCCGCGATCAGGGCGGCGATGTCGAGATCGTAGTCGACCAGCAGCAGGTCGGCGCCTTGCCCCGCGCGCAGGGCGTGGGTGGCCGCCTCGATGGTCTCGACGTGGCTCACCTTGGCGCCCGCTGTCATCGCCATCTTCACGGCGTTGGACAGCTGTCCGTTCAGTTTTCCGACGACCAAAAGCCGCATAGCACTATCTCCTCAGACGCCTGGGCCTTAGCCCTGGGAGTCGCCGTCCTTGATGATTTCCGTCATGGTCACGCCCAGGCGTTCGTCCACGATGACGACCTCGCCCCGGGCGACCAGGCGGTTATTGACGTAGATGTCGATGGCCTCGCCGACCTTGCGGTCCAGGTCCAGAACGCTGCCGGACTGGAGCTGGAGCAGCTGGGCCACCGACATGGTGGCGCGCCCCAGGACCGCGGAGATCGAGACCGGGACGTCGAAGACCGGCGCCAGGTCGGTGGCGGTCTTCTCCTCCATCTCCATGCCCATATCCATGGGCAGGTCGGAGGGGGCGAACTCGTCGAGTTTGAGATCGTTGGACATGGCGGTCAGCTTTCGCTTCCGGGAATGAGGGGTTCGGCGTGCAGGCCTTCGGCGGCCAGCGCCGCGTGGAGAGCGGCCGCCACGCGCGCGGCGGCGGCGGCGGGATCGAAGGCGGCGGCGCCGTCGCCAAAGTCGAGCGTGAAGGCGCCAGGGCCCATCGTGGCCGAGGGGCGGACCTGAATGGCGCCGGCGAAACCGATGGATTGAGCGGTCTGTTCCAGGGCGGCCTGGACGCCGTCCGCCAGTTCGGGCGGCGCATGTACGACCAGGCGCGGCGAGGCTTCGATCTCACGGGCCAGGTTTTCCAGCGCGGCCAGGATCGGGGCCTGCGGGAACTGGGCGAGCGCGGCGTCGGCGATGGCGCGGGCGCAGGCCATGGCCAGTTCCGCCGAGCCGACCCGATGCTCATGGGCGACGCCCGCCAGCTTGGGCATCGCCGCGCCGACCGACGCGGCGATCTGCGAGAGCGCCTGGGCCTGAAGGGCGCTCATCGAGCCCAGGGCCTGCTGCTCTCCCTGGGCGAAGGCTTCGGCGCGCAGCACCTCGACCTCGTCGACCGTGTAGAGCCGCTTGGGCCGGGTGGCCGCGTAGGCGACGTCGCCGGCGTTGTCGAACACCGTGTCAAAGCCGAATTTCGGGTGGGGCGTGCTGGTCATCAGTAGATCAGCTCGTCGTCGCCGCCGGCGCCGGCCAGCATGATCTCGCCCTTGGCGGCCAGGTCCTTGGCGACCTGGACCATGTTCATCTGGGCCTGGTCGACGTCGCGCAGGCGGACGGGGCCCATGCCCTCCATGTCCTCGCGCATGATCTTGGCGGCCCGCTCGGACATGTTGGAGAAGAACATCTCGCGCAGGCTGTCCGAGGAGCCCTTCAGCGCCAGGGCCAGCTGGTCCTTCTCGACGCCACGCAGCAGGGTCTGGACCCCGCCAGGATCGAGCTTCGAAAGGTCCTCGAAGACGAACATCAGGGCCCGGATGCGCTCGGCGCTCTCGCGGTTGCGCTCTTCCAGGGCGGCGATGAAGCGCGCCTCGGTCTGGCGGTCGAAGGCGTTGAAGATGTCGGCCATCATCTCGTGGCTGTCGCGCTTGGAGGTGCGTGCCAGGTTGGACATGAACTCGGTCCGCAGGGTCTGTTCGATCTTGTCCAGGATCTCGCGCTGGACCGGCTCCATGCGCAGCATCCGGGTCACGCATTCCAGGGCGAAGTCTTCCGGCAGTGCGGCCAACACGCGGGCGGCGTGCTCGGACTTCACCTTGGACAGCACCACGGCGACGGTCTGGGGGTATTCGTTCTTCAGGTAGTTGGCGAGCACCGCCTCGTTCACGTTGCCCAGCTTGTCCCACATGGTTCGACCCGCGGGACCGCGGATCTCCTCCATCAGGGTGTCGACCTTGTCGGCCGGCAGGAAGGCCTGGAGCAGGCGCTGGGTCTGTTCGAACGACCCCATGATCGCGCCGGCGCCGGACATCCCGGAAATGAAGTCGACCAGCAGCTGCTCGACCACGCTGGACGAGACGGTGCCGAGGCCCGCCATCGCCTGGGAGATCTCCTTGATCTCCTCTTCGTCGAGCTGTTCCCAGATGGTGCCGTGGTCTTCGCCCAGGGCCAGCAGGACGACCGCGGCGCGCTCCGGTCCGCTTAGCTTGGCGGGATCGTTGATGGCTTTCATGATCATGTCGTCTCATGCAGCCAGGTGCGCAGGAGCGAGACCGACTCCTCGGGGTGGCTTTCAACGAATTCGGCGACGCGCTTCACCGACGAGGCTTTCACCTGGCCTTCGATGCGGGCGATGTCGATCCGTTGGTCCAGTTCGTTGGACGGGTTGGGCAGGGCCAGCGGCTGGCCGGTCGCCGGGTCGACGGTCATCTGCATCTGCTGGCCGTCGGCGGTGGTGACCAGCCGGGTCACGCCCACGCCGCCTGCCGAGGTCAGCGCTGGCAGGCCGCGGCCGGTGGGCGCCTTTAGCAGCGGCCGGACGATGAACAGGATCATCAGGATCGCGACGATGGCGATGATGCCCAGCTCGATCGCCCGCATGATGTCGTTCTTGTCGAAGCCCATCAGCGGGTTGGCGGTTTCAACGCCACCGGCCGTATCGGTGGCCGGGAAGCGGACATTGACCACGGTCACCTGGTCGCCGCGATCGGCGTTGAAGCCGACGGCGGTGCGGACCAGTTGCTCGATGCGCTGCATCTCCTGGGCCGAGCGCGGGGTGTAGGCGCCCGGTTCGCCATTGGCGCCGGGGGCGGTGATCCCGTCGATGGCGACGGCGACCGAGAGGCGCTTCATGTCGCCCGGCTCCTGGATCTCGGTGCGGGTGGTCTTGGAGATCTCATAGTTGGTGGTCGACTCGGTGCGGCCGCTGGCCGACTGGTTCAGGGCCTCGCCATTGGCGCCGACCCCGCTCGGGATGTTGGCGCTGGCCGAGACCGCGCCGTTGGCGTCGGGCTGGTTCTCGCGGGCGGTTTCCTCATTAGTGGTCTCCGAACGCACGACCTGACCATCGGGGTCGAAGGTCTCCTGCTGGACGGTGACGCGGGCGAGGTTCAGGTCGGCGGTGACGTTCACGCGGGCCTTGCCGGCGCCGACCACGCCCTCGACCAGGCCCTTGACGGTCTTGGCGATGCGTTGCTCGACCTCGCTGCGACGGCCGTCGGCGGCCTGACCGCCAAAGCCGTCCTCGCCGGTCGACAGGGTCTTGGCGTGCTGATCGACCACGGTCACGCGGCCGGGCTTCAGGTTCGGCACGGCGCTGGAGACCAGGTTCTGGATCGCCTGGACCTGGTCGGGGGAGGGCGCGCGCCCGCCGACCACGATGGTGACGGCGGCGGACGGCTGCTCGGACTCTTCCTCGAACAGCTGGCGCTTGGGCAGCACCAGGTGCACCCGGGCCGAGGTCAGGCCGTCGAGGCCGCGAATGGTGCGGGCCAGTTCGCCTTCCAGGGCGCGCTGGCGGTTGAGCTGCTGCACGAAGTCGGTCTGGCCGAGCGCGTTGGCGTCGTCGAAGATTTCGTAGCCGACCGAGCCGGAGGTCGGCAGGCCCTTGCTGGACAACAGCAGCCGGGTCGAGGCGACCTTGTCGCGCCCGACCATGATCGTCGATCCGTCGCCCTTGACCTCGTATTTCACCCCGGCCTGATCGAGGGCGCCGGTGATCGAGCCGGCCTCTTTCATGTCGAGGTTCGAATAGAGCAGCGCCTTCGGCTCGCCCAGGTTCATGGTCAGCGCGAACAGCGCCGCGGCCACGCCGGCTCCAATTCCGAGGAAAGCCGCCAGCCGTCCGATACCGAACTTCTGCAGGGCGGCGACGAAGCTATTCAACGCGGACGTCCTTCCCAGGATACGCGGGACGCACGCTCACTCGCCCGCCGCTAGGCAGTATTTACCCAGTGCTTGGTAAACGACGCGTTTAAGAGTTGCCGTCTTAACGCCTCAATTTGCAAAAGAAACGCCGCGCGTCCGTGAGCGAAAATCAACCGCTCCAAGGGGTTAGCGCGCCCCAGAAGCCCAGGACCACCGAAAACGCCGCATAGACGAGAACCGTAAAAGTAAACGCCGCCTTGCGCAGGGACGTCCACGAATCAACCCGGCGCCCGCCGCGCCAAATCGCCGGCAGCATGATCAGGCTGATCAGGGTGAGCCCGGCGGCCACCAGGACGCAGGCCGAACCGATGATCAGCGCGGCGCTCGGCCAAGCGTACATGACCATCGCATGGTCGGCGGTGCGTGAGGCCCAGAGCCCGAAGAGGGCCAGGGCGGCCAGCCAGAGCACGGCCTGGCTAGTCTGGATCAGGCTCGCCTGACGCTGCACCGGGGTTTCGCGGAACTCACGCCGGTTGCGCAGGAATAGGCCGGCGACCGTCGCGATCGCCGCGACGCCGCTGAGCAAGGCCAGGATGGCCAGGGTCGAGGGCCGTTTCCAGAAAGCCCCGCGTTCGAAGGTCTGTTCGCCAATCGCCCGCTGGAAGCTCTGGGCGCGGCCATCGGCCATCGAGAAGGCGATGCGGTCGGCGCCGGTCGTCGAGATGAACCGGCCGCCCGACAGCTCGCCGTCGGGCACGAAGGTGCGCACCGTGTCGCCAGCGCTGACCGCCAGCCGGCCTTCGGGCGTCACCGCCACGTCGACGCCGCCGATCAGCAGGCCGACCAGGCCCTCCAGCCCGCGATAGGCGCGGCGCGTGCCGATGTAGTAGCCGGTGAAATCGCCGGCCCGATCCAGCAGGGCCGGGGAGCCCGCGCGCGGGAACGGCTGCGGCGCGACATAGAACTGCTGCACGACCTGGGCGGCGAAGTCGTTGGTCAGTTCGCCGCCGGTCTCGGTGTTGGTGCTGATGAAGATGCCGAGGTTCAGATCGGGCGTCACCACCATGTTGGAGAGGAACGAGAGCGTCCCGCCGGCATGGCCAAAGCCCTTATGGCCGCCTGGCAGGTTGTACTCGATGAAGCCGTGGCGCCATCCGTTGATCCCGGCGGGCGTCTTGCGGATCGGGGTGTTGAAGGCCTGGGCCGCGCGGGGACCGTAGACGACGGCGCCGTCGAGCGTGCCGCCGTTCAGCAGCAACTGCATGTAGCGCGCCATGTCGGCCGCGGTGGACGAGGCCGAACCGGCCGGGGCGATGTGGCCGATATATTCAAACGGTCGAGCCTGGAAGCCGGTCGGGGTCCAGCGGTAGCCTTGCGAGATCTCGCCGGCCAGTCGCGCCGGGATCGGTCCGGGAAGGCCCGCCTTGACCGGATGGGGCTCGCGGAAGCTGGTGCTGTTCATGCCGGTCGGCAGGAAGATGCCCTCCTCGATCAGCCGCTCGAACGGCTTGCCCGAGACATAGGCGACGGCTTCGCCGGCCAGGGCCGCACCGTAGTTGGAATAGGCCGAGGCCTCGCCCGGCGCCCGCACGCGGCGCGGCCGCTCTTGGCGCAGGTAGTCGGCCATCGGGCGTTCGCGGTCGAACTTCTTCTCGAACAGGTGGCCCAGCACCCGGTCTTCGAAGCCCGGCGAGTGGTCCATCAGGTTGATCACCCGCACCGGCGTGCGGAAGCCCTGGTCGCGGACCTGGATCTGTTCGGGCAGGTAGAGGTTGATCGGCGCGTCCTGACGGATGCGGCCGGCCTCGATCTCCTTCATCAGGGCGATCCAGGTGAAGGTCTTGGAGATCGAGCCGATGCGGAACAGCGTCTTGTCGGGATCGACCTTGCGGGACGGCGACAGGCTGGCGAAGCCGTAGCCCTTCTTCAGCACGATCTGGCCGTTCTGGACGACCGAGACGGTCACCCCGGCGATGTGCTCGCGCATCATGGCGTCGCGCACCACGCCGTCGACGAAGGCTTCAAGTTCGGCCGGCGGCAGGGCCTCGCCGGGCGCCAGGCGCGCGCCGGTCGGCGTCGCCGGCAGGGCGGCGAGCGGAGCCGCGGCCATCGTCGCGGCAGGCGCCGTTGGGCGGGGCGTCGTGGCGGGAGCGGAGGCCCGCGGCCGGGGGGCGGCCGGACGCTGCAGGCTGGTGTAGGGAACTGGTCCGCGCGGGTTGACGACGGGCGGCGCAGACGCGGGCGGTTGGGCGGCTGGAGCCGGCGGCGGCGCGGCGTCCTGAGCGAGCGCCGGCGGAGCCGAAACGGCCAGGACGGCGGTGAAGAGAGCCTTGAAGATCAAACGCATGGACGATTACCCGCTGGCCCCATTGTCCAGTGATTCCTCTTGTAGGGCGCCGCGCGCGCAGGGCGCTAGAGCGGTTTGACGCGGGCCCCTGAGCGCGCTGTGAACGTCGCTCAATCGCCCTTTGGCGGGCCCGTCGGGAAGGGGTGGAGCGGCAGCACAGGCCGCAGGTCTCCGCCGATCCAGATCTGCGGTTCGGAGGGCGGTTTCGCCCCCTCTGCGACCTCGCGCCGGGCGACGCAGGACTTCACCGCGCTGGCCAAAGCGATGAAGTCGTGAGCGGTCGGGCTCGACTTCAGCACGCAGTCGTCGAAGAACGGATAGACGCTGTCCTCACCGCAGCCGAACGAGGTGCGGTCGCGTCGCGCGGCGGTCAGGATCATCCGGTTCGGCTGGGCCAGCGGCCGGACGAACACGCCCGAGAAGCAGGCCGACATGATCACCACGGTGGGCCGCGCGCCGCAGGTGGCGCCGAGGATCCGGTTCAGAATGGCGGGCGACAGGATCTTGTCGTCGATCAGCACGCCTTCCGGCGCCCCGTGCGAGGTGAAGTAGAGCAGGCAGCCGGACTTGGCCTTGCCCGACAGGTCGCTCAGGGTTTCGTAGATGGCGCGCGGGTCGGACTTGAGCGGCCCGTCCTTGTAGCGTTCCGGGCGCACCGAGAACTGACGCATGTTGTGCGCCGAGAACCCAATCCGCTGAAGTTCCTTGGAGACGTCGCGGCGCGCGTTGTCGAAGGCCTCGGTCGGGCCGCCGCCGGCGCCGTGGAAATCGCCGGCGACGACCAGGGCCGCCCAGTCGTCGAAGGGGCTAGGTTCGGGCGCCGGCGTCGCCGCGAACGCCGAGCCGGCCCAGCTCAAGGCTAGGGCGAGGACTGCGCTGGCGAGGCCGGCGCGCCAGCCCATCCTAGCTTTTGTAGCGCTGGAAGGGGGTTGGAACCGCCGTCCCCGTGGCCTTGGCCAGCAGGCGTCCGTCGGCGTCGTAGAGCTCGCCCTCGGTGAAGGCGATGGTGCGCCCCCACTTGGCCACCCGGCCGATCCCCTTCAGCTTGCCGGGCGCGCCGGGGCGGAAGAAGGTGGTCTTCATCTCGGCGGTGGGCGCCACATGGGTCATGCCCGAGGCGACCATGCAGGCCACCGACATCGCCTCGTCCAGCATGGCGCAGAGATAGCCGCCCTGGATCTGCTTCATCGGATTGAGCAGCAGTTCGGCCTTGGCGTCGAACTCGACCTCCACCGACTTCTCGGCCTGGCTCACCGCCACGATGCGGAAGCCGAGGGTCTGCGAGCCGGTGGGCTGGTTCTTCGTGCGCTGGAAACGGGCGAGGATCGCCTCGTCGGTCAGGGCTTCCGGCTCGGCGGGAGCGACGTCGGTCATCGGCGCGCGCTCACTTCTTCCGGAAGGTGTCGAGCGACACGACGTTCGGCGCGTCCGGATCGGTCTCGGCCGGCGGCTCGGCGGGCTCTTCCTGCGCCGCGACCGGCAGGGTCGTCATGTTCGAGGTCGCCGACTCGAACTGCAGCAGGAACTGGACGCTCGGGTCGTAGAACCTCGTCACCGCGGCGTAGGGCACCGACAGCCGCTTGGGCTGGCCGCCGAACTTCAGGGTGATCGAGAAGAAGGTCTCGCCGGGGGCGAGGTCCCAGTACTGGTGCTGCAGGACGATGGTCATTTCGTCCGGGTACTTGCCCAGCAGATCGTTGGGGCCGGACACGCCCGGCGCCTCGGTCTTGAAGGTGATGTAGAAGTGGTGGGCGCCCGGCAGGCCTTCCGGCGCTGCGGCGCGTTTCAGCGCGGCCTTGACCACGCCGCGCAGGGCTTCTTGGGCCATGGCTTCGTAGTGCATCTGGTCTTGGGCCGGCGGGTCCTGGGCCATCGAAACTCCGAGGGAAAAACTCTGGCGCGGAGGGTAGCGTTTCGGCGTCCCGGCGCAAGGCGGCTCGCGCCCCAGATGAGGGTCAATCGCTTAGAATTGTGAGGAAAGTGGAGGGGTTCTGTTGCAAGGCCCCCTCCGAGCCCCGCCTAACGCTGCTAAGACGCTAGGAGTTTATGTCGAAATCTGTCGGGTCGCTTACGCGGCCAAACGGACTTCTTCAGCGAAGTTATCGTTCGCATTTAGATTAAGGCCCGAAACGGTGGGCCAAGCCGAGAGAAAGCAACACCTTTAGACGTCTGTCGATGCTGATCGGCCCCATGCTTACCGGCGATAACAGCCGGGGAAGATTGGTGGAGCCGCCGGGAATCGCACCCGGGTCCAGTCCGCTTATGACGTGCGCGTTTATCCCTATAGTCGGGCCGAAACCCGACACGTCCAATATAGGGGCAAGCCGTCGGATTTTGAAGAACTTCCGACGCGAGGGGGCAGATCCCTTTCGCGAAGCGCCAATCGACAGGCCGTTTTCGCGGGCCGCCGCCGATCCTGCGCCAACGGGTTAGGGCTCCGAGCGGCCGGCTCGCTAGGCTTTGAGGACGTTCAATTCCTCTCGGGAACCTCATCATGAACCCTCTGCTCTACGCCGTCCGGCCGATCCTGATCGACATGGCCGCCACCTTCGTCTTCTACGGCGTGCTCGCCGCCACCGGAGAGGTCGCCATCGCCACGATGGTCGGTATCGCGATCGGCGTGCTCCAGGTCGTGGTGATGAAGGCGCGCGGCATGAAGATCGCCGCCATGCAGTGGACCAGCCTGGCGCTTGTCCTGATCATGGGCGGGGCGACGCTGCTGACCCACGACGCTCGCTTCATCCTGATCAAGCCGACCATCGTCTATCTGGCCATCGGCGCGGCCATGCTGCAGCGGGGATGGATGGGCCGCTACATGCCGCCGATCTCGGTCGATCACATTCCCCAGCGGCTGGTCGTGGCCGCCGGCTATGTGTGGGCCGGGCTGATGTTCGTCAGCGCCGCGCTCAACCTGATCCTGGCCTTCAACGCCCAGCCGATGACCGTGGTCGCCGTCATGGCGATCTGGGCGCCCGCCTCCAAGATCGTGCTGTTCGCCTTGCAGTACATGACGTTCCGCCAGATCGCCCGGCGCGGAATCATCGCCGCCCAGGCCGAGCAAGCCGCAGCATAATGTTGATGATGAGCGTGCTAGTGGCTCACGCAACCATGAGTTAGCCTCGAATCAAACGGGAGGCTCTCATGCAGAAGTTCGTCGCGGAATTCATCGGTACGCTTACGCTTGTGCTCTTTGGTTGCGGCGCCGCCGTCTTGGGCGCCGACCATGTGGGTCAACTCGGCATCGCCCTGGCCTTCGGGTTCGCGATTGTCGCCATGGCCTACGGGATCGGTTCGATCTCCGGGTGCCACGTCAATCCGGCCGTCAGCCTGGCCGCCTTCATCGCCGGCCGGATGAGCGCCCGCGACATGGTCGTCTACTGGGTCGCCCAGTTCCTCGGTGCTCTGGCGGGGGCGGGCATCCTGGCCTCCATCGCCGGGGTGGCCAGCGGGCTTGGCCATAACGGCTGGGGACCTGGCTATCTCGGTGAGTTCTCGATGCAGGCGGCGCTGATCTTCGAGATCGTGATGACCGCGATCTTCGTCATCGTCATCCTGGGCTCGACCTCGTCGGAGGCTCCGGCCGGCTTCGCGGGCTTGGCCATCGGCATCACCCTGGCGGTGATCCACATCGTCGGCATCCAGGTGACCGGCGTGTCGGTGAACCCGGCGCGGAGCTTTGGCCCCGCGGTCCTGGTGGGCGGCCAAGCGTTGTCGCAGCTCTGGCTGTTCTTCGCCGCTCCCGCCATCGGCGCGGTGATCGGCGGCCTGCTCTATCGCTTCCGCGTCCTGCGCTAGGGCGTCGGGACGACCTCGGGCTCCTCGACCGTCGGCAGCGTGAACGTCGGGGGTTGAGGGCGCGAGTTGGGGGCGGGCTTCAAGCGTCCGCCCTCGGCGATCAAGGCTTCATAGGCGCCCCGCGCTGACGAGAAGTCGGCGCCGGTCGGATAGATCACATCGAAACGCGGCTCGTGGCCCAGCGCCGCGCTGAACGCGGCCTGCAGGACATCGGCCGCCTGGCCGATCTCGGCGCTGTCGCAGGCCCGCCGCACCGAACGTGACCGACCAGGAACCATCAGGGTCAGGTCGTAGGACGTTCCATTGACGCACAAGGCGTCCGCCGCGCCCGAACCGTCGTCGACCCTGACCTCGCGCGGCGCGTCCCAGAGCGGAGATTCGCGCAGCGCCAGGAACTGGGCGGCCGAACCCGCTGGCAATTCGGCGTCGAACCCGACCCGCCTGGCGATGCCGGGTTCGCAGCAGCCGAGCCCGGCCCGGCCCTGGACGAAGGCCTTGCCGTCGCGTCGCACGATCACACGGATCAGGGTCTGGCGGGCGGAGGAGGAGGGGCGGACCGCCACCTCCAGGATCATCTCGCCATTGCGCAGGATCTGGCTTTGCAGCGGCGGCAGCGCCCAGAGGCGGTAGAGCAGGGGATCGTAGCCGTTGTCGATGGCCGCCGGGCGTTCGTTCCGGCCGAGCCTGCGCCCGGCCAAGGGATCGGCGGACTCCGGCGGCCTCGGCCACTGGTCGTCCCACCAGGTCTTGGGATCCGGCGGCGGCCAAGGCCATTCATCGGCGGCGGGCGCGGGGACGGGCGGCGGCGTCTGGGCCAGCGCCGGCGCGGCGAGGCAGAGCAGGCTCAAGATGGTCGCAGCTAAGCGGACCAATCTGGCCCTCCCTACATGGCGTCGGCGCCCCTGGTGATGGAAAGCACGCCGGTTCGGGAGAGTTCCACCAGGCCGAGCGGTCGCATCAGATCCACGAACTTGTCGATCTTGGTCGAGGCGCCGGTCATCTCGAAGACGAAGCTCTCGATGGTGGTGTCGACCACCTTGGCGCGGAAGATGTCGGCGATGCGCAGGGCCTCGACGCGGTCGGCCCCAGTCCCCTTGACCTTCACCAGGGCGAGCTCGCGCTCCAGGCCGTTGGGATCGCGGGTCACGTCCTGGACGTGGCGGGTGGCGACCATCTTCTCGAGCTGGGCTTCGATCTGTTCCAGCACGTGCGGCGCGCCGCGAGTGACGATGGTGACGCGGCTGGTGTGGGCCCGGCGATCGGTCTCGGCGACGGTCAGGCTCTCGATGTTGTAGCCGCGGGCCGCGAACAGCCCGACCAGCCGGTGCAGCACGCCCGGTTCGTTGTCCACCAGGATCGCGAAGGTGGCGAGGTTCTCGACCTCCTCGGTGTGGCTGAGATCGTAGACGGAGGCGGGCTGGGCGTCGGACATGCGTAGCTCTCTAAACGTCGGTCGCTGACGACGTCTCACATGCGTGGGCGGGGGGCAAGTCGCGACTGGATGCAAGCCCTGGCGCAAGCATGGCTGTGGAGAACAAATCATAAACAATTCACTTGCGCGGAACGCTGTTTGGTGGCGGAAATCGCCCGCCGGGCCGCTTGGCCCAGGCTGTCCCAACCCCCGGAGCTGACAGTCATGAGCACGCAAGACATCGCCAACGATCTGGTCGCCCTCTGCAAGGCGGGCAAGTTCGACGAGGCGGGTGAGAAGTACTGGGCCGACGACGTGCTGAGCGTCGAAGCCATGCCCGGCGACATGGCCGAAATGCGCGGCAAGGACGCCGCGCGCGGCAAAGGCGAATGGTGGGCCAACGCCCATGAGGTCCATGCCTCGGAGGTCGAGGGCCCCTACGTGAACGGCGACCAGTTCGTGGTCCGCTTCAAGATGGACCTGACCCAGAAGGAGAGCGGCGCCCGCATTCAGATGGACGAGGTCGGGGTCTACACCATCAAGGACGGCAAGATCGCCGAGGAGCGGTTCTTCTACGGCCAATAGTCAGGGACCCGCCGCGGCGCCGGCGTGGCGCCGCGGCAACAGGGTGGGCGCTGGGTGCGACAATTTGGCGCCCTGTGTCTTGCCATCCCCGCCCGGTTCGTGAGACACGGCCAGCCTTCGCAGAGGAGAGTTCGCCGAGTGACGATCACCAAGACCATAACGAGTTGGGGCCGCGTGTGCGGAACCGCTTGCGCGGGTCTCGGTCGAGATCGCGTCGCGCACTTCATCTAAATCGCGAGATGCTCGGAGAGCCTCGCGCGTCTCTGGGAGTTTCCATGTTTCACCGGGCCTTGAGCGCGGTCCCGGCTTCGGCGCGGGCCGAGCCGACGTCTCTGCTTATCCTCGTCGCGGGCGAATTCGCCCCGCGGGTCGCCAATCTGTGGGCGGCGCCTCACGCCGAGTTCCTGACCGCCGCAGCGGCGCGACGACACCTTCTCTGCCTGGCCTTCTCCTTGGGGAGGGCGGTCGAGGGGCTGGCGGAATCCATCCTGGACCGCCGGCTGCCGGCCGCGGTCGCCGTTGCGGTCGGCGAGGCGCCGGCGGGATTGTCGCGCGCCATCGGCCGGATGGGTGATCTGGCCTGGACCGCCGGGGCCTACCGACAATTGCTCGCCCTGCTGGCCGACCCCAAGGCCGCCAAGGTGCTGCGGCACGCCGAGCTGATCGAACAGGCGACGATCCAGCGGCTGGCGGCGCTGCCGGCGCCGATGTCGGGCGCCATCGGCCTGGCCGCGCAGTTGGATCCCCGTCAGGCCGGTCTGCTGCATGAGGCCTATGAGGCCCTGACACTGCGGTCAGGACGCGCCAACGCCGACGCGATGGCCGAGGTCTGGGGGCGCTTGGAGACCCCGAAGGCCCTGTTCGACGCGGTGCGGAGCGACCTGCGCCCCGAACCGGCGACGCCGCCGCATCTGGGGGCGTTCCGCCTGCGCCCGCTGACCACCAAGGCCGAGTTCAGCGACGCGGCCAAACGCTATCGGAACTGCCTGGTGGATCAGACCGCCCATGCCGCGACGGGGTGGTCGGCCTATTACGAATGGACCGGGGCGCCGGGAGCCGTGGTCGAGATCACCCGCGACCACATCTATGGATGGCGGCTGGAGCAGGCGCGGATCGCCGGCAATGAGCCGGTGCCGGCCGATCTGCGCGAGGAGATCATCTCCGAGCTCTCGCTGATGGGCGTGCATGTGGGGCGCAGCGGCTGGGCGCTGGAGCGGGCGCTCGAAGGGGCCGAGCGGCGCTGGTCGGCGCAAAGCGTGGACGATGTCGTGGCCGAGGCGTTCGGCGCCGAGTGAGACTCGGCGCCGTGCGTGGCGTCAGACCAGCCGCTTGCCGGCGTCGTCGATGATCGTGCCGAGGTCGCGGGTGTCCTCGGCCATGATCATCTCGTTGTGGGCCTTGCCGGACGGGATCATCGGGAAGCAGTTCTCTTCCTTGGTGATCCGGCAATCGAACAGCACCGGTTTGCGCACGTCGATCATCTCGCGGATCTTGTCGTCCAGTTCGTCGGGGGTTTCGGCGCGCAGGCCGACGCCGCCGAACGCCTCGGCCATCTTCACGAAGTCCGGCAGGCTGGACGAATAGGAGTGGCTGTAGCGCTCGCCGTGCAGCAGCTGCTGCCACTGGCGGACCATGCCCATCCACTCGTTGTTCAAGATGAAGATCTTGATCGGCAGGTCGTACTGAATGGCGGTCGACATCTCCTGCATCGTCATCTGCACGGAGGCGTCGCCGGCGATGTCGATGACCAGGGCGTCCGGGTGAGCCATCTGCACGCCGACCGCGGCCGGCAGGCCATAGCCCATAGTGCCGAGGCCGCCCGAGGTCATCCAGTGGTTGGGCTGCTCGAAGTGATAGTACTGCGCGGCCCACATCTGGTGCTGGCCGACCTCGGTGGTGATGAAGGTCTCGCGGTGCTTGGTCAGCTCGTACAGGCGCTCGATGGCGTACTGCGGCTTGATCAGCTTGGTGTCGGGCCGATAGCGGAACGATTGGCGCGCGCGCCAGGCTTCGATCTGCCGCCACCACTCGTCCATCGCCGCCTTGTCGGTGGCCAGGTTCCGCTGCTTCCAGACCGCGATCATGTCCTCCAGCACGCTGCCGGCGTCGCCGACGATGCCGATGTCGGCGCGGACGTTCTTGCTGATCGACGAGGCGTCGATGTCGATGTGGATCTTCTTCGAGCCGGGCGCGAAGGCGTCCAGGCGGCCGGTCACCCGGTCGTCGAACCGCGCGCCGACCGCGATCATCACGTCGCAGTCGTGCATGGCGTTGTTGGCTTCGAAGCTGCCGTGCATGCCCAGCATGCCCAGCCACGCCGGATCAGACGCCGGGAAGGCGCCCAGGCCCATCAGGGTCGAGGTGACCGGCGCGCCGGTCAGCTTGGCGAACTCGCGCAGCAGCTCGGAGGCGCGGGGGCCGGCGTTGATGACGCCGCCGCCGGTGTAGAGGATCGGGCGGCGCGCGCCGGCGATCAGCGCCACGGCCTCGGCGATCTTGGCCGAGTCGCCCTTGGTGCGCGGGTTGTAGTTGTGGGCGTGGACGACTTCCTTGGGGCCCTGATAGGCGCCCTTGGAGAACTGCACGTCCTTGGGAATGTCGATGACCACCGGGCCGGGGCGGCCCGAGGTGGCGATGTGGAACGCCTCGTGGATGATCCGCGGCAGGTCGGCCACGTCCTTGACCAGGTAGTTATGCTTGGTGATCGGCCGGGTGATGCCGATGGTGTCGCATTCCTGGAAGGCGTCGGTGCCGATCAGGTGGGTGGCGACCTGGCCGGTGAAGACGATCATCGGGATCGAGTCCATCAGGGCGTCGACAATGCCGGTGATGGCGTTGGTCGCGCCGGGACCCGAGGTCACCAGGACGACGCCCGGCTTGCCGGTCGAGCGGGCGTAGCCCTCGGCCGCGTGGGTCGCGCCCTGTTCGTGGCGGACCAGCACGTGCTGCAGCCGCGCCTCTTCGAACAAGGCGTCATAGATCGGCAGGACCGCCCCGCCGGGATAGCCGAAAAGCACCTCGACGCCCTGGTCGATAAGGGCGCGGACCACGATCTCGGCGCCGGTCAGGGTCTCGGTCGTGGTGGGGGCTTCGATGGTCTGGTGGGCGGTCATTTCGGGCGGCCTTGGTTTTCGGCAATAAAAAAGGCCCTCAATGGGGCCTGTGGCAAGCGACCTTTAACGGGCTGACGACGAGGTCAGTCCGCGAGAGGTCGCCCAGAGAGTACAAGAAGCTCACGCACGAGCGTTCTCCAAATGAAGTCAGCAACGCTCATGACATGCCCCGATCAGCCCGTCAAGGCGGGGGGCAGAGCAAGAAACTGCCTCCATTGGCTTTCATGGTCGACGGCGTCCAGTCGCGGCCAATCGGTCATCTGTCCCCGCAGCCAGGTCGATTGCCGCTTGGCGTAGCGGCGGGTCTCGCGCTGGGCGGCCTCCAAGGCCTCGGCCAGGGTGGCCTCGCCCTGAAGATAGGCGGCCAGCTCGCGGTAACCGACCGCCTTCATGGCCGGCAAGGCCGGGTCGAGCCCCCGCGCGGCCAAGGCGGAGACCTCGTCCAGCGCCCCCTGATCGACCATGGCTTCAAGCCGGGCGTCGCAGCGGTCGTAGAGCGCCTGGCGGGGCGGCTCTAGGGCCACGGCGGTCCAGCCGCCGGCTGGCAGGGCCGGATCGGTGCGCGCCTGCCAATCGCTGAGCGAGGTTCCGGTGGCGGCATAGACCTCCCAGGCCCGTGACAGCCGCTGGCGGTCGGCGGGCGAGATGCGGCCCTCGGCGGCGGGATCGACTTCAGCCAACCGGTCGCGGAAGGCGGCCTCGCCCATGGCGTCGAAATCGGCGGCGGAGGCCTCGCGGACCTCGGCGGGCGTCTGGGGCACGTCGGCCAGGCCGTGGGTGAGGGCGCGGAAATAGAGGCCGGTGCCGCCGACCACGATCGCCGGGCGTCCGCGCGCCGCGATCTCGTTCAGCACCGCCGTCGCCGCGCGCTGCCAGCGCCCCACCGACCAGCCGTCGGCGGCGTCGACCGTTCCGAACAGGTGATGAGGGACCAGGGCCTCTTCCTGTACCGGCGGGCGGGCGGTCAACAGGCGCAGGTCGGCATAGAGTTGCAGGGCGTCGCCGTTGACGATCTCGGCGCCGATTTCCTGGGCCAGCCGCAGGGCCAGCGCCGACTTGCCGCTTGCCGTCGGCCCGGCGATCAGCCAGATGCGGGGCTCCATGCAGATCGCTCTTACCCTTGTTGGTCCCGATTCAGACGCGGCTCTACAGGCCGTCGCCCTTGTAACGCCAGCGCTCGCAGGCGTGCATGCCCGCGTCAAGGAGCCCCGCACCCTTGGCGACGGCGCCGTCGAACTACTGGTGGAGGCCGAGGCCATCGGCCCGGTCCGCGCCGCGGCCGAAGCCGCGCTGGCCCAGCAACCGATCGATATCTGCGCCCAGCCCTGGAACGGCCGGAAGAAGCGGCTGCTGATCGCCGACATGGACTCCACCATCATTGGCTGTGAGTGCATCGACGAACTGGCCGATTTCGCCGGTGTGAAGGAGCAGGTCTCGGCGATCACCGAGCGCGCGATGCAGGGCGAGTTGGATTTCGAGGAGGCCCTGCGCGAGCGCGTGGCGATGCTCAAGGGCCTGCCGCTGAGCGCGCTTCAGCAGGCCTATGACGAGCGTGTCCGGCTCAATCCCGGCGCGCGGACCTTGGTGCGGACGATGGCGCAGAACGGCGCGCGCTGCGCCCTGGTCTCCGGCGGCTTCACCTTCTTCACCAGCCGGGTGGCCAAGGCCGCCGGCTTCCATCTCGACCGCGCCAACACCCTGCACGACGACGGCCAGGGCCTGACCGGCACGGTTGGAGATCCGATCCTGGGGCGTGAGGCCAAGCTCGCCTCGCTGAAGGAACTGGCGCAGACGGCCGGCATCGAACTGGCGCAGACCCTGGCGGTCGGCGACGGCGCCAACGACCTTGGCATGATCGAGGCGGCCGGCCTGGGCGTAGCCTATCGCGCCAAGCCGATCGTGGCGGCCCAGGCCGACGCCAAGGTGGACCACGCCTCGCTCACCGCGCTGCTGTACTTCCAGGGCTACCGGGCCGCCGAGTTCGTAACCGACTGAAGCTCGGTTTGATTTCCTGTCGCGGGCCAAGGTCGCTAGAGAGCGCGCCATGAGTTTGCCCCGCACGCCCCTCGCCGTCGTCTTCGACATGGACGGACTGCTCTGCGACACCGAGGTGGTCTACCGCGACGCCATGATCGCCGTGGCCGCCGAGAACGGCCACGACATGCCGCTCTCCCTGTTCCAGAGCATGATCGGACTGCCGGGACCGGCCGGCGACCAGAAGGTGCTGGACCACTACGGCCCCGACTTCCCGGTCGAGGACTTCAAGAACCGGGTGATGGCGCATGTCGACATCATCTGCGCAGCCGGGGTGGCCCTGAAGGCCGGGGTCATCGAACTGCTCGATCACCTAGACGAGCAGCGCCTGCCGCGCGCCATCGCCACCTCGTCCAGCCACCGGGCGGTCCAGTCCCACCTTGGCCACAGCGGTATCATCCCGCGTTTCAACACCGTCGTGGCGCGCGGCGACTACGTGCTGGGCAAGCCCAACCCCGATCCGTTCCTGACCGCCGCCGCGCGTCTCGGCGTGGCGCCGCAGGACTGCCTGGCCTTGGAGGACAGCCACAACGGCGTCCGCGCGGCCTCGTCGGCCGGGATGATGACCATCATGGTGCCCGATCTGCTCGACCCGACGCAGGAGATGGAAGACCTCTGCGTGCGCATCGCCCGCGACCTGCATGAGGTCGAGGCGCTGATCAGGGCCTCGCGCTAGGCGCAGGCCGCCCAGGCGCCGCGGACGGCTGGTTCCGGTACTGGTCGACCACGTCCTTCACGAGGTTGGACGGGATCGCGAAGGCCAGGCCTGCGCCGGGTTCGCCGCGGGACTCACGGGCGCTGGCCATGCCGATCACCTGGCCCGCGGCGTTCAGCAGCGGCCCGCCGGAGCCGCCCGCCGTCAGCGGGGCGTCGGTCTGGATATAGGCGGTCACCGGGCCGCTCAGCGCGCCGTTGGCGAAGCGGTTGCTGCTGGAGTCGCCGATCTGGCGGTTGATCGCCGAGACGATGCCCGAGGTCGCCGTGCCGACTAGGCCGTAGGGCGCGCCTATCAACACCACCGGCTGCCCGGCCTTGACCTGATTGCTGTCGGCCAGGACGAGCGGCGAAAGCGGCTTGCCCGGCGTGGTGCTGTAGACGGCCACGTCGGCGGTCTCGTCGGCGCCGATCAGTTCGGCCCGCGCCACGCTGCCGTCGGCGAAGACGACGCTCACCACCGGCAGGCCGCGAGTCACGTGGTCGGCGGTGACCACCAGTCCGTCAGAGGACACCACAAAGCCTGAGCCCATCGGCAGGGTCTCGCCGCGCGGGCCGCCGGACACCGTAATCATCACGGTTCCCTGCTGGCCCTTTTCAACCGCTCCGACGAAGCCTTCGCCGCCGCCGCGCGCACGTGGAGCCTCGTCTGATCCGCGGCTCAGCCCTACGCCGACCAGCAGCAATATGATCAGGATGACGACGCCTGCCGCGCCATAGAGAAGTTGTTGGGTGCGCAAGACGGACTCCGGACGAAAAAAGCTCACGCCCCAAAGCGATCAAGGTCGAGCTTGGTTCCACCGGTCAGGTGCGGCGTTAGAGCGCGATCCAATAGTGCAGGGCGGTTTCGCCGGGTCGCCAGATGTGCGGGATCGAGGCGGTGTGCTGGCCGCCGTTCTTTTCGATCACCCGGATGGAGGCGGGATTGAGCGCGTTCACCGTCAGCAACACCCGCTGGAGCGGGAGATTGGCGCGGATGTAGTCCAGGCCCTGCGCCAGCATGGCGCTGGCGTAGCCGTGGCCACGGGCGCCGGGGCGGACCGCATAGCCCACGTGCCCGCCGACCTTCTCGAGGTTTTCGTTGAGATGGTGGCGGATGTAGAGGGCGCCGAGGAAGGTCGCGCCATCGATGTACCAGAGGGTGGTCGAGGGGACCGCCGCGCCCTGCGATCCGTCCGGGAGCGTCAGGCTGGCCGGAGGATCGAGCAGGTTGTCGATGAAGCCCGCGGGATCAGCCGCGACTTCGGCGATCGATTCCGGCGTTTCAGCCCGCAGGGTGTCGCGGGAATAGCCCTCGCGCAGCGCCTCCAGGAACGAAGGCATATGCGCGAGGTCTGGTCGTACGAGCTGCGGCCCCATGCCTAGCGAGCGTTCGGGCCGCGATCGAAGTATTTGAAGAACTCGCTGTCGGGCGAGAGCACCATGGTCGTGTCGCCTTGGCCGAGCGAGGCCTCATAGGCCTGCATCGAGCGGTAGAAGGCGGCGAACGCAGGGTCCTTGCCGAAGCTCTGGGCGAACAACCGGGTGCGTTGGGCGTCGCCCTCGCCTCGGGTGGTCTCGGCTTCCTGGCGGGCGGTGGCCAGGGTGATGGCCACTTCCTTGTCAGCCGACGCGATGATCTCGCGCTTTTCCTGCTCGCCTTGGGCGCGCAGCTCGGCGGCGGCCTGCTGGCGGCTGGTCTGCATCCGGCGATAGACCGACTCCTGGTTCTGGGTCGGCAGATCGGCGCGCTTGATCCGCACGTCGATGATGTCGATGCCCAGGCGCGAGGAGCGGGCGCGAGCGGCCACGTCGGCCTTGGTCTTGATCATCAGCTCGCCGCGGCGGCCGGAGACGATCTCGTCCTTGGTCGCCGAACCCAGGATCTGACGCAGCGAGGAGTTCACCAGCCGTTCGATACGGTCGCTGGCGGTCTGCTCGTCGCGCAGGGTGCGGTAGTACTGCAGCGGGTCGGAGATCCGGTAACGGACGAAGGCGTCGACCACCAGGCGCTCCTGGTCGGCGGCGATGACTTCTTCCTGCGCGGCCTCGAGGGCGAGGCTGCGCTTGTCGAACATGACCACGTTCTCGACGAACGGGACCTTGAGCTTCAGGCCTGGATCGGGATCGCCCGGGGCGTTGATGACGCGCACGGGCTCACCCAGGCGCACGATCACCGCCTGCTTGCGTTGGTCGACGATGAAGAAGGTCTGAGACAGGACGATCAATACGCCAGCGGCGATGACCCCCAGGACGGTCCAGTTGCGGTTCATCGGGTGGCTCCCGGGTTGGGAGCCGGCGATGGGCCGGCTTCGGGTTGCGGCTCGGCGCGGACGGCGGCGCCGGTGCGCGGACGGAAGACGTCAGGCGGCAGGATGATCGGGGCGCTGGCGCCCTTGCCGTCGATGACCACCTTGTTCGAGTTCTGGAGCACGCGTTGCATGGTCTCGATGTAGAGCCGCTCTTTGGTCACGCCTGGGGCGCGGCGGTACTCGTTGTAGATCTGGTCGAAGCGCGACACGTCGCCGGTGGCTTCGCGCACGGACTGCTCGCGATAGCCCTGAGCCGACTGGATCAGTTTGGCCGCGTCGCCCTTGGCTTCGTTGATCACCCGGTTGCGATAGGTGTTCGCCTCGTTGGCGGCGCTTTCCTTGTCCTGCTGGGCGGTGGCGACGTCGCGGAAGGCCGCGACGACCTCCTTCGGCGGATTGACGTTGCGGATCTGGACCTCGACCACGATCACGCCCGCGCCCCAGGAATCCAGGGTGCGTTGCATCAGTTCGGCGGTCTGGTTCTGCACCTGGCCCCGGCCGCGGGTCAGCACGTCCTCAAGCTGGGTGCGTCCGATGACCTCGCGCATCGCGCTCTCGGCGACGGCGCGCACGGCCTGGTCGGGATCACGAAGGGTGAAGACGTACTTGCTCGCGTCGGCGACGCGCCAGGTCACGCTGAAGTCCAGGTCGACGATATTGGCGCCCTGAGTCAGCATCAGGCTTTCTTCGGGGACGTCGCTCTCGCCGACGCCGCCGATGTCGATGCGGTTCAGGCTGGTCACCGGGACCTTGACGACCTGCTCCAGCGGGCCGGGCAGGTGATAGCGGATGCCAGGACCTTCCGAGCGCGAATAGGCGCCGAAGGTGGTCACCACGGCCTGCTCGTTCGGCTGCACGATGTAGACGCCGGACAGCGCCCAGAGACCGAAGCCGACACCGGCCACCGCGGCGATCGCGCCGGGACGGATGCCGTCGCCGCCGGGGCCGCCGAAGAAGTCGCGGATCTGTTGCTGGAGGCGTTCGAAGGCCGCGTTCAGCTCCGGACCGTCGGGACGGCGCGGGCCACGGGGGCCGTTACCGCCGCCACCGCCGCCCGTGGGGCGGCGCGGAGGGGGCTTCTTGTCGCCGTTCCCGTCGTTGGGCGGAGGAGCGCCCCAAGGACCGGGGTTCGCATTGTCATTCCAAGGCATGGTCGCGTCGTCTTGCTTTCGTCTCGGCGCGGCCGCGTCGTTCGGCCCGTGCCTGGGCTTGTAAACCGGCGCTGTGAGCCGGATATGTGGCCCCACACCGGTTAAAGCAAGACAAAGGGCCAGATGGATCCGACAATCCCCGACCGAAATACCGTTCTCGCGGCCCTTGACGGGGTTCTGGACCCGAAGACCGGCAAGGGATTGGCGGCGGCGGGCCTGGTCCGTGGTCTGACGATCGGCCCTGGCCGCGCCGGTTTCATGCTCGAAGTGCCAGGTTCGGAGACCGCGCTTTACGCCCCGGTGCGTGATGCGGCCCAGGCGGCGCTGTCAGCCGTGGCGGGCGTCGCCAAGGCTCAGGTGGTGCTGACCGCCGAACATGAGGCCCCGCCGCCGGCCGAGGGCGTCACCCGCGTCCGCAAGGGCGCGCGGGTGGCCCAGGACCCCCAGGCCGCTCCGGTCCCGCCGGCCGACGCCGCGCGTCCGGCCCATGTCCGCCGCGTCATCGCGGTGGCCAGCGGCAAGGGCGGGGTGGGGAAATCCACCGTCTCGGTCAATCTGGCGACGGCGTTCGCGCAGCTCGGCCTGCGGGTCGGACTGTTGGACGCCGACGTCTATGGCCCCTCGGCGCCGCGCATGTTGGGGCTCGACGGGCAACCGGCCTTTGTCGACGGCAAGCTCCAGCCGCTGGAGGCCTGGGGCCTGAAGGTCATGTCGATCGGCTTCCTGGTTGACGAGGGCGCGCCGATGATCTGGCGTGGGCCGATGGCCTCCTCGGCGGTGCGTCAGATGATGAACGACGTCGCCTGGGGCTCTGAGGCCGAGCCGCTGGACCTGCTGGTGGTCGACCTGCCGCCGGGCACCGGCGACATCCAGCTGACCCTGATCCAGAAAATGAAGATCGACGGAGTGGTGATCGTCTCCACGCCGCAGGAGATCGCGCTGATCGACGCCCGCCGCGCGGCCTCGATGTTCCAGAAGACCGCGACCCCGATCCTGGGCGTGATCGAGAATATGGCGTTCTTCACCGATCCGGCCACCGGCGCCCCGATCCCGATCTTCGGGACCGGCGGGGCCCGGCTGGAAGCCGAACGCCTGGGCGTGCCGCTGCTGGCCGAGGTGCCGCTGGAGATAGTCCTGCGCGAGGCCTGCGACGCCGGACGACCGCTGGTCGTCACGGCGCCCGATAGCCCCGCCGCCAAGGCCTTCGCCGCGGCGGCCAAGGCGCTGATGATCTAGAGCGCGCTGATGCTCCCCCGCTGGGGGAGCTCCCGGCCCCTTCGGCTGGGTGAGGGGGACTTTGACTCCTGCTGCAGAGCCCCCTCCGCCCCCTACGCGCGTCACCTCCCCCAGCTGGGGGAGGATCTAGGGCGGCCTATCTCGGCATGTCGGTCGCCAGGCCGACGCCGCTCACCACGCCCAGCAGGCCGGTCTCGGCGGCGAGCGCGTCACGCTCATCGAGTTGGCGGCGGACCTCGGCGTGGCGGGTGGCGTCCAGCTTCCAGCCGATGAAGGCCGCACCGCCGAAGAACACGAAAACGACCGGCGCGAAGACGTAGCAGAGCTCCAGGCCGTGGATGGCGGCGGGGGTGTTCACCGCGCCCTCGGCGGCGTTGTAGCCGACCAGGTCAAGGACCATGAAACTGACGCCGACCGTGATGGCGGTGCCGATCTTCTGGGTGGTGGTGACCAGGGCGTAGAGCAGGCCGACCCGTTCCTTGCCGGTCTCCAGCCGCACCTCGTCGGCGACGTCGGCGACCATCGCCCGCACGATCAGGATGAAGGCCGAGGAGACGAAGCCCACCGACATCATGCCGGGAATGGCCAAGGCCATGGTCGCCGGCGGGATCAGCATCAGGGCCGACTGGGTCGCGGCATAGGCCACGGCCGAGACCATCAGCGCCCGGTGCTTGCCGATCTTCTGCGCCAGCCATCCCCAGAACATCGAGCCGAGCAGACCCGCGGCGATGAAGAAGACCAGCAGCACGCCGGTCTGCTGGGTCGAGTAGCCCCGCGCGTCGTGGAAGAAGAACAGGTAGAGCGCCGCCGTGGTGCCGGGGCCGAGCGCCATGAACAGGTCGGCGAAGATCAGCCGGGCCATCTCCGGCCGGCGGACCAGGTCCCAGTAGTCGGCCAGGGTCACCTTTTCCTTGGCGGTGTCGGGGTTGATGCGCTCGGGCGTCACGAAGGTGCACAGCGCCACCGTCAGCGGCAGCAGGATGATGCAGAACCAGCCCATGGCGTGCACGCCGCCTGCGCCGGCGGCCTTGGGGCCGAGCGCCAACGGCAGCAGCAGGATCAGCACCGCGCCGATCACGCCGACCGCCTGGATGACGCCGTAGACCCGCGAGCGGTCATGATAGTCGGTGGCCAGCGATGCGCCCCATGCCGCCTGGGCGAGGGTCAGGATCGAGACCCCGACATAGAGCACCAGCAGCCAGCCGATCAGATAGGCCTCGGTGATCCCCGGCTTGGCCATGAACAGCATGTAGCAGGCGGCCATGGCGATGGGCGCGCCGAGGATCAACCAGGGCCGGTAGCGGCCGAGCCGTGAGCGGGTCCGGTCCATCGCCATCCCCAGCATGGGGTCCAGCGCCATGTCGAGCAGCCGCACGATGGTGAAGGCCCCGCCGACGACGGCAAGGGACAACCCCAGTTGGGCGGCGAAGAAGCGGGGAAGATAGACCGCCATCACCAGTCCGATGGCGGCGATGGGAAGCGCCGTCGACGCAAAGGACATGACGACGGGCAGGGGCAGCCTCTGGCTGCTGGTGGCGGTATGCGCCATGTACGCCTCAAATGTCTGGCCCCCGGGAAAAATGTTCCGGGCTGCTTGGAAAAATGAAGGCCCGGGACGAGGTCCCGGGCCGGTATCCAGTCTTGAGTACTATCTGCTCGCTTGGGGTGGGACCGCAATGGCTGGTTCGCCGGAAACCACTTCAATGATCGGCGCCTCGTCATAGAGGGCGTCGCGTTCGTCGAGCTGCCGGCGGATATCGGCGTGCCGCTCAGCGCCCAGCTTGTAGCCAAACATGCAGGCCCCGCCGAGCATGACGAAGGCCACAGGACCGATCAGATAGGCGAGCTCGAGGTTGTGGATCGCCTCGGGCGTATTGGCCACGCCCTCCTTGGCGATGTAGCCGACCTTCGACAGCACGAAGAAGGTCAGGCCGATCGAGAAGGCGCCGGCGATCTTGGTGGTCATCACGGTCAGGGCGTAGAGCAGGCCCGCGCGCTCGCGGCCCTGTTCCAGGCGCACCTCGTCGGCGACGTCGGCGGTCATGGCGCGGGTCAGGACGTTGAAGCCCGCGGCCAGGAAACCGGCCATGAACATCGGGATGGCGCCGATCAGCATGTTGCCCTTGGGGATCGCCATCAGCGAGACCAGCACCAGCGAGTAGCCGGTGGTCGCCACGATCACCGCGCGGTGCTTGGAGATCTTGGTCGCCAGGCGCCCCATCAGCGGCGCGCCGACGAAGCCGGCCAGGATGTAGATCGCCAGCAGGATGCTGGCCTGGCCGGTGGTGAAGCCACGGCTGTCAGTGAAGAAGAACAGGTAGAGCGCGCTCATCCAGCCCGGGCCGAGGGAGAGGCAGAGGTCGGCGAGCAGGATGCGGGCGAAGGAGGGGCGTGCGATCAGCGCCCAATAGTCCCGCATGCGGAACTGGTGGCCGGCCACTTCGGGCGCGATTTTCTCGGGCGTGCGCCAGACGACCAGCGCCACGGCGATTGGGGTCAGGGCGAAAATGAACCAGCCCATGGTGGCGACGTTGCCGGCGTCGGATGCGCCGCGAGCCTCGTTGATGATCGGGATCGCCAGCGCGGCGGCCGCGCCGATCACGCCAATGGCGGTCATGATCCCAAACAGCCGGGAGCGGTCGTCGTAGTGCGGCGCGAGCGTCGCGGCCCAGGCCACGTGGGAGAGGGTGAGGATCGAGTTGCCCAGATACATGATCAGCAACCAGACGATCAGATAGGTCCGGCCAACCCCCTCGGGCGGCATGAACAGAAAGAAGATTCCCGCCATCAGGATCGGTGCGCCCACGATCGTCCAGATCCGGTAGCGGCCCCAATTGGTCCGGGTCTTGTCCATCGACCAGCCCAGCAGGCCGTCGATCGGAATGTCGATCATGCGGACGAAGAAGAACGCCGCGCCGATCAAGGCGAGGTCGATGCCCAGGTGGCTGGCGTAGTGGCGAGGCAGGTAGACCGAAATCGCGATGGCGACCGCCGAGATCGGAAGACTCGTGGCGGCGAAGGCGAATGCGGTGGAAAGGGGCAGGGCTCGGGCGCGCGCAGCGGGCGGGGCCTGGGTCAAGGTTGCGATTCTCCCATGATCGATCCGAGCCTCTGGGCGGGCCGGTCTCGGTCTCAGGTTACGCGCGATAACCTAGGTGGCGGCAAGTGAATTCGTCGCAACGAAAACGGGCGGCCGCTCCCTTGAGGAACGACCGCCCGCCAACTTGCACGTCCTGGGTGTGAGGCTTAGCCGCCCTGCAGCTTACGGAAGAACTTTCCGCTCTGCTCACCGCCGTTGACATAGGCCTGCTGGCCGTCCGGGGCGGAGATCTTGGCCCAGTTGTCGCGGACTTCCTCGACCGACAGGCCGCCCTCGCCGAGGTAGACGCCCTCGGTTTCGTAGATGCGCGACAGGGCGAAGGCGCCGGCGCCGGCGGTCAGGATCGCGCCGGTCGGGGCTTCTTCAGAGGCCAGGTAGACGACGCCGGGGGTGACATATTCCGGCTTCAGCTTTTCCAGCACTTCGGCGGGCATCAGGTTCTCGGTCATCCGGGTCGCGGCCACCGGGCTGATGGCGTTGATGTGGATGTTGTTCTTCTGGCCTTCGAGCTTGATGGTGTTCATGAAGCCGATGATGCCGAGCTTGGCCGCGCCGTAGTTCGACTGGCCGAAGTTGCCGTAGAGGCCCGATGACGAGGTCGTCACGACGATGCGGCCGTAGTTCTGCTCGCGCATGATTTCCCAGACGGCCTTCACGGGCTTCACGGTGCCCATGAGGTGGACGTTCAGGACCAGCTCGAAGTCGGCCAACTCCATCTTGGAGAAGGACTTGTCGCGCAGGATGCCGGCGTTGGCGATCAGGATGTCGATGCGGCCCCAGGTGTCCATGGCCTGCTTGATCATCAGGGCCACGCCCGCGTCGTCGGTGACCGACGAGCCGTTGGAGATGGCTTCGCCGCCGGCCGCCTTGATCTCGGCGACGACCGCGTCGGCCGCGGTCGAGGAGCCGCCCGAACCATCGACCGAACCGCCGAGGTCGTTGACCACGACCTTGGCGCCGCGACGGGCCAGCTCAAGGGCGTGCTGTCGGCCAAGACCGCCGCCAGCGCCGGTGACGATCGCGACTTTGCCGTCGAAGCGGATGTCCGCCATGAGAAGTCTCCCATCAAACAGGGGTTTGAATTTCGCGCGGTTTGTGCGGCGCGGGAGAGGTGACGTCAAGCGGGGTTCAAGTCCCCCTCAGTCGGCTTCGCCGCCAGCTCCCCCAGCGGGGGAGCATCGAAGACCTGTAGATCCTCCCCCGCTGGGGGAGGTGGATCGCTGCGAAGCGGCGAGACGGAGGGGGATTTACCGTGCCGCCAGGGTCTGCACGCCGCCGCGCATGAACTTCACCAGCACGCGCTGGCCGATCAGGAACGGGGCGGTGTCGGCGCTGACCACCACCTCGACGACGCGGTCGTCGGTGCGTTCGGTGGGGTCGTCCGATTGCAGCTTGCGAGCGCCGAACACCGCGGCGCGGCGCATCACCTTGCCGTTGTAGATCTTGGTCGGGTCGGACTCGGGGGCGATCTGCACGGTCTGGCCAATGGCCACGTGGGGCAGGGAGCCCTCGGCGATCTCGGCGCGGACGATACGCGGGGCGGTCGGCTCCAGATCGAACATGTTGGAGACGTTCAGGGTCGAAGCGCCGGAGCCGGGATTGGCATAGCGCCGAGCGATCCGGCCGTCCGAGGGCGCGCGGATGATCGTCAGTTCGAGGTTGTAGCGGGCCTCCTCCAGGGCGGCCTGGGCGGTGGCGATGCTGGCGCGCTGGGCCTGCAGGTTGGCCTGGGCCTCGCGGATCTTGTCGGCGGCCTGGTCGACCTTCTGGGCGGCGACGAAGTTGGTGGAGACCAGGTCCAGAAGCCGCTGGTGCTCGCGCTGGGCGGTGGAGAGCTGAACCTGCAGTAGGGCGATCTGCGCCTTGGCCTGGTCGACGGCGGCGGCGGCGCGGGCGGCCGACAGCTTGGGCTCGTCATCTTCCTGGCGGGCCAGGATCTGGCCCTTCACCACCTTGTCGCCTTCCTGGACATAGACCTCGCGCACGATCCCGGCCCGGCGGGCGGCGACCTGGATCATGCCGCCCTCGACATCGGCCTTGCCGTTGGCGATGGCCACGAACGGGCTCTTGGGCGCGGCGGCCGCGGCGATCTTGGCCTCCTCGGCTTTCTTGGCCTTGGCCTGGCTGGCCATCGCGAAGGCGCCGCCGCCCAACACCACGAGGGCCGCGGCGGTGGCGATCTTGATGCGGTGGGATTTGATGAACTCGAACATCTCTAGGCTCCGATGAGCTCGTGTTGTTTGCCGGCCGCCGGGACATGCGCGGTGGTCGCGCGCCGGTCGTCCAGGATGCGGCCGTCTTCGATGTGGATGATGCGGTCGGCATAGGCTTCCAGCCGCGGGTCGTGGGTCACGCAGACCACGGCCGCCCCATGTTCCTTGGCCGCCCGTTGCAGAAGCCGGATGACGATCTGGCCGTTCTCGCCGTCCAGGGCGCTGGTCGGCTCGTCGGCGAACAGCAGGCGCGGCTCCTTGGCCAGTGCCCGGGCGATGGCCACCCGCTGCTTCTCGCCGCCGGAAAGCTCGGCCGGGCGTTGGCCCAGCCGCGCGCCCAGGCCGACCTCGGTCAGGGCGTGAGCGGCGCGGTCCCTGGCCTCGCTGGGGCTGAAGCCTTTGTACTTCAGGATCGTCGTCACCTGTTGCAGGGCGCTCAGCGCGCCGAACAGGTTGAAGCCCTGGAAGATGAAGCCGCAGTGATCCAGGCGGAACTTGTCGATCTTGCCGGGGCGCTGGCTCCAGAGGTCCTCGCCCAGCGCCGTAACCTGGCCCTCGTCGGGTTTCAGCAGGCCCGAGAGCGAGGCGATCAGGGTCGACTTGCCCGAGCCTGACGGCCCCATGACCATGGTCATCTCGCCGTGGCGGCAGTCGAGGTCGACGGACTTCAGCACCTCGATGTGGGTGCGGCCGGTCTTGAAGCGTTTGACCAGGCCCACGCCCTGCAGGGCGATGGGGGTGATGACTTGGCTATTCATCGCAGCAGGTCCGCCGGTTGGCTCTTTTTCAGGATGCCCAGCGCCATCAGGCCCGAGGCCAGCGAGATCGCCATCAGCAGGACGCCGACGGCCACGACCCAGGTGAAGGGGAAGCCCATGGGCAGGCCGCCGCTCTTGGCCAGCAGCGAGACCAGGAAGGTGAAGAGCGCGGTGGCGCCAAGGCCGACGACGCCGACCCAGAAGGACAGCTCCAGCACGATCAGGCGCAGCGAGCCCATCGAGACGCCCAAGGCGCGCAGCGAGGCGAACTCCTTGATGTTGGCGAGGATCGCGCCGCGCAGGGTCTGGGAGGTGATGCCGACCCCGATCAGGAAGCCGAGGAACACCGAGAAGCCCAGGAAGATGCCGATGATCTGTTCCTTCATCAGCGCGCCTTCATTGGCCTTGGCCAGTTCCTGGCGGGTCCAGGCGCGATAGGCGCCCTTGGCCTGCGCGTTGAGCTGGTCGCGGACGGCCTCGGCCTGGGCCGGGTTCTTCACGCGGACCATCAGCGGACCGGTCTTCTCGCCCTTCTCGGCCATGCCGAGCCGGCGCAGCGTGTCGCGGGAGACGACGATCGAGGCCTGGTTGATGTCGGGATAGCCGTCGAGCAGGGCGCGGATGCGCACGGTCTTGCCGTTCACCGTGGCGCTGTCGCCCAGCTTCACGCCCAGCCGGCCCATGGCCGAGCGGTCGATGACGATGGCGTTGGGCTCCATCAGCGCCAGGCGCACGCGCTCGGGATAGTCGACCGGCAGGGTGAGAGCGCCCGGCTCGGTGTCGACCATGTTCACCTGCACGAAGGTGGTGACCTGCTTCTGGCCTTCCTCGGGTTGGTTGGTCCAGCGTCCGCCGCCGCCGTCGAAGCTGGCGACCTCGGCGACGTTGGGGTTCAGGTAGAGCTGAGGGCCGATGCGGCGAGGCAGGCTGGAGGGGCCGGAATTGATCAGGCTCTCCGACTTGGCGGGCATGATCATCAGGTCGGCGCGCGAGCGGTCGATCGTGGCGGTCGCCGCCTGGATCATGCCGGTGAACATGCCCACCTGGGCCAGGATCAGCAGGCCGGAGAAGGCGAGCGCGATCACCGCCGCGAGGTAGCGGCGCCATTCGTAGATCAGGGTCGCTAGAGCCAGTGACATGGGGCCCTCCTCAGCCGAACCATGTGATCTGGCCGGCGCTGGAACCTAGTTAAATCGAGGTAAGGCGGCAGGCGCGCGCCCTGGTCACGCTCATTCCCAAGCGTTACTGAGTTACATCCTGCGAGCCGCCCCGCGGGCGCTCGCGCTCATCAGGTTGCTGACGAATGACCCCATTGAAGTTCGGCGCGGGCTTTTGCCTTGCCGCCGCGTTCGCGATTTCCGCCGGGCCCGTTTTCGCCGACGAAGGCATGTGGACCTACGACAATTTCCCCACCGCCAAGGTCAACGCCGAGTACGGCCTGAAGCTGGATCAGAAGTGGCTGGACCGGGTGCAGGGCGCCTCGGTGCGGCTGACCACCGGCTGCTCGGCCTCGCTGGTGTCGAAGTCGGGCCTGGTGTTCACCAATCACCACTGCGTGGTCGAGTGCGTCCAGGACATATCCTCGGACAAGACCGACTTCGTGAAGGACGGTTTCGCCGCCGCCACCCGCGAGGAGGAGAAGAAATGTCCCGGCATGCAGGCCGAGATCCTCGCCTCGATCACCGACTTGACCAAGCAGATCCAGGGCGCCACCGCCGGCAAGACCGGGCAGGATTTCGTCAAGGCGCGTGACGCCGCCATGGCCAGCGCCGAGCAGGCCGGCTGCGCCGACGACCCGCTGGTCCGTTGCCAGGTGATCAGCCTCTACCGGGGCGGACAGTTCAAGCTCTACAAGTACCGCAAATACGCCGACGTCCGGCTGGTCTTCGCGCCGGAGTTCGCGACGGCCTTCTTCGGCGGCGACCCGGACAATTTCAACTTCCCGCGCTTCAATCTCGATGTCGGCTTTATCCGCCTCTACGAGAACGGCAAGCCCGCGGTCACGCCCCAGCACCTGACCTGGGTGTCGCGCGCGCCGAAGGAAGGCGAGGCGACCTTCGTCTCCGGTAACCCCGGCTCGACCAACCGCCTGATGACCATCGCCCAGCTCGAAACCCTGCGCGACTTGACCATCCCGGTAGGCCAACTCCAGCGCTCGGAAATTCGCGGCCGGCTGGCGCGGTTCTCCGAGGAATCGCCTGAGCACAAGCGCATCGCCACCGACCCGCTGTTCGGCGTCGAGAACTCGTTCAAGGTCTTCTACGGCCAGCAGTTCGCGCTGAACGACAAGGCCTTCATGGACGCCAAGCGCGCCCAGGAAACCGAGCTGAAATCCAAGATCGCCGCTGACCCGAAACTGGCCGCCGAGATCGGCGATCCGTGGGGTGAGATCGCCAAGGCCCAGAGCGCCTACGCCAACAACTACCTGCGCTATCGCCAGATCGAAGGCGGCGCGGCCTATTCCAACCTCTACGACTACGCCGAGACCCTGGTCCGCGCGGCGCAGGAACGCGCCAAGCCGACCGCTGATCGCCTGCCGGAATACGCCGACGCCCGCCTGCCGCTGGTGCAGAAGCAATTGCTGGACGCCAAGCCGGTCGATGCGGCGCTGGAGGAGGTCTATCTCGGCTTCTGGCTGTCGAAGACCCGCGAATACCTCACCACCGACGACGCGGCGGTGAAGGCCCTGCTCGGCAAGGAAAGCCCCGAGGGCTTGGCCAAGCGCAGCGTCGCGGGCTCCAAGCTGGGCGATCCGGCGGTGCGCAAGGCGCTGTGGGATGGCGGGCTAGCCGCCATCCAAGCCTCGGACGATCCGATGATCCAGTTGGTCCTGCGCAACGATCCGGCGGCGCGCGCCGTGCGCAAGGCCTGGGAGACCGAGGTCTCCGCGCCGACCGACCGCGCCGCCGAGCGCGTCGCCCGGGCCAAGTTCGCCGCCTATGGCGACGCGGCCTATCCCGACGCCACCTTCAGCCTGCGGCTCTCCTACGGGAAGGTCGCCGGCTGGACCTATCGCGGGACCACCATCCCGGCGACGACCAACTTCGCCGGCCTCTATGAGCGCGCCACCGGCGCCGAGCCTTACGAGCTAGCGCCCCGTTGGGTCGCGGCCAAGGGCAAGGTGAACCCGGACACGGTCTATAACTTCGTCACCACCAACGACATCATCGGCGGCAATTCGGGCTCGCCGGTGGTCAACGCCAAGGGCGAAGTCCTGGGCGCGGCCTTCGACGGCAACATCCACTCGCTGGGCGGCGCCTTCGGCTATGACGGATCGATTAACCGCACGGTGGTCGTGGCCACCTCGGCGGCGACCGAGGCGCTGTCGAAGGTCTATGGCCAGACTGCGTTGGTGAAGGAACTGACGGGGAAGTAGCCCCAACACTATTCGTCATCCCCGGCTGGAGCGAAGCGGAAGGCCGGGGATCCATAGACACGATGCTCTTAGGGGAACCTCGGAGGCTATGGATGGCCGGGACAAGCCCGGCCATGACGAGCGGGGGAGGGGGCTGGCCCGCTTGCGTCGGGAACCGGCCGCGGCATACTCGCCCCATGTCCAGCCTCCGCATGCCCCAGGGCCATCGGTCGCCGTTCCAGACCGGCGCCAGCGTCCTCGATCTCGAGATCCAGCAGGAACGTAGCGCGGCGCTCGGCGCGGCGGGTCAGCGCATCGAAAAGGCCCTGGCCGCGCTGCGCGAATTCGACGCCTCGGGCGCCGATCTGGCCCTGCGCCCGCCGATCCTGAAAGAGGCGGCGACGGCGGTCTGGTACTATTTCATTCAGCGTGAAGCCTGCGGCGTCCGCGATCAGCGGCCGGCCATCGCGCACTATGCGATCCCGCGCGAAGTGCTGATGCGGCTGGGCGCGAGTTAGTCCGCCGCTTTCATCTTCCGCGCCAGGTCCTGCAACGTGGTTCGCAGGTCGGCGATCTCGTCGAGCGGCAACTGAAGCTGGCAGGCCAGGGCCACCGGCACTTCGGCGGCTTTCTCGCGCAAGGCCTCGCCGGCTTGCGTCAGGGCGATCTGCACGCGCCGCTCGTCCTGGACGTCGCGGGTGCGGGTGACGAACCCGGCGCTCTCCAGCCGTTTCAGCAACGGGGTCAGGGTGCCGGAATCGAGTTCCAGCGCCTGGCCCAGCGCTTTGACCGTGCGCGGCGCCTGCTCCCACAGCGCCAGCATGACCAGGTACTGCGGATAGGTGAGGCCCAGCGGCTCCAGCAGCGGGCGGTAGGCGCGGGTCACCAGCCCGCTCGCGGCATAGAGCGCGAAGCAGAGCTGGTTATCGAGGCGCAGACGATCACCGACCGTGGGAACGGCCGGCGACTGAGTCTTGGTTTTGGTCTTCGTGATCATCCTGCCCGTACGGATATCGCAACATCGACATTGCCGCGAATGGCGTTCGAGTAGGGGCAGACCTGGTGGGCGGCGGCGACCAGAGCCTCGGCCGCGGCTTGGTCCAGGCCTTGGGTCTCGGCGTCCAGCGCCACGCCCAGCTTGAAACCGCCCTCGGCGCGAGGGTGAAGTTCGACGGTGGCGGTGACGGCCGCGCCCGTCAGCGGGATCTTCTGCTGGCCGGCGATGTAGCGGACCGCGTTCTCGAAACAGGCGGCGTAGCCGGCGGCGAACAGCTGCTCAGGGTTGGTGCCGCCGCCCTTGCCGCCCATCTCGCGGGGCAGGGCGAGGTCGAGGCTGAGCAGGCCGTCCTGGGTTTCGACATGGCCGGCGCGGCCGCCGACGGCGCGGGCTTGGGTGGCGTAGAGAGCGGTCATTTAATTTTCTCCAATTCAATTGTGCACAATTAAATAGGCCGATCCTCATGTCCGTCAAGGGCATGAAGTCGGCGCGGCGCCGCGTCGGCTTGCGCTGGACTAGGCGTCCGTAGTCAATTGCGGCGGAATAAGGCTGCGCGAGTCCCGTGCGGCAGGGGCCATTCATGTTTCGTCCTGAGAACGCCCAGAGCCTTGTCGGCCTGGCTTTCGTGATCGCCGTCTGTTGGGCGCTCTCCGAAAACAGAAGGGTGTTTCCCTGGCGGCTGGTGCTGGGCTCGCTCGCCGTCCAGATCGGCCTGATCCTGCTGCTGTTCGGCCTGCCGGGCGCGCAGGGCGTGATCGAGACCATCAATCGCGGCGTCGACGGCCTGGCGGCCGCGACCGCCACCGGCACCCAGTTCGTGTTCGGCTACATGGCCGGCGGCGCCCAGCCCTATCAGGTGACCAATTCCGGGGCGTTGTTCGTCTTCGCCTTCCAGGTGCTGCCGCTGATTCTGGTGATCTCGGCGCTCTCGGCCCTGCTTTGGCACTGGGGGATCCTGAAGTGGATCATCCGGGGGTTCGGCCTG
This sequence comes from Phenylobacterium sp. Root700, assembly GCF_001429025.1. Taxonomy (GTDB): domain Bacteria; phylum Pseudomonadota; class Alphaproteobacteria; order Caulobacterales; family Caulobacteraceae; genus Phenylobacterium. Next base: position 137,989 of record NZ_LMHT01000015.1, on the reverse strand, counting down.
CTGTTTCAAAAGACCATGGGCCTGGGCGGCGCCTCGGCCCTGGCGGTGGCGGTGAACATCTTCCTGGGGATGATCGAGAGCCCGATCGTCATCCGCGCCTATCTGGATAAGCTGACCCGCTCGGAGCTGTTCCTTATGATCGTGGTCGGCCTGGCCACCGTGGCCGGCTCGACCATGGTCGCCTACGCCACGATCCTGAAGGCGGTGCTGCCCAACGCCGCGGCCCACGTGCTGGTGGCCTCGATCATCTCGGCCCCGGCCGGGGTACTGCTGGCGCGGATCATGGTGCCTGAGAAGGAAGGGCAGGGCGGCCTCTACGCCGACTACGGCTCGCTGCTGAAGTACGACAGCGCCATCGACGCCATCAGCAAGGGCACGATGGACGGCCTGACGGTGGTGCTGAACATCTCGGCCATCCTGATCGTCTTCGTGGCCTTCGTGGCCATCGGCAACGGCCTGCTGTCGGTGTTCCCGCCGGTCTATGGCGAGCCGCTGACCATCGAGCGCATGCTGAGCGTGGTCTTCGCGCCGCTCGCCTGGGCCATGGGCATCCATTGGAACGAGGCGCTCAAGGCCGGCCACATGCTGGGCGTGAAGCTGATGCTCACCGAGTTCATCGCCTTCATCCAACTGGGCGCGGTGCCTGCCGCCGAGATGAGCGAGCGCACCCGGATGATCCTGACCTACGCGCTATGCGGCTTCGCTAACGTCGGGTCAGTCGGGATAACCGTGTCGGGGATCGGCGTGCTGATGCCTGAGCGGCGCGGCGAGATCATCGGTATGGTGTGGAAGGCGCTGATCGCCGGCTTCCTGGCCACCTGCATGACCGCGGCGCTGGTCGGGGCCATGCCGCACGAACTGTTCGGGCAATAGTATCAGAACGGCGGCCGCGGCCGCCCGGAGGTAGGCATGAAGCTCTACGATACGTCCCTGGCGCCCAATCCGCGCCGCGTCCGCTGGTTCATGGCCGAGAAGGGCATCGAGGACGTCGAGATCGTCTCGTTGAACCTGATCCAGGGCGCCCACAAGCAGCCGGAGTACCTGGCCAAGGCCGGGCTGCCCAACGTGCCGGCCCTGGAGATGGACGACGGGACCACCATCACCGAATCCATCGCCATCTGCCGCTATCTGGAGGCGCGCTACCCCGAGCCCAACCTCTTCGGGCGCACCCCGGAAGAGACCGCGGTCATCGAGATGTGGACGCGCCGGGCCGAGATGATGGTCGCCACCCCGTTCATGCTGGGGGTGCGCCATACCCACCCGGCGCTAGCGGCGCTGGAGACCCAGAACCCCGCCATCGCCGAGTACAACAAGGAGGCGGGCCTGCGCGCCTTGAAGGTGCTGGATCGCCGGCTGGCCGAAGCCGAGTGGCTGGCCGCGGGCCGCCTGACCATCGCCGATATCGTCGGGTTCATCGGCCTGGACTTCACGCGGATGATCAAGCTGGCCATTCCCGAAGACCTGAAGAACGTCCACCGCTGGGCCCAGGCCATGCGCGAGCGGCCGGCGGCCAAGGCGGCGATGTGAAACTTGCTGCGCTCGTTCTCGCCGCCGTCCTGGCGCCGGCCGCCGCCTTCGCCGCCGACCTGACCATCGTGTCGCCGGACGGCGCGGCCAAGCTGCTGACTGGGGCTGATCTGACCTCCCTGCCCAGGGCGTCGGTGCAGGTCGGCGCCAAGACCTACGAAGGCCCGATCCTGTCCTACGTCCTGCGCGCCGGCGGCATGCCGGTGGGCGCGAAACTGCATGGCGACCCGCTGCGGGCCTATGTCGTCGTTTCGGGAGCCGATGGGTTCAAGGCGGTCTATTCGCTGGCCGAACTGGATCGCGATTTCCATTCCGACACCGTGATCCTCGCCGACCATGTCGACGGCGCCGTGCTGCCGGCCAAGGAAACGCCCTGGCGCATCGCCTCGTCAGGGGACAAAAAGGCTTGGCGCAGCGTTTACGGGGTCACCCGTATCGAGGCCAGGATCGTCCCCTGAGGCCGTAAGGAACCCGCCATGATCGCCTCTATCGTTGCTGCATTCGCGGGCCTCGCCGCGCTGGCGCCCGCCGCGCTTCCGGCCGACACCGTCTATGTCCATGGCGTGGTGATCACGGTGGACGACGCCCATCCCAAGGCGCAGGCGGTCGCGGTTCGGGACGGCAAGATCCTCGCCGTCGGGTCCGACGCGCAGATCAAGGCCCTGAAAGGCCCGGCGACCCGCGTGGTCGACCTGGCCGGCAAGACCATGGTTCCGGGCTTCGTCGACGGTCACAGCCATATCGCCGATGCGGTGATGGGCTGGAACCTGGCCGATCTGTCCCCGCCGCCGGTCGGCACGGTGCATGACATCGCCGGGCTGCAGGCCGCGATGCGCGCAGCCTTGGCCAAGCCGGGCGACGGCCTGCTGCTGGGCACGGGCTACGACGACTCGCTGCTGGTCGAGCGTCGCCATCCCACCGGCGCTGAGCTCGACGCGGTCTCCGCGACCCGGTCGGTCTGCGTCTTCCACGTCTCGGGGCACCTGGCGGTCTGCAACAGTCCGGCGATGAAGCAGCTGGGCTTCGTCAAGGGCGCGCCGAACCCGCCTGGCGGGGTGATCGCGCGGGACGCGGCCGGCGAGCCGACGGGCCTACTGGAGGAACAGGCGGTGTTCGCGGTGTTCAGCGCCATGACGCCGACGACGCCGGAGGCCGCCGCCAAGAGCTTGGACGAGATCCAGACCTTCTACGCCAGCCTTGGCTACACCACCGCCCAGGACGGCCAGACGGCCAGCCCGGCCACCCTCGAGCTACTGCTCAAGGCCCAGGCCGACAAGCGGTTGAAGATCGATATCGCGGCCTATCCGAAGTGGACCCTGGTCGAGAAGATGGTCGCCAGCCGCGGCATCAAGATCGGCGGTCCCTATGAGAACCGTCTGAAGTTCGCCGGGGTGAAGATCACCGAGGACGGCTCGCCGCAGGGCAAGACCGCCTATCTCGACAAGCCCTACTTCCATCCGCCCCACGGCGCGGCGGCTGACTATCGCGGCTATCCGATCATGCCGCAGGCCGAGCTGGACGGCTGGTACGACAAGTTCGCAGGCCTCGGCTGGCAGGTGCAGACCCACTGCAACGGCGACGCCTGCATCGACATGCTGATCAAGGCGGTCGAGAAGGCCGAGGCGGCCCATCCCGGCTTTGCGGCGACGCGGCCGGTGGTGATCCACTCGCAGGTGACCCGCCCCGATCAACTGGCGGCCTACAAGCGTCTGGGGCTGTTCCCGTCCTTCTTCGCCGAGCACACCTTCTATTGGGGCGACTGGCACCGGGACGAGACCCTGGGCGCCGATCGCGCCGCCTTCATCAGTCCGACCGCGGCGGCCCTGAAGGCGGGGCTCCATTTCAGCCTGCACACCGACGCCCCGGTGGTGCCGCCCGCGCCGATGCACGTCCTGTGGAGCGCGGTGAACCGCACGACCCGCAGCGGTCAGGTTCTCGGCGCCGATCAGCGGATCTCGCCGATGGACGCCCTGCGCGCGGTGACCATCTGGCCCGCCTGGCAGCATTTCGACGAGGCGAGCCGTGGTTCGATCACGGTCGGCAAGAAGGCTGATCTCGTGGTGCTGGGCGCCAATCCGCTGAGCATCGATCCGGCCAAGATCAAGGACATCGCCGTGATCACCACGATCAAGGACGGCCAGGCGATCTATGAGGCCGGCAAGACCGTGGTGGCGCGAAAGGCCTTCGCCCAGCCCTAGGCGCCCTTGATCAGCTCCAGCGAGCGGATCCGGGTTTCCAAGGTCGGGCCGACCGCCATGACGAAGAGTTCGTCCGCGCCGGTGGCGCGGGCCTTCTCGTCCAGCCGCGCCTTGACGCTGGCCGGGTCGCCGACGATGGCGCGCGCCATGACCCCGGCCATGCGCGGATCGCCGGCGCGCTCGGCGAGATATTCCTGCGCTTCGGGGATCGAGCGGAACCGACGCCGCTCACCGTCCAGCGTCGCCAGGTTTCCGGCACGCATCGGCGCGGCCAGTCGTTCGGCCTCCTGCGCGGTCTCGGCGGCCAGGGCGATGGTCGCCACCCCGGCCGACGGCTTGTCACGGAACACCGAGGGTTCGAAGGCCTGGCGATAGGCCGCCACCGACGGCCCGCCCTCGGCGCGGGCGATGAACTCGGCGAACACCATGCCGACCCCGGCGCCGCCCGCGAACTGCGCGCTCTCCGGCGATGAGCACAGCATGAAGAGATCGGGGTGCGAGGGCCCCGCCGGATTGGCGTGGATGTCGTGGGCCGGATGGGCGGCGGTGATCGGCTCGGTCCCGGAGGCGTCCAGCAGCCAGGCGTTCAGCAGCGCGAAATAGTGCGGGAAGGCGTCCGACATGGCCGAACGCAGGGCCGCGCCGGTGCGGCCGTCAGTCCCAAGCGCTCGCCCGACGCCAAGGTCGATCCGGCCGGGGGCCAAGGCCTCCAGCTCCATGAACACCTCGGCCACCTTCAGGGGGCTGTAGTTCACCAGCATGACCCCGCCCGAGCCCAGGCGGATGGTGCTGGTCACCTGGGTCAGGGCCGCGATCAGGATTTCCGGCGCCGGCGAGGACAGGGTGCCGACATTGTGGTGCTCGGCCACCCAGAAGCGGTGATAGCCCAGCCGCTCGGCGGCCTTGGCGACCTCGATGGTGTCGCGCACGCCTTGCGCCTGGGTGCCGTCGCCGCTGACCGGCGACAGGTCGAGGGCCGAGAGGATGTAGCTCATGGGTGGTGTCTTCTCGGCAGGGCGGCCCAGGCCGCGCGGGTCAGGATCATGCCTTCGCCAGGCGGCGCGCCGCCGCCCGGGACGAAGCCTTCACGCTGATAGACGTGGCGGGCGCGGTGGTTCTCGGTGACGACGTGCAGGTCCAGCGCCTGCGCCTGGCTGGTCTCGAACAGCCAGGCGGCCAGGTCGCGCAGCAGGGCCGCTCCGGCGCCCTGACCGGGCGCGGCCACGGCGATCCGGCGCAATCTGACGGTCGGCTCGCGAAATTTCTGCAGGATCGTGAAGCCTACGAGACCGCCGCTCGCCCGGTGGCCCAGATAGCGGGCGTCGGGCGAACTCATCTCGGCGGCGTGGGCCTCCGCCGTCCAACTGTGGATGAAGGCGTCATAGCCGGGCAGACGCTCGATGCGCATGACCTCGGCGATGTCGCTCTTCGTCAGCGGGACGAGACCCGGCACCTACTTCTTCCGCACTTCCCGCCAGATCTTGCGGGCGCCGAAGGCGGTCAGCAGACCCGCGAACAGGCAGAGCACGATCTCCATCGACAGGTCGAAGATCTGCGTCGACGCGGTCGAGCCGCGCGACCGGCTCATGGCCAGGAACAGGATGATGTCCATCGCCATGAACAGAAAGACGGGCCCAGCGAACAGCACCAGGGCTGCGCCTGGGGCGATCTGCTTCAGGCTGTCGGTGTCCAGCTTTCTCATGACGCGTCCCTCGGGCGGGTCTTCTTGATGACGGCGGAGAAGTTCATCACCGGCTCGTCGCCGGTGGTGATCAGGCCGCGCACGAAGACCATGCTGCGGCCGGCCTTGACCACCTCGCCGCGGCATTCGACCAGCGAACCTTCCGCCACCGCGCCGACGAACTCGCCGTTGAAGGTGGCGGTGACGCTGCGGCTGTCTTGCAGGACGTCGCGCGCGATCACGAACAGGCAGTAGTCGGCGAAGGTCATGATCGCGCCGCCGTGCATGAAGCCGCCGCCGTTCATGTGGTGCTTCTGCGCGCGCATGGCGCAGACCGGGCGGCCGGCGTCGTCCAGCTTGAAATAGAAGGGCCCGGCGTGGTCCTCGAACGGGTCGCTGTTGTAGAGGGTCCAGCCCGCCCACTCGCCGTCCTTGACGATCTCGTGCTTCCAACCGCCGACCGTCTGTTCCTCGCCGCCGTCCATTCGCTCTCCCCTGACCCCCGTAAGGGTTTGCTCGCCGCGCGCTCAAACTCTAGTTTGCCGGCCTTATCACCACAGCGACCTAGACCATTTTCCGACGAAGTGGGCGCCGGTTCGTCGAAGAAAATGGTCCAATCAAAGAATCTTGAGCCGGCAAGGCCGGTTCGGAGCCGTAGGAAACCAGCATGCAAGGCCGGACTGTCTATCTGTGCGGAGGGCTCCGCAGCCCCATCGGCCGCTACGCCGGCGCGCTTTCCAAGGTCCGGGCCGACGATCTGGCCGCCCATCCGCTGAAGGCCCTCATGGCCGCCTATCCCAAGCTCGACTGGGAACGGGTGGACGAGGTGATCTATGGCTGCGTGAACCAGGCCGGTGAAGACAACCGCAACGTGGCGCGCATGGCGCTGCTGCTGGCGGGCATGCCGTCCAGCGTTCCGGGCATCACGGTGAACCGCCTCTGCGCCTCGGGCCTGGACGCGGTGATCGCCGGCGCGCGGGCCATCGCCTCGGGCGACGCCGACCTGATCGTGGCCGGCGGCGTGGAGAGCATGAGCCGCTCGCCCTTCGTCATGGCCAAGCCGGACACCGCCTTCTCGCGCAGCCCGGAGATCTACGACACCACCATCGGCTGGCGGTTCGTGAACCCGGCGATGAAGAAGGCCTATGGCGTCGACGCCATGCCTGAGACCGCCGAGAACGTGGCCGACGACTATCAGATCAACCGCGAAGACCAGGACGCCTTCGCCCAGCGCAGCCAGGCCCGCGTCGGCGCGGCCCGCGCCAAGGGATTCTTCGACGGCGAGATCGCGCCCCTCACCATCAAGGACCGCAAGGGCGACATCGTCGTCGCCCAGGACGAGCATCCGCGCCCCGACACCACGCTGGAGGCCCTGCAAGGCCTGAAGCCGATTGTCCGCGAGGGCGGCACGGTCACGGCGGGCAACGCGTCTGGCGTCAATGACGGCGCCGCGGCCCTGCTGCTGGCCTCGGCCGAGATGGTTCAGAAGCTGGGCCTCGAACCGCTGGCCCGTATCGAGGGCGGCGCGTCCGGCGGCGTCGCGCCGCGGATCATGGGCGTGGGGCCCATTCCGGCGGTGGAAAAGCTGACGGCGCGCCTGGGGATCACCGCGCGCGACTTCGACGTCATCGAGCTGAACGAAGCCTTCGCCGCCCAGGCCCTGGCCTGCACCCGCGCCTGGGGCCTGGCTGACGACGCCGCCCATGTGAACGCCCACGGCGGCGCCATCGCCATCGGCCACCCGCTGGGCGCTTCCGGCGCCCGCCTGGCGCTCACCGCCGCCCGCACCCTGCACCAGGGCGGCGGCGAGCGAGCCTTGGCGACCATGTGCGTCGGGGTCGGGCAGGGCTCGGCGCTCGCCCTGGCCAAGGCCTGATATGCGCATCATCGTCATTGCAGCCCTCGCTGCGGCCCTGGCCTCGGCGGCCCACGCGGAAACCCCGGCCTCGGCTCCAGCAGGGGCCAAGCCGCCGAGCAACCTGATCGAGGCGCTTCAGGCCGCGGGCCTGGATCCCCGCACCAAGGTCGAGGGCGCGTCGGTCCAGGTCATGCAGGGCCAGCGGGCGATCTTCCACCTGGACGCGGCGGGCAAGCCGGTCATGAACGGGGTCGACGCCGGGCGCATCGGCCTGGCGACCGCCGACGGCAAGGGCGAGACCTATAAGGGGCCGGGCGCCGGCAAGCTCGCCTTCGCGCTGGATTCCTCGCCCGAGAAGCGCCAGTCGATCATGAAGGTCTGGAACGGCCTGGCCCGTCCCGTCGCCTATGAGATCGAGATCACCGCCGTGCGCCAGGGCAAGCTGATGAAGCGGCTGGCCACGATCTGCACGGTTCCGGCCGGCGGCGCGACCCACGAGGCCTGGCCCGATCCGATCGTCAGCGTCACCCTTTCCAAGTTCGCCGAAACCCCGGCCGACAAATTCACCTGCCAATAGCCGAGACTTAAAGCCATGGCCCTCGACCTCGAAACCCGCGAGCAGCTGATCGACACGGTCCGCCGGTTCGTCACCGAACGTCTGCGTCCGTTGGAGGCCAAGGTCTCCGAGGACGACGCGATCCCGGCCGAGGTGATCGAGGAGATGAAGGCCCTCGGGCTGTTCGGCCTGTCGATCCCCGAGGAATACGGCGGGCTCGACCTGTCGATGGAGGACGAGTGCCTGGTGGGCGTGGAGCTGGGCCGCACCAGCCCGGCCTTCCGCTCGGCCTTCGGCACCAATGTCGGCATCGGCAGCCAGGGGCTGGTGATGTTCGGCACCGACGCCCAGAAGGCCAAGTACCTGCCGGGCGTCGCCTCGGGCGAGATCATCACCTCCTTCGCCCTGACCGAGCCGGAGGCCGGCTCCGACAGCGCCGCCGTCCAGACCAGCGCGGTTCGTGACGGAGATTTCTATGTCCTGAACGGCACCAAGCGCTTCATCACCAACGCCAACAAGGCCGACCTATTCACGGTCATGGCTCGCAGCGACGCGTCCAAGCCGGGCGGCGGCGGGGTCAGCGCCTTCCTGGTCGAGCGGAACCTGCCTGGCCTGTCGGTCGGCAAGCCCGAGAAGAAGATGGGCCAGCAGGGCGCGCACATCTGCGACGTGATCTTCGACAATGTCCGGGTGCCGGTCGAAAACCGCCTGGGCAATGAGGGCGAGGGCTTCAAGGTCGCCATGCAGGTGCTCGATCGCGGCCGCCTGCACATCTCGGCGATCTGCATCGGCGTGGCCGAGCGGCTGCTGGCCGACTGCGTGGCCTACGCCTCCGAGCGCAAGCAGTTCGGCCAGGCGATTTCGAACTTCCAGCTGATCCAGGGGATGATCGCCGACAGCAAGACCGAGGCCTTGGTCGCCAAGGCCATGACCATGGAGAGCGCCCGCAAGCGTGACGCCGGCCACAGCGTGACCTTGGAGGCCGCGGCCTCCAAGTACTTCGCCTCCGAGATGGTCGGCCGGGTCGCCGACCGGGCGGTGCAGATCTTCGGCGGCGCGGGCTATGTCGCCGACCACGGTATCGAGCGGTTCTATCGAGACGTACGCATCTTCCGGATCTATGAGGGCACCAGTCAGATCCAGCAGGTGGTCATCGCCCGCGAAACCATGAAACGAGGCGGCTGATGAGCGTCGATATGGAAGCCGTGATCCTAGAGGTCCTGGGCAAGCTCCCGGCCGGGAAATCGGCTTCGTCCGAAGAAGTGGCGCGCGCCGCCGATCCCGACGGCTGGCGGCGCCTGACCGGCCACGTGCGGGCGACCGCTCGCGGCCTGGCCCGTCAGGGCAAGATCGTCATCACCCGGCACGGCAAGCCCGCAGATCCGGAGAAGTTCAAGGGCGTCTATCGCCTGCGGATGCCGCTCGAGGGCGAGAACATCGCGCCCTCGCCGGAGGTGGCGAGCTAGGACGCAGTCCCTATATCGGCGTGATGAGCCTGGAGGCCCTTCTCGCCGATATCTCCGCCTGCCGAGCCTGCGCGGGTGAACTGGCCCATGAGCCGCGTCCCGTGACCATGGTCAGTGCGCAGACCCGGCTGCTGATCTGCGGCCAGGCCCCCGGCCGGCGGGTGCATGAGAGCGGCCTGCCGTTCACCGATCCCTCCGGCGATCGCCTTCGCGCCTGGATGGGCGTCGACGCGCAGACCTTCTACGGCCGGCCCGAGATCGGGGTGGCGGCCATGGCGTTCTGCTTTCCTGGCACCAATCCCAAGGGGGGAGACTATCCGCCGCCACCGCGCTGCGCCGAACTCTGGCGCGCGCCGTTGCTGGCCCGGTTGCCGAAGGTGGAGCTGACCCTGCTGGTCGGCGGCTATGCGCAAAGCTGGGCGCTGGGCGATGCGATGGGCGGCAACATGACCGATACCGTTCGGGCCTGGCGCGACTATGCTCCGGCGGCGGTTCTGCCCATGCCGCACCCGTCATGGCGCAATACCGGCTGGTTGAAGCGCAACCCGTGGTTCGAGGAAGAGGTTACGCCTTATCTTCGTCAACGGGTCCTGGAGATCCTCGCGTCGTGAAACGTCTCGCCGCCATATCCGCCGCTATGATGCTCAGCGCCTGTACGCCGCTGATGATCCAGCAGGCCGGCGCTCCGCCCATGGGCTTTCAGGGGCCGCGCCTGGAGCGCGACGTCTTCGTCTCCTTCGACGGAACCCGGCTTGGCCTGAGCCGCTGGGAGGCGCAGGGCGAGCCCAAGGCGGTGGTCGTCGCCCTGCACGGGATGAACGACTACGCCAACGCTTTCCATCTGGCCGCGCCCTATTGGGCCCAGAACGGCGTGACCACCTACGCTTTCGACCAGCGGGGCTTCGGGCGCTCGCCCAATCGCGGCATCTGGGGCGGCGACGACCTGATGGTCGAGGACCTGCGCACCATCACCGCCGTGGTCCGAAACCAGCATCCCGGCGTGCCGGTGATCGTGGCCGGCGAGAGCATGGGCGGGGCGGTTGCCATCGAGGCCTTCGCCTCCGACCGTCCGCCCGCCGCCGACCGCTTGATCCTGATGGCGCCGGCCGTCTGGGGCTGGTCGAACCAACCGCTGCCGTACAAGACCATGCTGTGGCTGGCCGCCCGGTTCACGGCGGGCAAGGTCTATGAGCCGCCGCGCTGGCTGACCCGGCGCGTGAAGCCGACCGACAACCGCGACGAGCTGATCGCCATGGGCCGCGACCCGCTGATGGTCTGGGGCGCGCGCTCCGACACCCTCTACGGCCTGGTGGCGATGATGGAGCGGGCCTGGGGGGCGGCTGGAGGGATCAAGGTCCCGACCCTCTACATCTACGGCGCCAATGACGAAATCATCCCCGAGGAGCCGTCCTTCGAAGCCGCCGCGAAGCTGAAGGCCACGGACCGCTCGGCCTACTACGCCAAGGGCTGGCACTTGATGACCCGCGACCATCAGGGGCCGGTGGTCTGGGCCGATCTGCTGTCCTTCATTCGCGACCCACAGGCCCCGCTGCCATCGGGCGCGCCGACCATCCCCGGCTCGCCGACCTTGCCCAACGCGCTCATCGAAGCGGAGGGCCGGGTCAAGGCTCAAGCAGGCTTGTGAACCCGCTGGCAGGGGCGTAGAGGCAAGGGCAATCTCTTCCAATGTCTCGCGGCGAGTGCGGTATGACCTTGTTCGATTCCCCGGCTTTCGAAGGCCACGAAGGCGTCCATTCGTTCTTCGACGAGAAAACCGGCCTCAAGACAATCATCGCCGTGCACTCCACGGCGCGCGGCCCGGCCGCTGGGGGCTGCCGCATGTGGCCCTATGTCAGCGCCGACGCGGCGCTGGAGGACGCGCTGCGGCTCTCGCGCGCCATGTCCTACAAGAACGCCATGGCCGACCTGGAGCTGGGCGGCGGCAAGGCCGTGATCATCGGCGACAGCCGGACCATGAAAACTCCGGCCCTGTTCGAGGCGTTCGGCCGCGCGGTCGACACCCTGAGCGGCAGCTATTGGACAGCCGAGGACGTCGGGGTCTCGCCCGCCGACCTGATGAGCGCCCGCAAGCAGACCCGTTTCGTCGCCGGCCTCGAGGGCCATGCGGCCGCCTCCGGCGATCCCAGCCCGGTGACCGCCGAGGGCGTGTTCCGCGGCGTGCGGCTGGCGGTGCGGCGCGCCCTGAACCGCGACCTGGACGGGGTCACCGTGGCCATCCAGGGCGTCGGCCATGTCGGCGCCTACCTGGCCGAGAAGCTGCATGCGGCCGGCGCCAAGCTGATCATCACCGACGTCAATGAAGCGGCCCTGGCGCAGATCGCCGCCCGGACCGGCGCGCAGATCGTGGCGCCCGGCGCGATCTTCGATGTCGAGGCGGACGTCTTCGCGCCGTGCGCCCTGGGCGGGGCGATCAACGCCACGACCCTGCCGAAGCTAAGGGCCAAGGTCATCGCCGGCGGCGCCAACAACCAGCTCGCCGACCCTGAGATCGGCCGCCAGGTGTTCGAGCGCGGCATGCTCTACGCCCCCGACTACGTGATCAACGGCGGCGGCATCATCAATGTGGCCGGAGAAATCCGGGCGCTGGAGCGCGACGAAGCCTTCGACGCCGCTTGGGTGGCGGCCAAGCTCGACCGCCTGACCGCGACGCTGGAGGAGGTCCTCGACCGCGCGGTGGCCGAGGCCCGTCCGACCCACGAGGTCGCCAACGAAATGGCCAAGGCCCGGATTGATCAGGCCGAGGCCGAACGGCTCGCGGCCTAACCGGTTTCGTCATCCTCCGGATCAGCCTGCGGCTGACCGGAGGATGACGAGCGTGGAGATGCGGCCCTTAAGCCGCCTTCTCAGCCGACCACTTGCGCGGGTGCTGCGAGCGGAAGCCGACGGCCAGGCGGTTCCAGACATTGATCGCGCCGATCAGCATGGTCAGCTTCACGGCTTCGGCCTCGTCGAACTCTTCGCGCATCACGGCGTAGTCGGCGTCCGGCGCGCGGGTCTGGGCGATCAGGGTCAGGGACTCGGTCCAGGTCAGGGCCGCCTTCTCGCGCGGCGTGAACAGCGAGGATTCCCACCAGGCGGCCAGCAGGTGCAGGCGCTCTTCGCTCTCGCCCGACGCGCGCGCGTCGCGGGTGTGCATGTGCAGGCAGAAGGCGCAGCCGTTGATCTGCGAGGCGCGGGTCTTCACCAGTTCGATCAGGCTGTGCTCAAGGCCCGAGGAGACCACGGCAGTCTCGAGCGCGGTCATGGCCGCGATCATTTCAGGGGCGGCGGCGAAGGGGTTCAGGCGGGCAGACATGGGGGAGGTCCTTGTTGCGGCGTCGCCGACGTGCGGCTTTGACAACAGGACGGAGCAGCCGGCCCCGGTGTGACACCTGCGCTTAGAGAAAACGCGGCAGGACGTAGATCGCCATCAGCACCAGCGCCAGGATCAGCAGGATCGCGCCGGCATGTTTGCGCCCGCCCAGCACGGACCCGCCGGTCTTGGCGGCGCGCGCCGCCTTGGCCTGCGCGGCGCGGGCCGCGGCCTCGCGCGCCTGGATGGCCTTGCGGCGCTCGTTCAGGTCGACGACCTGGGGCTTTTCTTCGCGCTTCATAGTCATCGATCTAGCACGCCGTTGCGACCAGGCCACCCGTGGGGTGCGTTGACAGACAGTGTTCCTCAAGCCCACACCGAAGCCAACGATAAGAGTGGGAGGACGCCGGATGGGCGACTACATGCAGGCCGCGCTGGAAGCGGTGAACTTCATCGACGCCCAGCGGCTGGACGGCCGGGCCAAGTGGCGTTGCGCCGATGATGCGCCGGCCTCGAACTACGACCTTTATCGTGGGTCTTCAGGCATCATTCTGCTGCTGCTGGAACTTCACGCGGCGCATGGATCGGCCGAGGTGCTGGCCCAGGCGGTCGCCGCCGGCGAAGAGGTCGCCGCTCACCTGGCTCGCGTTGGTGATCTGCCGGTCAGCACCTGGCCGGGCTACGCCTTCGCCATGAGCGAGCTGGCCCGGGTGAGCGGCCGCGAGGATTTCCGCGCCCTGGCCGGGACCTGCCTGCAACGGATGCGCGATCAGGCCACGCCGCTGGGCGCCGGCATCGGCTGGATCGAGCCCGCGCCGTTCTCGGAAATCACCGGCTTCAAGGGCGAGCGCGAAATCTACGACCAGTCGGTCGGCGCGGCGGGCGCGGGCCTGGCCATGCTCTATGGCCATCGCAACGATCTGCACCCCGAGGCTCTGGGCTGGGCGGTGGCGGTCGGCGAGCGGCTGCTGGAGGTCGGCGAGGCCGATCCGGACGGCACGCGCTGGCGGCTGATGTCGGACATGCCGTTCGCGTTCACCGCCCCCAACTTCGCCCATGGCGGCGCGGGCGTCGGCTACTTCATGGCCGAGCTCTACAAGGCCACCGAGGACGAGCGCTATCTGACCGCGGCCAAGGAGGCGGCGCGCTACGTGCTCAGCCGCGCCACCTCGGTCGGCGACGGCCGGCTGGTCTGCCACACCGAAGAGGCGCGCAAGCCGATCTTCTATCTGGGCGCCTGCCATGGCCCGGCGGGCACCGGGCGGCTGTTCCTGGAACTCTACGCCATCACCGGCGAGGCCCAGTGGCTGGAGGAAGCCAAGGCCCTGACGCGCGGCCTGCTCAGCCTGGGCGCGCCGGAAACGCGCTCCAAGGGCTTGTGGAACAACCACGGCCAATGCTGCGGCGATGCGGGGGTCGGGGAGTATGCGCTGCTGATGGCGCGCCGCACCGGCGAGGAGGCCTATCTCGATCTGGCCCGCCGCTGCGCCAAGGTGATCGTGGCCGGCAGCACCCTGGACGGCGATCAGCGCCGCTGGATCCAGGCCGAGCATCGCGACCGTCCCGAGTTCGTGCAGGCCCAGACCGGCTACATGCAGGGCGCGGCCGGCATCGCCAGCTTCCTGGTCCATCTGGATACGGCCCTGGCCGGCCAGCCGGTGAAGATCGCGCTTCTCGACTGGCCGCAGGACGCCGGCTAGGCGAGACGGGCGGTCCTGGGTTCCTTGACCAGCGCGATCAGCACGACCAGGGCCGCCACCAGGAACGCGATGGAGATCGAGAACATCGGGCCGTAGCCGAGGGTCGAGGAGATCACGCCCCCCAGCAGCGGTCCGATGGAACCCATGATCCCCTCGGCCGTAGCCGAGAAGGCGATGCGCATCGGCATCTCGTCGCGCTCGCCGAACTCCAGGATCATGGTGCCCGCGCTCATCATGTAGCCCGACTGCGCCGCCCCCAGGCCGAAGAAGGCCATGAAGATCGGCATGAAGTCGTGGGCCCCCATCAGCAGAACGGTCGAACCGATCCAGAGCAGCAGCGACAGCAGCATGACCAACCGGAAGCCGGTCTTGTCGCCAAGATAGCCCCAGACCAGGTTCGAGATGGTGTCGGCCCCGAGGAACGCCAGCGAGAGTAGGCCGAGGTTCTTGCCGTTCAGCTCGATCGTCGACGAGGCGAACAGCACGTAGAACGGCACCGCCATGCGCGCGGTGATCGCCAGCATCTGCACGATCATGAAGTAGAGGAAGCCCTTCTCGGCCAGCAGGGCCGGGAAGTCCTTGAACCGGTCGATCAGCCGCGAGCGGGGCCGCACGGTCGGCGGTTCCGGCTCGATCATCAGCAGGCGCAGCGCCGTCAGGCCAAGACTGGTCAGGGCGAAGGCGAAGATGAAGGTGGTCGAGTAGCCGTTGCCGAACAGGTTCGCGTCGATGAAGTAGCGCCCGGCGAGATAGGCCAGGCCCGCCGCGATCAGGCCGCCGGTGGCGTTGCGCCAGGCCTGTAACCGCCCGCGCCGGCTGATCGGGATCACCTTGGCCAGCAGCATGGAGAACACCACCCGCTGGGTGCCCATGAACAGGCCGAACAGGAACATGAAGCCGATGATGGCGACCACCCGGCTCTGGCCCGACAGGAACCAGCCGGCCAGGGCCATGCCGATGATCTGCATCCGGGCCAGGCCGCCCATCCACAGGGCGGCGGGCATCACCTTGGTGCGGTGCTCGATCTGGTTGGCGCCGACGATGGGGCTGAGCACCCCGCCCAGTTGCTGCAGCGCCAGGCCCAGGCCGACGACAGTGTTCGAACCTGACAACATATGCAGATAGGCGGGCAGGAAGGTCGGGGCGTTGATCAGCCGGAAGCCGGTCATGCCCAGCATGCCGTGCAGATAGTGGCCGACATAATTGCGCTTCAGATTGTCCCAGACGAACTTTTCGTAGGCGGCTTCTTTTTCCGCCAGGCTGGGTTCGGTCGCGATAACGGCGCCAGGCGCGGCCTCAGCCACGCCCTCTTCTTCAAATTTTGATTCCAACAGCGTTCCGTCCGCGCGCGGATCGCAATGGGTCGCGCGGGCGACTCCCTAATTATAACGGCTTAAATCTAATACCGACCGTCGTAGCAGAGTCTTGGGAAGCGGGGGAAGGGCTTGGCGCGCAAAGGCTTGAGTACGCCGCGCCGCTACGCGAACCTGTCTCCTCGCCGCCACAGGCGGAGCGCTCAAGCCTTGGTCTTGAGCGCCGCGAGCACCGCGTCAGAGCGGATCGGCAGATGCCGAACCCGCGCGCCGCTGGCGTGGAAGATCGCGTTGCCGATAGCGGGGCCGACGACGGTGGTCGCCGGTTCGCCCAGGCCGACCGGAGCCTCCGTGCTCTCCACAAACTCGACCTCGATGTCCGGCACGTCGGCCATCCGCAGCGGGGTGTAGGAGTCTAGGTTGGTGTCCTGCACCTGGCCGCCCGAGAACTGCGTGCCTTCGAACAGCGCCAGGCTCATGCCCCACAGCGCCGCGCCTTCCATCTGGGCCAGGGCGCCGTCCGGCGAGACGATGGTGCCGGCGTCGACCACCAGGGTCAGCTTCTCGACTTTCACTGCGCCGGTGGCTGGATCGACATTGACCCTGGCCGCGCAGGCGATCCAGGTCGGCATGTCGCGCTCCTGGCCAAATGTGGTGGCCAGGCCCAGGCCGGTGTTTTTGGGCAGGACCCCGCCCCAGCCGACCTTCTTGGCCAGCCGGGCGAGCACCGCGGCCTGCCGCTTGGCGCCGCCGACGGCGTTGGGCGCGGAGCCGGCGTTGCGGCCGGCGGCGTCCAGCAGGGCCAGGCGGAAGGCCAGCGGATCCTTGCCGGCCGCCTGGGCCGCCTCGTCCATGAAGCTTTCGACCGCCCAGTTGGTCCAGCCAGGCCCGACCGAGCGTAGCCAGCCCGGCCGGAACGCCCGGTTGGCGAGGTCGTTGGGCACCGCGCGCACCCGCTGGGCGCCGACGCTGTACCAATGGTTGGCGCCGCTGATGGCGAAGGGGTCGTAGGCGACGTCGTTCGCGCCCTTGGGCATGAAGAACGGAGCCATCACCTGGGTCGGCCAGCCGGCCGCGGCGGCGTGGTCCATGGCGGTGACCTTGCCGCCCTCGCCAAACGCCATCTTCACGACCTGGACCGACGGCGAGCGGAACGAGTCGAACAAAGCGTCGTCGGCCCGGGTGCAGACCATCTTCACCGGCTTGCCGACAGCCTTGGCGGCCAGCGCGGCAGGCACCGCATAGTCGCCGTTCAGCCGCCGGCCGAAGCCGCCGCCCAGCATGTAGGACTTCAGGACGATCTTGTCCTCGGGCCGGCCCAGCGCCTTGGCCAGCCAGGGCAGCACCAGCGATTGCCACTGGTTGCCGGTGTGGATCTCCATCACCCCGTCCTTCTCGAAGGCCAGGGCGTTGACCGGCTCCATCTGGAAGTGAAGGGCGCTGGCGGTGGTGTAGGTGCGTTCCAGCTTCGATTTGGCGGCGGCGAAGGCGGCGTCGACGCCGGGATCCTCGACCACCAGCGCGCCGGCCTTCGGGTCGGCGATGAGTTCCGCCGAGCGTTTCTGAAGGTCGGCCTCGGAGGTCTTGGCGGTATCGCCCGCGCTCCAGTTCACTTTCACCAGATCGCAGGCGCTGCTCGCGGCCACGAAGCTGTCGGCGAACACCATGACCCAGCCGGGCACGGTGTCTGACGGATCGTCCAGGGCCAGGCTGCTGATGTAGCCGGGCACCGCCTTGGCGGCGGAGTCGTCGATGGAGACCACCTTCGACCCGTTGCGGGTCGGCGGAATCTTCGGCCGCGCGTAGACCATCCCCGGAACCTTGGCGTCGAGGCCATAGCGCGCCGTGCCGTTGACCTTGGCGGGGATGTCCAGCTGGTGCGAGGCCTTGCCGATCAGCCGTCGCTCCGTCGCGGGCTTGATCGGCAGCTTGCCGATCTCCTCGGCCGTGAAGGTTCGGCTCATATTCCCACGGGTGACGATGTCGCCGTAGGAGATCGACTTGCCGCCACCGCTGACCATGCTGCTGCGCGCGGTGCAGGCCTTGGGATCGACGCCCAGCAGCTTGGCGCCTTCCTCGATCAGGGTGATGCGGCCGGCCGCGCCGGCCTGGCTCATCAAGGGATAGCTCTGCCAGACCGACCAACTGCCGCCGGTGACCATCAGCCCCCACTTGGCGGCGGAATCGACGTGGTCGATCTTCACCTTCGACCAGTCGGCCTCAAGCTCGTCGGCGACGATGCGGGCGATGGCGGTGCCGACGTGTTGACCCATCTCGGCGCGGATGACGTTGACGGTCACCGTGCCGTCGCGGCCGATGCGATACCAGATGGTCGGCTCATAGCCCTCGGCGGCGGCTGCGCCGGTCGGGGCGGCGAGGCCCATCATGGCGCCGGCGGCGGCCACGGTGATCAGGAAGCCGCGTCGCGAGGTCTCCAGCGCGGGCGGGGGCGTAATCGGGATGGCGTTCATGCCTTGCTCCCTTGCGGGCCGGCGGCGGCGAGCTTGATCGCCTTCTTGATGCGGACATAGGCCATGCAGCGGCACAGATTGCCGTTCATGGTGTCGTTGATTTCGGCGTCGGTGGGGTGGGGCGTGGCCTTCAGCAGCGCCGCGGCCTGCATGATCTGGCCCGACTGGCAGTAGCCGCACTGCGGGGCCTGGGCCTCGATCCAGGCGGTCTGCAGGGGATGCGCGCCCTTGGGATCCAGGCCCTCGATGGTGGTGATCTTGGCCCCGGCGACGGTGCTCAGCGGCGTCACACAGGAACGCACCGCCTCGCCGTTCAGGTGCACGGTGCAGGCGCCGCACATGCCGATGCCGCAGCCGAACTTGGTGCCGGTCAACCCGACCTCGTCGCGGATGGCCCAGAGCAGGGGCGAGTCGTCTGGAGCTTTGAGCGTGACCTTGCGGCCGTTGATCTCGAACGTCGTCGTCATGCGGCCCTGGCCTCCAGACGGTTCAACTCTCCAGCCCAGCGGACGCCAACCTCGGCCGGGGCGCAACCTTTTTCCGTACGCTTGGCCAGCCTTGGGATGGATGCGAAAAACTTGGCCCCGCCTGTAGGATCGCGTCGGCCCGCTTCGTCCTTGCCATGAACCCCCTGCGATAGGAGATCGCCATGACGACGCCGCAAACGCTCCCCGCCGACGACCGCGACCTGGTGCTGACCCGTATCATCGACGTGCCGCGCGAGAAGCTGTTCCGCGCCTGGACCGAGGCCGATGTCCTGAAGCAGTGGTTCGCGCCCAAGCCGTTCACCACGCCGTTCGCCGAGCTGGACGTGCGTGCGGGCGGGAGCAACCGCATCACCATGCGCGATCCCGACGGGAACGATTACCCGAACGCCGGGGTCTATTTGGAGGTCGTCCCGAACGAGAAGCTGGTCTTCACCGACGCCTTCACCGAGGCCTGGGCCCCGTCGGCCAAGCCGTTCATGACCGTCGTCCTCACCTTCGAGGACCTGGGCGGCGGCGCCACCAAGTACGTCGCTCGCGCCCAACACTGGACGATCGAGGATCGCGAGACCCACGAGAAGATGGGCTTCATGGAAGGCTGGGGCCTCTGCACCGACCAACTCGCCGAGGTGGCCGGGAAACTCTGAGATCTAGACGGGGGCGACGGCGTTCATGAACGCCGCGCCCTCGGCCGTGTAGGCGCCGCTCGGCCCGATGGCCAGGTGCTGAAGAACGGCGGCGCGGAAGGCTTTCCCGATCCCCCGCTGCTTGTGATTGCAGTCCACATCGAGCGCCTTGGAGCGCATCGGCGGCCCGCCGCCGGTCGTGTAGAATTCCCAGGCGGCGTAGGGCCGTTGGTCGTGGAGGCATCGGGCGATCACAATACACCGATGATCGAAGCTGGCCTGTTGAGCGCGAAGATCGTCGGCGTCCGGCTGACGCAGGGTCGCGAGCAACTCCGCCGGGCCAAAGACCGCCTCGAATGTCCGGCCGGCCGCCGAGAACGTTCCCATCGAGCTGCCCACCGGCGCCGCGGCGATCGCGCAGAGGCCCGCGTGGGCGTGCATGTCGACAGGGTCGCGCCTTGGCAAGGTTGGTGCGTAGGTCACGCGATCAGGCCCACAGGTCCAGCTCGGCCGTCATTGTCTCCACCAGCTCCATGACCTGGGGCAGCGGAATGCAGCGGCCCAGCCGCTCGGCCTCGTGGGTGGCGACATAGATGCCGATCCACTGCAGCAGGGTGCGGTCGCCGCGTTCGGCGCGCAGGGCGACCGGTCCGCCGGAGCAGCCGGCGCCGCCGATGCCGTCGACATGGAAGGCGAACGGATTGAGCCGATAGTCGGTGGCCAGCGTAAATCCCCGCGCGATGGGCGCGCTGCGCAGGATCGCCGCGCCGCCGGGGAAGCCGTAGATCAGGCCCGCCGACCCCGCGGTCAGCGGCAGGCCTTGCGTCACCACGTCGTAGTCGCCCCAGGTCCCGGGCATGTTGATCGCGGGCGGACGCGAGGGCAGCCGTACCGGCACCCCGGCCACGTCGATGGAGGCGTTGTGGGTGTCCTGATGCCAGCGGAACAGCGGGGTGGTTCCGTCATAGAGCGGCACGCTGAAGCCCAGGGCCTCGCAGTCGAGATCGTGGCCGTAGGTTTCCGACCAGGTCGGCTCGGTCCCGCGGTTCTTGAAATAGAAGGTGTTGGGCCGCAGCAGGCAGTGCAGGGCGGTCAGCACGATGTAGCGGTCGCCTTCGACATGGTAGAGGAAGCCGGAGAACACCTGGTGCGGCTCCCCGCTCTTGAGGCGGGTGGCGAAGCGGGGCGTGGCGATGGCGAACGGGTCGATGAGATCCATTTGGCGAGGCTAAGGCCGGTCGCCGTCGTTCGTCGAGATAGGTTGATCGAGCAGCGTCGGCGCGAAGCCTGTAGAACCTGCCCGCGAGTCGTTTGGACCCGTTGGAGCACCCATGACCCTTTCCATGTACCAGGCCTCGGCCCCTGTCTTCATTCAAGGCCTGACGGGTCTGGGTGTCGTGATCGACAAGGCCGCGGCCCACGCCGCTGAGCGCAAGATCGACCCCGCCGCCCTGCTGCAGGCCCGGCTCTATCCCGACATGTTCCCGTTCACCCGCCAGGTGCAGATCGCCACCGACTTCGCCAAGGGCGCCATAGCGCGGCTGGCCGACGTGGAGTTCCCCACCTACGAGGACACCGAGGCGAGCTTCGAAGAGCTGAAGGCCCGGGTCGAGAAGACTATCGCCTTCATCCGCACGCTTGACGCGGCGCAGGTCGACGGTTCGGAAGATCGCGACATCGCCCTGGTCCGCCGTGGCGAGACCACCATCGTCAAGGGGCAGGCCTATCTGCTGGAGCAGGCCGCGCCGAACTTCTATTTCCACATCACCACGGCCTACGCGATCCTGCGCCACAACGGCGTCGAGGTCGGCAAGCGCAACTTCATGGGCGCGGCCTAGGCGTCCAGGAGCCGGGAGGAAGTTCTTCCCGGCCACCCACCTCGATCGTCATCACTGGGCTTGTCCCGGTGATCCATACACGCGGACCCATCCCGGAGGTGTCCCCGCGTGCAGTGTCTATGGATGGCCGACACAAGAGGTCGGTCATGACGAACTGAGAGGGAGCTAGGCCAGGAACCCGGCTTCGGCGAAGTCGAGCATCCGCTTCAGCAGGCCGTCGACGTCGCCCTCGCGGGTGGCGCCGTCCGACAGCACGTGCAGGCGGTCGAACTCGGCGAAGCGGTTGTTGTGGACCATGCCCAGGCAGAAGTGCAGCCGCCAATAGATGGTTTCGCGCGGCAGGTCGGGGCAGGCGCTGATCAGGGCGTCGGAGAACCGCGCCAGGTGGCTGACGTCGCTGGTCAGGGCCTCGCGCATCTCGGCGGTGCCCTCGCTGCGCGAGCGGATGATGAACTGGACCGAGATCCGCCGATCATTGTCGGGCGTGGCCCATTTCAGCGGCGGGGCGAACAGCGCCTCGAGGATGTCGCGCACCGGCGGCTTGCCGGCGTTGCGGTCGTTGGCCTCGTGCAGCATCCGGGCGCGTTCGCGGTTCAGCTCCGCCGTGCGCCGGCGGAAGATCTCGAACAGCAGGGCGTCCTTCGACCCAAAGTGGTAGTTCACCGAGGCGAGGTTCACGCCGGCGGCGGCGGTGATGTCGCGGACCGAGACGTTCTGGAAGCCGTGCAGCGCGAACAGGCGCTCGGCCGCGCAGAAGACCGCGGCCTTGGTGGCGGCCTCGTTGGCCTCTCCGGTATCGTTGACTGGGACGGTGTCCACTGGGCGAATCTCTCAGGTGTCACACCAGCTTAGCAGGTGTGACCTAAACCGCGATGCGGCGCGCTAGCGCGCCAACTCCCGCATCGCCTTGTCGAGGCCCTCGATGGTGAGCGGGAACATCCGATCGCCGACGAGTTGCTTCATGACTTCGATCGACGGGGTGTAGTCCCAATGCCGCTCGGCGGTGGGGTTCAGCCAGACCGTGTGCTCGTAGATCTGGGCCACGCGGTCCATCCAGATCGCGCCGGCCTCTTCGTTCCAGTGCTCCACCGAGCCGCCCGGATAGGTGATTTCGTAGGGGCTCATCGTGGCGTCGCCGACGAAGATCACTTTGTAATCGCTGGAATATTTGTGGAGGATGTCCCAGGTGTTCAGCTTCTCGGCGTGACGGCGCCGATTGTCCTTCCACACGCTCTCATAGAGGCAGTTGTGGAAGTAGTAGAATTCCATGTTCTTGAACTCGGTCCGCGCGGCCGAGAACAGCTCCTCACAGACCTTGATGTGGCTGTCCATCGAGCCGCCGATGTCGAAGAAGATCAGGACGCTGATCTTGTTGCGACGTTCCGGGCGCAGCTGGATATCCAGATAACCCTTCTCGGCGGTGCCCTTGATGGTGCCGTTCATGTCGAGTTCTTCGGCGGCGCCGTCGCGGACCCATTTGCGCAGCCGGCGCAGGGCGACCTTGATGTTGCGGGTGCCGAGCTCGACCGAGTCGTCGAGGTTCTTGTACTCGCGCTTGTCCCAGACCTTGATCGCCTTGCCATGGCGACCCTTGTCCTGGCCGATGCGCACGCCCTCGGGATGATAGCCGTTGGCGCCGAACGGCGAGGTGCCGCCAGTGCCGATCATCTTGTCGCCGCCCTCGTGGCGTTCCTTCTGTTCCTTCATGCGCTCGGCCAGCGCTTCCATCAGCTTGTCGAAGCCGCCCATGGCCTCAATCTGCGCCTTTTCTTCCTCGGTCAGGAACTTCTCGGAGATCTTCCGCAGCCATTCTTCCGGGATGTCGGCCGTGCCGACGCCCTCGACCTTGTCCAGGCCCTTGAAGACGTGGCTGAACACCTGGTCGAACTTGTCGAGGTTCTTCTCGTCCTTCACCAGCGCCGAGCGCGAGAGGTAGTAGAAGTCCTCGACCTTCCGATCGATCACCACCTTGTCGAGCGCCTCCATCAGCATGAGGTACTCTTTCAGCGACACCGGGACCTTGGCTTCGCGCAGCTCGGTGAAAAAGCGCATGAACATGGGCAGGCTTCCCAAATAGGGGGACGAACAGACGTTTGACTTCCGAAGATGAAGCCGCCGACCCTCGTTGTCCAGCGCGCCTTGTACGGACTATGGCCGGCAGGCGATCTAGTGCGCGTGCTGGCGCTTCCAGTTGACGATATGGGCCCCGGCCAACAGCAGGCTGCCGCCGACGGTCAGCGGAGTCTCCCAGGCGTGAAGCGGCCATAGCCCGAGGCCCATCAGGGTGAGACCGCTGAGCGCCAGCAGGATCACCGCCGGCGCCTGGCCTCGCCGCCAAAGGGCCAGGGCCGAGAGCGGCGCAGCCATGACGATGACCAGGACGTGGACCCACTCGGCCTCCGCCCAGGCCGCCAGGAGGGGGGAGAACGCGGCGACCAGGGGGAGGACCAGGCAGTGAGCCATGCAGAGGCCGGACAGGCTGATGGCGGAGGCGTCGAGCAGGGACGTGGAAGCGGTCTTCAAAAATCCCTCGCTCGGCTGGCCGTCATCGTCGCGGCTCGAGCGATGTAATATTATAACGTTTCAGTTTCAACCGGGGCGGCTGGATTTTTCACCCCGACGGTTCCTAGTGACGTGCGGGTTTTCCAAACCGCTGGCGAAAGTCCTTGATTTCTATGGAGAAGTCATCCCGGGCGAGGAACTCGCTGTCGGTCAGCTTGGGCTGCTCGCCGCCGCGATACCAGGCGGCGTATTGGGGCACGTCGCCGGAGAAGGCCTTGTAATAGGTCGAGTAGGTCCGCACCCGGATCGCAGGGGTCGCGCCGCTCATGTCGAAGGTCATGAAACGCATCCAGCCGTCGCCGATCCCCACCGGGTAGGCGGTCTTCACGCCAGCGGCGATCGCCGTCTGGCCGCGGTCTTGATAGTCGGCCAGCAATTGGTGGACCGCGAACCCGCCGGCGCCGGGGTCGGCGCGATAGGCTTGGCCATGCTGGTGGCCGTTGAGCACCAGGAAGATTTGATCGTGGCGGCTGAGAAGCTTCTTCCAGACAGCTTCAGGGTTGTTGTGCTCAGCGTGCACCATGGCCATGTCGACCATCGGATTGGGCGCGCGTTCGCCGTTGGTGTTCAGATGGTCGTGGATGCTGATGATGGTCGGCAGGCCGCGGTGGTCATTGATGACCTTGGCGACCCAGGCCAGCACGTCGTCGCTCGGCGCCATTTCCAGGCCGATGTGCAGGAATTTGTAGCCCCCGGCCGTGAAGATTTGGGCGCTGTCGGCGCCGCCATTGTACGAGGCGACGTACCAGGGCTTGTCCTTGAAGAAGGCCGTATCGGCCCCGAACACCTCGCGCCAGTTATCCAGCCCGCCGGGGTGCAGCATGCCGTAGGGACGGGGGTGATCGCCCGGGTTCATGAAGTCCTTGATCGGCAGGTGGCGCGAGTCCGTCCACATCGCGTCGTAGTCGTGATTGCCCGGGACGACCGAGAACGGTGTCTTGCCGGCGATGATGTCGAAGCCCTGCTTGGCCGTCGGCATCTCGACGGTTCTGGTCTTGTCGGTGGGTGCGAAGTGGGTGTCGAGGATCGGGTTAGCCCCGGCGCTGACCCCGAACTTGGCGTGGGCCTCGTCGAACTTCTTGGTCTGGTGCTGCCAGGTGTCGCCCAGCGAGGTGACGAAGGCGATATCGCCGCCGTTGGCCTTCAGGCGGCCTTCGATGTAGCGCATCTGTTGGAAGAACAGGTCGCGCGCGTCGAAGGGAAAGCCCTCGGCCGTCTGGTGGCTGTAGTCCACATAGTTCTGGGTGTCGGGGATCACCGCGAGCGTGAAGCTCTCGTCCCTGGACCAAGCCACGGCGGGCGCGGTCAGCGCCGCGGTGGCGGCGAGCGCCAGCACGAAGCGGCGGGTTTTGCCGATCATTGGAATCTCTCTGGTTGCAGGATGTAAGGGCTAGAACTCGAGGCCGAATTCGATTCCGAAGGTGCGCGGCGCGCCGGCGATCATGGTGGGCGTTCCGAAGTTCTCGCCCGAGTTGCCGGCGTCGAGCAGGTACTTCTCGTCGAGCAGGTTGTCGGCGAACAGCCGCGCGCTCCAGCCCGCCGCCTGATCGCGGATCCCCAAGTTGCCGCTGACGAAGATGTGGCCGTCGTCCATCTTCGGCGCGACGTTCTCGTTGTCGAAATAGACCTTCGACTGGTAGCGCACGCGTCCGGAGAAGAACGCCGAGAGGTTTCCGCTGATCGGCCGTTCCGCGTTCAGGCCGATGGCGGCCTGGTACTCCGGCGAAATGCGGAAGCGGTTGCCCGAGAAGTCGCCCTCCGACGACTTGAAGTCGTCGAACCCGCCGTCGAGATAGGAGAAGTTGGCGAACAGATCGACACCGTCGGTGATGAGATAGGCGCCTGCGAACTCGAACCCAGTCGCGCTGGCCGAACCGGCGTTGACCGACCGCTGGCCGAGGGTCGGGTTGCTGGGGTCGATGAGTTCGACGGTCTGGAAGTCTTTCCAGGTGTAGTGGAAGAGGGCCGTGTCGAAGCGGAAGTGGGCGTAGGCGCCCTTCAGTCCGACTTCGTAGTTCCAGAGTTGCTCGGGATCGACCGATGAGACGCCCCCCTTGCGGTCGGCCTCGAGGAAGCCGGAGCGCTGGCCTTTGGCGACGCCGACATAGGCGTGCAGACCGTTGCTCAGTTCGTATTGCACCGAGAACCGCGGCAGGACGCCGTCGAAGCTGTCGCTTCCGGACATGGCTCCGTTGGTCGCCGCGAACATCAGGTTCTTGGGCGCCGCCGCGTAGGCCCCCGGAAGCGCGGCTTGCAAGGCGCCGTAATAGGCGCTGAAGAGCGCATGGCTCGGATTGGTGGCGCTGAAGGTCGGATCAAGGGCCTTGAACTTGGCCGCCACCGCTGTGGAGACGCTGGAGTACACGCCGAGCTTGATCAGTCCGGCCTGTCCCACCGCCGGCTGATTGGAGATGAACCGTCGTTCGTTGCGCACGAAGCGAACGCCGCCATTCGCCTTGAGACGGTCGGTGAAATCATAGGTCACGTCGACGAAGGCCGAGATGTCGGTCTTGCGGCCGCCTTGCTCGCGATACTCCCGGCGATTGGGATCGAGCGTAATCCCCATCGACGGCGGGAGCACGAGTTGGTTGGGCTGGCCGTTGGGCAGCACGAAAACGCCGCTTGAGAGGATGCCGAAGATCGGTTCGCTGAAGGTCAGGCCGATGGTCTCATCCACCGTCTCGCGGATATAGCTGAGGCCGGCGAAGCCCTGCAGGCGCTCGCCTGCCGTGAAATTGACCCGCGCTTCCTGGTAGAGGCTCGAGGTCTTGTTGTTGATGTCGCTGTCGACGAACGCGACGAAACCGCCGTCCAAGTCGAAATATTGCTGGTAGTCATATTCCCGGTAGCCGGTGATCGAGCTGAAGCTCACCTTGTCGTTCAGTTCGGCCTCGATCAGCAGCGTGCCGCCGTAGACGTTTCGCGAGAACTTCGAGGGCTTTCGGGGAGCCTGATAGGTCTCCTTGAAGTAGTCGGCATGGCCGCCGCTCGGCGTCGGAATGGTCAGGCTGGTGAACTGCGTGCCGGTCGGATTGTCGTCCTGGAAGTAGCCGACCAGGGTGACGCTGAGCTGGTCGGTGGGTTCGTACTTGAACGAGCCGCGCGCGGCGGTGGTGTCCTGGCCCATGTAGTCGTCGGCGTCGCCGCCGGTCGCGGCTCTGTTCTTGATGTAGCCGGTGCGCTCTTCGTGGAAGCCGGCGATCCGGAACGCCGCGACGTCGGAGATCGGCACGTTCACAGCCCCCTCGATCCGGCGATAGTCCAGGTTTCCGACCGCGCCGTTGAGGTAGCCGGCAAACTCCATCTGCGGCTTGCGGGTGATCAGCGACAGGCCGCCGATCTGCGACGCGGTGCCAAACAGAGTGCCCTGGGGGCCGCGCACGATTTCAATGCGATCCATGTCGTAGATCGCCATCTGCGCGCCTTCCCGGCGGCTGATATCGACCCCGTCGAGATAGGTGGAGACCGCCGATTCCGAGCCCGCACCCGACTCGTCGGAAGTGATGCCCCGGATGCTGATGCTGGGCGCCGCCGGGCTCTGGTTCTTGTAGTTGGTGCTGGGCGCCAGACTGGCCACGTCCTCGATCGACCTCAGGCGCATGCGCTCCATGCTCTGGCCGCTAAAGGCCGAGATGGCGATCGGCACGTCTTCCAAGGCCTCGGCGCGCTTCTGGGCGGTGACGATCACCTCCTCCAGCGTGCCGGCCGGTTCAGCCTCTTCGGCCAAGGCCGGAGCGGCGATCAACAGCACCGAGGCGAGCGAGGCGAAATACGCGGCGCGGTTCGCCAATCGCCAACCGCGAACACGCGACATCGCCCGTGTGCGCTCAATAGATAGATCCGACATCATTGACGCCCCTTGCCAACTCAAATTACGTTCGGGCCGTGTAACGATAATGGATGATGGTTTTGCGACGGTGACATTCCGAGACCGCGACAATCCGCAAGCTGAGCCGCCGCCGTCCGCTTCGGCCAAGCGTGGCCGTGGCCGGCCTCGCGATGACTCGATGGAGCCCGCGATTCTGGCGGCCGGTTGGGAACTTCTGGCCGAGCGCGGCTATGCGGGAATGTCATTCGAAGAGCTGGCCGAACGCGCGGGGTGCAGCCGTCCGGCCCTCTATCGTCGCTTCGCCAATAAGCGCGAACTCGTCATCTGGATGCTGGACAACGCCAATCGCGACACCGACCCGCAGCTCTCGGCCAGGGTCGCGCCGCGTACGGTGCTGATTGAGAATCTCTGGGGCCTCGTGCGCCACCTCGACGGCCCCGCCGGGATCGCGACCCCCGAACTGGCTCAGGCCCGCCGCCGTGATCCGGAACTTTCCGCCGCGCTTGATGCGCTCTATCAGCGGGAGAGGCGGCCTTATGTCGTCGCGCTCGACGCAGCCTTCGCCGGCGCCCTGCCGGCGGCGGAGGTTTCAGCGTTCGTCGACAACATGATCGGCGCGGTGCTGTTTCGCGCCGGATCGCTGCGGCAGAAGATCTCGCGGCGGCAAGTTCAACAGCTGGTCGATCAAACGCTCGCTGCGGCGCACGCGATCGTTGACGGGATGCGAGCCTAGGCCGGCTGGGTCTTGAGCTTGCGCCAGACGGTCATGCGCGACACGCCCAGGCGCCGGGCGATCTCGACCGGGCCGACGCCGGCGGCCTGCAGGGCGCGGATGTCCTCAGTCGGCGCGCCCTTGCGGCGACGCGAGACCCACGGGGGTTCGACGGAGGCCACGGCTTCCAGCGCCGCGCGCAGCGCCCGGCCGCCTTCTCCCAGGGTGGAGAGCTCGGCCTGCGCGATGAACAGGCTCGCGCCCCGGGCTTCGAGCCGGTCCAGGAAGTCCAGGAGGTCTCGGGACGACGAGCCAAGGTGGACCAGGCGCGTGACGACCAATTGGTCGCCATCGCTGATGAAGTCCAAAATCGAGTTCAGGACCGCGGAGTCGTCGGACATCGGGCAGACGGGCTCTTCAGCCCGGACCACATGACATCCGATCGACTTCAAGGTCGCAGTGTCTTCCGCCGAACGCTCGTCGCGCAGGCGGACATATCCGATTTTCAGCATCCCACCCGTCGCCAGTAGCTACTGCGATGATTGTCACGGAACCTGACAAAACACAGCGCCAGCGTCAAAGTCCCGCTTGTTAATTCGTCGCAATATTTCTCTAATTTCCATTAGAGATTCAGGGAAACTGGAAAGACAGCGCCTAAAATTCACGCATCGGTGGAAATTCTTTGCGCAACACGTCGCAGGATGAACTCGTGGTCGGTGGTCGAGCCGACTCGGAAGCCGTATTCGCCGACCTTGGAAAAGCCCTGCCGAGCATAGAACCGCTGGGCGCCGAAGTTCTCGGACCACACCCCGATCCAGAGGTCGCGGGGGCCGTCGCGTTCCAGCCACTCCATTACCTCGGTGAACAAGCGGCGGCCCGTGCCGCCGTTCTGCCAGTCCTTCAGCAGATAGAGCCGTTTGAGTTCGCCGCAGGCCGGCGTGACCTCGTCATGGGGCAGGCCGCAGGGACCGGCGAGGGCGTAGCCGACCGCCTGGCCGCCGGCTTCCACCAGCCATGTCGCCTTGGCGGGATCGGCGAGGTCGGCCTTGGCGCTCTCCAGCCCATAGGCCTGAGCCAGGAAGTCTGCGAGGTCCTGCGGCGGATAGAGGTATCCAAAGGTCTCGACGAAGGTGCGGGCGCCGAGCTCGGCGACGGTCTGCGCGTCGGAGGCTTCGGCGCGGCGGATCACGGGTTCCTGCATTCTGTTTGAGACGCTCGACGGGTTAGGGTGAGATTCCATGGACACCGCCCTCTACACCCATCGCGACATGCTGGACCACCGCCCAGGCGAGGGGCATCACGAGCGGCCCGCGCGGCTGAGCGCGGTGCTGGACGCTCTGGCCGACAGCGGCCTGCTGCTCGACCCGCGCGAGGCGCCGCTGGTGGCGCGCGCCGATCTCGAACTGGCGCACCGTGGAAATTATGTCGACGCGATCTTCGAGACCGCGCCCGTGACCGGCAGGCTGCGGCTGGACGACGACACCTACATGTCGCCCGGCAGTCTGACCGCCGCGCGCCGCGCCGCCGGGGCGGTGGTGCAGGCGGTGAGGGACGTGGCCGCGGGCCGGGCGAATCGCGCCTTCTGCGCCGTGCGGCCTCCGGGCCACCACGCCGAGCCGGCCCTGCCGATGGGCTTTTGCATTTTTTCCAACGTCGCCATCGCCGCCCGCGCCGCTCAGGAAGCTGGGCTCAAGCGGGTCGCCGTGGTCGATTTCGACGTCCATCACGGTAACGGAACCCAGGCGGTGTTCGCCGGGCGCGAGGACCTGTTCTTCGCCTCGGTCCAGCAGTGGCCGATGTGGCCGGGCACCGGCCATCCGTCCGAAGTCGTACCCGCCAATATCCGGAACGCCGTTGTACCGCCGGGCGCGCCGCGGGAATTGTGGCGCAAGGAATTCGAGGGGCTGATGTCCCATGTCGACGCCTTCGCGCCCGATCTGATCATCGTCTCGGCCGGCTTCGACGCCCATGCCCGCGACCCGATCGGCGATTCGAGTCAGAGCCTGGAGGCCGAGGATTTCGCCTGGGCGACGCGGGCGATCGTCAGCGTGGCGCAGGCTCATAGCAGCGGCCGGGTTGTTTCCTCGCTCGAGGGCGGGTACGACCTTGAGGCTCTAGGCCGTTCTGCACTCGCGCACGTTCAGGCTCTCTCGCAGGGGTGAAGGGCGAGTCCGGGTTGCTCGAATCCGGGCCTTCGAATGATATGGCCGACGCTTTGACCGCCGACCTTCCAAAAACCGCCGCTACGCGTCCGGGCTCGATTGTCCTGGCTCGCCATGGCGAGCCCGACATCGCGCGCAACGTGATGCTGAACGCGCGCGGCTACGAAGACTATTGGGGCCGCTACGAGCAGCTGGGGATTCGGCCCGGCCAGACCCCGCCGCGCGAGCTGCTGGAACTGGCCGCCAAGGCTGACGTCATCATCTCGTCGGTGCGCAGGCGGTCGGTCGAAAGCACTCAGGCGCTGGTGGGCGGACGTGAATTCGCCCGCGACCCGATGTTCGTCGAGGCGCCGTTGCCGGCGCCGGGCTTCCCGGGCTTCCTGAAGATGTCGCCGAAGGTCTGGGGCTTCACGGCCCGGTTCTGGTGGTGGTTCTTCAACCACCACGCCGGTCAGGAAACCCGCGCCCAGGCCGAGGCCCGCGCCGACCAGGCCGCCGACCTGATCGTGGACCTAGCCGAGCAGGGCCAGGACGTGGTGGTGCTGGCGCACGGCTTCTTCAACTTCATGGTCGGTCGATCCCTGCGAAAGCGCGGCTGGCGGCTGACGGCCAACCAAGGCTGGAAGTACTGGTCGACGCGGCGCTTCGAGCGCTCCTGACACCTCTCCGGCGTTGCGACCAAGGTCCCTCGTCTCTAACGTGCCCGCTTCTCAAGGAACTTCAGAAATGGCCGACGCCGCCGACATTGATGCGCTTTCGTTCGAGCAGGCTCTCGCCGAGCTGGAACGCATTGTCGGCCAGCTGGAGTCCGGCCAAGCGCCGCTGGAGCAATCCATCGAACTCTATGAGCGCGGGGCCCTGCTGAAGGCTCACTGCGAGAAGCGCCTCGAGGCCGCGCGCCTGCGGGTCGAGAAGATCGTGGTGGGCGCGGGCGGCCAGGCGGGCGTCGAGCCGGCCGAGTTCAACTGAGATGGCGCTCGCCCAGCGTGTCGCGGAGTCCGCCGATCTGGTGACGGTGGCGCTCGATCAGCTGCTGCATCGCGCCGAGGGGCCCGAGGCTCGCCTGACTGAGGCCATGCGCTATGCGGCGCTCGGCCCTGGCAAGCGGCTGCGACCGTTCTTCGCCATCGAGACCGGCAAGATGTTCGACCTGGACGACCGCGCGGTGTTGCGCGCGGCCTGCGCGCTGGAGTGCATCCAGGCCTACAGCCTGGTCCATGACGACCTGCCGTGCATGGACGACGACGACATGCGCCGGGGCCGGCCGACGGTGCATAAGGCCTATGACGAGGCCACGGCGGTGCTGGTCGGCGACGCCCTGCAGACCGTCGCCTTCGAGATTCTCGCCCATCCCGACACCCATAAGGACGGCAATGTCCGCGCCGAGATGGTGTTGCGCCTGGCCCTGGCGTCCGGCGCGCGGGGCATGTGCGGCGGCCAGATGATCGACATGCTGGGCGTGCGCGACGACCTGGGCGCGGTGGCCCGCATGCAGCGGCTGAAGACCGGCGCGCTGATCGCCGTCGCCTTCGAACTGCCGCTGATCATGGCCCACGCCGGCGACGCCGAGCGCCATGCGCTGATGGCCTTCGCCCAGGACATCGGCCTGGCCTACCAGATCGTCGATGACCTGCTGGACGCCGAGGGCGACAGCGCCGTACTCGGCAAAAAGGCCGGCAAGGACGCCGACAAGGGCAAGGCCAACTATGTGACCTTGCTGGGCGCGCAGGCCGCGCGCGAACGCCTGAATCTCCTGGCGGAACAGACGAAAGCACACCTCGATCCGTTCGGTCCGCGGGCCGAATTCCTGCGGGCGAGTGTGGATTTCGTGTTAGATCGCCGAAACTAAACTCAAAGCAGACCCTTCATTTAGACATGCCGCCAGTCACGCCTCTGCTCGACAAGGTCTCGTATCCCCGGGACATGCGCGGGTTCAATTCAGCCGAACTTCGACAGCTCGCTGACGAAGTGCGCGCCGAGATGATCGACGCCGTTTCGCAGACCGGCGGCCACTTCGGCGCGGGCCTGGGCGTGGTCGAACTGACCGTGGCGCTGCACCATGTCTATGAGACGCCGGACGACATCCTGATCTGGGACGTCGGCCACCAGGCCTACCCGCACAAGATTCTCACCGGACGCCGCGACCGCATCCGCACCCTGCGCCAGGGCGGGGGCCTGTCGGGCTTCACCAAGCGCAGTGAGAGCGAATACGACCCGTTCGGCGCGGCCCACGCGGCGACCTCGATCTCCGCGGCGCTCGGCTTCGCCGCCGCCCGCGACGCGCACGGCAAGCACAACAGCGTGGTCGCGGTGATCGGCGACGGCTCGATGAGCGCCGGCATGGCCTATGAGGCGATGAACAACGCCTGCGAGACCACGGGCCAGCTTACCGTCATCCTCAACGACAACGACATGTCCATCGCCCCGCCGGTCGGCGGGATGAGCGCCTATCTGGCCCGCGTCGTCTCCGGCGGCGGCTATCAGTCGCTGCGCAATCTCGGCAAGTCGGTGGCCAAGGTCCTGCCCAAGCCGCTGCAAGAAGCCGCTCGCAAGGCCGAGGAATACGCCCGCGGCATGGTGACCGGCGGCACGCTGTTCGAGGAGCTGGGCTTCTACTATGTCGGCCCGATCGACGGTCATGACCTCGACGCCCTGGTGCCGATCCTGAAGAACGTCCGTGAAATCAAGGACAAGCCGGTCCTGGTCCACGTGGTGACGCAAAAGGGCAAGGGCTACGCGCCGGCCGAGAGCGCCGCCGACAAGCTGCACGCCGTGGCCAAGTTCGACATCGTCACCGGCCAACAGGCCAAGAGCCAGCCGGCCGCCCCGCAGTACACCAAGGTCTTCGCCCAGGAACTGATCAAGCAGGCCGAGCGCGACGACAGGATCATCGCCGTGACCGCCGCCATGCCCTCGGGCACCGGACTGGACCTGTTCGCCCAGCGATTCCCGGAACGCACCTTCGACGTCGGCATCGCCGAGCAGCACGCGGTGACCTTCGCCGCCGGCCTCGCCGCCGACGGCATGAAGCCGTTCTGCGCGATCTATTCGACCTTCCTGCAACGCGGCTACGATCAGGTCGTCCACGATGTGGCGATCCAGGGCCTGCCGGTGCGCTTCGCCATGGACCGCGCCGGTCTGGTGGGCGCGGACGGCGCGACGCACGCAGGCTCCTTCGACATCGGCTTCATGGGCGCTCTGCCCGGCATGGTGCTGATGGCCGCCGCCGACGAGGCTGACCTCGCCCGCATGGTCGCCACCGCCGTGGCCATCGACGACCGCCCCTCGGCCTTCCGCTATCCGCGCGGCGAGGGCGTGGGCGTGGCGATCCCGGAGATCGCTGAGCCGCTGGAGATCGGCAAGGGCCGCATCGTTCGCGAAGGTAGCGCCGTCGCCATCCTGTCGTTCGGCACCCGCCTGGCCGAATGCCTGAAGGCCGCGGATCTGCTGGCCGCGCGCGGCCTGTCGGCCACCGTCGCCGACGCCCGCTTCGCCAAGCCGCTCGACATCGACATGCTGCTGCGGCTGGCCCGCGAGCATGAGGCGCTGATCACGGTGGAAGAGGGCGCCATGGGCGGCTTCGGGGCTTTCGTGCTCCAGGCCCTGGCCCAGCACGGCGCGCTGGATCGCGGGCTGAAGGTCCGCACGCTGAACCTGCCCGACATCTTCCAGGATCACGACAAGCCCGAGATCATGTACGCCGACGCAGGTCTCGACGCCGAAGGCATCGCGGCCGGCGCGCTGTCGGCCCTCGGCGTCGACAACCACTCGATGGCGGGCCGCCGCGCTTAAGAGCGCGCGTCACCCTTCCAAGATCGTCATGGCCGGCCTACGTGCCGGCCATCCATAAACTTCGCTGTCGTGGGTTGTCTGGGCGGCTCGTGCGTATGGATCGCCGGGACAAGCCCGCCGATGACGAACGGGGTCAGGGTCGGCGCTTGGCCCGACCTCCTACTTGCAGGCGCTGAGGAACTTCCGAACCATCGACTTGGGCGCGGGCGGCGGCTGAACCGTTTCGCCAGCGGCCTTCAAGGTGATCAGCCCGGTCTTGCGGAACGCGGCGGCCACCGGCGCCGCGGTCGAGAACTCGGCGATCGCCAGCGTGCCGCCGGTGGTTTCATCGGCATGGGCCTGGCCTCGCAGGGTGCTGGTCGCCGCCTCCGAGGACAGGGCGACGCTCATCGGCCAGGGTCCGCGCACGCCGGCCTTGTCGAGCCAGGTCCCGCCAGCCTCCTGGGTCACCCCGATCTGGCGGGCCAGTTGCCCGAACACCTTCACCTGCCCGGACTTGCGCACGCAGACAAAGGCGATCGGCTGGGCGTCGGTGTCGGGGATGGCGTAGCGCAGGGCCGCGTCCGCGTCCTTGGGCGTCTCCACCGACCAGACGTGAGTGTCCTGGGCGGCGGCCTGGGTGGCGAAGAGGGCGAGGGCGGCGGCAAGGACGAACTTCATGCGCCCAAGCTAGCATCACCTTTCCGGCGGCTCTAGGCGGCCCGGCACTGGGCGAAGAAGTCGGCGACCACCGCCCGCTCGGCTTGGCGGACCGGCAGGCGCGAGGCCCGCCCGTTTTCGACCACCGCGATGTCGCCGGTGCGGGCGAAGCTGGCCAGGGTGGGGTCGCTGGCCGGCGCCATCGCCTCGACCAGGGCCGAGCCTTCGGCCATGGCCGGAGCCGTTTCGCCCGGAAGCCGGCTGGAAAGGCCCTTGGAGGACAGCTCGATGGCTTTCGGCGCGGCGGGGGCGTGCGGCGCGGTTAGCGAGACCAGCACCTGACCCGAACGGGGCCTGCAGGTCATCATCAGCAGCACGTTGTCGCTGTCAGGCTGGCCATAGGCGAGCTTGGCGCCTTCGCCCTCGGCGTTGTGCAGCGACCAGCCGAGATCGACCGCCCCGTAGCCGCCATGGGTGCAGGCGCCCAGTAGGCAGGAAAGTCCTAGTCCGAGGATCGTGCGGGGACGCATGAGGGGCTCCTTACGAGGAGGGGAAACGCCGCCCGCGCGCCAAACGATCCAAATCGGGCGTCAGAACGGTTGGAAGCGTTCCACCAGCGACTGGCCGGCCGGGGTCTTCTGGACCCGGCTGATGTCGCCGCGGCCGCCATAGCTGATCCGGGCTTCGGCGATCTGGGTGTGCTTGATCACGTTGGAGGAGGAGATGTCCTCGGGCCGCACGATGCCGGCCACGGTGAGCTGGCGCAGTTCGGCGTTGGTGCGCACTTCCTGCGAGCCCTGGATCACCATGTTGCCGTTCGGCAGGACGTTGGTGACGACGGCGGCGATGGTCAGCGAGATCTTCTCCGAGCGGGTCACCGCGCCCGAACCGGCGTTGGTCGACTGGGAGTTGGTGTTCACTGCGTTGGCCGGATCGAAACCGCCGGGGAAGAACCGGCCGAGGCTGCTCTCCAGGCCCAGGAAGTTGTCGACGCCGGCGCTCATCCCCGCCGTGCGGCTGCTGTTGGAGGCGTTGGAGGTCTGGGCGCTGTCGTTGATGTCGATCTGGACGGTCAGGATGTCGCCGACGCGGTTGGCCCGCTGGTCGATGAAGAAGGCGCGGGCGCCGTTGCGCCACAGCGAATTGGCCGAGGCCGCCTGGGGCGCCGGCTCACGGGCCGAGACGAAGGTCGGCTGCTCGCGGGCGATCAGGGCCGAGGGGTAGCCGACCGGCGCAAGCTCGGGGCCCTTCACCGCTTCGGAGACGGTCGAGCAGGCGGCCAGCGGGGCCAGGGCGAGGACGGCGAGGATCGAAAGACGCATGGGACTGGCTCTCTAACGAAGCGCGAGCTGGGTGCGGCGGGCGGCCTTGAGCTGATCGGCGGCGGGGCCGACCAGGGCCTCGCCAGGGGCGCTGGCGATGGCCTGGATGATCTTCTTCGAGGTGGTGTTCTGGACGCTGACGGTGTCGCCAAGCCCGGCGGCGGTCATCGCCTTGCCTTGCAGTGACAACGAGATCCCGCCGTCCTGGTAGTTCACGACGATCAGGTCGCCGGCCTTGATGACCTGGGGTGCGGAGACGTCCCGGGCCGACACCGCGGCGCCGGCGCGCAGCGGGCGGCGGGCCGACAAGCCGATCACCGCCTCGGCGTCGCTGGGCGCATCGTTCGGCGCGGCGGCGGCCTTGCCCCACACCAGGTCCTGGGGCTGGACGATCTCGCCGGCCGACAGGCTGCGGGCGTAGGTCAGGACCTCGACATTGCCGCGGACGGCGATTTGGCCGGCGCCGGCCCCGTCGCTGCGCACCACGATCCGGCGCAGGCCCTCGGCGTTGGCCCAGTCCAGGCCCGCGCGGCGAGCGACAGCCTGGACGGCGGCGGCGTCCAGCACGGTCGAGGCGCCCGGTTTGGCGGCGACGGCGATCTTGCCCGCCGCGCCGGCCCCGTCGAACAGGTCCGACAGCGTGACCATCCCGTCGTTGTCGAGGGTCTCGGCCTTCAGCGTCACCGGCTGGCCGGCCAGGGCGGGGCTGGCGGCGAGGGCGACGGCGAGGGTGATCAGCAGGCGCTTCATGACTATGACCGCAGGTTGCTGGTGGTGCGCAGCATTTCGTCGGCCGAGGTGATCACCTTGGAGTTCATCTCGTAGGCGCGCTGGGCGACGATCAGGGCCGTAATCTCGGTCACGGCGTCGACGTTCGAGGCCTCGGTGTAGCCCTGGTTGAGGCCGCCGATGCCCTCGGTTCCGGGCGTGCCCACGGTCGGGGCGCCGGACGCGGCGCTCTCCAGCAGCAGGTTGTCGCCGATCGCGTCGAGGCCCGCCTCGTTGACGAAGGTCGCCAGCTCCAGATTGCCGATCACTTCGGGCGTCGTCTGGCCGGTGCGGACCGCCTGGACCTGACCGCTCTTGGAAATCGAGATGTCGGTGGCGTCCTGCGGGATGGTGATCGCCGGCTGGACCAGATAGCCGTCCTCGGTGACCAACTGGCCCTGGTCGTTCGGCGAGAAGTTGCCGGCGCGGGTGTAGGCGGTCTCGCCGCCCGGCATCAGCACCTGGAAATAGCCGCGGCCGGAGATCGCCACGTCGAGCTTGTTGCCGGTGGAGGTCAGGGCCCCCTGCTGGGTGATCCGATAGACCGACCCGGTCTTCACCCCGCCGCCGACCTGCACGCCGGTCGGCACCACCGTGCCCTGGTCGGAGGACTGCGCCCCGGCCCGCTCGATGGTCTGGTAGAGCAGATCCTGGAACTCCGCCCGCTGCTTCTTGAAGCCGACGGTGTTCATGTTGGCGATGTTGTTCGAGATGACCTCGACGTTCAGCTGTTGGGCGGCCATGCCGGTCGCGGCGGTGCGAAGCGCTTGCATCGACTAGACTTTCCTTAGTTCAGCTTGCCCATCCGCTCGATCGAGCGGCGGGAGAGTTCAGCGTTGGCGTCCATCATCTTGGCCATGGACTCATAGGCGCGGGTGACTTCGATCATCCGGGTGATCTCGGTGATCGGCTTGACGTTGGAACCTTCCAGCATGCCCTGGTGCATGGTCACGCCGGAGGCGGCGACGGGCTGTTGGTTCGAGGTGTTGCGGTAGCGGTTGTCGCCAACCTTCTCGAGGATGCTCAGGGTGTCGAAGCGCGCGACGCCGATCTTGCCCAGCAGGTTCCGGCCCTGGCTGACCGTGCCGTCCGGGGCGATGGTCACCGGCCCGTCCTTGGGCTCGATGACGATCTCGCCGCCGCCTTCATCGAGGATCGGCATGCCTTCCTGGGTGGTGATCCGTCCGGCGTCGTCCAGGCGGAAGCGGCCGTCGCGGGTGAATTGCTCGCCGTCCGGGGTGCGGACCTTGAAGAAGCCGTTCCCGTCCAGCCCCAGGTCGAACGGCGCGCCGGTCTGGCGCAGCGTCCCCTGGCCGAAGTCGCGCCCGACGCTGCGGTCGATCACGAACTTCACCGGACGCGGCGCGCCGGCGGTCTGGGCGGGGGCCATCGGCTCGGTCTCCACCATCAGGCTCTCGACCTTGAACCCGGTGGTGTCGGCGTTGGCGATATTGTTGGCCACGATGTCGAGTTCGCGGCGCAGAGTCATCTGACGCGAGAGTCCGACGTAGAGGGCGTTGTCCATGGCTAGGTCTTAACCTGCGGCGAATTTGTCGCGGTCATCGCTGCAAGGATTGGGCCAGTTGGAAAGCTCAGCAAAAACAACAAGAAATAAAGTTAACGCAGGGCGCTCGGCCGATTTTGCCCGGCACGGAAATCGCGCCCGTTAACACCTGTTAAAAACTGATCCTTAACCATGCGCAGGTCATGAGACGGGGATAGATTCTAAGGAGCGCGCGCGCGTGGCCAAGGACAAGGTGAAGGAAGCCCCCGCCGGGGACGCCGCCGAAGGCGAGGACGGCGAGGGTGCGCCTGCCAAAAAGAAGTTCACGCCGAAGATGATGATCATCGCCGGCGTGGCCGCTGCGGTGATCCTGGGCGGCGGTGGAACCGCCGGCTTCCTGCTGCTGAAGCCGAAGCCCGACGAGGCCCACGCCGGTAAGAAGGTCGAGAAGAAAAAAGAGAAAGAAAAGAAGGGCGACAAGGAAGGCGACAAGGCCCTCGGCGAGATCCGCGAGGGACCTGACGGCATCCTGTTCTACACCATGCCCAACGTGGTGGTGAACATGCAGACGGCCGACGGCCGCACCACCTTCCTGAAGCTGAAGCTGACCCTCGAAGTGCCAGATCAAGCGACGGTGGATCTTCTTGAGCCGAACATGCCTAGGCTGCAGGACATGTTCCAGACCTTCCTGCGCGAACTGCGTCCCGAAGACCTGCAAGGCAGCCAGGGTTCCTACCAGCTGCGCATGGAGATCCAGCGCCGGGTCAACCTGGTGATCGCGCCCTCCAAGGTGAACGCCGTGCTCATCGAGGAGATGCTGATCAACTAGGCCCGTCGGGCCTGGCCAGCGCGCATCGCATGGAAGACGAAGAACCTCAAATCATCGGCGGAATGCAGGGTGCGATGAACCCTGACGACCCCGCGACCTGGGACAACGCCGCGGCCAGCGAGGGCCTGGGCGGCGGCGCCGAGCGGATCCTCAATCAGGACGAGATCGACAGCCTGCTGGGCTTCGACCTCTCCGACGAAGAGGCCGCCGAGCGCTCCGGCATCCGGGCGATCATCAACTCGGCGCTGGTGTCGTACGAACGCCTGCCGATGCTGGAGATCGTCTTCGACCGCCTGGTGCGGTTGATGACCACCTCCCTGCGGAACTTCACCTCCGACAACGTCGAGGTCAGCCTCGACAACATCTCGTCGATCCGCTTCGGCGACTATCTGAACTCGATCCCGCTGCCGGCCATCCTCTCGGTCTTCAAGGCCGAGGAGCTTGAGAATTACGGCCTGCTGACGGTCGACTCCAATCTGATCTACTCGATCGTCGACGTGCTGCTGGGCGGCCGTCGCGGCACCGCGGCCATGCGCATCGAGGGCCGGCCCTACACCACCATCGAACGCGTGCTGGTCCAGCGGATGGTCGAGGTCGTGCTGGCCGACGCCCGCGCCGCCTTCGAACCGCTGACCCCGGTGACCTTCACCCTCGACCGGTTGGAGACCAATCCGCGTTTCGCCGCCATCGCGCGTCCAGCCAACGCCGCCATCCTGGTGAAGCTGCGGATCGATATGGAAGATCGCGGCGGGCGCATCGAACTGCTGCTGCCCTACGCCACGCTCGAACCCATCCGCAAGATGCTGCTGCAGCAGTTCATGGGTGAGAAGTTCGGCCGCGACAACATCTGGGAAGGCCACTTGGCCACCGAGCTCTGGACCACGCAGATGGAAGTCCGCGCGGTTCTCGACGAGCAGCAGATGAGCCTGCGCGAAGTGCTCGACTTCAAGGTCGGCGACACCATCATGCTGAACGCCACGCCCGACAGTCAGGTCGAGCTGCGGGCCGGGGCGATCCCGCTGACCCGCGGCCGGATGGGCCGGCGCAATCATCATATCGCGGTCCGCGTCGACGGGCCGCTGTCGCCCCACGCCAAGAAAGCCATTTCGAGGGTCAAATGAGCATCGTCGCTATCGGCATGAACCTGATGCTGGCCGGCCTGCTGGCCGCGGCCCTGCTGATGGGCTACCGGCTCAACGCCCGCCTGAAGGCGCTGCGCGACAGCCACGAGGGCTTCGCCAAGGCCGTGGCTGAGTTGGACTCCGCCGCCGCCCGCGCCGAGCAGGGCCTGGCCGACCTGCGCGCCGCCACCGACGAGGCGCACGACGCGCTCGCCGACCGGATCGAAAAGGCGAGAGCCCTGACGGCCAAGCTGGATCGCCAACTGCAGTCGGCCCCGTCGCCGGTGTCGCGTGCGTCCCGCGAGGAGCCGGCCGTGGACGACGACGTCGAGCGCGTCGCTCACCGCCTGGGCGCAATGCTGTCGGGATCGCGCGAGCGTCGCCCCGAACGTGAACCCCTGGCTCGCCGCGAGGCCCCGGCGCCGCGCGTGCGGCCCAGCCTCGACGACGATCTTTTCGACCAGCCGACTGAGCGCCAGCCGTCGCGCGCCGGAGCCCGCCGATGAGAAACATGCCCCGCATCCTGCCGCTGGTCGGCGTCGCCATCGTCGGCGTCATGGGCATCAACGCCCTGGCCGGCGCGCAATCGTTGCCGGACATGGTGTCGGGCGCGCGCGCCTTCGCCGAGGAAGCCGCCAAGAGCGTCAAGCCGGGCGCTAAGTCTGAAGAAAAGGCCGCGACCGGAACCGCCAAGGACGCCGCTGCGTCCGTCGCCCTGCCGCCAGCCGCCAAGCCCGCCGCGGTCTGCGCGCCCACCGCCGCCGAACTGGCCAAGGAGGCTGGGCTCTCGCCCGCCGAGCTCCAGGTTCTGCAGAGCCTGGGCGCCCGCCGTGGCCAATTGGACAAGCGCGAGCAGGACATGGACGTCCAACTCGCCCTGATGGCCGCCGCCGAGGCCAAGCTCGACGCCAAGATCAAGGCCCTGACCGGCATGAAGGGCGACATCGCCAAGCTGATGGTCGACGCCGACGCCAAGGAGCAGGCCGAGATCGACCGCCTGGTGAAGGTGTTCGAGGGCATGAAGCCCAAGGACGCCGCGCCGCGCATGGTGCTGCTGGACGACGCCGTCCGCATCCCGATCGCCGCTCGAATGAAGGAGCGCGCGCTCTCGCCGATCATCGCGGCCATGCCGCCGATCGAGGCCAAGAAGCTGACCGAGGCCCTGGCCAGCCGGTTCGCCGATGTGAAGAAGGTGGCCGCCGCCGCCAACGCCGCCGTGGCGACGCCCGCCGCCACGCCTGGCCCGGCCAAGCCCGCCGCCCAGGCCGCCGCTCCGGCGCCGAAGGGCGCCGCGCCCGCGCCAAAGGCCTGATAGCTCGTGAGCCTGCGCCAAACCCTTCGGTCCGGCGTCGCGGCGATCACCATCGCCAGCGTCGTTGCGCCCGCGGGCGTGGCGCCGGCGCAGACCACCGCGCCGCGCGGCGGACTCGAAGTCCGCGTCGCCCAGGCGCGTGACTTCTCGCGGATCGAGTTCAAGGGCGCCCGCGCCGTGGCGCGCCGCGACGGCCAGACCCTGATCCTGAAGTTCAACGGCCAGGCCAATCCAGACATCTCGCGCCTGCGGGTCTCGCCGCCGAAATGGCT
Source organism: Phenylobacterium sp. Root700 (assembly GCF_001429025.1). Taxonomy (GTDB): domain Bacteria; phylum Pseudomonadota; class Alphaproteobacteria; order Caulobacterales; family Caulobacteraceae; genus Phenylobacterium. Next base: position 96,133 of record NZ_LMHT01000015.1, on the reverse strand, counting down.
GAAGACGACCGAGGCGCGCCGCGCGAGCGGCGGGCTGGAGCTGGTTCTGACGCTGGCCGAGAACGCCGACGCCAAGGTCGGCGTCGCCGACGGCGTCACCTACGTCAATCTGTTCGAGAGGCCTCCGGCGCCGGCGGCGACGCTTGCCGAGGCGGCGCCCGTCGTCGCGCCCGAACCGCCGCGTCCCAACCCTGTGCCGGCCGGCGGCGTGGTGCGGATGGAGAGCAAGATCGGCGCGGGCCAGGTGCAACTGGTCTTCCCGTGGGCCAATCCCAGCGGCGCGGCGGTGTTCCGGCGCGGCGGCGCGATCTGGGTGGTGTTCGACGCGCCGGCCGCCATCGACGTTTCCAAGGCCCCGCGCGGCCTGCGCCAGATGAGCGGCCTCAGCGCCATTCGCGGCAATGACTATACCGCCGTGCGTATCGAGTCGGCGCCCAACGTGCCGTTCTTCGCCTCCAGCCAGGGCGCGGTCTGGACCGTCACGCTCGGCCCCGGGGCCCAGGTCGAACAGCCGGGCCAGATCCGGGTCGTCCGCGACCAGGCCGGCGGCCCCGCCGCGCTGAAGGCCGCCGTCGCCGGCGTCACCGGCGTGGTCAAGGTGGCCGATCCGGTGGTCGGCGACACGCTCTCGGTCGTCACCGCGCTTGGCCCCGCCAAGGGGCTGCCGTCGCGGCGCGAGTACGTGCAGATGGCGCTGCTGCCCTCGGCCCAGGGGCTGGCGGCCGAATCCTATATCGAGGACCTCGGCGTCCGGCACGAGGGCGACCTGGTGCAGATCGGCCGGCCCGCGGGCCTGACCCTGTCGCCGGCTTCGGCGACCGCCGAGCGGACCGAGGCCAATCTGGGCGCGCCGCAGGCGGCCGGAATGCCGGGCCTGATCGACTATCAGAACTGGCCGAAGACCGGTTCCGGCGGTTTCCTGACCCGCTACAACGCCCTGCTGGCGGCGTCGAACGAGGAGGCCGCGCTGGGGCGCGACGCCCCGGTCGGCGCCCGGATGGCGATGGCCCGTTTCCTGGTCGGCTCGGAACTGTCCTTCGAGGCGATCGGCGTGCTCAACGAGGCCGCGCGACGCAGCCCGGCGATCATGGAGGACCCGGAGTTCCGGGCCCTGCGGGGCATCGCCCGCGTCATGGCGCGGCGCTACAAGGAGGCCCAGGCCGACTTCTCGGTCCCGATCCTCTCGGACGACCCGTCGGCGGCGCTCTGGCGCTCCTACATCGCCGTCCAACTGGCCCAGTGGCCCGAGGCGCGCACCCAATTCGGGGCTGGCGCCGAGGCTTTCAACCAGTTCTCGCCGGTCTGGAAGGCGCGCTTCGCCCGCTCCGACGCCCAGGCGGCCCTGGCGCTCGGCGACATCAACGGCGCCGACGCCCGCATCAAACTGGCCCTGATGGACAAGACCGATCCGTTGGAGGAATTGGCCACCCGGCTGGTCCAGGCCAAGGTCGTGGAGGCCCAGGGCTACAAGGACCGGGCGCTGCGCATCTACGCCGCTGTCGCCGGCGCGCCGACCGAAGCCCTGTCCGCGCCGGCCACCCTGCACGCGACCAAGATCCGGCTGGAGATGGGCCGTATCACGCCGGTCCAGGCCGCCAACACCTTTGCGGGCCTGCGCTACCGCTGGCGCGGCGACTCCACGGAACTGGAGACCATCCGCGCGCTTGGCCATCTCTATCTCAGCCAGGGGCGCTATCGCGAGGCGCTGGAGGCGTTGCGCTCGGCCGGTCGCAGCCTGCCCGACCTGCCCGAAGCCGTGCAGCTTCAGGCCGACCTCGGCGCGGCGTTCCGGGCGCTGTTCCTCGACGGCGCGGCCGACGGCTTGGAGCCGGTCCAGGCCCTGGCCATGTTCTACGATTTCCGCGAGTTGACCCCGCTGGGCGCCGACGGCGACCTGATGGTGCGCAAGCTCGTGCGGCGGCTGGTCGATGTCGACCTGCTCGACCAGGCGGCCGACCTGCTGAAGTACCAGGCCGACAACCGTCTCGACGGCGTGCCCCGCGCCCAGGTCGCCACCGACCTGGCGCTGATCTACCTGATGGATCGCAAGCCCGAGCAGGCCTTGCAGGCGATCAACGGCTCGCGCACCACCATCCTGCCGACCGCCCTCAACGCCGAGCGCCGGCTGGTCGAGGCCCGCGCCCTGATGGGCCTGGGCCGCACCGATCACGCCCTGGAGGTCATCGAACGCGACACCTCGCGTGAGGGCCAGGATCTGCGCGCCGAGGTGTTCTGGAAGCAGAAGAACTGGGACGCCTCGGCCGCCCTGTTCGAAAAGAGCCTGGGCGACCGCTGGAAGACGCCTGGCCCGCTGTCGGCCGAGGACGAGGGCAAGCTGCTTCGCACCGGCGTCGGCTACAGCCTGGCGGGCAACGACGGCGCCCTGACCCGGATGCAGCAGCGCTATGGCGGTTTCTACGACCAGGCGCGCAATCCCGAGGCGTTGCGCGTGGCGCTCTCCGGCGTCCAGACCGGCCAGCTCAGCGTCGCCGACTTCGGCCGCGCCACCGCCGACAACGAGGCCTTCGCGGGCTGGGTCGACAAGATGAAGGCGCGCTTCCGCGAGAAACCCGCGCCGGTCGGCGTGGCCAAGCCCGCGGCCCCGGCCACGCCGCCGGCCAAGCAGGCCGCGGCGACCACCGCGGCGAAGGGCTAGGCGACGGACGGCGATGCGACCTAGGCTGGTCGGATCGACAGCTCACCGGGGATATTCCATGCGCCGTCCTGCCGTCCGCATCCTCGCCGGCACCGCCCTGGCGAGCCTGAGCCTCGCGGCCGCCCAGGCCCAGAGCGCGCCGGAGCGTCGTGACTTCTGCGCCGACCGGCCGGGCAAGGGTTCACCGTCCTGCGTGATCGATCCCGGCGTTTTCCAGGCCGAAGTCGGGGCGTTCGACGCCAGCTTTCAACGCTCGGGACCGGGCTCCAGCGACACCTACGCCATCGGCGAGTTGGAGCTGCGGCTGGGCCTGGCGCCGACCACCGAGGGGCAGATCGCGTGGACGCCCTACACCCAGGTGCGTGACCGTTCCGGCGGCCAGAGCGTCCGCGACCAGGGCGTCGGCGACGTGATCTTCGCGCTGCGTCGCTCTCTGAAAAATCCAGACGGATCAGGGGTTTCGGTGGCGCTGCAACCGTTTGTCTCGGCGCCGACCGGCAAGTCAGGGATCGGAGCCGGGGCCTGGCAGGGCGGCCTGATCGCGCCGATCTCGGCGCCCCTGAGCGCCGAGGTGTCGTTGGCCTTCACCCCGGAGCTCGACGTGCTGGCCGACGCCGACGGCCACGGCAGCCACCTCGGCTGGGTGGGCGTGGTGGCGATCAGCCGGTCCTTCGGGGCGCTCTCGCTGGGGGCTGAGCTCTGGGCCGCGGTGGATGACGATCCGGCCGAGCGCACGACCCAGGCTTGTTTCGACCTGACGCTGGCCTGGACGCCGGTCGACGACCTGCAGTTCGATTTCGGCGTCAATGCCGGCCTGACCCGCGATACGCCCGATCTGCAGGTCGGGGCCGGGATCGCGCGGCGGTTCTAACCGCCGCCGGCCCCGCGCTGGAAGCTCTCGACCAGGGAGCCCGCGACCAGTCGCCAGCCGTCCACCAGGACGAAGAAGATCAGCTTGAAGGGCAGGGAAACCACCACCGGCGGCAGCATCATCATACCCATGCTCATCAGTACGCTGGCGACGACAAGGTCGATCACCAGGAACGGGATGAACAGCAGGAAGCCGATTTCGAAAGCGCGCTTCAGTTCCGAGATCATGAAGGCCGGGGTGACCACCTGCAGGGGCGTGTCCTGCATGGTCGCCGGTTTGGGGATCTTCGAAAGCCGGATGAACAGGGCCAGGTCTTCCTGGTCGACCTGACTCAGCATGAAGGTCTTGAGCGGCGCCCCTGCCGCGTCGAACGCCTGCGGCAGTTCGATCTGCTGGTCCATCAAAGGCTTAATGCCCTCGTCATAGGAGCGTTGCAGGGTCGGGCCCATGACGATGGCGCTGAGGAACAGCGCCAGGCTGATCAGCACCGCGTTGGGCGGGCTCTGCTGCAGGCCGAGCGCCGTGCGCAGCAGGCCCAGCACCACCACAATCCGCACGAAGGACGTGGTCATGATCACGATCGACGGCGCCAGCGACAGCACGGTCAGCAGACCGACCATCTGCACGACGCGCTCGGAGAGGCCCGCGCCGGTGCCGAGGTTGACGTTGATCGCCTGGGCCGCGGCGATGGCCGGGAAGATCAGGCTGATCAGGGTCGCCAGCGCCGACAGGCCCGCGGCGCGGCGCCAGTCGGCCGGTTCCAGGCGGGTGAGGGCGGAGAAGAACTTGCGCATCAGGCGGCCGTCTTGGGTTTGCGGGCGGGCTTGGCGTTGGTTGGAAGCAGTTGGCCTTCGCCCAGCAACAGCAGGCGCTCGTCGCCGTCGAACGAGACCACCACCAGTCGCCGCGAGGGATCGAGCACCAGGGTCTCGACGACCGCCAGCCGGCGCTCCTTGCGGGTGGGCGTGAACCTCGCCAGGGCTTCGGGGCCGAAGCGTCGCAGGGCTACGGCCGCCAGGCCGACGAGGCCCAGGGTGACCGCCAGGGCGAAGACGGCGCGGAGGAAATCGGCGAATTCCATCGGGATGTTCGAACAGGGCCAAAGGGCGTGAATGCGCCGTCGAGCCAGGGTTTGCGCCGCAGGGTCTTAAGGCCCGGTTAACCCTATTTATTCACCATATTGCTCATGAACCTCGCTGAGATTCCCCTGTTTGCGATGCTGAAGGGCCGGCTTGGGCACCTCAACGAACGCCAGCGGCTGATCTCGCAGAACGTCGCCAATTCCGACACCCCCGGCTTCACGCCCACCGACCTGAAGGCCTACAGCTTCCAGGCTCAGATGAAGACCCAGATGACCCAGGTCGCCACCCAGGCGGTGACCCAGGCTGGTCACATGGCGCCGGCCGAACGCAAGAGCACCGCGTTCAAGCCGATCAAGGCCAAGGATTCGGAAACCACCCTCGACGGCAATTCGGTCGTGCTCGAGGAAGAGATGCTGAAGATGGCCGAGGCGCGCATGAACTATGATGCGGCGATCGGTTTCTATCAGAAGTCGCTGGGCATGCTGCGCATGGCCAGCCGCGGCCCCCGCGGATAGGACGCCCTAGATGGCCGACATCAAACCCATGACCGGGGCCACCCAGTCCATCGCCGCCACCGCCCTGCGCGCCCAGCAGGCCCGGATGCGGGTGATCGCCGAGAACATGGCCAACGCCAATTCCGTGTCGCGCCAGCCGGGCGGCGATCCCTATCGCCGGCAGGTGCCGGTGTTCACGCCGGTCAAGACCGACGCCGGCCAGGGCGTGCGCGTCGCCCGTGTAGAGCCCGACCGCAAGGACTTCCGCAACGTCTACGACCCCGGCCATCCCTCGGCCGACGCCTCGGGCTATGTGAAGCTGCCCAATGTCGACACCCTGGTCGAGGCGCTCGACATGAAGGAGGCCCAGCGGGCCTATGAGGCCAACCTCAACGTGATCGAGACCGCGCGCGCCATGGAAATGCGCACCCTCGACATGCTGAAGAAGTAAGGGGCGCCTGAGCCATGATGACCGCGCTCGCCGCCGCTAAAGCCTACGCCGCGACCCAGAACACCCCGGCGATCAAGCCGCCGTCGCCCAGCCAGGAAGACGGCGGGCTCGACTTTGGTTCGATGGTCAAGTCGGCCATGAACGACGTGATGCACAGCACCAAGAAGGCCGAGACTCAGATCGCGGCCCAGGTGCAGGGCAAGGCTGAACTGATCGACGTGGTCACCGCCATCTCGGCGGCCGAGGCCAGCCTGGAGACGGTGATGGCCGTCCGCGACCAGGTGATCAGCGCCTATCAAGAAATCATGCGGATGCCGATCTGACGGATCGTGTCTAAGGTTGGCGACATGGCCCAACCGGCGATTGAACTCATCGGCATAGAGAAACGCTACGGCGCGCGCGCGGCGCTGGCCGGGGTGTCGCTGGACGTGCCCACGGGGCAGTTCGTAGCCCTGGTCGGGGCGTCGGGTTCGGGCAAGACCACGTTGCTCAAGACCATCAACGGCTTGATCGCACCAGGCGGCGGTCAGGTGCGTGTCGTCGGCGAGGACGCCGCCGCCGTTCCGCCGCACCAGCTGCGTCGCAGCATCGGTTATGTGTTCCAGGAAGTCGGGCTGTTTCCGCATCTGAGCGTCGGCGAGAACATCGCCATCACCCCGAAATTGCTAGGCTGGGACCGGGCCCGTACGGCGGCGCGGGTCGACGAACTGCTCGACCTCGTCGTCCTGCCGCGTGAGGTCGCCGCGCGCGCGCCGGCCCAGCTGTCGGGCGGCCAACGCCAGCGGGTGGGCGTGGCCCGCGCCCTGGCGGCCGAACCGAAGATCATGCTGATGGACGAGCCGTTCGGCGCCCTCGATCCCTTGACCCGCGACGCCCTGGGGACCGACTACCGCGCCCTGCACGACAAGCTCTCGCTGACCACGCTCATGGTCACCCATGACATGGCCGAGGCGGTGCTCCTCGCCGACCGGATCGTGGTGCTGAAGGACGGCGTGATCGTCGCCGACGGCGCGCCTGGCCGCCTGCTCGCCACCACCCAGGACCCCGATGTTCGCGCCCTGCTGGAGGCGCCGCGCCGCCAGGCTGAGCGGCTGCGCGAACGCCTCAACGGGGTGGCCTCATGAGCGACCGCGTCGCGCAGGCCTGGGGCCTGCTGCCCGAGTACCTGGCCTGGCACGTCTTGCTGAGCGCCAGCGCCCTGGCGCTCGGCCTGCTGATCAGCCTGCCGCTCGCGGTCGCCGCCAGCCGCAGCGCGCGGCTGCGCTGGCCGGTCCTGGCCTTCGCCGGCCTGATCCAGACCATTCCCAGCCTAGCCCTGCTGGCCCTGTTCTATCCGCTGCTGCTGGCGCTCTCGGCGCTGAGCCAGACGGTCTTAGGCCAGGGCTTCTCGGCGCTCGGCTTCCTGCCTTCGCTGCTGGCGCTCACCCTCTATTCGATGCTGCCGATCCTGCGGACTGGGACGGCCGGCATCCTTGGCGTCGATCCGGCGGTGCGCGAGGCGGCCGACGGGGTGGGCATGACCCCGCGCCAGCGACTGTTCCAGGTCGAGCTGCCGCTTGCCATGCCGGTGATCATGGCCGGGGTGCGCACCGCCGCGGTCTGGACCATCGGGGCGGCGACGCTGTCGACGCCGGTCGGCCAGACCAGTCTTGGCAACTACATCTTCGCCGGATTGCAGACCGAGAACTGGGTCTTCGTGCTGTTCGGCTGCGCGGCTTCGGCGGCGCTGGCCATGGTGGTCGATCAACTGCTCGGCCTGATCGAGACCGGGGCGGCCCGGCGCAAACGCGGGCTGATGATCGCCGGCGCGGCGCTGCTGGTCGTCGGCGTGCTCGCCGCCCTGACGCCGCTGGCGGCGTTCGGCAAGCCGTCCAGCTATGTGGTCGGGGCCAAGAATTTCTCCGAGCAGTACATCCTGGCCGAGGTGATGGCCGAGCGGCTGGAGCGGTCCGGCGGGCATGTGTCGCGCAAGGAGGATCTCGGCTCGGCGGTCGCCTACCGCGCCTTGGCGGCCGGCGAACTGGACGTCTATGTCGACTATTCCGGCACGCTCTGGACCAATGTCCTGAAGCGGCAAGACAATCCGGGCCGCGCCCAGGTGCTGGCGCAGCTCACCACCGAGCTGAAGAAGCGTGACGGGGTGGTGGTGCTCGGCTCGCTCGGCTTTGAGAACGCCTACGCCTTCGCCATGCGCGCCGACCGCGCCAAGGCGCAGGGGATCGTCAGCCTCGCCGATCTCGCCCGCCAGGCGCCGCGCCTGACGCTCGGCTCGGACCTGGAGTTCCTGTCGCGGCCGGAATGGAAGGCGGTCGACGCCGCCTACGGCTTCAACTTCAAGCAGGAGCGTTCGTTCCAGCCGACCTTCATGTACCGGGCGCTGTCGGGCGGCGAGGCCGACGTGATCTCGGCCTTCTCCTCGGACGGCCGGATCTCGGCCGACAAGCTGGTGGTGCTGACCGACCCCAAGGGCGCCCTGCCGCCCTATGACGCCGTGATCCTGATTTCGCCCAAGCGGGCCGGCGACGAGCGCCTGCTGGCGGCGCTGAGGCCGCTGATCGGCTCGATCTCGGTCGAGGCGATGCGGGCGGCGAACTACAGCGTCGACCGCGACCAGGGAAAAGCCTCGCCCGCCGAAGCCGCGCGGGCGCTGCATCCGTAAACGGCAGGTAGCCGTTCGTTAACCATAACTAGGCAAATTCCGCCTAGCTTGAATTTCACTGTCCACGCGTACCCAAGAGGCCAAAGATGAACGGCGCCGAGGTTCTCGACATCGGTCGCGACGCCATCTGGCTCACCATCCAGCTGTCGGCGCCCGTGCTCATTGTCGGGCTGGTGGTCGGGGTCGGGATCGGCCTGCTGCAGGCCCTGACCCAGATCCAGGAAGCCACCCTGGTCTATGCGCCGAAGATCGTCGCCATCTTCCTCTCCCTGCTGCTGTTCCTGCCGCTGATGGGCGCTCTGATGAGCGGCTTCATGCGCGAGATCGCCGCTCGCATCGCAGCGATGTAGCGGCCGTTCGGCCGGGTCCATGGAAAGCTTCGCAGCCGCATCCCAGGTCTACGCAGGCGGCCTGATCTTCGCCCGTGTCGCGGCGATCATCATGCTGCTGCCGGGCATCGGCGACTCCAGCGTGCCGCCGCGCATCCGGTTGGGCTTCGCCTTCCTGATGGCCCTGATGCTGATGCCGGTCATCGCGCGCGGCATGGTGGTTCCCGGGACGGTGTCCGGGGTCGGCGGGGCGGTGATCAAGGAGATCATGATCGGCCTGATGATCGGCGGGATCCTGCGGATGTTCCTGTCATCCCTGACGGCGACCGGCGAGATCATCTCGATCCAGACCACGCTGGCCTTCGCCCAGACCGCCGCGCCGGGCCAAGCCGCGCCGTCGACCACGCTGGGCACCTTCCTGGGCCTGATCGGGGTGACCCTGATCATGACCACCGACCTGCACCACATGTTCCTGACCGCCATCGTCAGGTCCTATGCGCTGTTCCCGTTTTCCCGCGACGTGCCGGTGGCCGACAGCGCCCAGCTGGCGGTGCAGACGGTGGCCGGCTCCTTCCGCCTGGGCTTGCAATTGGCCGCGCCGGTCGTGGTGTTCTCGGTGATCTTCAACATCGCCGCCGGCCTGGTTGGGCGGGTGATGCCGCAGTTCCAGGTGTTCTTCGTCGTCACCCCGCTGATCGTGCTGTTCGGCCTGTCGATCTTCGCCCTCAGCCTGGGCGTCATCGGCATGGTCTGGCTCAACCGTTACCGCGAGCTCGCCTCGCTGTTCCTGGGATAGAGCCATGGCCGAAGAGCAGGACGCAGCCTCTAAAACAGAAGACGCGACCCCTACCAAACTCCAGAAGGCGCGGGAGAAGGGGGATGTCGCCAAGACCCCGGACCTGGCGACCCTGGCCTCGTTCGCGGGCGCTGCGTCGGTTCTGGCTATCGCCGGCGGCTGGATGTCGCGCGAGATGGCGGTCGCCCTGCTGCCGTTCATCGCCCATCCGGACACGATGAGCCTGGAGGGGCACGGCGCCATCGAGGTGGCGCGGACCGCTGCGCGCGCCGCCGCCCCCATGCTGATCGCCGTCCTGGCGGTGGCCGCCTTGGCGGGCGCGGGCGGCAACCTCATTCAGACCGGCCTGCTGTTCAGCCCCGACAAGATCAAGCCGGACTGGAAGAAGGTCTCGCCGATGGCGGGCCTGAAGCGCCTGGTCGGCCTCGACAGCCTGATGCAGTTCTTCAAGTCGCTGACCAAGGTCGTCATGGTCGGCTGGGTCGGCTGGCTGGTGATGAAGCCGCACATGTATTCGCTGCGCGATCTGGCGGCGCTCGATCCGGCCGCCATGCTGCCGCTGATGGCCGAGATCCTGCGCAAGCTGGTCTTCGCCACCGCCGCCCTGATGCTGGCCATCGCCGGCTTCGACTGGTTCTGGCAGCGCCAGCGCTTCCTCAAGCGCATGCGGATGACCAAGGAAGAGCAGAAGGAAGAATACAAGAACTCGGAAGGCGATCCGCACTTCAAGGCCAAGCGCCGCCAGATCGCCATCCAGCGCTCGCGCCGCCGGATGATGGCCGCCGTCCCGACCGCGACCATGGTGGTCATGAACCCGACCCACTACGCCGTGGCGCTGAAATACGAGGCCGGCGAAACCGCCGCGCCGCAGTGCGTGGCCAAGGGCATGGACGCCGTCGCCTTGAAGATCCGCGCGCTCGCCGAAGAGCACGGCGTGCCGATCATCGAGGACCCGCCGTTGGCGCGCGCGCTCTACGCCGCCGTCGAGATCGAAGAGTTTATTCCGCCCGCCCACTACGAGGCCGTGGCCAAGCTGATCGGCTTCATCATGCAGAGCGGCGCCCGCGTCGTCGCAAATGCCCGTGGCCGCTGAGATTTCGTGAGAAGATTGCGTGACTGATTCGCCTGAGGCCATCGCCTCTCCGTCTGGCATCAACCGAGGCCTCCCTATGGCCAAGTCGTCGAACCTTGATGGCGCTCGTCGCCGTTTCGACCTGCTGACGGTGTTCGCGGCCTTGTGCTTCGTCGCTGCGGTCGGCTTTGCGGCTGTGCCGGCGATCGACGCCGGCGCCTCGACGCGGGCCGGGCTGATGCTGCTGATCGGCCTGGCCGGCGTCGCCTGCCTGGGGCTGTTCGCGCTGCGCAATTCCGCCGCCCCGGCCCCGGCCGCCGAGCCGGGCGCCGACCAACTCATCGACGCGCTGTCGGAACCGGCCGCCATCGCCGCCGCCGACGGTCGCATCCATGCCGCGAACGCCTCGTGGCGTTTGGTGCTGGGCGCCGCCGCGCGCCTGCCCAAGGGCGGCCCCTCGGCCGCCAGCCTGTTCTCGGCCCTGACCGCCGCGCGTCGCGGCGAGACCGCCCAGGCCTCGATCCGCAACAATGGCTCGGAGCACTCGGCCACCGTCGCGCCGCTGGGCGAGCGCCGCTTCCTGGTCCGGCTGACCGAGCCGACGCCGCTGGCCCTGCCGCCGGCCGCCGCCGAGGTGCTGAACGCCTTCAACTCCGCCAAGCCGCCGCCGCCCAAGGTGCTGGACGCCTTCGCCGCCGCCTCGCCGTTCGGCGCGGCGCTGCTGGATGGCGAGGACCCCTTCGCCGCCACCATCATCGAGGCCAATCCGACCCTGTCGGCGGTCGCCGGCGGCGGCGCGGCGGGCACGATCTTTGGCGAACTGATCGACGCGGCCTCGCGCACCGACGCCGCCCAGAAGCTGGCCGATGGTCATGTCGGCGCCCTGGAGGTCCGGCTCGCGTGCGACCTGACCAAGGTCGCCCACCTCTATCTTTCCAAGAGCGACGGCCGCTGGGTCGCCTATCTGGTCGACGTCTCCGAGCAGAAGCAGATCGAACTGCAGCTCTCCCAGAGCCAGAAGATGCAGGCCATCGGCCAGCTGGCCGGCGGCGTGGCGCACGATTTCAACAACCTGCTGACCGCGATCTTCATGCAGCTGGACGTGCTGGCCCAGCGCCACCCGGTCGGCGATCCCTCCTATGAGGGCCTGAACGAGATCCGTTCGACCTCGGCCCGCGCCGCCGACCTGGTCCGCAAGCTGCTGGCCTTCTCGCGCAAGCAGACCGTCCAGCGCGAGACCCTCGACCTTGGCGAACTGATCAGCGAGTCCGAGGTGCTGCTGCGCCGCGTGCTCTACGAAGACGTGAAGCTGGAGACCGAGTACGGCCGCAACCTGCCGCACGTCCGCGCCGACCGCAGCCAGATCGAGACCGCGGTGATGAACCTGGCGGTCAACGCCCGTGACGCGGTGCGCGCCCATGGCGGCGGCGTGGTCCGCATCCGGCTGGCCCGCCTGACGCAGGACGAGGCCGTGGCCCACGGCTATCCCGCCGCCCAGGGCGATCAGGCCCTGATCGAGGTGTCCGACGACGGTCCCGGCATTCCGGCCGACGTCATGGACAAGATCTTCGACCCCTTCTTCACCACCAAGCCGGTGGGCGAGGGGACGGGCCTGGGCCTTGCCACCGTCTACGGCATCGTCAAGCAGTCGGACGGCTGGATCAGCGTGGCCTCCAAGCCGGGCGAGGGCGCGGCCTTCCGCATCTTCCTGCCGGTGCATGTGCCCAGCGCCTCGTCGCCGGCCCTGGTTCCGGTCGTCAAGACCGCGCCGAAGGCCCGCGATCTCTCGGGCGCCGGCCGCATCCTGTTCGTCGAGGACGAGGACGCCGTGCGCGGCGTCGCGGCCAAGCTGCTGCGGGCTCGCGGCTACGAGGTGATCGAAGCGGCCTCGGGCGAGGAAGCCCTGGAACTGGCCGAGGAGTACGCCGGCAAGATCGACCTGATGATCTCCGACGTGGTGATGCCCGGCATGCAGGGGCCGGACCTGCTGAAGCACGCGCGGGTCTACCTGGCCGGCGCGCCGGTGATGTTCATCTCCGGCTATGCCGAGGCGGAGTTCTCGAACCTGCTGGAAGGCGAGGAGAACGTCTCCTTCCTGCCCAAGCCGATCGACATCAAGACGCTGGCCGAGCGGGTGAAGCAGGAACTCCAGAAGGCCGCCTGACGTATTCACCGATTGGCCTTGCGCCGCCGAGGAGTGCTAAGCGACCGTCATGCAGCGATTTGAAACCGAGCTCGCCGACCGTCTGCGTCAGACCGTGACGACCGACGAGAACGTCCTCCACAAGTTCATCAACGCCGCGGGCGACCTCGCCGTGAACCTGGTGGTCGCGGTGATCATCCTGACGGTCACCTGGTGGGCGGCGGGCTGGGCCTCGCGCCTGGTGCGCCGGCTGATCGCCAGGGTGCATGGGGCCGGGCCGCCCGACGTAACGCTGCAGAGCTTCGCCGGATCGCTCGCCCGCTACCTGGTCATCGTCGTCGGCCTGATCGCGGTGCTGCAGCAGCTCGGCGTCCAGACCACCTCGATCCTGGCGGTGCTGGGCGCGGCCTCGCTGGCGGTGGGCCTGGCCTTGCAGGGCACGCTCAGCAATGTGGCGGCGGGCGTCATGCTGCTGCTGTTCCGGCCCTACCGGGTCGGCGACACGGTGGAGATCGGCGGGCGGACGGGCACGGTCAAGACGCTCGACCTCTTCGTCACCGAGCTGGCGACCCCTGACAACCTCAAGGTCGTGCTGCCGAACGGCAAGGTGTTCGGCGATGTCATCGTCAACACCAGCTACCACAGCCGTCGCCGGGTCGACGCCGTCTTCCGGGTCGACACCAAGCGCGACATGGCCGCGCTGCTGGCGGGACTGAAGGCGCGGGCCGAGGCCAACCCGCTGGTGCTCAAGGACCCGGCTCCGGCGGTCGAGGTCACCGGGATGTCGGAAGCCTATGTCGAGGGCGTGGTGCGGGCCTGGGTGGAGACCGCCGACTTCGGCGCGGTGAAGGCCGACCTGATGCTGGCGGCGCGGCTGCTGGCCGACGGTGAGAGCCAGGCCCTGCCGCCCCTGCCGACGCCGCGCGTGAAGGCCGCGCCGGCGGCCCGCAAGCGCCGGCCCTCGATCCGCGACCGCCTGAACTCCTAGCTCTTTAGCGCCGCCTTGGCCGCCGCGACCCCGGTCGCGAAGCAGGCCTGCAGCAGGTAGCCGCCAGTCGGCGCCTCCCAATCCAGCATTTCCCCGGCGGCGTAGACGCCCGGAATGTCGCGCAGCATCAGGTCTTCGCCTAGCGCCGAGAACGACACGCCGCCGGCCGTCGAGATCGCCCGGTCGATGGGGCGCACGGCCTTGAGCGTGATCGGCGTCGACTTGATCGCGCGCGCCAGGGCGCCGGCGTCCTTCGGCAGTTCGACGCCATGGCCTTCGCGCAGCAGGTTGATCTCGGCCGGGGTCAGGCCGGCGGTCTTGCGCAGCAGGTTGGTCGTCGACTGGCCGCTGACGACCTTGTGCAATCGGTCCGCCAGCTTAGGACGGCTGACGTCGGGGCGAAGATCGACTTCTAGAACCGCCGACCCGTCGCGTGCGATCGCCGCGCGCAGATCCGCCGACAGCGCATAGACCGCGCCGCCCTCGATCCCGTAGTCGGCGACCATGGCCTCGCCGCGCACCGTGCGGCCGCCGAAGCTGAGGGCGATGTTCTTCAGCGGGTGGCCGGCGAAGCGGGTGCGGAACAGCTCGGTCCAGGCGACATCGAAGCCGCTGTTGGACGGTTGGAAGGGCGCGAGTTCGACGCCGCGTCCGGCCAGGGCCTGCGTCCACGCGCCGTTTGATCCCAGGCGCGGCCAGCTGGCGCCGCCCAGCGCCAGGATGGTGGCGTCGGGACGTGCGGTCTCGACCTGGTCGCCTTCGACCTGGAAGACCAAATCGCCGGCCTCGTTCCAGCCGCGCCAGTCACGGCGGGTGCGGAACTCGACGCCCTGGGCGTTCAGCCGCGCCAGCCAGGCGCGGAGCAGGGGAGAGGCCTTCAGCGCACGGGGGAACATCCGGCCGCTGGAGCCGATGAAGGTTTCCTGGCCCAGACCCTCAGCCCAGGCGATCAGGTCGGCCGGGGTGAAGGCCTCCAGGATTGGCTTCAGCCGTTCGGCCTGCGCGCCGTAGCGGGTGACGAAGGCGGCGAGGTCCTCGGAATGGGTGAGGTTCAGCCCGCCGCGCCCGGCCATCAGGAACTTGCGGCCGAGCGTCGGCATCCGGTCATAGACGACGACGGCTGCGCCGGCGGCGCTCAGCACTTCGGCGGCCATAAGCCCGGCCGGGCCGCCACCGATGACGGCGGCATTCTTAATTCGTTGGGTCATGGCGGCAGGTCACGTCCTATTCCGCCACGAATGTCCAGCGATTAGGGCGCGAAGCTCGATCTGGCCTTCACGCCCCAATGGCCGTTTTCGCAGGTGATGACGTAGATCGAGTTGAATCCGCCGATCACCGAACCGTCCTTCCGGTAGCGGGTGAAGCGGGTGTCCAGGTGCACCTTGTCGGCCCCGGCGTGGATCACCTCGCGGCGCTCCCAGGCCGAATGGTCCCAGTCCGACAGCGGGCCGCGTTCGAACATCTGCGGTTGGTGGTGGCCAGGCTCGATCACCGTCAGGGTGTTGGAGGCCAACCGCACGCTCGGAAAGTTGAACGTGGCCTCGAAGGCGGGCAGGTCGCGGGCGTTGAACGCGGTCATGAAGGCGTCGGTCACGGCCATGGCCGCGGCGATCTCGGTCTCGTTGGCAGGCATTGGAACTCCCTTTTTGAGGCAGCTTGCCACGCCCGGCGCCGGTAAAAACAGTGGTTTTCGCCCTGCGGCCCTTCCGCACCAGTTAATGAATTCCTTGCCGCAAGGCTTGCCGTAACGTCTTGCTTGGCCTCTAAGGCGCGCCCGCGCGTTCTTTGTGTGTGGCGCGAACCGACAGGACGACAATGGCCTTCCCCGAAATCCACCCCGCCTTGGCGCGCGCGCTCGCGAGCCAGGGCTACGCCGAACCCACCCCCGTTCAAGAGGCGGTGCTGACCGAGGAGGCCGCTGGCCGCGACCTGCTGGTCTCGGCCCAGACCGGCTCGGGCAAGACCGTCGCCTTCGGTCTGGCCGCTGGTCCGACCTTGCTCGGCGACGAGGCCCGCTTCGGCAAGCCGGGCGCGCCGCTCGCCCTGGTCATCGCCCCGACCCGCGAACTGGCCATTCAGGTCAGCCGCGAGCTCACCTGGCTCTACGCCGACTCCGGCGCGAAGGTGGAAACCTGCGTCGGCGGCATGGATCCGCGCCGCGAGAAGTTCGCGCTGCAGGACGGTGTCCACATCCTGGTCGGCACGCCCGGCCGCCTGAAGGATCACCTGGAGCGCGGCAACCTCGATCTGGGCTCCCTGCGCGTTCTCGTCCTCGACGAGGCCGACGAGATGCTCGACATGGGCTTCCGCGAAGACCTGGAAGAGATCCTCGACTCCTCGCCGGTCGATCGCCGCACCCTGCTGTTCTCGGCGACCATCGCCAAGGACATCGCGGCCCTGGCCAAGCGTTACCAGAAGAACGCTCTGCGCGTCGACACGGTGCGCCGCGACGAACCGCACGGCGATATCGAGTACCGCGCCATTCGCGTGGCGCCGAATGAGATCGAGCTGGCCGTCGTCAACGTGCTGCGCTTCTACGAGTCCCCCGGCGCCCTGGTGTTCTGCAACACCCGCGAAGGCGTTCGTCACATGCATGCGGCCCTGCGCGAGCGCGGCTTCGCCGTCGTCGGGCTGTCCGGCGAACTTGGCCAGCGTGAACGCTCCGAGGCGCTGCAAGCGCTGCGTGACGGCCATGCCCGCGTCTGCGTCGCCACCGACGTCGCCGCCCGCGGCCTCGACCTGCCGGACCTGGGCCTCGTGATCCACGCCGACATTCCGATCAATAAGCCGGGCCTGCTGCACCGCTCGGGCCGGACGGGCCGCGCGGGCAAGAAGGGCATCTCGGTCCTGCTGGTCTCGTACACTCGCCGCCGCAAGGCCGAGCAGCTGCTGGCCTCGGCCGGCATCGAGGCCCATTGGCAAGGTCCGCCGACCGCCGACGAGATCAAGGTGAAGGACCAGGTCCGCCTGCTGGAAGACCCGATCCTCACCGCGCCGATGGCCGAGGAAGACCTGGCGCTCGCCAAGCTGGTGCTGGAAAATCGCAGCGCCGAAGAGGTGGCCGCGGCCCTGATCCGCCTGTACCGTCAGCGTCTGCCCTCGCCCGAAGAACTCTATGACGACGCGCGGATGCGCGACTCCCAGAGCCGTGACCGTGAGCGCCCCGTGCGTGGCGGCGACCGCTACGATCCGGCCGATCGTGACGGCGGCCCTGTCGGCCGCCCGCCGCGCATGGCGCCGGAAGACGTCTCGTGGTTCCGCATCAGCGTGGGCCGCGACAAGAACGCCGACCCGAAGTGGCTGATCCCGATGATCTGCCGCCTGGGCCATGTCACCAAGAAGGACATCGGCTCGATCAAGATCTTCGACCGCGAGACCAAGTTCGAGATTTCCAAGGAAGCCGAACCGAAATTCGCCGCCGCCGTGAAGGCGACCGTGGCCGACGAGATCAAGATCGAACCGTCCTCGCCTCCGGGCGGTCCGACCTCGCCGCCGCGCGGTGGTCCGAACCGCAAGGGCCCGCCGACTGGCGACCGCCCGTTCCGCAAGGGGCCTCCGGGCGAAGGCAAGCCGGCGTTCCGCAAGGGCCCGCCCGGCGAAGACAAGCCGGCGTTCCGTAAGGGGCCGCCTGGTGAAGACCGTCCTCCGTTCCGCAAAGGCCCGCCGCGTGACGGCGCCAAGCCGGCCTTCAAGGGACCTCCGGGCGCCCCCGGCCCCAAGGCCGGCAAGCCGCCGTGGAAGAAAAAAGGCAACGACGAACGCCGCTAGGCGTCTTGGTCTGGTCACAAAATCAGCGATAGGCTCACGTCAGCTTCCGGGACGACTTTGCGTTTAGTCGCCCGGAGGCCCTGACTTCCGAGGGGCTATCCCCAGGGGGATGGCGATGTGGGACGCGCCGCATGACCGAGGCTGAGCCGCCCGTTCGTAAAGCCTTGCGGGCTTTCGCCCGCTGGACCCCGGCGGTTCTGTTGATCGCGGCCACGGTCTGGCTCTACGCCAGCGGCCTGGCCACCGACATCTCGCTCGACAACATTCAGGCCCACGAGATCCGCCTGCGCGCGGAGGTGGCGGCGACGCCGCTCCTGGCCCTGGCGGTCTTCACCATCCTTTACGCCGTGGCCACCGCGGCCTTCGTGCCGGTCGGGCTGGTGTTGATGCTGGCCGGCGGGTTCCTGTTCGGCCCGCTGGTCGGAACCCTGGCCACCATCGTCGGATCGACCGCTGGCGCGGTCATGGCCTATCTGGCCGCGCGGTTCGCCGCCGGCGACCTGATCCGTGATCGGCTGGCGAGCGGCCGCCTGCGCAAGCTGGTCGAGGGGTTCGAGCGCGCGCCGTTCCGATACCTGCTCACCCTGCGCCTGGTGCCGCTCAGTCCGTTCGGGCTGGTCAATGTGGCGGCCGGCTGCGCCCGCGCGCCATTCCAGGCCTATCTGGCGGCGACGGCGCTGGGCGCCGTGCCTTACTCGCTGATCTATAGCTATCTGGGCGACGGCCTCGGCGAGGCGTTCCTGACCAGCCGCACGCCCACGGCCTCGATCCTGCTCACGCCCGACATCGCCTGGCCGCTGACGGCGCTGGCGGTCGTGTCGCTGCTGACGGCGCGGCTGAGCCGCCGGGACCGGATCGGCGCCGGAAACCTCGCCTAGAACGCTCGACTTCCCTTAGGGCGCGGCCGCATGATCCCGCCTTCTCAGGGAAGGGAACGTCATGCCGATCAATCGCCAATGGGTCCTGCGCCATCGCCCGGCCGGGGAGATTGGTCCGGGCGACCTCGAACTGGTCGAAAGCGTCACCCCCGAACTGCAGGACGGCGAGGTCCTGGTTCGCAACATCTACCTGTCGCTCGACCCCACCAACCGCATCTGGATGAGCGACCAGGATCAGTACCTGCCGCCGGTGCAGATCGGCGACGTCATGCGCGGCGGGGTGATCGGCGTGGTCGAGCAGTCGCGGGCCACGAGCCTGCCGGTCGGCGCCATCGTCAATCCCGGCCTCGGAGGCTGGCAGGACTACACCGTGGCGCCGGAATCGATGGCGCGGCGCACGCCGCAGATCCCCGGCGTGCCGCTCACCGCATATATGAGCGTGCTGGGGGCCACGGGCCTCACCGCCTATTTTGGCCTGATGGATATCGGCAAGCCGCAGCCGGGCGAGACGGTGGTGGTGTCCGCCGCCGCCGGCGCCGTGGGTTCGATCGTCGGCCAGATCGCCAAGCTGAAGGGCTGCCGGGTGATCGGCATCGCCGGCGGGGCCGAGAAGTGCCGCTGGATCACCCAGGATCTCGGGTTCGACGCGGCCATCGACTACAAGTCCGAAGATGTGAGCGCGGCCTTGGCCCGACTGGCGCCCAACGGCGTCGACATCAATTTCGAGAACGTCGGCGGCAAGGTCATGGACGCCGTCATGGGTCACATGAACAACCACAGCCGCATGCCGTTGTGCGGGATGATCTCGACCTACAACACCGCTGGCCCCGTGCCAGGCCCGAGCGACTTCGCCCGGGTCCTGATGCGCCGCATCCATATCCAGGGCTTCATCGTCATCGACTACCTGCCGCGCGCCGCCGAGGCGATGTCGGAACTGGCTCCCTGGGTCGCGTCCGGCCAGATCAAGTGGAAGGCCCACGTCGAGGACGGCCTGGAGAACGCCGCCACCGCCGTGAAGCGCCTGTTCACCGGCGACCACGACGGCAAGCTGCTGGTTCGCGTGTCGCCCGAGCACTAGGCGCTGTGGATCTCGAAAGGCGCGCTTGCTTGTGGAGACAGTGTCCTGAGACGCTATGATCGGCGGGTCAGGCTTCTGGCCTCGGCCCTTTCGGCTGCGGCCGGCTATGTTGACGCCGTCGGTTTCCTGATGACCGGGGGCTTCTTCGTCTCATTCATGAGCGGAAATTCTACGCGGCTGGCCGTCGGTCTGGCCGATCGCGCCGCCTATGCTGGATTCGCACTTGGTTTGATCGTCCTGTTCGTGGCCGGCGTGGCGACCGGAGCGCTGGTCGGCCGGATGGCGAAGGATCGCCGCGGCGTCGCCGTCCTCGCGCTGGTCGCGCTGTTGCTCGCAGGCGCGGCTATTTTGGCCTCATGCGGCGCGGATCGGTTCGCGGTCCTGATGCTCGCGCTGGCCATGGGGGCGGAGAACACCATCTTCACCGAGGACGGGGAGGTCAGGATCGGACTGACCTATATGACCGGCACGCTCGTGAAGTTGGGCAAGCGGATCACCGCGGCCGTTCTTGGCGAGGATCGCTTGGGCTGGGCGCCCTATCTCCTTTTGTGGCTTGGTCTCGTCGTTGGGGCCGCCCTTGGCGCCACGGCGTATCACTATGTCGGATCGCAAGCTCTCTGGGTGGCCGCGTGCATTATGGCGCTGCTGGCGATGGTCGCCGCCAGATTGCGCGTCGGCGATACGTCGTCACCACTCCCCGAGCGGCGTTAGAAGGCGCTGCGGCCATGGGTGGGGCCGGCCTTGGGGATGTCTGGTCGCACGGTTCTCAGGCATTCTGAATAGGTGGTGAGCAGCCAGGAACGATCGGGGCCGCCGCTGTCGCGCAGCGCGCTCGACGCCCCCTCGATCGCCAGGACGTCGCGCATGAGCTGGTAGGCCACCGCTTCTGGTGTCTGCGGAGTGTCGGCCATGATGATTTCCTTTGTCCGAGGCGACCGTGCGCCCCGGACATGAAGGAATTGGTCGAGCCTAGGCGGTCACGCCCAGGGCCAGCAGCGCCCGGTCTCGCGAGGCCTTGTAGTCGACCTTGCCGTTCGGAGCCCGGCCGATGCTCTCGACCACCACCAGCTCGCGCGGCGCCTTGTAGGCGGCGAGCTTGCTTTTCACGTGGCCGGCCATCTCCTCCAGGGTCGGCGAGGTCGCGGCCGGGTCGGGCTCGACCACCGCGCAGATGCGCTCGCCGAACCGAGCGTCGGGCACGCCCACCACCACCGCGTCGCGCACCGAGGGGTGGGTCTTCAGGGCCTCCTCGACCTCCTCGGGGAAGACCTTCTCGCCGCCGGTGTTGATGCACTGGCTCCCGCGTCCCAGCAGCTTCAGGGTGCCGTCGAGATTGACCTCGGCCCAGTCGCCCGGAACGCTCCAGCGTTGGCCCTCCATGGTCTTGAAGGTCTTGGCGCTCTTCTCGGCGTCCTTGTAATAGCCCATCGGCAGGAAGCCGCAGACCGCGACCATGCCGCGCTCGCCCGAGCCGGGCTCGACCCGCAGGCCGTCTTCGTTGAACACCGCGCAGTTGGGACCAAGCATGAAGGCCGCGGTCGCCGCCTCGGCGCCGGGCGCGGAGGCCGAGGCCCCCAGGCCCACGGCCTCGGACGAACCGAAGCTGTCCATGATCATCGCGTTGCGGGCGTAGGACAGCAGGCCGCGCTTGTTCTCCTGGCTCCACATCGAACCCGAGGAGCTCATCGCCTTGACGTGGGAAAGGTCCCAGCGGCCCGGATTGGCCTCCAGCGCCTCCAGCATCGGCGTGGAGAAGGCCAGGCCGACGATGACGATGTTGTCGGCCTTCAGCCGCACCGCCTCGTCCCACAGCTCCATCGGGTTGAACTGCCGAGAGGGCAGGGAGGCGACCGCCCCGCCGATATTGAGGGTGATGAAGGCCGAGAACTGGCCGGTGCCGTGCATCAGCGGGCAGCAGACCAGGGTGGTGGGCTTCTCGTAGGTCGACAGCCGGTCGCTGACGTCCTCGACCCGCTCCAACGGCGGCAGGCCCATCAGGGCATGGCCCCCGGCGCCGATAACGTTGAACAGGTCGTCCTGGCGCCACATCACGCCCTTGGGCATGCCGGTGGTGCCGCCGGTGTAGAGCAGCATCAGGTCTTCGGGCGAACGTCCCCAGGGCGCCTTGAACGGCCGCACGGGCGCCGGTCTGGCGACCACGGCCTCATAGTCCTCGGCCCAGGCCGGGGCGGGGTGGCCAGGCTCGGCCACGGCGATCCAGCGCTTCACCTGCGGTAGCTTCGCGCGCAGCGGCTCCAGCGTGGCGGCGAAGCCGGCGTGGAACACCACCGCCTGCGCGTCGGCGTTGTCGAACAGATAGGTGAGCTCTTCGCCGCCGTAGCGATAGTTGGTGTTGATCGGCGTCATGCCGGCCTTGAAGGCGGCGTAGTAGGTCTCAAGATATTCCGGGCTGTTGTAGAGGTAGGCGGCGATCTTGGCGTCGTGGGTCAGGCCGCCGGCCGTCAGGTGCGCGGCCAGGGCGTCGGCGCGGGCGTCGAACTGGCCCCAGGTCACCACCCGCTCGCCTTGGATCAGGGCCGGTTGGCCGGGTTGCCTGGCGGCGATCGCCTCCCAGACGTCAGCGAATGTCCACGCGCTCACCGCAACCTCCCATGACTTCTTCTTATGGGCCGAAGTTGGGGGGCAGGGGCGTCAGGGTGTCAACGCTGACGCCGGGTCAGGTGACGTGCGCGGAAGGCTGGGCGCATATGGAATTCCTCTCCCGAGGGAGAGGAGTATCGATCCTAAGCCAGTTGCTCGCGGCCGCGGACCTCGCGGAACGACACCAGCCGCTGGGCGGCTTCGTCCCAGAGCGCCAGGCGCGCGTTCTTGAAGCTTTCCAGCAGGCCGATGCGGCTGACGCCCTGAAGTTCGGGATGATCCTTCAGCACCTGCGGCAGGCGGTAGAAGGGGATGCGGCTCGACAGGTGATGGACGTGGTGGATGCCGATATTGGCGGTCAGCCAGGCCAGCGGCTGGGGCAGGTCGTAGTGCGAGCTGCCATGCAGGGCCGCGTCGTCGCGCTTCCAGTCTTTTTGCCGCGACCAGGACACGCCCTCGTATTGGTGCTGAACGAAGAACAGCCAGACCCCGATGGTGGCGGCGATCACCATGGTGGTGAAGTTGACCAGCATGACCGGCGCGACGCCCAGCAGCCAGATCATCACCCCGATCCCCGCCGCGATCAGCGCGGTGTTGCCCAGCGTCGAGACCCAGGGGCGCCAGTCCTTCATCATCCCGACCGGCACGCGCTGCTGCAGGAAGAACACGAAGGTCGGACCAAGGCCGAACATCACCGCCGGGTGGCGATAGAGGCGATAGCCCAGGCGCTTGCGCGGCGTCAGGGCCAGGTACTCATCGACGGTCAGCATCTCGATCACGCCCAGGCTGCGGCGGTCGAGATTGCCGGAGGTGGCGTGGTGGATCGCGTGCGTCTGGCGCCAGTAGTCGTAGGGGGTGAGGGTCAGCAGCCCGATCGAGCGGCCCACCCAGTCGTTGGCCGCCTTGGCCTCGAAGAACGAGCCGTGGCCGCAGTCGTGCTGGATCATGAACAGCCGCACCAGGAAGGCGGCGGCAGGCACGCTCAACAGCAGGGCCAGCCACCAGAGGCCGAAATGCATCGCCACCCAGCCGAGGGTCCAAAGACCCGCCAACGCCGAAGCGGTCAGCACCAGTTCAAAGATGCTGCGCGCCAGATCCGGGCGCTTGTAGGCGGCGAGCCGGCGGCTCCAGTCGGCGGGCTTGGCGTCAGTCACGTCGGCAGGTTTCCAATCGCGGAGGGCATAACCGCTATCGGCAGAATGGGGTTCTTCTGCGACGGGCTGATAACGGTGCTCGCCCTGCATTACGGCGAATTAACACGTCGCGCTACGCCGGGTTCTTGCCCCGCTTGATCGCGCGCCCCTAGGGTCCAGTCACAAATGTAACCAGTTCGGGGAGGGCGCTACATGCAAAGCCGCCGCCAACTTCTTCTGTCCGCCGCCGCCTTGGTCGCCCTGACCGGTTGCGCCAGCACGGCGCAGCCCATCGTTGCGTCCGCGCCGCCGACGCCGGCTCCTCCGCCCGCGCCCAGCGCCGCCGACCAGCTCACCAAGTTCCTGGATCAGATCTTCGAACAGGCGCTGGACGATTCGCCGCAACTCACCACCGGGCTTGGCCTGGACAAGGGCGCGCGCGCCCAGGCGAAATGGAAGCTCGACGACGCCTCGCTGACCGACAAGGCCAAGGACAAGGCGCTGAACAGCGAGCAATTGCGCCAGCTCAAAGCCATCGACCGCTCGCAGCTCTCGGGCATGTCCGGGGTCAACTACGACAGCGTGATGTTCGGGCTGGAGAGCAGCGAGGCCGCCAACCAGCGGTTCGACTACGGCTATGCGGGCGCCGGCCAGCCCTACATGCTCTCCCAGCTCACCGGCTCCTACCGGTCGACGCCTGACTGGCTCGACAACCAGCACCGCATCGAGACCAAGGACGACGCCGACGCCTATCTGTCGCGGCTTTCCGACTTCGGGACGGTGATAGACCAGGAGACCGAGCGCGCGCGCCGCGACATCGGGGCCGGCGTCATTCCCCCGGACTTCATCATCGCCCGCGCCCTGCCGCAGATGCAGGGCCTGCTGACCAGGCCGGAAGCCTCTTCGCTGGTCGCTTCGGTCGCGCGCCGGGCCAAGGAAAAGGGCATCGCCGGCGACTATGCCGGCCAGGCCGCCAAGATCTACGCTGAGAAGGTCGCCCCGGCGCTGGAGCGGCAGATCGCGCTGCTTAAGGAGGCCCAGGGCAAGGCCGTGCATGAGGCCGGCGTCTGGCGTCAGCCTGATGGCGAGGCCTACTATCAGCACGCTCTGCTCGACTCGACGACCACCAACCTGACGGCCGACGAGATCCACAATATCGGCCTGGAACAGGCCAAGGCGCTGCAGGCTCGGGCCGAGACGCTGCTGCGCGGCCAGGGGCTGACGCGCGGCACGGTCGGCGAGCGCATCCAGGCGCTCTACAAGGACAAGCGCTACCACTACCCGAACACCGACCTCGGCAAGGAGAAGCTGCTGGCCGACCTGACCGATCTGGTCGCCGCCACCAACAAGCGCCTGCCGGAATATTTTGACACGCTTCCCAAGGCGCCGCTGCAGATCAAGCGGGTGCCGAAGTTCATCGAGGCTGGCGCGCCAGGCGGCTACTACAACCAGCCCTCGCTGGATGGTTCGCGGCCGGGGATCTACTGGATCAACCTGCGCGACACCGCCGAGTATCCGAAGTGGGCGCTGCCGACCCTGACCTATCACGAGGGGGTTCCGGGCCACCATCTGCAGCTCTCGCTGCAACAGGAGGCCGACCTGCCGATGATCCGGCGGGCGACCTTCCTCTCGGCCTATGGCGAGGGATGGGCGCTCTATTCGGAGGAACTGGCCCGCGAGATGGGGGTCTATGAGGGCGATCCGCGCGGCGAGATCGGCTACATCCAGTCCTCGCTGTTCCGCGCCGCGCGGCTGGTGGTCGACACCGGCATGCACGCCAAGCGCTGGAGCCGCGAGAAGGCCATCGAGACGATGAACGCCATCTCGGGCACGCCGACCACCGCCTCGACCACCGAGATCGAGCGCTACGTCGTCTGGCCGGGCCAGGCCTGCAGCTACATGGTCGGCAAGCTGGAATGGCTGCGTCTGCGGGCCAAGGTGAAGGCCGCGCTCGGCGAGCGCTTCGATATCCGCAAATTCCACGACGCCGGCCTGCTGTCAGGCGCGATGCCGCTCACCGTACTGGACGCGGTGATGGATCAGCACATCGCGGCGATGAAGGCCTGAGGGCCTAGCCCCAGCTGTCGACCGAGCCGACCCGGCGCGCGGCGGGCTTGGCCGGCGGCGAGGGAACCGAGGGCTCGGGCTGGCTTGGGCGCTCGGCCGGAGCCCCGTAGAGCCAGCCCTGGGCGTAGTCGACACCTGCGCGCCGAACCGCGTCCTCGGCCTGGGTGTTCTCGACCATCTCGGCCAGGGTCTTCACGCCCAGCTCGGTGCACATGTGCACCAGGTGGCGGATGAAGGTGCTTTCGCGGCCGCCGTGCTGCAGCTCGCGGATGAAGCGGCCGTCGATCTTCACGATGTCGAGGGTGAGTTGCTGCAGATAGGCCAGCGACGCCGCGCCAGCCCCGAAGTCGTCGAGGCAGATCACGCAGCCCTCGCCCCGCAGGGCTTTCAGGTGCTGGTCGGCCAGGGCCAGGTTGTCGATCGCCGCGCTCTCGGTGATCTCCAGCAGCAGCCGGCCGGCGGCGAGCGGGGACTTGGCCAGCATGCTGCGAACCGCGACCACGAAGGCCGGGCTGACGATCGTGCGGCCCGAAACATTGGCGGCCAGCCGCAGGCTCGGATCGGCTGTCAGCCGCGCGATCGTCTCCTCGACCACGGCGATGTCGAGCGGCTCGATCATGTCGAGCTCCTCGGCCATGCGGATCATCGGATAGGGACTGGCGTCGTCGCCGAACCGGACCAGCACCTCATGGTGATGCAGGGCTGAATTGGCCTTCAGATTGACCACCGGCTGGAAGACCAGCTGGAAGCGCTTTTCGTGCACGGCCTGGCCCAGGACGCCGACCTCGACGAGGGTGCGCTTGATCGAGCGGTCGACGGCCTCGTCGATGGTGAGGGAGGCCTCGCCGGCCATCCCGTCCTTGATGAAATTGTCGAGCGAGAAGCGCAGGGCGCGCAGCACCTGGGCGGGCGGGGCGTCGGCCTTCAGGCCCATGGCCCGGCCGGTCGCGGTCAGGCCGTGGCTGGCATCGGTCGAGACCAGCTTGATCAGGCGCTGGACCAGCGCCTCGACCCCTTCGCCTTTTTGGCGGACCAGGGCGAAGCGGTCAGCGCCGAGGCCGGCGGCGGCGTTCCCGCCGTGGGATTGAGAGCAGATCGCGGCTGTCAGCCGTTGCTCCAGCTCCTTCGAGCCTTCGGAGCCGAGCACCTTGCGCAAGGCGGCCAGACCGCCGAATTCGACCAGGGCCAGTTCCAGCTCCAGCCCGGTGGTCTTGGCGGTCTCGATCAGGGCGGCGGCGGTGGTTTCGAACTTGGCCTTGTCGTGCAGGCCGTGGGTTTCCTTGGCCGCGGCGCGGCTGAAGGCGCAGGAAATCGCGCCGGCGTTGCCTGGCATGCGGAAGGCGGTCATCGAGGCGGCGCGTTCGACGCCGTCGGCGGCGCCGGCCAGGCTGATCACCAGGGGGCCGCCGCGCCCGCCATCCTTCAGGCCGCTGAGCAGGGCCTCCAGCATCATCCGGTCGCGAACGTCGACGAAGTCGCGCCAGGCCCGGCCGACCAGGGCGGTCTCGGCTGAACCGGACAGGGCCTCGCTGGCGCCGATGGCGAAGCTGATCGCTCCGTCCTGGGTGATCTCGAGAAGGAGGTCGGCGCTTGCAAAGGCGAAGCCGAGCAGGCGTTGAGGGCCGAGCGACAAAGGGGGACTCCATCCCGTTACGGGCAACACCCTGTCCCAGCTCAATTAATTTCACGTTGAGAGCGGTGTTCGTCTTCCTGTCTGAACGCGCTAGGCTCGCTGTCAGATCCTTATGGAGCTTGTCTTGCGCGAACGTCTGACCGCCCGTGTCCTGCTGTTCGATCCGCAGGGGCGGATCCTGCTGATGAAGGGGCGCCTGGCCAATCGTCCGCAGGGAACTTCGTCGTGGTTCACGATCGGCGGCGGGGTCGACGAGGGCGAGAGCCTGATCGAGGGCGCGATCCGCGAGATCGCCGAGGAAACCGGCTTCACCGAGGTCGAGATTGGCCCCGTGGTGTGGACGCGGGAAGGACCGGGCGTGCTGGTCACTGGCGAGCACGTGATCTTCAAGGAAAACTACATCGTCGCCCGCTGCGCCGGCGGCGAGCCGTCGCGCGAGGGCTGGGCCGACTACGAGGTCGACCTGATCGACGACATCCGGTGGTGGACGCTGGATGAGGTGGCCGCGACCACCGAGCGGATCTACCCGGAACGCTTCGGCGAACTGATCATCGACGTCGCGGCTGGGACCTATCCCGACGCGCCGCTGGCGATCACCGTGATCGCCGTCGCAAGTTAAGCCGCTGTCACAGCGCCGCCGTGCAGGCGCCCTAGGGAGGGGCTCATGATCGCCATCGTCTTCGCCGCCGCCGTGGCCCTCGCCGCTCAATGCGATCTGGAGGCGCCGTCCGGCCAAGCCGGCTGCACGCGCGCGGCGGTCGACGCCCTGAAGATCAACCAGGTTCAGGCGGTCGGCAGCCACAATTCCTACAAGCAGGCGATCTCGCCGCGCCAGATGGCGCTGCTGCGCTCGGCCGACCCGAAACAGGCCGACGGGCTCGACTACGCCCATCCGCCGCTCAGCGTCCAACTGGACGCTGGCGCGCGGCAGTTGGAGATCGACGTCCTCAACGACCCGGACGGCGGCCGCTACGCCGCGCCGCTGGCCATGAAGATGGCCAATGACCTGCCCTACGACCTGACGCCCCTGAAGGCGCCGGGGCTGAAGGTGATGCATGTCCAGGACATCGACTACCGCTCCAGCTGCCCGCGCTTCACCGATTGCCTGGGCCAGATCCGCGCCTGGTCCAAGGCGCACCCGGGTCATCTGCCGCTGTTGATCCTGCTCAATCTCAAGGAAGGCGGGCTGAGCGTGCCCGGCGCGGTGATGGCCGCGCCCTTCGACGCCAAGGCCATGGACGCGGTGGACGCCGAGATCGCCTCGGTGTTCCCGGCCGCCGAGCTGATCACGCCAGGCGGCGTCCAGGGGCGTCATGCGACCCTGCGCGAGGCGGCCGCTGCCGGCGCCTGGCCCACGCTCAAGACCGCGCGGGGCAAGGTGATGTTCGCCCTCGACGCGCCGGACGAGCAGGTCGCCCTCTATCGCGGCGCCCGCAAGACGCTCGAAGGGCGGGTGATGTTCGTCAACACCGCCGAGACCTCGCCCGCCGCCGGCTACATCACCCTGAACGAGCCCGCCGCCCAGAGTGAGCGCATCCAGGCCGCGGTGCGCGCCGGCCTCATCGTCCGCACCCGCGCCGACGCCGACACGATCGAGGCGCGGACCAACGATCAGACCCGGGCCCAGGCCGCCTTCGCCTCCGGCGCGCAGTATGTCTCGACCGACTACATGTTCCCCGATCCCCGCCGCGGCCCCTATCAGGTCCGCTTGCCGGGAGACCACGTGGCGCGACGCAATCCGGTCGCGCGTTGAGGGATGGGCGAAAAGTCCGGTCATCAGTCTGCGCCCAAGCGAGCTTCAGGCTATGGGTCCCGCGAGATTGTTGATCTCCGCTCAATGTAGCAAGAGTGTGGAGACGGGCTGAGTTCGAGCCTCGTTCCTGACCGGGCTGCGCAATGCAATTTCGACGTTCAGATTTCGCGGACCTCTCTTATTTCCTGGAGATCGCCAAGCACCGGAATTTTCGTCGGGCGGGCTTGGAGCTTGGCCTGAGCGCATCGGCCCTAAGCCACGCCCTCCGAGGTTTGGAAGAACGCCTGGGCGTAAGACTGCTGAATCGGACGAGCCGCAGCGTGACGCTGACCGCCGCCGGTGAGGCTCTTCAGGCCGCGGTCCAGGATCCATTTCTGAAGATCGCCCAAGCCCTGGATGTGGTGAACCGGTTCCGCGACGCGCCGATGGGTCGGGTCAGGCTGAGCGTGCCCAACGATGCGGCCGACCACCTCCTGGCGCCGGTGCTGCCCACCTTCATCGAACGATATCCCGACGTCGAACTGGAGGTGTCGGTCTCCAATCGGCTCATCGACGTGATCGAAAAGGGTTTTGACGCGGGCATACGGTACGACGGCACCGTTCCCGAGGACATGGTGGCGCAGCGATTGTCGGCCGACATCCGCTGGATCGTCGTGGGGGCTCCAGCGTACCTCGAACGCTTCGGCGTGCCCGCGCACCCGAACGATTTGCAATCTCATCGCTGCATTCGGATCAGGATCGGAGACGACAGTCTTTACCGCTGGGAATTCGAACGCGGTGACGAGCAACTCGCAATCGCTGTGCCGGGCAGCCTCGTGGTCGATGACGGCCGCCTTGGCCTGGCTGCGGCGCGCGACGGCGTCGGCCTAATGTACGTGGCTGACACCATGGTCCGAAGAGAACTGGCCAGCGGCGAGCTACGCATCGTTCTCGGCGATTGGGCGACCTCGAGCGGCGGGTACCACATCTACTATTCGAGCCGCCGCCAAGTGCCGGCGGCGCTCCGCCTGTTCATCGACCTGGTCCGCGAGCTCCGGCCGCTCGGCCTCTAGTCGCCCTTTCGATCGTTGAATTTGGCGCAACGGTCCATCGCGCGATCAGCGGCTGATGCAGTCGCTGCGCGAACGCTATCTCACGGGCCTCGGGTACGTCGCCCCCAGGTCGTGAGAGCCCATGTCGATCCAAACTGCAATTGCATCCGATCTCCCGCAGCCGACCCAAGGCGCATGGGGCGCGGTCGCCGCGCTCACGCTTTGCGTCTCGACGCTGATCGCCTCGGAGTTCATGCCGGTCAGCCTGCTGACGCCGA
This sequence comes from Phenylobacterium sp. Root700, assembly GCF_001429025.1. Taxonomy (GTDB): domain Bacteria; phylum Pseudomonadota; class Alphaproteobacteria; order Caulobacterales; family Caulobacteraceae; genus Phenylobacterium. The sequence goes on along the minus strand of NZ_LMHT01000015.1, from coordinate 66,372 downwards.
TCGCCGCCGATCTGCACATCACTGAGGGGCGCGCGGGCCAAGCGATCGCGATCTCCGGCTTGTTCGCCGTCCTGACCAGCCTCGTCATCTCCTCGGCCACGCGCAAGATCGATCGCAAACACGTGCTGCTCGCGCTGACCGGCGTGATGATCCTCTCGGGTCTGATCGTCGCCTTCGCGCCGAACGCCACCGTCTTTATGGCGGGACGGGCGCTCGTCGGCGTCGTGATCGGCGGCTTCTGGTCGATGTCCGCCGCCATCGTAATGCGTCTTGTGCCCGAAGATCAGGTCCCGCGCGCTCTTGGGGTCCTGAACGGCGGCAATGCGCTGGCCACAACAATCGCGGCCCCGCTGGGAAGCTTCATGGGCCAGTACATCGGCTGGCGCGGCGCGTTCTTCGTCGTCGTACCGCTCGCCGCTATCGTACTGGCCTGGCAGCACTTCAGCCTTCCCGCCATGCCGCCTCGCGCGACGCCGCGCACGGGCGGCGTGTTTCGGGTGCTGCGCCGGCCAGGCGTCTCGCTCGGCTTCGCCGCCGTGGCCTTGTTCTTCACTGGGCAGTTCGCGCTCTTCACCTATCTGCGCCCGTTCCTGGAGACGGTTACGGGGGTCAGCGTGTCGAGCCTGTCCTTGATCCTTCTGGGACTCGGTCTCGCCGGCCTCTCAGGAACGTGGCTGATCGGCCAACTGCTGCCGGCGCGCTTGGGCCTTCTGCTCGTGGCCGCCCCGCTCGCCCTGGCGGCGATTGCGGTGGGGCTCATTGCTTTCGGCGCCGCGCCGCTTCCGACCGCAGCCTTGCTCGCCGGTTGGGGACTGGTCGGCACGGCTGCGCCCGTCGCCTGGTGGACCTGGATCAGCAGGACCCTGCCCGACGATGCCGAGGCCGGCGGCGGCCTGATGGTCGCCGTCATCCAACTTGCGATCACGCTTGGGGCGTCACTCGGCGGCGTCCTCGTCGACGCTCGCGGCTACCACACCGCCTTCGGGGTCAGCGCCGCCATCCTCGTCAGCGGGGCGATGCTCGCAGCAGTCGGCGCCCGCGCGACATCCCGCACAGGAGTTCCCGAATGAGACTGACCTCGGCCGCCGCAGGCCGCCTTGGCCGACGCGATGTTCTGAAACTCAGCGCCGCCGGCCTCGCCACCGCCGCCCTGCCGCTCGCCCCAAACCCCAGCTCAGCAAAGGCCCAAATCATGTCCAATCAGTGGGATAAGGTCTTCCCTCGCAGCGAGAAGGTCGACCACGCAAAGGTCACCTTCAAGAACCGCTATGGCCTCACGCTGGCCGGCGATCTCTACACGCCGAAAGCTCGCGGCTCCGCGCCCCTCCCGGCGCTGGCGGTCGGCGGCCCGTTCGGGGCCGTCAAGGAGCAGTCCTCGGGTCTCTACGCCCAGACCATGGCCGAGCGCGGCTTCGTCAGCTTGGCGTTTGATCCGTCCTTCACGGGCGAGAGCGGCGGCGAGCCCCGCAATGTCGCCTCGCCTGACATCAACACCGAAGACTTCAGCGCAGCCGTCGATCTCCTCGGCCTGCAGCCGACGGTCGACCGCGACCACATCGGCGTCATCGGCATCTGCGGCTGGGCCGGCATGGCGCTGAACGCGAGCGCCGTGGACAAGCGCATCAAGGCGGTCGCCACCACCAGCATGTACGACATGTCCCGGGTCATGGCGCGGGGCTACTACGACAAGCTCACGACCGACGACCGGACCAAGATGCTGGAGCAGATGAGCCAGCAACGATGGGTCGACGCGGAGCGGGGCTCGCCGGCTCCCGGACCGCGCATCCTGCCGGAGACGCTGGACGGCGTAACCGATCCCGCCGCCCGCATGTACTTTGACTACTACCGGACGCCGCGGGGCTTTCATCCGCGGTCGCCGAACTCCAACGGCGCTTGGACGGCGACGAACGCGCTGTCGTTCATGAACATGCCGCTGCTCACCTACATCAAGGAGATCACGCCACGGCCGATCCTGCTGATCGCTGGCGATAGCGCGCACTCCCGGTACTTCAGCGAAGACGCGCATGTAGCGGCGGCCGAGCCGAAGGAACTCCTGATCATAAAGGCCGCCGACCACGTCGACCTCTACGACCGGGCGGACAAGATCCCCTTCGACAAGCTGCAAGCCTTCTTCAGTCAGCATCTCGGATGATGGCCCGCCGCGATCGGACCCTGGCCCAATGATCAGGCTCGCAATCTGGATCGCCGCCCTCGTATCGGCCACGACCGCTGACGCAGCACAGCAAGGAACCAAGACGATGGAAATCACCCGCAAGGCAGACCTGAAAACCGTCGACGGCCCAGCCGATTACTTCACCGGCAAGGTCACGATCACCGGTCAATTCCAGCGGCCCGAGCCGTCCAGGGTCAGCGGCGCCATTGTTCATTTCGAACCCGGCGCTCGAACGGCCTGGCACACGCATCCGGCGGGTCAGACGCTGCTCGTAACCGAAGGTGTAGGCTGGACCCAGATTGAGGGCGGTCCGAAGCTAGAATTCCACGCCGGGGACATCCTCTGGTGTCCCGCCGAACACAAGCACTGGCACGGTGCTACACCGCATCAGGCCATGACCCACATCGCCATCCAGGAGTCGGTCAACGGCTCGCCGGTCACCTGGATGGAGAAGGTTTCCGACGAGGAATATCTCGCGGCTAAGGGCGACCAATAGCAGCGTTCAGGGATAGTCGTGGAGGTCTGCTGGCAAACGGGGCAAAGGCTGGGGACCGGCAGGTCGAAGCTGACCGGCGCCTTCGATCTGTCGACGGGGACGGCCCTGACGACACTGGGCGCTCAAAACGGCCGCGCGTCGGGGTACTGCGGCAGGTCGTCGGTGATCGGCCACCAGTTGGCTTTCGAGGCGGTGTAGAAATGGAAGTCGAGCTCGCTTTCGACCGCGCCGTCCAGCGTGCCGACCCGCACGCGCATGACGCCGGGCTTGCTCTTCAGGCGGCTGAACAGCGGGCCGCCGCAGCGGCCGCAGAACACCCGCTCCTTGCCCGGCGAGGACTCGTAGATCCGCAGGTCATCTTCGCCTGAGAGCAGGGTGAAGTTCGCCGTTTCGACCGGGATATTGGTCCCGAACGGCCCGCCCTGGGCTTTGCGGCAATCGCCGCAATGGCACACCTGGATCGGCGCGAGGTCGCCCGCGATCTCAAAACGGGCGGCGCGGCAATGGCAGGAACCGGTGTGCATGGGATCTCCGGGGAAGGGCGCTGCGGGCGGTCTTTTTGCGCGGGGATCCGAAACTAACCAAACGCTTTTACCAGCGATTGACCGAACGTTGTTATTCGCGAGGATATGACGCGCTTCTCTATCCCTTACGAGGATCCCGAGCCCAGGAAACCGCCCCCGAGCGGCTGGGCCATCGTCCGCGTCTTCATCTGGACCCTGCTGCTGGCCTGCGTCGGCCTCTGGTGCTGGGCGATGCTCGCGGCCTGACTTTCCTCCGCTGACCAGGTTGGCCCGGCCTTTGCGGCCTGACGCCCATGAGTGGTCAGATCGTCCCAGCGGAGGACAACATGCGGTTCACGTTTGCAGACAGCCCGGTCGAGCTCCCCCGGCGCAATGTCGTCCTGGTCTGGGCGCGCCGCGCCTTCGACATGATCGTCATCGGCGCGATGGTCTACGCCGCCGCCGAGACCCTGGCCTTCCTGCGCGGCCTCCTCGCCTAGCACCGTCATCGGCCTGTCATCCAAAGGTCGCATCACCAAGCCTCAGTGCGGCTCGGGAGTGTGCGGCGGATGGGGCAAGCCAGCGGGTTCCTTTGGGCCTACGCCTTTCATGAGGGCGGCGCGGAGCCGCTCACCGACCAGACGTTCGAGATCCCGCCGGGCGATCCCAAGGCCTGGGTCTGGACGCACTTTCCGCTCAGCGACCAGCGCGCGCGGCTCTATCTGGAAAACCAGCACGACATCCCGGCGCCGGCGCGCGACCTGATCCTGCGCACCGACCAGCGGGTGCAAATCCAGTTCAGCGGCCAATGGGCGTTCGGCGTCCTGCCCGATCTGGAGCGGGACCTGGACGGCCGCCCCGTCGGCGCCGGGCGGCTGTTGTTCGCCTTCGATGGGCGGCGATTGATCACTGCTCGCCGCCAGGCGCTGCGGGTGGTCGACGAGGTGCGGCGCGAGGTCGATCGCGGCGCGCTGATCGCCAGTCCGGCCGACGCCGTGGTGCGCCTGATCGAGCGCTATGTCGATGTCTCCGAACAGCGGCTGCATGACGCCGCCGAGGCCCTGGACCGGGTCGAGGACCGGATGCTGGGCGATCATGGCGAGGTCGAGGGGCTGAAGCTTGGCCCCACCCGCCGCGGCCTGTCGCGCGACCATCGGGAGTATCTGGGCCTACGCAGCGCCCTGCACCGGGCCTGCGTCCCGCGCGAGGACCACCGGGTGGCCCTGTTGCCCCAGCACCTGCCCAGGCTGGCGCAGGAGGCCGAGGATCTCGACCGCGAGGCCGCCAGCCTGCAGGAGCGCGCGCGTCTGCTGCACGAGGAGCTCGACACCCAGATCACCAGCGCCACCAACCGAAGCATGCGGGCCCTGACGGTGATGTCGAGCCTGCTGATCCCGCCGACCCTGATCGTCGGGGCCTTCGGCATGAACCTCTCGGGCATTCCCTTCGCCGGCTCGCACAGCGGCTTCGTCGCCGCCTGCGTGCTCTGCCTGGCGGTGGTGGGCGGCGCCTATTGGGTCCTGCGGCGGATGCGGATCATGCCCTAGCCGCGCGGCCTTCCGTCAGGCCGGCAGCTTGACGGGTTCGCCGGCCGCGTCGGGGCCCAGGTCCAGGTCCAGGTCCTCGATGTCGTCGAGCTCGCCTTCCCACTTGGCGACCACGGCGGCGGCGACGGAGTTGCCGACGACGTTGGTGGCCGAGCGGCCCATGTCCAGCAGGTGGTCGACGCCCAGCACCAGGGCGATCCAGGCCTCAGGCAGGCCGAAATAGGTGAGGGTGGCCATGATCACCACCAGCGAGGCGCGCGGCACCCCGGCGATCCCCTTGGACGTCACCATCAGCAACAGCAGCATGAAGATCTGCTGCTGGACGGTCAGGTGCACCCCATGGGCCTGGGTGATGAAGATGGTGGCGAAGGTGCAGTAGAGCATCGAGCCGTCGAGGTTGAACGAGTAGCCCAGCGGCAGCACGAACGAGACGATGCGGCGGCGCACGCCCACCTTGGGCAGGCCGTCGAGGATCTTGGGATAGGCCGCCTCGGAACTGGCGGTCGAGAAGGCCAGCAGGGCCGGGTCACGGATGACGCCGAACAGCGGGATCACCCGTTTGCCGATCACCAGGAAGCCGGCGATGAACAGCAGCACCCACAGCAGTCCCATGGTCGCATAGAAGCCGAGGACGAACTTGCCGTAGACGGCCAGCATCGACACGCCCTGGGTGGCGATGGTCGAGGCCAGCGCCGCGAAAATCGCCAAGGGGGCCAGCTTCATCACGAAACCGGTCACCTTGAGCATGATCTGGGCGCCCTGCTCGACCAGATCGAGGACGGCCGGCGCCTTGTTGTCGAGCGCGGCCACCGCGGTGCCGACGAACAGCGAGAAGACGACGATCTGCAAGATCTCGTTCTTGGCCATGGCGTCGACGATGGAGGTCGGCACCAGGTGGGTGATGAAGCCCTTCAGGGTGAAGGCGTCGGTGGTGGCGGCGGCCGGGGCGCTGGCGGCGATGGCGGTCTGCATGTGCAGGCCCGCGCCCGGTTGCAGCAGATGCACCATCATCAGGCCGAGCAGCAGCGAGACCAGCGAGGCGCCGATGAACCAGCCCATGGTCTTGACGCCGATCCGGCCCACGGCCGCGGCGTTCTCCATGTGCGCGATGCCCGCGACCAGGGTCGTGAACACCAGCGGCGCGATGATCATTTTGATCAGCCGCAGGAAGACGTCGGTGACCAGGGACAGGCCGTCGGCGGCCCGTGCGGCCTGGGCTGGATCAAGGAACTGGTTGCACGCCCAGCCGACGCCGACCCCGAGGATCATGGACATGACGATCAGCATGGCGAAGCGGCGATTCATGGGCGGCTCACGGTTGGCGGCGGACCGTGAGGCGCGTGCTTCACGGTATCGGCGCGACCCCCAGGTCGCACTCGCTTGGTCATAAGACGCACAGCCGCGCGCCGACCTCACCTGGAAACGGCGACGTCCTCGTCGGGGACCAGGTCGAAGGCGATGGTGGTGCGCACCTGGTCGCCGCCGAACGGCACGGTTCCGTGCCACAGATAGGATGGGAACAGGACCAGCAGGCCGGGCTCGGGCCGCACGAAATGCTCGGCGCTCAGGCTTGGCCGGGTCGGGATCGGCGGCGCGCCAAACCGGATCCAGCCGGCGTGATCGCCCTGGTCCTGCACGGCCGGCGGCACGTCGATGTAGCAGGCCGAGGAGATCCAGCCCTCCGGGTGGATGTGATCGACGTGGAAACCGTTGGGGCGCAGCCGCACCGACCAGGCGCCGTGGACGCGGTGGGCGCCGTGGTTGCGGGCACGGAAAATGTCGCTGCCCTGGCCGACCGCGTCGCGATAGGCGGCGATAGGTCCCTCGACAGCCTCGAAGAAGGCCCGCACCACCGGGTGCTCGCTTTGCAGCAGGTTCTGCGAGGTCTGGGTCCCGCCGCGCACCGACTGTTCGATCGGGTGGGCGTTCAGGGCGTGCAGCTCAGAGAGCGCGACGCGCAGGTCGGCGAGATAGGCGTCAAGGTTCGCCCAGCCGCGCGGGGTGTCGATGGGACTGGCGCGGACCAGGGCCTGATAGTCCCAGAGCCGCCGATAGCGGTTGTCGCCGGCCAGCCGCCAGGCGGTGGCCAATGCGGCCGCGGCTTCCTGGTCCCGGGGGTTTTCGGCTAGCAGCCGCTCGGCGATCTCCGCGCCCTTGCCGGGGTGTCCCAGAGCCAGCTCCGCATGGGACAGGGCGCGGCGGGCTGACGGATCGGTGGGGCGACGCTCCAGGACCTGCCCGATCAGGGCGTGGCTGCGTTCGGGCGCCTGGCTCAGCAGCAGTTGGGCGGTGTCCAGCATCAGGCGCGGATCGCCCGGCGCCTGCGCCAAGGCCTGCTCGGCGAAGTCCAGAGCCGTCTGGTCGCCGGCGATATGGCTGAGCAGGCGGATCTTCACCGCCGACAGGGCGGCGACCACGCCCGGCTGCCCGGTGGCGGCGCTCAGGGCCGCGTCGATGGGTTGGACGGCCAGGGCGACGTCGCCGGTCCGCATCCAGATGAGCTGGCCCAGGTCGCGGATGGCGTCAGCATAGCTGGCGCGCCGGGCGACAGCGTGGCGGAAGGCGTGCTCGGCGTCGTCGAAACGGCGCAGTCCCTGCAAGGCGCGGCCATAGACCAGCCAGGTCTCCGGCGCGTCGAGACCCAGCGAGAAGGCGCGTTCGGCCTCCGCGACCGCCTCGCGGTCACGCCCGGCGTCGCCGAGGCCCGAAGCGACGTTGTGAGCGGCGACCGCGCTTTTCGGGTTCAGGCGGGCGGCGTCCACATAGTCAGCCAGCGACTCGGCCTTGCGGCCCATCTGCTTCAGGGCGGCCGCGCGCGCCGACAGCGCCTCGGGCCAGACCCGCTCCGCCTGAACGAAGGGGGTGATGATCGCCTCGGCCTGCGCCGCGCGCCCGCTGGCGGTCAGCAGACGGGCCAGGGCGGCGGCGGCCTGCACGCAGCCGGGCTCCCGCGACAGTACGTCGCGGTAGAGCTCCTCGGCCGCCGCGCTCCGGCCGATCCGCGCCAGGCCACGGGCGCGGTCCAGATCCTGGGCGGCGGCGGCCGAGATCTTTGGCGCTGCGTCGAGTTGCTTTTCCGGCCGCAAACTTGAGATTCCACGCTATTGCGGCAGGGACAGGGAGCCTTGCACGCACGCCCATTGTGGCGGCGGGCTGATCGGCCTGTCCAGGGGCGCCCCTGCTTAGCGATGCGGCGCCGGGCCTTGGCGGATCAGGCGCTGACCCCGCCGGGCGAAAAGTTTCAATTCGGACATGTGGCTCTGGAGAGCCGCTGCGTCTTGGAACCGGACGCGCGAGGGGCGTGTCGTCAAAAATCCAAGGGCGGTCGCATGAATTCTAGTTCGTTGAAGTGGCTTATGGCGGGTAGCTGCGCCATCAGCGCCTTGCTCGCAGGCGCGGCGCAGGCGCAGACGGCCGGGAGCGAAGTGGCTGTTGAGGAAGTCGTCGTCACCGGTTCGCGCATCGCCCGGCCTGACTACGTCGCCAACAGCCCGATCGTTTCGGTCGGCCAGGCGGCCATCGAAAACACCGGACAGGTGACCGTCGAAAAGTCGCTGTCGCAAATGCCGCAATTCTCCGGCTCGTTCGGCCAGGGCAACACCGGCTCGACCTCGACCGGCCTGAACGGCGGCCAGTCGTACGCCTCGCTCCGCGGCCTGGGCGCCAAGCGCACCCTGATCCTGATGGACGGCCGCCGCCTGCAGCCTTCCAACCCGGACGGCTCGGTCGACCTGAACACCATCCCCGAAGCCCTGATCGAGAACGTCGAAGTCATCACCGGCGGCGCCTCGACGGCCTATGGCTCGGACGCCACCGCCGGCGTGGTGAACTTCCGTCTGAAGCGTAACTTCGACGGCATCACCGTCGACAGCCAGTACGGCATCTCCGAAAAGGGCGACGCCGAGTCCTTCAAGATCGCGCTGACCGCTGGGTCGCAGTTCAACGAAGGCAAGGGCCGGGCGGTCATCTCGGTCGACTACACCAACCGCGACCGCGCCCTGCAGAGCGCCCGCGACTACTACGTCTTCCGCACCTCGGCGCCGGGCCTCAGCACCATTCCGCAAGGCACCGTGCTGTTCGGCGCGAACCTGCCGACCCTCGCCTCGGTCAACAACGTGTTCGTGGGCCAGTACGGCACCAAGGCTCTGACCGGCAACTCGGCCGGCAAGTACACCGGCCAAATCGGCTTCAACACCGACCAGACGCTGTTCTCCACGGCCGGCGTTCCGGTCCAGAACTTCCGCGATCCGCAGACCGACAGCGCCTATATCGTCAACTCGAACGCCGCTGGCACCCAGCAGCAGGTCAACTTCGGCTACAATGGCTCGTCCATGCAGTCGGACCTCGACCGCTATTCGGTGTTCGGCAAGGTCGACTACGACCTGTCCGACACCCTGCGCTTCTTCACGCAGTTCACCTTCACCGACTATGAGTCCGTCGGCGTCACCAACCCGACCCTGGCTTCGAACGTCTACGGCCTGTCCGTGCCGGTCTCGAACCCGTTCATCCCGAACGAATTCAAGGCCATCCTGGCCTCGCGTCCGACCCCGGGCGGCGCTTTCACCTTCTACAAGGCGCTCGATATCCTCGGGCCGCGGATCCAGAAGTACAGCTACACCGTCTACCAGCTGACCTCGGGCCTCGCGGGCGATGTCGGCTTCAAGGACTGGACCTGGGACGCCTACGCCTCGTTCAGCAAGGCCAGCTTCGACAACGAACAACTGGGCGGCGCCAGCGCCAGCGCCACCGCGCGTCTGCTGAACAGCCCGACGGGCGGCACCGAATACTGCGCGGGCGGCTTCAACCCGTTCGGCAACCTGACCCCGTCCGGCGACTGCATCCGCTACATCAGCCGTCGCACGCTGAACCAGAACACCCTGGAGCAGCGCACGATCGAAGCCAGCGTGCAGGGTAGCGCGTTCGAACTGCCGGCCGGCGACGTCCGCTTCGCCCTCGGCGCCGACTACCGCAGCAACGAGTACACCTTCACCCCCGACAGCCAGCTCAACCAGCCCGACGGCACCAGCGACGTGCTGGGCTACAGCGTGCTGCGCGACGCCGGTGGTTCGGTGGACACCTACGAGCTGTTTGGGGAAGTGCTGATCCCGATCCTGAAGGACATCCCCTTCATCGCGGAACTCAACACCAACCTCGGCTATCGCTTCTCCGACTACAGCTCGGTCGGCGCGATCCACACCTACAAGGCCGACTTCGACTGGAAGGTCATCGACGGCCTGCGTCTGCGCGGCGGCTACAACCGCGCCATCCGCGCCCCGAGCGTCGGCGAACTCTACGCCCCGGTCTCGACCGGCAGCGTGGCGATCGGCACCGCCGGTCCGACGACGACCGACGGCGATCCCTGCGATGTGCGTTCGTCCTTCCGCCGCGGCGCCAACGGGGCTCAAGTGGCCGCGCTCTGCCTGGCGCAAGGCGTGCCGGCGAACATCCTCGACAGCTACCAGCTGGGCACCGCCCAGGTGTTCGCCCTGACCGGCGGCAACCCGGAACTGGAAGAAGAAACCGCCGACACCTTCTCGTTCGGCGCGGTCATCCAGTCGCCGTTCGAGTCGCCGTTGTTCAGCCGGATGTCGGCCTCGCTCGACTGGTACAGCATCAAGGTGAAGGGCGCTGTCGGCCAACTGCCGATCAAGAACTCCTTCCAGTTCTGCTACAACGCCGGCGGCGCGAACCCGACCTACGATCCGAACAACTATTACTGCCAGCTGCTGACCCGCAACAAGGCGAGCGGCGTGCCGCTCAACCCGGTTCAACCGCTGTCGAACCTGGGCCAGTTCGAAACCACCGGCGTCGACTTCCAGTTTGACTGGACCATCGACCTGATGGACGTCGGCCTCGGCGACAAGGCCGGCTCGCTCGGCTTCAACGTCGCTGTCGGCTGGCTGGATACGTTCAAGATCCAGGGCCTGCCGGGCGCTGCGACCTACGATTATGTCGGCACCTGGAACACCGCCGTCGAAAGCAGCGCTGGTCTGGCTCACCCGGAGTGGAAGTCCGTCACCACGGCGACCTACACCAACGGTCCGGCCAGCATCGGCCTGCGCTGGCGCTACCTCAGCGAAATGGAGAACTCCGCCAAGGTGGTCACCCCGACCAGCACCTCGCGCGGCGTGAAGGCCTATCACGTGTTCGACCTCAACGGCCGCGTGAAGCTGCCTTGGGAAACCGACCTGCGCTTTGGTGTGAACAACCTGTTCGACGAAGCTCCCCCGCAGGCTGGCGACACCGAGGGCAACTACGACGCCCAGAACTACGACGTGCTTGGCCGCGCCTACTATGTGGGCGTCCGCAAGCGCTTCTAGGCCACGACAGGGCGCTCCTCGGCCGATGTGGCCGGGGAGCGCCTAGAGATCCGCATCGTCCTTGCGGCGAAGGGCGTCGGCCGAGAGGTCGGCGCCCTTCTTCTTTGGGGCAAGGCGTCGCGCAGGCATGAAAAAGGGCGCCGGGACGAGAAGTCCCGGCGCCCTTGATCGTTTTTAGAAGCGACTACCGGCTGGCGGCGATCGCCGGTCCGTAGAGCAGGCCGTTGAACAGGAACTTGAAGGTTCCGTACGACTGGGCGCGCTGGGTCACTTCTGGACCCATCACGAACAGCTTGCCCTTGCCCAGGTCGATGTCGAGCACGGCGGTCGAGCCCTTCAGCTTCTCCTGGCCGACGGCCCAGCCGCTGCGCAGCGGGGTCTCGGTGTCGAACCACGAGACCTTGGCCACGCCGGTCGCCGCGGCCTTCAGGTTGAAGGTCGGGCTGCGGTCGAAGAACACGTCCACGTCCTGCGGCAGGCCATAGGCCAGCGGCTGGCGGTTATCGACCTTGGCGCGCAGCACCGAGCCGGGAATGTAGAATTCCTTGGTCGTGAGCGCGGTCAGCTTGTCGCCGTCCTTCTTGGCGACGGCGACCTCGACCGGGGCGCCCAGGGCGGTGGCGAGGCGGCCCGACGAGCCGACGGCGATCAGGGTGCCGCCGTCCTTGGCGAAGGCCGCCAGCTGCGGCAGGGTCTTGGCGTCGGTCACCGTACCCAGCCACGGATGGAACTCGGCGGGGATGTCCTCGGCCTTGGGCTGCGGGAAGCTGCGGCCGCCGCGGAACGGACCACCGGCGGGGGCCGGGAAGGTGCCGTCGGCGAACACCAGGACGTCGTAGTCCTTGGCCAGGTTCCCGGCGTCGAGGCGCTGCGGATAGACCACCTCGAAGGGCGCCTCGAACTGTTCGAACAGCCAGCGGTTCCAACCCGAGGGCATCGAGCCGCCATAGACGTCGACCAGGCCGATGCGGACCGGTTTCAGGGGCAGGGACTCGCCGGCCGGCTTGGCGCCGACGGCGTAGGCGTCGATGCCCAGATCCTTGACGCTGGCGGTCACGATCGCCTGGGCCTGGGCCGAGGCCGGAACCCAGATGGCGCCGGGACCAAAGGCCTGCTTGCCGGCCTTGGAGCCTTCCTTCAGCCAGAACACCGGCGCGCCGGCCTTCAGCAGGCGGTTGGTGAGGGTGAAGCTCTTGTTGGTCTCATGGCTGATCAGCCAACCGGCCTTGCCCGAACCCTTCACTGAGCCCGAGGTCACGGCGATCACGTCCGGCACGCGCTCGAACGGGCCGTCGAAGCCCTCGAGGATGCGGTCGAACTTGATCCCCATCTGGTAGGCCAGGGTGTAGCCGGTGATGTCGTAGGGCGACTTCGGCGGACCGCCCGGATATTCCACGTCGTGCGGGTGGTCTTGCGGCTCGAACATGTCGAGCACGTGCGGGCGATAGGCCTGGGCGGTCTTCACCACATAGGAGCCGGCCGGATAGGTCTTGGTCCCGACCTTGAACGGCTTGGTCGCCTTGTCCACGTCGACGCCGGTCTTGATCAGCGCGTTCAGGAAGGTGACCACCGTAGGCATGTCGGCCTGGTCGGCGGGGATCACATAGCCGCGCGGGTCGCGGGTTTCAGGCGACTGCAGGACCGACTTGTAGAGGGTCGGGTCGACCGCGCCGCGGCCGATCATGGCGGCCAGCACCGGATCTTCGACAGGCGCCTTGGCGGTTTTGGCCGCTTCCTTCAGGGCGTCGATCTTGGTCGGCGTGATGGTCCAGGAATCCTTCTGGCCCTTGTCGATGCTGTTCGCGCCCATCTTGTAGATGTTGAACAGCAGCCGCTCGCGGTTGCGGGCGGCGTAGTCGATGACCGCACGGTTCAGGCTGTATTGATACTCGACCGTCTGGTTCAGGTGCCAGGTCTGCGGGGCGGCCGGCATCGGCCGGTCGTTGCTGGCCAGCTGTACGTCGGGCACCAGGGCCAGCGGCATCGGCGTCGGGTTGCCGGTGATCTCGGTCAGCAGGCCCACGGCGTTGTGGAAGTAGGCGACCGAGCGTTCCATCCCGTTGTGCCAGGTGGAGTAGGGGGCCGCGCTACGCGCGCCCGAACCCGGCTTGTCCTCGGCGACCAGGCGGCTGTGCATGGCCATGCCGACTTCCTGCAGGGTCGTCATGACCAGCGGGTCGTAGTTGAAGTTGAAGGGGTCGCGGAACGGCGGCACGAACACCACCATGCCGGCCGGGGCGGGCTGGTGCTGGTTGTAGATGATCTGCGGATACCACTCGCGGAACAGCATCTTGTTCACGTTGGTGGTTTCGGACATGTGCGACATGAAGCTGTCGCGGTTGTTGTCGTGGCCGACGTACTTTTGATAGAGCCGCGGGATCGTGTTGACGTCGCGCTTCTTCACGTCGGCGTCGCGCATGTACCAGTCCGAGACCAGCTCCATGCCGTCCGGATTGTCGTGGCCGTAGAGGACGATCACGTCGTCCAGGTGACGCAGGGTCTCCGGGTCGTTCTGGCTGAGCAGGCGGTAGAGGACCTGGATCTGGCCTTGCGAGGTGACGACCTCGGTGGCGTGCATGCCCGCGTCGATCCAGACGATGGCCTTGCCCTCGGCGGCCAGCTTGGCGGCCTCTTCCTTGGTCAGGCCCTCGGCCTTGGCCAAGCGCTTGGCGATCGACTTGTAGTGATCGAGCTTGGCGAGGTTGGCGGGGGAGGAGACGATCGCCACCCACTGGGTGCGGCCTTCCTCGGACTTGCCGATGTCGACCAGCTTCATGCGGTCGGACTGGCTCNTTTCAGATACGCTTCATAGGCGGTGTAGTCGGCCAGGAAGTAGTCGCTGCCGGGGTTCTGGGCGAAGGCTTCGCCGGGCGGCGTGATGGTCGCGGCGTTCGCGCCGCCCCCCATGATCATGACCAACGCCATGGCGGCGCCGGTCATGGCGTATTTCCGCGTCATCATTTGTCCCCCGTCCTCTCAAACCTAATGGGCGAGCCCTCCAAACGGACTCGTCTTGGTATCAAGACGCAGCGGCGAGGGCGTTCCACACTGTAGGTTGTCGACGAATTTTGGGGGAGCTGCGGATACCGGAGGCTTGAAACCGGGCGTCCGGGGTCGCCCGCAGTCGGGTGGAGCCTGGCCTGGGGGGACCAGGTTCCACCCTGCTGGGCTAACGCTTACTCAGCGCCGCCAGCCTTGCGGTAGTCGAGCGGCGGCTTGCGGTCGCCGACCATGGCCTTGTACTGGAAGTCCGCGCCTTGGCGTTCCTTCAGCTCAGCCTTGGCCTTGGCGATCAGGTCGGGGTTGGAGAACAGCTCCGCGCCGGTGATCGACAGGGTCTTGGCGGCGAGCGCCGCGCCCTTGAGGCCGATGCTCATGCCGCCGGCCGCGACGTTCTGCCAGCTGTGGCCGGCCGAACCCGGCACGAAGGTCGCCGTCGAAAGGCCGACCGTGGGCGTGACCCAGCTGATGTCGGCCACGTCGGTGGAGCCGCCGCCGGCGTCACCGGAGGTGTCGGCGTTCTTGTAGGTCTGGATCTTGCCGACCGAGCTCAGGTCGCCGCCGCCGTTCGGCAGGGACTTGGCCAGTTCCTGGGCGAACTTGGTCTCTTCCGGCGTCCAGGTGATGCCGCCGACGCTGTTCAGCGAGTCGTACATGACCTTGCCCAGCACGTCGTTGGGCAGCAGGTTGTAGACGCCGCCGGTCTGTTCGAACTCGACCTTGGTGTTGGTGGCCATGGCCGCGCCGTCGGCGGCCTTCTTCACGCGGCCCATGACGTCGACGACGATCTTCGGGTCGGCGTTGCGCACGTAGTAATAGACCTCGGCGAAGTCCGGCACGACGTTCGGGGCCTTGCCGCCGTTGGTGACGACGTAGTGGATGCGCGTGCGGTCCGGAATGTGTTCACGCAGGTAGTTGGTCGAGACGTTCATGATCTCGACGCCGTCGAGGGCCGAGCGGCCGGCCCACGGCGCGCCCGAGGCGTGGCTGGATTGGCCGTAGAAGCGGAACTTGCCGCTGATGTTGGCCATCGAGGTGCCCTGGTTGGCCGAGTTCGTGTTGCCCGGGTGCCAATGCAGGGTGACGTCGACGTCGTCGAACAGGCCGTCGCGGACCATGTAGACCTTGCCCGAGCCGCCTTCTTCGGCCGGGGTGCCGTACAGGCGGATCTCGCCCTGCACCTTGTTCTGGATCATCCAGGACTTCAGCGCGACGGCGCCGGCGACCGAGGCCGCGCCGAACAGGTTGTGACCGCAGCCGTGACCGGCGTCGTGGCCGGCGATGGGTTGCTTGGTGGGGACGGCGGCTTGGCTCAGGCCGGGCAGGGCGTCGAACTCGGCCAGGATCGCGATGACCGGGCCCGAGCCGTTCTTGAAGCTGGCGACGAAGCCCGTGGGCTCGCCCGCCACGCCGGCCTTGATGGTGAAGCCGGCGGCCTTCAGCTGGTCCTGGAGGACCGCGGTGCTCTTGGTTTCGAGATAGCCGAGTTCGGCGTAGTTCCAGATCTTGAGCGCCGCGTCGTTCATCTTCGGCGTATAGGCGTCGACCGCGCCGATCAGCTGGCTGCGGTCGGCGGGCGTCAGCGGCGCCGCCAGGGTCGGGCCGGCTGCAAGCCAGGCCGAGGCGCAAAGCGCGCTGGTCGCCAGCGCCTTGTAGATCGTCTTCATGAAAGTCCCTCCAGGCCACCGGCGCGAACGGCGCCGGCCGTCGTCTTCAAGACGCAGCCGGAGGGGATATCCTCACCCCGCGGAGAGAGGAAATAGGTCGATCGTCGCAGGCGCCGTCTGGCTGGAGCGCGCCATGCCGTAGGCCTCCAGGGTGGCCACGAAGCCGGCCACGTCGCCGGTCTTGAAGCGGCCGCTGAGCGGGGTCGCCGCCAGGGCCGGATCGGTGATCCGCACCTTCTGGTCGGAGTAGCGGTTCATCTCCTGGACGATCGAGGCCAGGGGGCGATTTTCGAAGACCAGGCTGCCGTCGCGCCAGCTGGTCAGGTCGGCGACATTGCGCGCCTCGACGCTCCAGGCCTCGTCGCCGCGTTGCTGCAGGTGATGGCCGGGCGTCAGGTCGACGCTGGCGTCGTCGGCCGCGACCCTGATCTTGCCTTCGACCAGGCTGACCGACCATTGGCTGGGGTCGACGCGGACGTCGAAGGCGGTGCCCAGCGCCGTGACCGTGCGGCCGGCCGCGGTCACCACGAAGGGCCGTTCGGGGTTCTTGGCGACCTGGAAGAAGGCCTCGCCCCGGACCACGGTGAGGGCGCGCTGGCGGCCCCAGCTGGTGAGGCGTACCTCGGTGTCGGTGTTGAGCGTCACCTGGGAGCCGTCCTCCAGGGTGACGGTGTTCTGGCCGCCGACCAGCGTGCGATAAACCGCCAGGTCCTGGGCGACCGCCGCGACGCTCGCCGGTTGATCGGCCTGTCCCGCCTGCCGCCACGAATTCAGGCCCAGCAGGCCTCCGCCCAGCACCGCGGCCACGGCGAGCCCGGCGGCCCAGCGCAGGGGCGGGCCGCGACGCGTGGCGGCGAGGTCGGCGCTCAGCGCCCGCCGGGCGGCGAGGACGGCCGGATCGTCCTTCAGGGCGTCCAGGCGCGTCCAGGCGCCGCTGACCAGGGCCCAGTCGTCGTGATGATGGGGATCGGCCGCCAGCCAGGTCTCGAAGGCCCGGCGCAGCTCCGCGTCGTGCGGGTGGCGCTCAAGCTGAACGAACCACGCCGCGGCGTCCGGGCTACCGGAAGATCCGTGCTGTGGTCGGTTGTCGTTCATCGAATTCCTGCAGCCGGATCGAAATGATCCGGAGAGCCTTGGTGACATGTTTCTCGACGGCGCTGACGGAGATGCCAAGTTGCGCCGCGGTAGCTTTGTAGCTCATGCCCTCGAACCGGACGAGCATGAAAGCCGAGCGGGTTCGCGGCGACAGCTGGGCCAGGGCCTCGAGGGCCACGGCGGCCTCCTGCTTGGCCTGGAGGATGCGGTCGGGCGAGAGCTCGTCGAGGGGGTGGTGGGCTTCTTCCAGTTCGCAGTGCGCGCCGCGCCGCCGGACGGTGTCGCGGCGGCGGCGATCGAGCAGGACGTTGGTCGCGGTCTGGAAGATGAAGCTGGAGAGGTTCGTGACCTCGCCGCCGTTTCGGCGATTGTGGAGTCGGAGGAGCACTTCCTGAATCAGGTCGTCGATCTCGTGTCCGTCGGCCCTGCGGCGAAAGAACGCGCGCAAGGCGTGCTGATACGGGATCGACGCATGCGCAAGCCCTTCCGGCTTGCCTCCGGCCCTGGTCGTGTCCGCCCACGCCATCTAAATTTCCTGAACACCCCGAATTGTCTTATTGGCGTCATGGTTGTTGATGGGGGCGCCCAGGTCAATGACGTTTGGGAAGGGTCGGCGGGTTGAAACACCCGTGCTGGATTTTCAGGCATGCATCGACCCTTCGCCAACGGCATGCACCTTGACCGGGGCAAAGCGTCTGTGTGCGACGTGACGGGGCTGGCGCCGGGCGCCCAGTCCATGGAAGACCACGGAGACGGTACGGAGCCTTGCGCCCCTTGAGTGTCTTGCGGTTTGGGTTGGTTGCGGCGTGCATGTGCTGCGCGGTTCTGGCGAGCGTTCCGGCGCACGCGGCTGAGCGACGCCCGCTGTTCGCAATTCCCGCGGGCCTGCCGCTCGACAAGGCGCTCACCGCGTTCTCCGCCCAGAGCGACCGCGACATTTTGTTCCCCCCCGGCGTGGTCTCCGGCCTGCGCGGCCGCAGCGTTTCGGGGCGCATGGACTCAGGTCAGGCGCTGAGCGAGCTGCTGAAAGGGTCGGGGCTGACCTGGCGCGACTTCCAGGGCCGGTTCCTGATCGAGCGCGCGCCGGCGGCGGTCGCCATCGATGTGGCGGCCGATGTCGAGGGGGTGGTCGTCACCGCCCTGCGTCGCCCGACGCTGGAACAACTCACCCCGATGTCGGTGCGCGCGCTGTCGGGCGAAGAGCTGCGCCGCGCCGGGGTGACGAACTTCCGTGACGTCGCCGCGCTCATGCCCGGCCTCACCCAGACCAGCACCGGCACCGGCCGCAACCGTCTCAGCCTGCGCGGCGTCTACGGTTCCGGCGAGGCGACCACGGCGCTCTATTACGACGACATTCCGGTCACCGGCCCCAGCGGCACCACCGCCGATCCCGGCGGCTCGTTCCCGGAATTCCTGCTGGTCGACGTTCAGCAGGTGGAGCTGCTGCGCGGGCCGCAGGGCACCCTTTATGGCTCCAGCGCCATGGGCGGCGCCTTCAAGATCATGTTCAATCGCCCCGACCTGTCACGGCGGGGCGGGATGGTGGAGGGCGAGGCCTCCACCAACGCCGGGGATCTGGGCGGCGCCCAGACCTTGGTGGTCAATCAGCCGCTGATCGCCGACCGGCTTGGCCTGCGGCTGGCGGCCTATCATCGCGACGAGCCGGCCTTCACCGACAACGCCCGCCTGGGGCTGTCGCGGATCAACGGCAGTTCGGCCAGCGGCCTGCGCCTCGGAGTCGGCGCGGAGCCCACCGAGAATTTGCAGCTCAACCTGACGATCGCCCATCAGGACGCGACAGACGACGACGCCAGCGCAAGCTCGCTCGGCGCGCCGTCCCACGTCTCGGAGAACTATGTCCGCACGCCGTTCCGAAGCCGGATGACGCTTTATGACGGCTCGCTGAACTGGCGCGTCTCGAGCGTCCAGCTGACCGCGACGGCGGCCTCCTATCAGTGGGATAGCACCCGCAGGATCGACTACACCGCCGTCCTGCTGTCGGAGCGGCGCAGTCTCGACGGATGCAAACGCTACCTGGGACTGCCGATGGAGGGGGCCTGCACGCCGGGCGAGCTGGACTCCTATTCGGCCTATGTCGACAGCCGTTCGCCCGGCCTGCTGAACCAGCCGATCGAGCTGAGGGCGCAGGTGCAGGAGTTGCGCCTGCGCTCCGCCGGCCTTGGCTTCGTCGCCTGGACCGCGGGGCTGTTTCACGAGGTGCGCAACGATACGATCGACAGCCAGGTCGTGGTCGGCGACGCCGTGAGCGGCCTGCCCTCGCCCTCGGCGGGGTTCACCGGCCGACGCATCGTCGACAGCCGACTGCGCCAGCGTGCGGTGTTTGGCGAGATCACCCTGGGCGCCGACCGCGACAGTACGTTGGTCTTTGGGGCGCGCCATTTCTCGTACGACAAGCAGACCGAGGGGAGGGCGCTGGTCGTCAACGTCATCTCCAACACCTCCGAGGCCAACTTCTTCGCCACCACGCAGGAGGCCGGGTGGAGCCTGAAGTTCGTGGCGAGCCATCGCTTCAGCCGTTCGATCATGGGCTACGCCCAGGCCGCCCAAGGGTTCCGGCCGGGCGGCATCAACACCGTTCCGGGGCTGCCGCCGGAACTGGCCGCCTATGACGCCGACAGCCTTTGGAACTATGAGGCGGGGCTGAAGACCGCCTGGCTCGACAGCCGGCTGGTGCTCAACGCCACGGTCTACCGGATCGACTGGCGCGACATGCAGTACAGCGCCAACAGCACCAACGGCGCCTTCGCCTTCATCACCAACCTCGGCCAGGCCCGGGTGTTCGGGTTGGAGGCCGAGACCGTCTACACCGCCAGCCCCGCCTGGAAGGGCGGACTGAACCTGTCGCTGACCGACGCGGTGCTGACCAAGGATCAGGCGACCAACTATGCGATCGGACTAGGCAGCGCGGGGGACCGGATCCCGGTCGTGCCCCGAGCGGCCGCCAGCGGCTGGGTCGAGTACCGCCGTCCCCTGGCCGCGAACCTCGATTTCCTGGCCCGTGGCGACGCCTCCTATGTCGGGATCTCGCACAGCGCCTTCGACACCGGGACCGCGGCCGACGTCAAATTGGGCGGCCTGCTGCTGCTGAACGCGCGCGCTTCGGTGCAGACCGCGTCCTGGACGTTGGGGGCCTTCGTGGACAACATCCTCGACGGCGACCGCCCGACCTTCGCCACCGCGGCCCGCCAGCCCCAGGTGTTCGCGCCGCGCCCCCGCCGCTTCGGAATGTCGGCCGTCTACGCCTTCTGAAGGCTGCGTCAGAATCGGTCGTGGCGGCGCTTTCGGCAAAAAAGAACATCTTGCGAACATAGAACAAACTGCGTACGCCTTTGTTCAGACGGCCGGCGGCTCTTTCGAGAGTCGAACTGTCGGGTTGGAATCATGAAACAAGGAGCGCCTTGCAATGAGTCAGTCGGCGTTGAAACTCGTGGGACGAGAAGAAGGTGACAAGGCGCGGGCGCTGGAAGCGGCGCTCGCCCAGATCGATCGGGCCTTTGGTAAGGGCTCGGTGATGAAGCTTGGCTCGAAGAGCAAGATCGAGGTTGAGGCGGTTTCGACCGGCTCCCTCGGCCTTGACATCGCGCTGGGCATCGGCGGCCTGCCCAAGGGACGGGTCGTGGAGATCTACGGGCCGGAAAGCTCGGGTAAGACCACGCTCGCCCTACATGTGGTGGCCGAGGTTCAGAAGAACGGCGGCACCGCGGCCTTCGTGGACGCCGAGCATGCGCTCGACCCGTCCTACGCCCGTAAGCTGGGCGTGAACCTGGACGACCTGCTGGTCTCGCAGCCGGACACCGGCGAACAGGCCCTGGAGATCACCGACACCCTGGTGCGTTCCGGCGCTGTCGACGTGATCGTCATCGACTCGGTGGCGGCGCTGACGCCGCGGGCCGAAATCGAAGGCGAGATGGGCGACAGCCTGCCGGGCCTGCAGGCCCGTCTGATGAGCCAGGCGCTGCGCAAGCTGACCGCCTCGATCTCCAAGTCCGGCACCCTGGTCATCTTCATCAACCAGATTCGGATGAAGATCGGCGTGATGTACGGCAGCCCGGAAACCACCACGGGCGGCAATGCGCTGAAGTTTTACGCCTCGGTCCGTCTGGACATCCGCCGGACCGGTTCGGTGAAGATCCGCGACGAAATCGTCGGCAACAACGTCCGCGTGAAGGTCGTGAAGAACAAGGTCGCCCCGCCGTTCCGGGAGGTCGAGTTCGACATCATGTACGGCGAAGGCATCTCCAAGCTGGGCGAGATCATCGACCTCGGCGTGAAGGCCGGCGTTGTCGAAAAGTCTGGTTCCTGGTTCTCCTGGAACTCGACCCGGATCGGTCAAGGGCGTGATAACGCTCGGGAATTCCTCAAGAACAATCCTGACATCGCGGCCCAGATCGAAAAGCAGGTCCGCGGCGCCAAGGAAGTCATCGAGGAAGAGCTGCTGGTCGGCCCGACCGCCGAAGAAGAGAGCGACGCCGAATAGGGATCGCGTCGCGGATGATCGCCACGGCCTTCGGAGGCCGGACGCGCCCAACCCGACGTTCGGACCCGCCTTTGAAGGCCGGGACCCCCGCGCGATCGTTCCGCAACGCGTGAGGACGCTTGGACGCAGCCCGTCCAAGCGTCCTTTTCCTTTGCGGGCGCTGACAAAATTCGTAAACGGTCGCGCGCGGGGCGGCGCAGATTGCGCGACCCCATATCCACTTTTTCCGTTTCAGCGTCCGATGAGCCATGCAGAGCCTCAACGAAATCCGCAGCGCCTTCCTGGGCTACTTCGAGAAGAATGATCACCTGATCATTCCGTCGGCCCCGCTCGTTCCGCAGAACGATCCGACCCTGCTGTTCGTCAACGCAGGCATGGTGCCGTTCAAGAACTACTTCACCGGCGCCGAGACGCCGCCCGCGCCGCGTGCGGCCTCGTCGCAGAAGTCCGTGCGCGCCGGCGGCAAGCACAACGACCTCGACAATGTCGGCTACACCGCGCGCCACCACACCTTCTTCGAGATGCTGGGGAACTTCTCCTTCGGCGACTACTTCAAGGCCGGGGCGATCGAGTACGCCTGGAACCTGCTGACCAAGGAATTCAAGATCCCGGCTGAGAAGCTGTGCGTCACCGTCTATCACACCGACGATGAAGCGGCCGAGCTGTGGAAGAAGATCGCCGGCCTCCCGGACGAGAAGATCATCCGCATCGCGACCAACGATAACTTCTGGTCGATGGGCGACACCGGCCCCTGCGGGCCCTGCTCGGAAATCTTCTACGACCACGGTTCGCACATTCCTGGCGGCCCTCCCGGCAGCCCGGACGAGGACGGCGACCGGTTCGTGGAGATCTGGAACCTGGTCTTCATGCAGTTCGAGCAGTTCGCCGACGGCACGCGCCGCGACCTGCCCAAGCCGCAGATCGACACCGGCATGGGCCTGGAGCGCATCGCCGCCGTCCTGCAAGGCGTCCACGACAACTATGACATCGACCTGTTCCGCACGCTGATCGCGGCGTCGAAGGAACTGGTCGCCGGCGGCTCCAATGGTCCCTCGCACCGGGTGATCGCCGACCACCTGCGCTCCACCAGCTTCCTGATCGCCGACGGCGTCTCGCCCTCGAACGAAGGCCGCGGCTATGTCCTGCGCCGGATCATGCGCCGCGCCATGCGCCACGCCCACCTGCTGGGCGCCGAAGAGCCGTTGATGCACCGCCTGGCCCCCGTGCTGGTGGCCGAGATGGGCGGCGCCTATCCGGAGCTGAAGCGCGCCGAGCCAGTGATCGTCGAGACCCTGCGCCAGGAGGAAGAACGCTTCCGCCGTACGCTCGGCCGCGGCATGACGCTGCTGGACGAGGCGACCGCCAACATGAACGCCGGCGACATGCTGTCTGGCGAAACCGCCTTCAAGCTCTACGACACCTACGGCTTCCCGCTCGACCTGACCCAGGACGCGGTGCGCGCCAAGGGCATCTCGGTCGATCTGTCGGGTTTCGAGGACGCCATGAAGCGCCAGAAGGACCAGGCTCGTGAGGCCTGGACCGGCTCGGGCCAATCGGCGCAGGGCGCGGAATGGTTCGCCATCCGCGAGCGCCTGGGCGCGACCCAGTTCCTCGGCTACGACACCACCGAAGCCACCGGCAAGCTGCTGGCCCTGGTGTCCGGCGGCGCTGAGATCACGGGCGCCAAGGCCGGCGAGACCGTGCTGGCGGTGTTCGACCGCACGCCCTTCTACGCCGAGAGCGGCGGCCAGGCGGGTGATGTCGGCGAAATCGAATGGACCGGCGGCAAGGCCAAGGTGCTCGACACCCAAAAGCAGGCCGGCGACCTGTTCGTCCACGAGATCGAGATCCTGACCGGCGAACTGGCCGTCGGCGCCGAGGCCCGCCTCGCCGTCGATCCCGACCTGCGCACCACCACGCGCGCCAACCACTCGGCCGCTCACCTGCTGCACGCGGCTCTACGCCACGTGCTCGGCCCGCACGTCTCGCAGAAGGGCCAGATGGTCGACGGCGAGCGCATGCGGTTCGACTTCAGCCATGGCGGCCCGCTAACGGCGGTGGAGGTCGAAAAGATCGAAGCCGAGGTCAATGCGGTCATCCGCCAGAACCTGCCCGCCAACACCCAGGAAATGGCGCCTGACAAGGCGATCGAGGCCGGGGCCGTGGCGCTGTTCGGCGAGAAGTACGGCGACACCGTCCGCGTGCTCGCGCTCGGCAAGTCGCTGGACGGCGAAGGCGACTATTCGGTCGAATTGTGCGGCGGCACCCACGTGGCCCGCACCGGCGATATCGCGCTGTTCAAGATCGTCTCTGAAGGCGGCGTCGCCGCCGGCGTGCGGCGTATCGAGGCCCTGACCGGCGAAGCAGCGCGGCGTTGGCTGATCGAACAGGCCGGCGTGGCCAAGGCGCTCGCCGACCAGTTCAAGGTCCCAGTGATCGAGGTCGCCGCGCGCGTCGAGGCCCTGGAAGCCCAGCGTCGCAAGCTCGAGAAGGAGCTGGGCGAAGCCAAGCGCCAGCTCGCCATGGGCGGCGGTGGCGGCGGCGCGCCTGCCGGGCCTGAAGAGATCGGCGGGGTGCAGGTCATCGCGCGGGTCATGGACGGCGTCGGCGGCAAGGACTTGCGTCCGATTGTCGAGGAGTTCCGCAAGCAGCTCCCCGACGGCGTGATCGCCCTGATCGGTTCGGCCGAGGGCAAGGCGGCGGTGGCGGTCGCGGTGACCGGCTCGGCTGCGGGCAAGTTCAGCGCCGTTGAACTGGCGAAGGCCGCGGTGCTGGCCATGGGCGGGCAGGGCGCCGGCGGGCGTCCCGACTTCGCCCAGGGCGGCGCGCCGGACGGCGCCTTGGCGGCTGAAGGCATGGCGGCGGTCAAGGCCGCGCTGGCCGGCTAAGGCCCGCTCCATCGGTGAGATATGAGCAGCGGCGCGAAGGTTTCCTTCGCGCCGTTTTTCGTCCCGTGATTCGCCGAAATGTGCCGGATGGCCGCGCCTTTTCGCGTCAGATTTCGACGCTGGAATGCACGTTCACCGCGTTTTCGGGCCGCATTCTGACGGGCCTCGGCGAACTTGAAATATGAGTACCCGTGTGAGGCGAGTGAGCTTGTCGGGTTCGCGGTTAAGCCTTAGTTCACCATCCTAGGTAGCGCCGCAAGGCGCGGGTTTTGATGCTGGGATAGCTTATCATGTTCAAATTTATCGCTGCGGCAGGCGCCGCGCTCGCACTGACCGCCGTGGCCGCTCCGGCCAGCGCCGCCGTTGATTTCTCGGGCAACTACGCCGTCACGCAGCTCAACAGCAACAGCCCCGGCCTGAACGTGTCGGTGAGCCCGAACCCGGGCGCTCTCGACTTCAGCCTCGATGCGCCGCCGTCGTTTTTGAACAATGTCCAGTTGTTCAAGATCTGGACCACCGAAACTTCGGTGAACCCCGATGACTACAACGGCAGCACGATCACGGTGAACTTCAACTTCACGGCGCCCGCCGCCGGCAGCGGCCAGATCGGTGGCGTCACCCAGGGTGAAACGTCGCTGTTCGGCTTCTTCCAGAATGGCGTCGTGCGTTGGTCCGGCGACGACACCATCGACTTCGGCTCGTATGGCGTGCTGAACATCCATCTGGACGACGCGGTCTTCAACGAAGGCGGCTGGTGGAGCCTGAACGACGGCAAGCGGTACGGTGAATTCATCACCGCCGACTTCAGCCTGACGCCCGCCGCGATCTCGGCCGTGCCGGAACCGGCCACCTGGGCGATGATGATCACGGGCTTCGGCCTGGCTGGCACGGCGATCCGTCGCCGCCGTTCGATCTTCGTGGCCGCCTAAGTCACGATCTAGACAGCTACGGAAAAGGCCGGGGGAAACCCCGGCCTTTTTTGTTGTCCGCAGGTGATCGCCGGGGCCGTTCAGCCCTTGGTGAAGACCGCGATCTTGTTGCCGGTCGGGTCGCGCATATAGGCGCCGTAGAAGCTGGTGGAGTCCGCCGGCCGGGGACCCGGTCCGCCTTCGTCGATCCCGCCCTGGGCCAGCGCCGCCGTGTGCGCCGCCGCCACCGCGTCCTTCGAAGGGGCCAGGAAGGCGATCATCACCCCGTTGCCGCCGCGCGCGGCCTGGCCGTCGAACGGCGGACAGACAAAGGTGTTGGCGTCCTGCCCCTTGGGGCCGTACCCGGCCCAGCCGCCGTCGAAGAACTGGCGCTCATAGCCGATGGCGCCCAGGACCGCGTCGTAGAAGGGCATGGCCTTCTCAACATCCAGCGCGCCGATTGTGACATAGCCGATCATGTCGTTGTCTCCCTCCAAATCCGTCGCGAAACCTATCGCTGGAATTCGAACGAAACAAGAACATTAAGGCCTGATGGGCTGGATTCTGATCCGCACATGGTCCGGCGCGCCGACACCCCCGGTGCAGGCGGCGGGTCTGAAGCGCAGGTCGTAACAGACCCGGATCTCTTGCAGGCGGTTGCCGTCGCCGACCTTCACGAACAGGGCGTTGCGCTTCAACTGAGGATTGCGGGCGGCAAAGGCGCTGCGGACGTCGCCGACGGTGATCGCGGCGCCCACCGGAAAGACCAGGGGCGGAGCGTTGATCCCCCGCCACAGCTCCGCGGCCTTGGCGAAGTAGGGCTCGGGCGCGTTCCAGCCGCAGCTGCCGTGGGCCGCCCACTCATGCTGCAGCAATTCGGGCGAGG
Source organism: Phenylobacterium sp. Root700 (assembly GCF_001429025.1). Taxonomy (GTDB): domain Bacteria; phylum Pseudomonadota; class Alphaproteobacteria; order Caulobacterales; family Caulobacteraceae; genus Phenylobacterium. The sequence continues at coordinate 40,391 of NZ_LMHT01000015.1, read as the reverse complement.
GCGTCATACAGAGGTTGGCCCGGACGGTGGCGGGGCTCAACGCCGGGGCGGGGCCGCAATAGCGCGGGTGGGTCTTGCCGCCCCCGTTCGGCCAGAGCCCGTGGACCACGAAGCCAAACCGGTTGTCGCGGCACTGGATGGGGGCGTCGGCGGCGTTGGCGTGGCTTCGGCACCACTCCGGCGACCAGGTGAGCGACAGCATGTACGAGGCGATGGGCACGCCGCGCGAGACCTCGCGCGCCGGCGGCGGGACGGCCCGCGCGGGCCGGACGTCTCGAGGGATCGCGCAGCTTGGCCCGGTCGCGGCCAGGGCATGACCCGAGATCATGGAGCAGAGCGCGGCGGTCAGGCCGGCGAGCGCCCGGCGCCGACCGTTCATCGGCTATCGGGCAGGCGGATCTGCACCAGTTTCCAGGTGAACAGGTCGCGGCGCTCGAAGGTGAAGATCACCGCGCCCGCGCCGGCCTTCGCGCCCTTCGGGGAAACCGCGAACCGCGCGCGGTTGGGGCCCCAGTAGCGCAGGCGGGGGAGAGCGCTCCTATCGGCGTCCGGCGGAGCCTTGCCAGGGCCATAGCCGCGCGTCAGGTCATAGAGGCCGGAGGCGCTGAGATAGGGCTCCACGGCCGGCGGCGTGGGGATCACCGGCTCGATCGCCCGGCGCACGGCGCCGATGGGATCGGTCCAGATGTCGGGCGGGGCCGGCGCGCTCACCGGGGCGGCGGCCACCTGCGGGCGCAGGCCCTGGCGGACGGCCGGATAGTCGACGAGCTGGGCCAGGGCGTTGCCGTCGCCGTCGCGGGCCGCGGCCTTCACGGCCCGAAAAGCAAAAAACGGCGCGGTCACGAAGACCAGCGCCGTTCCCACGATCGCGATAACGATCAGTCGGAAGATCGCGCGCGTCAGGCTCCAGTGAGCTGGCGCGCGCGGTTCCATATGCTTAGGCCGACTTGGCCAGAGCCGCGTCGAGGTTGGCCGCGACCTTGTCGATGAAGCCTTCGGTCGTCAGCCAGCCCTGGGTGTCGCCGACCAGCAGCGCCAGGTCCTTGGTCATCGAGCCGCTTTCGACGGTGTCGACGCAGACCTTTTCCAGGGTCTCGGCGAAGTGCGTCAGCTCGGGGTTGCCGTCGAGCTTGGCGCGGTGCTTCAGGCCCTGGGTCCAGGCGAAGATCGAGGCGATCGAGTTGGTGGAGGTCGATTCGCCGCGCTGATGCTGGCGGAAGTGGCGGGTCACGGTGCCGTGGGCGGCTTCCGATTCCATGATCTTGCCGTCCGGGGTGATCAGGACGGAGGTCATCAGGCCGAGCGAGCCGAAGCCCTGGGCCACCTGGTCGGACTGCACGTCGCCGTCGTAGTTCTTGCACGCCCAGACGAAGCCGCCGGACCACTTGAGCGCCGAGGCGACCATGTCGTCGATCAGACGGTGTTCGTAGACGATCCCAGCTTCCTTGAACTTTTCGACGTAACCGGCGGCGAAGACCTCGGCGAAGATATCCTTGAAGCGGCCGTCATAGGCCTTGAGGATCGTGTTCTTGGTCGAGAGATAGACCGGGTACTTCCGCTGCAGGCCGTAGTTCAGGCAGGCGTGGGCGAACTCGCGGATCGAGTCGTCCAGGTTGTACATGCCCATGGCGATGCCGGCGCCGGGGAACTCGAACACTTCATGCTCGATGGTGTCGCCGTTCTCGCCTTCCCACTTGATGGTCAGGCGGCCCTTGCCGGGCACCAGGAAGTCGGTGGCCTTGTACTGGTCGCCGAAGGCGTGACGGCCGACGATGATCGGCTGGGTCCAGCCGGGGATCAGGCGCGGGACGTTCTTGCAGATGATCGGTTCGCGGAAGACCACGCCGCCGAGGATGTTGCGGATGGTGCCGTTCGGCGACTTCCACATCTTCTTCAGGCCGAACTCTTCGACCCGGGCTTCGTCGGGGGTGATGGTCGCGCACTTCACGCCCACGCCGTGGCGCTTGATCGCCTCGGCCGCGTCGATGGTGACCTTGTCGTCGGTGGCGTCGCGGTGCTCGATCCCGAGGTCGTAGTAATCCAGATCGATGTCCAGATGCGGGAAGATCAGCTTGTCCTTGATCCACTTCCAGATGATGCGGGTCATTTCGTCGCCGTCGATGTCGACGACAGGATTGGCGACTTTGATCTTGGCCATGAGGGCAGGGCGCTCCGGGGGCGTAACGAAGAGGGTTGAGGGCCGTATACTAGGCCAACGCCGTGACGCAAAGGGGAGGTCAGCGGCTTATCTGACCCCACGGGTGATCGCGCGCGCCACATCGGCGTGGATCGCCTCTCGCCCGGCCTCGTCCAGCGTCGCTCCCTTGAGGAACGAGGCCACCGCGTAACGCCGTCCATCGGGCAGGGTGACGACGCCGATGTCGTTGGTTGCTGAGTTCACACCCTGATCGGTGCGGCCCGCCCCGGTTTTGTGGGCGAACACCGATCCGGCCGGAAAGCCGGCCTTCAGCCGCTGCGCGCCCGTCGGGGTCTCGGTCATGATCTTCATCAGCAGGGCCTTGGAGGTCGGCGACAGGATCGGCTCCTCGTCCAGCGTATAGAAGAAGGTGAGCACGCCGCGCGGCGTGGCCGTGTCGCGCTCGTCGGCCAGATAGGCGATCATCGCCGCGCGCCGCCGGGCGGGCGGGACCTGCGCGATCGCCGCGGCGAAGGCCGGGCCGCCCTTCCAGGCGATGCGGAACGATTCCAGTCCCGCGCTGTCGGGCTGAAGCTCGCGCTCGTAGCGGTCGATTCGGATTTCGTTGACGTGATCGTCGTCCAGCCAGGCGGTCACCGCGCCCGGCCCGCCGATCAGCTTCATCAGCACGTCGGCGGCGGTGTTGTCGGATTCACCGGTCGCCGCGACCAGCAGTTCGCGCACCGTATAGTCGCTTCGCGCCGGCCAGGCGTCGGCGATCGGGCTGTGGGGCGGGGAGATGTCGTTCTCGGTCAGGGTGATCGGCTGTTCCAGGTCCAGGCGCCCGGCGTCCACCTCGGCCAGGACCGCGGCCCCCAGCGGCGCCTTGAAGACGCTCTGCATGGGAAAGCGCAGGTCGCCGTTGAACAGCCAGACCTCGCCGCTCTCCAGGTTCATCAGGCCGACGCCCAGGACGCCCGGCCGCGCCCGCTCGGCGATGGCGCCGACCTCGCGATCCAGCAGCGCCATGTCCAGCCGCGGCGTGTCCGACGCCGTCTGGCGCATGGGTTTGTCGCAGGCGGCGACAAGCAAAAGGAGGGCGGCCAGGACGACGGGAATGCGCATTGCCAGGTTCCTCGATCACGCCCGCTCTTGCATTGGCGGGCTTCCGGACTTCAAAACGCGGCATGGAAACCGCCTCTCCGCCTTGCATTATCCTGAACGTCCCGCAACTGGCCCAGAACATTGGGGCTGTGGCCCGGGTGATGGCGAACTTCGGCCTGGCCGATCTACGCCTGGTCAATCCGCGTGACGGCTGGCCGCAGGAACATGCCTGGGCGGCCGCGTCCGGCGCCGAGTGGCCGCTGAACGCCGCCCGCGTCTATGACCGGGTCGAGGACGCCATCGCCGGCCTGCACCTGGTCTATGCGACGACGGCGCGGCCGCGTGAGCTGCAGCTGCCGATCCTGACGCCGCGTGAGGCGGCGGCCAATCTCTCGCACGAGGTCGCCGAGGGCCGCTCTGTCGGCCTGCTGTTCGGCGGCGAGCGCGCCGGGCTGGAAACCGCCGACATCGCGCTGTGCCAGGCGGTGGTCACCCTACCGATCGATCCGCGCTTCCGCTCGCTGAACCTGGCCCAGGCCGTGGCGATCAACGCCTATGAGTGGCGGATGACCGTGGCGAGCGGCGCGCCGCCGATCTTCCGTGAAGGCCCGCCGCCCGCCGACGCCACGGCGATGATGGGCCTCTATGAGCACTTCGAGCGCGAGCTGGACGACGCCGGCTTCTTCCATCCGCCGGAGAAGAAGCCCTCGATGGTGCAGAACCTGCGCTCGGCGCTGGGCCGGGCGCGGTTCTCCGACCAGGAGGTGCGCACCTTCCGCGGCGTGGTGACGGCCCTGTCCAAGGGGCGTGGACGGGTGCTGGAGAAGATGGCGCGGCAGAAAGCTGAGAAGGAATAGTCCCGTGACTCTGCGCGATCAGCTTGCCGCCCTGCCGATCCCGATCCTGCAGGCGCCGATGGTCGGCGCCTCGTCCTTCGAAATGGCGGCGGCGGTCTCTAAGGCCGGTGCCATGGGCCACATCGCCGGCGGGGCCATGGCCCCCGACGCCATCGAGGCCGCCGTCGCGGCGATGCGGGCGCAGACGCCGGGCCCGTTCGGCGTGAACCTGCTGATGGCCGCGCGCGTCACGCCAGGCGCGGCGGAGGTGGACCGCGCGTTGGCGCGCCTGGCGCCCTGGTACGCCGAACTTGGCGAGCCGGTCCCCGCCCAACCCAACGAATTCGCCCCGGACTTCGAGAGCCAGCTCGCCGCCCTGGTGCGCGCCGCGCCTCCGGTCGCCTCCTTCACCTTCGGGATTCTGACGGCGGCGCAGGTCGAGGCGCTGCACGCGGCTGGAACCCTGGTGGTCGGCACCGCGACCAGCGTGGCCGAGGCGCGCGCCTGGGCGCAGGTCGGGGCTGACGGGATCTGCGCCCAGGGCTTCGAGGCCGGCGGCCATCGCGGCCATTTCCTGGCCGAGGTCGAGGCCAGCCTGGTCGGAACCATAGCCCTGACCGCCCTGATCGGTCAGGCCGTGGACCTGCCGGTCATCGCCGCGGGCGGGATCATGGACGGCCGCGGCGTGGCCGCCGCCTTGGCGCTGGGGGCCTGCGCGGTCCAGATGGGCACCGCCTTCCTGCTGGCCGATCAGGCCACTGTCAGCCAGCCTTGGCGAGGGGCGATCGAGAGCGTCGGCGACGAGCCCACCCGGCTGACGCGGGCGTTCACCGGCCGCTTCGCGCGCGGCATCGAGAACCGTTTCATGCGTGAACTACGGGCGGTCGAGGATGAAGTCCCGGCCTATCCGGTCCAGAACCGGCTGACCCAGGCGCTGCGGGCCGCGGCGACCAAGGCCGATCAGCCGGACATGATCTCGCTGTGGGCCGGGCAGGGCGTGGGACTTGCGCGGCCGGGCGAGGCCGGAGCGATGGTGCAGGCCTGGTGGCGCGAGGCCAAGGAAGCCTCGGCGGCGCTGCAGGCGCGCGTCAGCCGCTGATCACCAGTAGCCGTAGACCCGGCGGCGTTCCTCGCGCGGCATGTCCTCGGGATTGGGCACCGGGCGCATGGTGGTGATCTCCAGGCCGTCGGCGCGCCGGAAGGTGGCCAGTTCGCTCTGGGTCAGGGGCACGCGGCCCGCCTCGCAGGCCGCTTCCTGCGGCGTGGCGGTCATCCCCGCCGGCGTGAACAGCCGTCCGACATAACCATATTGGCGCAGGGCCATGCCAAGGCAGGGCCTGGCCGTGACCTTGAAGGCGAAGACCTCCCGGGCCGCAGCCTCGGCGTCGCAGGTCTCTAGGGACCGGTCGGCGGTATCCGGCAGGCGGACGCGGACTACGCCGGTGAAGCCGCTGCCCCGGAGGCCCTGGGCCATGCAGCGGTCGGCGACGTCCAGGCCTGGCGCGCTTGGCGAGGCGTCGGGCGGCGTCGCGGCGGTGAGGCTTGTCGCGACCAGGAACGCGAGGATGGACATGGCTTGGTCTCCAGCGCCGCAGTATCGGAGCTTGAGCTCGCCGCCGTAAAGCGTCCTCGCGCGCCGCTAGAAGATGGCGGCGGCGTTCTGGCGAGCGGCCGGCTTCCACGCTAGGGTGCAGGGAAGGCGAAGCTCGAGGCAGATCATGAAAAATCTCGTCCTAACAATCGCGGCCCTGGCCGCCCTGGCGCCCCCGGCCGCCGCCCAGACCGTCACCTGCCGCACTGAGGCTGGACGCGCGATCTGCCATGACGTCTATGGCAATGTGGTCACCGCCACCCGCGACGCGCTCGGCAACACCACCTGGAGCGATCAGTACGGCGAGGAGGTCAAGGTTCGTCGCGACGCGATGGGCAATACGACCACCAAGTACAGCGACGGCTCCAGCGTCTCGACCCGCCGCGATGCGATGGGCAACACCGTCGTGCGCGACGAGAAGGGCAACACGCTCCGGTGCCGGGTCGACGCCATGGGCAAGACCCGCTGCCGCTAGGACAAGCGGCTGGAAGACCCGCCGCAATTGACTCTTTGGCCCCCTGCCGTCATACACCGCCCCTTCGCGCCGCCGGGCTTGCCCTTCGGCCGCGATGTTTATGACGGGTGACTTGAAGGCCGCCGTTGAGATCGTGCTTCCACTAGCGGAGGCGCCGGCCCAGGTCGAAGTAGAAAGAATCGAATATGTCGAAGCGTCACTCGGCGAAGTACAAAATTGACCGCCGGATGGGCGAGAACATCTGGGGTCGCCCGAAGTCCCCGGTCAATCAACGCTCGTACGGCCCCGGCCAGCATGGCCAACGCCGCAAGCAAAAGGTTTCGGACTTTGGTCTGCAGCTCCGCGCTAAGCAGAAGCTGAAGGGCTACTACGGTAACCTGACCGAGAAGCAATTCGCCCGCACCTACACCGAAGCCGCGCGCCGCAAGGGCAACACTTCGGAAAACCTGATCGGCCTGCTGGAAAGCCGCCTGGACGCGGTCGTCTACCGCGCCAAGTTCGTGCCGACCGTGTTCGCCGCCCGTCAGTTCGTGAACCACGGCCACGTGCTGGTGAACGGCAACCGCGTCAACATCGCTTCCTACCGCGTGAAGGCCGGCGACATCGTCTCCGTCCGTGAGCGTTCGAAGAATATGGCGCTGGTGCTGGAAGCCCTGCAATCGGGCGAACGCGACACCCCCGACTACGTCGAAGTCGACGCCAAGGCGATGACCGCGAAGTTCATCCGCGCTCCTGAGTTCTCCGAGGTCCCGTACCCGGTGAAGATGGAGCCCAACCTGGTTATCGAATTCTACGCGTCCTAATCGGCGCACCGAACACCAGAGATTTTGCGAAGGCCTCGGAGCGATCCGGGGCCTTTTGCTTTGCGTGGTTATGTGGCCGACTGCGCCGATGAATCGACGTCTGCTGATGATCGCGGGCCTGGCCCTGCTGAGCGGCTGCGCCACGGGCGCGGGGCCAGTTCTCACCCCGGCCGAGGCCGCCCATCCCGAGTTGGAGCCGGTTTACTCCGCGGTGGCCGGGCGCGAGGCGCTGACCATCGAGGTCGCCTCCAACGGCTGCACGCAAAAGGCCGACTTCACCTTCTATGTGGAGCGTAAGGGCGCGGCGGTGACGCTGTCCTTCGCCCGCACGCGCCTGGACCAATGCCGGTCCTTCGCGATGGGCAAGACAACGCTCAGCTTCACCTGGGCCGAGCTGGGCCTGGAGCCGCGCAGCCCGGTCTTCCTGCTCAATCCGCTCAGCGCCTGGACCGGGCCGGGAAGCTAGAGCCGGCTCAGGGCGCTGGCCCGGACAGCGCTGCCCTTGGGGATGTTGTCCAGGAAGCTGTCGTCATGGCCCGGGATGATGAAGTCCCCATCGGCGCGCATCTGCACCAGGCGGCGCTTGGTCTCCAGGTACTGAACCTTGTCGAAGGCGTAGGGCTGATCGGCGTCGTCGCGGTCCAGGGACCGGCAGAAGTAGCAGGCGTCGCCGGCCAGGACGTCGGCGCCGCCCTCGCGCCAGACCCGCAGGGACTGGTGGCCGCTGGTGTGGCCGGGCGTAGCGAACACCTCCACCGAGCCGTCGCCGAACAGATCGAGGCGCTCATTGGTCCGCACGAGGTCGTGGCCGGCGTCGAGGTCTCGGAGCTCTTCGTGCTGGTGGAGGAAGATCCTGGCGTTGGGAACCAGGCTCACCCCGCCCACGTGGTCGAAATGCGAGTGGGACGCCACCACGCCCTCGATCCGCGCCGGATCGACGCCGGCGGCGACCAGCCGGGCCGCGAGGTCGTGGCCTTCCGGTAGGTCGCTATGGAAGACCTTCGATATGGTTCGCCCGTCATCGGTAAGCGCCAGGCCCGCGTCGTAGAGCATCATCCGTCCGGTCGGATGGGTGATCAGATAGGCGTAGACCGGCAGGACCAGATCGCCGGGGCCGCCCACCTCCATGGCGTTGGCGGGCGCCCGGATGGTTCCGCAGCGCAGCGGCAGGATTTCGGTCATTGAGGCCAAGCTGGTCTCCTCGCTAGATGAACCGCGCGACGATGTCGGGCGTGACGCGTTTGGGTCGGCCGGTGGCCTGGTCGATCATGCACCAGACGGTCCGCGCCTGGGCGCACATCGCGCCGTCCGGGCCGTCGATGCGGACAAACCGGTCGAAGCGCGGGCCTTCCGGAGTCTCGGCCACCCAGGTGCGGGCGCTGGCCGTCTCGCCGGGCATCAGGGCGCGGCGGTAGTCGATTTCGTGGCGCAGCACGATCCAGGCCCATTTCGCCTGGTCCTCCGTCGGCTGGCGGGCGGTCCAGTGCGAGGTGGCCATGTCCTGGATCCAGCGGACATAGACGACATTGTTCACATGGCCGTTCGCGTCGATGTCGTCTGGGGCAGGGGTGAAGGCCCGGCTGAAGACTTGGCGGCCGACTGGGGGCTCTAGGAGTTTCGTCATGTTCGCCCCTCAAAGCGGCCTATGTCTCGCGCGCCCGTACTCATGGACCAGACGGCGACCGCAATCTACGCGGGGGATCGTCCGAGCGTCACCTGTCGGAGCCGGGATACGAAACAGCCCGCTCCATGGAGCGGGCTGTTTGTCGAAATGGCGCCTTGGCCGGTTCAGGCTGCGCTGAAAGCGTGCCGACGCCGCGAGGTGCGGACCATTGAGCCCACCGCGCCAAAGCCGATGATCATCATCGCCCAGGTCGCGGGCTCGGGGACGGCGCTGTTGATCGAGGCGATCGTCTGCACGCCGCTATATTGTTGAGAGGTGTAGCTGAAGGCGGTCGCGACGAACTCGGCGCCGCCGGAGGGCGCGCCGCCGCCGCTGGAGCAACCTTGGCCTGTGCTCTGGATGCACCACCACGACTGGAAAGCCGCGCCGGAGAGCCCAATGCGGACACGGTCGAACGCCGACGAGTAATCGAACAGCAAGTCAGTGGCCGTCGCCGAAAGAGCATCGCCACCGATGGTGAGGGTTGAATTTGCGCTGTTGGCCGTAACCGATGCGCCGCCCCGGGTCAGAACGACGGTCCAGTCGCTGATGTTCGCCGTCGTGAGCGCCCCGAGGGTCCCGTCAGTCGTGATGGAGAGACTAACGCTGCCGTCTCCGACGGAACGGTTGGAGATGTAGGTCGCTGCCTCGGCGAAGCTGGCGGTCAGAAGCGACAGGACCGCGGACATGGCCGCGATATTGAGTAGTTTTTTGATTCTGAGGCCCCCCGTGCACGGTCCCGAATTGGGAATAGCGCACGGAGCTATCTCGGTTTTCAACTCTTGGTCCAACCAATTCGCGTTCTAGGTGAGCGGCGGTTCACAAGTGGACTCAAGAGCTATCTGGCGCGGAGCTGAACCTAACCGCGATGGGCGGCGAAGGCGGCCTCGACGCAGGGCATGACCAGCCAGCCGATCGGCTCGCCCACGGCGTCGAGCTCCTTGGCGGTGCTCGACGAGACGTGGAGGAACTGCGCCTCGCAGATGAAATGGACCATCGGGATCGACGGGTCGATGCGTCCGGCCACGCCATGCAGGTTGAATTCGTCGTTGAAGTCGCTGGCTTCGCGCAGGCCGCGCACGATGTGCGTCGCCCCGATCCTGCGCGCATAGCCGACCAGGCTCTGGTTGGTGAACTCACCGACCTCCAGCGCGCCGTCGAACAGGGTGTCCATCGCCGTGGGCGCGTCGTCAGGCCAACGTTCGATGATGGATTGAACGATCAGCCGCTGGCTTTCCTCGACCCCGAACATGCGCGCCTTCTTGACGTTCGAACCAACGGCGACGTGCACCGTGTCGAAGGTCATCAGCGCCTTGCCGATGATGTCCAGGTGGCCGCGCGTGACCGGATCGAACGATCCGGCGTAGAGGGCCTTGGTCGTGGCGGATTTGCGCATGTGAAGCCTTGGCGTTTGCGTCTCGCTCCAGACGCCGACCATTTCGCAAGGTCGGCGTACAAGGCAAGCTCGGGCTTCTTGGCGGCTAAGAAGCCTGCCTAGGCGGTCAGGACGCCTTGCTCGATCATCAGGGTCTTCAGTTCGCCCGACTGGAACATCTCGCGGATGATGTCCGAGCCGCCGACGAATTCGCCCTTCACGTAGAGCTGCGGAATGGTCGGCCAGTCGGTGTAGGTCTTGATGCCGTCGCGGATGGCGTCGTTCTGCAGGACGTCGACGCCGACGAAGTCCGCGCCCAGGTGATCGAGGATCTGCACGACCGTGGCGGAGAAGCCGCAACGGGGCTCTTCCGGCACGCCCTTCATGAACAGCACGACCGGATTTTCGGTCACGGCCTTGGCGATGAACTCGTGGACGGGGTTGGTGGTCGTGGTGTCGGTCATGACTGTGGCCTTTGCGGCGAAGAATTCAGCCCAGAGCTAGGGAGCCGGGGGCCTTCGGTCAAGCGCCGGCCGCGTCAGGCGCGGCGCTGGGTCGCGATCTGTCCGAACCGCGCCATCTCGATCTGGGCGGCGACGCCGGTCGGAAGGTCCTTGTCGCTGACCGCCGACAGCCGCTCGACGGCGTCGGCCCGCCAGACCTCGACCTGCACGGCCGAGAAGGCCGGTTCGGTCAGGGCGTAGGCCAGGCAGATCTCCTCGGAGGTCCAGCCGGAGGTGTCTTGCAGGAAGGCGTAGGTGCCCATGCCCGCCAGCGGCTCGGCGCGGCGCGCGCCCAGCAGGCCGCGCCGCAGCGGGCGCTCGACCTCGGGGCGGCCGGCGCCGGAAGCGGGCAGGCCCGCGGGGAAGGGGTCGCAGGCCACCAGGGTCATGTTGGCGGCCGAGGCGTCGCGGATGCGCCGCCGGGCCTGCCAGTCCGAGACCAGGCTGAAGGGCGTGGTCAGGACGTCGAAGATCTCGCTGCCGATGCAGGCGTCCACCGCCGTCCCGTCGCCGGCGACGCCGATCTGCAGGCAGACGCCCCCGCTGCGCAGATCGGCCAGATAGGCGCGCGCGTCGGGGGTGAGGGCTTCGACCGCCGCCTCGTCCATCATCAGGACGTCGATATAGCCGGCGCGGGTCTTTTGCAGCGCCCCGCGGACGCTCTCGGCCACGTCGCGGGCGGTGATCGTTCCGGCGGGAGTGCCACGCAGCCGCCAGCCGAGGAAGATCAGCCGGCGCTCGACCGCGCTCAAGGCTTCTCCGACCCCCAGGGCCATGACGTCGGACCCTGCCGACAGCTCAAAGCTGTTGATGCCGTTTTCCATGGCCGCGAAGACCAGGGCTCGCCATGCGCCGGGCGAGTTCATGTTCGGCGCTTCGCGCAACAACAGGCTGATGGCGGAGACCGCCTTGCCCGTTGCGCCGAAGGGTCGATAGCGCATGTGCCGCCCTCAGGCTGGTGTGGAAGTTTCGAGGGCTAGTGCGTGGAGTTCGCCGCCCATCTTGCCCTTCAGCGCGCTGTAAACCAGCTGATGCTGCTTCACGCGTGATAGGCCCGAGAAGGCGGTGGAGACGATGCGCGCGCGATAGTGGTCGCCGTCGCCGGCCAGATCATCGATGGCGATCTGAGCGTCGGGAAACGCCTCGCGAAGGTTCGCCTCAAGATCGGCGATGGACATCGGCATGAGATGGGCTCCACTCGAAGAATCTTTCTGCGGCAGAAACCTTAACAACCGCTGGATTGATGGATCGTCGGCGCGATCTCATCGTAGCCGCGATTGAGGAATTCGATCAGGCAGAAACCGTTGCCGAACGGATCGGCCAGCACCGCGATCTTGCCCCAGATGTGGGTGCGCGGTTCGGCGTCGGCGACAGCGCCGGCCGCCAGGGCTCTATTGAGGGCGGTTTCCAAATCCTCGACCACGACGTCGAGATGGACCGGCGTCCAGTGCCGGCCATAGCGGCGGACGTCCTGGCCGGCGCCGATGGAACCCTCCGGCTTTTCCAGCAGGTAGAGTTTGGCGGGCAGGCCCGACAACTCGACCCCGCCGTCGCCGAACCGGCGGCTGACGGTCAGGCCGAAGGCCGCCGTATAGAACGCCTCGGCCCGCGCCAGGTCGGGGACATCGATATTGACCAGCAGGTCCATGACCCCAGCCTAGCGCGGTTTTTGAGCTGCTGGACCCGACCTCGATCAAGGCCAGGTCCAGCGAGGTGCTCGTCAGTCGACGATGGCCGAATAGATCAGGCTCTTGAGCTGGCCGCGGAAGTTGAAGGTGCCCGACGGCATCAGCTGGGTCATGAACACCATGGTCAGGTCCTCCTTCGGATCGACCAGGAAGATGGTGGAGGCCGCGCCGCCCCAATAGTAGTCGCCCGAACCCAGCGAGCCGGTCGACACCTCGTCCATGCTGGACGCGAAGCCGAGGCCGAAGCCGACGCCTTCGTTGGAGGTTTCGGAGAACGAGCCGAGCGCGACCTGCGAAAGGTCCTTGCCGCCGGCCAGGTGGTTCATGTGCATCATCGCCAGCGTGCGCGGCCCGATGACCCGGTGGCCGTCCAGTTCACCGCCCCGGCGCAGCATCTCGCAGAACTTCATGTAGTCGGCGGTGGTGCCGGTCAGGCCGCCGCCGCCCGACTTGAAGGCCGGCTCCTTGGTGAAGGCGCTGGTGGCCGGATCATCGATCAGTTGCAGCTTCTTGTCGGGGCCGCGCTGATAGTTGGCGCAGAAGCGGTCGACCTTGTCGGGGGCGACGAAGAACGAGGTGTCGGTCATGCCGAGCGGGCCGAAGATCTCGTCCTGCAGGTACTGGGCGAAGGGCTTGCCGGAGATCAGCTCGACCAGGGCGCCGCAGATGTCGGTGGAGAGCGAGTACATCCAGCGCTCGCCGGGCTGGTAGAGCAGCGGCACCTGGGAAAGCTTGTCGAGGAAGGCGCCGGGCGAATCCAGGCCGCCGAAGGTGCGGATCTTCAGCTCGCGATAGGTCTTGTCGACCAGATGCTGGATGCCGACGCCGGGCAGTCCGCCGCCATAGGTGAAGCCGCCGCTGTGGCTGAGCACGTCACGGAACGAGACCGGGCGCTTGGGCGCCTCGGTGACCATGTCCTCGCCCTCGCCGGAAACCCAGACGCGGTGGTTCTTCCATGACGGGACGTAGCGGCTGATCGGGTCGTTGAGCTGGAAATAGCCCTTTTCATAAAGGGTCATCAGCGCGATCGAGGTGATCGGCTTGGTCATCGAATAGATGCGGAAGATGGCGTCGTCGGCCATCGGCTTGTTCCGCTCCAGGTCCATGGAGCCGAAGGACTTCTGATAGGCCATGTGGCCATGCCGGGCGACGGCGATCTGGCAGCCCATGATCTTCTGCGGGGCGATGTAGTTGCGCTCGAGGTGGTCGGCGATGCGGTCCAGGCGACCAGCGTCCAGCCCTGTCCACTGAGATTGGGCGTCCATGAAATATCCTCCCGAAAAATGGCGGTCTTTGTAATTGGCGGGCATCATGAGCCGCGATGGCCGCGCAAGCCAAGAAAATCATGCGGGCCGAGGAGGAGGGCGAATGCAGCAAGTCGAGGCGATCCTGGAGCCTGATCTGCCGATCTGCGATCCGCACCACCACCTGTGGGACTACCCGGCCAGCCGCTACCTGATCGAGGAGCTGAACGCCGACACCGGGTCGGGGCACCGCATCGAGAGTACGGTCTTCGTCGAGTGCAATTCGTTCTATCGCGCGCAAGGGCCGCGGGCGCTGGCGCCGGTCGGCGAGACCGAGGCGGTCAACGGCGTAGCGGCGATGTCGGCCAGCGGCCGCTACGGCGAAATGCGCGCCTGCGCCGCGATCGTGGGGTTCGCGGACCTTAGCCTCGGGGCGGCCGTCGAGCCGGTGCTGGAGGCTCACATCCGCGCCGGCGGCGACCGTTTCCGGGGCGTGCGCCACGCCGGCGCCTGGGACGCCAGCGAGGCGGTCCGCAACGCCCACACCAATCCGCCGAAGGGCCTCTATGGCTCGGCGGCCTTCCGCGAGGGCTACGCGCGGCTCGCCGATCATGGGCTGTCGTTCGAGGCCTGGCAGTTCCATCCTCAGCTTCCCGAAGTCACGGACCTGGCTCGGGCTTTCCCCGAGACGGTGCTGGTGCTCGACCATGTCGGCGGGCCGCTGGGGATCGGTCCCTATGAGGGCCGGCGCGCCGAGGTGTTCGAAATCTGGAAGGCTGATCTAACGGAGCTGGCCAAGAGCCCGAACGTCGTCGTCAAGCTAGGCGGCCTGGGCATGGCGATCTGCGGGTTCGGCTTCCACAAGCGCGAGACCCCGGCCAGTTCGCAGGAGCTGGCCCAGGCATGGCGACCCTACATCGAAACCTGCATCGAACTGTTCGGCGCCGAGCGCTGCATGTTCGAGAGCAATTTCCCGGTCGATCAGGTGTCCTGCGACTACCGCACGCTCTGGAACGCCTTGAAGCGGTTGGCGGCGGGGGCCTCGACTGAGGAGAAGGCGTTGCTGTTCCGCGATGTCGCCCGGCGGACCTATCGTCTGGCGTGATCGCATAGAGATATAAAGATATCTTTATATCGAGCTTGACGTTTTCCCCTCCCAGGTGTCTGCTGCGGGGGTCGAGGTTCCGCTGCCTGTGAGGGCGGCGGCTAAGAGGGAATCCGGTTCGACGCCGGAGCTGCCCCCGCAACTGTACGCGGTGAGCGGCCTGTTCAACTCGTGTCACTGGCGCCGAAAGGCGTCGGGAAGGCCCGGACAGGCGGCTATGACCCGTGAGCCAGGAGACCTGCCGCGACAGATAACGTCCTCGGGCGGGGTGTCCTGACGGTCGCTGCATGTCGCGGCCGCCTTGGCGTGTCCGCGCGCGCTGGCGTCCGCCTGGCTGCTCCCCCGGCTTACTGGGGTTTTGAGCCGATGACCTACCTGCCGCCGTCCTTCCGTCGCGAGCGAATGCGCGTGGCCGGTCCCTGACGACCGGCCCGAAGCCAGACCGCCTTCCGACTTCCATCGCCATTCCAAGCAGACCGGCCGCCTCGCGCCGCCGGTGGAGGACCACTCATGCCTGTCACCATCGCCACCCTGGGCTTTCCCCGCATCGGCCCGCGCCGCGAACTGAAGTTCGCCCTGGAGCGCTACTGGTCCGGTAAATCCAGCGCCGAGACGCTGGAGGACGAGGCGCGCGCCCTGCGGGCCGGCGCCTGGTCGCGCCAGCGCTCGCTCGGCGTCGACCACGTCCCGTCGAACGACTTCTCGCTCTACGACCACGTGCTGGACATGAGCGCTGTGCTGGGCGCGGTCCCGCAAGCCTATCGCGCCGTGGGAACTCCGCTCGAAACCTACTTCGCCATGGCGCGCGGGCGCGGCGCGGTGATCGAGGCATGCGCCGGCCACAGCCACGCCCACGGCGGCGACCTGCCGGCCCAGGAGATGACCAAGTGGTTCGACACCAACTACCACTATGTCGTCCCGCGTCTGTCGCCCGGCCAGACGTTCGAACTGACCTCCACTAAGCCGGTCGACGCGTTCCTGGAGGCCAAGGCCCTGGGCGTGACGACGCGTCCGGTGCTGGTCGGGCCGGTCAGCTATCTCAAGCTCGGCAAGGCGACGCAGGACGGGCTTGATCCGCTGTCGCTGCTGGACGGGGTGCTGCCGGTCTATGCCGAACTGCTCCGCCGCCTGGCGGCCGCCGGCGCTGAGAGCGTGCAACTCGACGAGCCCTGCCTGGTGCTGGACCTGACCAACGTCGAGCGGGCCGCCCTTCGCAGGGCTTACGGCGTCCTGGCCGACGCCGCGCCGGGGCTGAAGATCATGCTGACCACCTATTTCGGCGGTCTGGGTCCCAATCTGTCTACGGCGGTCACCTTGCCGGTCAGCGGGCTGCACCTCGACCTGGTGCGGGCGCCGGGCCAGTTGGCCGATGCGCTGGCCCAGGCGCCGGCCGACCTGACCTTGTCGCTCGGCGTCGTCGACGGCCGCAACATCTGGCGGGCCAACCTCTCCAACCTGCTGCAACGGCTCGAGCCGGCGGCGGCCGAGCGGCGCGGCCTGATCCTCGCGCCGTCCTGCTCGCTGCTGCACACCCCGCTCGACCTGGCCCAGGAGAGCGCCCTGGACCCCGATGTTCGCGGGTGGTTGGCCTTCGCCGCCCAGAAGGTCGAGGAGCTGGACGTGCTGCGGCGCGGCCTCAATGAGGGGCGCAGCGCCGTCCGCGCCGAGCTTGAAGCCTCCGACGCCGCCGTGGCGTCGCGCCGTAGCTCGCCAAAGATCCACGACCCGGCGGTCCAGGCCCGGGTGCACGCGGTGACGCCGCGGATGGCGCGGCGCGAGGGTGACTTTTCCGAGCGCCGGGCGGCGCAGGCCGCGCGGCTGAACCTGCCGGCCTATCCCACCACCACCATCGGCTCATTCCCGCAGACGCAAGGGGTGCGCAAGGCCAGGGCGGCCCACGACAAGCGCGCGCTCAGCGACGCCGACTACGACGCCTTCCTGCGCGCCGAGACGCTGGACGCCGTACGCTGGCAGGAGGAGATCGGGCTGGACGTGCTGGTCCACGGCGAGTTCGAACGTAACGACATGGTCCAGTATTTCGGCGAGCGCCTGTCAGGCTTCGCCTTCACCCAGAACGCCTGGGTGCAGTCCTACGGCTCGCGCTGCGTGCGGCCGCCGATCATCTTCGGCGACATCTCGCGGCCGGCGCCGATGACCGTCGGCTGGTGGGCCTACGCCCAGTCGCTGACCGATCTGCCGATGAAGGGCATGCTGACCGGGCCGGTCACGATCCTGCAGTGGTCGTTCGTCCGCGACGATATCTCTCGCAGCCAGACCTGCCGGCAGATCGCGCTGGCGCTGCGCGACGAGGTCGTCGACCTCGAGGCGGCGGGCGCCAAGATCATCCAGGTGGACGAGGCGGCGCTGCGTGAAGGCCTGCCGCTGCAACGGGCCGATTGGCCGGTCTATCTCGGCTGGGCGATCGGGTGTTTCCGGCTGGCGGTCAGCGGGGTGCGCGACGAGACCCAGATCCACACCCACATGTGCTACTCGGACTTCAACGACATCATCGAGGCCATCGCGGCCATGGACGCCGATGTCATCTCCATCGAGACCGCGCGCTCGCAGATGGAGCTGCTGGAGGCCTTCTCCGGCGGCGGGTACCCGAACGAGATCGGGCCGGGCGTCTACGACATCCACGCGCCGCGCACGCCCACCGTCGAGGAGATGGTCGAGCTGCTGCGCAAGGCCGGCGAACGGCTCGCCCCCGACCAGCTGTGGGTCAATCCCGATTGCGGCCTGAAGACCCGTAAGTGGGAGGAGGTGCGCCCGGCCCTGGTCAACATGGTGACGGCCGCGCGCCGCCTGCGCGAACCGGCCGCCTGACGGACGGCGCGCGGCCGGTTCCCCGGCCGCGCGTCCTTCGACGCCGATGGACACCGCCCGGCGGGGTCGCCAAGGTCTGGTCAGATGTGACGGTAGGCGATGGAGCGACGAGATGCAGGTCCTGATGGCGCAGGCGGAGATCCTTGGGCGGCGGTTGAAGGACCGTAAGGAGACCGTGGCGGTCGCCGAGAGCTCGTCGGGCGGGCTGATCTCGGCGGCGCTGCTCGGCGTGCCGGGCGCCTCGGCCTATTTCCTGGGCGGGGGCGTGGTCTACACGCCCAAGGCCCGTGTCCTGCTGATGGATATCCCGAAGGAGGCGCTGAGCGGCATGCGCTCGGCCAGCGAGCCCTACGCCCTGCTGCTGGCCCGCACGGTGCGCGAGCGGTTCGGGGCGACCTGGGGGTTGTCGGAAACCGGCGCGGCCGGGCCGACCGGCAATCCCTACGGCGACGCCGCCGGGCACACCTGCGTGGCCATCGCCGGGCCGATGGACTTCGCCATGACCATCGAGACCGGCGAGAGCGACCGGCTGGAGAACATGCGGGCCTTCGCCGCGGCCGCGCTGCAACTGCTGACCAAGGCGACGGACTAGCCGTTAGCGCGGGGCGGCGGGCAGGGTGCTCATCGCCGGCGCATCGGCCAGGGCCTGATAGGACATGCTCTTGGCGCGCTTGATCGCCTGGCGCAGCTGGTCGACATCCGCGCCCTGGATCATCTGGCCGCCGACCACGAAGGTCGGGGTTCCCTTGACCTGGATCTCCGCGGCCAGGGCGCGGGTGTCGGCGATCTGCTGGGTGATGGCGCGCTCGCCCATCGCCTCGCGAACCTCCTGCGGATTGAGGCCGGCGGCGCGGATGGCGGTGTCGAGCCGCGCGTCGGTCAGCGTCTTCAGGCTCATCAGGCTGCGATAGAGCTCCAGGCCCTTGGCCTTGCCTTGCGGGGTCAGGGCCGCCTTGGCCGCGGCGTCCGAGGCGCTGCCGAAGACCGGGTGCTCCTTGAAGACAAACCGGACGTCGGGGTTCTCGGCGATCAGCTTCAGGACCTCTGGGGCCACCGCCCGGCAGTAGGTGTCCCGGTAATCGAAGAACTGCACGACCGTGACGCCGCCATCCGGGTTGGCGACCAGATCGCGCGGGTCCCGCTCCAGGCGCGCCTGGGCGCGCTTCAGCGCCCCGGCGGCGGCCAGGGCCCGCTTCTGCCGCAGCTTGACGGCCGCTTCCTGAAGGACCTCGGGGTGGGCCAGCAGATAGGCCCGCACCTGGCCTTCGAAAGCTTCATCCTTCTGGCGCTCACAGCCAGCCAGGAGGAGCGTGCAGGCGAGGCCGGCGGTTAGCGTTCTGAGCAGCATGTTGTCCGAAAAGGATGAAAGCGGTGGCGGCGCGGCGGGGGAGTGCAGCGTTGTTTGCGTAACATGTTGGCGATGCTTGTCGCGTCTCAAGTTTACAAACCAAATTAACGATAGTGATCGTGGGTTATGCGAGTATATATTTTAAGTCGTGGTGATGTATTTGTTCGAATTTCGTGGATTCTGTGCGAACTCAATCGTGTTTGTGAATTTTTAACTGTATTAATCAACCAACAAACTTAGGAACGTTTACACGCGAAAGTCGCACGATAGGCCTGTCAAATCATCTGGCGGGCGGTCAAGTTGCATCTTCGTTTTCCGACATATGCGGGACTTCTGGTTGGCGTCGCGCTGACCTTCACGGCCCCGACGGCGTTCGCCGGACCGATGGAAGATGCGATCCTGGCCGAGATCAATTTCGCGCGGGCCTACCCGCAGGAATATGCCCGGCGGCTGATGCTTCAACCGATCACCGACTGGGGGCGTTCGCTCCAGGCAGGCGGCCAGCCGGACGACCCGGAGGCGCGCGCCGAAGCCATCGAGGCTCTCCAGCGCCAATCGCCTTTGCCGCCCCTGCAGCCGGACGACAAGCTGGCCGCCGCGGCGCTTGAACATGTCGAGGTCCAGGGTCCGGGCGGCCATATCGGTCACAGCGGGCCCGACGGAGAGCGCTTCTACGATCGGCTGCGGCGTCATGGTGTCCAGCCCGCGATCGCGGCTGAGAACATCGCCTATGGCCCGCCGACGGCGGCCGACACCGTGCGCGAACTCATCATCGACAGCGGCGTGCCGAGCCGCGGCCACCGCCACAACATCTTCCATGCCAGCTTCGAGGCGGTCGGCGTCAGTTGCGGCCCGCATCGGGACTATTCCACCATGTGTGTGATGGACTTCGGGGGCTCGTCGGCCGCGGGGCCGTCCCCAAAACGGCACGATCGCCCAGGGCAGAGCGCCGAATAGATCGCATCGCGGCCATCGTCGTGCAGATTCGCGGATCTGAGCGGCGCGTTTGAGCTGATCATCGCCGAAAACTAGCCGCGATTTCGCCGTGCTGGCGATTTTTCCGCCAACAATACAATTGTTTACAAGGTTCGTTTCTGGCGCCGGTTCTCGTGGCGCCTATGTTGCTCTACAGAACATCTAAGCTTGGGTGCTGTCCGTACTAAGTACAGCCGTCCGGGCGACGACCTCGCCGCTCCTTGGGTGGGGTCGCTCGGAACGAACGTATTTGTACATGGATATCACCCGATATCTCGTCGTGTGTGGAACGGAGCCATGGCTTTATCTCGTTATGTAGTGGCAGGCGCTTTGTTGGGGATGACCGTTGTCGGACCCGCCGCCGCCGAGGATTGTTTCCCGAAGGTTCGCGCGTTCGACGCTCGGCCGGCTGCGCCGCCAAAGGCTCGCCCGACCGTTCGCAAGCCCGCAGTTCGCGCCACGACCCCTGTGCACCACGTCCGTAAGCCGGTCGTCCGCAAGGCTCGCCTGATCGTGGCGGCCGCGAAGCCGGCGCTTCCGTCGAAACAGCTTCTCGAGTCCTCCTATGAGATGCGCACCGGGGCCCTGCCTCCGGCGCCTTCGATCGACTGCGACCGCGCGCCGTCGATCCAGACAGCCCTGCCGCCGGAGGCGAAACCCGCCGCCCAGCGCTTGCTGGACGAGATCGCCGGGCCCGAACCCGTGGGCGAGCTTGCGCCCACCCAACTCGCCGCCAACGAAGGCGCTCCGGCTCTAGGCGCTCCAGGCGCCGGCTGGCCGATTGGCTTCGGTGGTCCGGGCGGTCCGGGTGGCGGCGGCTTTGGCGGCGGCGGTGGTGGTGGCGGTGGCGGTGGTCAACCGCCCGGCGGCGGCGGAGAGACTCCGGTTCCGCCGGTCGAGCCGCCTGTCGGTCCCCCCGTTCCGCCTGTTGGTCCCCCGGTTCCGCCGGTCGGGCCGCCCGTCGTGCCGCTGATCCCACCAGGTCCGCCGATACCGCCGGTCACGCCGGAGCCGCCGGTCGTGACGCCTCCGGTGATTCCGCCCGTGAGCGCGGTTCCTGAGCCGGCGACTTGGGCGATGATGATTATCGGCTTCTTTGGTCTGGGCGCGGCGATCCGGTCGAACCGGGCGCGGCCGTCGACGTCGCGGGCCGTCTAGGCGGACGTCGAGCATAAGGCAGAGATAGAGCGCCGGCGGCCGATCCAATCGGCCGCCGGTTTTAATGTGTCCTAGCCGCCCATATAGGCCGGCATCCAGCCCTCGTGAGCGTCCCGGAGCTTGGCGAGCGGCAGGGCGAACAGGCCCTCGACGGCGATGTCATCGCCACCGGCCTGGCCGATCACACTGGCTGTCACACCAGCCGCCTTGGCGGCGTCCAGCACGGCCGCCGGGTCGCTCACGGCGATCAGGTAACGGGCCTGGTCCTCGCCGAACAGGGCGGCGTGAACGGCGACGCCTTCCGGCGCTGTCAGGTTGAGGCCGAGCTTGGAGGCCAGCGCCATCTCGGCGGCGGCGGCGATCAGGCCGCCATCCGAAAGGTCATGCACGACAGTGACTTGGCCCGAGAGAATCAAGTTTCGGATGATGTCGCCGACCTTGCGCTCCTGCGCCAGATCGACCGGCGGCGGGGCGCCGTCCTCACGACCGACGATTTCACGCAGGTACATGCTGGCGCCCAGCTCGCCGGTGGTGTCGCCCACCAGCACCAGGGCGTCGCCCGCCTTCATGCCCGCGAAGTCGGCGCGGCGCGCATAGTCGGGGATCAGGCCCACGGCGCCGACCGTCGGGGTCGGCGGAATGGCCTGGCCGTTGGTCTCGTTGTAGAGCGAGACGTTGCCGCTCACGACCGGGAAGTCGAGCGCCCGGCAGGCTTCGGCCATGCCTTCGATGGCGCGGACGATCTGGCCCATGATCTCGGGGCGCTCGGGGTTGCCGAAGTTCAGGTTGTCGGTGATGGCGATCGGATCTGCGCCGACCGCGGTCAGGTTGCGCCAGGCTTCGGCGACCACCTGCTTGCCGCCCTCATAGGCGTCGTTCAGCACATAGCGCGGGGTGCAGTCGGAGGTGACCGCAAGGGCCTTCCTGGAGCCATGCACGCGCACGATCCCGGCGTCGGCGCCGGTGGCGCTGTCCTCCAGGGTGTCGGCCATGACGTGGCGATCGTACTGCTCCCACAGCCAGCGCTTGGAGGCCATGTCCGGCGCGCTCATCAGCTTCAGCACCGCGCCGGCGTAGTCGGCGGGCGCCGGAACCTCGGCTGCGGTGAGGCGCGGCTGGGCCGGGGTCGCGACCCACGGACGATCATACAGCGGGGCGTCGTCGAACAACGGGGCCAGCGGCACGTCGCAGACGATCTCGCCCTGGTGCTTCAGCACCATGTGGCCGGTGTCGGTGGTGATCCCGATGGTGGCGGCGTCCAGGCCCCACTTCTCGAAGATGCGCTGGCCGTCGGCCTCACGGCCGGGTTTCAGGATCGCCAGCATGCGCTCCTGGCTTTCCGACAGCATCATCTCATAGGCGCTCATGCCGTCTTCGCGCTGGGGCACCATGTCGAGGTTGAGCTCGATGCCGACCCCGCCCTTGCCGGCCATCTCGACCGACGACGAGGTGAGGCCCGCCGCGCCCATGTCCTGGATGGCGGCCACCGCGCCCGAAGCCATCAGCTCCAGGGTGGCTTCGATCAGCAGCTTTTCGGCGAAGGGGTCGCCGACCTGGACGGTCGGGCGCTTTTCGTCGGAGGCGTCGTCGAACTCGGCCGAGGCCATGGTCGCGCCGTGGATGCCGTCGCGGCCGGTTTTCGAACCGAAGTACACGACCGGCAGGCCGGCGGCCGGGGCGGCCGAGTAGAAGATCTTGTCGGCGTCGGCCAGGCCCACGCACATGGCGTTGACCAGGATGTTGCCGTCATAGCCGCGATGGAAATTGGTTTCGCCGGCCACGGTGGGCACGCCCACGCAGTTGCCGTAGCCGCCGATGCCGCTGACCACGCCCGACACCAGGCGCTTGGTCTTCGGATGGCTGGGATCGCCGAAACGCAGGGCGTTCAGCAGGGCGATGGGGCGCGCGCCCATGGTGAAGACGTCGCGCATGATGCCGCCGACGCCGGTCGCCGCGCCCTGATAGGGCTCGATGTAGGACGGGTGGTTGTGGCTCTCCATCTTGAAGATGCAGGCCTGGCCGTCGCCGATGTCGATGACGCCGGCGTTCTCACCTGGTCCGCAGATCACGCGGGGTCCCGTGGTCGGGAACTTGCCCAGGTGCTTCTTGCTGGATTTGTAGGAGCAGTGCTCGCTCCACATCACCGAGAACACGCCCAGTTCGACTGGGTTCGGCTCCCGGTTCAGGCGTTGCAGGATGACGTCGTATTCTTCCGACTTCAGGCCGTACTCGGCGGCGGTTTCGCGGAGGGTCTTTGCAGGCTGAGCGCTCATGCGCGCGTAATAGCCGGACTCGGCGCGGTGCGCGATAGGGCAGAGGCCCTGGAATGCGCCTTGCGGCCGCGCGCCGCGCCCAAGCGCTGGTTTCCAGCCGGTCCGCAGGCCTAAGCGCCCCGCGGTCTTGATGCAGCTACGGGCTTGAATGAAGGGGTTCGGGAGGGGGTGCGTGGCGCCGCCCCCCCAGGGACGGCGCTACGCTGGAGGCGCGAAACTCCGAGCGTTCGCGCCTCACCCGTTCGGCGACGCGTGGACGCCGAGCTGCCACGCCAATCTAACGTAGTCCTTCCGATGCGGGTGCGCATTGGCGTGCAACGACGTGCACGCCGGTGCATGGCTCTGGCGCGGGGGCCTCGGGGGCGCCGCCGCCGCTCATGGCTTGAAGCGCGGAATTTGGTGGGCGATGAGCGTGTCGCTGGGTGTCGCCATGACGCGGGCCGACCCGCCGGACGCCTCGACGGAGCGCGCCGCCTTGCAGGCGCCGTCGATCGCTTCCTCGCGGGTCAGGTAGTCGCCGTAGAAGACGTAGTCGCGGGTTACTTCCCACACGCCGCCGCGCAGGCTGGCCCGGAAGGTGCGGACCGGCGCGGTGGCGCGCTTGGCCGGACTCAATGTCGACGTCCCGGTCGGCGCAGGGCGAAGAAGGCGGAAACGCCGATCGCCGCCAGCACGCAGGCGGCGGACGCGATGAAGAGCGTGGGCATTGTTGTCTCGAAGGGGCGCCGCGTCGAACAGGCTCAACCGTTTGGCTGGCGGCGCAGGTTCGACGGCGCACGCTGGGAGTATGGGCGCTCGGCCGGACGTCCGCCAGAAAATCCCGTAAAGAGGTCTGCCTCCGGCCGGGTGGGCCCTGGCGATATCATGCGCCGTTCGGGCGGCGACATGGTAGGTTCCCGTAACGGATGCCGACCGGTGGTCGGGAAGGGTGCAAACCGACGTGCGTCGCGCGTCTTCGCCTCCGCTCCGGAAAGCCGCAAGTATGACGCCGATCAAAGAAGGTCCCCTTCGGTTGCAGTCCGAAGGGCGTTGGGCGCTGGCGGTCTGCGCATGACGACCCTGTCTCAGGAGAAGCGCCAGGAGATCATGGCGCTGGAGCCGCGTCTTCTCGATTGGGCGAACCGCATGACGCGCGACGCCAACGAGGCTCAGGCTCTGGTGCAGGAAACCCTGGCCGCCGCCCGGGCGCTGGCGATGACCGCAAGCGACGAGGTCGGGGCCGAGGTCTGGGTCTTCCGCCTGCTGCGACAGCAATTCCATTCGCTGGAGCGCGACCGCCATCACCGGCGCGCGGTCAGCGCCTTCACCACCGACCAGACCTATGCCCGCAAGCGCTCGCAACTGGCGCTCGCCGCCTCTGCGGAAGCTCGCGCGACCGACGTCTGAACACCCGGGTTCATCCCGTTTCCTGAAAGGAACGTCCCATGGCCAAAGGCCAAAAGAAGAGCAATCGCGAAGTCCGAAAGCCGAAGACCGTGAAAGACAAGCCGGCCGAAGCGACCAAGTCGTTCCTCTCGCCGATCACCCCCAAGAAGTAGCGTCGTCAGGCGCTCAGGCGCTTGCGGCTCGTGAACCACGGCTTCAGGCGCCTTAGCGCCTCCTCGATCTCCGGCGTCGAGACCGCAAAGCTCATGCGGATGAAATGCCCGCCCTCGACCGGGTCGAAGTCGACGCCCGGCGCAGTGGCGACGCCGGTGTCGCGCAGCAGGGTCTGGCAGAACTCCAGGCTGTCGCGCGTCAGGTGGCCGACGTCGGCATAGATGTAGAAGGCGCCGTCCGGCGGGGCGATGGCGTCGAGACCCAGATCAGGCAGGGCCTCCAGCAGCAGGGTCCGGTTACGCCGGTAGACCTCGATGTGGCCCCCCAGTTCCTCACGGCTGTCCATCGCCGCCAGCCCCGCGTGCTGCGCCAGCGACGGTGGGGTCAGGAACAGCGCGCCCATGAAGGCCCGCGCCCGCTCGACATGCTCGGGCGGGTTCAGCAGCCAACCCAGCCGCCAGCCGGCCATGCTGAAATATTTCGAGAAACTGTTCACCACCAGGGCGCTCGGCTCGAACTCCAGGATCGAGCTGGCCGGCTCGACATAGCTGAGCCCGTGATAGATCTCGTCGGAGATGATCTTGATCCCGCGCTCGCGGCAGACCTGGGCGATGGCTTCCAGTTCGGCGGCGGGGATGATGGTGCCGGTCGGGTTGGCTGGGCTGGCCAGGATAACCCCGGCCGGGGCGGGATCGAGGGCGGCGAGCCGCGCGGCGCTGAGCTGGAAGCGTTCCTCCGGCCCGCAGGCCAGCTCCACCGGAACCATGTGCAGGGCCTTCAGGGTATTGCGGTAGGCGACATAGCCCGGCCGCGCCAAGGCCACCCGGTCGCCCGGCGAGAAGCATGACGACAGCGCCAGCACCAGGGCCGGCGAGGCGCCGCAGGTCAGGATCAACTGGTTCGCGCGAACCTCGACGCCATAGACCTCCTTGTAGTGCCGGGCGATCCGCGCCTTCAGCTCCGGGCTCTCCCAATAGCCCATCGGGTCGGTGTCGAGGATCTTGTGGGCCGCGGCGATCGCCGCCTTCGGCGCGCCGGTCGAGGGCTGGCCGAACTCCATGTGGATGACCGAGCGCCCCTGGCTCTTCAGCTGATGGGCGATCGCGCTGATCGCGATGGCGTGGAACGGCTCGATGGTCGAGGACATGGGCGGCAAGGTCCGAGCTCGCGCCGCGCGTGGCGCGGCCCCATCTGGCCGACCAGGACGGGCAAGGCAAGCGCGGCGCCCCGTCGCTGGCGACTTGACCTGCGGCGTCCCAGGCGCGAAGCCGTTCGCACATAGGTGGGGGATAGCATGGCGAGCAGTTCAGCGACGGCGACGGCGCCGTCGACGCGTAGGGTCCTGACGGCGAGCTTGGTTGGGACGGCGGTCGAGTTCTACGACTTCTACATCTACGCCACCGCCGCCTCGCTGGTGTTCGGCCCGCTGTTCTTCCCCTCGGCCTCGCCCTCGATGCAGCTCTTGTCGTCCTACGCGACCATGGCCGTGGCCTTCTTCGCCCGTCCGCTGGGCGCGATCGTGTTCGGCCACTTCGGCGATCGCATCGGGCGCAAGTCGACCCTGGTCGCCTCGCTGATGTTGATGGGCGGATCGACCGTGGCCATCGCCTTCCTGCCGACCTACGCCCAGGCCGGATGGCTGGCGCCGGTGCTGCTCTGCGTGCTGCGCTTCGGCCAGGGCTTTGGTCTCGGCGGCGAATGGGGCGGCGCGGCCCTGCTGGCGGTCGAGAACGCTCCGCCC
The DNA here is from genome assembly GCF_001429025.1 of Phenylobacterium sp. Root700. Classification (GTDB taxonomy): domain Bacteria; phylum Pseudomonadota; class Alphaproteobacteria; order Caulobacterales; family Caulobacteraceae; genus Phenylobacterium. Next base: position 14,007 of record NZ_LMHT01000015.1, on the reverse strand, counting down.
GGCTGGCGCGCGCGCTACGGCATGTTCCCGCAACTGGGGGCGCCGGTCGGCTTCATCGCCGCCAACAGCCTGTTCCTGCTCCTCGGCATGCTGCTCACCCCCGAGCAGTTCCAGGCCTGGGGCTGGCGGATCCCGTTCCTGGGCAGCGTGCTGCTGGTCGGCGTCGGCCTCTGGGTGCGGCTGAAACTCACCGAGACCCCGGCCTTCTCCAAGGCGCTCGAGGAGGAAAAGCCCTCCGCCGTGCCGCTGGCCGAACTGTTCAAGCGTCACCTCGCGCCGACCCTGGCCGGCACCTTCGCGGTCGTCGCCTGCTTCGCCACCTTCTATCTCGCGACCGCCTTTGCGCTGGGCTACGGCGTCCAGACCCTGGGCTACAGCCGCGAGACCTTCCTGGGCATACAGCTCGGCGCCATCGGCTTCATGGCGCTGGGCATCGTGATCGCCGGCTACTGGTCCGACGCCACCAACCCGCGCCGCGTCCTGATGTCGGGCTGCGTCATGGCGGTTGCGGTCGGCGCCCTGATCGCGCCGATGATGGGCTCAGGCTCGCTGCTCGCCTGCTGGGCGTTCCTGTCGCTGGCCCTGCTGACCATGGGCTTCGTCTACGGCCCGCTGGGCGCCTTCCTGCCGGGACTGTTCCCGGCCCGGGTGCGCTACACCGGCGCCTCGATGGCCTTCAATGTCGGCGGCATCATCGGCGGCGGCCTGACCCCGATGGTCGCCCAGGCGCTGTCCAATCAGGGCGGCCTGGTCCCGGTCGGGATCTATCTGGCCGTCGCCGCCCTGGTCAGCTTCCTGGCGCTGCTGCCGCTGAAGCAGCAGCAGGCCTGAACCGGCGCTCAGCGCTGGGCGAGTCTGGTCGCGCCCTCCTGGCTTTGCGGGCTGTAGAGGGCGGTGACCAGCGGGGCGTTCAGCTGGGCGACCGCCTTGGCGGTCATGGCCTTGCTGCACGCCGCCTCGGCCAAGCCCGAACCCACGGGATGGGTCACCACGCCGCCGCAGAAGACGGTCGAGGCCGACTTGATGCGCCGCAGGGCGATTTGAGCCCCAGGCGCGGCGTTGAGGTTGAGGTCTTGCACCTGCACGCGCATGGTTCCCTGCTCGGCATGTGCGGCGGTTCCTATCAGGGCGAGTAGGGCGAAAGTCGAAACAATCAAGCGATGCATGACTAGCTCCTATGGATTTCAGGGCCGCGGCGCGCGGCTTGGTTTAGTCGCCATGCAGTCCTATAGAGGCCGATTGTTGTGCCAGTATTTGAATGGGCGGCGCCGGTGACTCCGTGAAGGATGTGCAGGCCATGGAACGCGTTCGCTTTCACGACCTGACCTTTGACGACGGCTTCCTCGTCGCCCAGCGCGATGATGGGGCGGCGGTGCGCCTGACGCGTCAGGAGCGTGCCCTGCTGCTGCTGTTCGTCGAGCGGCCCCAACGACTGCTGACCCGGGATCAGTTGCTGTCGGCCCTGGGGTCGGAGGGCTCCGACCGCAATGTGGATTTCGTCATCAACCGGCTGCGCCGGAAGCTGAACGACCACGGCCGCGTGCGCCGGTTCATCTCCACCCAGTACGGCGAGGGCTACGTCTGGATCGCGCCGGCCCAGCAGGAGGCCGCCGGTCAGGATGGGCTGATCGGGGTAGGCGCGATCCGTGGCCTGGACCAGGCGGGCGGCGGGGCCGAGGCCAAGACGGTCCTACGCAGCCTGAAGGCCGCGCTGGAGGCGCGCACCGCCAAGGCGGAGCACGCGGCGGCGGGCCGGTTCGTCGTCGAAGGCAGCTTCCACGGCGGGCGGGACCGTCTGCACGCGGCCTTCGTGCTCCGGGCGGTTCCAGGCGGCCAGATCGTCGGCGCGGACCGCGAGGTGTTCTGCGATCCGATCGACCAGGCGCAGATCACCGCCCTCGCCGACAATCTGGTCGCCGCGCTATGGCGGCATGTCGCCGGAGGGGGGGACGCCGCGCCGGGGCCGACGGACGAGCCGCTTCAGTTGCGAATGCATGGCGCGTCGATCTTGCTGGGCGGGGCCGGCGGGGTTTGGCAGGTGAACAAGGACCAACTCCTCCGCGCGCGGGCGCTCGACCCCGCCGAGCCGCGGGCCATGCTGATGTGGGCGATGCAACTCTTCGCCAATCTGGTCCTGGGGACAGGCGGCGAGGTGTTCGATCCGGTGCGGCTGGCCAAGGTCGAGGACGAGATCGAGGCGTTGGTGTTCGCCTGCCTGCCGGCCTTGGTCGGCGATCCGGTCTTCAGGCTGGCGGCGGCCGATCTGCTGCTCGCCGTCCATCGCGGCCATGTCGCCCTGGCCGAGGAGCTGGCCGAAGCGGCCTTCGCCGGCAGCACGGCGTTCGCCGCCGCCTTTCCGATTCTGGCGCAGCTTCAAGCCTATCGCGGCGATCTCGAGGCGGCGTGGCGTCTCTATGACGAAGGCCTGAAGCTGTGTGAGCCCGGATCGGAATTCGAGAACTACGTGCTGCTTCTGAAGGCCAAGACGTTGCTGGCGGCCGACGCGCGTAGCGAGGCCCATGCCGTGTTCGAGCGCTTGGGAGGGATCGGCCCGGCGGCGCGTCGGGAGATCGGGCTGCTTTTCCTGCCCCCCGAAGACCGGGAGTTGCCGCCCGAACTCGGAGCGCTCTTGGAACGCATCGGGCCTGAGCATGCCCGCAGGGTCGTGACGTATCAGTACTACATGGCGGCGCGCTTCTTCAGCGTTCCCAGTCAGGCCGCGAACGTCATGCGCGGACCGCTGGAGCGGCTGACCCGCCGGTTCGGCCCATCGGTGGCGCCTGATGAGGTCAGGCGGGCGCTGGCGGCCGGACGCGGCGCCTGATCACCAGCGGTTATGGACCTCTTCGGCGAAGCCGATCAGGTCGCGGATCTGCAGGCGCACGCCGTCGTCGAGCACCACCTGGCCGGAAAACCGGCCGAACACCTGATGCTGGGCCGAGCTGATCTCGCCCATCGCGAAGGACGCGGCGCGGTCGACGATCGGTTCGAAGGTCATCTCGAAGCGCCCGTCGCTGGAGGTGAAGCGCCAGGGCGCGCTGTCGTGGGCGCCTTGCGGCAGATGGAACGTCAACTCGGTCAGCTTGTGGGCCTTGCCGTCGAAGAACAGGATGTTCTCGCTGGCCGCCGAGGTGTCGCCAAACCCGTAGCCGATGTTGAAGCCGAACGGCTTGCCGTCGACCAGGCCCGAGGCTGAGCCCCAGTACCAGGTGTTGTCGAAGGTCCAGACGCCTCGGCCCCAGTCCAGCACCCCGAAGGCCTGCTCCGGTGCGAAGTCGTAGCGCTCGCCGGCATAGTCGATGTGGCCGCTGGCCTGCAGGCAGTTGATCTTCTGATTGTAGTAGAAGGCCTCTGGGACCTCCGGGAACGGGGTGGCGATGACCATCCGGTCCATCGGCGGCTGGGCCAGCCAAAGCTCGCCGGAAATCCCGCGGCCCTTATCGAAGCCCGGGGCGTCGATGGTCAGGCGGCGGCCGCCCGGTTCATGGCGAAACGCGATCTGCATCTTCGGATGAACCTGGACGATGTCGCCGTGGTCGGCGCTGGACGGCAGGTCCATCGCGCCGTTCGGAGCCGGGGTCCCGACGCCGCCGTTGACGAAGCTGCGCGCGCGGAAGTCCATCCACGAGACGCCGAGAAAGCCCATATGGCCGTTGTCGGCCACGGTGAGGGCGATGCCGAACTCGTCGGTCAGGACGCAGTAATAGTCCCATTCCTTGATGCGCGGATCGGGGGACTTGAGCACGGATCGGCTGTAGCGGCGGACCTCCTGGGTGGCCCAGCCGCGCTCGACCAGCGCGCCGTCCGTGTCCAGCAGCTCTCCAAGACCCATCCGATGTTGCATGACCGCTCCCTTGCGCCGCTCTCAGCGGAGTCGGGGGACTGCTTAGTGCATGACGTCAGGTCATGACAAAGCCGCAGGTCAGACGCGCGGCGCGCCATTGACCGTCGATGGTATCGTGCTTATCGATATTGCGAGTCATTCGCAAATTGATATGAAGCGCCCCATGCGACCTGGACCTCTCGCCGCCGCCAGTCTGCGGATCGGACCCGCCGGGCTGGCGCTCTCCGAACAGCTGGTCCTGGCGGGGCTGCGCACCTGGGCCCGCGCCCGGATGGTCGGTGACGAGCCGCGCGCCTTGATCGCGCCCAGCCTCACCCACGTGGCGTCCAGGCCGGTCGCCTCGGTGTTCGTCGCGATGATGGAGCGTATCGAGCGCGAGGCCGCCCGCGCCATGCAGGTCCACTGCGTGGCCTGCAGCGGCTATTCTCATGACGAACAGCGGGTGGTGCTGGCCTGCGGCCTGGCGCGGGTCGCGCCCGAGGTCGCCATGCAATTGCTGACGCCCCTGGTCAGGACGCGCGAGGCGCCGATGCTGCTGGCGCGCACCCTGAATATTGCGCTCGGCAATGCGGGTTTCCCGATGCCGGTGCGGATGTGGGACGGGGAGGAGGCCTCAGCCACCCTCCACTAAATCGCAGGTATCGGCGCCTGGCCGGCCGCCGTCAGTTCCTTGGTCCATTTGAACTGCTGGCGGTGGTCGAATGCGGTCTCGACATAGGTCTGCGGGTCCCACATCCGCCGGTCGGGGGCCTCGAAATGAGCGTTGCCATAGACATGGAGGGACAGGCCGGTCTCGCCCGGCTCATTCCACATGGCGTGGATCGCCTCCTGGCCAAGGACCGCCACCGCCGGCGCCGTGACGCGCCTTAGCCCGGTCTCGACGCAATGCTCCCCGTCCACCTGATAGGTCTTGTACTGCTCGACGCCCTCGACCAGCCCAATGATCGCATCGGTGGCGTGGTCGTGAGGCGGGCCGCGCAGGCCTCCTTCGCTCCAGACCGAGTAGATCGTCAGGTCCGGCGACTGGACATAGATCTTCGCAAGCTGTCCCGGTTCCAACTCGCTGCGGAGTTCTCCGGTGAGGTCGCCGGCGGCCAGCAGCCGCTTCATCGCGCCGGCGATCTGCGCGGGCCAATCGGACTGGCCTCGCAGCGCGCGGCACTCGGCGACGAAGTTCGTCATTTTCTCAGCCATGTTCGGTCTCCGTCGTCCTGAGCCGTGGACTAGATCGCAGGCGCCTGGGTTTGACAATCGGGCCGCTGGGGTCGGAGCACGCCGTCTATCGCCTTCGTGGGACGAATACGGCAGGAAGCGGGTATGAAACGCCTCGCCTTTCTTGCGCTCGCCGCCGCTGGCGTCTTCTGGGGCATGGGCTTTCCGCTGGGCAAGCTGGCACTGCGCGAAACCGATGCGGCGCAGGTCGTGTTGCTGCGCTTCGCGGTCGCCGCCCTGGCGGCGCTGCCTTTCGCCCTGCGCGACCGCGAGACGCGCGCGCTGTTTGGCTCACCGGTGGTGCTGCTGGCCGGCGCGCTCTACGGCGTCGCCTTCCTGGTGCAGTTCGAGGGGCTGGCGCGGGTCAGCGTCACCCTCGCGGCGCTGCTGGTCGGGGTGATGCCCGCCCTGATCGCGCTCAGCGCCAGGTTCCTCGGCGAGCGGGTCAGCCCGGCGTCCTGGGTGGGTGTCGCGGCCGCGACCCTGGGGGCGCTTCTGATCGCTGGAAAGCCGGGGAGCGCGGGAACGCTGGTTGGCGTGGCGCTGTCGCTGGCGGCGCTATTGATCTTCCTGGCCTGGCTCTTCGTGGTGCGCAAAGCCCCGATCGGAGCGAGCCCCATGGCCATTCCAGCCGTGACCATCGTCGTGGCGGCGGCGACCATCCTGCCCATCGCCTTTTTCATGCATGGCGCGCCCAGGCTCGACCTCAGCCCCGCGGCATGGGCGGGCATCGTCGGGCAGGGCGTATTCTCGACCCTGCTGGCCACCGCGGCCTGGCAATACGGATCGGCGCGGGTGGGCAGCGCCAGCGCCGGGGTCTTCATCAATATCGAGCCGCTGATGGGCGCGGCGATCGGGGTGCTGCTGTTTGGCGATCACCTGACGTTCGCGTTGGGGGCTGGCGGCTTGCTGATCCTCGTCGGCAGCCTCGTGGTGGTGCTCGGCGAAAAGCACACGCCGCCGACCGAGCTTCCCGCCGTTCCGCCGACCCCGGCCTGATCGCTAGGCCGGTTCGATGTCGAGCCCGCCCTCCGAGGCGTCCTTGAACCCGCCCAGGTTCTGAACGCGCTCGTATCCCATCTCCTTCAGCGCCTTGCCGGCCAAGGCCGAACGCCCGCCCGAAGCGCAGTAGAGGATGATCGGGCGGTCCTTCTGGAACGCGGGATTGTAGGACGCCGTATCGGAGTCGGCGCGGAACTCGATCATGCCGCGCGAGATGTTGATCGCGCCCTTCACCTTTCCCGTCGCGGCGACTTCCGGCGGGTCGCGCACATCGATGACCAGCGCGTTCTCATCTGCGATGAGCTTCTTCGCCTCGGCGGGACTGATCCGCGGTACGGCCTCGTTGGCGGCGGCAAGCAGGTCTTTTACGGAAGTCGGCATTGCGTTGCTCCCTGATCGCGAAAATCAGAGCACATCCCCGCATGCGGCGCGAGCGGCCAGGATGGCGATCAGCTAGAGTTGAGCGTGGTGGGCGACCGCATTGATCTGGTCTTTACCCGCAGGGTGGAGATCGGTGCGGGATGCGGTGGAGGCAGATTGATGAGCGACGAACAACCAAGCTTCGACGACACCGGCTTCGATGTCGACGACTGGACGCGTCTGAAGCCCTTCGTCGGGGTGCTGGCGACGCTGGACGACGTGCAGCGGCGGGTGGCGATCTTCGCGCTGGGTGACACGCAGAACGGCCGGCCCATCGACATGGAGCTGCCGCAGCCGGTGATCTGGTGGACCGACGACGGCGAAGAGGCCGCGATCGTGGTCCAGGCCGAGGCGCACGACACCGAGGACGGCGAGACCATGGAGGTGCTGGGCCTGCTCACGCCGGACGGCGGCGGCGCGGTCGCCCTGCTGGAAGACGTCGATCTGGTCGACGACACCGATCCGGTGTGGCGTAAGCTCGTCACCGAGGCGATCGGCGACGAAGAGGGCGACGAGGACTAGCTCGCCGCCCAGCTTCGATCAGTTACGGCCGTGGATGATCACCGGCAGGGTTTCGTAGCCCTTCACGAACACCGAGTGGGTGCGCAGCGGCTCTCCCACCACCTCGATGCTGGGGAAGCGCTTCAGGATCTCTTCCCAGATGATGGTGAGCTGCAGTTCGGCCAGTCGGTTGCCGACGCAGCGGTGCACGCCAAAGCCGAACGACAGGTGGTTACGCGGCCTCTCGCGGTCGATGATGTAGCTGTCGGGATTGGCGATGACCTCGTCGTCGCGGTTGCCCGAGACGTACCACATCACCACCCGGTCGCCCTTGCGGATCAGCTTGCCGCTGAGCTCGAAGTCCTCCGTCGCCGTGCGGGCCATGTGCGCCAGCGGCGTCTGCCAGCGGATGGTCTCGGAGACCATCGAGGGGATCAGGGCGGGGTTGGCCTTCAGCTTGGCGTACTGCTCCGGGTTCTTGTTTAGCGCGTAGATCGAGCCGGAGATGGTGTTCCGGGTGGTGTCGTTGCCGCCGATGATCAGCAGGGTGACGTTGCCGTGGTACTCGTGGGGATCCATGTCCCGGGTGGCCTCGGCATGGGCCAGCATGGAGATCATGTCGGACTGCGGCGGGGCGTTGATGCGCTGGTTCCACAGGCCGTCGAAGGCGTCGAAGCACTCGCCGATCTCCCGGCGCTTCTGCTCCCAGCTCTCGCAGACCCCGTGGCCGGGCGGGTTGGTCATCATGTCCGACCAGTAGGTGAGCTTGCGGCGATCCTCGAAGGGGAAGTCGAAGAGCGTGGCCAGCGTCATGGCCGTCAGCTCTTTGGAGACCAGGTCGACCCAGTCGAATTCCTCACCGATCGGCAGAGCGTCGAGGATGGCGCCGGCCCGCTCGCGGATCACCGGGGCCATGAGGTGGAGGTTGGCGGGCGCCACGGCCGGGCTGACCGCCTTGCGCTGCACGTCGTGCTTGGGCGGATCCATGGAGATGAAGGACGGCCGGCTCGGGCGCCCGGCGTTCTCGGCCTTGGACTCCAGGCTCTGTAGGACGATGCCATCGGCCGAAGAGAACACCTGATGATTGGTGTCGACGGCCATGATGTCGTTGTATTTGGTGATCGACCAGTAGGGGCCATGGGCGCTCTCGGCCGTGAAATGCACAGGGTCTTCGCGGCGCAGGCGCGCGAAGTGCTCCCACATGGCGTCGCCGCTGAAGAGTTCAGGCTGGGCCGGGTCCAGCTGGCCCAGCGGAATGTCGCTCACCTGCCGGCGCGCCTCTTGGGCGATGTCGATGGAGCCGTCGCTCATATTCGGTCCTCCCGTATGGCGTCCGCCAGTGACGGCGCCTTGTTCTCGTTGGTGACGAGTACGGCGAACCGAACGTTGTTTTGATAGCTGTTACCGACGTGCGGCGTCGGGCGCGTCACCGACGATGGCGACGCGCGGGCGTTCTCAGATCTTGGCTTGGCCCGAAACTAGGCGCTGGCGAGCGCGCTCTGGAACAGCAGGGCGCCGTCGGCCGAGCCGAGTTCTTCTTCGAAGGCGCGGTCCGGGTGAGGCATCAGGCCCAGGACATTGCCCTTGCCGTTGACGATGCCGGCGATGGCGCGCGACGAACCGTTCGGGTTGTCGAGGTAGCGGAAGACCACCTGGCCCTCGCCCTCCAGCCGGTCGAGGGTTTCCTCGTCGGCGAAGAAGTTGCCCTCGCCGTTGCCGACCGTCATCTCGACTTCGCGGCGGCCGTTATAGGCGGCGGTGAAGCGGGTCTGGGCGTTGGTGACTTCCAGGCCGACCGGCTTGCAGACGTATTTCAGCTTCTCGTTCCGCAGCAGGGCGCCCGGCAGCATCTTGGCCTCGGTCAGCACCTGGAAGCCGTTGCAGATGCCGACGGTGGCGACGCCGCGTTCGGCCGCGGCGCGGACCTCGGCCATCACCGGCGACAGCGAAGCCATGGCCGCGCAGCGCAGGTAGTCGCCGTAGGAGAACCCACCTGGCAGCACGATCAGATCCAGGCCGGAGGGCAGGGCGGTGTCGCCGTGCCAGACCATGTCCACCTTGGCGCCCGTCGAGCGCTCGATGGCGACCTTGCAGTCGCGGTCGCAGTTGGAACCGGGGAAAACGATGACGGCAGCTTTCATGGGCGGTTCTCTAGGCGATTTCGTCAGAAAAGGGGAGAGGCGGATGTGCCGCATCTGGCGTGCGGATCATCTGGCGCTGAGGCTTTGCAGATAGGCCATCACCTGGTCAAATCCAGCCTTGTCCCCGTAGGGGCAGCCGGTGTTCTGCATGACCTTGCGGCCGTTTTCCTGGACGGCTTCCTGCTTGAGGATCGCCGGGTGGCCGGGTGCGCCGGCCTGCGTCAGGACGAACGCCTCGCCGCCGCCTTCCACATTGTAGAAGCGATAGGGCTCGCCGCGCTCCTGCGGCGCGGGCTTCAGGCCCGGCTGAGCCAGGACCTTGGCGGCGAGCGTCTCGTAGGGAAGGCTGCAATCGAGCGCCAGCCTTGGGCGCGCCGGGGGTGGTTCCGGCGCGCAGGCGGCAAGGGCGAGCAGTGGGATCAGCGCGAGAAGCGCCGAGCCCCTCACGCCACCTCGACCCGGTAGCTTTCGATCACGGTGTTGGCGAGCAGCTTCTCGCACATCTGTTTGACCTCGGCCTCGGCCTGCTCGGCGTTCTCGGCCTTCAGGTCGAACTCGATGGTCTTGCCGACGCGCACGCCCTCGACCTGCGGCCAGCCCAAGCCGTGCAAGGCGTTCTCGACGGCCTTGCCCTGGACGTCGAGCACGCCGGGTTTCAGGAACACATGAACTTTAGCGCGCACTAGTGGAGACCTCCTTGGATGACGGTCGGCATCTCTTTCATGATGCCGAGCCGGCGGGCCACTTCGGTGTAGCCCTCGATGACGTCGCCCATGTCGCGGCGGAAGCGGTCCTTGTCCAGCTTCTCGTTCGTCTGGGTGTCCCAGAGGCGGCAGGAATCAGGGCTGATCTCGTCGGCGAGGATCACCCGGGCGAAGTCGTTCTCGTAGACCCGGCCGAATTCAACCTTGAAGTCGACCAGGGTGATGCCGACGCCGGCGAACAGGCCAGTCAGGAAGTCGTTCACCCGCAGGGTCAGGGCCATCATGTCGTCGATCTCCTGGGTCGAGGCCCAGTTGAAGGCGGTGATGTGCTCCTCGGCGACCATCGGGTCGTTGAGCTTGTCGTCCTTCAGATAGAACTCGATGATCGAGCGCGGCAGGGCTTGGCCCTCGGGCAGGCCGAAGCGCTGCGACAGGCTGCCGGCCGCCACGTTGCGGCAAACGACTTCCAGCGGAATGATCTCCACCTCGCGGATGAGCTGTTCGCGCAGGTTCAGACGACGGATCAGGTGATTCTGGACCCCGATGGAGTTCAGCTTCACCATGACGTATTCGCTGATACGATTGTTGATGACGCCCTTGCCCTCAAGAATTGCTTTCTTTTGGGCGTTGAATGCTGTGGCGTCGTCTTTGAAATACTGAATAAGGGTGCCGGGCTCCGGGCCCTCGTAGAGGATCTTGGCCTTGCCTTCGTAGATCTTCTTGCGGCGGGTGGTCATATGCGCCTTCTCCCAGAGCGAGGGCTTGGCCATTGTTCGGAAAAGAAAAACGCGCGCGGTTGATCCCAACGCGCGCGGCTCCGACTCGAAGGCCCTCTCGCTCATCTGAGGCCGGTTAAAATTAGCGGAACGGGCGCTGCGGCGCAAACGGCGTAAGCGCCGCATCGCCTGTTGATGCGTTTACGTTGCGAGGGAACGACGCAAGGGATATGCAACGCCCGATCTACCGCCTACTGGGGAACACATGACGACCTTCGACGATCGCGAGCGTGGCTTCGAAAAGAAGTACGAGCTCGACCAGGAGCAGGAATTCAAAGCCGGCGCGCGACGCAATCGCATGCTGGGTGAATGGGCTGCAGGCCTGATGGGTCTGGGGGAAGACAGCGTTGTCGAATACGCCAAGGCGGTGGTGAAGTCCGACTTCGAGCTGCCCGGCGACGACGACGTGCTGCGCAAGGTGTTCGAGGACCTGAAGGGCTCGGGCGTCGCCGTCAGCGAAGGCGAAGTCCGGATGAAGATGGACGAACTGCTGGCCCAGGCCCGCGAGCAACTGCGCTCGGGCGAGTAGGCCTAGCCTCAATCGACGACATGAACGCCGTCCGTCAGGGCGGCGTTTTTTGTTGCCCGCACGCCTGACAGGCGAATCCCGCCCGTTCGTCGCAGAAACCGCGGCCGCTCGTCGCAGGCGGTTTGGCGAGCGGCCGCCAAATCCCCGATCGATCCCCCGACCCGCCGCGATCCTGCGGCTTCAACATTGGGGGAGATCACCCATGCATAAGATTATTGGCGCGGCTGTCGTCGGCGCGGCCCTGCTGGGCGCCGCCGGAGCCGCTCACGCCGCCACCGTGGCGCTCGAGAACGCGAACTTCAACGCCGGCTGGTCCCAGGCCGACGGCGATTTCCGTCCCGGCCACGCCGGCGGCGCCCTACTGGCTGGGGCGCCTCGGGCGGGTCCTCGACCGGCCATTGGAATCCGACCGCAGCGTCCTTCACCGATGAAGCGGCCCACGCCGGCGTCGGTTGGGCGCACGGGAACGGCATTTCCAAAGCCTCGAACCCCGCCATGCTGGCCCAGAAGGTCGCCGGCCACACGATCTTGGCCAACACCCGCTATACCCTGACCATGGACGTCGGCCGTCGGCAGTACGCCACGGGCGATTTCGGGTTCCAGATCGGTCTGCTGGGCGGGCTGCTCGACGGCACGGGCCAGATTTTCGCCCAGCTGAGCGACGCGACCAGCGGGGTCACGATCGCGCCGGGGAGCTTTGGAACCGTCAGCCTGGTGTTCGAAACCGGGGCTGGCGACGGCTTCCTCGGCAAGCCGCTCCATATCCTGATCGGCGGCACGGGGATCGGCGCGGCCTTCGACAACGCCACGCTCGACGCCTCGCCGCTCAGCGTGTCGGCGGTGCCCGAGCCGGCGACCTGGGCGATGATGATCATCGGTTTCGCCGGGGTCGGCGGGGCGGTGCGGGTCAGCCGCCGCCGGGGCTTGGCCTCGGCGTAGGGGGGGGGCGATGCGCCGCTGCGCGCCGCCCCCTCACCAAGCCTCTCCCGAGGGAGAGGGATTTTGGCGCGTCCACCACCCACCTCGTTATCCTCCGGGCTCGCGCAGCGAGATCCGGGGGACCCATAGGGCGGTGGTCGGTTTGCAACTCGGCTTGGGTCCCCCGGATCGTCTTGCAGACGACCGGAGGATGACGAGTGTGGGGCGCCCCGCCTAGCGCTTCAGCTGGCCTTCCAGGAACTTGCGGATGGCCGGGCCGTAGGGCGGACGCATCTGTTGGAGGGGTTTGTCGGCCTTGATCTGGGAGTAGATCGACTTGGCGTGACTGAACTCGCGGAAGCCGTCGACGCCGTGATAGCTGCCCATGCCCGACGGCCCGACCCCGCCGAACGGCAGGTTCTCCTGGGCCACGTGGAAGACCACGTCGTTGATCGTCACCCCGCCGGCGGTGGTGCCTTCCAGCACCTTTTCGCGCTCGGCCGCGTCGGTCCCGAAATAGTACAGGCCGAGCGGGCGATCGCCTTTGTTGACGTAGGCGATGGCCTCGTCGATGCCGCTATAGGTCTTCACCGGCAGGACCGGGCCGAAGATTTCTTCCTGCATGACCAGCATGTCGTCGGTCGGGTCGATGATCAGGGTCGGGGCGATCTTGCGATGCTCCTGCTGGGTCAGGTCCTCGCCGTCCGGCTTCAGCTCGATGATGCGGGCGCCCTTGGCGCGGGCGTCGTCCACATACCCCTTGATCCGGTCATAGTGCCGCTGGGCGACGATGGCGGTGTAGTCGGGATTGTCCTTGATGGTCGGGAACATCTTAGCCACCGCGCCCTGGGCCCCGGCGATGAACGGCTCCAGGCTCTCGCGCGGGGTCAGCACATAGTCGGGGGCCAGGCAGATCTGGCCGGCGTTCAGCGTCTTGCCGTTCATGATCCGCGCCGAGGCCACGTCGATGTCGGCCGATTTGCCGAGGATCACCGGGCTCTTGCCGCCCAGCTCCAGGGTCAGCGGCACCAGGTTGTCGGCCGCCGCGCGCATCACGTGGCGGGCGATGTTGGTCGCCCCGGTGAAGATCATGTGGTCGAAGGCCAGGCCTGAGAAGGCTTGGCCGACCTCCGGCCCGCCCGTGACGACGGTGATCTCCTCGTCGGAAAACGCCCCGGCGAACATCACCGCCATCAGCTCGGAGGTGGCGGGCGTGAACTCCGAGGGCTTGATCATCGCCCGGTTGCCGGCCGCCAGCACCCCGGCCAGAGGCGCGAAGGTGAGGTTCACCGGGAAGTTCCAGGGGCTGATGATCCCGACCACGCCCTTGGGCTGGAAGCGGATCTCCGCCTTGGCACCGAATAGCCCCAGGATCGCCGGGCTGGGCTTGCGCTTCTCCGGGGCCATCCACTTGGTCAGGTGATCGCGCGCGTGCTTCAGCGGGCCGATGGAGGCGGCGATGTCGGTGAAGGCCGTGGCCTCTTTGCTGCGCGAGCCGAAGTCCTGGTTCAGCGCGTCCTCGATAGCCTTACGGTTGTCGATCAGCAGGCCGATGCAGCGGTTGAGCTGCTCGATCCGCTTGGCGGCGCTCGGCGCCCCGTCGCGCAGATGCGCGGCCTTCTGCTTGGCCAGCAGCGCGTTCATCGCGGCAGCGTTCATGGTGATGTCCTCCCCGGGGATCTTATCCGGTGAGTGTTCGGATCGTTACGTGGGGGAATGGAAGGGGAGGTGCTTTGGTGGGGGCGAGAACTGACGCGCCGCTGCGCGCCGCCCCCTCACCTAGCCTCTCCCGAGGGAGAGGAATTCTAGCTCTATCTCCTCTCCCCGTTGGGGTGTGGGGAGGGGCCTCTTGGTCGCGAGGCGCTGACGATATGTTGCGTTCAGATCCTCCCCCAGCGGGCTACGGGATTCACACAACTGCGTCGGCTTTGGCGCTGACGAAGCCGGCGAGCGTTGCGGC
>NZ_LMHT01000014.1 GCF_001429025.1 Phenylobacterium sp. Root700 | reverse complement strand
GCTTCATCCACCTCGCCGCCACACTCATCTGGATGCGCTGAATGTCGATTCCACCTAGGCCGGCTGCAGGAAGACGTAGCGCTGATAGACGTCGGTCATCGCCCAATCGGTTCCGACGACCTTCCAGTCGGGATAGTTGGCGGCCAGGAACTCCAGGGTCATGGAGGTGTCGCCATAGGTCGCCTCGCCCTCCACGGTGTTGCGCGGATGGGCCACGAAGGCGAAGCCGTCCTTAGCGTGCTGCTTCGTCAACTGCGCCGCGTTCGCCGCATATTGCGGGTCGGCGCTCCAGTACTCGGGCGAGCGGATGGTGATGGCCAGCAATCCATCGTCGGCGATGTGCTTGCGCATCGCCGCCAGCGCGGCGTCGGTGGCCGAGCGCGAGGTGTGGGTGAACACCGAGAAGGCGAACATCACGTCGATGCCGCCTTCCGGCGCGGGCAGGCTCTGCGGCAGGTAGTCGGACTGAGCCAGATTGCCGAGCAGCCCTGAGTCCCGGCACAGGTCGATCGCCAGGTCCCAGGGATCGACCGGCCAGATCTTCGCCGGGTCGGCGTAGTAGTACATCATCCGGGTGATGCGACCGTAGCCGCAGCCGTAGTCCAGGATCCTGGCGCCCGACAGCGAACGATTGCGCAGCGCCGCATAGTTGTAGGCCAGGGCCCGCACGAAGCTCACCGTCTGCACCAGCAGCGGCACCCCGGCGTCGCCCGTGAAGTTGCGCTGCGTCTCGTCGGCGGCCATGCGTGGCAGCAGTTTGGAGAGCGCCGGCAGATCTTTCCGCGGCAACCCGATCATCAGCAGACCGAAGGCGTCGAGCGACAGGCCAGCGCGCAGGCTGGCCAGCACCGCCTCGACCGAGGCCCCCTTGGCGGCCTGTTTTTCGATGGCGGCGATCACGCGAGCGTCGTCAGACAGCATCATGGGAAACCTCGATCCTAGGTTGTCGCCCGACACACGCGGCGACCTAGGGGGACGTAGCCCAAGCAGGGAACCGGCGTAAAGGCTGACGCGCCGGGCAGCCCGCGGAAGGCCGCTCTGGTGCGGTTAAGAGCGGCTAAACGCTCTGCTCCTAACCTTGGCCCTTTCGAGAGGACAGGCGATGGCGGTGGCGATCCTGCAGGCGCGGATGAGTTCCACGCGGCTGCCGGGCAAGGTCATGAAGCTGCTGGCGGGACGGCCGATGGTCGAACGCCAAATCGAACGGCTGCGCCGGTGCTCGACCCTGGACCGGCTGATCGTCGCCACCAGCGACGACGCCTCCGACGACCCCCTCGCCGCGCACCTCCAGCAGATCGGCGTCGACGTGTTTCGCGGCTCGCTGCACGACGTGCTGGCGCGCTATGTCGGAGCGACCCGCGCGTTCCGGGTGGCGGGCAAGGTGGTCCGGCTGACCGCTGACTGCCCGCTGGCCGATCCCGAGCTGATCGACGCCTGCGTGCGGCTGCAGGACAGGCTCGGCGCCGACTATGTCACCAACGGCCAGCGCCGCAGCTATCCGCGCGGCCTGGACGTCGAGGTCTTCAACCTTCAGGCCCTGCTGATCGCCGGGCGAGAAGCGACCGCCCCCTACGACCGCGAACACGTCACCCCGTTCCTCTACCGCAACCCGCAGCGCTTCAGTCAGGGCGAGCTGGTGCAGGACCGCGACGACAGCGCCCTGCGCTGGACCGTCGACACCCCGGAGGACTTCGCCTTCGTCGAGCGGGTCTACGCCGCGCTCTACCCGGCCAATCCCGCCTTCACCTCCGACGACATCCGCGCCCTGCCGTTCGCCCACTACGAGCCGGGCGCGGAACCTCAGGGGACGACCTAGTCCGATCGCGCGGCCGCCGAGACTGGCGCTCTATGAACAGTCGGATTGGACCGAAAATAGTCGGCCCGGTCATGCCGGCCTCACGCGCAGCTCCGCTTCAGCGACGAATTCTTCCTGCTTCTAAGGTGTATGCATCACGCCGAGGACCTCTCGGTCTGGAGTGAGCCAGGTTTCAAAACAGTCTATCTTGACTGTAAATGGCAACCGAACGAATGTCCCGCCGAAGCCTGAAGGGCTCACGGGAGGGACCTCATGAAGAAAATGATCATCGGCCTCAGCTGCAGTTGCAGTCTGTTGGCCCTGGCCTACGCCGCTCCGGCCGCCGCCTTGGACGACCAGCAAACGGTCACCGAGATCGTCGTCACCGCCAACAAGCGCGAGGAGCGGCTGCAGGACGTGCCGGCCAGCGTCACGGCGGTGGGCGCCGATCAGTTGGCGCGGCAGAACATCACCTCCACCGACGATCTCGTGCGCGCCGTGCCTGGTCTCGGCGTGGCGCCGGTTCCAAGCGGCGGCATGGCCGTGCGCGGCATCGGCACCCGCACCTTCTCGCGCTCAGCCGAAGGCAGCGTCGGGATCGTGGTCGACAACGTGGCGCTCGGTAACGCCGTCAATCCCCAGTCGCCGGTCCAACTGTTCGACGTGTCGCGGGTCGAGGTGCTCGCAGGACCGCAGGGGACGCTCTTTGGCAAGAACACCTCGGCCGGCGTCCTGAACATCACCACCAAGTCGCCCGTGCTCGGCGTCTTCGAGGGCGCGGGCCATGCCGACATCGGCACGCGCAACAGCCGCGTCTTGCAGGGAGTGGTCAATCTGCCGCTGGGCGACGACGCGGCGCTGCGGGTCTCCGGCCACCTGGACCAGTTGCCGCAAGTCTACGAGAACGTCTTCAAGGGCCGGCGCAACGACAACGACGCCAAGGGCGTGCGCACGCGCCTGCGGTGGGAGCCGAGCGCCGACCTGTCGATCAACCTGATCGCCGACTACGACAAGAGCCGCCAGCGAGACAGCACGTGGGCGATTTCGAACTCCACGCCGGGCAGCTTCCTGACCCAGCAGCTGGCGAAGTGCGGCATCGTCGCGTCCCACACCAACAACCGTGCGTGCCTCGACGGCCCGGCGGACAGCACCTTCGAGAGCTACGGCGCCTCGGCTCAGGTCGACTATGATCTGGGCGGCTACACCCTATCCTCGATCACCGCCAATCGCTGGCTGATCACCCGCAACCAGGCCGACTCCGACAGCGTCCAGGTCAACCTCCTCAACTCCAACTTCGGCGGCGGGCGGATCACTAACTTCAGCCAGGAGTTCCGACTGGTCTCTCCCGCCGGGCAAATGTTCGAATATGTCGCCGGGCTCTACTATTTCCGAAGCGGGCAGACGTCGAACAACACGCAACAGGGCGCCGTCCTGCAGGCTCTGCTGCCCACCGGCCGCACGCTGGGCCAGGTGAGCATCACCAATGTCGAGGCCAAGAGCTATGCGGCCTTCGCCCAAGGCACGCTGCATCTGGGCGATGCGTTCCGCCTGATCGCCGGCGGCCGCCTGAACCGCGAAGAGATTTCAGCCGACACCGACCGCTTTCTGGCTCCGGGCGCCTTGGCGCCGTTCGGATCGATCTTGCCGGTCGCGGGCTCGGTCAGCGACAACGACTTCTCCTACCGCCTCGGCGCCCAGTACGATCTGACGCCGGACGTCATGGGCTATCTGACCTACAGCCGCGGCTACAAGGGCCCCGCGGTGAACGACGGGGCGGCCAGCCAGAACGTTCCGCTGATCGTCCGGCCTGAGATCCCCAAACAGATCGAAGCCGGGATCAAGTCCGACCTGCTCGAGCACCGCCTGGCGCTGAACCTGGCTGTGTTCCACACGCAGGTGAGCGACTTCCAGGCGCAGTTCTTCGATCCCGCATCGATGCAGTTCATCTACGGAAACGCCCCGGAGCTCACGACCAAGGGCGTCGAAATCACCCTGTTCGGCCGGCCGATCGACGGCTTGTCGCTCAACGGCGGGCTGGCCTACACCGACGCCACCTATGGCGAAGGCTTCTTCACGGTTTGCGGGCCCAACCAGACGGCGGCCCAAGGCTGCGTAGGCGGTCGTCAGAGCGCCGTCGGCCGCCGCCTGAGCGCCACGCCACGTTGGAAGATGACGTTCAGCGGCGAATACGTTCACGCCTGGGAAAACGGTTACGAAGGCTATGTGCAGCTGGACGGGGTCTATAGCTCCTCGGTCGTCTTCACCCAGTTCCCGGACGCCGAGGCCACGACCGGCGCTCACCTGGTGCTCGGCGGGCGCGTCGGCGTTCGCAGCCCTGAGGGCCGCTATGGCCTGGCGATATATGCCCGCAACCTGACCGACGAACAGGTCCCCGGCTTCATCACGACCAATCCGCTGGGCGTGCAACTGGGCGATCCGGCCTCGCACATCCAGTTCCTGGGGCCGGACTACCGACGGGTCGTCGGCGTCTCGCTGGACGCCAGGTTCTAAGCTAGAGGTGACACCCCGCAACTCCGGTCTGCGATCGGAGTTGCGGTGCTCACATCGCGAAGAATCTTGAGTTAGGGTTGGCCACCGCCCGCATTTCCGGATCGCCTGATGCCCCTTCCCGATCACCTGCCGTCGACAAAGGAAAAGGCGCAGGCGACTCCCGGCTCGAAGCCCAGGCGGCGGCCGCAGGCCGAGCGCAGCGCCGACACCAAACGCCGGCTCTTTGATGCGACGGTCCGTTGCCTCAATGACTACGGCTATGCCGGAACCTCCACCGAGGTTGTGCTCAAGGAGGCCGGCGTCAGTCGCGGCGCCATGCTTCACCACTTCCCCACCAAGGTCGACCTGATGGTCGCTGTCGTCCGCGACGCCTACGAGGAGGAGATCGTCATCTACGCCGATCGCCTGGGCCGTATAAAAGACCCCGTGGAGCGCTTCTTCTCCCTGCCGCAGGCGGCTTGGTTCGCGCTCAGCCGGCCCGCTGGCCTGGCGTCCTTCGAGATCATGAACGCCGCGCGGAGCGAGCCCGGACTGCCCGAGCGGCTCGCGCCGGTGCAGGCGCGCATCGAGGCCGAGGCCGTCGAACAGGTCGCCGAGTACCGACGCCAGGCCGGATTGCAGCAGGTGAAGGATGGCCTGCATCTGCACCGGCTCATCGCCGCAGCCCTGCGCGGGCTTTCAGTCGACGCGACGCTCCACCGCAATCCGCGCGAAATCACCAAGTCGATCGAACTGCTCGCACGCCAAATGCGCGATCACTACGCCGATCAGCTGGGAAGTTGAGCTGCGGCCGCGGGGTCTACGCCCCGCGGCCCGCCCGCGCGATCAGGCGCTCTTCAGCTCCAGCCCTTGCAGAGCACCCTCGGCGCGCCAGGCCTCCAGGAGTTCGATGAAGGCGATCGAGCCCTTGCCATAGGGACCGTTGCGGGCCGCCAGCGCCGAGGGCTTGCCCTCGTTGTTGTAGTAGCCGGGGGTGCACTCCTCGGCGAACTTCGCCCGCTGCAGGGCCGAGGCGATGATGGTCTCGACCCACTCGGCCTCGGCGGCCTGCGAGGTCTCGACCAGGGTCACGCCGTTCTGCTGGGCGTGGGCCAGGATGTAGGCGATGTGCTTGCCCTGCTCGTTGAGCATGTGCGGGTAGTTCACCGTGAAGCCCGACTGGCTGTTGCTCATCACGAAGCAGTTGGGGAAGTCACGGACATGGATGCCGTGGAAGGTGGAGACGCCCTCGCTCCACTTCTGCGTCAGGGTCTTGCCGCCCCGGCCTTGGATCTCGTAGCCGGCCCGGCGGGCGTATTCGGTGCCGACCTCGAAGCCGGTGGCGTAGATCAGGCAGTCGATCTCGTACTCGACCCCGTCGACCACGACCCCGGTCTCGGTGATGCGCTCCACGCCCTGCCCCTGGGTGTCGACCAGCGTGACGCTCGAACGGTTGAAGGTGTCGAGATACTCGTCGTGGAAGCAGGGGCGCTTGCAGAACTGGTTGTAGTAGGGCTTCAGCGCCTCGGCGGTCGCCTCGTCGGCCACCACCTGATCCACCCGGCCGCGGATCTGCTCCATCTTCTGGAAGTCGGCGAGCTGGACCAGGGTGGCCGGGTCCTGAACGCCGTCGCCCGCCGCCTTGGTCCGGGCGATCATGCCCAGGTTGCGGATGATGTCGGTCCAGCCGTCATTGACCAGGTCCTCCTTGGCGAAGCCGCCCGAGACCAGGGTGTTGAAGTTGTCCATCCGCGCCTGCTGCCAGCCGGGCGCCAGCTCGCCGACCCACTCGGGGTCAGTCGGTCGGTTGTTGCGGACATCGATCGAGGACGGGGTGCGCTGGAAGACATAGAGCTGGTCCGCCGCCGCGCCGACATGGGGCACGCACTGCACGGCGGTCGCGCCGGTGCCGATGATCCCGACCCGCTTGCCGGCCAGGCCGCTCAGCCCGCCGCTCGAGGTCCCGCCGGTGTAGTCGTAGTCCCAGCGGCTGGTGTGAAAGGAGTGGCCCTTGAAGGTCTCGACGCCCGGAATGCCGGGCAGCTTGGGACGATGCAGCGGGCCGTTGGCCATGCAGACGAAGCGGGCCTTCATCGCATCGCCGCGATTGGTCGAGATGATCCAGCGGCAGGCCGCCTCGTCCCAGGCCATGCCGGTGACTTCGGTCTGCAAGCAGGCGTTGGAATAGAGGTCGTATTTCTCGGCGATGGCGCGGCTGTGGGCCAGGATCTCCGGCGCGCGGGAATACTTCTCGACCGGCATGTAACCGATCTCCTCCAGCAGCGGCAGGTAGACGTAGGATTCCACGTCGCAGGCCGCGCCCGGATAACGGTTCCAGTACCAGGTGCCGCCGAAATCGCCGCCCTTCTCGATGACGCGAATGTCGCTGACCCCAGCCTCGCGCAGCCGCGCCGCCGCCAGCAGGCCGCCGAAGCCGCCGCCGATCACCACCACCTCGACCTCGTCGGTCAGCGGTTCACGGGTGAAGCCCGGCGCGACATAGGGATCGTCCAGGTAGTGAGCGAAGTCGCCTGCGATCTGCTGGTACTGGGCGTTGCCCTCGGCCTTCAGGCGCTTGTCGCGCTCGATACGGTACTTCTCGCGCAGCTGCTCCGGGTCGAACCCCAGCCCGCTCGCCGCCTCGATGGTGTCTGCTGAATCCGCCATGCGTTCCTCCCGAGAACATACCGCTTCATCAAAAAGCATCTCACCTTGGGGAAGGCAACGGCCTATGCGCGCTTCTTTGTTTTCGCCCCCTAGGGCGGCCAGCCGCCGAGCAGGACCAGGCCCGCCAGGATGAACACCGCGACGAACAACGTCGTGCCGACCAGCACCAGGATCGGCCGCCAACCGACCTTGGCCAGGTCGCCCAGCGCGGTCTTGGCGCCGAGGGCGGCGATGGCGGTGACCAGGCACCAGCGCGAGGCGTCCTGCAACGGATCGCGGATCCAGGCGCCGATCACCCCGGTGGAGTTGATCGCCACCAGGGCCGCGAAGGCGATCAGGAACACCGGGATCAGCGGAGGCCGCTTGGCGTTGGGCTCGGCCGAGCCCCGATAGATCAGCGAGATGATCACCACCGCCGGCAGCAGCAGCGCCACCCGGAACAGTTTGACGATGGTCGCGGTGTCGCCGGCCTCGGGCGAGACGCTGTAGCCCGCGCCGACCACCTGGGCGACGTCGTGGATGGTGGCGCCGAAGAACATGCCGGACGCGCTGGCGCTGAAATGCAGCATGGCGGCGACCGTCGGATAGACGATCATCGCCACGGTCGAGAGCGTGGTGACGCCGACCACTGTCAGCACGACGTCGCGCTCGTGCGTCTTGCTGCGCGGCAGGACCGAGGCGATCGCCAGGGCGGCCGAGGCGCCGCAGATCGCCACCGCCCCGCCCATCAAGATCCCCAGCGGCCCGCGCAGCTTCATCGACCGCGCCATCAGCCACCCGACCAGGATAGTCAGGACGACCGCGACCGCCGTCAGCGACAGGGCGCCGGCGCCGACCGAACGGACCTGGTCGAAGGTGATGCGCATGCCGAGCAAGGCCACACCGATCCGCAGAATTTGGCGCGCGGCGAAATCGATGCCCGGCCGGCAGCGCGGATCATCGCCGGTGAAGTTCACCGCCATGCCCAGCAGCAGGGCGAACAGCATGACCGGCGCCTTGTAGTGTTCGGACAGCCATTGGGCGGCCAGGGCGACCAGGCCGGCGATGATCACGCCGGGCGCATAACGACGCGCCTTGGCCAGCAGGCTTTCGCGCGGGCCAGGCGCGCCGCCGGTCCGATCGGGCGCGCCCTCCAGCGAATCCAGGGAGCGGAATGCAAGGTCGCCGACATCGTCGCGCATCATGGGCGAGCTCGCTGTTTGAACCGGGTCGCGGCTTGGCCATGAGTCATAGATGGCGCCGGTCGTCAGCGGCAAGCCGCGCGTCCTTCCCTGCGATCAAGACGACAATTGCAAGTCGTTCTCATTCGCGGCTATAGAGCGCCCCACACAACGACACGACGGGGATTTCGATGGCTTTGGGAACTGCGCGCGCGGCGCGCATGCGAGGCGTACGGCTGGTCGCCGGGGCGAGCCTGATCGCGTTGGCCTGTGGCGGCCAAGCCTTCGCCCAGGCCAAGAGCGACCCGACCGACGTGTCGGAGCTGGTCATCACCGCGGCCCGCACCACCCTGCCCGCCAGCGCCCTGCCGATGACGGTCGATATCGTCGACGCCAGCACCCTGTCGCAACAGGTGTCGATCAGCGGCTCGATCGTCGAGGCGATCTCCTCGCTGTCGCCGTCCTTCTCGCCCACCCGCCAGAAACTGTCGGGCAGCGGCGAGACCCTGCGCGGCCGCTCGCCGCTGTTCGCCATCAACGGCATCCCGCAATCGACCCCGATCCGCGACGGGTCGCGCGACGGGTTCACCATCGACGCCTTCTTCATCGACCATGTCGAGCTGATCTACGGATCTAACGCCTTGCAGGGCATCGGCGCCACCGGCGGCGTGGTCAACCAGGTGACGGTCGGCCCGCCCAAGACGGACGGCGTCTCCGGCCGCGTCCTGGCCCAGGTTGGTAGCGACAGCCGCTTCCACGGCGACGGGCTCGGCTGGAAGACCGCGGGCCTGGTCGGCTATCGGTCCGGCGCCTTCGACGCCACGCTCGGCCTCGCCTATGAGGCGCGCGGCGCCTTCTATGACGGCCTGGGCCGGCGGATCGGCGTCGACAACACCCAGGGCGAAATCCAGAACTCCAAAAGCACCTCGGTGTTCGGCCGGTTCGGCTGGCAGATCGACGAGAGCCTGCGCGTCGACGTGGTCGCCAACCGTTTCGAACTGAAGGGCGACGGCGACTATGTGATTATCGCCGGCGACCGCACCCAGAACCGCCCGGCCAGCAGCATGCGCGGAACCGTCGACGGACAGCCCGCCGCCAACCGGGTGGAGACCGTGTCGCTCTCGGTGACCGACGACGACCTGCTGGGCGGCGACCTGACCGCCCAGGTCTTCTACAACCGCTCACGCGACACCTTCGGCGGAGACCGCAGCGTCACCTTCCAGGATGTTCGCCTGGCGCCCGCCGGCACGCTGTTCGACCAGTCCTCGAACCGATCCAAGAAGCTGGGCGCCCGGCTCGGCTATGAGCGCGAAATCCCGTTCGTGCCCGGCCTGACCTCGACCTTCGGCCTGGACGCCATGAAGGACCGCACCGAGCAGTCGCTGATCCAGACCAAGCGCGTCTGGGTGCCGCCGACGGAGTTCCGTAGCATCGCGCCGTTCGCGCAGGCCAATCTGGCGCTGCTGGACGACAGGGTGCACCTGGCCGGCGGCGTCCGCTACGAGTCGGTGACCCTCAAGGTCGGCGACTACACCACCCTGGCCTCCTACGGATCGCGAGCGGTCGGCGGCGGCGAGCCGTCCTTCGGGGCCACCCTGCTGAACGGCGGGATCGTCGTGAAGCCGATGGACGCCCTGCGCCTCTACGCCAGCTACGCCGAGGGCTACACGGTGCCCGACGTCGGCCGCATCCTGCGCGGGGTGAACCGCAACGGCGTCGACGTCGACAACTTCCTCGACATCAACCCGGTGGTTTCCGACAACCAGGAAATCGGGGCCGAATGGAAGCACGGCCCCATCGAGGCGACCGCGGCCTATTTCTGGTCGACCTCCAAGCTCGGCCAGCTGCTGGTCCTGAACCCGGCCACCGCCGTCTATGACGTGCAGCGCCAGCGGGTCGAGATCGAGGGCCTGGAACTGAACGTCACCGCCCAGACCCCGGTCCCCGGCGTGAAGCTCTCCGCCGGCTACGCCAAGCTCAAGGGCCGCGCCGACAGCAACGCCGACGGCTCGGTGGACATCGACCTGGACGGCGCCAACATCTCGCCCGACCGGGTCAATGTCGCCCTGACCTATCAGAGCGGACCGCTGGCCGCCCGGCTGCAGAGCCAGACCTATCTGGAGCGCGACTTCGACGGCGCCGATCCGCGCAACAGCTTTGGCGGCTACACCTTGGTGGACGTCTCAGTGCGCTATTCCGCCCCGGTGGCCGACGTCTTCTTCAGCATCCAGAACCTGTTCGACGAGCAGTACCTGAGCTACAGCTCCGACACCGCCAACCCGACCGACAACCTGCGCTATTTCGCCGGTCGCGGCCGCAGCTTCACCCTCGGTGTGGAACGCAAGTTCTGATGTCGATCCTGCGCCTCGCGCACCGCTGGGCTGGTGGGCTCATCGGGCTGTTCCTGGCCATCCTGGGCCTCAGCGGCGCCATGCTCGTGCACAAGGACGACTGGCTGCGGGCGACCATGCCCCACGCCGCCGACCAACAGGTGCAGGACACCGCCGCCGTCGCCGCAGCCGTCACGAAGATCTTCGCTGATCCCGACCGGCCGCGCTCCATCGTGCTGGCCAGCGAGCGCCTGGGCTTGCACCGGCTGTCCTATACGGACAAGGAACGCGGCGCCTATGCCGACCAGACCGGCGAGATCGTCGCCCGCTGGGCCTCGAAATGGGAGCGGCCGGAGGTCTGGCTGTTCGACCTGCACCACTATCTGCTGATCGGCGACACCGGGAAGTTCGTGGCCGGAACGCTGGGGCTGTTTGGCCTGGCGTTCGTGATCACCGGCGTGATCCTCTGGTGGCCGACGCGGCGGCTGTTCACCTTCAGCCTCTGGCCCGCGAAGATGTCGCGCACGGCCGTGGTCCGCCAGCATCGCGACCTCGGGATGCTGGTCTCTCCGCTGTTATTCGTATCGTTGCTGACAGGCGTGGCCATGACCTTGCCCAAGGTCGAGGAAGTCCTGCTCTCGGTCTTCTCCAAGCCCGCCGAAATGGACGCCGCGCAGGCGCCTCCAAAGGTCAAGGGCCGCGCCCTGGCCCCGGCCACCGATTGGCGCGCCCTGCTGGATGAGGCCCGCGCCAAGTATCCAGACGCCGAGATCCGCAGCCTCGGCCTGCCCGCCAAGCCCGGCGCGCTGATCTCGGTGCGGCTGCGCCAACAGGCCGAATGGCTGCCCAACGGCCGCACCATGTTCTGGTTCGATCCGGCGACCGGCCGACAAGTCGCCAACCGCGACGCCCAGACCCTGCCGATGGGCGTGCGCGTCGCCAATCTGGAATATCCGGTGCACGCCGCCAAGGTCGGCGGCCTGCCCTACCGGCTGGTGATGACGCTGTCGGGCCTCACCCTGGCCATGCTGGGAACGTTGGCCGTCTACACCTTCTGGGCCAACCCGAAGTTCCAGAAGCGCAAGCGCCGGGCCCGAGAACCCCAGACGGCCTGAGCCTCACCGGGCGCGCCCATTAAGTTTACCCGGCCACCTTGCAACCCAAGGGGGATTTGCGTCAGATGTAACGACGTTCTGGGGGGCGAACTGATGATCCAATCCAAAATCCGGCGGACCGCCGTGGCGGCGCTCTGCGCCGGCGCCTTGGTCGGCGCGCCGAGCCTGGCGGTCGCCCAGGCGTTCGTGCCGTCTGAACCAGCCTACCTTACGGCGCAGGCCAGCGCCGGCATGCTGTACGTGCGGGTGGTCATCACCCCGGAGTTCGACGCTGCAGGCGTCAAGGCGCTCCAGGCCAAGAAGGGCGGCAAGTTCGCCCACCTCGCGTGGAAGCAGGCCCGCGGCGTCGCCGTCACGCCCAAGCTGAGCATCCGCAGCGCCACGACGACAACCGAAATTCCCGCCGTCGCCGTCCTGAGCGTCGGGGTGAACAGCCAGGGCGAAGGCAAGGCGCTGGCGTCCCAGCAAAGGGCGACCCCGCTGATCACACCGTGGGTGCGCCTGGACCAGGGGATGATGATCGATGTCGACCTGACGGTTCAGGGCTTCGATTCAACCCAATGGGCGGCGTTCTCGACCCTGCTGCCAAGCGCATTGAGCGCCTATTCGGCGTTTGGCGGACAGTGGCCAAAGCAGATCAGCGACGGCGATATCCAATCGGCCGGCGGGGCCGTCGACAACCTGGTCAACCTCGTTAGGGACCCCAGCCGAAACCTTCCCAGGGCCGAGGCCAAGACCCTCATTCTCGACCCGCTGGGCACGAGAAGCGCCGGCTATGCGATCCTGGTGAAGAACCCTGCGGACCTGACGGGCCCGACCATTGGAACCGTAAAGGTCGCGCTCGAATTCCAGCGGTCCTTCGCCGCGCCGTTGGTCGTCGCGCAGAATATTCCGCCGGTGGTTGGCCCGATCGGCGAGGGCGTGTTGCTCAGCAACCAGATGTTCAAGCCGGCCGGCGGGGCGCCGGCGACCGTCCAAAGCCAGGCCTTCTACACCGCCCTGGCTCACGCCGTCGGCGACCCGAAGACCCGGGCCGCGGCGTTCGAAACCAAGTGCCTGGAATTCCGCACCGGCGCACGGGCGATGGCGATGTCGGACTTCGACGTCAATCTGAGCCTCTTCGAAGCGCTCAATGCGGCGGACTGGACCAAGCGTCCTGACCTGGTGTCGAGCCGGTGCTTCTCAGCCTTCGACAGG
Organism: Phenylobacterium sp. Root700; assembly: GCF_001429025.1. Classification (GTDB taxonomy): domain Bacteria; phylum Pseudomonadota; class Alphaproteobacteria; order Caulobacterales; family Caulobacteraceae; genus Phenylobacterium. The sequence continues at coordinate 138,360 of NZ_LMHT01000014.1, read as the reverse complement.
CAGGAGCTCCTGCAGGCCGGACGCCGCGTTGCGGTCGTGGCCTGGCCGCCGCCGCCCGGCGAGACGCTGCAGATGTCGAACAGCCAGATGCAGGCCATCGCCAAGTACCTCGGCGGCGCGGAGCCGGCCGACACCGCCCTGCTGGCCGCCACCGCCCGCCTGACGGATCAGGTCTATCTGGATGTTCCAGACTTCTTCGGCCCGGCCCGGAGCAAGGATCGGCAATCGCCTGGAGACGTGCTGGAGGAGTGGCGGCCCTCGGGCGTCGTGGCGTCCTGCTGCAGCCGCCCCGCCACCGACCGCGTGACCGATCCGGCCCAGTCCGCGCCGTCGTCGGCCGGCCGGGAGCACACGCTGCTGCTGGCGCCCGACCCCGCCTATCCGCGCCCGGCCTACGCCTTCGCGGTGGCCGAATACTGGACCACGGCCTTCTCGGACAACCGCGCCGGCCGCATCCTCGTGCGCCCGGCGACCGAGGCCGAGGCGGCCCAAGCGAAGAAGGACGTCTGCGCCAAGCCGAGCGCCCCGGCGTTCCTCGGATGCACGGTCGTCACCGCGACTGTGGACCCTCCGAAGGCCGCGGCGCAGTAGCTAGGTCCGCGCCCTAGACGTCGACCTCGGCGTCCAGGGCGTTTTCCTGGATGAATTCGCGGCGCGGTTCGACCAGATCGCCCATCAGGCGGGTGAACATGTCGTCGGCGTCGTCGGCGTGGTTGACCTTCACCTGCAGCAGGGTGCGGGCGTCGGCGTCCAGGGTGGTTTCCCAGAGCTGGTCGGGGTTCATCTCGCCCAGACCCTTGTAGCGCTGGACCGACAGGCCCCGGCGGCCGGCTTCCATCACCGCGTTGAACAGGTCCAGCGGACCGCGAACCGTGGAGGTCTTGTCCTTGCGGGTATAGGTGGCGACGCCCTCGAAGGTCTCGACCATGGCGCTCGCGCGTTCCGACAGACGGCGCGCGTCGGCGGCGCCGAGCAGCATCTCGTCCAGCACGACCCGTTCGGACACCCCGCGCTTGATGCGCGAGAAGACATAACCGCCGGTGACGGCCTTTTCGCCGCTCCAGGGGCCGTCGCCTTCCTCGGCGTAGAGGTCCAGGCGCTTGGCGGCCTTGGCCAGGTCCCCGCCGCTTTCCGACAGCAGGCCGGCGATGGCGGCCTGTTCGATGGCGAAGGCCGGCGCGCGCGACGACAGCCGCTCGACATTGGCCTTGGCGCCCCGGGCGCCCTGCACCAGCGCCAGCAGGTCGGCGCCGACCAGCCGTTCGCCCGAGGAGAGGTCCAGGGTCGCGCCCTCGACACCCTCGTCGATCAGGTAGTTCTCGAGCTCGGAATCGTCCTTCAGATACCGCGACTGCCGGCTCTTGGTCGCCTTATAGAGCGGCGGCTGGGCGATATAGAGATAGCCGCGCTCGATCACCTCCGGCATCTGCCGGTAGAAGAAGGTCAGCAACAGGGTGCGGATGTGGGCGCCGTCGACGTCGGCGTCGGTCATGATGACGATCTTGTGGTAGCGCAGCTTCTCGATGTTGAAGTCGTCGCGGCCGATGCCGGCGCCCAGCGCCGTGATCAGGGTCCCGATCTGGTCGGACGACAGCATCTTGTCGAAGCGCGCCCGCTCGACGTTCAGGATCTTGCCGCGCAGCGGCAGGATGGCCTGGTTCTCACGGTTACGGGCTTGCTTGGCCGAGCCGCCGGCGGAGTCGCCCTCGACCAGGAAGACTTCGGACTTGGCCGGGTCCTTCTCCGAGCAGTCGGCGAGCTTGCCGGGCAGCGAGGTGATGTCGAGCGCCGACTTGCGGCGGGTCAGTTCGCGGGCCTTGCGCGCCGCTTCACGGGCGGCGGCGGCCTCGGCGATCTTCTGGACGATCATCTTGGCTTCGTTGGGGTGTTCCTCGAACCAGGTCGAGATCCCTTCCGAAACCAGGTTTTCCACCGCCGGGCGCACTTCGGACGACACCAGCTTGTCCTTGGTCTGGGACGAGAACTTGGGGTCGGGAACCTTGACCGACAGCACGCAGGTCAGGCCTTCGCGGGCGTCCTCGCCCGACAGCGAAACCTTCTCGCGCTTGGTCGCGCCGGAGCTTTCGGCATAGCCGGTGATGATGCGGGTCAGAGCCGAGCGGAACGCGGCCAGGTGGGTGCCGCCGTCCTTCTGCGGGATGTTGTTCGTGAAGCAGAGGACGTTCTCGTGATAGCCGTCGTTCCACCAGAGCGACAGGTCCAGCTCGACATTGTCCTTCTTGCCGCGGACCACGATCGGGGTCTTCAGCAGCGGGGTCTTGGCCTTGTCGAGGTGGCGCACGAAGGCCTCGATGCCGCCCTCGTAGTGCAGCAGCTCGACGAAGGGCTCGGCCTCACGGTTGTCCTTCAGCCAGATGGTCACGCCGGAGTTCAGGAACGCCAGCTCGCGCAGGCGGTGCTCCAGGGTCTTCCGATCATAATCGATGAAGGCGAAGGTCTCGGTCGAGGCCATGAACGTGACCTCGGTGCCCGACAGGAACTCGCCGTTCTCGCGCAGCGGCGCGTCGCCGGTGACCACCAGGGGCGAGACCGCGTCGCCGCGGCGGAACTCCATCTCGTAGGACTTGCCGCCGCGATAGATCTTCAGGCGCAGCCAGTCCGACAGCGCGTTGACCACCGAGACGCCGACCCCGTGCAGACCGCCGGAGACCTTGTAGGAGTTCTGGTCGAACTTACCGCCGGCGTGCAGCTGGGTCATGATGACCTCGGCCGCCGAGACGCCTTCGCCCTCGTGGATGTCGGTGGGGATGCCGCGGCCGTCGTCGGTGACCGTCACCGAGCCGTCGGCGTTCAGGATCACCTCAACGCGCGTCGCCCAGCCGGCCAGGGTCTCGTCGATGGCGTTGTCGACCACCTCGTAGACCATGTGGTGCAGGCCAGAGCCGTCGTCGGTGTCGCCGATGTACATGCCCGGGCGTTTACGCACCGCGTCCAGGCCCTTCAGGACCTTGATGGACTCAGCGCCGTATTCGGCCTGTCCATTGTTCTCGGGCGTGTTGTCGGGAATCTGAGTCTCGTCGGTCATTCGGTATCCAGAATCGCCAGGCTTGAGCCGTCCACATGGACGCCCTGGGCCCGGCCCTTCAAATCCTCGAAGAGATGCTCGTCCGTGCCGGTCAGGAACGCCTGCAGCTTGAGCGCCTCGATTTCGTCGAACAGCGCGGCCCGCCTACGGCGGTCCAGATGCGCAGCGACCTCGTCTAGCAACAATATAGGGTTTGGAGCCGATTCTGCACGCGAAAGACGCGCCGCCTGGCCCAAAACCAGGTTCAAAATCAGGGCTTTCTGCTCTCCCGTCGAGCATTCGGCCGCCGGTCTGTCCTTTTCAGCGTGGATCACCGCCAAATCGCCCCGGTGAGGACCTGTCAAGGCCCGTCCAGCCGAGGCGTCGCGCTCTCGCGCGCCGGCCAGTGCGCGGATCAGACGCGCCTCGATTTCGGCCAGGTCGACGCCCTCTCCGGCCATCCGCTCCCAGTCGCCGGTCAGGCTGAGCCGCGCCTGCGGAAACGGCCGGTCGCCACGGCTGTCGATCTCGGTCTGCAGCGCGCTCAAGGTCCGGGCCCGCGCATCGGCCATCAGGGCCCCGGCCTCGGCCATACGGGCCTCGAGCGCGGTCAGCCAGTCCGCGTCGGCCGGGCCGTCGGCCAGCAGCCGCATGCGCTCGCGCTGCGACTTCTCATAGGCCGAGGCGTGGGCCGCGTGGCTGGGTTCAGCGGCGAACACCAGCCGGTCGAAGAACCGCCGGCGATCCCCCGCGCCCTCCAGGAACAACCGGTCCTGGGCCGGCGTCAGCCAGACCTGGCGCTGGTGGTCGGCCAGGCGTCCCGGCGGCACGGACTCGCCCTCCAGCCGTACGGTGCGCCGCGCCGCGCCGGCGCTTTCGATGCCGGTGCCGATCCGGGTCGGCTCGCCGTCCGCTTCGATCACCGCGGCGACCGCCCAGGCGCGCCCCTGGCTCTCGCCCGGCATCCGCCGGCCAAGCTCGGCCCCGACCGCGCCCCGCAGGCCGCGCCCCGGCGTGAACAGGCTGACCGCCTCCAGCAGGTTGGTCTTCCCCGCCCCGTTCGGCCCGACCAGAAACACCGGCCGCCCGTCGAGGGGCAGCTCGGCCCGCTGGTAAGAGCGGAAATCCGTCAGGGTCAGATGGGTGAAAGCCGTCACGCGCCGGTCATAGCGGGTTTCGCCGCGCCGTCCCAACGCCTCGACACGTCAAGCGCGCTGGCGCATCCGCACGGCGGCCATCTCGAACAGCTCGCGATATTCAGGCATCGCCAAGGCGGGAAGCACGGCGGCTTCGGCGGGCGTGAACCAGGCCATATCGACATGCTCATCGCCCAGCATGGCCGGCTCGCCGCCCGCCCAGCCGGTGACGACATAGACGTGATAGCGGGCCTCGCCGTGGCGCGCCTTGTCGGGCTCATCGACCACAGCGAGCTTGAAGAACTCGACCGGCGTCACGCCCACCTCTTCGACAAGCTCGCGCGCCAGGGCCTGCTCGATGGTCTCGCCGGCCTCGACATAGCCGCCGAGGATGTCCCAGCAGTTCGGATAGGTGCGCTTGTCCGCGCTTCGCAGACCCAGCAGCAACTTGCCGTCGCGCCAGAGGATGACGCAGGCGAAGTCGCCGTGGCGCAGCACCCTTAGACCCGCAGCGGCATCAGCACGTATTGGACGTCGGAGTCGGTGGGGTCGAGGACCAGGGCCGGGTCGTTGGGGCCGCCGAAGCGGAACTCGGCCTGCTCGCCGCCGATCTGGTCGGTGACGTCCAGCAGGTAGCGGGCGTTGAACGACAGTTCGAAGGCTTCGCCGTCGTACTCGACCTCGACCTCTTCGACCGCCTGGCCAGCTTCCATGTTGCGCACCGTCAGGATCACGCGGCCCGGCTCGATGGCCATGCGCACCGAGCGGCTCTTCTCGGCCGAGATGGTGGCGACGCGGTCCACCGCCTTGGCGAACAGCTTGTTGTCGACCATCATCACCCGGTCGTTGCCCTTGGGGATGACGCGGCTGTAGTCGGGGAAGTTGCCGTCGATGACTTTGGAGGTCAGGGCCGCGCCGCCGAAATCGAGCCGCAGCTTCTGCGGGCTGACCTGCAGGTCCACCGACTCGCCGGCGTCATCCAGCAGGCGGCGGATCTCGCCGATGGTCTTGCGCGGCACGATCACGCCAGGGGTTCCGGCCGAACCTTCCGGCGCGGCCATCTCGGCCAGGGCCAGCCGGTGGCCGTCGGTGGCCACGGCGCGCAGCTTCTGGACGCCGCCCTCGACCACCGCGTGGATGTAGAGGCCGTTCAGATAATAGCGGGTCTCTTCGGTCGAGATCGCGAACCGGGTCTTGTCGATCAGGCGGATCAGGTCGCCGACATCGACGGCGATCGGCGCCGACAGCCCGTCGGACGACATCACCGGGAAGTCGCCGGCCGGCAACACCGGCAGGTTGAACCGCGAACGGCCCGCGGCCACGGTCAGGCGCGGATCCTCGCCGGTGAAGCTGAGCGAGACGTCAGCGCCTTCCGGCAACTTGCGCACGATCTCGTACAAGGTGTGGGCCGGGGCGGTGATCTGACCGGGCTGATCAACCTGGGCCAAGGCCTCGTCGATGATCTCCATGTCGAGATCGGTGGCCGAGAAGGTTAGCCGGTCACGTTCCGCCGACAGCAGCACATTGGACAGGATCGGGATTGTGTTGCGGCGTTCGACGGCGCTTTGCACATGCCCCAGCGCCTTCATCAGCGCCGCCCGTTCGATCGTAAGCTTCATGGTCTGGTCCGAATCTCCACGCGCCGGCGCCTCGATACGCCGTCGCCCCCAACGCTGGAGGGACTTGGGACATTAGCCAAAATCCCGGCACAGGAAAGGGGCTGTTGCGATCTGATGGGGATGATTAAGCCGAAGCCGCCGTTGCGATGTCGAACCGCACCGCCGAACGGCCGAAGTCGACCGCCACCGTGGTGAACTGCGTCAGCAGATCGATGCCGAGCATGATGGTCGGCGTATCGTGCAAATCCCACAGCTTGAAGATCGGCATATCGCTGAAAACCACAGGCACATTGCCCAGGGTCAGGCCGCCCAGCCGCATGAACGGCAGGTAGAGCTGTTCTCCGGTGAAGGACTCGCCGGCGATGGAAATCAGCCCGACCTTGCTGACCCGCTGGCGCGCGGTCGGGTCGATCCGCTCGATCAGCGTCCGCAACGCCCCGTTGCCGAGCGAGAACTGCGAGCCGGTGTCGATCATGGCGCTGATCTTGCGGCCGCTGATATCGGCGTCGACGATTGTGAGCTGGCCCGATTTGCGGCGGGCGGGCACCACCACACTGCCCTTTGTCGTACCCTCCGCACGCGATTTTGTGATCTCGAGCGTATTGCCGGCGAACCCGAACACCAGGCGCTGGCCCTTCAGCCAGTCGATCCCCAGCACGCCGTCGATATCAAAGGCGCCCATTGGCAGCACTGGCGCCTCGACCCGCCGCCGAACCCGCGTGCCCAGCTCCAACCGGTCAATCAGCACGCTGGGCCGGGCGCGGCGACCGACGATGGTGTTGACCTGCAGCTCCCGCCCGGCGGGCAGCTGCTGGGACTGGGCCAGGCGCTGGGAGACGCAGGAGACGTTGGCGCCGGTGTCGACCATGAAGCGGAACGGCCCCTGGCCGTTGATCATCACCGGGGCGGTGACCTGATCGAAAAGCTCGCGGGTGATCTTGATCTGGGTCGGGGCTTCGTCGGCGTCGGGCTCGACCACCGGCGCGGCCGGCGCAGGGGCGGCCTGATCCTGGGCGAAGGCGATCACGGGAGCCGCCAGCAGAACCCCGCCCGCGGCGGCGAACTGCCCAAGTGCATGTCGGCGAGTCGGTGACCCGGCCAGCACGATTTTTCATCCCTTATGACCTAAGGCCAAGCCTACGCCCGGCGAGGAATTCGGTCAATTTTTCTGGGAGGTTAGCGAGCCGGCCGCCAGGTCCTAGTCCGGCGGAGAAGACCCCTCTTCGGTCGCCATCAGGGTCTCGGCGATGGCGCCCATCAGCAGCCGTTGATTGCCCTCCGGCAGGGCGTCGACATAGTCCATCAGCCGGCCGGCCAGCTCCTCCAACCGGACGTCGGCCTCCCGGGTGTCCTGGGAGACCGATCCGACCAGTTCGATGGCGACCAGCGCGACGACGTCGGCGACCTCGCGGAGCGTGACCTGGGTCGTCTCGAGGTCCGCCATGCCGCTAGGCGCGGGTGTCGACGGACCCGCCGGCGTCTTCGCCGTCGTGGGCCGCATAGGGATTGGCGGCGGCGGGGCTCTCGCCGCCCACGACCTCGCCGGTCGAGCCCTTGGCCGCGACCACCACCATGGCCGGACGAATCAGGCGGCCCAGCAGCTCATAGCCCGGCTGCAGCACCTGGATGACGCCGCCAGCGCCGACCTCGGTGGAGGGCTGCTCCATCACCGCCTGGTGCTGGTGCGGGTCGAACTTCTCGCCCTTGGGCGGATCGATCTGCTTCAGGCCGTTGTTTTCGAAGGCGGTCTGCAGCGCCTTCTCGGTCATCTCCATGCCGACCACGAAGTTCTTCAGCACCGGATCGGCGCTCTCGTGCGGGCTGGCCAGGGCGCGGGCCAGAGTGTCGGCGACGGTCAGCAGGTCGCGGCCAAATTTCTGGATGGCGTAGGCGCGGGCGTCATTGGCCTCGCGCTCGGTACGTCGCTTGGTGTTCTCCGCATCGGCGGCGACCCGCAGGATCTGGTCCTTCAGGGCCTGATTTTCGGCGCGCAGGGCCAGCAGTTCATCGGCTGCGGCGTCCGCGACTTCGTTGAACTCTTCGGCCGGCGTTTGATCGTCGGACATCTTCTAATCCTCTACGTGTTCGTCACCTGGGACAGGACGCGGGCGGTATAGTCCACCAGCGGGATGACCCGGGCATAGTTTAGGCGGGCCGGACCGATCACGCCGATCGCGCCCAGCACCTTCTGTCGGCCCGTCATATAGGGCGCGGCGATGACGGCGGAACCCGAAAGGGAAAAGAGTCGCGTTTCGGCGCCGATAAAGATCCGCACGCCCTGAGCCTCGCGGACGTCGTCCAACAAACCGATAAGCTGTTCTTTTTGTTCAAGATCGTCGAACAGCATGCGGACGCGCTCCAGGTCGTCCAGGGTTTCGCGGTCATGCAGCAGGTTGGCCCGGCCCCGGACGATCAGGGCGCGATCGGAGCCCTCTCCCCCGCCCCAGGCGGCCATGCCGTCCTCGACCAGCCGGGCGGCGGCCTCGTTCAGGTGGCGGCGGGCGGCGTCCAGTTCGGTGCGGATCTCGGCCCCGGCCTCGCCCAGCGTGCGGCCGCGCAGCCGGGCGTTCATGAAGTTCGACGCCTCCTGCAGCGATGACGGCGTCACCCCGGCCGCCAGCTTCATCAGCCGGTTTTCGACCACGCCGTCCTCGAAGACCATCACCGCCAAGGCCTGCTCGGCCGACAGCGAGACGAACTCCACATGCTTGACCCCGGCGTCGCGCACCGGGCTGACCACGACGCCCGCGCCGCCGGCCAGGCCCGAGAGGATCGCGGTCGCCTCGTTCAGGGCTTCTTCGAAGTTGCGGCCCTTGGCCGAGAGCCGCGTCTCGATGGCGCGGCGGTCGTCTTCGGACACATCGCCGACCTCCAGCAGGCCGTCGACGAACAGCCGCAGGCCGGCATGGGTCGGGATCCGTCCGGCGCTGACATGCGGCGCGCCCAGCAGGCCCAGCTGGGTCAGGTCCTGCATGGTGTTGCGGATCGAGGCCGAGGACAGGTGGACGCCGCCCTTGGACAGGGTGCGCGAACCGACCGGCTCGCCGGTCTCCAGATAGCCTTCCACGACGCGGCGGAAGATCTCGCGGGCGCGTTCGTCCAGCTCGGCCAACGAGGGGCCTGAGAAAAGCAGCGGGCTGGTCACGACGGGGGACGGCGCTCGGTCAGAGCCATGGACTGAACCTCTTTGATCTAGGATAAGCCCGCCGGCGCAAGACGCCAGACCCATACGCCAAGGTTTCCCATGCGCCCCTCAGAACGTACCCCCGACCAGCTCCGCCTCGTGACCCTCGAAACCGGCGTCAACCGCTATGCGGAAGGCTCCTGCCTGGCGACGTTCGGTCACACCAAGGTGCTGATCACCGCCAGCGTCGAGGACCGGGTGCCCGGCTTCATGCGCGGCCGCGGCCAGGGCTGGGTGACGGCGGAATACGGCATGCTGCCGCGCGCGACCCACACGCGCGGCCGTCGCGAAGCCTCGGAAGGCAAGCAATCGGGCCGCACCCAGGAAATCCAGCGGCTGATCGGCCGCTCGCTGCGCGCCGTGGTCGATCCGGCGGCGCTAGGCGAACGCCAGATCTCGCTCGACTGCGACGTGATCCAGGCTGACGGCGGCACCCGCACGGCGGCGATCACCGGCGCCTGGGTCGCCCTGCGGATGGCCACCAAGTACCTGATGGAAGAAGGCCTGATCACCACCGACCCGATCCTCGACCAGGTCGCGGCGATCTCCTGCGGCATCTTCAAGAACGTGCCGGTGCTGGACCTGGAATATGAAGAGGATTCCAACGCCGAGGCCGACGCCAACTTCGTGCTGACCGGCAAGGGCTCGATCGTCGAGGTCCAGGCCACCGGCGAAAAGCGCGGCTTCAGCCAGGAAGAGTTCGACGGCCTGTTCTCGCTGGCCCGCAAGGGCATCGGCGAACTGTGCGCGCTGCAGCGCCAGGCGGTCGGCGGCTAAGCCAGCCCCCAGAATCAGAAACGCCGCTCCGGGGAGGACGGAGCGGCGTTTCGATCATCGACAGGCGCGCCCGGCGCTCATGTCGCCGAGTGTGCTCTTAGAAGCCGTTCAGCAGATAGCGGAACGACGAAGCCGGCATGCGGGCCAGTTCGCGAGCGAAGGGACCCATCAGGCGGTCGATGAAGCTTTCAATGGCTTGGGCCATGTCCATCTCCTTTGTTGTGCGTTGCAGCAATTGTTGCATCGCATATAGGAGGGTGACGCTGGGTTATCAACAGTTACACCGTCATTTTTGACGGGTGCGCTGCAATTTTTCGGCGAGTATCGCTGCGCTGCGGCATAATAGCCACGCTTGGGGGGCTCGCTAGATGCTCCCCCGCTGGGGGAGCTCCCGGCCCTTTGGCCGGGTGAGGGGGAGCAGGACTCCTTCGGCAAGCCCCCTCTGTCGCGCTGCGCGCGCCACCTTCCCCAGCGGGGGAGGATCTAGGACCGCTAGTCCAGGTCCTCGTCCATCGGGCCGTCGTCGGGGCCGGGCTCGTAGATGACCAGGTCGCCCGGCTGGCAGTCCAGTTCTCGGCAGAGGGCCGCCAGGGTCGAGAACCGCACGGCGCGGGCCTTGCCGGTCTTGAGGATCGAGAGGTTGGCGATGGTGACGCCGACCCGGTCGGCCAGTTCGGTCAGCGACATGCGTCGGTCGAGCAGCACGCGGTCGAGATTTACGCGGATCGGCATGTCAGATCGTCAACTCTGCTTCGCGGCGAAGGCGCGCGCCTTCGCGGAACACTTCGGCCAGCACGAACACCACCAGCACCGAAAACCACGCGGTCGGGCTGAACTCGGGCCGCTGGATGTTGGCGCCGGGCAGCGCCCACATTCCCAGGCCGTAGATCACGTAGCGCCCGACCTCCAGGCCAGCCAGCACCAGGCCGATCACTCGCAGGCGGCGCACGTTCTCCGGATGGAAGGGATCGCCCGCCGTCAAGGTCGAGAAGATCCGGCGCAGGCGTTCGACGATCACCAGCACGCCGGTCAGATAGAGGCCGGCCGCCGCCAGGCCGCCGAGCAGCACCGGGCCACGCGCGCCGATCTCGGCCTCGCCGGCGCGGATCGAGAAGTTCTCGAGCAGCTCGGGATTGAAGCTGAACAGCAGCGCGGCCAGCATCATCAGGGCCACGGCGCCCAGGCCGATCCAGAGTGCGACGAACACCACGTCGAGAATGATCTTCAGGAAGCTCGACACCGAGCCCGGCCCCAAGGCGCGCATCGCGGCCCTCCGTCCAAGAAACATCGGAGAGATTAGGCGATCATGCCGCCGGTCACCAAGGCCGCGACCGGCAGGGCGGCCATCAGGACCACGGCCACCATCAGGGTGCGTTCGAGAAAGCTCATTGCGGGGCTGAACATGGAAGGTCTCCGTATCGTTTGTTGCGCTGCGGCGACGCCATGTCGCCCGTGTTGATATTCGATACGGCCGCATTGCTTTTCGATCAAACTAATTATCGAAAAACGATATTAAACTTTTGCAATGCAACAGAGCGGCGGGCGGCATATGGTCCGCCGCCCCCGCATTTCAGAAGGTTTTCCCATGGCTCTGAAGCTCGAACCCGGCGCGAAGCTGGTGGTCGCCACCCACAATCCGGGCAAGGCCCGCGAACTGGCCGCGATCCTCGACAACCGGTTCGAACTGGTGACGGCCGGCAGCCTGGGCCTTGGGGAACCCGAGGAGACCGAGGCGACCTTCACCGGCAACGCCCTGCTCAAGGCCCGCGCCGCCGCCGAGGCGTCCGGCCTGATCGCGCTGGCCGACGATTCGGGGCTGTCGGTCACCGCGCTGGGCGGCCAACCGGGCATCTATTCGGCCCGTTGGGGCGGGCCGGAGAAGGACTTCGGCGGGGCCATGAAGAAGGTCGAGGCGCGGCTGGAGGAAGCCGGCGCCGACGACTTCTCGGCCTGGTTCACCTGCGCCCTGGCGGTGGCCTGGCCGGGCGGCCCGGCGGTGGTGGTCGAGGGCCGGGTCGATGGGACCCTGGTCTTCCCCGGTCGCGGCGACCGTGGCCACGGCTATGACCCGATCTTCCAGGCGATCGGCGCCGACATCACCTTCGGCGAGATGGACCCTGACGCGAAGGACGCCATCAGCCACCGGGCCATGGCCTTCGCCAAGCTCAAGGCCGCCCTGCTGTGAACGAGGTCGCGCAGATCGTGCCGCCGCTCGGGCTCTACATCCACTGGCCCTACTGCGCGAAGATCTGCCCCTATTGCGACTTCAACGTCTTCCGCGACCGCGGCCGCCAGGACGAACAAGCCGCGCTGTTTCACGCCATCGCCGATGATCTGCGCGCCCAGCGCGAGCTGACCGGCGAGCGGCGGCTGGTCTCGATCTTCCTGGGCGGCGGCACGCCCTCGCTGATGGACCCGGCCTGGGCCGCCGACCTGATCGCCCTGGCCCGCTCGCTTTGGTCGCCGGACGAGCCCGTCGAGGTGACGCTGGAGGCCAACCCCACCGACGCCGAGGCGGGTCGCTTCACGGCCTTCGCGCAGGCCGGGGTCGACCGCTTGTCGCTGGGGCTGCAGGCGCTGGACGACGCCTCGCTGACCCTGCTGGGCCGCAACCATGACGCCGCCTCGGCCCGCCGCGCCGCGACCCTGGCGGCCAAGACCTTTCCGCGCCTGTCGCTGGACCTGATCTACGCCCGCCCCAACCAGACGCCGCAGGCCTGGCGCGAGGAGCTGAGCGAGGCGATCGAACTCGGGGCCGAGCACCTGTCGCCCTACCAGCTGACCATCGAGGCCGGCACCGCCTTCGACCGCGCGGTGCGGCGCGGCCAGTTGGTCCCGCCCGGCGAGGACCTGGCCGCCGAGCTGTTCGAGACCACCCAGTCGGTGTTGGAGGGCGCGGGCTTCACCGCCTACGAGGTCTCCAACCATGCACGCGGGCAAGCCGCCCGCTCGCGCCACAACCTCGTCTATTGGACCGGGATCGACTATGTCGGCGCCGGCCCCGGCGCCCACGGGCGGCTGACCCGGCACGGCGTGCGCATCGCCACCCACGCCCACGCCAAGCCCGCCGACTACATCGCCGCCGTGCGCGAGACCGGAACGGGCTTCGCCACCCAGGAACGCCTCACCCCCATCGAGGTCGCCGAGGAACGCCTGCTGGCCGGCCTGCGGATCGAACAGGGCGTCGCCTTCGAAGACGTCGCGGCGATCGGGCTTTCGCCGGTCCACCCACAGGTCGGCGCCCTGATCGCCGCCGGGCTGCTGGCCCCCGATCCAGAGCGCCTGCGCGCCACCCCCGCCGGCCGCTTGATCCTGGACCATGTAACGTCCAGGCTTGCGACCTGAGCGATAACCGGCGAAGCCTCCCACATGTCGCGTCACCCGCCCCCGCCCGCCCTGTCCGAGAACCCCCTGGATCCGGGGCTCTACATCGTGGCGACTCCGATCGGGAACCTGCGCGACATCACCCTGCGGGCGCTGGACGTGCTGTCGGCCGCCGACCTGGTGCTGGCCGAGGACACCCGCGTCGCGGCCAAGCTGCTGACCGCCTACGGCCTGTCGAAGAAGCTGGAACGCTACGACGAGCACACCTCCGAGCGCGGCGGGCTGAAGGCCCTGGCGGTGCTGGCCGAGGGCGGGCGCGTGGCGCTGGTCTCCGACGCCGGCACGCCGCTGGTCTCCGACCCCGGCTTCCGGCTGGTGCGCGAGGCGGTGGCGCAGGGTTCGGCCGTCTATCCGATCCCCGGCGCCTCGGCCCTGCTGGCCGGCCTGTCGGTCGCCGGCCTGCCCACCGACCGCTTCATGTTCGCCGGCTTCGCCCCGCCCAAGAGCGCCGCGCGCCGCACCTTCTTCGAGGAACTGGCCGGGATCCGCACCACCCTGGTGTTCTTCGAGAGCGGCCCGCGCCTGGCCTCCAGCCTGGCCGACATGGCCGCCGTGTTCGGCCCGCGTGAGGCCGCCGTCGCCCGCGAGATGACCAAGCTCTACGAGACGGTGATCCGCGGAACCCTGCCTGAGCTCGCCGCCGATCCGCGCTGCGACACGCCCAAGGGCGAGATCGTCATCCTGGTCGGTCCCGGCCGCGAGGAAGCCGCCACCGCCGCCGACGCCGACACGGCGCTCGCCGACGCCCTGACACGCCTGCGCCCGGCCGAGGCCGCCTCCGAAGTGGCCAAGGCCCTGGGCCTGCCGCGCCGCGACCTCTACCGCCGGGCCATGGAGCTAAAGCAGGAGCGCGAGGCTTGACCTCCGTCCGCCAGGCCAGAGGCGCCGCCGCCCGGCTGGCCGTGGTGGAGGTGAAACAGCGCCAAACCCTGGAGGCCGCGCTCGAAACCGTGACCCAGATGCAACGCGAGCGCCTGCGCCGCGCCGGTCAGGCCATCGCATCGCGCCGGCCCAGCTTGCAAAACCTCGCGGTTCGCCTCGATCTGATCGCGCTGGCGCCTGGACGGCTGCCGGTCCACAGCCCCGACGCCTGGAAGGGCGCTTGAAGCATCCGATGACCCCCGAGGACGCCGAAGGAATATTGCGCGAGGCCGGCCAGGCGCAGGACGGCGAGTTTCCCTTGCTGGAAGCCGCCATCGCCTGCGCCATGCATGACGATCCGGCGCGCGACCCGCAGACCGCGCGCGACCTGGCCCGCACCGGCGTGGAGCGCCTGACCCACCGGCTGCGCACCGAGAGCCCGGAGGAGGCGCTGGCCGAGGCCATGGCCGGCGATCTGGGCCTGACCGGCGACCTCTTCACCTACGACGATCCCGACAACGCCTGCGTGGTGGCCGTCGCCGAGCGACGCAAGGGCCTGCCGGTGGCGCTGGGCGTGTTCTACCTGCACGTGGCGCGCCGCTGCGGCCTGGTGGTCCAGGGCGTCGATTTCCCCGGCCACTTCCTGCTGCGCATCGAGACCGCCGAGGGGCCGCTGGCCATCGACCCCTTCAGCGAGGGTCGCGTGGTGCTGCCCTCCGAACTGACCCGGCGCGCCCTGCACGCCGGCCTGACGCCCAATGTCGCCGACCGCCTGGACCACCTGATGGCGCCGGCCCCCGACCGCGCGGTGCTGATCCGTCTGCAAAACAACGTCTACGCCCGCGCCAGCGCGGCGGGCGACTATGGCCGCGCCGAACGCGCCGCCCTGCGCCGCGCCCTGCTCGACCCCGCCGACCATCGCCCCTGGCTGGACGTCGCCGCCGCCCGCGAGGGCCAAGGCGCCTTGGCCGGCGCGCTGCAGGCCTTGACCCACGCCAGCACGCTGGACGGCGGCGCGGCGCTGGCGGCCCGCGCCCAGCGCGAACGGGTCCGCCTGCGGCTGAACTGACAGCGCCTCCAGGCCTTCTGGCTGGCGCTTTGAGCGCCGCCGAACTATCTCAGACGCCTTGGCCGTGGCGCCTTGGCCGTAAGGAGCTCTCCCCATGCCGTTGAAGGTCGCCGTCCAGATGGACCCCCTCGAGGCCGTCAACATCGAGGGCGATACGACCTTCCTGATGTTGCTCAACGCGCAGGAGCGGGGCCACGACCTGTTCGTCTACACCCCCGACCGCCTGGCGATGGAGGATGGCGCCGTCACCGCGCGGGGCCGCAGCGTCACCGTCCAGGCGGTCAACGGCGCTCACGCCAGCTTCGGCCCCTGGGAGGTTCGCGACCTGGCCGAGTTCGACGTCATCCTGCTGCGCCAGGACCCGCCGTTCGACATGACCTACATCACCTCGACCCACTTCCTGGACAAGGTGCATCCCAAGACCCTGGTGGTGAACAATCCGACCGAGGTGCGCAACGCGCCCGAGAAGCTGTTCGTCACCGACTTCCCCGGCGTGCAGCCGCCGACCCTGATCACCGCCGACATCGAGGCGATCTACGACTTCCGCGCCCGCCATGGCGACATCGTGCTGAAGCCGCTCTACGGCCTGGGCGGATCGGGCGTGGCCCGGCTGCTGGCCGACGACCCCAACCTCGACGCCATGCTCGACCTGCACCGCGCCATCAGCCGCGAGCCGGTGATCGCCCAGAAATTCCTGCCGGCGGTCTCCAAGGGCGACAAGCGCATCCTGCTGGTCGACGGCGAGGCGGTCGGCGGCATCAACCGCGTGCCCAAGAAAGGCCAGATCCGTTCGAACCTGGCGGTCGGCGGCACCGCCGAGGCGGTCGAACTGTCGGCCCGCGATCTGGAGCTCTGCGCGATCATCGGTCCGGAGCTGAAGCGGCGCGGCCTGATGTTCGTCGGCATCGACGTGATCGGCGACTACATGACCGAGATCAACGTCACCTCGCCGACCGGCGCCCAGGCGCTCAAGCGGTTCAGCGGAATCGATGCGACAGCGATCATGTGGGACCGTATTGAACAGATCCGTGCAACGGCTTAGTTTGTAACGCAAAGAGACACGCATAAGTCGCGGAATCGTCTCAACTTCTCCAAAAGTTCTATTTTTGTTCTTGATCTGCCCCGCACGCCGTGCTGGGGTTGTGGATAAGTTGAGCCATTTCTGGGGGTTGGCAGGGCGTCCCGAGTCGTCACGGTAGCGTTTCAGGGCGTCGAGGCCCGACGTGTCGACGTCGAGGTTCAGCTCACCGGCGGCGAGATGAAGTTCATGCTGGTCGGCCTGGGCGACAAGGCCGTCGCCGAGAGCCGCGAGCGGGTCCGGGCGGCCTTCGCGGGCCTGGGCCTGGCCATGCCGTCCAAACGGATCATCGCCAACCTGGCCGCGCCGTCGCTGATCGCCGTGGTCAACCACTTCCGCGGAACCCAGATCCTGTCGCCGCCCAAGCCTGGGCCGATGATGGTTCCCGACCTGCGCGACGTGAAGGGCCAGGAGAACGCCAAGCGGGCGCTGGAGATCGCCGCGGCCGGCGGTCACAATCTGCTGTTCAGCGGGCCGCCCGGCTCGGGCAAGTCGATGATGGCCGCCCGCCTGCCGGGCCTGCTGCCGCCGCTGTCCCCGGCCGAGCTGCTGGAGACCTCGATGGTCCATTCGGTGGCCGGGCTGATCGCCAGGGGCGCCCTGACCCGCACCCGTCCATTCCGTACCCCCCACCATTCGGCCAGCATGGCGGCGCTGACCGGCGGCGGGCTGAAGGTGAAGCCGGGCGAGGTGTCGCTGGCCCACAACGGCGTGCTGTTCCTCGACGAACTGCCGGAGTTCTCCAGCCAGGCGCTGGACTCGCTGCGCCAGCCGCTGGAGACCGGCGAGGTGGTGGTGGCCCGCGCCAACGCCCATGTGCGCTATCCGGCCCGCTTCCAGCTTGTCGCCGCCCAGAACCCCTGCAAGTGCGGCATGGGCGGGGCCGGACGCGGGGCCTGCGGCCGGGCGCCGCGCTGCCAGACCGATTATCAGATGAAGGTCTCCGGTCCGTTCATGGACCGCATCGACCTGCAGATCGACGTGCCGCCGGTGAGCGCCGCGGACCTGGCCCTGCCCGCCCCGGCCGAGGGCACGGAGCAGGCCGCCGCCCGCCAGCTGCAGGCCGACCGCGCCGGGGATGACGGCGCGAGGCTGAACGCCCAGGCGCAGGGCGACTTCCTGGAAAAGATCGCCGACCTCGATCCCGCCGGCCGCGCCCTGCTGGCCAAGGCCGCCGAGGCCGGCGGCCTGACCGCCCGCGGCTGGACCCGCGCCCTTGGCCTGGCCCGCACCATCGCCGATCTGGAAGGCGCCGGCCCGGTGCGCCGCATCCACGTGGCCGAGGCGCTGATCTACCGGCGAATGGGCCAACCGGCGCCGGCCCTGGTCTGAAGCACGACGACGGACGCTACCAGGCCTGAACCTGCGCGTGGCCCGGCGCCGCCTCGCGCCGCCAGTAGGTGTAGGCGCCGACCGCCAGCGTGATCAGCACCAGATAGCTCCAGAGGATCAGCGCGGTCAGATAGGCCCAGGCCCGCACCCCGCCGTCGGCGAGGATGGCCCCGTGGGTCACCACCGCCAGCAGCTGGAACGCCGCCGCCGGCAGGATCCACAGGCGGCTGCCGCGGATCACGAACCAGAGCAGCACCAGCAGGAAGGCGACATCGACCGCGAACATGCCCCACTGGGGATCGACCCAGTTGCTGCGGTTCTGGACCACAATGGTGGCGATCCAGGCGACGATGTTGGCGATGGCCACGACACGTTCGGTCCGCCCGCCGCGCCAGAGGGCGAAGGCGGAGACCGCGAACATTGCGATGGCCCAGACACGTTCCGGGGTCGAGCTGAACATGACGACGGGACCCTCAGCCTCCTGAGGGTCCCGATACTGCGGTTAATCCCGCAGGATGCAACTTTTACTGGAAGACGATCAGCTGGCCACGGCGCGCAGCGGGCGGGTGGCTTCCATGGCGAAGTTCGGCGGCTTCTGCACGCCGCCGTACATCACGGCGCCCAGACCGATCTGGGTCTTGGCCACGTCCAGTTCCTTGTGCGTCTCGCAGATGGCGCGGCGGGCCTGGGCCAGCAGCGTAAGGGCCTCGCTGGCCCGTTCCACGGCGTCCTGGCCGATCAGGGCCGAGAGGCCGGCGTCGGCGCGCAGGCCAGGCATGACGCCGGCCAGACCGGCGGTCTTGGCCAGGGCGATATCAATGGCGGCCTCGGCTTCGAACAGGCTAGCGGCGACCTGATCGGCGATCATACGGCGTTGCTTAAGCATGAGGGATCTCCTGGCGCACGGGGCAGCCGGCGCCTTCTGACGATGTGAAGGGTAGGAAATCAGGGCTAAGGCCCCGTTTTAATTTAAGATTAAGACCCTAAAAAAGGTCTTGAAGGGCGTGGAGGCCCGCCAGCAACGCCCCGAACGACAGGGCCGAGACGATGGCGATCACGCCCACCATGCCCAGTCGGGCGGCAGGCCCTAGGGTGCGCCCGCCAATCCCGGCTCCAAGTCCGGTTGGAAGCCCTCGTCCAACAGCGCCCAGGTCAGGCAGAGGATTTCCCTCAGCACCATTTCCGGGGGCTTGAAACGCGACATCTTGCGGGTGGCCGAAACCAGTTCGCGCGCCATGTTCGCCTTCAACGGCGTGTCGGCCAGGTCCGCGAGCTGGCGTTCGAGCTGGGTCCAGGTAAAGCCCGGGACCACCGGCTCGGAGTTCTGCGGGGTCGGCCAGCGGCGTTCGAAGGCTTGCACCTCGTCGCGAACCCGCATCGCCTGTCCAACCGCGGCCCGACGGCTCGTCGTCCCGCGATCGGGCTCCAGATCCGCCATCGTCACCCTGGCGTCCGCCAGTTCTCTCAACCAATCGCCCATCGGTCCGGTCTCCTTGCTGGGCTTCATCAGCCCATAGGAGCGCGGTGGCGTCTGTCCTGATTGCGTCTTGTCCCGACACGATCGGGACAGCGGTTTCACGCGCCGCGAGCGCCCGGGCGGCGGAATAACGGTCGCCGACGCCGAGCTTCTTGCGCGCCCGGTCGCAATAGGTGTCGACCGACGCCTTCGACATCCCGAGTTCGCGGGCGATCTGCTTGGAGCTGAGGTGACGGTCGACCAATCGCAGGCATTCGCGCTCCCGAGGGGTCAGAAGCTCGACTGGGTCTGCGGCGATCTCTTGCGGTGCGCGCATAAGATGAACACGTTAGCGACTCGCGTAGGAGCCCGTCTACTTGTTATGGTGTATTCGGGCCTAGGCCCGTGAAAGAATTTCGTGAGCGAGCGGGGAGAAACCCATGCCCCTTGATGACGCCATAGGCCCTGATCCCGTCGATATCGCAATTGGCGCGCGGATGCGGCTGCGCAGAAAGTCGCTGGGCATCAGCCAAGGCGTGCTGTCCGATCGCGTCGGCGTGTCCTTCCAGCAGATCCAGAAATACGAACGCGGCGCCAACCGGGTTTCGGGCTCGATGCTGGTGGCGATCGCCTCGGCCCTGGACACCACCGTCGGCTGGTTGGTCGGCGAGGAGGGCGGCATGTCCGACGCCGCCGACGAGATCCTGCAGGCCCTCGCCCTGACCGGGGCCACCGAGCTCCTGGAGGCCTACGCCGCCATTCCCCGCGCCTCGGCCCGGGCCGCGCTGGTCGCCTTGGCCCAGGAGATGGCGGCCGGCTGAACAGCCGACAACCGGCCCTGGCGACCGATCATCCCGGATTTGACCGCCCGTTAAGCCGCGAGGCGTAGGCTCTTGGTCGATGAACGTCGATCCAAACCAAGACCCGCGCGTCAGCGCCGAGCAACTCGCCTCGCTGAGCCACGAATTCCGCACCCCGCTGAACGGTGTGCTCGGCATGGCCCGGCTGCTGGAAGGCACCCGCCTGACCCAGGAGCAGCGCGCCTATGTCTCGGCCCTGCGCGAGTCCGGCGAGCACCTGCTGGGGCTGGTCAACGACGTGCTGGATTTCGCGCGCCTGGGCGCCGACAAGATCGAGTTGTTCCCCACCACCTTCGAGGTCGAGAGCCTGCTGCGCTCGGTCTGCGAACTGCTGTCGCCGCGCGCCCATGAAAAGGGCCTGGAGATCGCCTGGGCCGCCCCGGCCGGCATCGGCCAGGCGGTGGCCGACGAGGGCCGGCTGCGCCAGATCCTGCTGAACTTCGCCGGCAACGCCATCAAGTTCACGCCCCAGGGCGGGGTGCTGATCACGGTGGCGCAGGTCGCCGCCGGCCTGCGCTTCACGGTCGAGGACTCCGGTCCCGGCGTCAGCGCCGCGGCGCGCGAGAAGATCTTCGAGGCCTTCGAACAGGCCGATCCGCTGAACGACGTACAGCTAGGCGGCGCGGGCCTGGGCCTGGCCATCGCCCGCAAGCTGGCCGCCGCCATGGGCGGGTCGGTCGGGGTGGAGACCGCCGCCCACGGCGGGGCGGCGTTCTGGTTCGAGGCGGACCTGACGCAGCTGCCGGCCCAGCCCGACCAGAGCCTGGCCGGCCGCACCATCGCCATTGCCTGCGCCAACCCCATCGTCAGCGACGCCGCCCATCGCCAGATCGCCGCCGCCGGCGGGCTCGCCGTCGCCGCCAAGGATCTGGCCGCCGCGCTGCAGGCGACCGGGCCGGGCGACGTGCTGATGATCGACCGCGCCGTGGCGCCCGAAACCCCGCCGGCCGGACGCACCGCCCTGATCCTGCTGGCGCCCGAGGAACGCGGCCATATCGACGCCTACCGGGCGGCCGGATACGCCGGATACCTGATCAAGCCGCTGCGCCGCGCCTCGCTGGCCGAACGGGTGCTCGCCGTGCTCGGCGCCCACGCCGAGCGCTCCGAACGCCACGACGACGACCGGGTGGCGCCCGCCGCCGCCCCGGGCGCCCGCATCCTGCTGGTCGAGGACAATCCGATCAACGCCCTGCTGGCCCGCACCCTGCTGACCCGCGAGGGTTGCCGCGTCGATCAGGCCGGCGGCGGTCAGGAAGCCTTGGCCGCGCTGTCGGTCGGCGTCTACGACCTGATCTTGATGGATATGCGGATGCCGGGGATGTCTGGCCTGGAAACCGCGCAACAGGCCCGCGCCCAGGGCGTCAGGACCCCGATCGTCGCCCTGACCGCCAACGCCTTCGAGGAAGACCGCCACGCCTGCCTCGCCGCCGGCATGGACGATTTCCTGGTCAAACCGCTCAGCCCGGGCGCCCTGCGCGGCGCGCTGGCGCGCTGGACCGGGGCGTCCGACTGGACGGAAAAGGCGGACCACGCCAAGGTCGGCTGACGAGCCTGGGGGCGGCCCCACGCATGGGGAACGCCGAACATGACCACCGAAAGCCAGGCGGCCGCGCAGGACGGGAAGAAACCCGGAACGCTGCAGGCCCTGGCCGTCTATCTCGAGCGCCGCTCGCTGGTGATGCTGTCGCTGGGCTTCGCCTCGGGCCTGCCGAACCTGCTGATCTTCGACACCTTGTCGGCCTGGCTGCGGGACGCGGGGCTGTCGCTGGAAGTGATCGCCTTCTTCGGCCTGGCCACCCTGGCCTATTCGCTGAAGTTCCTGTGGGCCCCGCTGGTCGACCGCGCGACGGTGCCGCTGGTGACCAAGTGGCTCGGCCACAGGCGATCCTGGATGCTGGTCTGCCAGGTGCTGATCGTGCTGGGCCTCTGGCTGATCGCCGGGACCAATCCCGCCGTCAGCCTTGGCCTGATGGCGCTGTTCGCGGTGATGGTGGGCTTCGTCTCGGCCACCCAGGACATCGTCATCGACGCCTGGCGGATCGAGGCGGCGGTGACCGAGAAACAGGGCGCCATGGCCGCGGCCTATCAGTGGGGCTACCGGATCGCGATGATCGTGGCCGGCGTCGTGCCGCTGGCCCTCTCCGAATTCGTCGGCTGGAACACCTCCTACGCCATCATGGCGCTGCTGATGCTGGTTGGGGTGCTGGGCGTGCTCGGCGCGCCGCGCGAGGCGCAGCATGAGATCCGCCGCATCGACGCCCACGACATCCCCGCCGCCCCGGCCCGCGACGGCGTCGAATGGGCGATCCGCCTCGGGCTCTTCGTGCTGGGGGCGCTGGTCCTCGGTTCGGGCCTGGCGGGCAATGCGGCGATCCTCTCCGGCGGCCTGACCAAGCTTGGCCTGCCCGGCGCGGCGGCGGGCGTCGAGGCCATGTGGAGCGCCAAGCCCTGGGGCGTCTTCGCCCAGGTGAGCGGCGTGGTGATCGGCGCGGTGGTGATCTTCCTGGCCGCCCGCCCCGCCCCTGGCCTGAAGACCCGGCCGGGCCGCTATCTGGGGGTGGCGCTGGGCGCGCCGCTGGCCGATTTCTTCCGCCGCTACGGCCAGGCCGCGGGCCTGATCCTGGCGCTGATCTGCGTCTACCGATTGTCGGACTTCGTGCTCAACATCATGAACCCCTTCTATCTCGACATGGGGTTCTCGAAGCTCGAGATCGCCGAGGTGCGCAAGGTGCTGGGCGCGGTGATGTCGGTGCTGGGCGTCGGCCTCGGCGGCTTCGCCATCGCCCGCTTCGGCCTGATCCGGGCGCTGGTGGTGGGCGCCTTCGCCGGGCCGATCTCGAACCTAGTCTTCGCCTGGCTGGCCACCCAGGGTCCGCAGCTCTGGGCGCTCAGCGTCGCCATCGGCGTCGACAACGTGGCCTCCGGGTTCTCCGGCACCTGCCTGATCGCCTACATGTCCAGCCTGACCGGACAGGGCTTCACCGCCACCCAGTACGCGCTGTTCTCCTCGCTCTACGCGCTGCTGGGAAAACTGGTGGCCTCGCAGTCGGGCCGCATCGTCGAGGGCGCGGCGGCGGCCGCCGATTCCGGCGGACTGTTCGCCTCGCTTAAGAGCCTGTTCGCCGCCCTGCCGCCCGAGACCTTCGCCAGCGCCATGGAGAAGTCCGGCGTCTCGGCCGCGGCGCTCGGCTCCGGCTACATGGTGTTCTTCTGCTACTCGGCCCTGCTGGGGGTGATCGGCATCGTCCTGGCCTTCATGGTGGCGAGACTGCCGCCGATCCACGAAGAGACGCCGGCAGCGCCTTAGGTCACCGGGCCGGTCTTCAGGCAGATCACCTGGGCGACCCGCAGGTCGCGGCGCAGGCTGTCAGCCACCCGGCCGTAGTTGTCGGTGGTGATCGGCTCGCCGACCGCGAAGCTCGAGGGCCGCTCATGGGTGGCGCTCAGGGCGGCGATGACGGTTTCCGGGGCCGTGGTGTAGATGCGGCCGCGACGCGGGGCCTCGGCCACCGTCACCCCGATCACCCGCCCGGCGCGATCCAGGGCCGGCGCGCCCGAGAGGCCGGCCAGCGTGCCCTTCAGGCTGTCGGTGCGGCCGGTCTCGGCCCAGACCAGCACCGGCTCGGTGCGAGCCCCGCGCCCCCGGACCTCCAGGTTCTCGCGCCCCAGCAGCCGCGAGGTCGCCTCCCCGGCCTGGCCTTGCGGGAAGCCGGGATGGAAGGCGCGATCGCCTTTGCGCAGCGGCTGGTCCAGGCCCATCGGCAGGGGCGGCGAGCCGCCTTCAGTGGTCAGGATGGCGGCCTCGCCGCGCGGATCGATACGGACCTTGGCCTCGACGCCGCGCCCATCGGCCACCACGATGGCGGCCTCGGTGCAGCCGTCGACCACGTGGCGAGCCGTGATCCAGACGCCGGTCTCGGCCACCGAGAAAGCCGTCCCGACCCCAGGCTCGGCCTTGTCCGGGACATCGACCACCACCTGCGGATCGAACGGCGAGGCCGGCCCCAGCGGCAGCCCCTCGCCGCTCGCCACCGGCGGCGGCGGCGGCGGGGCGTCAGCGCGTTCCTGGCGACCAATGGCGGCGATCAGCAGGGCGAGCACCACCGCCAGATAGACCAGCCAATCGGGCAGCCGGGGAAAGTGCATGTCAGCTCAAACTCAGCTGCCGACCGCGGCGGCGATGATCAAGGCCGAGGCCAGCTTGGCCCCGACCAGCAAGGCGGCGGCCGCCACCTCGCCGTCCTGAATCCGCTGCGGCAGTCCGCGCAGCAGCAGGTCGACCAGCCGGAATATCAGCAGTTGGAGCGCCACCGTCGCCGCGCCCCACAGGCCGATCTCGATGACCGAGGTCGAGCGGGCCAGCGACGTGGCCAGCGGAATGGACAGGCCCAGCAGCACCCCGCCCAGCGAGATCGCGGCGGCGGCGTTGCCTTCCCGGATCAGCGAAATCTCGCGATGCGGCGTCATCAGCACATAGATCGTGGCCCCGACGAACAGCATCAGGATCGTCACCCCGATGTGCATCAGGGTGATCGGGAACCCGGTGGCGAACGCCTGGATTTCGGGAGACTGGAGCTGTGGCGGCATGGGACCCGTCAGCAAGATCTAAGAACTGGGCCGAATGGTTAGCACGGACGGGCCGCGCCTTGGCAATGGCTAGAGGTTAAGGCGCTTCAGGCCGCCGGCTCATCGACCGCCGCGGCGGCGGCGGCTTCCAGCTTGCGCCGGGTGCTGGCCCGCACCTTCTCGCTCTCGGACTTCAGCTGACCGCAGGCCGCCAGGATGTCACGGCCACGCGGCGTGCGGATCGGCGAGGCGTAGCCGGCCCGGTTGAGGATCGCCGCGAAGCTCTCGATCGCGCCCCAGTCGGAGCACTCGTAGTCGGTGCCCGGCCACGGATTGAACGGGATCAGGTTGATCTTGGCCGGGATGCCCTTGAGCAGGTTCAGCAGGGCGCGCGCCTCGGCGGGGCTGTCGTTGACGCCCTTCAGCATCACGTACTCGAAAGTCACGCGGCGGGCGTTCGACAGACCCGGATAGGCGCGGATGCCGGCCATCAGCGCGGCGATGTCGTACTTCTTATTGATCGGCACCAACACGTCACGCAGCTCGTCATTGGAGGCGTGCAGCGAGATGGCCAGCATGGCTTGGGTGCGTTCGCCCAGCGCCGTCAGCTCGGGCACGACGCCGGAGGTGGAGACGGTGATCCGCCGGCGCGAGATCGCGATGCCCTCGCCGTCGGCGATGATGTCGATGGCGTCGGCGACGTTGTCCAGATTGTAGAGCGGCTCGCCCATGCCCATGAAGACGATGTTGGACAGCCGGCGGTCGGCCTTGGGGCTCGGCCATTCGGCCAGGTCGTCGCGGGCCACCTGGACCTGGGCGACGATCTCGGCGGCGGTCAGGTTGCGGACCAGGGCCTGGGTGCCGGTGTGGCAGAAGGTGCAGTTCAGCGTGCAGCCGACCTGGCTGGAGACGCACAGCGCGCCCGACCGGCCGACGTCGGGGATGTAGACGGTCTCGACCTCGATGCCCGGCGCCATGCGGATCAGCCACTTGCGGGTGCCGTCCTTGGACACCTGGCGCTCGACCACCTCGGGGCGGGTCAGGCTGAAGGCCTCCTCCAGCACCGCGCGGGTTTCCTTGGCCACGTCGGTCATGGCCGCGAAGTCGGTGACCCCATAGTGGTGGATCCAGCGCCACAGCTGGGTGGCGCGCATCTTGGCCTTTTCGGGCCGGACCACCTCGGCGGCGACCAACGCCTCGACCAGCCCCTTGCGGGTCAGGCCCGAGAGGTTCGGCTTAATAGCGACGGACGCGGAAGACCCGCGCGAAAGATCAAGGGTGACGCCCAAGGGAAACTCGCTGTCTGGAAGCCGCGGAATATAGGCGATCGGGGGCTTTATTCCAAATGGGCGGCCCTGCGGCTGAATATCGAACCGCGCCCAACCCCCACATCGTCATCCTCCGGTCGTCTGAAAGACGATCCGGGGGACCCAAGCTGAGGTGCAGAACTGGCTAGGCCGCTTGGGTCCCCCGGATCAGCCAGCGGCTGACCGGAGGATGACGAGGGGGTTGGAGACGCGCGCCGCCGCCCCAACTCAAACAAATGTTCGAACCGCCCCTTTCGCCGCTTCCCCCCCTGCGCTAGCGTCCGCGCCAAT
Organism: Phenylobacterium sp. Root700; assembly: GCF_001429025.1. Taxonomy (GTDB): domain Bacteria; phylum Pseudomonadota; class Alphaproteobacteria; order Caulobacterales; family Caulobacteraceae; genus Phenylobacterium. The sequence goes on along the minus strand of NZ_LMHT01000014.1, from coordinate 112,415 downwards.
CAATTTCAGACGCGGGAGACGGACATGAAAGCGGTGCTCAGCAAGGTGACGGGCGGACCCGAAACCCTGGTGGTCGAGGACATCCCCGCGCCCGAGGCGAAGCCCGGCCACGCGGTGATCTCGGTCAAGGCGGTCGGGGTCAACTTCCCCGACGTGCTGATGATCGAGGACAAGTATCAGTCCAAGCCGCCCCGCCCCTTCTCGCCCGGCGGCGAGCTGTCGGGCGTGGTCAAGTCGGTCGGCGAAGGCGTGACCAATGTGAAGGTCGGCGACCGCATCCTGGCCAACACCGGGTCGGGCGGCATGGCCGAGGAAGTCCTGCTGCCGGCCAACCGCCTGTGGCACATCCCCGACACCATGCCGCATGACATCGCCGCGGCCTTCATCCTGACCTACGGGACCAGCTGGCACTCGCTAAGGGATCGGGCCGACCTGAAGGCCGGCGAGACCCTGCTGGTGCTGGGCGCGGCCGGCGGCGTCGGCCTGGCGGCCGTCGAACTGGGCAAGTCCATGGGCGCGCGCGTCGTCGCCGCCTGCTCCAGCCAAGAGAAGGTCGACCTGGCGATCAAGCACGGCGCCGACGCCGGCGTGGTCTATGGCCGCGGTCCGTTCGACCGCGACGGCCAGAAGGCGCTGGGCGCCCTCTTCAAGGAGGCCGGCGGCGAGCACGGCTTCGACGTGATCTATGACGCCATCGGCGGCGACTACGCCGAACCGGCCCTGCGCTCCATCGCCTGGGAAGGCCGCTATCTGGTGGTCGGCTTCGCGGCCGGCGACATCCCGAAGATCCCGCTGAACCTGGCCCTGCTGAAGGGTTGCCAGATCGTCGGCGTGTTCTGGGGCAACTGGGCGGCGCGCAATCCCGAGCTATTCTCGCAGAGCATCGACGAGCTGCTGGAGCTCTACGCCCAGGGCAAGGTCAAGCCGCACGTCTCCGAGCGCTTCCCGCTGGAACGCGGCGCCGACGCCATCGCCCACCTGGGCAGCCGCCAGGCCATGGGCAAGGTCGTCGTGATCGTCGACTGATAGGTCTTTTCCTCCCCCATCTTGATGGGGGAGGGGGACCGGCGAAGCCGGTGGAGGGGGCGGCCACAAGCTCAGAGCCCAGTCTCGCCCCCACCACCACGCTACGCGCGGTCCCCCTCCCCCGCTACGCAGCGGAGGAAAGAACTTCAGGAGATGGCGCCTCGACGCCGAGGCGAAGCCGCTTTAGTGATCGCTGATCATATAAAAACATAACGGGAGCGAGACATGGCTGGGCGTCTGGACGGCAAGGTGGCGATGATCACCGGCGCGGCTTCGGGAATCGGGCTGGGCACGGTCGAACTGTTTGTCGCCGAGGGCGCCCAGGTGGTCGCCGCCGACATCCAGGACGAAAAGGGCGCGATGCTCGAGAAGCGTTTCCCCGGCAAGGTCGTCTACGCCCATTGCGACGTCACCAGCGAGGCCGAGATCGAGGCCGCGGTGAAGAAGGCCAAGACCGAGTTCGGCGGCCTCGACATCCTGTTCAACAACGCCGGCATCTCCGACCGGATGAGCTCCATCCCCGAGATCACCGCCGAAGGCTGGAGCTGGATCTTCGACATCCTGGTCCGCGGTCCGGCGCTGGGCATGAAACACGCCGTGCCGTTGATGCTGGAGCGCGGCGGCGGGTCGATCATCAACACCGCCTCGATCGCCGGGCTGCAGGCCGGCTATGGCCCGATCGCCTATTCGACCGCCAAGGCCGGCGTCATTCACATGAGCCGCGTGGCCGCCGCCCAGCTCTCGCCGCAGAAGATCCGCGTCAACGCCATCTGCCCGGGCCTGATCGCCACCTCGATCTTCGGCGCCTCCTTCGGCCTGCCGCGCGAAGTGGCCGACCAAATGGCCGCCCAGGTGGCCGAGAACGCCTCCAAGGCCCAACCGGTGCCGAAGGCCGGCCTGCCTGACGACATCGCCCAGGCGGCGCTCTACCTCGCCTCCGACGCCGCGGCCTTCGTCTCCGGCACGCATCTGGTGGTCGACGGCGGCATCACCGTCGGCAGCCGCCACGCCTGGGACACGACGCAGGTCTCGCCGTTCGCGACCATCCTGGGCGACATGATCCCGGCCCAACCTTGAGCAGGCCATCGCCGGCGCGCAGGTCAGATTCGTGAGCCACGACGACAAGCCTGCCGCGCCGGCCGCGGACCGCAACCTGGAAGGCGCGCTGTGGATGGTGGCCTCGGCGGTCGCCTTCACCGCCATGACCACCCTGATCAAGTATCTCGGCGACGACTATCCGGCGTCGCTGCAGACCTTCTATCGGCAGCTGGCCGGGTTCATCATCCTGCTGCCGATCATCTTGAAGCGGCGGCGCGCGGCCTTCGCCACCACCCGGCCTGGCATTCTGATCTTCCGTTCGGCGGCCGGGACGCTGGGGATGATCCTGTCGTTCTATGCGTTCCAGAAGATGCCGCTGGCCGACGCCAACGCGCTGTCGTTCACCCGCACCCTGTGGCTGGTGCCGCTGGCGGCCCTGGTGGTGCGCGAGACCGTCGGCCCCCTGCGCATCGGCGCCGCGGTCATCGGCTTCATCGGCGTGCTGATCATGCTGCGGCCCGGCGTCGGGGGCGAGTTCGCCATCGGCTGGCCGGCGGCGGCCATGCTGGCCTCGTCCTTCCTGTTCGCGCTGACCATCACCGGCATGAAGGTGATGACCCGCGACCACTCACCGACCGTCCTGCTGGTCTGGGCCGCGACGCTGGGCCTGCTCATGGGCATTCCGGGCGCCTTCTTCACCTGGCGCTGGCCAGAGCCCTTCGACCTGGTGTTGCTGGGGGCGATGGGCGTGCTGGGGACCATCACCCAGGGCTGCTACATCAAGGGCATGTCGATCGGCGACGCCGGGGCGATGGCGCCGATCGACTACATCCGCCTGGTGTTCACGGTGATCGTCGGCGTCGCCCTGTTCCACGAGATCCCCAACATCTGGACCGTGGTCGGGTCGGGCGTGGTGGTCGTCTCCACCCTCTTCATCACCTGGCGCGAGCATCAGATCAGCAAGACCAAGGCCGCCGCCGCGACGGCGAGTTCAGACCTCACCGCTTAGAGGCGCTCACTCAGGCTCGCGCACCATCCGCGCCAACAGCTCCTGGGCCTCGGCCTTGTGGCGCGGTTTGAGGTTCTTGCCGACGATGGCCAGCAGGGCCGCGATCACCGCCGCGTCGTCGGTGAAGCCGACCACCGCCAGGAAGTCGGGAATGGCGTCGGTCGGCACGACGAAATAGGCCAGCCCCGCCATCATCATCGCCTTGGCGCCCGCCGGCGTCGCCGGATCGCGCGCGCAGAACCAGATCGACAGCGCGTCGCCGGCGAAGGGAACCTTGGCCGCCACCCGCCGGATCTTCGGCCAGAAGCCCCGCGCCACCCGTCGCTCGTTGACGCGGGCCACGGCCGGAACCATCGCTCGCGATGGATTCAAGGCGTCCTTCGCATCGAAAGCCGGGTCATTGACGTGGGGTGACGCTTTTGAGTTCGCGCTCATCAAGCTAAAGCCTCAGATAACGAGACCATACTAGACGTGAACGGGAGCCAAGCGTCCATGAAACTCGATTCCTCCATTGCGGCCGTCGTCACCGGCGGCGCCTCCGGCCTCGGCGAAGCCACCGTGCGTTCGCTCGCCAGCCATGGCGTCAAGGTCGCCATCTTCGACATGAACGAAGCCAAGGGCGAAGCGGTCGCCAAGGAAGTGGGCGGCGTCTTCTGCAAGGTCAACGTGACCTCCGAAGAAGAGGTCGACGCGGCCTTCGCCAAGGCCCGCGCGGCCCACGGCCAGGAACGCATCCTGGTCAACTGCGCCGGCACCGGCAACGCCATCAAGACCGCCGGCCGCGACAAGGCCACCGGCGAGACCAAGCACTTCCCGCTCGACGCCTTCAACCTGATCATCCAGATCAACCTGGTCGGCACCTTCCGCTGCATCGCCAAGTCGGCGAAGGGCATGCTGGACCTGGCCCCGTTGGAAGACGGCGAACGCGGCGCCATCGTCAACACCGCCTCGGTGGCGGCTGAAGACGGCCAGATGGGCCAAGCGGCCTATTCGGCGTCCAAGGGCGGCGTGGTCGGCATGACCCTGCCCATCGCCCGCGACCTGGCCGGCGACGGCATCCGCGTGAACACCATCCTGCCGGGGATCTTCAACACCCCGCTAATGAACGCCGCGCCGCCGCAGGTGAAGGAAGCCCTGGCCGCCTCGGTTCCGTTCCCCAAGCGGCTCGGCAACGCCGAAGACTACGCCCAGCTGGCGCTGACCATGATCACCAACGGCTACTTCAACGGTGAAGACGTCCGCCTCGACGGCGCGATCCGGATGGCGCCGCGCTAAGCTCCACCATGAAGGCCGCCGGGGCCCGGCGGCCTTCATGAATTTTCAGCGACACTTTACGTCGCGGCCTTTTGGGGGTTCCGTATCGGCGGAACTTCGTGGGGGGCTCTGATAGCGCCATGATGGGACGATGGGCGCAGCGGTTCGCGACGGCGATCGAGCGTCCGACTCTCGCCTATGCCGCTGCGGTTGGCGCGGTCGGCGCGGCGGCGGCCCTACGCGGCGCGGCCGGGCTGCTGATGACTTCGCCGCCCAACTACATGGCCTTCTATCCGGCGGTGCTGTTCGCGACCCTAGTCGCCGGCGCGCGCGGCGGCCTGCTGGCGACCCTCGCCGCCGCCGGCACGGTCTGGGCCCTCTGGCTGCCCGAACCTCACCTGCTCGAACTCGCCATGTTCGTCGCCAGCGCCGCGGCCACGGTCTTCATCGGCCGGGCGATCCGCATCGCGGTGCTGCGCGGCGTCGCCGCCGAGGAGCGCTTCCGGATCTTCCAGGAACACGCCCGCGACGGCTTTGTGATCGTCGAACCGATCTACAGCGAGGGCGCACTGGTCGACTTCCTCTGCTCCTACGGCAACCCAGCGGCCGAGCGGATGGCCCAGGCCGGCCTGCCGGGTCTCAAGGGCCGGCGTATCCTGGAGATCTATCCCGACGAGAACGACCAGCACCTGTTCACGAGACTCGCCGCGGTCCTGCACAGCGGCGGATCCGACGACGTCGAGGTTCGCCGGGTTATCCGCGGCCAGGAACATTACCTGCGGTCCAGCGCCGTGCCGGTGGCCGGCGGCCTGGCGGTCACCTTCCGGGACGTCACCGCCCAACGACAGTCGGAGACCGCGCTGCGGTCCGGCGAGGCGCGCATCCGGGCCCTGGTCGACAGCCTGCCGCAACTGATCTGGTCGACCCGCGCCGACGGGGCTTGCGACTATCTCAGCCCGCAGTGGGCGGCGTTCACCGGCCGCCCGGCCGAACAGCACCTCGGGAGCGGCTGGCTGGACGCTGTCCACCCCGAAGATCGGGACGGCGTCCAGCAGGCCTGGAGCCAGGCCGTGAAGGGCGGGCTGCCCTACGACATCGAGTATCGGCTCCGTCGCTATGACGGGGTCTGGCGCTGGGTCGCCGGCCGCGCGGCGGCGGTCCGCAACGAGACCGGCGGCGTTCATCGATGGTTCGGGACCTCCAGCGACATCACCGAGATCGTCGAGTCACGCAGCGATCTGGAGCTGAGGGTCGCCGAACGCACCCGCGAGCTTGAGCAAAGCCTGCATGAGCGCGCCGAGACCGAGGCCGCCCTCGCCCAGGCGCAGCGGCTGGAGACCGTGGGGCGCCTGACCGGCGGCGTCGCGCATGACTTCAACAACCTGCTGACCGTGGTGATCGGCGGGCTGGACATGATCCTAAAGCGCCCCACCGACACCCCGCGCGTGACGCGGCTGGCCGAGGCCGCCCTGGCCGCCGGGCGCCGAGGCGAACGCCTGACCCGTCAGTTGCTGGCCTTCTCGCGGCGTCAGGAATTGAAGCTGGAGGTCATCGATGTCCCGGCCCTGATCGAGCAGGTCGAACCGCTGGTGCGGCGCGCCGTCGGCGAGGCCGTCAACCTGACCGTCCGGCACAAGGGCGCGGTCGGCGCAGCGCGCCTGGACGCCGCCCAGTTCGAGGCCGCCCTGTTGAACCTGGTGGTCAACGCCGCCGACGCGGTGTCGGTGTCCGGCGGCGATGTCGAGATCGCCACCGAGCGCTGCACCCTGGCCGAGGGCGAGGTCGCCGGCGTGAAGGCCGGCGATTACGTGGTCGTCGCGGTGTCCGACAACGGCGCCGGCATGGACGCCTCGACGCTGGCGCGGGCGTTCGAGCCCTTCTTCACCACCAAGGACGTCGGCAAGGGCACGGGGCTGGGCCTCGCCCAGGTCCACGGCTTCGTCAATCAGGCCGGCGGCACGGTGACCATCGACTCCTCGATCGGCTTTGGGGCGACGGTCTGCCTCTATCTGCCGGCGGCCGAGGCCCTCGCGATCAAGCCGCCGTCGGCCTTGGCCTACGCGGCCGACGCGCCCTGGGCGCTGGGGGCCCGCGTGCTGCTGGTGGAGGACGACGCCGCGGTCCGCGCCGTCACCGAGAGCCTGCTGACCGACTTCGGCTGCCAGGTCGAGGGCGCCGCCGACGGCCCGAGCGCGCTGACCCGCCTGCAGGCCGGCGAGCGCTTCGACCTGCTGATCTCCGACATCGTCATGCCGGGCGGCATGAGCGGCGTCGACCTGGCCAGGGCCGCCCACGCCCGCGACGCGCGCCTGCCCATCGTGCTGACCACCGGCTACGCCGGCGAGCGCCTGGGCGAGAGCGCCGAGACCCTGAGCTGGCCGCTGCTGCGCAAGCCGTTCCGCGCCGAGCAGCTCGGCTCGGCGGTCCGCGAGGCCCTGGAGCGGAGCCGCGAGGCGATGTCCGCCTAGGCGGCCAGCTCCACCCCGTCCTTGCGCAAGGTCCGCACCACCAGGGTTCCGCCCGGCGAAGGGCCCAGCAGTTCGGCGGGCGAGCGGGACAGCTTCAGCCACTCCATCCCCGCCTCCGGGCCGAAGGTGACGATCTGGCGGTCGTGATAGGGCGCGACATCAGGGCCGGGCGAGGTGGTGAGCATGGTGAAGCAGCCCTCCTTCACGATCCCGGCGATCCAGAACCAGTCGTCGCCCGCATGGGTGAACAGGTGGCGGTCCTTCAGCTTCACCTTCGGCGCCTGCGGCTGGGTGTATTCAAAGAAGCCGTCGGCCAGGATCAGCACCCGGTCGCTATGAGAGAAATCCCGCCCCTCCGAGCGGAAGTTGAACACCGGCGCGCCACCCGGCCCCGGCCAGGCCCAGGTCGCGGTCGAGCCGACCAGTTCGCGCCCCGCCAGCCGCACGATCACGGCGCTGTCTCGGATCTTGATCGACGGCTGGGCGCCGAGATTGGGGACCAGCCCGTCCTGCCATTTGAACAACGGCAGCGAGCGCCGGTCGAATTCCTCGATGGCGGCGGTCAGCAATTTGTGGCGCTGGAACTCGTTGCACATGGGCCAAGCCTAACGGTTCACGCGGCCCAATGAAAAGGGCGGCCGCATCGCTGCGGCCGCCCTCTCAATTCACCTAGATGGTGGAGAAGCCTTAGGCTTCCTCGGTCTCGGCCGAAGCCTTGCCCGACAGGTCTTCGCCAGTTTCCTGGTCGACGACCTTCATCGAAAGGCGGGTCTTGCCGCGATCGTCGAAGCCCAGGAGCTTGACCTTCACGGTCTGGCCCTCGACCAGGACGTCGGAGACCTTGGCGACGCGCTCGTTGGAAATCTGCGAGACGTGGACCAGGCCGTCCTTGGCGCCGAAGAAGTTCACGAAGGCGCCGAAGTCGACGATCTTCACGACCTTGCCGGTGTAGATGGCGTTCAGTTCCGGTTCCGAAGCGATCGACTTGATCCACTCCTTGGCCGCATCGATCTTCGACTGATCGGAGGCTGAGACCTTGATCGTGCCGTCGTCTTCGATGTCGACCTTGGCGCCGGTCTTTTCCACGATTTCGCGGATGACCTTGCCGCCCGACCCGATGACTTCACGGATCTTGTCGACCGGAACCTTCATGGTTTCGATCTTCGGGGCGAACTCGCCGAGTTCCTGACGCGGAGCTTCCATGGCCTTGGCCATTTCGCCCAGGATGTGCTTGCGGCCGGCGTGAGCCTGCTCAAGCGCCTGCTTCATGATCGCTTCGGTGATCCCGGCGATCTTGATGTCCATCTGCAGCGAGGTGATGCCGTCTTCGGTGCCTGCGACCTTGAAGTCCATGTCGCCGAGGTGATCTTCGTCACCCAGGATGTCGGACAGAACCGCGAAGCCGTCGGCTTCCAGGATCAGGCCCATGGCGATGCCGGAGACCGGCTTCTTCAGGGGCACGCCGGCGTCCATCAGGGCCAGCGAGGAACCGCAGACCGAGGCCATCGAGGACGAGCCGTTGGACTCGAAGATCTCGGAGACCAGGCGGATCGTGTAGGGGAAGTCTTCCTGCTTCGGCAGCATCGGACGGATCGCCCGCCACGCCAGCTTGCCGTGGCCGACTTCGCGACGGCCCGGCGCGCCCATGCGGCCCGTTTCCCCGACCGAGAAGGGGGGGAAGTTATAGTGCAGCATGAACTTCTCGTAGTACTTGCCTTCGAGAGCGTCGATCAGCTGTTCGTCGTCGCCGGTGCCGAGCGTGGCCACGACCAGGGCCTGGGTCTCGCCGCGGGTGAACAGCGCCGAGCCGTGGGCCCGGGGCAGAACGCCCACTTCCGAGACGATCTGGCGGACCTTGTCGACGGTGCGGCCGTCGATGCGGATGCCGGTGTCCAGGATGTTGCGACGAACGACGTCGGCTTCCAGTTCCTTGAACACGCCACCCAGCTTGGCGGCGTCGACGCCGGCCGGATTGGCGTCCGACTTGGCGAACTTTTCGCTCGCCTTCGCCTTGGCGGCGGAGACGGCGTCCTGACGCTGGCCCTTGGCGACGATCTTGTAGGCCGCGGCCAGATCCTTGCCGATCAGCTTCTTCACTTCGGCCTTGATGGCGTCGGTGTCGTCGGCGATGAACTCGAAGGGCTCCTTGGCGGAGTGCTCGGCCAGTTCGATGATCGCGTCGATCACCGGCTGGATGCCGGCGTGGGCGAACATGACGCCCTTCAGGACCTCATCTTCGCTGAGCTCCTGGATTTCCGATTCCACCATCATCACCGCGTCGTTGGTCGAGGCGACGACGAGGTCCATCGAGGACTCCTTCATCTCATCCAACGTCGGGTTCAGGATGTACTCGCCATTGACCAGGCCGACGCGCGCGGCGCCGATCGGGCCCATGAACGGGGCGCCGGAGATCACCAGGGCGGCCGAGGCGGCCACCAGGGCGACGACGTCCGGATCGTTTTCCAGGTCGTGCGCCAGCACGGTGCAGACGACTTGGACTTCGTTCTTGAAGCCCTTGGCGAACAGCGGGCGGATCGGACGGTCGATCAGGCGCGAGGTCAGGGTTTCTTTTTGTGAGGGCGCGCCCTCACGACGGGGGAAGGAGCCCGGGATCTTGCCCGCGGCGTAGAACTTCTCTTGGTAGTTCACGGTCAGGGGGAAGAAGTCCTGGCCCGGCTTCGCGCTCTTGGCGAAGACGGCGGTGGCCAGAACCATGGTCTCACCATAGGTGGCCAGAACCGCGCCGTCAGCCTGACGAGCCATGCGGCCGGTTTCGAGGGTCAGCGTCTTGCCGCCCCACTCGATGGTCTTGCGTTTAATTTCGAACATTTTGCTTCTTTCTATCCCGCGGGCGTATTCCCAACGGGGGCGGACAGGGCGTCGGACTTCCGAAAACCTCTCCAGACAAACAGGCGGGGGTGAGGATTTCTTTGGAACCCTCGGCGTGTAGCGAGCGGCCCGACATGGGTCGCCCGGATCGCCGCTTGGCCGCTCCGGCCTGTTACGGAGCGAGCGGCGCTGTAGTCATAGCCTGATACGCAAAGCCCCCGGTTTCCCGGGGGCTGACCTTTCGGTCCTAGCGGCGCAGGCCCAGCTTTTCGATCAGGGACTGATAGCGGCCCTCGTCGGACTTCTTCAGGTGATCGAGCAACGAACGACGCGCGGAGACCAGCTTCAGCAGGCCACGACGCGAGTGGTTGTCTTTCTTGTGGGTCTTGAAGTGCTCGGTGAGGTTGGAGATCCGTTCAGAATAGATCGCCACCTGCACTTCAGCGCTTCCGGTGTCGCCGGCCGAACGGCCGTGGGTCTTGATGAGCTCAGCTTTGCGCTCGAGAGTAATCGACATCGGTCAGTCTCCGCTCTTTTCCAGATGAAAGACCCGCGAGGGCTCGAGCTTGCCCGCACGCATCTCGCAGAGCGCCACCACGACCCCGTCCGCCATGGCTGAAACGGTTCGGGTCCCGGGGGTTAGCCGGGCCTTCAGCGCTTCGACCTGTCGGGGAACGAGAACGATCGGCCGTCCCTGCTTCAACTTGAAGGCATCTTCAGTGGTCACGGCCAACTCCGGGATGTCGTCCAGGGCGGTCTCGACCGGAAGCATCGCCTCCAAGCAGCGGGCCTTATGGCCCAATTCCTCAAGTAATTCCAGTGTTATCGCCTTGGCCTCATCGAACGGGCCGACGCGAGTGCGGCGCAAAGCGCTGACATGTCCACAGGCGCCGAGCCGGTCGGCCAAGTCGCGGACGATGGCGCGGACATAGGTGCCCTTGCCGCATTCGATCTCGATCTCGACGTGATCGACGTCCGGCGCCGACACCACGCGCGCCGTATGGATGGTGACGGCGCGGGGTTTCAGCTCAACCTCCTCGCCGGCGCGGGCCAGATCATAGGCGCGCTCGCCGTCGACCTTGATGGCCGAGAAGATCGGCGGCACCTGCTGAATCTCGCCGACGAACTCCGGCAGCATGGCCTCGACCTCAGCGACGCTCGGTCGCACGTCGGAGGTCGCCGTGGTCGCGCCTTCGCGGTCGAAACTGGCCGTGGTTCGGCCCCACTCGATGGTGAAGCGATAGGCCTTGTCGGCGTCGACCAGGAAGGAGACCGTCTTGGTCGCCTCGCCCAGCGCGATCGGCAGGATGCCGGTGGCCAGCGGGTCGAGGGTTCCGGCGTGGCCGGCCTTCTGGGCGTTGTAGAGCCGGCGCACGCGGCTGACCGCATGGGTGGAGCCAAGGTCGTAGGGCTTGTCCAGGCAGATCCAGCCCGAGATCGCGTCACCCTTGCGGCGGCGCGCCATCAGTCTTCGTCCTTCCAGCTGTCGGACGGTTCGTCGGGCGTCAGGTCCTGGCGCACCTTGGGATTATCGAACAGGGCGCCGATCCGGGTCGCTTCGTTGAAGCTCTGATCGTGCATGAACTTCAGCTCCGGCGTGAACTTCATGTCGATCGAGCGGCCAAGCCGGCCGCGCAGGAACTTGGTGTGCACGGTCAACGCCTTGACCACGGCCTCGGCGTTCTTTCCGCCCAGGGGCTCGATGAAGCACATGGCGTGGCGCAGATCGGGGCTCATCCGGACCTCGGTGATCGTCACCGAGACGCCGGCCAGGGCCTCGTCGGTGAAATCCTCCTCGCGGAGGATCTCGACCAGGGCGTGGCGCATCAGCTCGCCCGCGCGAAGCTGGCGTTGCGAGGGGCCCGTTGGGGCCTTCTTGGCCTTGGGGGGAGTACGTTTCATGGACTTGGCCTTCATAGGACCTGGCCCGCGGCTCGGACGCGGCAGCTCAGGAGAAGCGCGGGCTTCTAGGCGTGTGATCCCAAGAAGTCCACCCCGCTCAAGCGCCCGTCCGCTCCCGGAAGAAATCCAGCACCCGTTGCTCGGCGGCCTTGGTCGGGCCGTCTTCCTTCAGATGGAGGGTCAGCACCGAGTGGGGTTTCATCTGAGCCGGGGCGGCGTCGGCGTCCTCCAGCTCGATGGCCTCGAACTTGTCGCCGAACTCGCGGCGATAGGTTTCAAACCGGGCGTCGGGGACGAAGTCGTCGCTCTTGAACCGCAGCCCGATCATCGAGAGGTCCTCGCCCTCAAACCGCTGGCGGACGCAGGCGATCTCCTTTGGCGAGACGCCGATGCCGGCGGCGCGCCTGGCGTTCTTGCCCGCCAGCGGCAGCGACGGCTGCGACAGCACCGGCGCGACGACGGAAGGTTCGGTCATCATGGCCAGGGCGAAACCGCCGGTGAAGCACATGCCGACCGCGCCGACGCCATGACCGCCGCAATCGGCGTGCGCCTGGCGGGCCAGGGCCTTCAGCCAGTCGACGATCGGGCTCGACTTGTCGGTGGCCCAGACATTGAACTCGCGGCGAATGCAGATGCCGGTGATCATCTCGCGCAGGGCGTAGCCGGTGGAGACCGGGCGGCCAGGGTCGCCGAACAGGCTGGGGCAATAAACGGTCATGCCGCTGGCCGCGACCCGATCGGCGAACCGGATCACCAGCGGGTGCAGACCTGGCATCTCATGGATGACGATCACCGCGGGGCCCGAGCCGCGCTTGAACACCTGACGCGTCCTGCCGCCATGGCTGAAGGCGGTTTCCTCGTAGTCCGAAAGTGCGGCCTCGTAGCCCATCGCCCCCTCCCCGGAAGTCGTTGGAGGGGACCTTAAGCCTATCGGCCCTTGGTCCGCAGCATCGAAAGATCGCCGTCGAAGCCGGAGAGTTTCCAGGTCCCCGCGCTTTGCGTGAACACCAGCAGGCAGGGTCCGTCCTTCTTGCGCGTCGCGCAGACCTGGCCGTCGCCCACCGCCTTGAGCTGGCCGCCGATCACCAGGGCGCCGGGAAGCGGCTTGGAGGCGTCATAGCCGTAATAGTCGGCCACCGAGCGGAACACCCGCGGCTGGATCAGCGCGTCGCCGGCGATGTCGGCCAGGGCCGGCGCGAGGATCGCCGAGAGCGCGCCCAACCCGTCGCCGCCGGCCTTGCGGCCCTCGGCCGTCAGCCGGCTTTCGATCTGGCGCTTCAGGGCCGGACGGTCGACATGGGCGTCGAAGGCCGCCTGGTCGTTGTCACGGATCGAGACCAGCAGGGCGTGGACGTCGTTGGCGGCGTCATAGCGTTGGGCGGTCGCGCAGGCCGAGAGGGTCAGGGCGGCGAGCGCCAGGATCAGGTATCTCATCGGGCGGGCTGTTCCGTGTAGCGAAGCATGTCTGTGTCGTATCCCAAGCTCTTGGCGCGCGCGATCAGTTCGATGCGGCGCTGGGCGCTCGGCCGGGCCTCACGGGTCAGGATCCACAGGAACCGGCCCGACTTCTCGCCGACGATCGCCCAGCTGTAGTCGTCGCCGCGATCCAGCACCCAGTAGTTGGTCATGAGAGCGGGGCCGAAAAACGACACCTTGAGCTTGCCGCCCCTCGGATCGCCAGCCGGCCTGGCGTAGCCCTCCGACACCTTCAGCGGACCATTCAGCGTGGCCTCGCGGCAGGTGTTCTTGACCGACAGGTCGCCGTCGGCCCGCGGCGTGTATTCCGCGGTGACGCCCTCGCAGTCGTCCTCGAAGGCGTTTTCGTAGCGGGCGAACTCGTGCCACAGGCCCTTGTAGCGTAGGAGATCCACGCTCTTGGCCGGCGGCGGGACGCTGATATTGCCGACCGGGCCGCGCGAGCAGGCGGCCGCGATCAGGACGAGAACGGCGACGATCACGATACGCACGGGCGGCCACCTCCGGCGGGACTGCTGACCGGGACGGCCGCCTCTGAAATTGGCGTGAAGAACAAGGCGGCCTTGGGGCGAAACGCGTCTCGGCGGCACGAACGACAAAGGGCGCGGAACCCTGGAGTTCCGCGCCCTTAAAAGCCGCCTTGAAGAAAGCCGCCGCCTTAGAGGCTGCGCTTGACCTCTTCGAGGCTGAAGCACTCGATGACGTCGCCTTCCTTGATGTCCTGGAAGCCTTCGAAGAACATCCCGCACTCTTGGCCGGCGGTGACTTCCACCACCTCGTCCTTGAAGCGCTTGAGGGTCTTGAGGGTGCCCAGTTCGAGGACCACGATATCGTCGCGGATGATCCGGACGCGAGCGCCGCGGCGCACCACGCCGTCGGTGACCCGGCAACCGGCGACCCGGCCGACCTTGGTGATATCGAACACCTGCAGGACGCGCGCGTTACCCAGGAAGGTTTCGCGTTGTTCCGGCGCCAGCATGCCCGAGAGCACGCCTTTGATGTCGTCGATCAGGTCGTAGATGATCGCGTAGTAGCGGATTTCCACGCCTTCGCGTTCGGCCAGGGCCTGAGCCTGCTTCGAGGCGCGGACGTTGAAGCCGAGGATCGGGGAACCCGCTCCCTTGGCCAGCATGACGTCGCTCTCGCTGATCGCGCCGGCGCCTTGCAGGATGATCCGCGCGCGGACCTCGTCGGTGCCCAGGGCGGCCAACGAACCCACGATGGCTTCGGCCGAACCTTGGACGTCGGCCTTGATGATGACCGGCAGCTCCGAGATCTTCTTGTCCTGAAGCTTGGCCATGAAGTCGGCCATGGTGACGCCCGCCGAGACCGGCGAACCGGCCTTTTCGCGCTTCACACGGGTCCGGTACTCGGTCAGCTCGCGAGCGCGAGCCTCGTTTTCCACGACGGCGAAGGCCTCACCTGGGCTGGGCGTGCCGTCCAGGCCAAGGATTTCCACCGGCACCGAGGGGCCAGCGGAGTCGAGCTGTTCGTCGCGTTCGTTGAGCAGGGCGCGCACGCGGCCGAAGTTGGAGCCGGCCACGACGATGTCGCCGCGCTTCAGCGTACCGCGCTTGACCAGCACGGTCGAAACCGCGCCGCGTCCACGATCGAGCTTGGCCTCGATGACCGTGCCGTCCGCAATGCGGTCCGGGTTGGCCTTCAGGTCCATGACCTCGGCTTGCAGCAGGATGCCTTCGATCAGGTCGTCCAGGCCCAGCTTCTGCAGGGCCGAGACTTCGATGGCTTGGGTTTCGCCACCCAGGCTCTCGACCACGATCTCGTGCTGCAGCAGCTCGTTGATGACCTTTTGCGGGTTGGCGCCCGGCTTATCGATCTTGTTGATCGCCACGATGATCGGAGCCCCCGACGCCTTGGCGTGGTGGATGGCTTCGATCGTCTGGGGCATGACGCCGTCGTCGGCGGCCACCACCAGGATGACGATGTCGGTGACGTCGGCGCCGCGAGCCCGCATGGCCGAGAAGGCCGCGTGGCCAGGGGTGTCGAGGAAGGTGACCGACTGGCCGCTTTCCAGACGCACCTGATAGGCGCCGATGTGCTGGGTGATCCCGCCACGTTCGCCGCCGGCGACGTCGGCCGAACGCAGGGCGTCCAGCAACGAGGTCTTGCCGTGGTCGACGTGACCCATGACCGCCACGACGGGCGGACGCGGGAGCAGGTGATCGTCGACATCCTCTTCGCCGATGAAGCCTTCTTCGACGTCAGATTCCGAAACCCGGCGCACGGTGTGGCCAAATTCGGTGGCCACCAGCTCGGCGGTGTCGTTGTCGATGACGTCGTTGACCTTCAGCATCACGCCCTGACGCATCAGGAACTTGATGATCTCAACGCCGCGGGTCGCCATCCGGTTGGCGAGTTCCGCCACGGTGATGACGTCGGGGATGACGACTTCGCGAGCCGCGCGGGCCGCTTCCTGGCCGCCGCCCTTGCGCTTTTCACGTTCACGTTCGCGAGCCCGGCGAACCGAGGCGAGCGAGCGCATCCGTTCGACGGCGCCCTCATCGTCACCGGCTACGGCTTGGATGGTCAGGCGGCCTTCGCGGCGCTGAGCCGCACCCTTGACGCGGCTGATCGCCTTGTTGGGGGCGCTGGCCGCGGTCTTGCGGCGCGTATCCTCATCATCGTCGGGACGACGACCGGTCTCACCGCCGGGGCGGGGAGCCGAACGGGTGGCGCGTTGAACTTCAGGCGTAGCGGGCGGGGCGTTCGGCGCGCCGCCGCGCGGCGGGCGGGGCCCACCGGGACGATCGCCGGGACGGCCCGGCGCCGGACGCGGCGCGAGCGCCGAATAACGAACAGGTTCACCGCTGGGCCGCGGACGATCGCCGCCGCCTTGGGGACGATCACCCTGCGGCCGATCACCTTGCGGACGATCGGTGCGCGGACCGCGATCACCGCCCTGCGGACGGTCGTTTTCACGCGCCGGCGGCCGTTGCTGGCCACCACCATCGGCGCGCGGCGCGCGCTGACCGAAGTTGGCGTTCTCGAAACGGCCGGGCGCGCGTTCGGGACGATAGGTCGTCGTCGAGGCGCGGTCGTCGCGGCGTTCGCGGGACGGCTCGTAGGTACGGGTCTGGCCGGACGAAGGCCGCGGGCCTTCGTTCCGCGGCGCTTGATGCGTCGGGGCCTGAGGAGCTTGGGGGGCCTGCGGAGCCTGGGGCGCAGCAGCCTGCGGCGCGGCCGGGGCCGACACCACGGGGGCGGCCGGAGCGACCGGCGTCACCGGGGCGGCGGGCGCGACCGGAGCGGGCGCAGGTTCAGGCGCGGCGGCCTGCGGCGCGCTGGGCGCTTCAGGAGCCGGAGCCGGAGCCGGGGTCGGCGCGGCGGCCGGGGTCTCAGCGGGCTTTGCAGCAGCTGCGGCGGCCGCAGCGGCGGCGGCGCGAGCGGCGGCGTCAGCCTCGGCGCGAGTCCGTTCTTCACGGGCGCGCTGCTCGGCGGCCTGACGGGCCTGATGTTCGCGCGCCAGTTCGATGGCGCGCTGACGGGCGCGTTGCTCTTCGGCCGACAGGTTCGAGTTGTCGCCCGAGGAACCTTGCGAGGAGCGCGGCGCGGAGGACGGCGGCGTGAAGGCGCGCTTCTCGGCCGACGAAGGCGCGGCGAGATTGCCCGACGGCGCGTTATGCATCCGCTGGCGCTTGGTCTCCACGACCACGGTCTTGGAGCGGCCGTGGCTGAAGCTTTGCTTCACCGTGCCCGCGCTGACCGATCCAGCCCCACGGGGCTTAAGGGTCAGGGGAGCTCGCCCACCAGGGGCCCGGCCGTTGTCGTTCTCGTCGCTCATGCGCTCGCTTTACTTACAGGTCGGGACGGTCCCGACCACGGGCAGTTCAATAGCTCTAGGCGCGCGAAACCGACTTAGGTTCCGCCCGCCTCAGAAGGCTTTTCCTCGCACCAACTCTCGGGAAGGAGCGGGCGGAAGCCAGTCAACCTCTGGACATCCACAGTCCAGCGACCGGCGCCACGCCCCGCAAGGAAGGCGGTGTGTATCACATTCTCCGCCCCCAAGGCCAAACCCAATTCCTCAGCAGCAAAGAGTCCGAAGACCTGCGTGGGTTTGGGTGACTTGCGGGCCACATTCAGCATCTTTCGGCGGCCGTCGGGAGCGCCGTCCGAAGCCTCGATCAGCCAGGCGGCCTTGCCGGCGTTCAGGGCCGAGGCGACCTTCTCGTAGCCCGAGATAAGTTCGCCGGCCCGTTTCGCAAGCCCGAGACCGTCCAGAAGGCGCTTCAACAAGAGTTCATCGACCTGATCGGCCAACCCGACGGGCGGCGCGAGCTTGGTCTTTGCGGCCCGCGAGAACAGGCCCTTCTTGGCGGCGGTCTCCACCGAAGTCCGGTCGGCGGCCACCCACAGTCCCCGTCCCGGCAGCTTTCGCGCCAGATCGGGAACCACGGTCAGGTCCGGACCGATGACGAAACGGATGAGGCGATCCTCATCCATCACCTCGCCGGAGACGATATCCCGCCGCTCCCGCGAAGCCGCCGCGAGCGTTTTTGGCGCCCGGACGGCGGTCTCGGAGGGGGCGGGACTGGTCACCTAGTCCTAGGCCTCCGGGTCTTCTTCAGCGGCCGGAGCTTCGGCGACGGGCGCCTCGGCCTCGGCTTCGGTTTCAGCTTCAGCTTCAGCTTCAGCTTCGACCTCGACCGCCGCATGGGCGGGGGCGTGGCCGAACACGGCGTCGACTTCCGAGTACTCGACCTCGGCTTCCGGCTCCGGTTCCGGGGCCTCGACCCAGCCCATGGCGACGCGAGCGCGCATGATCAGGGCTTCGGCGTCGCCGGCGTCCATGTTGAAGCTTTCCAGGATGCCCGGCTCACGCACGCGCGCGCCGTCCTTGGTTTCGAACCAGCCGCGAAGGTCGTCGGGGATCAGGCCGGCGAGATCCTCGATGCTCTTCACGTCGCCTTCGCCCAGGGCCACGGCCATCGGCAGGGTGACGCCTTCGACTTCCAGCAGCGCGTCCTCGACGCCCAGCGCCACGCGCTTGGTGTCGTATTCGGCGGCGATCTTTTCCAGGAAGTCGCGGGCGCGGGCCTGGATTTCCTCGGCGGTGTCCTCGTCGAAGCCTTCGATGGCGGCGACTTCGGAGTTGTCGACATAGGCCACGTCTTCGACGGTGGCGAAGCCCTCGGTGACCAGCAGCTGGGCGATGACCTCGTCGACGTCCAGCGCTTCCTGGAACAGGGCCGTACGCTCGGCGAACTCACGCTGACGGCGCTCGCTCTCCTGGCTTTCGGTCATGATGTCGATCTGCCAGCCGGTCAGTTGGCTGGCGAGGCGGACGTTCTGGCCGCGGCGGCCGATGGCGAGCGACAGTTGCTCGTCCGGAACCACCACTTCGACGCGCTCGTCCTCTTCATCCATCACCACCTTGGAGACTTCAGCTGGGGCCAGACCGTTCACGATGAAGGTCGCCTCGTCCGGGCTCCACTGGATGATGTCGATCTTTTCGCCCTGCAGCTCGGCCACCACCGCCTGCACGCGCGAACCGCGCATGCCGACGCAGGCGCCGACCGGGTCGATCGAGCTGTCGTTGGAGACGACCGCCATCTTGGCGCGCGAACCGGGGTCGCGGGCCACGGCGCGGATTTCGATCACGCCGTCGTAAACTTCCGGGACTTCCTGGGCGAACAGCTTGGCCATGAAGCCGCCGTGCGCACGCGACAGCAGGATCTGCGGGCCCTTGGTCTCGCGACGGACGTCGTAGATGTAGCAGCGGATCCGGTCGCCGATGTTGAAGTTCTCGCGCGGGATCGACTGGTCGCGGCGCATGATGCCTTCGCCGCGGCCCAGGTCGACGACGGTGTTGCCGTACTCGACCCGCTTGACCACGCCGTTGACGATCTCGCCCACGCGGTCCTTGAATTCTTCGTGCTGACGCTCGCGCTCGGCTTCACGGACCTTACCGGTCACCACCTGGCGGGCCATCTGGGTCTGGACGCGGCCGAACTCGAACGGCGGCAGGACCTCTTCGTAAGTCTTGCCAATCGCGGCGGTCTTGTCGTCGCGCAGGGCGTCCGACAGACGGCGCACGCCGACCGGCTCTTCCGGGATACCTTCTTCGTTCTCGTAGATGGTCTCGTCGGGAACGACGGTGATCACCCGCTTGATCGTGGTCTCGCCGGTCTTCTGATCGATATGGACACGGATGTCGTGCTCGGCGCCGTAGCGGGCGCGGGCGCCCTTCTGGATCGCTTCCTCGATGGCCTCGATGACGATCTCTCTGTCGATCGACTTCTCGCGGGCCACGGCCTCGGCGATTTGCAACAGCTCAAGCCGGTTGGCGGAAATGCCGGTCAGGCTCATCGGTTGTGTCCTTTTACTCGGGTGTATCTTGTTGGTCGTCGCCCTCGATGCGGGCGGCGCGCTCTTCAGCGCCGCGCTTCATCAGGGCGTCGGTCAGGATCAGTTTGGCGTCGACGATCCAGGAGAACGGCACCATGGCGGTGGCCTCCTCGCCTTCCAGGTCGATGCCGATATTGTCGCCCTCGACGCCGGCCAGCACGCCGCGGAACCGCTTGCGGCCCTCGGCGACACGGTCGAGTTCGATGCGGGCCTCATGGCCCTCGTAGGTGACGAAGTCCTTCAGCCGGGTCAGCGGCCGGTCGACGCCGGGCGAGGACACTTCCAGCGTATATTCGCCGGAGATCGGATCGGCGGCGTCCATGATTTCGGAAATGGCGCGGCTGAGGCGCGCGCAATCTTCGACGACCATTTCGCCGTCCGGTGTCTCGGCCATGATCTGCAGCCGGCGGGCGTGGTCGCTGCCCATCAGGCGCAGACGTACGATCTCGTAGCCTGCGGCTTCGGCGACGGGATCGAGGAGCTCGACGAGCCTTTGGTCTTCCGCGGTCTTGCCTCGCATAAGCTTGGCTACTCTCCGGCAACAAAAAAGCGGCCGGGCCGAAGCCTGCCGCTCGTAGGCGCTATCCAGCGCTAACGGACGATGTGATGGCCTATATAACGCGTGCTCCCCGGTTTGTCAGCCCCTAGTGGTTTCGGTCGCTCAGGTCTGCTTTTTCCGCCGCTTTTCCCAGCATTCGCATGATCGAAAGCCCAGCGCCCCTTTTCCACGGGCTCCGAATAGTCCACAGACGGCGCCCTCAACTCCCCACGTCTTCAAGGTCCTCCTCCCCATGGACATCTCCAAGATCCCCACCGGCGTGAACCCGCCCTACGACGTCAACGCCATCATCGAGATCCCGCAAGGCGGCGAACCGGTGAAGTACGAGCTCGACAAGGAGTCGGGCGCGATCATGGTCGACCGCTTCCTGCACACGGCCATGTACTATCCGGGCAACTACGGCTTCATCCCCCACACCCTGTCGGATGACGGCGACCCGATGGACGTGCTGGTGGTCGGCCCGACCCCCGTGGTTCCGGGCGCGGTGATCCGCGTGCGGCCGATCGGCACCCTGATGATGGTCGACGAGGCCGGCGGCGACGAAAAGGTCCTGGCCGTGCCGGTCGACAAGCTGCACCCGTTCTACGCCGGCGTGGATTCCTGGCGCGGCCTGCCCGCCATCCTCACCGAGCAGATCGCCCACTTCTTCCAGCACTACAAAGACCTGGAAAAGGGCAAGTCGGTCGAGATTGTCCGCTGGGCCGATCCGGAAGAAACCGGCGAACTGATCCGCCAGGGCATCGAACGCGCCAACGCCGCCGGCAAGGGCTGGGGCCAGAAGTAGGCCTGAACCTATCTGCATCACCGGGCCCAGCCTGGTGATGCAGATCGCTCAGGGCGCCGGCGGCTTGAGCACGCCGCCGCCAATGATCGGCAGCAGGAACGCCGCCGCGAAGATCGTGTTCGGCAGCAGGTTGAGCCCGAAGCCCGTCGCGACCGACAGGGCCGAGTCGACCACGTACCAAACCACCAGGCTGCCGATCACCAGCATCCAGATCGGCCTGGCCCGGTCGCCGAGCAGGTGCGCGGCCTGAACCGCCGCCAGCAGGGTCAAGCTCCAGCCGACGGTCACCGCGCCCAGGATCCCCAGGCTGAAGCGCATAGGCGCATCGAGATCGAGCGCGGCGTGGGCGTTCAGCAAGCCAAACAGCAGACGCGTCGGGCCGCTGGTCGCCTCAAAGGCGCTCGCCGCCAGGATCAGCCCGAACAGGCTGACCGCCCAACACCACCCGATCGTCCAGGTTCGCCAGAAACGTGACATCGCGCGCCCTCCTCATGCTGTCGCCAGCCTAGGAAAGGCGCGAAGGACCGGCCATTACCTGCGAAGTCAGGTCCGCCTAGACCCGTTCGAAGTCGAAGAAGACCGGCTCGCAGTCGCCCAGGCGCTTTTCTTCATAGCGCGTGGTGATGTGATCGGCGGGCGGGGTCCGCCAGTCGTCGGCGCGCTGCGCCGCCCACGTGAAGTCCGGTGAGGCCAGCACCCGCTCCAACGCCCAGTCAGCATAGCCGGCGACGTCGGTGGCGAAGCGCAGCTTGCCGCCCGGCTTCAGCACCCTGGCCAGGTCGACCAGCATCTCGGGCTGCACGATCCGGCGCTTGTGGTGACGCGCCTTCGGCCAGGGATCGGGGAACAGGATGAAGACCCGCGTCAGGCAGGCGTCCGGCAGGTGCGCGATCAATTCACGGGCGTCGCCGTCCTTGATCCGCACGTTCTTCAGTCCCTGCTCGTCGACGTGACGCACGGCGCTGGCCACGCCGTTCAGGAACGGCTCGCAGCCGATGATCAACACGCCCGGCGCGCGAGCGGCCTGGCTGGCCATATGCTCGCCGCCGCCAAAGCCGATCTCCAGCCAGACCTCGTCGGCCTCCGGCATCAGCTCGACGGGATCGAACGGCGCCTGGGGCGCGCGGATCTGCGGCAGCAGGGTCTCCACCAGGGCGGCCTGGCGCGGCTTGATCGGGCGCGACTTGATCCGGCCGTAGGAGCGGAGCAGCGGGTGAGCAGTATCTTCCATCGCCGCCCTCTAGCGCGCTCGCGCCGCCGAGGGAATGCGGCGGAGCGCATCGCGACCAAGAGAAAGGGCCGCCGCGCTTGCGCACGACGGCCCCCACACAGACTGAACGAACCGCCGAAGCGGGGCTCAGGACCTCGTTTACGCGAGACTCTTCAATTGGTCGACCAGATCGGTCTTTTCCCAGGAGAAGCCGCCTTCATTGTCGGGCTGACGGCCAAAATGGCCGTAGGCCGCGGTGCGGGCGTAGATCGGACGGTTGAGCTGCAGGTGCTCGCGGATGGCGCGCGGCGTGGCGCCGCCGATCATCTGCGGCAGGGCCAGTTCCAGCTTGGCCGGATCGACTTCGCCGGTGCCGTGCAGGTCGACATAGAAGCTCAGCGGATCGGCCACGCCGATGGCGTAGCTGATCTGGATGGTGCACTTGCGGGCCAGACCCGCGGCGACCACGTTCTTGGCCAGGTAACGGCAGGCGTAGGCGGCCGAACGGTCGACCTTGGTCGGGTCCTTGCCGGAGAACGCGCCGCCGCCGTGCGGCGCGGCGCCGCCGTAGGTGTCGACGATGATCTTGCGGCCGGTGACGCCGGCGTCGCCGTCAGGACCACCGATCAGGAAGCGGCCGGTCGGGTTGACGTGCCACTTGGTCTTCTTGGTGATCAGGCCGGACGGGAGCACGCTCTCGACATAGGGCTTGATCAGCGCCTGGATGCGCTTCGAATTGGCGGCCTGGTCGCCGACCTTCTTCTTGTGCTGGGTCGAGACGACGATCTTCAGGATCTCGACCGGACGGCCGTCCTGATAGAGCACCGTGACCTGGCTCTTGGCGTCGGGCTCGAGAGCCTCGCACTCGCCCGAGTGACGGACCTCGGCCAGCTTGTGCAGGATGTCGTGCGAGAACTGCAGGGTGGCCGGCATCAGCGACGGGGTCTCGTCGCAGGCGTAGCCGAACATGATCCCCTGGTCGCCCGCGCCCTCTTCCTTTTTCTCGGTCGAGTCGACGCCGACCGCGATGTCGGCGGACTGGGCGTGCAGATAGTTGGCGAACTTCGCCTTCTGCCAGTGGAAGCCCTTCTGCTCGTAGCCGATGTCCTTCACCGCGGCGCGGACCTTGGGCTCAAGGCTGGCCATGATGTCTTTGGTCAGCTGCTTGTTTTCGGCCTTGGAGGCGCCCGGCTTGCCGGCGCGGACTTCACCGGCCAGCACGATCCGGTTGGTGGTCACGAGCGTTTCGCAGGCCACGCGGGCCTCGGGCTCGGCGGCCAGGAAGGCGTCGACCACCGTATCGGAGATGCGGTCAGCGACCTTGTCCGGGTGACCTTCGGACACGCTTTCGCTGGTGAAAATATAGGAGGAACGGCTCAAGTGTTAGCTCCGGAAATCGTGCAGGCGCCAACTTGCGGCAGCCCCAATTGGACGTCGGCGCAAACCTATAAAGAAATCTTTATATCCCGCAAGTCGCGTCAATCGCCGCAGGGTTAAGGCGCCGCCGGCCTCAAACCTCAATCCTGGGTCGGTTCGGGCTCGTCATCGACCATGGCGCGCACCAGGTCGAGGATGCGCCGGCGCACCCTGGGGGGTTGGATTTTCGGGAAGGTGGCCGCCAGTTCGACGCCCTCGGACGTCAACAGGAAGGCCTGCATCTGGGTCTGGCCGCCCGGCTCGCCGGCCGCCGCGATGTGGGCGTCGGTGAGGCCCTCGAAGAAATAGGCGGTCGAGGTGTCCAGCGCGCGGGCCATTTCATAGAGCTTCGAGGCCGAGACACGGTTGGCCGCGCGCTCGTACTTCTGCACCTGCTGGAAGGTCAGGCCGATGGCTTCGGCGAGCCGTTCCTGACTGACGCCCAGTTCCTTGCGGCGCAGCCGTATCCGCAGACCGACATGCACGTCGACAGGGTTCGGAGCGTTCTCGATGTCCTTGGCCATAGGCTCATCCTTAAACGAGCCCGAACTGACACGTCAGAAACCTGACTAAATCGTCAACTTCGTACAGCTCTACGGTAGCGTCCCCAAACGATCGTGGTCGCGGAAATGAGCAACATCAAGGCGAAGCCTGATTCACCGACAAGATTGTAGATAGTCGGCGGCCGGGCCGGCGGCAGGTGCGCGTCGATGACGCCGGACTCGCCCAGACCCAGTTGGGCGCCGGCCAGAATTCGGCCCTGGGCGTCGATGACCGCCGAAACCCCGGTCGGCGTCGCCCGCACGATCGGCAGGCCGGTCTCGATAGCCCGGTAGCTGGCGATGTTGAGATGCTGCCACGGGCCGCTGGTGGCGCCGAACCAGGCGTCGTTGGAGACGTTCAGCAACCACTTCGCCCGCGTCCCAGCCCGCTTGGCCGCACCCTCGACCAGGCCCGGGAACAGCGCCTCGTAACAGATCAGCGGCTGGACCGGCGGCAGGCCCTCCGGCGTCAGCAAGGTCGGCGGCGGACCGGCGGTGAAGTCCTCGGGCATGTGGACCAGGCTGCGGATCCCGAGCTTGGTGGCCAGCTCGCCGAACGGCAGGAACTCGCCGAACGGCACCAGCCGGTACTTGTCGTAGACGCCGGTCACCTTCAGGCCGGCAGGCTCGCGCCGCAGGGCGATCAGGCTGTTGAAGTAGTCAGGCTCGCCGCTGGCCGACAGCCCCATCCGATTGGCCCCGAGCAGCAGGGTCTGGCCGGGTGCGAGCGCGCCGGCGATGCGCGGCACATAGGGGCTGCCAGGCGCCAGCAAGTCGTCGATCACCGCCGGCAGAGCCCCTTCGGGCCAGACGACGATGTCGGGGGCCGGCTTGCCCGGGTCCCCGCGCGACAGATCGACATAGGTGTCAACGATCTGGTCGAGGTTCTCGGGCTTCCACTTGTCCTTCTGGTCGATATCGGCCTGGACGATGCGGATCTTCGGAGCGTCGGCCGCCACGGCCGGGGCGCCGCCCAGCCGCAAGGCGCCAAACACCACCAGGCCCATGAGCGTCGCGGTCGCGAGCCCCAGGCCGATCGCCCGACCGCGACGTGGCCCGGCGTCCAGGACCAGGGCGGCGCTGGCGGCGATCGCCACGGTGATCCAGCTCAAGCCATAGGAACCGACCACCGACGCGGTCTGGGATATCGCGCTTCCCGCCGCCCAGGTCTCGCCTGGCAGGTTCCAGGGAAATCCCGTGAAAATGTGGCCGCGCACCCACTCGGCGAGCGCCAGGCACCCGGCGAACACCAGGACCCGCAACGGCCCCTTGATGGCGGCCAGCCGATAGGCCAAGGCCGCCAGGCCCCAGAACAGCGCCAGGCCGCCGGCCATGAACAACAGGGCGAACGGCGCCATCCAGCCATGGGCGGCGGCGTCGACCATGAAGGCCTCGGTGATCCACCAGACCCCGATCGCGAAATAGCCGACCCCGGCCAACCAACCGCGGAAGAAGGCCGAGCGCAGCGGGCGCGGCCCCTCGGTGTCCGACAGGCCCATGAGCAGCGCATAGCCCAGCAGCCCAGGCAGCAGCCCGAACGGCGGATGGGCCAGGCCCGCGGCCAAACCGGCCGCGAGCGCCAGCAGGCGCGAGATCCAGGGGGAAGACAGTTTCAGGTCAGGCCTCGTCGTTGGATCCAGCCGCCACGATGGGCTTGAACCGTACGCGCTTCACCCGCCTGGCGTCGGAATCCAGCACCTGGATCTCGTAGCCCGCAGGGTGGGCGATCACCTCGCCGCGTTGCGGCACCCGGCCGGCGAGCGCCGAGACCAGGCCGCCGACAGTGTCGATCTCCTCGTCCAGTTCGCCCGGCGCCAGGTCCACGCCGATGGCGGCCTCGAGCTGCTCCAGCGGCGCGCGCGCGTCGACCTCGAACACCCCGCCGGGGCGGGGCGTGACGCTGGCCACCGCCGCTTCGTCATGCTCGTCGTCGATGTCGCCGACCACCGCCTCGACCAGGTCCTCCATGGTCACCAGCCCGTCGGTGCCGCCGAACTCGTCGATGACCAGGGCCATGTGGATGCGCTCGGCCTGCATGCGCAGCAACAGATCGGCGGCCCGCATCGAGCCCGGCACATAGAGGGCGTCGCGGCGCAGCTTCTGCAGGATCAGGTCCGCCGGCCCCGGCCGCTTTCCGCGGCCCGCCAGCACCTTGAAGATATCCTTCACGTGGATGACGCCGACCGGGTCGTCCAGCGTCTCGCGATAGATCGGCATCCGGCTGTGCTCGGCCTCGGCGAAGCGTTCGACCACTTCGGCGAAGGGGGTGGAGAGCTCCACCGCCACGATGTCGACGCGCGGAGTCATGACGTCGCCCACCCGCATGGACTGGAAGGCTGCGGCCTGTTCGACCAGCCCGTTCACCGCCCCCCGGTTCGGCTGCGACGCGGCGCTTGAATCGCTGCCGCCCCCGCCCAAAAGCCTGCGTAGAAACGCCCGAACGCCGCGGCCTTGCCTGCCGGGTTCGGGCGGACTGGATGATCCATCCGTAGAGCTAGTCATGGTCTCCCTGCTCGGCCGCGTAGGGGTCTGGGACCCCCAACCCGGCCAGGATGACGCGCTCAAGGCCTTCCATTTGTTCAGCCTCGGCGTCGGTCTCGTGATCGTACCCTACAAGATGCAACACCCCGTGCGCCACCAGGTGTTGCAGGTGGTGCGCCAGGGGCTTGTCCTGTTCGGCCGCCTCGCGGGCGCAGACGCCGTAGGCCAGGGCGATGTCGCCCAGGTGACCTTCGGGATTCTGCGGGGCCGGGAACGACAGGACGTTGGTCGCGTAGTCCTTCTGGCGAAAGCGGGCGTTGAGTTCGCGCACGCTCTCGTCGTCGGTCAGCAAGATGGTCACCCCGCCGCCGTCGAAGTCGATCTGGGTCAGGGCTGCGACAGCCGCGTCCTCGACCAGAAGCTCGGCGTCAGGCGCCGCCTTGATCCAGGATTCGTCTTCGATTTCGATGTCGATCAAATCGCTCGTCCGCGTTTGGCGGCGTCGGCGTCATAGGCCCGCACGATACGCTCGACCATCGGGTGGCGCACGATATCCTCGGCCGCGAACCGGTTCACGCCGACCCCCTTCACGCCCTCCAGCAGGCTGACGGCGTGGGCCAGGCCCGAGTCCGAGGCGTTAACCAGGTCGATCTGTGTCGGGTCGCCGGTGACCGCCATGCGCGAGCCTTCACCGATCCGGGTCAGGACCATTTTCATCTGCAGCCGCGTGGTGTTCTGCGCCTCGTCGACGATGACGAAGGCGTGGCTGAGCGTGCGGCCGCGCAGGAAGGCGATGGGCGCGACCTCGATCTCGCCCTTCTCGCGGCGTCGGCGGAACTGGTCGACGCCCAGGATGTCGGTCAGCGCCTCCCAGACCGGCGCCATATAGGGATCGACCTTCTCGGACAGGTCGCCCGGCAGGAAGCCCAGGCGCTCGCCGGCCTCCACCGCGGGGCGCGAGACGATCAGCCGCTCGACCTCGCCGCGCAGCAGCAGGCCCGCCCCATGCGCCACCGCCAGGAAGGTCTTGCCGGTGCCGGCGGGACCCAGGCCAAAGACCAGTTCACAACTGGCCAGGGCGTCGAGATAGCGGGCCTGGCCCGGCGTGCGCGGCGCCACCTGGCCGCGCTTGCCGGCCGGCAGTCCGCCGGGCGCCTTGGCCGCGCCGACCCGGACCTGGCCGATGGCCACGCGCACGTCGGCCTCGCCGACCTCCTGACCGGCGTCGGCGCGGGTGGCCAGGGTGGCGATCACCTGCTTGGCGCCGCCGCGCGCCTTGGCGTCGCCGTCGATCGACACGCCGCCGCCGGGGGTCTCGATCAGCACGTTGAAGGCGTCTTCGATCAAAGCCGCATGGCGGCTGGAGGGGCCGGCCACCGCACGGGCGGCGGCGTCGGACAACTGGATATATTCGGGTCTGCTCACGCGGTTTCCATTTCCAGCACGCCGGCGAGGCTCATCTTCTGGCCGGACTCGATCCGCACCGGAACGATCTGGCCGATCAGGTGATCGGGCCCCTCGACATGCACGGCCTGCAGATAGGGACTGCGGCCTGACAACTGTCCCGGATGACGCCCGGGTCTTTCAAAGAGCACGGGCAGCACCCTGCCCGCCTGGCTGACATTGAAGGCGCGCTGCTGTTCGTCCAGCAGGGCGTTCAGCCGCGCCAGCCGCTCCTCCTTCACCTCGTCGGCCACCTGGCCCGGCAGGGCCGAGGCCGGCGTGCCGGGGCGACGGGAATATTTGAAGCTGAAGGCGCCGGCGTAACCGACCTCGCGGACCAGCTGCAGCGTCGCCTCGAAGTCGGCGTCGCGCTCGCCGGGGAAGCCGACGATGAAGTCGCCGGCCATGGCGATGTCGGGCCGCGCGGCGCGGATCTTCTCCACCAGCCGCAGATAGCTTTCGGCGGTATGGGCGCGGTTCATCGCCTTGAGGATCTTGTCCGACCCCGCCTGCACCGGCAGGTGCAGATAGGGCATCAGCTGCGGCAGTTCGGCGTGCGCGGCGATCAGGTCGTCGCCCATGTCGGCCGGGTGGCTGGTGGTGTAGCGGATGCGGTCCAGGCCCTCGATCTTGGCCAACTGGCGCGCCAGGCCGGCCAGGCCGCCTTCGCCGGCGTAGGCGTTGACGTTCTGGCCCAGCAGGGTGACCTCACGCACGCCCTTGGCGGCCAGATCTCGAGCCTCGGCCAGGACGGTTTCCACAGGCCGCGACCACTCGCCGCCGCGCGTATAGGGCACCACGCAGAAGGTACAGAACTTGTCGCAGCCCTCCTGCACGGTGAGGAAGGCGGTCACGCCGGTCGGATTGCGCTCCACCGGCAGGGCGTCGAACTTCTCGTCGGCGGCGAAGTCGGCGGCCAACCGCTCGCCGCGCTTGCGATGGGTGCGCGCGATCAGTTCGGGCAGTTGGTGATAGGCCTGCGGTCCGACCACCAGGTCGACGGCCGGCTGGCGGATCATGATCTGCTCGCCCTCGGCCTGGGCCACGCAGCCGGCGACGGCGATGGTCATCTGGCCGCCAGCCTCGGCGCGGGCCTGCTTCANGTTCAGCACCACCAGATCGGCGTCCTCGGGCCGGTCCGTCATCCCATAGCCAAGAGGCGCAAGGACGTCGGCCATGCGCTCGCTGTCATAGACGTTCATCTGACAGCCGTAGGTCTTGATGTAGAGGCGCTTGGTCGGGGCGGACATGCCCGGGTTTATGGGGCTGTGGATAGGCCGGCGCAAGCATCCCTCCCACCCGTGTCATCCCGGAAGTCGCGGAGCGACTGTCCGGGACCCATGAACACCCGATGGGTCAGAACCTGGCGGAGCCTCGCCTCATTCGGCCAAGTTGGCGCGAATGGGTCCCGGTCTTGCTGCGCAAACCGGGATGACACCCGCAGGTGTCAGTCCTCGATCGGTACGCCGTAAAGCTCCAACCGGTGATCGACCAGCTTGTAGCCGAGCTTCCGGGCGATCGCTTCCTGCAAGGCCTCGATCTCCTCGTCCACGAACTCCACGACCTTGCCCGACTTCATGTCGATCAGGTGGTCGTGGTGGACTTCGGTGGCTTCCTCGTAGCGCGAGCGGCCGTCACGGAAGTCGTGGCGCGCGATGATGCCCGCCTCTTCGAAGAGGCGCACGGTCCGGTAGACCGTGGCGATGGAGATGTGCGGGTCGACCTCGTGGGAGCGACGATAGAGCTCTTCCACATCGGGGTGGTCATGGGCGGCCGACAACACGCGCGCGATCACGCGGCGCTGCTCGGTCATGCGCATGCCCTTATCGATGCAAAGATTTTCGATGCGATCCACGAATGGGCTCCTCGGACTTCAGATCACGTAAGGATAGGGCTACAGGGCCGCGCGGCCAAGGTCGAGACGCATCACGAGCGCATCAGCGTAACCCTGTGGACCACGATCATAGTAGCCGCGCCGCAGACCCGCGCGCGCGAAACCGGCGACTTCATACAAACCGATGGCCGCGGCGTTGTCGTCGGCGACCTCCAGGAACATCGTCTCGGCGCCCGCTATGCGCGCGGCGCCGGCGGCGGCCTCCACCAGGGCGCGGGCGAAACCACGGCGACGGGCGGCCGGGTCGACCGCCAGGGTCAGGATCTCGGCCTCGCCGGCGATGGCCCGGCAAAGGATGAAGGCCACGAGTGCGGCGTCCTCGACCACCAGGGCGAAGCCGCCCGGACCATCCAGCAGCTCGGTGATTTCGGCCGCGCTCCAGCCATGGTCGAAGGCGGCGGCGTGGACACGGGCCAACTCGCCGGCCTCTTGGCCCCAGACGCCGCGCAGCTTCACGGCTCCAGCGTCTTTCCGCCAGGCAGCTTGGCGTCGGGCGCGCGCAGATAGAGCGGACGCGGCGGGACCGGCGCCCGAGCCGCCGCCAGCCGCGCCACCGCGACCGGGTCGGTCGCATCAGCCAGAACCACGCGGACGCCGGGCGCCATCTGGGCCAGCAGCTCCGCGCCGGTGCCGATCAGCGTGTCGGGGGCGAACTCGGCCAACCGTGCGGCGGCGATCTCGATGGGCAGGGCGTCCGGCGCGCTGACCGCGACTCCGTCGGCGAAGGCCTGCAGGTAGACCTGGCCCCGCTTGGCGTCGAGCACGGCCAGCACAGATCCAGGCTCCGGCTCGGCCAGCGCCTCCAGCGAACCGACGCCGACGGCGGGGATCGAGAGCGCAGCGGCCAGGCCCTTGGCGAAGGCCAGCCCCACGCGCAACCCGGTGAACGAGCCGGGACCGACCGTGACGCCGATCCGCTCGAGCTTGTCGAAGCCGATGCCGGCCTGCGCCATCGCCTCCTGGACCAGCGGCGCGAGGCGTTCCTGGTGACCGCGGCTCATCGGCTCGACCCGGCGGGCCAGGACGGCGTCGCCGTCGACCACCGCGACCGAGCAGGCGAACAGGCAGGTGTCGATGGCCAGAATGATCATGGCAGGTTGGTCCGCCAGCAGCCGGTCAGCCGGCCAAGGGTGCGATCGATCCACTCGGCCATCGGCGAGCCGTCGACGCCGCGCAACTCGATCTGGGCCGAATGGCCGCCGCCGGAGAACCGCGCGTCGTCGGCCCAGACGAAATAGCTGCTGGCGTCCAGCGCGACGGCGGCCTGACGCGGCTCGCGCCCGGCGCCCGGAACCTCGATGCGCGGGACCTGGAGATCTTCCAGTTCAACGGTTGCGGAGATCAGGTTCGCGCAGGTCTTGGAGCTGGCCCAGCTGATCACCGCATGATCGCCGCTGTCCATCTCGACGCGGCGGGCGATCATCTCGTGATCATCCATGGACCCGCGAAGATAGAGGGTGACGCCGGTCGCCCGCGCGTCAGGCGCCCGATAGAGCGCGAACGCACCCCACGGTCGCTGGTCGTTCAGTCGCGCGCTCTTGATCGTCGGCCAGTCGTCTTCGCCCGCCGCGCTGGCTGACGTGGCCAAGGCCCCGGCGCCCGCAAGCGCCAGGATGATCGTTCGAAAAAGCCCCACCCCAAAAGCGCCTAGAGCGTCTGCTCGACGCGGGTCACCTCGGGCACGTAGTGCTTGAGCATGTTCTCGACGCCGGCCTTCAGCGTGGCCGACGAGGACGGGCAGCCCGAACAGGCGCCGCGCATGTGCAGCCAGACCACCCCGGTGTCGGGTTCGAACCGGTTGAACAGGATGTCGCCGCCGTCCTGAGCCACGGCCGGACGGATGCGGGTGTCGAGCAGTTCCTTGATCTCGGCGACCACCTGGGCGGTCTCGCCTTCATAGACCATGTCGTCGTGACCGCCGGCCTCGCCCGCGCTCTCTTCGAACAGCGGCTTGCCGGAAGTGAAGTGATCCATGATCGCCGCCAGGATCGGCGCCTTCAGGTGCGGCCAGTCGTGGTGCGGGTCCTTGCCCACGGTCACGAAGTCGGTCCCGTAGAACACCCGGTCGACGCCGTCGATGTCGAACAGGTCGGCGGCCAGCGGCGAGACCTGGGCCTCTTCCGCGGTCCGGAAATCCCGCGAACCCTCGGTGAGGACTTCGCGACCGGGAAGGAACTTCAGAACCTCGGGGTTCGGCGTGACTTCGGTCTGGATGAACATGGATGAGATGTGGCGCTTTGCCGACGGAATCGCAAGTTTCGCGATGTCGCTAAGCCAAATCTGCGATCTCTTCGTCGGTCAGGTCGCCGGGCACCACCGTCACCGGCAGCTTGCGCGTCCCCCACTTCACCCCGTCCTTGGCGATCGAGGCGACCAGCGGGCCAGGCCCCCTGCCCCCGACGGCCGCCGCCAACACCAGGATCTTGATGGCCGGATCCTCGGACACGACCTTGCGCACCGCCGCGCGGATATTGTCGGCGTGCATGATGATGAACTCGGGCGGCGCGCCGGTCTCGGCGATCACGAACTCGGCCATCTTCTGCAAGACCGCTTCGGCCTCCTCGCGGGCCTGACGCTCGATCTCGTCGCGCACCCCGCTCCAGTGCTCGAACACCGCCGGCTCGATGACCCGCAGCAGCGCCACGTGGCCCCCGGTCGAACGCGCCCGGCGGCAGGCGAACCGCAAGGCCGCCTGGAACTCCAGGCTGTCGTCGGCGATGACGAGGAACTTGCGCTGGCTCATGGGGGCGACGGTGAAGTCTGGCGGGGGCGAAGGCAACACCCAACCACCTCGTCATCCTCCGGTCGTCTGAAAGACGATCCGGGGGACCCAAGCTGAGGCGCCGAACTTGATAGGCCGCTTGGGTCCCCCGGATCTCGCTTCGCGAACCCGGAGGATGACGATTATGGGCGGGGATCAGGCCCCCCAGTAGCCGACGATCTTCTTGACCTCGGCCAGGGTCGGGGCCGCGGCCTCGCGGGCGCGCTCGGCGCCGGCGGCCAGCACCTTGTCGATCTCGGCCGGATCGGCCATCAGCCGGCGCATCTCGGCGCCGACCGGACCCAGCTTCTCCACCGCCAGATCGGCCAGCTTCGGCTTGAAGGCGCCAAAGCCCTGACCGGCGAACTCGGTCAGCACCTGCGCCGAGGTGCGGCCCTCCAGCGCGGCGTAGATGCCGAGCAGGTTCAGCGCCTCGGGCCGTTCCTTCAGCTCGTCGAGCGTTTCGGGCAAGGGCTCGGCATCGGTCCGGGCCTTGCGGACCTTCTGGGCGATGACGTCGGCCTCATCCAGCAGGTTGAGACGCGAATTGTCCGACGGGTCGGACTTGCTCATCTTCGCCGAGCCGTCGCGGAGCGACATGATCCGCGCGCCAGGACCCTGGGTCATGGCGTCGGGCAGCGGGAAGAAGCCCGGCGCCTCGAAGTCGTGGTTGAACTTGGCCGCCACGTCGCGGGTCAGCTCAAGGTGCTGGCGCTGGTCCTCGCCGACCGGCACCTGGGTCGCCTTGTAGAGCAGGATGTCGGCGGCCTGCAGCACCGGATAGGTGTAGAGGCCAACGCTCGAGCGCTCCTTGTGCTTGCCCGACTTCTCCTTGAACTGGGTCATCCGGTCGAGCCAGCCGAGGCGGGCGACGCAGTTGAAGATCCAGGCCAGTTCGGCGTGCGCGGTCACCGCCGACTGCGGGAAGATGGTCGCGACCTTCGGATCCAGGCCGGCCGCCAGGTAGGCCGCGGCGATCTCGCGGACCTGCGAGGCCAGCAGCTTGGGGTCCTGCCACACGGTGATCGCGTGCATGTCGGCCACGAAGATGAAGGTCTCCACCTCGTGCTGCAGGCGGGCGAACTTCACCAGCGCGCCGAGATAGTTGCCAAGGTGCAGGGCGCCGGAAGGCTGGACGCCGGACAGCACGCGTTGCGGGCCCGTGTAGGCGGGGGGAGCTTGGTCGGTCATGATGAGGTCAGGCTTTTGAAAAGAGGACGTGCAGGCGCGCTTGTGCGCAGCCGGTGGGCGGGATCAGGCGCTGCGCCATCGCCAAGTGTGCGTTCCGTAAGCCATGACCTTTGCGAATAAGGCTTTCGGCGAACAACGGCAAGCCTGTCAAAGATCGGGCGAAACCGCGACATCGCCCGGTCGGCGGCGCAGGGCCGCGCGGATCTCGGTCGGGGTGACCCCTCGGAACACCAGCAGCAGCAGGCCGTAGACCGCCACGCCGACGGCGCTGGTCGACAACACCGCGATCTCCTTAGCGCCGAGGCCGATGAACGAGACATGGCGCAGCGGGGCCTCCAGCCAGGCGCGCTCATGGCTGGCGAAGCCCAGCAGGGCGCCGAAGGCCGCGCTGGCCACGACGATGCGGCCAATCCGGCTCCAAGCCGCCTTGGTCGGCGTGTAGTCGCCGCGCTTGGCCAGCAGCAGCACCATCTGCAGGACGTTCAGCCACGCCGCCGCGCTGGTCGCCGCGGCGATCCCCTGGATGCCGATCACCTGGAACAGCGCCAGGCCGAGCACGATGTTGACCACCACCGAGATGATCCCGAACCGCATCGGCGCGCGGGTGTCGGCGCGGGCGAAGAAGGCCGGCTGCAGAACCCGGGCCAGCACGAAGGCCGGCACGCCCCAGCCGTACTGGAAGAGGATCTGGCCGGTCTGGCGCGCATCCTCCATCGTGAAGACGCCGCGCGTGAACAGGCCGTCGATCAGGAAGAACGGCATCGCCACCAGGGCCGCGGCGGCCGGCGCGGTCAGGGCCAGCGAGAAGATGATCGCCTGATCGGTGGCGGCCTGGGCGTCGTCGTGATCCTTGGCCTGGATGGCGCTGGACAGCCGGGGCAACAGCGCCACGCTCACCGCCACGCCGATCAGGCCGAGCGGCAGCTGATAGAGGCGCGCGGCCACCTCGGTCCAGGCGCGGCCGCCGGGCACCTGCGAGGCCAGGATGCCGGAGATGAAGATGTTGATCTGCACCGCGCTGGCGGCGATGGCGCCGGGGATGGCCAGCGCCACCAGGGCCTTGATCTCCGGGCTAAGCTTGGGCCGGCGCAGCACGATCTTCGCGCCCGCCTTCTTGGCGCCCCACCACAGCAGGCCCGCCTGCAGCACCCCGGCGATCGGAATGCCGATCGAGGCCGCGGTCGCCGCCCGGATCGGATCGTGCTGCGGGATCACCGCGGCCAGCATCACCAGGTTGAGGATGGTCGGGAATATGCCGGTGACGATGAACCGGCGGTGGGCGTTCAGCACCCCCGACAACAGCGCCCCGATGGCCATGCACGGCAGGTAGGGCATGCTGATCTGGGTCAGCACGATCGCCAGCTTGAACTTGGCCGGATCGGTCGCGTAGCCGGGATTGATCACATACATCAGCCACGGCATCGCCAGCTGGGCGATCACCGTCAGGGCGATGGTGGCCGCCGCCAGGGTCGCCAGGGCGTCGGAGGCGATGCGGTCGGCCTCGGCCTGGCCCTCGCCGGTCAGGGTCTTGGTGTAGGCCGGGATGAAGGCCGAGGAGAACGCCCCTTCGGCGAAGATCCGCCGGAACAGGTTCGGAAAGGCCAGGGCGGTGTAGTAGGCGTCCGCCGCGATGGTGGCGCTGGCCCCGAGCCGGGCGGTGAGCACCAGGTCGCGCGCCAGCCCCATGAACCGACTGATCAGCGTCAAGCCCGACAGCACCATGGAGGAGCGGATCAGGCCGCTCTTGGGCGGGGGGGATACGGGCGCGGTCACGCGGTTTGTGTGCGCTGCGCCCCGGACTCGGTCAAGGGCGACACACGCGCAAACCCCCGATCACGGCGAAGCTCTTTTCCTCCCCTCCCCCATCAAGATGGGGGAGGAAAAGGGAGCTTAGGCCTTCTCGAATCCTATCTGGGACCTCAACGCCCGACGCTGGCCCGCGCCTTCTGGAGGTTGGCGCGCGATCGGGGCGTCGCGGCGGTTTCGACCTCGTTCAGCGACACCATCAGATCGGCCTTGAGCGCCGCCATCCGCTTGGGATCGGTCAACTTCCCGCCGTCCGGCTCGGTGACATAGAAGGCGTCGACCGCCCGCTCGCCATAGCCGTCGATATGGGCCGACAGGATCGACAGGCCGGCGTCGGAGATATTGTGGGCCAGGGCCGCCAGCAGGCCTGGCCGGTCGCGGCCCGAGGCCTCCACCACCGTCGAGACCTCCGAGGCCTCGTTATCGAGCATGACCGTGGGGGTGATCGAGAAGGCCGCCGCGCGGCCGAAGTCCGTCACCCGGCGCGGTTCGCCCTTGATCGGTTCGCCGCGGCCCGCCGCCTCCAGGGCCTCGGCCAGCCGGGCCAGGGTGCGCGGATTGTCCGCGCCATAGGCCGTGCCGGCGCCGTCCTGGACGTAGAAGACGTCGAGCGCCTCGCCCTGGCCGGAGGTGAACACCCGCGCGCCGACCACATTGGCGCCGGCCGCGGTGATGGCGGTGACCAGGTTGACGAACAATCGCTGGCGGTCGGGGGCCGCGACCACGACCTCCGAGGCGTTCAGCCCGCTGCGGATCTGGCCCTGGGCGGCCGCCCCGCCGGCCTGCTCGGCGCGGCGCGCCAGGGCGGCGTGGAGCAGGATCTCATCGTCGGTGAACGAGGTGAAGTAGGCGTCCTCCATGGTCTGGACCCAGCCGGCCGTGGTCGGATCGGCCGCGATCAGCCGCACGCGGGCGTCATAGGCGGCGTTCTCGTGATAGCGGCGGATGGCGGCGGCGGCGTCGGAGCCGCGCCCGCCGCGGAACACCGCCTCGGTCGCGCCGTAGAGCTCGCGCATCAGCTGGCCCTTCCAGCCGTTCCAGACGCCTGGCCCGACGGCGCGGATGTCGGCCACGGTCAGCACCAGCAGCAGGCGCAGCCGCTCGGGCGTCTCCACGATGCGGGCGAAATCGGCGACCGTGCGCGGGTCGGAGATGTCGCGCTTCTGGGCGTAGTCGCTCATCACCAGGTGGTGCTCGACCAGCCAGGCGACCATCTCGATGCGCTTGCGATCCAGACCCAGGCGCTCGCAGGCCTGGCGTGCGGCGCGGGCGCCGGCCTTTTCCTGGCCCCCGACCCCGCCCTTGCCGGTGTCATGCAGCAGCATGGCCAGGAACAGCGCCTCGCGGTCGTCGATCAGCGGCATCACCGAGGTCGACAACGGATGGTCCTCGGCGAACCGCCCGTTGGCGATGTCGGCGATCACCCCGACGGCCCGCAGGGTGTGCTCGTCCACGGTGTAGGAGTGGTACATGTTGAACTGCATCTGCGCGACGATGCGGCCCCACTCGGGCACGAAGCGGCCCAGGACGTCGGCCTCGTTCATCATCGACAGCGTCCGCTGCGGATCGCGGCCGTGGGCCAGGATGTCCAGGAACACCTTGGCCGCCGCCGGATCGCGCCGCACCTTCGAGCCGATCAGGCCCGAGCAGCGGCTGGCGGCGGTGAAGGCGTCAGGATGCAGGTCGAGGTCGCGCTGATCGGCCAGCCGGAACAGCCGCAGCATGTTGATCGGATCGGTCTCGAAGATCTCCGGCCCGTCGATATTGAGACGCCCGCCCTCCTCGTGGAAACCGGGATCGAGCTTCTTGCGCTTGACCTTGCCGTGGCCGGGGATCAGCCGCGACAGGCCCCTCGGCTCCTGCTTGATCTGCTCGGCTTCGAGCTTGGCGGCGAACACCCGGGTCAGGGCGCCCACCTCCTTGGCGATCAGGAAGTAGCGGCGCATGAACCGCTCGACCGCCGGCGCGTCGCCGCGGTCGCCATAGCCCATCCGCCGGGCGATCTCCGGCTGCAGGTCGAAGGTCAGCCGCTCCTCGGGCCGGCCGGTGGCGAAGTGCAGGTGGCAGCGCACCGCCCAGAGGAAATCGAACGCCTTGATGAAGGCCGCGACCTCGCGACGGTTGAACATGTCGAGCTGGACGAAGCCGTCGACCTGGCTGACCGGGTGCAGGTACTGGGCGATCCAGAACAGGGTGTTGAGGTCGCGCAGGCCGCCCTTGCCCTCTTTCACATTGGGCTCGACCATGTAGCGGCTGGCCCCGGCCCGCTCCTGACGGATGTCGCGTTCCTTCAGCTTGGCGGCGACGAACTGGGCGGCGGTGCCCTTGACCACCTCGGCGCGGAACCGGCGGATCAGCTCGTCGGCCAATTGCTTGTCGCCGGTCAGCTGGCGCGCCTCCAGGATCGAGGTGCGAATCGTGTAGTCTTCGCGCGAAAGCTTGATGCACTCCTCGATCGTGCGCGAGGCGTGGCCGACCTTAAAGCCCAGGTCCCACAGGGCGTAGAGCATGTACTCGATCACGCTCTCGGTGTGGGCGGTCTGCTTGTAGGGGCGCAGGAACAGCAGATCGAGATCGGAGAACGGCGCCAAGGCCCCGCGTCCGTAGCCGCCGACCGCCAGCAGGGCCAGGCGTTCGCCCTCGGTCGGGTTGCGGGCCCGGAACACGTGTACGGTGGTGAAATCATAGAGGGCGGTGACCACCTCGTCGGTGACGCCCGACAGCAGCCGCGCGGTCTCGATGCCGCCGGCCCCGTTCTCCAGGCGCTCCTTGGCGATCATCCGGCCGCGGAACAGCGCCTGTTTGAGGATCTCCAGCGCCCGGCGGCGCTGCTCGGCCTCGTCGCCGGACGCATCCAGGGCGGCGGCCGAAAGCTGGGCGCGTAGGCGCACCCCGTCGACAACATATTCCAGGCGCGTGGGGCGAAGGCGTGGGGGCATAACCTGGATATAGTCTCCGCCGGTTCTTCTGCCGAGGCCAAAGAAAAGGGCCCGCCTGGCGAGCCGATTGTCGATTGGCCGAGAAACGCCTCGAAACCGGGCGCCGGCGACGCCAGCTTACCTATCCTTAACCGCACCCAGTCAGGAGGACATGGCGTAGCTTGTGGAGTGAGTGATGGCTGGGAACGGCTTGGACGGACGCCTGGAGTTCATGCAGGTGACCACGGAGACCCGCCGGGCGCTGCGCGCGGCCCAGCCGCTGATTTCCGAGAAGCTGCCGGCCGCCCTCGATCACTTCTACGCCCAGGTCCGCAAGACGCCGGAAACCCGCGCTCACTTCAGCAGCGACGGCCACATCACCAAGGCCCACAACGCCCAGCTCCGCCACTGGCAGGGCATCGCGTCGGGCGAGTTCTCAGCCGATTACGCCAAGGCCGTCCAGACCATCGGCGGCGTCCACGCCAAGATCGGGCTGGAGCCGCGCTGGTATATCGGCGGCTACGCCCTGGTGCTGGATCAGTTGGTTCGCTCGGTGATGGCTGAACGCGCGTCGGGCATGTTCGCCAACAAGGCCAAGAGCGCCGAAACCGCCGACATCGTCACCGCCCTGATCAAGGGCGCCATGCTCGACATGAGCCTGGTGCTCGACGTCTATTTCGAAGCCGCCGAGGCCGAGCGGGTCAAGGCCGAGGCCGAGCGCGCCGCCGCCGCCGCCGAACAGGCCCGCGTCGTCCAGACCCTGGCCCGCGCGTTGTCGGGGCTGGCCAAGGGCGACCTGACCGCGCGGATCGACCGTGAACTGACCGGCGACTACGCCCAGCTGCGCGACGACTTCAACGGCGCGGTCGGCGAACTGCACGGCACCATCGCCGCGGTGGTCGAGGCGGTGTCCTCCATGACCTCCACCGTCGGCCAGCTGAAGACCTCGGGCGACGACCTGGCCCGCCGCACTGAGAACCAGGCCGCCTCGCTGGAACAGACCGCCGCCGCCGTCGACGAGATCACCGTCACCGTGCGCCGCTCGGCCGAGACCGCGCGCCAGACCTCCGGCGCCGTGGCCGACGCCCGCCAGGAGGCCGAACAGAGCGCCCCGGTGGTGGACGCCGCCATCGCCGCCATGGGTGAGATCGAAGGCTCGGCCAAGCAGATCAGCCAGATCATCGGGGTGATCGACGAAATCGCCTTCCAGACCAACCTGCTGGCCCTCAACGCCGGCGTCGAGGCCGCACGGGCCGGAGAAGCTGGCCGCGGTTTCGCGGTCGTCGCCTCCGAAGTCCGGGCCCTGGCCCAGCGCGCCGCCGACGCCGCCCGCGAGATCAAGGGCCTGATCACCGACTCCAGCAAACAGGTCGCCCAAGGCGTCGACCTGGTCGGCCAGACCGGTCAGGCGCTAAGCCGCATCGTCGGCCGCGTGACACAGGTTCATGGCCTGGTCGGCGACATCTCCACCTCGACTCAGGAACAGGCCGTTGGCCTTGGCCAGGTGAACACCGCCGTCAACGAGATGGACCGCGTCACCCAGCAGAACGCCGCCATGGTGCTGGAGACCGCCAACGCCGCGGCGAACCTCGCCCAGCAGGCCGACACCCTCACCGACCTGATCGGCCGCTTCCGCCTGGCCCAAGGCGCCGCCCCCGTCCGGCGTCGCGCGGCTTAGGGTCCCCCACGCTCGTCATCCTCCGGGCTCGCGAAGCGAGATCCGGGGGACCCATAGGGTCTATCAAGTTCTGCAACTCAGCTTGGGTCCCCCGGATCGCCTTTCAGGCGACCTGAGGATGACGAACTAGGTGGGAAGCTAAAACCCCGCCCGCGCCATCAGGTCAGCCAACCGATCCTCGCCGGTCCAGACCGCCGCGGCCCAGCCGCAGGCCTGGGCGGCCTCAACATTGGCGGCCTTGTCGTCGATGAAGAACAGCTCGCTCGGCGCAAAGCCGGTGCGCCTCTCGATCTCGCGATAGAACTCCGGCGCCGGCTTGGCGTGGCCGAGCGCGGCGGCGTAGTGGATCGCGTCGAAACGGTCCTTCAGCCCCATCTTCGTCCAGAGATAGTCGGCCCGTTCGTGCTCCTGCACGGTGGCCAGATGCAGCTGGATCCCACGCGCGCGAACCACCGCCAGCTGATCCAGCAGATCATGATCCAGATGGCCGTCCTGCTCGAACCAGTAGTCGGCCAGGGCCTGGGAGGTCAGGTGCGGGGCGATCTGCGCCAGCACTAGGCCCAGCCGGTCGTGCAGGCGCGCGCGGCCGTGGACGATGTCGCCGAAGTGCGGCGCGAAGAACGCCTCCTGAAGTCTTTCCGGCGAGAGCCCGAGGTCGGCCTCCAGATTGGCCGACCAACCCTTCGGATCGGCGTGGGTGACGATCACGCCGTCCACATCGACCATCAGGGCCTTCAAGGCCACTAGAGCATTTCCTTCAGGCGATAGAGCGCCGCCATCGCCTCGCGCGGGCTCATGCTGTCGGCGTCGAGCGCACGCAGCGCCTCCTCCACCTGGCTGGGTCCGCGATGTTCGGGCTCAGCGACCGCGGCGGAGAACAGCGGCAGGCCGTCGAGGTGGGCCGGCGCCCCGGCTTCGCGTTCCAACCGGTCCAGCACCTCGCGGGCGCGGACCACCACGGCGGGCGGCACCCCGGCCAGCTTGGCCACCTGCACGCCATAGGAGCGGTCGGCGGGGCCAGGCCCGGCCTCGTGCAGGAAGATCAGGTCGCCGTTCCACTCCTTGGCCTTCAGCGACAGGTTGGCGACGTGAGCCAAGCGGTCCTCGAGCACGGCCAGTTCGTGATAGTGCGTGGCGAACAGGCCCCGGCAGCGGTTGGTCTCGTGCAGCGCCTCGGCGCAGGCCCAGGCGATGGCCAGGCCGTCATAGGTCGCCGTGCCGCGCCCGATCTCATCAAGGATCACCAGCGAACGCGGCGTCGCCTGGGTCAGGATGGCGGCGGTCTCGACCATCTCGGCCATGAAGGTCGAGCGGCCCCGCGCCAGATCGTC
Organism: Phenylobacterium sp. Root700; assembly: GCF_001429025.1. Taxonomy (GTDB): domain Bacteria; phylum Pseudomonadota; class Alphaproteobacteria; order Caulobacterales; family Caulobacteraceae; genus Phenylobacterium. The sequence continues at coordinate 71,033 of NZ_LMHT01000014.1, read as the reverse complement.
GCCCGCGCCGACCCGGCTGAACAGCCGGTCGACCACGCCCAGCCGCAAGCTCTTGGCCGGCACGTAGCAGCCGGCCTGGGCCAGCACCGCCAGCAGGGCGTTCTGGCGCAGGAAGGTCGACTTACCGGCCATGTTCGGACCGGTGACGATGGACAGCCGGGCGCCGGCGACGCCCGCCCCATCGAGGCGGCAGTCGTTGGGCGTGAAGGGATTGCCGGCCCGCTTGACCGCGGCCTCGACCACCGGGTGTCGCGCGGCCTCGGCTTCAAAGGCGGTCGAGCGGTCGACCACCGGACGGCTGGCGCCGACATCGTCGGACCATTCGGCCAGGCCCGCGGCGACATCGAGCCGCGACGCGCCCTCGGCGGCGGCCTGGATGGCGGCGGCGACGCCGATGGCGGCCTCGCGCCAGGCCTCGAAGGTGGCGACCTCCATGGCCAGGGCCCGCTCGGCCGCCTGGGCGATGCGCGCGTCCAGCTCGGCCAGCTCCACGGTGGTGAAGCGGACCTGGTTGGCCAGGGTCTGGCGGTGGATGAAGGTGGCGTTGAGCGGCGGGGTCATCAGCGGCTCGGCCGCCTTGGCCGTAGTCTCGACGAAATAGCCCAGCACCGCGTTGTGGCGGATCTTCAGGGCCACGCCGCTTTCGGCCCCCAGCCGCGCCTCGAGCTGCAGGATCACCTTGCGGCTGTCGTCACGCAGGGCGCGGGCCTGGTCCAGCTCGACGCGGACGCCGGCGGCGACATAGCCGCCGTCACGCGCCTGGGCCGGCAGGTCCTGGCCAAGACCCTGCGCCAGCATGCGGCGGAATTCGGCGAGGTTGGGATCGCTGAGCGGATGCAGGCCGGCCAGCGCGCCGGCGATCTCGCCCGGCGGCGGCGGGTCGAGCGGCTCAGGGTGCGAGAACAGCTGCGAGATCGTCTCGCCGCCGGACAGGCCGTCGCGCAGGCAGCCCAGGTCGCGCGGACCGCCCCGGCCCAGCGCCAGGCGCGAGAGCGCGCGCGCCATGTCGCCCATGCCGCGCAGGGTCTCGCGCAAGGTCTGGCGCAGGGGACGGCGCTCACAGAACCATTCCACCGCGTCGAGCCGTGCATTGATGGCGGCGGGATCGAGCAGCGGCCGCGCCAGCCGCGCCGACAGCAGCCGCGCGCCCGGCGCGGTGATCGTGCGGTCGATGGCGCCCAGCAGCGAGCCGTCGCGCCCGCCCGAAGTGCTCTTCTCGATCTCCAGGCTGGTGCGGGTGGCCGGGTCGATCGACATCACGTCGGCCTCGCCCGCCCGGCGCGGCGCGGTCAGCGCCGGCAAACGCCCGGCCTGGGTGATCTCCAGATGCGCGGCGATCAGGCCCAGCGCCGAAATCTCGGCGCCAGTCAGTTCGCCAAAACCGTCCAGGGTTTCGACGCCGTAGAGCCGCTTCAGCCGGGCTTCCGAAGCCGCAGGCTCGGCCAACGCCGAGGCCATCGGCTGGATCAACCCGCCGGCGGTCTTGAAGGTCTCGGTCAGGGTCTCGTCGGCGAACAGCCGGTCGGGCACCAGGGTCTCGGACGGGCCGAGCGCGGCGAGCGCCGAGGCCAGGCCGTCGCGCGACATCGCCATGCACTCCACCTCGCCGGTGGACAGCTCGACGCTGGCGACGGCGGCGGTCCCGGCCCGCACGGCCACGGCGGCCAGGCGGTTGGCGCCGCGCGCGTCCAGCAGGCCTTCCTCGGTCAGGGTGCCGGGCGTCACCACCCGGACCACGTCGCGGCGCACCACCGACTTGGAGCCGCGCTTCTTGGCCTCGGCCGGGTCTTCCATCTGCTCGCAGAGCGCGACCTTGAAGCCCGCGCGGACCAGCTTGGCCAGATAGGCCTCGGCCGCATGCACCGGCACGCCGCACATCGGGATCGGCGCGCCGCCGTGATTGCCGCGCGCGGTGAGCGTGATGCTCAGCGCCGCGGCGGCCTTCTCGGCGTCCTCGAAGAACAGCTCGTAGAAGTCTCCCATGCGGAAGAACACCAGCGCATCGGGCTGGCGGGACTTGGCCTCGAAGAACTGGGCCATGACCGGCGTGGCGCCGGCGGGATCGGGGAGCGTGGGAGACGGGGCGTTCATGAGTGGGGGGAAACTAGCGGCGCCCGCGCCGTCCGTCAGCCCCGTTCCGAACTCCGTCCCCCTTGAAGAACGGCTCGCGACTCCCAAGCTGTGGTTCAGCGAGGAGCGCGACTTGCAGCACGTCATCTTCCCTGCCGGACCGGGCGACGCCGAGGACCTCGCGCGTCTGCACATCCGATCCTGGCGCGAGACCTATCAGGGCCTGCTGCCGGACTCGTTCCTCAATCGCATGTCGATCCCGGTCCATACCCGCCGTTTCGCCGCCAGCCTGATCAAGCCAGGCGAACGCGAGGCGACCTTGGTCGCCGCCGACCGCGAGGGCCTCGTGGGCTACGCCGCCGGCGGCCCCTCGCGCGCCAAACGTCCCGGCGAGGCGGAGATCACCACCCTCTACGTGCTGCGCGCCGCCCAGGGGTACGGCCTTGGACGGCGATTGTTGACCCACATCGCCCAGGTGTTCGCGGCCAATGAGGCCACCAGCCTGATGCTGTCGGTGCTGCGAGACAACATTCCGGCCCGCGGCTTCTACGAGCATCTCGGCGGCCAGGCCGAGGCCCCGCGCCGCGAGCCCGGCCCGGGCGGCGTCACCTATGAGGTGAGCTACCGCTGGCCCGACATCCGCGCGCTGCTGCGCTAGCGCCTCAAGGATTTGGTATGGTGGCGACGAGGGCGCGGGCCATCCGCCGCATCACCCGCTCGGCCGCCTCACGCGACAAGCCCTGATCCTCGCGCAGACGCCGCCAAGCGTCGAAGCTGAGCGCCAGGTCGAGCGCCGCGGCAAGGTCGGCGTCGTCGGGCAGCAGGCCGTCGAGGTGGCCAAGCAGCAGGGTCCGCTGGGTCAGGATGAAGATCTTGTGGGTTTCCTGAAGTTCAGGAGACCTGGCCCGGTGCATGTCGGCGAAGGCCTTGGGTCGCGAGACCTCCTCGAACACCTGCGCCCGGCGCCCGACCAGGACATCGAGCCGTTCGGTCAGGCTGCCGGTGACGGGCTCGGCCAGGATCGGGGCCAACCGCTCGGCCATGGTCGCCTGCAGACCGCGATAGAGGCCGTCGACATCGCTGAACAGGCGAAAGACCGTCCGCACCCCGACGCCGGCCTTGGCCGCGACGGCCTCGGCCGAGGGCTGGGCGACGCCGGCCTGCAACAGGTCGATCATGGCCTCGAGGATCCGCGCGCGGCTGGCGACCGTGCGGGCGCGGCGGCCGTCGGTGATCTGCACGTCGAGGACGGGACTGAGACTCATGATCCTTCGATAACGCCGCAGATCGCCGGACGCGACGCAATTTGAGCGCCGCGCCGATGGCGAGGCGTCAGGCCCCGGTCACGTCTTCCCAGAACCGCTTGGCCTTGCCGATGAAATTGGCCGACTTCGGATGCTGCTGCTCGCCGCAGATTTCGGAGAACTCGCGCATCAGTTCCTTCTGGCGCGCGGTCAGCCTAGTCGGCGTCTCGACGAACAGCTCGACCACCAGATCGCCGCGTTCGCGTGAGCGCAGGGACGGCATGCCGCGGCCCTTCAAGCGCACCGTACGGCCGGTCTGGGAGCCTTCCGGCACCTTGACCTCGATCTTGCAATTGCCGTCGCAGTCCTCGCCGCCCATCAGGCAGGGCGCCTCGATCTCGCCGCCCAGCGCCGCGACCCCCATCGGCACCGGCACGGTGCAGAGCAGGTCCAGGCCCTCGCGGTCGAAGAGGTCGTGAGGCCTCACCGACAGGAAAATGTAGAGGTCGCCGCGCGGTCCGCCGCGCGCACCCGCGTCGCCCTCGCCGGCCAGCCGGATCCGGGCGCCGTCGTCGACGCCGGCCGGGATGCGAACCTGGAGCGTACGCTCCTTGCGCAGTTGGCCGTGGCCGCGGCAATCCTGGCAGGGGTCCAGGACCAACCGGCCCGAACCACCGCAGCGCGGACAGGCGCGCTCGATCGAGAAGAAGCCCTGGCTGGCGCGCACGCGTCCGGCGCCGCCGCAGCTGCCGCAGACCGTCGGGCTGGTCCCGGCCTTGGCGCCCGAGCCCTCGCAGCTTTCGCAATTGATCGAGGCCGGGACCGTGATCTCCACCTCGGAGCCGGCATAGGCCTGCTCGAGCGTGATCTCCAGGTCGTAGCGCAGGTCCTGGCCACGGGCCGGACCGCCGCGCTGGCGGCCGCGACCGCCGAACATGTCGCCGAAGACGTCGCCGAACACCTCGTTGAAGATGTCGTTCACGTCGTGGAACTGGCCGTTTCCGCCACCGCCACCGCCCGAACCGTTCACGCCCGCATGACCGAACCGGTCGTAGGCCGCGCGCTTCTGGGGGTCGGAGAGGACCGAATAGGCCTCGTTGATTTCCTTGAACCGCCCTTCGGCCTCGCCACAACCGCCATTGCGGTCAGGGTGATGCTCCATGGCCAGTTTACGGAACGAAGCCTTCAGCGCGCCGTCATCGGCGCTCCGCTCCACACCGAGGATTTCGTAATAATCCCGCATGCTATGTCAGGCGTTCAAAAATTGATCTGAATATTGAGGTGGGATGATCCCCGCCCGGCTGCAAGGCTTGAGCCGGAACGAACCGGGCGGAGATGTCCATTTTCGGCTACGCCGACTTCTTCTTGCTGTCGTCGTCGTCGTCGCCGACTTCCTCGAACTCGGCGTCGACCACGTCGTCATCGACGCCCGCCGTTTCCGGCTGATCGTCCGTTCCGCCCTGTTGCGCGGCGTACATGGCTTCGCCCAGCTTCATCGAAGCCTGGATCAACGCCTGGGTCTTGGTGGAGATCGCGTCGGGATCTTCGCCTTCCAGAGCGGTCTTCAGATCGGCCAGGCCGGTCACGATGGCGTCCTTGTCGGCGCCCGAGACCTTGTCGCCGTGCTCGGCCAGGGCCTTCTCGGTCGAGTGGACGATGGCTTCGCCCTGGTTCTTGGCTTCAACCAGCGCCTTGCGCTTTTCGTCCTCGGCTTTGTTGGCCTCGGCTTCCTGCACCATCTTGTCGATGTCGGCGTCCGACAGACCGCCATTGGCCTGGATACGGATCGACTGCTCCTTGGCCGTAGCCTTGTCGCGGGCCGAGACGTTGACGATGCCGTTGGCGTCGATGTCGAAGGTGACCTCGACCTGCGGCACGCCGCGCGGCGCCGGCGGAATGCCGACCAGGTCGAACTGACCCAGCATCTTGTTGTCGTGCGCCATCGGGCGTTCGCCCTGGAACACGCGGATGGTCACGGCCGACTGGTTGTCGTCAGCGGTCGAGAAGGTCTGCGAACGCTTGGTCGGGATCGTGGTGTTGCGTTCGATCAGCGGGGTGAACACGCCGCCCAGGGTTTCGATGCCCAGGGTCAACGGAGTGACGTCCAGCAGCAGCACGTCCTTGACGTCGCCTTGCAGAACGCCGGCCTGCACCGCGGCGCCCAGCGCCACGACTTCGTCCGGGTTCACACCCTTGTGGGGCTCGCGACCGAAGAACTCCTTCACGGTGTCGACGACCTTGGGCATGCGGGTCATGCCGCCGACCAGGATCACTTCGTCGATGTCGGACTTCTTCAGGCCGGCATCCTTCAGCGCCTGCTCGCAGGGGCCGACGGTGCGGGCGATCAGGTCCTCGACCAAGGCTTCGAGCTTGGCGCGCGAGAGCTTGATGTTGAGGTGCAGCGGGCCCGACGCGTTCATCGAGATGAAGGGCAGGTTCACTTCGTACTGGGGAACCGACGAGAGTTCCTTCTTGGCCTTCTCGCCTTCTTCCTTCAGCCGCTGAAGGGCCAGCTTGTCTTTCCGCAGATCGACGCTGGTCTCCTTCTTGAACTCATCGGCGAGGTACTCGACGATGCGCATGTCGAAGTCTTCACCGCCGAGGAAGGTGTCGCCGTTGGTGGCCTTCACCTCGAAGACGCCGTCGCCGATCTCCAGGATCGAGACGTCGAAGGTGCCGCCGCCCAGGTCGTAGACGACGATCTTCTTGCCGTCGTTCTTCTCAAGCCCGTAGGCGAGCGCCGCGGCGGTCGGTTCGTTGATGATGCGCAGGACTTCCAGGCCGGCGATCTTGCCGGCGTCCTTGGTCGCCTGACGCTGGGCGTCGTTGAAATAGGCCGGGACCGTGATGACGGCCTTCTCGACCTTTTCGCCGAGGTGCTGCTCGGCGGCTTCCTTCATTTTCTGCAGAATGAAGGCCGAGATCTGCTGGGGCGAATAGTCTTTGTCGTGGGCTTTCACCCAGGCGTCGCCGTTCGGGCCCTTGACGATGTCATAGGGCACCATGTGCCGATCCTTCTCGACCACGGGGTCGGAGAAGCTGCGGCCGATGAGGCGCTTGATGGCGAACAGGGTGTTGGACGGGTTGGTGACGGCCTGGCGCTTGGCCGGCTGACCGACGAGGCGTTCCCCGTCGTCAAGGATGGCCACAACCGACGGCGTGGTCCGTACGCCTTCGGCGTTCTCAATCACTTTCGGCTGCTTGCCGTCCATGATGGCCACGCACGAATTGGTCGTGCCCAGGTCGATGCCGATGATCTTGCTCATATCGAGTCTTGCTCGCTCCTGAATGGCGGACGCCGGTTAAAGGGCCTTCGAGTGAAGCACCCCGTTTCTTATCGACGTCCCCGGTTCGAATAAGGGCTCGGCCGGTTAACCCACGGGGAAACCGGCGTCGAGTCGCGATATGGGATCAACTGCGTCCCCCGCAAGAGCGCAATGACCCTATATCGCGCGGGGTCTTGTCCCGAGCCCCTCCCGCCAAGCTTCTAAAATCCTTGCATAAGCTTGGGTGTCATAGGGCGCAGCCCCACCACCAGCGGCGATATAGGCGTGCTGTACGACCATGGCTTGCTGTTCGATATTGAGTTGCGAAAATTTTCGCCCATCGTCCAGATCGTAGGCATAGGCGGCCCGTCCATCCCCGGCCTTGAGCTTGGCCAGGGGCAGAAACACCCCCTTCTGGGCCTGCCAGGCGTGCACCAGCTCGTGCACAAGCACCGATCGCAGCCACAACGGAGCCTTGGCGAAGTCGGCCAGGGCCGAGGCGCCCGGCCAGACGATCAATCGGCCGTTTGGGACGAAAGGTCGCGGCCACAGCGGCAGGCTGAAGATCGCGATCCGATCGACGTCGAGCGCTTCGCCAAAGACTGATGCGCAGATATCACGCTCGCCAGGCGTCAAACGCCGCCAGCTCATGGGCGCCATGCGCGGATCGGGAGCAGAATGGGCCATCGCCCCTATATGTGACCCGATGAGCCTTTCGACGACCACAGGATTTCGCCTGCTGCCCGGCCGCCTCTCCCCGGAGGCGCAGAGCGAGCTGCTGGAAGAGGTCCAGGCGCGGGTCGAAACCGCGCCCTTCGTCCACCAGGTGACGCCGGGCGGAAAGCCGATGAGCGTGGCCATGACCAGCTTCGGGCCGCTCGGCTGGACCACCGACGCCGCCGGCTATCGCTATGAACCGCGACACCCGACCACCGGCGAGCCCTGGCCCGATATTCCCCAGGTCCTGCTCGACCTCTGGAGCGAGCTCGCCGATCCACTGGTCCCGCCCGACGCCTGCCTGATCAACTTTTATAACGCCGAGGCCAGGATGAGCCTGCACCAGGACCGCGACGAGGCCGATCTGCGCTTCCCCGTGCTCTCGGTCTCGCTGGGCGACACCGCCGTCTTTCGCATCGGCGGGACCAAGCGGACCGATCCGACCTCCTCGGTGAAGCTCTCGTCGGGCGACGTCTGCCTGCTCGCCGGAGAAGCGCGGCTGTTCCATCACGGGGTGGACCGCATCCTGCCTGGCTCGTCGCGGCTGATCCCCGGCGGGGGACGGATCAACCTGACCTTGCGAAGAGCCAGCCCTTTGACTTGAGGTGGCCCTGCGCCGCTAATGGAGCAAACCGCTGGGAGGTTATCGCCGTGCTTACGCTTACTCGCCCCGAAGGCTCCGAGCCGCAGGACTTCAACCTCTCGCGCCGGGGCCTGGCCGTGGCCGTATTCGGCGGCTACGCACTGGCCGCGCTGTCGGCCCAGGCCGAGCCGATCACCACCGACGCCGCCGGCCTGATCACCGAGACGGTGGAGATTCCGGCGGCCGACCGCCTGGTTCCCGCCTTCGTCGCCCGGCCTGACGCCAAGGGCCGCTTCCCGGTGGTGGTCGTGATCTCCGAAGTCTTCGGCGTGCACGAGTACATCCGCGATATCTGCCGCCGCCTCGCCAAGCTCGGCTACGTCGCCATCGCCACCGACTTCTTCATCCGCGCGGGCGACCCCTCGACGGTGACCGACTTCGCCGAGGTCCGCAGGATCGTCGGCGCGGCCTCCGAGGCCCAGGTGCTGGGCGATCTGGAGGCCACCCTCGGCTTCCTCAAGCGCCAGACCTATGCCGACAAGTCGAAGATCGCGATCACCGGCTTCTGCTGGGGCGGCGCGGTCGTCTGGCAGGCGGCCGAGAAGTTCAAGGATATCAAGGCCGGCGCGGCCTGGTACGGCCGCCTGGCCCCGCCCAAGGCCGGCGAGTTCCTGAGCGAACCTGACCGCACCTGGCCGGTGCAGTTCGCCGCCAATGTCCGCGCCCCGGTCATCGGCCTCTATGCCGGCAAGGACGGCGGCATCCCGCTCAGCGACGTCGAGACCATGAAGGCAGCGCTAGCCGCGGCGGGCAAGACCAAGTCCAGCATCGTGGTCTATCCGGACAGCCAGCACGGCTTCCACGCCGACTATCGCGCCAGCTACGACGCGGCCGCGGCCGCCGACGGCTGGTCACGCATGCTCGTCCACTTCGCCGCCAGCGGCGTGAAGCCCAAGGCGTTCAAGCCGCGCTGATCCCCCTCAGTCAGCTACGCTGACAGCTCCCCCGCTGGGGGAGGTGGCTCGCTGAAAGCGAGACGGAGGGGTGCGATCAGTAGGGCGGTTGTTCCGGCGGCGGGGTCAGGCCGTCGATCAGGTCGCCGACCTTGTCTTCGTCCGCCGACGGCATGGCCGGGGTCTTGGCCGGCGGCGCGGTCTTCGGGGCCTCGAGCGGGGCGACGACCGGCGCGGTCGCCTCGGCCTTCTCTTCCGGCTTTTCCTCGGTCTTCGGCGGCTCGGGCGCCAGCTCCGACGGCGTCAGGACCAGGTCCTCCAGCGGCCGGGCGTCGGTCGCCTTGAGCGCGGTTCCATCCTCGGGGCTCTCGCCCGGCAGCCGCGCCCGTTCCGGCGCGCCCCGGACGCCCAGCACGAAACCACCGACAGCGCAGATGGCGAGGATGGCGGCGACGACCCGCAGGACGTTTCGAGGCATGGTCCACATGCTCGCGAACCTAGTGTGGGTTTGATCAAACGAAAACTGGATTTCCATCGGGCGAGGGCTCTGAGGAAAACACCCCGCGACCGCCCAGCTTGGTAAACGCCTCTTAACCCTCGCGCGTCCAAACATGGGGCTTCCAGAACTGGGGATCGAGCGATGGCGCGAGTGGCGCGGAAAACGGGTGTTGAGTTGGGGCTGCATATCGCCAGCCTCGCCTGGACCCACCCCGCCACCGCGCGGCTGCGGGGCGGCGTGATCGCCGCCGCCGGCATCGCCTTCGCCGTGGCCCTGGCCACCTACAACGCCGCCGATCCCAGCCTCAACGCCGCCTCGGCCCTGTCGCCGTCCAACATCCTGGGCGCGCCGGGCGCCACCGCGGCCGATGTCGGCATCCAGTCGCTGGGCCTGGCCGCCGGGGTCGCCGCCCTGCTGATGGTGGTGTTCGGCCTTGGCCGCGCCACCACGCCGCAACCCGACCAGAACCGTCGCAAGGTGCGGATCCGCGCCATCGTCGGAACCCTGGGCGTGCTCGCCCTCGCCGGCCTGCTGGCCGCCCCGCCCGCCCCGGCCGCCTGGCCGCTGGCCAAGGGGCTCGGCGGGTTCTGGGGCGACGGCGTGCTGCACGGCCTGGCCGGCATGTTCTCCTACGCCCACATCCCCGGCGGCGGCGTCTTCGCCGCGATCCTGCTGGCGGTCGCCGCCACGGCCGCCCTGGGCTATGCGATCGGCGTGCGCCGGGCCGAGCTTGAGGCCAGCATCGCCTGGGTGCAGGCCGTGGTTCAGAAGCGCTCGGCCGCCCCGGCCCCGGCGTCCGCCAAGCCCGCACGCACCTCGGTCGCCCGCCGCGCCAAGGCCGCCGAGCCTGCGCCCGCCGCAACGCCGGCGCGTCCTGAACCGGCGCCCTACCCCGCAGCGGTCGCCGACGACGATGACGACACCTCGCCCAGCGTGGCGATCAAGGCCCCCAAGCCCGCGCCCAAGGAATCCAACCGCGAGCAGCGCGAGGCCCAAAGCACCTTCGACTTCGTCAAGACCGGCGGCTTCGCCCTGCCCGAGCTGGCCATGCTGGCCAAGCCCAAGCCGCGCGCCTCGCAGTTCGACGAAGGCGCCCTGCGCCAGAACGCCCAGCTGCTGGAAAGCGTGCTGGCCGAGTTCGGCGTGCGCGGCAATATCGACCAGATCCGCCCGGGCCCGGTCGTCACCCTCTATGAACTGGTCCCGGCCGCCGGCGTGAAATCGGCTCGGGTCGTGGCCCTGTCGGATGACATCGCCCGCTCGATGTCGGTCGCCGCCTGCCGCGTCAGCGTGGTGCCCGGCCGCAACGCCATCGGCATCGAACTGCCCAACGCCCGGCGCGAGACCGTCTATCTGCGCGACCTGTTGGCCAGCTCGGAGTACGAGCGCTCAACCCAGGCCCTGCCCATGGCGCTGGGCGAAAACATCGGCGGCGAGCCCTATATCGCCGACCTGTCGAAGATGCCCCACCTGCTGATCGCCGGCACCACCGGCTCGGGCAAGTCCGTGGGCGTCAACGCCATGATCCTGTCGATCCTCTACCGGCTGTCGCCCGATCAGTGCCGGTTCATCATGATCGACCCGAAGATGCTGGAGCTGTCGGTCTATGACGGCATCCCGCACCTGCTGGCGCCCGTCGTCACCGATCCGAAGAAGGCCATCGTCGCGCTGAAGTGGACCGTCCGCGAGATGGAGGACCGCTATCGCCTGATGTCGAAGATCGGCGTGCGGAACGTCGCCTCGTATAACGAGCGCGCCAAGGAGGCCGCCGCCAAGGGCGAGCACTTCGAACGCACCGTCCAGACCGGTTTCGACGACAGCGGCCGGCCGATCTACGAGAGCGAGCGCATTGATCCGAAGCCCATGCCCTATCTGGTCGTGGTCATCGACGAAGTGGCCGACCTGATGCTGGTCGCCGGCAAGGACGTCGAGGGCGCCGTCCAGCGTCTGGCCCAGATGGCGCGGGCCGCCGGCATCCACCTGGTGATGGCCACCCAGCGTCCGTCCGTGGACGTCATCACCGGCACCATCAAGGCCAACTTCCCGACCCGGATCAGCTTCCAGGTCACCTCCAAGATCGACAGCCGCACCATCCTGGGCGAACAGGGCGCCGAGCAGCTGCTGGGCCAGGGCGACATGCTCTACATGGCCGGCGGCGGCCGCATCACCCGCCTGCACGGCCCGTTCGTCTCCGACGAGGAGGTCGAGGCCGTGGCCAAGTTCCTCCGCGCCCAGGGCGAGCCGCAGTACCTCGAGGACGTCACCGCCGGCGGCGACGAGGATGGCGAGGGCGGCGAGAGCTTCGGCGACGAAGGCGGCGGCTCAGGCGATGATCTCTACGACCGCGCCGTGGCCGTGGTCACCCGCGACCGCAAGGCCTCGACCAGCTACGTCCAGCGCCGCCTGCAGGTCGGCTACAACCGCGCCGCCTCGCTGATCGAGCGCATGGAGCACGAAGGCGTGGTCAGCCCCGCCAACCACGCCGGCAAACGCGAAGTCCTGGTCGGCGCCGCGCCTTAACCGCGGCCCTCGCTCCGCTCGCCCTCACCCTCTCCCGCAAGCGGGAGAGGGGACTGTCTCGGTGTTACTCCGCCGCCTGCGCCCGCAGGGCCAGGCGCTGGGTCAGCGCTTCGTACTGGCTCCACAACTCCGCCGGCATCCGGTCGCCGAATTTGCGATAGGCGTCGGGGATCAGGGCGGCTTCCTCGGCCCAGACCTCGGGGTCGACCGAGAGCAGGGTTTCAAGCGCCGCGTCGGTGATCGACAGGCCCGAGAGGTCCAGCGCGTCCTTGGTCGGCAGGCGGCCGATCGGCGTGTCGACGGCGTCGGCCTCGCCTTCCAGCCGCTGGACGATCCACTTCAGCACGCGGCTGTTGTCGCCGTAGCCCGGCCACAGGAACTTGCCGTCCGCGCCCTTGCGGAACCAGTTCACGAAATAGATGCGCGGCAGCTTGGCGGCGTCCGCCTGGGCGCCGACCTTCAGCCAGTGGCTGAAATAGTCGCCCATGTTGTAGCCGCAGAACGGCAGCATCGCGAACGGGTCGCGGCGCAGCTCGCCGACCTTGTTCTCCGCCGCCGCCGTGCCTTCCGAGGCGACGTTGGAGGCCAGGAACACGCCATGGGCCCAGTCGAAGGCCTCGGTCACCAGCGGCACCGCGCTGGCGCGGCGGCCGCCGAACAGGATGGCCGAGATCGGCACCCCGGCCGGGTCGTCCCACTCGTCGGCGATCACCGGGCACTGGTCGGCCGGCACGGCGAAGCGGGCGTTCGGGTGAGCGGCGGGCTCGCCGGACTCCGGCGTCCAGGCGCGGCCCTTCCAGTCGGTCAGACCTTCCGGCGGCGTGTCGGTCAGGCCTTCCCACCAGACGTCGCCGTCGGCGGTCAGGGCCACATTGGTGAAGACGGTGTTGGCGTGCAGAGCGTCGACCGCGTTCTTGTTGGTCGCGTTCCCAGTGCCGGGCGCGACGCCGAAGAACCCGGCTTCCGGGTTGATCGCATAGAGCCGGCCGTCGTCGCCGAAGCGCATCCAGCAGATGTCGTCGCCCACCGTCTCGGCCTTCCAGCCGGGGATGGTCGGTTGCAGCATCGCCATGTTGGTCTTGCCGCAGGCGCTGGGGAAGGCAGCGGCCACATAGCGGACCTGGCCGGCGGGAGAGGTCAGCTTGAGGATCAGCATGTGCTCGGCCAGCCAGCCCTCGTCCCTGGCCATCACCGAGGCGATGCGCAACGCGTAGCACTTCTTGCCGAGCAGGGCGTTGCCGCCGTAGCCCGAGCCGTAGGACCAGATCTCGCGGTCCTCGGGGAAGTGGACGATGTACTTGATCTCGTTGCACGGCCAGGCGACGTCGGCTTGACCGGCTTCCAGCGGCGCGCCGACCGAGTGCAGGGCCGGGACGAAGAAGCCGTCCTCGCCCAGCATGTCCAGAGCGCCCTTGCCCATCCGGGTCATGACCCGCATCGAGATGGCGACATAGGCGCTGTCGGTGATCTCGACGCCCAGGGCGGAGATCTTCGAGCCCAGCGGCCCCATGCAGAACGGCACCACATACATGGTGCGCCCGCGCATGGCGCCCTTGAACAGCTGCTTCAGGTCGGCCCGCATCTCATCGGGCTCGAGCCAGTTATTGGTCGGACCAGCGTCCGCCGGGTCCTTCGAACAGATGAAGGTGCGGCTCTCGACCCGCGCCACGTCGCGCGGATCGGACAGGGCCAGGAAGCTGTTCGGGCGCTTCTCGGCGTTCAGCGCCGTCAGGGTGCCGGCCGCGACCAGCTCGGCCGTCAGCGCGTTCCACTCTTCGTCGGACCCGTCGCACCAGTGGACTCGGTCCGGCTGCGTCATCTCCGCGACTTCGCGTACCCAGGCCAACAGGCCAGCATGTTTCGTCGGAGCCTCATCGAGACCCGGAATGGCCATGCCCATCAGGCGTCGCCCCTTTTGTTACCCACGCAGACGTCGCCAGCCGCGGGGGTTCTCTGTGGAACCCGCCTATCGGCCAGCGGCTCGGTGATATGTACGAAATTTGACGGACACAAGGTCAGTCGAACCCGATACGCCGAACCAGCGAAATGACACCGGTGACAATTCAAGAACTCGCGCCTCACGATATTGTGGCGTGAACACCCGCCGGCTCTTCTGGACCACGCTCAAGGATAGACGCGGCGGAACGCAAGCGCGGTCGTGGCCGTTCTTGCGCCCTATTGACGCCCAGGGCGCCCTATAGGCTGCTCGGCGAAACTGGAGCTTCGAATGACTCGACTGACCCGACGCGCCCTGGCGCTGGGCCTGGCCGCCCTGCCCCTCCCCGCCCTGGCCCAACGCCCGCAAATCGCGCCGCTTACGGCCGCCGACAAGGCGCTGGTCGATCGTGCGGCGACCTATCTGCAGGGCCTTACCGAGGCCAAGGGCCGGTTCGTGCAGACCGATGCGCGCGGCGCGACCACCCAGGGCACGCTCTATCTGAAGCGCCCGGGCAAGGCGCGGTTCGAATACGACGCGCCCTCGCGCCTGCTGGTGGTCTCCGACGGCGGCAACGTCTCCATCGCCGACGGACGCCTGAAGACCTTCGAGGCCTATCCGCTGATGGCCACGCCGCTGTCGATCTTCCTGGCCCGCCAGATCCGCCTCGACAAGAACGTGGTGGTCAGCCGCGTCGCCCGCATGGCCGATGGCTTCTCGATCACCGCCCGTGACGGCAAGAAGGAAGCCGAGGGGCAGATCACCCTGACCTTCTCCGACAGCCCGCTGGCCCTGATCGGCTGGACGGTGACCGACGCGCAAGGCGCCTCGACCCGCATCCGGCTGACCGAACTGACCCAGACCAGCGGTCTGGCCGCGTCGCTGTTTGTCCTGCGCGACCCTCGACCGAAGAACGTTGGTCGACCGAAAGCGTGACACTTTCACAACACGCAATATCTCGCGTGATTTCCCATTGACTTTTTATTAGGGGAAGTGTCATTAATACAACTACGGGGTTCGCGCGATCGCGAGCCTTTCCGTGCCGGACCCTATCCCCTCCCGGCGGCGGCATGAGAGACACACTTTACGCCCGGGCTTCTCCAGTGCCCGGGCGTTTCTTTTTGCGCAAAGCCCCTTAAGTACGCGGCATGCGCCTCCGTCTCTGCACCTGGAACGTCAACTCCGTCCGCCTCCGCGCCGAGCAGGTCGCTCGTTTCGTCGACGAGCAGGCCCCCGATGTCCTGTGCATGCAGGAGATCAAGTGCCAGGAGCCGGAGTTCCCCCGCGCGGCCTTCGAGGCCGTCGGCCTGCCGCACATCAAGATCGCCGGCCAGAAGGGCTGGCACGGCGTGGCCATCGCCTCGCGCTATCCGATCGAGGACGTCGCCCCGCTGGACGTCTGCCGCGAGGGTCACGCCCGCTGCGTCTCCGGCAAGATCGCCGGGGTCGAGGTGCAGAACTTCTACATCCCGGCCGGCGGCGACATCGCCGACCGGACGGTGAACCCCAAGTTCGACCACAAGCTGGACTTCTTCGAGCAGCTGACCGCCGAGATGTCGCGCCGCGATCCCAAGGACCCGCTGGCCATCGTCGGCGATCTGAACGTCGCGCCGGGCGAATATGACGTCTGGAGCCACAAGCAGATGTCGAAGATCGTCAGCCACACCCCGATCGAGCTGGAGGCCTTCGCCAAGCTGATGGCCAGCCTCGACTTCACCGACCTGGTGCGCGAGGCGATTCCCGATCCGGAGAAGCTGTTTTCCTGGTGGAGCTATCGCGCCGCCGATTTCCGCAAGTCGAACCGCGGCCTGCGGCTCGACCACGTGCTGATCTCGCCGGGCCTGCGCGAAGCCGCGCTGCGCACCGGCAAGGCGCAGGCTCGCGTCCATGACGACGTTCGTGAATGGACGCGGCCCAGCGACCACGCCCCGGTCAGCGCCGACTTCGGGCTCTAAACCCCGCCGGCGGCCTTGAAGTTCGAGACCAAAGCGCAGCTGGGCACGCCGTCACGGGTCGAGACCGTGGCCGGTTTGCCGACGCCCGGCGCGAAATAGAAGGTCCCCTTCGCCGTCGTCACCGTCAGCAGCGCCGGGCCGGTGAACTGGCAGACCGGCACAAAGGCCGTCCCGCTGTCCTCGGCGGCGACCACGCTGCACTCCACATGGCCGTAGCGGCGCTCATAGCGGATGTCGTTGGAGATGAAGGCCTGCTTGGCCTTGGTCGGCCGCGCCTCGTACTCGGCCTTGGTCAGGCTCGGGCAAGGCTCGCCCACCAGGGTCTCGGGCCGAACCACCGCCGTCGAGGCGGCGAGCAGCCCCTCGCGCTGCAGGTAGGATGAGATCCCCACAGTCACGAACCCGACCGCCACCGCGCCGATCAGCATCAGGGGGAAGGTTCTAGCCAACCCCCACTTCTTACGCGCCATGCGCCGATCCCCTTGAAGGTTCGTCTACGGCGCCAGCCTGTAGCCCCCCGCCTCGGTCAGCAGCAACCGCGCATTGCCGGGATCGGGCTCGATCTTCTGGCGCAGACGATAGACGTGGGTTTCCAGGGTGTGGGTGGTGACCCCGGCGTTATAGCCCCAGACCTCGGCCAGCAGCTCCTCGCGCGACACCGGCTTTTCCCCGGCGCGGTAGAGGTACTTCAGGATGTTGGTCTCTTTTTCCGTCAGCCGGATCTTCTTCTGGTTGCCGTCGACCAGCATCTTGGCCGAGGGCCGGAACTCGTAGGCGCCCAGGTGGAACACCGCGCCTTCGGACTGTTCGTGGCTGCGCAGCTGGGCGCGGATGCGGGCCAGCAACACCTGGAACTTGAAGGGCTTGGTCACATAGTCGTTGGCCCCGGCTTCCAGGCCGGAGATCTGATCATCATCGGTGTCGGCGGCGGTCAGCATAATGATCGGCGCCACCACCCCTTGCGCCCGCATCTGCCGGCAGGCCTCGCGGCCGTTCATGTCCGGCAGGTCGACGTCCAGCAGGATCAGGTCCGGTCGATGCTCGACAGCGGCCTTCACGCCATCGCCGGCGGTGGACGCCTCGATGGCCGAGAATTCCTCGGAGAGTTGAAGTTGTTCGGCGATTGCGCCGCGGAGTTCTTCGTTGTCGTCGACGACGAGCAAGGTCTTGCGTTGAGCCATGTAGGGGAACATGCACCGTATCGCCCCCCGCCGCCAACCGCCGGAGACCCCTTAGGCCATGATGTTCACGGCGATGTCAGATGGAAGCTTCCGATTGGACGGGCGCATGACCCGTTGCGCGCTGGGCAAAACCGGCGTGATCGAAGCCGATCTGAAGCGCGAGGGCGACGGCAAGTCGCCGCTGGGCGCCTGGGCCATCCGCCGCGTGCTCTACCGTCCCGACAAGGCAGAGCGCCCGCAGACCCGCCTGCCGACCCGCGCCCTGGAACGCGACGACGGCTGGTGCGACGCGCCCGGCGACCCGGCCTATAACCGCGCCGTCAAGCTGCCCCACCCGGCCAGCGCCGAGCACATGTGGCGCGAGGACGACGTCTACGACCTGGTCTGCGTCTTGGCCCACAACGACGATCCGCCGGTCAGCCCGCTGGGCTCGGCGATCTTCCTGCACCTGGCCAAACCGGACTATTCCCCCACCGAGGGCTGCATCGCCCTGTCGCGGGAAGACATGCTGGAGCTGCTGTCGCTGGCCCAGCTCGGCGACCTCCTGATGATCGAGCAGGCTTGAGCCCCGCAACCGCCGCTGTCATCCCGGTTTGCGAAGCAAGACCGGGCCCCATTCGCTCATAGCTGCCGAGGATGGCGAGACCTCGCCGCAGCCTGCCCCATCGGGTGTTCATGGGTCCCGGACAAGCGCTGCGCGCTTTCCGGGATGACACTTGGCGCCTACCGCGCCCCGAACAACGCCGAGCCCACCCGCACGCTGGTGGCGCCGAACCGCACGGCGGTTTCGAAATCATCGCTCATGCCCATCGAGAGCTTCTCGATCCCGTTGCGCGCCGCGATCTTGGCCAGCAGCGCGAAATGCGGGCCCGGAGGCTCGACGGCGGGCGGGATGCACATCAGGCCCTCGATGTTCAGACCATAGGTCGCCCGGCACGCGGCGATGAAGGCGTCGGCCTCACCCGGGATTACCCCGGCCTTCTGATCCTCTTCGCCGGTGTTGACCTGCACATGGAGGCGCGGCGCCTTGCCCTGCTTCTGGATTTCTTCAGCCAGCACCACGGCCAGCTTCTCGCGGTCCAGGGTCTCGATCACGTCGAAGAAGGCCACCGCCTCGCGCGCCTTGTTGCTCTGCAGCGGCCCAATCAGCCGCAGCTCGACGCCGGCGCGATGCTCGGTCCAGCGCTCCATCGCCTCCTGCACCCGGTTCTCGCCGAACACCGCCTGGCCCGCGGCCAGCACCGGCGCGACCTTTTCCCAGGGCTGTTGCTTGGAGACCGCGACCAGGGTCACATCGTGGCTGGCGCGGCCGCACGCCTTCGCCGCCCGGGCGATCCGGTCTAGGACATCGGTGAGGGCGGGAGAGACGGTCATTTCAGGCAACTTCTGGACAGTGGTGCGAACGGCGCAAGCCTTAGGGCGGCGCGCGGCGGCGCGAAAGCCCCCGCTGCCGTCACTGCTGTTCTTCACCGATCCCGAACGCACGCCCGACATCGAGGCCGCCGCCCGCAGGCTGCCGCGCGGATCGGCCGTGGTCTATCGCAGCTTCGGCGCGCCGGACGCCGAGGCCCGCGCCCGGAAGCTGCTCGCCATCGCCCATAGCCGCGGCCTGCTGCTGCTGATCGGCGCCGACGCGACCCTGGCCGCCAGGATCGGGGCCGACGGCGTCCACCTGCCCGAACGCCTGGCCCATCGCGCGCGTCGCCTGAAGCAGCGTGGCTGGATCGTCACGGCGGCGGCTCACAGCGCCGCGGCGGCGCGGCGCGGCCTGCTTGCCGGCGCCGACGCGGTGGTGGTGTCGGCGATCTTTCCCTCGGCCAGCCCCTCGGCCGGCCAGCCGATCGGCCCGCTGCGGCTGGCGGCGATCGTCCGCATGGCTGGCGGTCCGGTCTACGGCCTGGGCGGGATCAATGACAAAACAGCCCGCCGGCTAATGCCTGCGGGCCTGATCGGTCTGGCGGCTGTGGAAGCCCTTAGAACTTGAAGGCGGTCTCGAGCTTGACCCGCGGCGCGGAGTCCTGCGGCTCGGTCTTCTTGTAGGCCGGCGTTTCTTTCTCGCCCAACGCCACCGCGCCGCCGACCCGAAGGCTCGGCGTGATGCGGAAATAGGCCCCGGCCTGGACGTCGTTCAGTTGCGTGTCGCGCTCAGCCCGTTGGTCCAGGTTGAGAGAGACCCCCCAGCGCCCCTTGCGCGTGTCCCACTTCAGCGACTTGGTCCCTTGCGAGGACACGACCGCCGAGGATTCACTACGCACGGTGAAGTCGGTGGTCTTCTTCGTGGTCTGGGCATGCGCCGTCGAAGCGCCGCTCACGAGGAGCGCCGCACCGATCAACGAAATGACCAAACCCTTGGACATAACCACCCATATGGCCCCTAAGCCCCGGCCCCGCCAGTTGAGGCGTGACCGTTGAGCCGATTAAAGTCCCCCCAGACCTCAGGTCAACAGACTCCCGGCGCCCGCTGCCCGGTCTGTAGACAGATCGTCGGCGCCTGTGGCGGCAGAGACACGCGATTCCTGTTTGGCGCTTGCACGGGCGTTGTTATAGAGAGCGCGGCTGCGGGGGGCTGCGCCGCGGCGCGAACCGACGCGGGATAACGACTAGGAGCCGATATATGCCGTTTGTGCGCGGTGAGTTGATGCGTGGCGTGACGACCGGAGTGCTGGTGCTCAGCCTCACGGCCCTGGCGGCTTGCTCGAGCGGCGGATCTCGGACCTTCCAGACTCAGGAATCTGGTGGCGGCCTGAGTATGTTTGGCCTCGGCGGCGGCAAGAAGGCGAGCTCCGGCGGCGCCAGCCAGCCGGCGATCGGCGTGAACGGCTATCTGTGGCGAGCGACGCTGGACACCTTGTCCTTCATGCCGCTGGCCTCGGCCGACCCCTATGGCGGCGTGGTCATCACCGATTGGTATGTGAACCCGGAAAAGCCTGACGAGCGCTTCAAGTGCACCGTCTACATTCTGGATGCGCGCCTGCGCGCCGACGGCCTGAACGTGGCCGTCTTCAAGCAGGTCAAGGACGCCGCCGGCAACTGGACGGACGCTACCTCGGCCGGTCAGACCGAGACCGATCTGGAAAACGCGATCCTTACCAAGGCCCGGCAGCTTCGGCTGTCCAACATCGGCTAAGGCCTCCAAGGGGCGCATTCGGGGACTCCAGTCAGGATGCGCTCTCCCCCTTGGGTCAGCGCAATGTCGGTGCTGACCGACACCTAACTTGAGTTTCGAAGAACGCCTCATGGCCCGCTACAACCCGAAAGAGACCGAACCCAAGTGGCGTAAGGCCTGGGCTGACGCCGACGTGTTCCGCGCCGGTCCGCCGACGCCGGGGGTTCCCAAGTACTACGCGCTGGAGATGTTCCCCTATCCGTCGGGGCGTCTGCACATGGGCCATGTGCGCAACTATTCGCTCGGCGACGTCGTGGCCCGCTACAAGCGCGCCCGCGGCTTCAACGTCCTGCACCCGATGGGTTGGGACGCCTTTGGCCTGCCCGCCGAGAACGCGGCCATGGAGCGCGGCGTCGATCCGCGCGGCTGGACCTACGAAAACATCGCCAAGATGCGGTCGGAACTGAAGGAGCTGGGCCTGTCGATCGACTGGTCCCGTGAATTCGCCACCTGCGACGCGGCCTATTACGGCAAGCAGCAGGACTGGTTCCTGGACCTGTGGAAGCGCGGCCTGGTCTACCGCAAGGAAAGCATCGTCAACTGGGACCCGATCGACCAGACGGTCCTGGCCAACGAACAGGTGGTCGACGGCCGCGGCTGGCGCTCAGGCGCCCCGGTCGAGAAGCGCAAGCTGAACCAGTGGTTCCTGCGCATCACCGACTATGCCGGCGAGCTGACCGACAGCCTCAAGACCCTGGACCGCTGGCCCGACAAGGTCCGGCTGATGCAGGAAAACTGGATCGGGCGCTCCAAGGGCCTGAAGTTCTCCTTCGGCTGGGCCTCTGAGGCCCCCAAGGGCTTCGAGAGCGGCCTGGAGGTCTACACCACCCGTCCCGACACCCTGTACGGCGCAAGCTTCGTCGGCATCGCTCCTGAGCATCCCCTGGCCGAGCAGCTGGCCGCCGACCCCAAGGTCGCCGCCTTCATCGCCGAATGCCGCAAGGGCGGCGCGTCGGAAGCCGAGATCGACACCGCCGAGAAGATCGGCTTCGACACCGGCCTGACCGTGGCCCACCCCTTCGACCCGACCTGGCGTCTGCCGGTCTGGATCGCGAACTTCATCCTGATGGATTACGGAACCGGCGCGGTCTTCGGCTGCCCGGCCCATGACCAGCGCGACCTGGATTTCGCCCGCAAGTACGACCTGCCGGTCAAGGCCGTGGTCCTGCCGCCCGGCGAGGACCCCGCCAGCTTCGCAGTCGGAAGCGAGGCCTATACCGGCCCCGGCGTCGCGTTCAATTCCGATTTCCTGGACGGACTGGACGTCGAGGCCGGCAAGGCCGCGGCCATCGCCCGCATCGAGGAACAGGGCCAGGGCCAAGGCGCGACCGTCTTCCGCCTGCGCGACTGGGGCGTGGCCCGCCAACGCGGCTGGGGCTGCCCGATCCCGGTGGTCCACTGCGCCAAGTGCGGCGTGATCCCGGTGCCCAAGGATCAGCTGCCGATCGTCCTCCCCGACGACATGGATTTCTCCAAGCCCGGCAACGCCCTGGCGCGTCACCCGACCTGGAAAGACACCACCTGCCCCGGCTGCGGCGAGGCGGCGACGCGCGAAACCGACACGCTGGACACCTTCGTCGACAGCTCGTGGTACTTCGCCCGCTTCACCGACACCGATAGCGCCGCGCCCATCGACAAGGCCGCCGCCGACTATTGGATGCCGGTCGACCAGTATGTGGGCGGCATCGAGCACGCGGTCCTGCACCTGCTCTATGCGCGGTTCGTGACCAAGGCCCTGGCCGATGAGGGCATGCTGTCGGTGCGCGAGCCCTTCGCGGGCCTGTTCACCCAAGGCATGGTCACCCACGAAACCTATCGTCGCCAGAGCGGCGAATGGATCGAGCCGCGCGCCGTCGAGTTTGAAACCGAAGCTGGCGCCCGCCGCGCCAAGATCGCCGAGACCGGCGAGCCGATCGTCATCGGCGACGTCGAGAAGATGTCCAAGTCGAAGAAGAACACCGTCACCCCCGACGAAATCTTCGACGTCTACGGCGTCGACGCCGCGCGCCTGTTCGTGTTGTCCGATTCACCGCCCGAACGCGACACACAGTGGTCGGCGTCCGGCGTCGAGGGCGCCTGGCGCTTCGTCAACCGGGTGTGGAACGAGTTCGACAGCCAGCCGGCCGGCCCCGCGCCCGCCCCGGTCGCCGATCCCAAGGCCGACGAACTGCGGGCCTTCACCCACCGCACCATCAAGGGCCTGACCGAGGCGGTCGAGAGCTTCCGCTTCAACTCCGGCATCGCGCGGATGTACGAATTCCTTAACAAACTCAAGGAATTCCCGGCCGAGGGCGCGACGCCGGCGGTGCTCGGCGCGCGGCATGAGGCTCTGTCGGCCTTCGCCCGGCTGATCTCGCCGTTCACGCCTCACCTGGCTGAAGAAGCCTGGGCCCGCATCGGCGGCGAGGGCATGGTGGTTTCCGCGCCCTGGCCGGAATTTGACCCGGCCCTGACCCAGGACGCGGTGCGCATCCTGCCGGTGCAGGTCAATGGCAAGCGTCGCGGTGAAATTTCAGTCGCCGCCGGCGCGGAACCAGCCGATGTTGAGAAGCTGGTGCTGAACGATCCCGAGATCGCGCGTCGCCTGGAAGGTCTCTCGATCAAAAAGGTGATCGTGGTGAAGGATCGCATCGTCAACATCGTGGCTGGGTAAGCAGACATGAACCGCGTCGTCATCTCCGCCGCCTTGGCGGCCGCGGCCCTCGGCCTCGCGGGCTGCGGGTTCACGCCGCTCTACGCGACGCCCGGCGTCTCCTCGCAGCTCACCGCCGTGCAGGTGACCACGCCACCGGGCCGCACCGGCCAGCTGCTGCGCGAGCACCTGGACGACGCCCTGGCCCGCGATAAGGGCGCCACGCCGCGCTACAAGATGGACGTCGCCCTGTCGGAAACCCGCTATCCGCGCGGCGTGCGGGTCGACAACGTCGCCACCCGCTACGAGTACGTCCTGACGGCGGTCTACACGCTCTCGGCCTACCCCTCCGGCGTGGGGATCAAGCAGGGCACCACCCGCGTCGAAGTCACCTACGACAGCGCCGACCAGCCCTACGCCTCGATCTCCGCCCAGCAGGACGCCCAGGATCGCGCCGCGACCGAGACCGCCCGCAAGATCCAGCTGGAGCTCGCCGCCTGGTTGGCGACCAAAGAGAAATCCTAGGGATTTCAAGGCCGTGATCCTTGCCAAGCGGCCCGATATCGAACGCTTCCTGGCCAAGCCGGAGGGCCATATCCGCGCGGTGCTGATCTATGGCCGCGACATGGGCGTGGTGCAGGATCGCGGAACGCAGCTCGCTTCCAAGATCGTACCCAACCTCGACGATCCGTTCGATGTCGCGCTGCTGACCGACGGCGATCTCGACGGCGACGGCGCGCGGCTCGAAGGTGAGCTGGCCGCCCAGTCGCTGATGGGCGGCAAACGCCTGGTGCGGCTGCGGTTCGCCACGGAGAAGGCCGGCCTCGACAAGCAGGTGGCCGAGGCGCTGGTCGCCCACGCCGCCGGCAAGCTGAACCCCGACGCCTTCTTCATCATCGAGGCCGGCAACCTCGGCCGCGACTCCGCCCTGCGCAAAGCCGCCGAGAAGGCGACTGAGGCCGCCGCCATCCCCTGCTACGAGGACGAGCCCGGCGACGTGGCGCGGCTGGTCCGCGAGCTGCTGGCCAAGGACAATGTCGGCCTGGACGCCCAGGCCCTGCAGCTGTTCGTCGGGCGCCTGCCCAAGGAACGCGGCGTCGCCCGCCAGGAGATCGAGCGCCTGGCCCTCTATCTCGAACCGGGCAGCGGCCGCACCGCCGCCGCCAAGGACCTGGACGACTTCCTGGGGGTTGAACCCGAGGCCTCGCTGTTCGACGCCGCCGCCGACGCCTTCAGCGGCAAGCTCGCCGACGCCCAGGCCGCCCTGCGCCGCGCCGCCGCCGAGGGCGAAGCCGGACCGGCCGCGGTCCGCGCGATCAGCATGTATCTCGCCAAGCTGCGACGCACCCTGACGCTCGCCAAGAACGGCGCGGGTCTGCAGGAAGCCGCCAAGGCCTCCGGGGTATTCTGGAAACAGGAGCGCGAGTTCCTGCGGCAGGCGCGCAGCTGGTCGCTCGAAGACCTCGACAAGCTGCAGCCCGACGTGCTCGCCGCCGACAAGGCCTGCAAGACCGCCGGCTCGCCCGACAGCCTGATCGCAGAGCGCCTTGCCCTGACCATCGCCGGCCGCGCCCGCCGTCTAGGCCTCTAAAAACCGCCAAACAAAATCGGCTCTCAGCGGCTCAGAAGTACGGACCTTCGTATCTCTGTATGTTTGTTTCGCCAGAATCCGGATTTTGATTTTCGGTCCTTATAAATCAAGGACTTAGCCGGAGACGATTTTCGAGCAGCCATACAGGTTGCGCCGAGAGGCGGATTTCGCCGGCTCGTGTGTATGGATCACCGGGACAAGCCCGGTGATGACGAGCTGGGGTGGGTGATCAGCCCCGCGAGGTCAGTTTGCGGCAGAGCTCGTCGAGCTGTTCGAGGGTCGCGTATTTGATCTTCAGTTCGCCGACGCCGCCGCGGTCGACCACCTCGACGTCGAGGCCGAGCACGTCGGAGAGGTCGGCCTCCAGCGCCTGGGTGTCGGTGTCCTTCGCCGGCTTGCGCTTGGCGGCTTGCGGCCGAGCGGCCGAGGGGGTGTTGCGGGCGAGGTTCTCGGCCTCGCGGACCGACAGCCCTTTGGCGATGATGATCTCGGCCAGGGCGACCGGATCGTCGGCAGTGAGGATGGCGCGGGCGTGACCGGCCGAGAGGCGGCCTTCCAGCACGTGGATCCGAACCACCTCGGGCAGGTTCATCAGGCGCAGGGTGTTGGCCACGTGGCTGCGGCTCTTGCCGACGCCGTCGGCCACCGCCTCCTGGGTGCGGCCAAATTTCTCGACCAGCTGCTGGTAGGCGGTCGCCTCTTCGATCGGGTTGAGGTTGGCCCGCTGGACGTTCTCGATGACGGCGATTTCCAGGACCTGGACGTCGTCCAGTTCGCGGACCAGCACCGGCATGACCCGCAGGCCGGCCTTCTGGCTGGCGCGCCAGCGACGCTCGCCGGCGACGATCTCCCACTCGCCCGGTATGCCCGGCGCGGGGCGGACCAAGATCGGCTGCAGCACGCCCTTCTCACGGATCGAGGCGGCCAGTTCCTCCACCTCCGTCTCGGAGAACACCCAGCGCGGTTGATCGGCGTTACGATGGATCAACTCGATGGGGATCTCGCGAACCCCGGAGACCTCGGTCACCGGCGCGCCGGCCACCACCTTGGCCTCGTCGACATCGCCCAACAGGGCTGACAGGCCCCGGCCCAAACCGCGTTTTTCGACCATCATCGTTCCTTAGGCCGCTGCCTTGGCCCGACGATCGCGCTCACGCAGCACGACCTCGCGGGCGAGTTTCAGGTAGGCCTGGGAGCCCGAGCATTTCAAATCATAGACCAGCACCGGCTTGCCGTAGGACGGCGCCTCCGACACCCGCACATTGCGCGGAATGACGGTGTTGTAGACGGTGTCGCCGAAGTGGCCGCGCACGTCGCGCGCCACCTGCTCCGACAAGCTGTTGCGCCGGTCGTACATGGTCAGCACCACGCCCTGGATCTCCAGGTTCGGGTTGAGGCTGCCGCGCACCAGATCCACCGTCCGCATCAGCTGGGTCAGGCCTTCCAGAGCGAAGAACTCGCACTGCAAAGGCACCAGCACCGCGTCGGAGGCGGCCATGGCGTTGACCGTCAGCAGGTTCAGCGACGGCGGGCAATCGATCAGGACGTAGGTGTATTGGCCGGACGCCCGGACCGGCTCCAGGGCGTCGCGCAGCTTGAAGGAGCGGCGCGCCTGCTGGCCCAGCTCCAACTCGACGCCGGACAGGTCGGGGTCGGCGGCGATCAGGTCCAGTCCCGGCAGGGCGGTGTGGACCACCGCCGAGAGGATCGGCTGCTCGCCCATCAGCACGTCGTAGAGCGTGACCTTGCGCAGCGCCCGGCCAATGCCGAGACCGGTGGAGGCGTTGCCCTGGGGATCGGAGTCGATCAGCAGCACCTTCTCGCCGACAGCGGCGAGCGCGGTGCCCAGATTGATGGCCGTGGTGGTCTTGCCCACCCCGCCCTTCTGGTTCGCGACGACCAGGACGCGCAGTTTACGGTTAGCTTTTACGGCCACGGCCGAGCCTCCTCACACGCACGATTTGACCTCTGGCGTCGCTCAAGCTGGGCAGCACGTCGGCCTCGAAGTCCCATTGTCTCGCAGCGTCTTGGAGTTCGGACGCAACATCTTGGCCCTTCAGGAACAGCGCGGTCGCCCCGCGCTTGAAGTAGGGCTGGGCGTACCCCATCAGTCGCGACAGGGGCGCGCAAGCCCGCGCCGTCACGATATCCACAGTCAGCGACAAGTCTTCCGCACGTGAATCGTGAACCGTGGCCGGAAGCTGCAACCCCTCCACCACTTCGGTCAGGAACCGGCAGCGTTTCGTCAGGCTGTCGACCAGGTGCACGTGGAAGCCGGGGCGGTCTTTTCCCAGGATCGCCAGCACGATACCGGGCAATCCTGCGCCGGTTCCGAGATCGGCCCAGGTCACCGCCTCGGGGGCCAGCGGCAGGATCTGGGCGGAGTCCCAAGCATGCCGCGACCAGAAGACGTCGAGGGTCGCGGGACCCACAAGGTTCATCTTCTGGTTCCACTCGATCAGGTAGGACCGGTAGCGCTCGAGGTCGGCGAGCGCCGCGTCACTGGCGCCGGACACGGCGGCGAAACTGGCGGCGTCGGTCACGTCGACCGGCTCGGAGATATTGGACTGCGACAAGGGCGAGGACTCAGGCGGCGCGGCGGCGGACATGGGCGAGCAAGGCGGTCAGGGCTCCAGGCGTCACGCCCTCGATGCGGGCGGCTTGGCCCAGGGTGAGCGGCCGAACCGCGATGAGCTTTTCGCGGACCTCGTTGGAAAGGCCCCCTACTCCCGCATAGTCCAGATCGGCAGGCAGGCGCAGGTTTTCGTCGCGGCGGAAGGCGGCGGCGTCGGCGGCCTGGCGGTCCAGATAGCCGGCATAGGCGGCGTCGATCTCGACCTGTTCGCGGATCTCCGGCGCCCAGGCGGCGATCTCCGGCCAGATGGCCGCGAGCTCGTCGAAGCCGATGGTCGGATAGGCCAGCAGCTGGGTCAGGTCACGCACCACGCCATCGGCCTTCACCGGCAGGCCGGCTCTCTGGGCGACGGCCGGGGTCAGGGTCAGGGCCGCGGCGCGGGCGCGGGCATGACCGAGCGCGTCAGACTTTGCGCGGAACGCTGTTTCACGTGAAACACCGACCACACCCAAGGCCATACCGCGTTCGGTGAGACGCTGGTCAGCGTTGTCCGCTCGCAGCGACAGCCGGAACTCGGCGCGGCTGGTGAACATGCGATAGGGCTCGGTGACGCCGCGCGTCACCAGGTCGTCGATCAGCACGCCGATATAGGCCTCGTCCCGGCCAAAGGCGGCGGCGTCCAGGCCCGAGGCGGCGCGGGCGGCGTTCAAACCGGCGACCAGGCC
The DNA here is from genome assembly GCF_001429025.1 of Phenylobacterium sp. Root700. Taxonomy (GTDB): domain Bacteria; phylum Pseudomonadota; class Alphaproteobacteria; order Caulobacterales; family Caulobacteraceae; genus Phenylobacterium. The sequence goes on along the minus strand of NZ_LMHT01000014.1, from coordinate 43,420 downwards.
CTGGGCGCCGGCCTCTTCATAGCCCGTGGTGCCGTTGATCTGGCCAGCCAGGTAGAGGCCCGGCAGACGCTTGACCTCCAGGGTGGGGTCGAGCTCACGCGGATCGACATAGTCGTATTCGATGGCGTAGCCGTAGCGCTTCACCTGGACGTTCTCGAGCCCGGCGATGGTGCGCAGGAACAGATCCTGGGTCTCTTCCGAGACTGAGGTTGAGATGCCGTTCGGATAGACGGTCGTGTCGTCCAGGCCTTCCGGTTCCAGGAAGATCTGGTGGCTGTCCTTGTCGCCGAACCGAACCACCTTGTCCTCGATGGACGGGCAATAGCGCGGGCCACGACCGTTGATACGGCCGCCATAGACCGCCGACTCCGTCAGCCGATCAGCGATGATCTGGTGGGTCGCGGCGTTGGTGTAGGTGACGCCGCATTCAATCTGCGGGGTGGTGATCTTGTCGGTCAGGAACGAGAACGGCACAGGCTCGGCGTCGGCCGCCTGCATCTCCAGCCCGTCCCAGGCGATGGTCGAGCCGTCGAGCCGCGCCGGCGTTCCAGTCTTCAAACGGCCCATCGAAACGCCCGAGGCGTACAGCCGGTCCGACAAGCCGATGGCCGGGGCGTCGCCGACCCGTCCGGCCGGGATGCGCTTCTCGCCCTGGTGAATGATGCCCTTGAGGAAAGTGCCGGTCGTCAGCACCACCCTGCCCGCCCGGTACTGCGTTCCCGTGGCGCCGACCACGCCCTGGACCACGCCGTCGGTGACGATCAGGTCCTCGACCGCCTCGGCCAGGATGCTGAGGTTGGGGGTGGCGGCGAGCTCGGCCTGCATGGCCTGGCGGTAAAGTTTGCGGTCGATCTGCGAGCGCGGGCCGCGCACCGCCGCGCCCTTGGAGCGGTTGAGCATGCGGAACTGGATGCCGGCGACATCGGCCAGCCGGCCCATCAGGCCGTCCAAGGCGTCGATCTCGCGGACCAGGTGGCCCTTGCCGAGGCCGCCGATGGCCGGGTTGCAGCTCATCTCGCCGATGGTTTCGAGCTTGTGGGTGAGCAGCAGGGTCTTGGCGCCGAAGCGCGCGGACGCCGCCGCGGCCTCGCAGCCGGCGTGCCCTCCCCCGATGATGATGACGTCCCAGGCGCTCAAGCTTGTCGTCTCCACGAAAGACGCCCCCGGCGAGGCGGGGGCGGTCTGGAGCTATATAGGGCAAGACGGCCGAGGTTTCACGTGGGATTCGGCGTCGGGGTCGGGGTGGATCGGTGTTTCACGTGAAACATTGGGGTGGAGAGCCCCCTCCGTCTCGGCGCTGCGCGCCGATCCACCTCCCCCAGCCGGGGAGGATCTGGGTCGTACTAGATGCTCCCCCGCTGGGGGAGCTAACGGCGAAGCCGACTGAGGGGCAATTGTTTCACGTGAAACGCCGGCCCGCCGCTGGGCGGCCCCTCACCCAACCCTCTCCCAGAGGGAGAGGGCATTCATTTACCGATGCAGAAGCTGGAGAAGACGCGGTCGAGGACGTCTTCGGGGTCGATGCGGCCGGTGATGCGGTCCAGGGCCCGGCCGGCGAGGCGCACGTCTTCGGCGGCGAGTTCGAGGTCGTCTTCCAGCACCAGGGCGCGTTGCAGGCGCTCCAGGGCTTCGGCCAACAGTTCGCGGTGGCGCAGGCGGGTGGCGGTGGGCAGTTCGGCGCCGGCCAGGGCGTCGACCACCCGGGTCTCCAGCGCGTGCTCCAGGGCGGCGATATCGCCCGATGACTTCGCGCTGAGCCGCAGGGCCTCCACGCCGAACGCCCGGGCCTCGACCAGGGCGTGGCCGGTTTCCGCCCCGGAAGGCAGGTCGGCCTTGTTGATTACGCAAAGGTCGTGCGGATGAAGGTCCGGCGCCGTGGCGGGCGCATCGCTGGCCCCATCCACCACCCAGATGCGCAGGTCGGCGTCGCCGGCCCAGGCCCGGGCCCGGCGCACGCCCTCGGCCTCGATCTCATCGTGGGTTTCGCGCAAGCCGGCGGTGTCGGCGAGCAGCGCCTTGTAGCCGCCGAACCGCATCGGCACCTCGATGATATCGCGCGTGGTGCCGGGCGTGGCGGTGACGATCGCCGCCTCGCGCCCCGCCAGGGCGTTGAGGATCGTGCTCTTGCCGGCGTTGGGCGCGCCGATCAGGGCGATGCGGAAGCCCTCGCGCACCTGCTCGCCGCGCTTCACATGGACCAGGGCGTGTTCGAGATCGGCGATGAGATCGGCCAGCACCGGCCGGGCGCGGGCGGCCACGTCGGACGGCACCTCCTCGTCCGGGAAATCGACGGCGGCCTCGAACATCGCCAAGGCCTCGATCAGGGCGTCGCGCCAGCGGGTCTGGGCGTGTCCCAAGGCGCCGCCCAGCTGGTCGAGCGCCTGACGGCGCTGGGCCTCGGTCTCGGCCTCGATCAGGTCGGCCACGCCTTCGGCCTGGGCCAGGTCGAGCTTACCGTTCTCAAAGGCGCGGCGGGTGAACTCGCCAGGATCGGCCAGGCGCAGGCCGAGCGCCGCCAGCGCCTCCAGCAGACCGGCGACCACCGCCGGCCCGCCATGCACGTGAAACTCAGCGCAGTCCTCGCCGGTGTAGCTCTTGGGGCCGGTGAACCAGAGCACCAGGGCCTGGTCGATGGCCGCCCCCGCCTGATCGCGCAGGGTCCGCAAGGCGGCCATGCGCGGTTGCGGCAAGCCGCCGGCCAGGGCGGCGACCGCCCTCCCCGTCGCCGGGCCTGACAAACGCACGACGGCCACCGCCGAGCGACCGGCGGCGGTGGCGGGCGCGAAGATGGTGTCGGTCATTTGCTGCGGTTAGCGCCCATGCCCACGTCGACAGCCGCCGACATCAGGTTCCGGAACTGCTCCTGGGCGCCGGCCCCGAAGGCCGCCCAGTTCTTCATCAGCTCGTCGGGAGAGACCATGGCCATGTTGGAGGTCATGCGTTTCTGCATCTCTTCGACCAGCTTGTCGTTAAGAGCGGTGACGTCCGGCAATCCGAGAAAGGTCCGGGCTTCCTGGGGCGAGCAGTCGATTTCGATCGTCATCTTCATCTGATTACCTCCAAGCGCCACATCGGGTCTGACCACATTGTTATGAGCGCAGCCGGGCCTCACAAGCTAGTAGCCGCGTGAGGGCCATTTAGTGAAACGGGAGACGCCAATGGGCGAAACGATCAGCATCAAGACGCAGGACGGCCAGTTCGCCGCCTATGTCGCGCGACCCGAAAAGATCGCCGGCCGAACCCAGACCCCCGCCGTGGTGGTCATCCAGGAGATCTTCGGGGTCAACGCGGTGATGCGCGACACCTGCGACGAGCTGGCCGCCGCCGGCTTCCTGGCGGTCTGTCCTGACCTCTTCTGGCGGATCGAGCCGGGCGTCGACATCACCGACCAGTCCGAGGCCGAGTGGAAGAAGGCGTTCGAGCTCTACAACGCCTTCGACGTCGAGGCCGGGGTGAAGGACATCGCCGTCACCATCGACCATGTCCGCGGCCTGGCCGAGGTGAACGGCAAGGTCGGGGCGGTCGGGTTCTGCCTGGGCGGGCTGCTGGCCTTCCTGACCGCGACCCGCACCGATTGCGACGCCAGCGTCGCCTATTACGGCGTCGGCATCGAAAAGAATCTGGTCGAGAGCGAGAAGCAGGCTCACCCCCTGCTGATGCATATCGCTGAAGAAGACCAGTTCGTGCCGAAGGAAGCCCAGGCGCTGATCCTCGCCACCTTGAAGAACCATCCGCAGATCGAGATCCACACCTACGCCGGCCGCGACCACGCCTTCGCGCGCAAGGGCGGCGAGCATTATGACGCCGCCGACGCCAAGCTGGCCAATGGCCGGACGCTGACCTTCTTCCAACAACACCTGGGGGCGTGATGAAAGCGGTTCAGTTCCAGGCGACCGGCGGCCCTGAGGTCCTCGAGGTCGTCGACGTCCCCACTCCCGTCGCGGGTCCGGGCCAGGTGCTGGTCCGCCAGCAGGCGATCGGCGTCAACTTCATCGACACCTATCATCGCTCGGGCCTCTATCCGGTGCAGCTGCCCTCGCGGCTGGGCATGGAAGGCGCGGGCGTCGTCGAGGCGGTCGGCGCGGATGTGACCCGATTCAAGGCCGGCGACCTGGTCGCCTACGCCTCCGGGCCGCTGGGCGCCTACGCCGAGTATCACGCGGTCGCGGCCGGTCGGGCCATCGCCCTGCCTGAAGGGATCGACGCGACGACCGGCGCGGCGGCCATGCTGAAGGGCATGACGGCCGAGTTCCTGCTGCGCCGCTGCTACGCGGTGAAGGCCGGCGAGACGATCCTGGTTCACGCCGCCGCCGGCGGGGTGGGCTCGATCCTCGTCCAGTGGGCCAAGCACCTGGGGGTCACCGTGATCGCCACGGCCGGATCGCCCGACAAGGCCGAGCGCGCCAGGAGCCTGGGGGCCGATCACGTCATCCTCTATCGCGACCAGGACGTCGCCGCCGAGGTTCGAAAGATCACCGACGGCAAGGGCGTGCCGGTGGCCTATGACTCGGTCGGTGCGGCGACCTTCGAGGGCACGCTCGGCAGCCTGGCGCGGCGCGGGCTGTTCGTCAGCTTCGGCAACGCCTCGGGCCCGGTTCCGCCGTTCGCTCCGGCGCGGCTGGCGCAAGGCGGCTCGCTGTTCTTCACCCGGCCGACCATGGGCGACTATCAGGTCACCACCGAGGAGCTGGATGAGAGCGCGGCGGCGCTGTTCGCGGTGATCAAGTCCGGCGCGGTGAAGATCGACATCGGTCAGACCTTCCCGCTCGCGCAGGCCCGCCAGGCGCACGAGGCGCTGGAAGGCCGCGCGACGGTCGGGGCGAGCTTGCTGGTTCCGTAAGGGAAGACCCCCTCAGTCGGCTTCGCCGCCAGCTCCCCCAGCGGGGGAGCATCTGGTCCTTAGATCCTCCCCCGCTGGGGGAGGTGGCGCGCGTAGCGCGACGGAGGGGGCGTTCCACGTGAAACATGCCTGGAATCAACAGCTTGACCCAAAACAAAGGGGCCCGCGTCGCCGCGAGCCCCTTTTTCGTGCTGGCTAAGGCTAGAGAGCCCTAGGTGTTCATCGACTGGAAGAAGTCGTCGTTGTTCTTGGACGAGCGCAGCTTGTCGAGCAGGAACTCGATCGCGTCCTGAGCGCCCATCGGGGTGATGATGCGGCGCAGGATGAACGACTTCTGCAGGTGTTCCTTCGGGGTGATGAGGTCTTCCTTCCGGGTGCCCGACTTGATGACGTCGACGGCGGGGTAGATCCGCTTGTCGGCGACCTTGCGGTCCAGAATGATTTCCGAGTTACCGGTGCCCTTGAACTCTTCGAAGATGACTTCGTCCATCCGGCTGCCGGTGTCGATCAGGGCGGTGGCGATGATGGTCAGCGAGCCGCCTTCCTCGATGTTCCGCGCCGCGCCGAAGAAGCGCTTGGGGCGCTGCAGGGCGTTGGCGTCGACACCGCCGGTCAGCACCTTGCCCGAGGACGGGACGACGGTGTTGTAGGCGCGGCCGAGACGGGTGACGGAGTCCAGCAGGATGACCACGTCGCGCTTGTGCTCGACCAGGCGCTTGGCCTTTTCGATGACCATCTCGGCGACCTGCACGTGGCGGGTGGCCGGTTCGTCGAAGGTCGAGGAGACGACTTCGCCGCGCACGGTGCGGCGCATGTCCGTCACTTCTTCCGGGCGCTCGTCGATCAGCAGCACGATCAGGTAGCACTCGGGGTGGTTGGTCTCGATCGACTTGGCGATGTTCTGCAGCATCACCGTCTTACCGACCCGCGGCGGAGCGGTGATCAGGCAGCGCTGGCCCTTGCCGAGCGGGGCGACGATGTCGATGACCCGGCCGGTGCGGTCCTTCAGGGTCGGGTCCTGGATTTCCATGTTCAACCGCTCGTCAGGATAGAGCGGGGTCAGGTTGTCGAACAGGACCTTGTGGCGGACGTTCTCGGGGTTCTCGAAGTTGATCTGCTCGACGCTGACCAGGGCGAAATAACGCTCGCCTTCACGCGGCGCGCGGATGGCGCCGTCGACGGTGTCGCCGGTGCGCAGGCCGAACTTCCGGATCTGCGAGGGGCTGACATAGATGTCGTCGGGGCCGGACAGGTAGTTGGCCTCCGGGCTGCGCAGGTAGCCGAAGCCGTCCTGCACGACTTCCAGGGTGCCAGAACCGGAGATGGCGATGCCTTCCTCGGCCAGGGCCTTGAGGATCGCGAACATCATGTCCTGCTTGCGCATGGAGTTGGCGTTCTCGATCTCCAGCGTCTCGGCGAAGGAGAGCAGGTCGGCGGGCGACTTGTCCTTCAGCTCCTGGAGCGACATCCGGGTCAGGCCCATGGCGGCGATGGCCGCGGCGACCTCGGAGGGTTCGTCGTCTTCGTCGGTGTCGACGCCGGCTTCGACCTGGGCCTCAACGGCTTCGGCGGCGGTTTCGACCAGGGTTTCGTCGGTCGGGGTTTCGTTCGGGGTGTCTTCAGTCATGAAAATACTCTGAGATAGGCTCCGTCAGCCGAGCGGTTCTCGGGCGCGGAGAGAATCGTTGGAGGCGTTTTGAGACGCCGGATTTGTTTCGAGGGCCGGGCCGCAGCTGCTGGTTAAGCGCGCGGCGCACGGAAAAAGGCGGGGCGTATCTACGGGATCCGTCGACACGTAGGGAGACCGGAACCACATGCCGCTGTTGGGGTCAAGCGTGGTCGTTCGCCACGCTCGTCATCCTCCGGTCGTCCGAAGGGCGATCTGGGGGACCCAAGCGGCCCGTCCGGATCTGAAAATCAGCTTGGGTCCCCCAGATCTCGCTGCGCGAGCCCGGAGGATGACGACCAGGTTAGCGGCTGAGGAACTCGGTGGTCACGGCCAGGACCATGACGATGGCCGCCAGGAACGGCAGTTCGTTGGTCATTTTCCAGAAGCGCGCGGGGCGGGTGTTGGTCCCAGCGGCGAACTTCTTGCGGGCCGCGCCCAGGAAATGGTGCCAGCCGGTCAAGAACACAACCCCGGTCAGCTTCACGATCATCCAGGGCTGGGCCAGGAAGTCCCAGCCGCCGCGGATCTGCGTGGCGTCGACATAGATCAGCGCCAGGCCGAACACCCAGGCGGCGATCATCGCCGGGCCCATGATGATCCGGTAGAGCTTCAGCTCCATGGTCTGGAAGGTCTGGTCCATCTCCGAACCGGGGGTGGCGGCGGCGTGATAGGCGAACAGTCGCGGCAGGTAGAGCATGCCGGCCATCCAGGCGATGACCGCGATGATGTGCAGACCCCTGAGCAGATCGTAGTTCATGCTGCGGCTCCCCTCGCCCCGTATCGACAGGCGCATTTGCCATAGGTTTCTGGGCAACGCCACGCGCCGTGCGGCGCCACCTCGCTGTTGCGCCCCAGGGCCTGGGTGGTCGCCCGGGTCAGGGCGCGGATGAAGGCCGGCTCGGTGCTAGGCGTCGGCGCTCGCAGATAGGGCGCGCACCCGACCTGCCCCGCCAGCTCGGCGTATTCGTGATCCAGCTCGACCAGGGTCTCGACATGCTCGGAGACGAAGGCGATCGGGCTGATCAGCACGCCCTTACCCTCCGCGCCCGCCCGGCGGATTTCATCGTCCGTGGATGGACCGATCCATTTCAGCCGGCCGACCCGGCTCTGGTAGCAGACGCTCCAGTCGGTGAGTTCCGGCAACCGCATCGCCACGGCCTGGGCGGTCGCCTGAATCTGCGCCTGATAGGGATCACCGGCCTCTATGATCTTTTCCGGCAGGCCATGGGCGGAGAACAGCAGCCGCACATTGGCGGGCTTGCCAGCCTGCTCCCAGGTCTGGCGGATCAGCTTGGCGTGGGCGTCGGTGAGGCCAGGCTCGGTCGGATAGCAGCAGACGGCGCGAACCTTGCCCGGACCGCGATAGGCCTGGTCCCAGTCGTTCAGCGACGAGGCCGTGGTGGTGGTCGAGAACTGCGGATAGAGCGGCAACAGCACGATCTCGTCCGGCGCGAAGGCCGCCACCTCCTTGGCGGTCTGGGCCGCGAACGGCTTCCAGTAGCGCATCGAGATGAAGACGCGGGTTTCCCGTGAGGAATCAGCCTCAGTGAGCGAAGCCTCCAGGGCGCGGGCCTGTTTCAGGGTCTCGGGCAGCAGGGGCGAGCCACCTCCCATGATCGCGTAGTTGGCCTTGGCCGTCTCCGCCCGCCGTGCCGCGATGAACTTGGCCAACGGGATCCGCACGATCCCCGGCAAGGTGATGATCGCCGGGTCCTTGAATAGGTTCTCCAGGAACGGCCGCACCGCGTCCGGCCCATCGGGACCGCCAAGGTTGAACAGGACGACCGCGAGTTTGCTCACTTGCCGGTCACGCGCCGGATCGTGCGCTCGATATGCTCGATCGGGGTGTCGGGCAGGACACCGTGGCCAAGGTTGAAGATGTAGGGCGCGCCATTCCACTGCTCGATCAGGGCGTCGACCCGGGCGTCGAGGGCCGGACCGCCGGCGCGCAGCAACAGATTGTCGAGCGCGCCCTGGATGGTCTTGCCGCCGGCCTGGATCTTCTGGCCGAGCGCGGCGGACGCCTGGGTGTCCAGCGCCACGGCGTGGACCGGAACCTTGGCGGCGTAGTTTTCGACCAGGGCGCCGGCTCCCCGTGGGAAACCGATGAACGGGGTGTCGATCCCCGCGGCCCGCACCTTCTCGATGATGGCGGCGTGCGGCTTGATGACGATGCGTTCGAAAACGTCCTCGGCCAGGCCTTCAGCCCAGCTCTCGAAAAGCTTCAGCACCTGGGCGCCGGATTTCGCCTGCATCACCAGGTAGCGCGCGGTCGACTCGACCAGCACGTCCAGCAGGCGGTCGAGCTTTTCGGGGTTCTGATAGGCGTAGGTGCGGGCGCCGGAGCGATCGGAGCCCCTGCCCTCGATCATATAGGTCGCCACGGTCCAGGGAGCGCCGGCAAAGCCGATCAAGGTGCGATCCGGCTCCAGCTCCGCCCGAACCCGCGAAAGCGTCTCACCGATGTCCGCAAGCCGTCCGGTCGAGGCCTCGATCTGGTCGGCCATGGACTCGATCGACGGCAGTTCCCCAAGCCTGGGGCCCTCGCCGGCTTCGAACCAAACTTCCTGGCCGAGCGCACGCGGGATCAGCAGGATGTCGGCGAACACGATGGCGGCGTCGAGCGGGAACCGCCGCATCGGCTGCATCGTGGCCTCGGCGGCCATCTCCGGATTATGGCAAAAGGCGATAAAGTCCGGCGCTCGGGTGCGAAGCTCGCGATATTCCGGCAGCGACCTTCCGGCCTGACGCATGAACCAGACCGGCGGACGGTCCAGGGTTTCACCGGCGAGCGCCCTCAAGAGGCGCGGTTTTGAACCTTCTGACATGGGCGCCGTTAAACCGACTTAAGGCCACGGGCTCAAGCCCGCGGGCGCCCGCTTGCCCTTCTTCTTTCCTTTAAGATTTAGAATCCTGATTGAAGGGGTAGAGGTTAGACCCTGGACATACGGGGACAACTTTGCGTGGCCATACCGTTGCAACCCCTTTTCAACAAGGCGATTGGCCGGTTTTACCGGGTTGGAAAACTCGCCTGTGGATTGCGGGGAAAAGCGTGAATCCCCAATTAGCGTTTACGTTTCGTTAGTAGGTTAACAGGGAGTTAACGATACCGAACCGGAGTCGTCCAAGGCTCGGCGAAGTTGGGCCCTGTTCATAGTTTTTTAACCATCATCTCGGTGGACGGCGGAGGAGCAAAACCCCGACTTCATCCCGCCCGTTCACAGGGCGCCGAGCGCGCGCCGCGCTATCCCCAAACCAGTCCACCTTCGTTAAGAAGGTATCGACTCTTTTGTCCCCAGTTTTCCCGCCCAGATCCCGCACTTCGTCCTTGCAGCCCCTAGAGGCCCATGACCTCGACCCCGCGTGTCGCGACCTACTTCCACGTCCACCTGGTCTCGGACTCGACCGGAGAGACGCTGAACGCCATGGCGCGCGCCGTCTGCGCCCGGTTCGAGAACGTCCTGCCGATCGAACACATCTATGCGCTGGTGCGCTCGCCCCGGCAGCTCGAGCGGGCCCTGACCGATATCGAGGAGGCGCCGGGCGTCGTCATCCACACCATCGTCGATGATCAGCTGCGAACCGCGCTGGAAGAAGGCGTGCGGCGGATGGACATGCCGTGCATCGCCGCGCTCGATCCGCTGGTCTCCTCGCTGCAGCGCTATCTCGGCGCCTCGATCAGCCGCCGGGTCGGCGTGCAGCACGCGCTGGACAACGACTATTTCAACCGCATGGACGCCCTGAACTACGCCATCGGCCACGACGACGGCCAGGGCGGGCAGGATCTGGAACAGGCCGACGTGGTCCTGGTCGGGGTCTCGCGGACCTCCAAGACCCCGACCTGCATCTATCTGGCCCATCGGGGCGTGCGCGCGGCCAATGTGCCGCTGGTGCCGACCCGGCCGCCGCCGGAAAAGCTGTTCGAACTGAAGAACGCCATGGTCGTCGGCCTGACCATCTCGCCGGACCGGCTGATCCAGATCCGTCGTAACCGCCTGCTCAGTCTCAAGGAGGACCGGGAGTCGAGCTATATCGACATCGAGGCGGTGCGCGAGGAGACGGTGAAGGCTCGCCGGCTCTATGAGCGTCAGGGCTGGCCGGTGATCGACGTCACCCGCCGCAGCGTCGAGGAGACCGCCGCGGCGGTGATGAACCTGCTGCATGGCGGCCACGGCCAGGTGGAGGTGCTGGGTTGAGTCCGCAGATTATTCTGGCGTCGAAGAGCGCCGCGCGCCGGGCCGTGCTGACCGGGGCCGGGGTGCCCTTCGAGGTTTCCGTGGCCGGCGTCGACGAGGACGCGGTGAAGAACGCCATGCTGGCCGAGGGCGCGACCCCCCGCGACGTGGCAGACGCCTTGGCCGAACTGAAGGCGATCCGGGTGTCGCGGTCCAAGCCCGGCTTCGTGATCGGTTCCGACCAGACCCTGGAGTTTGAAGGCAAGCTCTACGACAAGGCCGAGACCGTCGAGGCCGCGGCCGAACGGCTGAAGCTGATGCGCGGTAAGCCGCACAAGCTGCACTCGGCGGTGGTGGTGGCCAAGGATGGCGCGCCGATCTGGCGAGAGATCGTCTCGGCGACCCTGACCATGCGCGACTTCTCCGACGATTTCCTGGCCGATTATCTGGCGGTCGAGGGCGACCACGCTCTGGGCTCGGTCGGCTGCTACCGGCTGGAAGGCCCCGGCGCACAGCTGTTCTCGAAGATCGAGGGCGACTATTTCGCCATTCTCGGTCTGCCGCTGATGGGCCTGCTCGACCTCTTCCGCCGCCACGGCGTGCTGGCGGCATGAGCATTTCCGGCGCGACCCGGGTGGCCGGGGTGATCGGGCGGCCGATCAGCCATTCGATGAGCCCGATCCTGCACAACGCCTGGCTGGCCGCGGCCGGGCTGGACGGCGTCTATGTGCCGTTCTCGGTGGAGCCGGGCCGCTTTGTCGCCTTCGTGAATTCGCTGCGCGGCGGGACGGTGGCGGGGCTGAACGTCACCCTGCCCTTCAAGGGCGAGGCGCTGGCCCTGGCCGACGAGGCGAGCTTCCGCGCCCGCAGCGCCGACGCCGCCAATGTGCTGGTGTTCCGGCCGGACGGAACCATCGTCGCCGACAACACCGACGGGCTGGGCATGCTGCACGCCTTTGGCCAGCAGGCGCCGGGGTTTGATCCCGCCGCCGGCCCGGTGGTGATCCTGGGCGCCGGCGGCGGCTCGCGCGGCGCGGCGGCGGCCTTTGTCGAGGCCGGGTGCCCGCAGGTGCGGATCGTCAACCGCACGCTGGTCAAGGCCCAGGCCCTCGCTGAACCGTTGGGGGCCAAGGCATTTGGCTTGGACCAGGCGGCCAAGGCTTTCGAAGACGTAATCGCGGTGGTGAACGCCACCTCGGCCGGACTGTCCGGGTCGCCGACCCTGGAGGTTCCGCTGGAAGCCACGCCGCAAACGGCGGTGGTGATGGACATGGTCTACAAGCCGCTGAAGACCCCGTTCCTGGCGCAGGCCGAGGGATTGGGACGGCGAACCGTGGACGGGCTGGCCATGCTGATCGGCCAGGCGGTTCCATCCTTCGAAGCCTTCTATGGCCAGGCGCCGCCGACCAGTGTCGATGTGCGGGCGCTGGCGATCAAGGCCTTGGGGCTGTGACCTCCAGCCTCCAGATCCTCCCNTGGGGCCTCGAAGAGTCAAAGTCCCCCTCAGTCAGCTTCGCTGACAGCTCCCCCAGCGGGGGAGCATCTGCTCAGGAGAAACACCTCATGCTGATCATCGGACTGACCGGCTCCATCGGCATGGGCAAGTCGACGACCGCCTCGATGTTCCGCGAGGCCGGGGTGCCGGTCTATGACGCCGACGCGGCGGTGGCCGACCTCTATCAGAGCGGCGGGGCGGCCGTGGCGCCGTTAGAAGAAGCCTTTCCTGGTGTGACCAAGGACGGCGCCGTCGATCGCGAGGCGCTGCGGACCCGGGTGCTGGGCGACGACGAGGCGATGGGGCGGCTGAACAAGATCGTCCACCCGCTGGTCGGCGCCGAGCGGGTGCATTTCTTCAAGGCGGCCGAAGAGGCCGGGGCCGACATGGTCGTGCTGGATATTCCCCTGCTCTACGAGACCGGCGGCGAGGCCAATATGGACGCGGTTGTGGTGGTCTCGGCGCCGGAAAGCCAGCAGCGCGAGCGGGTTCTGGCCCGGCCCGGCATGACCGCCGAGCGGCTCGACGCTATCCTCTCGCGTCAGATGCATGACGCCGAGAAGAAGGCCCGCGCCCATTTCGTGGTCGACACCGGTCAGGGGCTGGAGCCGGCGCGCCGCCAGGTGGCCGAGATTATCGCCGCCATGCGTGATCCACAGCGCAGACCGCCGCGGCGTCTCGCCTCCCTTGAAGGCCGAGCCAAATAAGGCGATCTAGAGCGCATGGCGCGTGAGATCGTCCTCGACACCGAAACCACGGGCTTTGAGCCGCATCTGGGCCACCGGCTGGTGGAACTGGCGTGCCTGGAGATCGAGGACTACCTGCCCACCGGGCGGAGTTTCCACGTCTATATCGACCCTGAACGCGACATGCCGCCGGAGGCCGAGAAGGTCCACGGTCTGTCGGCCGCCTTCCTGAAGGGCAAGCCGAAGTTCGCCGATAAGGAGATCCACCGCGATTTCCTCGATTTCGTCGGGGACTCGCCGATCATCGCTCACAACGCTGGGTTCGACCGCGCCTTCGTGAACTACGAGCTTCAGACGCTGGGCGTCGCCCAGATCCCGGAAGAGCGCTGGATCGACACCCTGGCCATCGCCCGCAAGAAGTTCCCGGGGATGCACAACTCCCTGGACGCGCTCTGCAAGCGCTTCAAGATCTCGCTCAGCGACCGCGAAAAGCACGGCGCCTTGATCGACGCCCGGCTGCTGGCCGGGGTTTATCTGGAGCTCAAGGGCGGCCGCGCCCTGACTCTGGAGCTGACTACGCACGAAATGGCGGCCCAGGCGGTCGCCATCGCCAGGGCGGGGTCATACGGCGCGCGCCCACGTCCCCTGCCCTTCCGCTCGACCGACGCCGAGCGCGAACTGCACGCTCAGTTCATCCGCGACGTGATGAAGAACGAGACCCTCTGGGGGAAGTTCGGGATCTAGGCCCGGCCTGGGGTCAAACGCAGGAAGCGGAGGGCCGAGAATGACGGCAATCGACCAGCAGTGGTTTCATGAGCGCGGCCTGCTTCACGACGCGCGTATCACCACCGTCGATCATGACCCGGATCAGTTGATCCTCGGCATTGATGATGAATGGTCCAATCAGAACGACGAAAAAAGCGCATCTCGAGCCGGAATCATGACGTTTCGCCACGCCCAGATCGTCTCAGGCGAACTCGCTGGTCTTGAAGACGGTTGGGTGAGCGAGGCCTATTTCGATGCCGAAGGCCGCGTTCATTTGGACTTCTGTGATCGCGAGCCGCTCGTCATAGAGGCGCAAGCTGTCGAGTGGTCGTCCATTTCGCGCGGCTGAACGGAAGCGGTTTTGCTGGAGCTAACCCGCCCAAATACCATCTCCTCTCCCCTTGGCTGCGGTCTCGTCGCAATACTGGCGGCGCCGAATTGCGTCGCTACGCGCCGCCGCCCCTCACCTAGCCTCGCCCCCCAGCCCAGAGGGAGAGGAAGACGTCAGCGGGCGTTCAAGGGCCAGGTAGACGCTGTCGCACCAGATGTCGCCGAGCAGGAACGTCTTTTCGGCGCGGCCGGTTTCGGTAAAGCCCAGGCGAGCCAGGACCGCCAGCGATCCGGTGTTCCGCGGATCGACGTCGGCGATGATCTTTGGGATCGGGTAGTTCGCGAAGGCGCTGGCGATCACGGCTTCCAAAGCCTCGCGGGCCAGGCCGCGGCCCCAATAGTCCGGATGTAGGATGAAGCCGATTTCGGGCAACTGATAGAAGCCGGCCTTGCCGATCACTTGGCCTTGATGCTCGACGATGAAGTCGTGGCTGGTCTCCGGCGGCGCCGAAATCATGCCGCGTAGCCAGGCCTGGGTAATTTCGAGGTTGTCGTGGGGCGGGGTCGACCAGCAGCGCATCGCCCGCGCGTCGCTGAGCACGGCGTGCAGGGCGGCGAGGTCGCCCTGCCGTGCGGGCCGGAGCCGGAGCCGAGGGGTATGAAGCTCGGTCATCAGGTCACCGAGTCTTTGAAAACAAACAGATATTCAGGTCGCCTCCCCCGCCCCGCCGCCGGCCGGACGGGGGAAGACGAGGATGGCTTAGGCGTTGCCGACCGTTTCGCCGCCCAGGCCTTCTTGCGCCTTGCGCGCGGCGTAGACGCCGCCGAAGTCGATCGGGTCGAGCATGAAGGGCGGGTAGCCGCCGTCGGCGGTGACGCCGGCGATGATCTGGCGGGCGAACGGGAACATGAAGCGCGGGCACTCGACCAGCAGCACCGGTTCCAGTTCTTCCTGGCTGACGCCGGTGATCTGGAAGACGCCGCCGTAGAGCAGCTCGACGTGGAACACCGGGCCGTCTTCGCGCGTGGCGCGGGCCGAGAGCTTCAGGTCGACTTCGAACAGACCGTCTTCACGGCCGCGGGCGTTCATCTCGACGCCCATTTCGATCTGCGGCTGGGCGGTGTTCTGAGCGCGCAGGGTCTCGGGGGCGCGGGGATTCTCAAAGGACAGGTCGCGGACGAACTGGGCCAGGATGCGGATGCCGGGTTCGGGCGCATCCGCTCCGTTGGTCTCGGGGCCGGCGGCGTCGGTATCGGTCATATTAAGGAAAATCCGGTTGATTGGACGCTCATTCACGTCCTGTTGTGGCGCGGGCTGCTAACATGTGGCCTAAGCCGTGGCAACGTCGCCCCTGACGAGGGCGTTTCGCGGCCCTATATTGAATGTTCAACGTCCAGCGAGCCCCAAGAAGTTGCAAGTCCTAGAACTGATCATTTTCGCCGGCCTGGCCGGGGTCGTGCTCTACCAGCTCTACGCGGTGCTGGGACGGCGCGTGGGACGTCAGCCCGAGGACACGCCCGCCGCCGATGCGGTCGCGACGAGCGCGCGCCAGGCGCCGGCGCTCGACGTCCCCGACGACGGGGTGGGGCTAACCGGCTTGCCGGCCATCAAGCATCATGATCCGTCCTTCGACCTGTCGCAGTTCCTGGCCGGATCCAAGGGCGCCTACGAGATGGTGGTCCGCGCTTTCGCTGCTGCCGACCGCGCGACGCTGAAGAACCTGCTGGCCCCGCCGGTGATGGCCAGTTTCGAAGCCGTGCTGGCTGAGCGCGAGGCGCGAGGCGCCACCGAGAGCGTGGAATTCCTGCATCCGCCGCGCGCCGACCTGGAGCGCGCCGACCTGCATGACGACGTCGCGCGGATCACCGTGCGCTTCCTCGCCGAATTCCGCAGCCGCACCAAGGGCCCGGAGGGCGAGGCCGTCGACGACAAGCGCACCGCCGAACTCTGGACCTTCGAGCGGAGTGTCAAGAGCCGCGATCCGAACTGGCTCCTGGTCCATGTGGACGCCGCCGAGGCCTAGAAAGGCCCCGCCCGCCGTTTTCCCGCCCCGAACGGGAGGCTAGAAAACACCAAATCCCGGCTCGGCTCGGGACCGCTGCTTCAATTCCGGGGGCGATCTTGGTTTATCGACACATGACGCAGGCGTTCTGCGGCCATCTGGGCAAGGGCAGGTTTGTCCCGGCCCTGCTGCTGACGCTCGCCCTGGCCGCCTGCGCCACGCCCAAGGCGGTTCCCCCGCCCGGTCCTGGCCCGGGCTCGATTCCGCTGCGTCCGACCCCGACTGAGCCCCTGCCCGCCCCGGCCCGCCCGGAGAGCTTCGCCGAGCTGCCCGGCTGGGCGCAGGACGATCATGGCGCCGGCTATGAGGCGTTTCGCACCACCTGCGGCGTCGCCCGCGACCCGGCCATGGCCGAGATCTGCCGCCGCTCGCGCGCCATCGGGCCGCTCGACAGCGCCCGCGCCAAGGCCTTCTTCGAGGACAACTTCCGGCCCGAGCTGCTGATCGGCGAGGGAATCCTGACCGCCTATTTCTCGCCGGAATACGAGGCGCGGGAACGTCCCGACGCTGAGTTCTCGGCGCCGGTTCGTGGCAAGCCGGCCGACCTGATCGGTGCGGGCACGCCGGGCAAGGACGCCCAGCGCCGCGGGCCGAACGGCCAACTCGGCGCCTATCCGGACCGCACGGCGATCGAGACCTCCTCCCCCGACCAGGCCCTGGCCTGGATGCGGCCGGAGGATCTGTTCTTCCTGCAGATCCAAGGCTCGGGCGTGCTGACCTATCCGAGCGGGCGCCGGATCAAGGCGGTGTTCGCCGCCACCAACGGTCGGACCTTCATCGGCATCGCCAATCCCATGCGCGACCGGGGCCTGCTGCCGGCCAACAACACCTCGGGCGAGGCGATCCGCACTTGGCTGGCCGACAACCGTGGGCCGCGCGCCGACGAGGTGATGCGCCTCAATCCGCGTTATGTGTTCTTCACCCTGGCGCCCGACGACGGTCGCCAGCCGGTGGGCGCGGCGGGCATTCCCCTGCCGCCCGGCCGGGCCATCGCGATCGACACCGGCCGCAACAGCCTGGGCGACATCTTCTTCATCGACGGCGTCGCGCCGACCCTGAACGGGGCCTTCCCGACCTATCGGCGCACGGTGATGGCGCTGGACATGGGCGGGGCGATCAAGGGCGCGGTGCGCGCCGATCTCTATCTGGGCCAGGGCCATGGCGCGGGCGCCGAGGCTGGACGGGTGCGTCATACCCTGCGGATGCACCGCCTGGTCCCGAAGGTCGGCCCCTACCGGTGAAACGGCCCATCCGACCTGAGGAGCAGAAGCTCTGGTCGATGGTCGCCGCAACGGTCCACCGCAAGCCGGGCCGCAAGGCTCCGCCACCTGAAGTTGCGCCTACACCCACGCCGCCGGTCGAGGCCAAGCCCCCCAGGAAAGGCCCCGCGCCGCCGCCGCCGCCCGTGTGGGATGGCGCGCCGTTCACGGTCGGCGAACTGGTCAAGGGTCCGCCCCGTTCCAGCCCTTCGCCGCGCAACAGCGGCGAGCGGGACATCGAGCCGCGCCGCAAGCATCGCATCGCCAAGGAACGCGACCCGATCGGCGCGCGGATCGACCTGCACGGACTGGATCAGGACCAGGCCCAGGCGGCGTTGGAGCGTTTCGTGCTGCGCGCCTGGGACGACGGTTGCCGCGCGGTGCTGGTGATCACCGGCAAGGGCGTTCGCGGCGGCGGAGTGCTGCGCCAACGCGCCCCGGAATGGCTGGCCTCCCCGGCCCTGCGCGGCGTGGTCGCCGGGGTCTCGGCGGCCCATCCAAGGCATGGCGGCGACGGCGCGCTCTACGTCGCGCTGAAGCTAAAGCCGCGCGGCTGAGGTCAATTTAGCGTTTAGTCCTAGCAAGTTGGACCTCGGCACCCGACATAGGGCGCAAACCACCAAAGGAAACGTGTCTTGAAGTTGCCGAAAGTCGCCGCCGTCCTGGGCCTGTCGCTCGTCATGGGCCTCTCCCTCGCCTCGGAGGCGGACGCCCGTCGTGGCGGAAGTTTCGGCAGCCGTGGCGCGCGGACCTACAGCGCCCCGCCCCCGACCAGGACCGCGCCGACCCAGACCGCCCCCGTGCAGCGCACGATGACCCCGCAGCAACCGGGCCAGCCGGGCGCGGCCAACGCCGCTCGCCCGCAGACGGCTAACCCGATGAACGCGCCTAAGCGTGGCGGCTTCCTCGGCAGTCCGCTGATGAAGGGCCTGATGATCGGCGGCCTGGTCGGCATGCTGCTGGGCCACGGCTTCGGCGCGGGCCTGGCCGGCGCTATGGGCGGCATCCTGCAGATCGCCCTGCTCGCCCTGGTCGGGATGCTGGTCTTCAAGTTCTTCGCCAATCGCCGCCGTCCGGCGACCGCTGCGGCGGCCGGGCCTATGTCGGCCGCCAACACCAGCTTCCGTTCGCCCTTCGACGTCCAGCAACCGGCGTCGGGCGGCTATGCGCCGAGCGTCGCGCCTTCGGCCGGCGAGGACTTCGCCGTGCTGACGACCGACCGTGAGATCTTCGAGCGCCTGCTGCGCGAGATCCAGGAAGCCTTCGGCCGCGAGGACTACGGCGCGATCCGCGAGCACAGCACGCCTGAGATCATGAGCTACCTGGCCGAGGAACTCAGCCAGAACGCCACCCGCGGCGTGCGCAACCAGGTCAGCGATGTGCAGATGCTGGAAGGCGACGTGGCCGAGGCCTGGCGCGAAGGCGACCTGGAATACGCCACCGCGGCCCTGCGTTACTCGAGCCGCGACTGGATGGTCGACCGCCAGAGCGGCGCGGTGGTGGAGGGCGACCCGAACGCGCTCACCGAGACCACCGAACTCTGGACCTTCGTGCGCGGCCAGGGCCAGCCCTGGAAGCTGTCGGCGATCCAGGAAGCCTAGGGACGTTTGTGGACGTCGGGCGTACTAGCGCCCGGCGATCCTTCCATCCTGGTCACCTCGTCATCCGACCTCGTCATCTCTCCGCCTCGTCATCCTAGGCCTTGTGCCTAGGACCCCTCTGTCGGTCGCAATGCGGCCGGCAGGAACCTGGACGGTCGAGCTTAGGTGTTGCAGATCAGCGAAACGGGACGAGGGGTCCTAGGCACAAGGCCTAGGATGACGAGCTTGTGGGGGCCGGCGCCGGGGCTTGGCCCTTGCAGACAGACTCGCTCGCCTGGGCCTCGGTGGCGATCAGGGCCACGCCGATCATCAGGCCGATGGCGAGCAGGATACGCTTTGAACGGGACACGATGGAGCCCTTCTGGTCCTGCCACCTAGAGCGCCGAGCCGGGGCTTTCGTTCCCAAATCTTGACGCCGCCCTTATGCGGCCCGCCGTCTTCCGCATCGAACCCTTACGCGCCGCCGGGCCATGATCTCGGCGATGACCCGGCTCCGGCCCGGTCAGCGTTTCGGCGTTAGAGGCGATCATGTCGCAAGAGACTTCCCACCCAAGCATCGGTCTGTCGCAGCTCCTGTCGGAGTCCGGCGTCGGGGCCGGCAGCGTTATTCGCGTCACCGGCCCTGGCAGCTTGCCCGCGCTGCTTTGGCTATGTCGACGGGGCTACGAGAAGGTCGGCTGCCTGCAGGCGGGCCAGCGGGCGCCGGCCGACGACGCTCAGGCGCTGCTGGTCGCCCACACGGCGACGGCGAGCTGGCTGGCGGACCTGCTGGATCGAGGCCCTCATGTCCGCGAGGGCGGGGTGATGATCGTCCAGACCGCCCATGCGCCAGCCGCCAATGACGGCGTGATGGAGGCGGTGTTCCGGGGCCACGGCTTCAACGTGGTCCGCCGACTGTCGGGCGCCCGCCGCGAGGTGCTGGTGGCGCGTCGGCGGGTGAGCGAACTGCGGGCGGCGGCTTGATCATGGACCTTCGCACCTACACCACGCCGATCTCCGCGTGGCGCATGCCCCGGCGGCGGGAGCGGCTGACGCTGGGCGTCGCCTGCTCGCTCAACTGGGGGCCGCTTCGTACTCTGGTCGGCCGCTATCGCGCCGGGCGGCCGGAGGTCGACTTGGTGATCGAGGACCTCGACGAGATCGGGCTGGCCGAGCGTATCCCCGGACGGGGCGTCGACCTGGCCGTGGCGCTGCATGACGCCGGCGCGCGCGGGTGGCGTTCGACGCCGCTCTGGAGCGAGCCGCTGATGGCCTTCATGGCCGAGGGGCATCCCCTGGCCGCCTGCAACAGCGTGCCCTCGGCCGCTCTGCGCGAAACCCCGATCCTGATGGCCGGGAACGGGGCCGGGGACCGCGCCCTGCAGCGGGCGATCATCGGGGCGCTCGGCGGCCCGCCGAATTTCCTGTACTACGCCGTCCAGCGGGACAATCTGATCGACCTGACGGCGCTGGGCTTCGGCGTGACCCTGGCCGGCGGCTCGGCGCTCGGCGCCTTCTATCCCGGGGTTTGCGCGCGGCCGCTGGAGAGCGAGAGCGCGTGGTTGTCCTACTGCGCGTTCTGGGCGCCGGAGAATGAGCGCCCGGCGCTGCGCCGGTTCCTGGAGGCGGCGCGCGGCGGGGAGGCGGGCGATGCGTGACGGCGAGCCCTCGATGTTCCGACGCGGCGGCGACCGTCGCGGGCTGTGGGCCAATCTCGCCATCGCCGCCATGGTGCTGATCCTGGCCGGAGCGGTGGCGCTGGCTCGTCAGGCCGAGGGGAGGGGCCAGCCCGCGCCGCCGGGGGCGTCACAGGACGGGAGCGCTTAGGCCGCCCGCCCGTTATAACGGGATCCTTCGGAGGAGGCCCTCATGAGCAAGCCCGTCACCGTCACCATCCCCCATGAGCTCGGCAAGGCCGAGGCGCGTAAGCGGATCGAGGATGGGATCGGCCGCCTGGGCCACCAGTTCGGCGACAGCGTGAAACTGACCAAGGCCTGGGAGGGCGACTGCCTGAGCTTCTCGGCCAAGGTCGTCGGTCAGGCGGTGGCCGGCCGGCTCGACGTGTTGGAGGAGACCGTCCGCATGGAGGTCGACCTGCCGCCGTTCTTCGCGATGATCGCCGACAAGGTGAAGGGCCGGCTGAAGACCGAGGGCCAGCTCATGCTTGAGAAGAAATAGACCTCATCAGCCGGGGCATGCGGCGCGTGATCTCCACCGCCCAGATCATGTAGAGCGCCAGGGCGACCTCGCCGACGACATCGCTGGCGTCGCCGGCCGCGCCGGGATCCTCCGGCAGCATCGGCCCCTGGACCAGGGCGATCATCAGGTTGGTCGCCACATGGGCGCCGATGGCGAACTCCAGGCCTCCCAGGCGCAAGGCGGCCCAGGTGAAGGCCGCCCCAGCCAAGGCCCGCGCCGCCAGGGCGGCCGGGTCGAACTCCAGGTGGAAGAGCGCGAACACCACGGCGTTGATCGCGATGATCGCCCAAGTCCGGTGGGTCAGGGCCGCGGTCTGTTGCAGCAGGTAGCCGCGGAACACGATTTCCTCGGCCGTCGCGGCGACGAACAGGCCGACCAGCACTGCGGCGAGATAGCCGAGCTTGAGGCTGAGGCCATAGGCCGGGTCGAAGATCGGAAACTCGAACTCGCCGTTCAGGATCAGCACGTCGACGGTCATCACCACCGCCACGCCGATCACGGTGAGGGCGGCGCCCCACAGCACCAGGTTCCAGCGAAAGCGCGGGGCCGCGGTGAGCCAGCTGAACATCGGCCGGGCGAAGATGTAGTGGGCGGCGAGCATGATGCCGAAGGCCAGGCCGCCCAGCCCGGCGCCGAGCTGCAGCACATAGATCGCCGAGCGCTGGAGCTTGGGGTCGGCGGTGACCGCGAAGATGTCGCCGCCGGACGACATCGCCAAGACCATGGCGATGACGATGCTGAGGACGAAGAACACCACCGGGGTGGCCAGGGCCATGACCGCGATCCGCGGCCAACGCCGATCACGCTCGGTCACGGCCCGTAGGAAGGGAAATTCGGCGATCACGGGTGACTATCAGTCGGCTCATGCAGCAAAGCCACTTTGGCGCTGACATTTAGTCCCGATCTGGCCCGGAGAGCGCAAGAAATCGTCGTGGCCGGCGTTCAACCTTCTTGACGTATGACCCATTAAGGCTGTTTTTGCGAAAAGTTCGCGTCTAACGAGATTACTTCCTTGACCGTCACGCCACATGGGACCGTTGTGGTTGAGCTATGCGAGGACTGGACGACCTTGATCTGCGCGAGCGGCTCGCGCCGGAGGTGCCCACCTGGGTGACAGAGTGGGTATGCGCCAGCGTTTGTGTCGCGCTGGCCGGCCTGCTGCGGCTGATCGTCGACCTGGTGGTCCCGGCGCCGGCCCCGTTCGTATTCCTGTTTCCCGCCGTGCTGCTGGCGACCCTGCTGGCCGGTTGGCGGGCCGGCGTCATCGCCCTGACCCTGCTGTTGCTGGGGGTCTGGTACATGGTGCTGTCGCCGGCGCGGTTCGGGCCGCTGGAGCCGGGGGAGGGGGCCTCCCTGCTGCTGAACGGGCTCAGCGGCCTGTTGGTGGTGGCGGTGGCCCAGGCCTTCCGCACCGCCTACAGCGCCGCCGGCGCGGAGCGGGCGGCCAAGCTGGAGGTGCGCGATCTGTTGCTGCGCGAGCTGAACCATCGGGTGAAGAACAATTTCCAGATGGTCGAGAGCCTGCTCGACATGCAGCGGCGGCGCACCGCCGATCCCGGCTCCCAGCAGGCGCTGTCCGACGCCCTGCGCCGGATCCATTCGATGGCCCAGGCCCATTCGTACCTCTACTCGCCTGGCGGCACGGACGAGCATATCGACCTGGCCTCCTATCTCGGCGATCTCTGCGAGAACCTGTCCGACAGCCTGCTGCTCAGCGGCCTGGTGCGGCTCGACTGCCGGCTGACCACCTGCACGATATCCCGTGATCGGGCGGTGGCGGTCGGGTTGGTGGTCAATGAGCTGGTCACCAACGCCGCCAAATACGCCTTTCCCGACAGCCGTCCGGGCACGATCCTGGTGCGGCTCCGGGCCATCGAGACCGGGTGCGAACTGACCGTCGCCGACGACGGGGTGGGGCTGCCGCCGGAAACCCAGATCAAGACCACCGGCCTTGGCCGCAAACTGGTGGAGAGTTTCGCGCGCCAGTCCGGCGGAATCCTCACCGCTGGGGACGGACCGGGCACGGCGCTGGTCCTGGTGCTGCCGCACTAGAACCTTCGCCGTTGTTCTTCGTTGTTAGGGCAGACTGTGGAGCTTGCCTGCATGACGCTGATCCGCACCGTCAATCCGATGACCGCCTTCGTGCGCGACGCGCTGGCCGCGCGAAACCTCACGGCCGCCTATGAGGCTCGCCCTCCGTTTCAGCGAAACGACTATCTCGGCTGGATTGGCCGCGCGCGGACGGACACGACCCGCCAGAAGCGCCTGGCCCAGATGCTGGACGAGCTGGAAGACGGCGACGTCTACATGAAGGTGCGGTGGAAGGCCTGAGGGCGCGCCCCGTGGCCAACACCCGCGTTCGTCATCCTCCGGTCGTCTGAAAGACGATCCGGGGGACCCATACGACGTAGAAAGTTCGGCAACTCAGCTTGGGTCCCCCGGATCAGCCTGCGGCTGACCGGAGGATGACGAACGCGGGGGGTGACGAGCTTAGGAGGGTGGGCGCGAGGCCTTCTCGGCCAGGCCGGAGGTTCCTTCGCGGGCCTCAAGCTTGGCGGCGACGTCGTCGAGGCTGACGCCGGCGCGGGCCAGCAGGACCAGCCAGTGATAGATCAGGTCAGCGCTCTCGGCGGCCAGGCCGTCCTGGTCGCCCTGGGCGGCGGCGATCACCGCCTCGACGGCTTCCTCGCCGAACTTCTTGGCGGCGCGTTCGACGCCTTCGCTAAGCAGCTTGGCGGTGTAGGAGCTGGACGGGTCGGCGCCCTTGCGGGCCTCGATGGTGGCGGCCAGCCGCTCGAGCGTCTCGGAGAAACGGGTCATGCGAGCTCCCGGACCGGAATGTGGGCCTGAGCCATCTGGCGTTTGACCTCGGCCACCGAAACCTCGCCGAAGTGGAAGATCGAGGCGGCGAGCACGGCGTCGGCGCCGCCCTTGGTCACGGCCTCGACCATGTGCTGGGCGTTGCCGGCTCCGCCCGAGGCGATGACCGGCACATTGACGGCGCTGGTTACGGCCTTCAGCAGGTCGAGATCGTAGCCGGTCTTGGCGCCGTCGCGGTCCATCGAAGTCAGCAGGATCTCGCCGGCCCCACGCTTCACGGCGTTGATCGCATATTCCACGACGTCGAGCCCGGTGTCGGTGCGCCCGCCATAGGTGAAGACCCGCCAGCCGTCGTCCGTCCGCTTGGCGTCGATGGCCACGACCACGGCCTGGGAGCCGAAGGCGTCGGCGCAGGCGCTGATCAGGTCGGGATTTTCGACGGCGGCGGTGTTGACGCTGATCTTGTCGGCGCCGGCCAGCAGCAGACGCCGGGCGTCCTCCACCTGGCGGATGCCGCCGCCGACGCTGAGCGGCATGAAGCAGACATCGGCGGTGCGGGCGATGACGTCGAGGATGGCGCCGCGCCGTTCGTGGCTGGCGGTGATGTCCAGGAACATCAGCTCGTCGGCGCCGGCGGCGTCATAGGCGGTGGCCTGTTCGACCGGATCGCCGGCGTCGCGGAGCGAGACGAAGTTCACGCCCTTCACCACGCGGCCGTCCTTGACGTCCAGGCAGGGGATGACGCGGACCTTCAGCATCTCTCTTGCATCCTTTAGGCGGCGACCTTCAGGGCTTCTTCCGGCGAGATCGCGCCGTTGTAGAGCGCGCGGCCCAGCACGGCGCCGGCGATCGGCACGCCCTTGTGGGCCTTCAGCCGGATGATGTCGTCGATGGTGGCCAGGCCGCCGGCGGCGATCACCGGAATGGCCACGGCGTCGGCGATGGCGCCGAAGGCCTCGACATTGAAGCCCATGACGGTGCCGTCGCGGTCGATGTCGGTGATGATCAGGGCGCCGACCCCGGCGTCCTCGAAACGCTTGGCCACGGTGACGGCGTCGAGGTCGGAGCTTTCGGTCCAGCCCTGGGTGGCCACCTTGCCGCCGCGCACGTCGACCGAGACGGCGATCTGCTCGGGCCACAGCTTGGCGGCCTGCTTGACGATCTCGGGCTCGGTGACGGCGATGGTGCCGAGGATCACGCGGCTGACGCCGGCCTCGATCCAGCGCTCGATGTCCTTCAGGCTGCGGATGCCGCCGCCCAGCTGGACGGGGATCGAGACGGCCTCAAGGATGGCCTCGACGGCCTTCTCATTGATGGCTCGGCCCTGCACGGCGCCGTTCAGGTCGACCACGTGCACCCAGTGGAAGCCGGACTCCACGAAGCTGGCCGCCTGGGCGGCGGGCGAGGTGTTGAACACCGTGGCGGTGCTGAGGTCGCCATGCAGGACGCGCACGCATTGGCCGTCCTTCAGATCGATGGCCGGGTAAAGGATCACGGTCGCCACTCCAGAAACCGCGCCAGGAGGGCAAGCCCGGCGCTCTGCGACTTTTCAGGGTGAAATTGTACGCCCGCGACATTGCCCTTGGCGACCGCGGCGGGGAACTTTCCGCCATGGTCGACATAGGCCGCCACATCGCTCTCGTCCGTCGGATAGAAGGCGAAGGAGTGGGTGAAGTACATAGGGGCCTCGCCGATCTCGCTGACCAGCGGCGGGCCGCTGAGCGAAATCAGGTTGTTCCAGCCCATGTGCGGGATCTTGGCGCTCGGATCGGCGGGCTCGACGCGACGGACGTCGCCTTCGATCCAGCCGAGGCCGGGGGTCTCGCCGAACTCCAGGCCGCGCGAGGCTAGCAGCTGCATGCCGACGCAGACGCCGAGGAACGGACGGCCCTTGGCCTGCACCGCTTCAGTCATGCCTTCGATCAGGCCAGGGCGCTCGGCCAGCGCCTTCATGCAAGCCGCGAAGGCCCCGACGCCGGGCAGCATGACGCGGTCGGCGGCGGCCACGACCTTAGGGTCGCTGGTGACGACGATGTTTGCGCGGCCGTCGGCGGCGCGGACGAGGGCCTTTTCGGCCGAGCGAAGGTTGCCCGACCCGTAGTCGATCAGGGCGACGCTCTGCATGGGATGAATCCTAGAGCACGCCCTTGGTCGACGGGGCGTGACCATGGGTCTTGGGGTCGATTTCGATCGCGTCGCGCAGGGCGCGGGCGAGCGCCTTGAAACCGCTTTCGGCGATGTGGTGGCTGTTGTCGCCGTAGAGGGTTTCCAGATGCATGCAGGCGCCAAGGCTCATGGCGAAGGCGTGGTGGAATTCCTTGAACAGCTCGGTGTCGAACTCGCCGATCTTCGGGGTCTTGAAGGCGACCTTCCAGACCAGATAGGGGCGATTGCAGAGGTCGAGGGCGCAGCGCGTCAGGGTCTCGTCCATCGGGATATAGGCGTGGCCGAAGCGGCGGACGCCCTTGA
Source organism: Phenylobacterium sp. Root700 (assembly GCF_001429025.1). Classification (GTDB taxonomy): domain Bacteria; phylum Pseudomonadota; class Alphaproteobacteria; order Caulobacterales; family Caulobacteraceae; genus Phenylobacterium. The sequence continues at coordinate 17,070 of NZ_LMHT01000014.1, read as the reverse complement.
AGCCGTCCAGCGCCTTGTTGATCGCCTGACCGATGACGATGCCGGTGTCTTCCACGGTGTGGTGGAAGTCGATGTGCAGGTCGCCCTTGGTGCGGACGTTCAGGTCGATCCCGCTGTGGCGGGCGAAGGCGTCCAGCATGTGGTCGAAGAAGCCGATGCCGGTCTCGACATCGGACACGCCAGAGCCGTCCAGATCCACGCTGACCGTGATCTGGGTCTCTTTGGTGTTGCGGCTGACTTCCGCCGTTCGCGACATTTCCAAACGTCCTTTGGGCCCTAGAGTCCTTTGGTAGCCGCCAGGTCTTTCAGATTGACCAACGGGCGAGGACCATAATGCGAGATCACCTCGGAGGCCGCGAGGGAGCCGAGCTGGCCGCAGACATTGAGCGGCCGGCCGGTCGCGAGGCCGAACATGAACCCGGCTGCGTATTGGTCGCCTGCGCCGGTCGTGTCCACGACTTTCTCGACCGGATAGGCGGGAACGGCGAAGGTTTCACCGCCGGCGGCGATCACCGAGCCCTGCGCGCCCTTGGTGACGGCGGCGATCTTGACCTTGGAGCGCAGCGCCGCGACGGCGGCGTCGAAGTCGGTGGTCTGGAAGAGGGCGGTGACCTCAGTGTCGTTGGCGAACACCAGATCGACCTGGGTTTCCAGGAAGCCCAGCAGCGCCTCGCGGTGGCGATCGACCACGAAACCGTCGGAGAGGGTGATGGCGATCATCCGGCCGGACGCGCGGGCCAGGCCCGCGGCCTTGGCGAAGGCCTTGCGGGCCGCTTCGGCGTCGAACAAGTAGCCTTCGAGATAGACGATCTTGGCCGCTTCGATGACATTCGCGTCGATGTCGTCGGAGGTGAATTCGGTCGAGGCGCCCAGGAAGGTCGACATCGTCCGCTCGCCGTCGGGCGTGACATTGATCATCGAGACCGCCGTCGCCTTGCCGTTCAGCAGGGGCGAGGTGTCGAAGTGGGCGCCGATGGCGCGCATGTCGTGGGTGAAGACCTTGCCGAGCTGGTCATTGGCGACCTTGCCCAGGAATGCGGCCTTGCCGCCGAACGAGGCGACGCCGGCGATGGTGTTGCCGGCCGAGCCGCCCGAGGCTTCGACGCCCGGCGCCATCGCGGCGTAGAGCGCGGCGCTGCGGGCCTCGTCGACCAGCATCATGGAACCCTTGTCCATGGCTTGCTGGATGAGGAACTCGTCGGTGGCCGGGGCGATCACGTCGACGATGGCGTTGCCGATGGCGGCGACGTCGTAGAGCTCGGTCATGCGGGAGGGTCGGCTTTCGAGGAAATTGGCCTCGCCTCCTACAGGGAAAGACGTGGCGGGGCAACGCGTTGGCGCCGATCTGCAACCGCGCTTCGGCCCATGTGTTGATATTGCACAGTGCGGAGAAGCGACCATGAGTATTCTGAAGCGCGACAAGACAAAGCAGCCGGAGCGCTACATCATCGCCGGATCAGGCGGCGCGGCGGCGGACTCCGCCGTGGAGGGCCGCCCGCACGGCGACCACAGGAGCGACGCCCCGCACTCGCGGCCGATCGCGGCCCTGGGCGAGAACGAGAAGCCCGATCAGCTGGCCGAAAAGCAGCAATATTCCGAGGACCGGCAGGAGGCCCTGCTCGACGAGGGCCTGGAAGAGAGCTTCCCCAGCAGCGATCCGGTCAGCGTCAAGCGGATCACCTGACCTTGGTTCGTCATCCTCCGGTCGTCTGAAAGACGATCCGGGGGACTCAAACGGCGGTTCTAGGTTTGCAACTCGGCTTGGGTCTCCCGGATCTCGCCTCGCGAGCCCGGAGGATGACGAGTGGGGTTCAGTACGGAATTTCCGAGATGTTCGGTTCGTCGTCCTGGTAGCTGGCTTCCGAGAGTTCCGCGCCGGGCGGCAGCCAGATGCGGCCGTCGCGGCTCGCCATGGCGTTGCGGCGTACGGGGCCGAGATCTCCGTCGGCCGGCGGCGGGGCCGGCTCCTCGACATAGAGCGGCGGCGGCAGGGCCGGGAACCAGGCGAACTCGGTGTCGGGCAGGCCCTTGTGGGCGGCGGACATGAAGCCGCGCCAGATCTGGGCCGGGATCTGGCCGCCGGTGACCTTGGCCATCGGCCGCCCGTCGTCATTGCCGACCCACACCGCGCAGAGCCAGTCGGGGGTGAAGCCGACGAACCAGGCGTCGCGGTGGTTCTGGCTGGTGCCGGTCTTGCCGGCCGCCAGCCGCCCGAAGGCGGCCTCCTTGCCGGTGCCGGCCAGGATCACGCCGCGCATCATCTGCACCATCTGGGCGGCCTGGAAGGTGGGATAGACCGGAACGGCGGCGCTGGCGGGGTGGAAGTACAGCACCTGGCCCCGGGCGTCGGTGATCCTGGCGATCAGATAGGGCCGGGTCTGGCCGCCGCCCGACTGCAGCACCTGGTAGGCGGCGGCCAGCTCCAGCGGCGTCACCTCGTAGGCGCCCAGCGCCAGCGACCCGCCGGGATGGTCGGGGATCGAGGTCAGGCCAAAGCGGTGGGCGAGGTCGGCGACCTTGGTCAGGCCGGTCTCGCGGGCCAGCCGCACCGAGACCGTGTTGAGCGAGAGCTGCAGCGCGCGCTGGACCGAGACGGCCCCGGCATAGCCGCCGCCATAGTTGCGGGGGCTCCAGGTTCCGATGCGGATCGGCGCGTCGGATCGCCAGTCCATCGGCCGCACCCCATGCTCCAACGCCGCGGCCCAGACGATCGGCTTGAAGGCCGAGCCCGGTTGGCGACGGGCCTGGGTGACGCGGTTGAAGGGGCTGGCCTCGTGGTTCACCCCGCCGATCATGGCGCGGATCGCGCCGTCTGGGGCCAGGGCCACCAGGGCGGCCTGTCGGGCGCCGCGGGCGCGGCCCTGGCTGGCCATCGCACGGCGGACGACGCTGGCGGCCAGGGCCTGGGCGTTCGGATCGACGGTGATCTGGATCACCAGGTCGGGCGTGGCGTGGCCGACCAGCTCGCGGGCCTGGATCGCCGCGGCGTCATAGGCCCAGGCCATGTCGCCCTCGCCAGGGGCGCCTAAGCTGACGATGGCCGGCGCCGGGCCGTCGGCGGCGGCGCGGGTGATCTTGGGGTCGAGCCACTCCATTTCGCCGAGCCGGCGCAGGACGATCTTGGCCCGCGCCCAGGCCGCATCCGGCGCGTTGGTCGGCGACAGCCGGGTCGGCGCGCGGGGCAGGGCGGCCAGGACGGCGGCTTCCGACAGGGTCAGGTCGGCGGCGGACTTCCCGAAATAGGTCTCGGCGGCGGCCGACAGGCCATAGGCGCGGTCGCCGAAATAGATGCGGTTGAGATAGAGCTCGAGCAGCTCGTCCTTGGTCAGCATCCGTTCCAGCTGGACGGCCAGCAGGATCTCCTGGACCTTGCGGCGCAGGGTCTGGTCGGGCTCGAGGAACAGGTTGCGGGCCACCTGCTGGCTGATGGTCGAGCCGCCCTGCACCGTGCGGCCGGTCCGCAGGTTGACGACGCCGGCCCGCAGGACGCCGCGGAGGTCGACGGCGCCGTGTTCATAGAAGCGCCGATCCTCGATGGCGAGGAAGGCCAGCGGCACATGGGCCGGCAGCTGGGTCAGCCGCACGGGCGCGCCGTGGCGCGGGCCGCGCCGGGCGATCACCTGGCCGTCGGAGCCGACGAAGGTCAGGCCGGGCGGACGGCCCGCCGACCACAGGGCCTCAGGACCGGGAACTTTCGGCAGGTCGCGCAGGAAGGCGCGGTCGAAGGCGAACCAGCCGCCAAGCCCCAGATTGAACAGCAACAGCGCCGTGCAGGCGGCCAGCCGCCAGTCGACCGGAGCCCGGCGTCGGGGCTTCGGAGCGGGCGACACGGCATCGGGGGACGCGGGAAGCACGGATCAATTCCGGCGGGAGGCCGGCCAGGAGCGGGTTGACGAAGGATGGCGCCGTTCGACGGCCGGGTTCGTCCCGATCTTTGCAAGCCGCGCGCCAGCTGTCGCGTGCTCAGCGCGGCGTGAACCTGCGCCATTTCGGCGGCGGACACGTGCCGTCCGCCGCGAGATGTCTCGATTTGACGCGGCCTAGAGCGCGCCGAGGGCCAAGATGGCCAGCGGCGAGAAGATCACCGCCACGGCGATGGTCACCACGACGTCGCGAATGACGGCGTCGGCGGTGTGATGGGCCTTGAGCTCAATCGATTGAGGATAGGTGCAGGTCACGGGGAGGCTCCTACAGCGCGTGAACGCTTAGGATATGGGCCTTTCGGGCCTCTGGTGACAAACGAGCTTAGAGGGGGTCAGTTGATCTTTAGTCAACTGTACTGGTCAAGCCGTCAGTACGGGCCTGGTCCAGCAGCCAGGCGCGGAACCGGCGGATATTCGGCTGGTCGGCCTTCTCGGGCAGCGACAGGATCCGCTGGCTGAACGGGCTGGGCAGGCTGAGGTCGAAGGGTTGGACGAGCCGCCCGCTGGCCAGGTCGTCGATGACCATGGCATGGTGGGCGAGCGCCACGCCCCGGTCGGCCAGGGCCGCCTCGACCGCCAGATAGGTGTTGGAGAACCGAGGGCCGCGATGCGGATCGACCTTATCGGCGCCGGCGGCGGCCAGCCAATCCTTCCATTCCGGCTCATCGGACAACATCAGCACGTCATGCAGCAGGGTGACGCGGGCCAGGTCGTTGGGGTGTTCGAACGGCCCGAACTTCTCGACCAGGCCCGGGCTGCAGACCGGCGACATGATGGTGTCGAACAGGTGGGTGACGTGCAGGCCCGGATAGGGGCCACGGCCGAGCCGGATGGCGACGTCGACATTGTCGCGCGCCAGGTCCTTGGGCGTGTCGGAGGCCGAGACCAGGATCTGGACATCGGGATAGCGCCGCTGGAAATCGTGCAGGCGCGGCACCAGCCAGCGGGCGGCCAGCGAATGGATCACCGTCACCACCAGCGGCGCGTCGCGTCGCGAGCGGACGGCGTCGACTGCAGATTGCAGGGTCGAGAGGCCCTGATGGACGCCGGTGGCCAGTTGGGTTCCGGCCTGGGTCAACCGCACCGCGCGGTTGAAGCGGTCGAACAGCCGCACCTCCAGCTCGGCCTCCAGCCCCTTGATGTGGCGCGAGACGGCGCCGGGGGTGATGGCTAGCTCATCGGCGGCCTGCAGGAAGCTGCCGTGCCGGGCGCAGGCCTCGAACACCCGCAGGGCGTTGAGCGGCAGCCGTCCGTTCATGACGCCGCGAACAGCGACTTCGACGGGCAGAGATCGGAGATCTCGCATTCCTCACACTTAGGCCGCCGGGCGGTGCAGATGTAGCGGCCGTGCAGGATCAGCCAGTGATGGGCCCTGGTCAGATAGGGCTCGGGCACGATGGCCATCAGGTCGGCCTCGACCTGGTCGGGGGTCTTGGCCGACGACAGCTTCAGCCGGTGGGCGAGGCGGAAGACGTGGGTGTCGACGGCGATGGCCGGTTCGATCCGCAGTTCGTTCAGCACGACGCTGGCGGTCTTGCGGCCGACGCCGGGCAGCGCCATCAGCGCCTCGCGGTTCAGAGGCACCTCGCCGCCATGCTGCTCGACGATGATCTTGGCGGCGGCGATGACGTTCTTGGCCTTGGTCCGGAAGAGGCCGATCGAGGAGATGTAGGGGATCAGGCCCTCCTCGCCCAAGGCCAGCATCTCCTCGGGCGTGTCGGCGACCGCGAACAGCTTGGCCGTCGCCTTGTTGACGCCGACGTCGGTGGCCTGGGCCGAAAGCGCCACCGCGACGATCAGGGTGTAGGGGCTGTGATAGTTCAGCTCGGTGCGCGGGTCGTCGCTGAGCGACAGGAAGCGGCTGAACAGTTCCTCGACCCGGGCCTTTTCGGCGGGGCTGACGCGCTTCTTGGTAACGGGCTTGGCCATGTCGGGGCGACCATCGCCCGCGTCGCGCGGCTCGCCAAGAGCTTGAGGCTTTGCACGGCGGTTTTCCGGACTAAACTCGCCGGTACGATGGATGGCCTCGTCTACATGGACGCCGTGATCACCCCCAACCGCTCGCTGTCCCAGCGAGGGTTCGTGGTGCTGATCTGCGTGGTCACCTTCTTCAACTGCGCGGCCGCGGCGGTGTTCCTGGCGATGGGCGCGACCCTGGTGCCGCTCTTCCTGGGGCTGGACCTGGTGGCGGTGATCGCCGCCTTCCTGGTCAGCTACGCCCAGGCCAAGCGGGTCGAGCGCGTGCAGGTGACCTCCCGCGAGGTCCGCGTGGTCTATGAAACCCCGACCTCGAGCCAGGTGGTCTGGGAAAGCCCGACCGCCTTCACCCGGGTGGCGCGCGAGATCGACGAGGACGACGTGGTGGTCGGCGTGCGCCTGGCGCTGTCGGGCCGTCACGCCCATGTGGCCGCCGCGCTGAGCCCAGCCGAGCGCGCCGACTTCGCCCACGCGCTGGAACGGGCGATCTATGACGCGCGGCGAGGGTGGCGTTAGCCGCCGGCCTAGGTCTGGACTCAATACCGCTCATCCCAATTTGAGCCTGGACCCTAGGCCTCGCGCCCCAGCATCCATGCGCGGGCGGTATCTAGAGCTTCGCCCAGCACGTCAGCGTCCTTGCGGCCGGTCTTGGCCGGAACGTGGAAGGCGTGGTCGGCGGCGTCCAGCAGCTTCAGGGTCGTCAGGGCGCCAAGACCCCCCACCGTGGCCTCCAGCAGGTCGAGCCGGGCGAACTCGTCGCGCGAGCCTTGCAGGAAGAGCTGCGGGATCTTGATCGCCGCGAGGTGCTCGGCGCGCTCGACGCCGGGCTTGGCCGGCGGGTGCAGGGGGAAGGCGAAGAACACCAGGCCGCGCACGCCGGGCAGCGCCTGCGCCGCCTGGGCCTGCGAGGTCATGCGCCCGCCGAACGACCGGCCGCCGGCGAACAGGGGCAGGTTCGGGGCCAGGCGCGCGGCCTGGCCGACGGCGGCGCGGACGGCTTCGTGCGCCACGGCCGGCGTGTCGGGGCGTTTGGATCCCCGCTCCATATAGGGGAAGTTGTAGCGCAGGGTCGCGACGCCGCGCTCGGCCAGCCCTTCGGCGATGGCGGTCATCGACTTGTGGGTCATGGGGGCGCCGGCGCCGTGCGCGAGCACAAGGGCGGCGATCGCCGCGTCCGGCTGCATCCAGAGGCCGGAAACGGCGCGGTCCTCGCCGAGATCGATGACGACAGGTTCGGGCGTCATTTGCCGGCCTTCAGCTCCAGGCCCTTCACGATCATCAGCTTGGCGAGGTTGGCGCCGGGGATCACGAAGTTGAGGGTCTCGGCGCCGACGTCGAGCAGGAATTTCGGCTCCAGCGCCTTGCCCAGATATTGCTCGAAGGTGGCGCCGCCGACCTTGGTCTCGCCGGTGACGGCGTCGAACTCGACCACCGCCTCCTTGTCGCCCCGCCGATAACGGAAGGCGTGGACCGGCCGATAGTAGAGGTCGACGGCCTCGACCCGCACCAGTTCCTCGGTGACCCGGTCGGCGTCGATCTTGCCGATCGCCGAAGCGACGACGTCGCGCACCACCATCGAGGCCTTGGCCTCCGGCGGGACGATCACCATGCCCTCGGCCGTGGCGGCGGCCAGGGCGTCGGCGCTCGTCTCGATGGCGTCGTGCTGCAGATAGGCGGCGAGCGCCGGGGCGACCTGCTTGCTCAGGCCGTCGATCAGGGTCTCTCGGCGGGTCTCCTCGCGGCAGGACTCCAGTCCGACCACCTGGATCTGGCCGGTGCTGGCGGGCAGGACCGTTTCGCCGATGGTCACCTCGCGCACTTCCGGCGGCACCTTCACCAGGTAGGTGCGCGTGCGCTCATAGGCCGTGGCGGTGGAGACGGTGACCCGCCAGAACGGCTGCAGTCGGCGCTCGCGGTAGACGACGGCGAACTCCTCGTCCTTGGGCTGGGCGAACAGGCCGGTGACGCGGGCCAGCGCGCCGAACGCCTCGATCCGCTTGGACCAGGCGCGGCCCTCGGCGTGCTCCAGGCTGAAGCGGTCGGTCATCCGGAAGATGCGCTCTTCGGCGAGTTCGACCTGCATGCGGCGGTTCCCCTGCGATAGCCGGAGAATTCATCGACGTTTGCGAGGGTGAGGCAAGCGGTGATTGCGGCAGGGCGCGGAGCGGACCGCCAACCCAAGACTCGTCATCCTCCGGGCTCGCGAAGCGAGATCCGGGGGACCCATAGGGCTTGGCAGGTTCTGCAACTCAGCTTGGGTCCCCCGAATCGTCTTTCAGACGACCGGAGGATGACGAACGAGGGGAGGGCGCTCGACCTACAGAATGAACCGGCTGAGGTCGGTGTTCTGGGCCAGTTCGCCGATCCGCGATTGCACATAGGCGGCGTCGACGTTGAAGGTTTCGCCCGAGCGGTCGGAGGCGGTGTAGCTGACCTCCTCAAGCACCTTTTCCAGCACGGTCTGCAGGCGGCGCGCGCCGATGTTTTCGACCGCGTTGTTCACGGTGACGGCGGCGTCGGCGATGGCGTCGACGGCGTCCTCGGTGAAGGTCAGGATCACGCCTTCGGTCAGCAGCAGCGCCTGGTGCTGGCGGATCAGGTTGGCTTCCGGCTCGGTGAGGATGCGGCGGAAATCATCGCGGGTCAGGGCCTTCAGCTCGACGCGGATTGGCAGCCGGCCTTGCAGCTCCGGCAGCAGGTCCGACGGCTTGGCGACGTGGAAGGCGCCCGAGGCGATGAACAGGATGTGGTCGGTCTTCACCGGGCCGTACTTGGTGGAGACGGTGGTGCCCTCGATCAGCGGCAGCAGGTCGCGCTGCACGCCCTCGCGGGAGACGTCGGCGCCGCCCGAGCGTTCGCGGCTGGTCGCCACCTTGTCGATTTCGTCCAGGAAGACGATGCCCTGGTTCTCGGCCAGCTCCAGGGCTTCCTGGGTCAGGGCCTCCTGATCCAGCAGCTTGTCGCTTTCCTCGGCGATCAAGGGCGCCCAGGCGCCGGAGACGGTGGTCTTGTGGGTCTTGGTGCGGCCGCCGAAGGCCTTGCCCATCATCTCGCCGAGATTGAGCATGCCCATCTGCGAGCCTGGCTGGCCGGGGACGTCGAACATCGGCATGCCGCCGCCGCTCTCGGCCAGGGTCAGCTCGACCTCCTTGTCGTCCAGCTCTCCGGCCCGCAGCTTCTTGCGGAAGCTGTCGCGGGCGGCGGTGGAGCCGGGACCGGTCAGGGCGTCCAGCAGACGCTCCTCGGCGCCGGCCTCGGCCTTGGCGCGGACGGCGGCTCGGCGCTTGTCGCGGACCATGGCCATGGCGCTTTCCACCAGGTCGCGGACGATCTGGTCGACGTCGCGGCCGACATAGCCGACCTCGGTGAACTTGGTGGCCTCGACCTTCAGGAACGGGGCGTGGGCGAGCTTGGCCAGCCGCCGGGCGATCTCGGTCTTGCCGACGCCGGTCGGGCCGATCAGCAGGATGTTCTTCGGCGTCACCTCGTCGCGCAGGTCGGCGGGCACGCGCCGGCGGCGCCAGCGATTGCGCAGGGCGACGGCGACGGCCTTCTTGGCCTCGGGGTGACCGACGATGAAGCGGTCGAGTTCGGAGACGATTTCGCGGGGGGAGAATTCGGTCATGTCGGCCGCTAGATAATTACGACTTTGGTCCGGCGACAGGGAGAATCTCATCGAAGACCAATCGCCAGCCCTCCGATCGGCTCTGCCAGACGCGGACATAGTGGCCGCGGGCGGGCTTCGCGCCCTCGCTCCAGGCCGCGTCGCCATAGGTCCAGGCCAGGTCCCCGGCGGCTGAGGCGCCGCCGCCCAGGGCTGAAAATTTGATCATCGACGGCCGGGTGGCGAGCTCGGCGGCGACCGCCGCGGCGGTGGTGGCGGGGACGGCGTTCGATCCGGCGATCCGGGCGCCCGGCGCCAGGGCCGCCAGATAAGCGGTCTTAAGGTCGGCGGCGGCGCGCTTGGCCAGGGCCGCTTCGGCGGCGCGGACCTGCTTCATCGCCTTGGCGGGCGTGGCGCCTGGGCCGGTGGCGGCGGGCAGATAGGTGGGTCGGGAGCCTTGGGGCGGGGCGTCGCCGTGGGCGCTGGGCGCGCCGCCGTCGTAGAGCCACTTCCAGCCGCCGTCGGCTTGCCTGGCCCAGACGGTGAAGTACCAGCCGTTTTCCTGGCCGTCCAAGGTGCTGGGCCCGGTGGTGAAGCCAAGGTCGCCGGAGCGGGCGATCCCGGCCCACAACGGCCACCAGACCAGCGACGGGCCCTTGCGGTCGGGCCTGGCCTTGAGGAGGTCGTGGGCCTTGACCGGATCGGGCGCGAAGACGATCGCCTCGGGCGCCGAGTGTTTCAGGAACGAACCCTTGACCCCCAGGGCCAGGCCGTCGACGGCGAAGGCGCGTTCGGCGGCCACGACCGGGGCCGGATCACCCTGCGCGACCGCCGGGGTGGCGATCAGCAGCAGGGCGAGGCTGAGGCTAGAGGCTCTCAACCGTGAGTTCTCCGTTGGTGTAGACGCAGATCCTGGCGGCGATCGCCATGGACTTGCGGGCCACCTCCTCGGCCGACAGCCCGGAGTCGGCGAGGGCCAGGGCCGCGGCCAGGGCGTAGTTGCCGCCCGAACCGATGGCCGCGACGCCGGTTTCCGGCTCCAGCACGTCGCCGACCCCGGTGACGGTGAAGATGGACTCCTTGTCGGCGACCAGCAGCATGGCCTCCAGCTTGCGGAGGTAGCGGTCGGTGCGCCAGTCCTTGGCCAGGTCGACGCAGGCCCGCGCCAGCTGGTCGGGATACTGCTCGAGCTTGGCCTCGAGCCGTTCGATCAGGGTGAAGGCGTCGGCGGTGGCGCCGGCGAAGCCCGCCAGGACCTTGCCGCCGGCCAGGGTGCGGACCTTTCGGGCGTTGCCCTTGACCACGGTTTGGCCCATCGAGACCTGACCGTCGCCGGCGATCACGGTCTTACCGTCCTTGCGTACCGCCAGGATCGTGGTTCCGTGCCAATCTGGAAAGTTCGAGGCTGTCATCATGCTGCGGATGTGGCCAGCGGTCCCGGTGAGGTCAAGCGTGATGCACTTAAGTTAGGGCATGCAGGCGGCGATCAGGAACCGGCCTGCGCCGAGAATGGACAATGCGACGATGAGCTTCACCGACGACGAAGTCGAGCGCTATGCCCGCCAGCTGGTGCTGCGCGAGGTCGGCGGCCAGGGCCAGCAGCGGCTGAAGGCGGCCAGCGTGCTGATCGTGGGGGCCGGCGGCCTGGGCGCGCCGGCCGCGCTCTATCTGGCGGCGGCCGGGATCGGGCGGATCGTGCTGGTCGATCCCGACGTGGTCGACACCTCCAACCTGCAGCGACAGATCATTTTTCGTAACACGGACGTCGGCGCCCGGAAGGTCGAGGCGGCCGCCGCGCATCTGCGCGCGCTCAACCCGCATGTGCATGTCGACTGCACCCCGGTGCATCTGGAGAGCTGCAACGCCGGGCCGTTGGTGAAAGGCGTCGACCTGGTGCTGGACGGCACCGACGACTTCGCCACGCGCTTCGCGGTCAACGCCGCCTGCGTGGCTCACGAGCGGACCCTGGTGTCGGGGGCCATCGGCCGCTGGACCGGCCAGGTCGGGGTGTTTCGCGGCAAGCCCTGCTACCGCTGCCTGGTGCCGGAGATCCCGCCGGACGCCGAGACCTGCTCGACCGTCGGCGTGGTCGGCGCGATCGCCGGCGTGATCGGCTCGATGATGGCGCTGGAGGCGATCAAGCTGATCGCCGGGGCGGGCGAGCCGCTGGCCGGCCGGCTGCTGATCTACGACGCCCTGGCGGCCGAGACCCGGACGGTGCGGATCGGGGCCGATCCTGAGTGCGAGGTTTGCGGGCATGGGCGCGCCGGGGCCTAGAGGTCGCCGCAAACCCCAGTGTCATCCCGGTTTGCGAAGCAAGACCGGGACCCATACGCGCAAAATTGGTGGAATAAGGCGACGCCTGGCCGCGTCCTGACCCATCAGGTGTTCATGGGTCCCGGATAGCCGCTTCGCGACTTCCGGGATGACACCCTTGGCTACAGCATCGACATCAGGACCCGGTCCGGCGGCCGGTGGCCGTCCATCCAGGTCTTGAGGTTGATGATCACCTTTTCGCCCATGTCGATCCGTGCCTCGACCGTGGCCGAGCCCAGGTGGGGCAGCAGGACGGCGTTGGGCTGCTTGAGCAGCTTGGGATTGATCGCCGGTTCGAACTCGAAGACGTCGAGGCCCGCGCCGGCGATGCCGCCGGCCGCCAGCAGGTCGGCCAGCGAGCCCTCGTCGATGATCCCGCCGCGGGCGGTGTTGACGACGATGGCGTGCGGCTGAAGCAGCTTCAGCCGGCGCGCTGACAAAAGGTGATAGGTGGCCGGGGTGTGCGGGCAGTTGACCGAGATGATGTCCATCCGGGCCAGCATCTGGTCGAGGCTCTCCCAGTAGGTGGCCTCAAGCTCCTCGGCGATCACGTGGCTGACCGGCTTGCGGTTGTGATAATGGATCTGCATGCCGAAGGCCTTGGCGCGGCGCGCCACCGCCTGGCCGATCCGGCCCATGCCGATGATCCCCAGCCGCTTGCCGTTGACGCGGCGGCCGTTCATCCAGGTGGGAGTCCAGCCGGTGAAGTCGCCAGCCTGGACGACATTGGCCCCTTCCACGATCCGGCGCGAGACCGCCATGATCAGCGCCATGGTCAGGTCGGCGGTGTCCTCGGTCAGCACGCCAGGCGTGTTGGTCACCACGATGCCGCGTTCGGTGGCGGCGGCCACGTCGATGTGATCGACGCCCATTCCGAAGTTGGCGATCAGTTTCAGGCGCTCACCCGCCGCGGCGATCAGGTCGCCGTCGATCTGGTCGGTGATGGTCGGCACCAGGGCGTCGGCCCGCTGGACGGCGTCCAGCAAGGCCTCGCGGCTCATGGGCGCGTCATCGAGGTTCAGCTCGGTGTCGAACAGCTCACGCATCCGGGTCTCCACCTGATCGGGGAGTTTGCGTGTGACGATGATTTTCGGCTTGCGGGCGGCCATGGGCGTTTGAAAGGAATCTTTAACTGCGCGCGGCGCGCTTTGCGTTGTGACCAGGAACCTCTAGCAAAGCGGCCATGGACGGCCAAGGCGAGCCTAAACTGAACTATCGAATGAAATTCCCGACGCTTATTTTTTTGACGGCGCTGCTGGTCGGCGCGGCGTGCGCGCCCGCGGCCCGCGCTGAACCGCGCCAGACCCCCTCCGGCCAGCCGGTTCCGCGTTATATTTCCCTGAAATTCGACAAGGTCTACGCCCGGGCCGGACCCAGCGAAGACCACCGGCTGCTCTGGGTCTACCAGGTGAAGGGCCTGCCGGTGCAGGTGATCGCCGAAAACAGCGAGTGGCGGCGGATCTGCGACCCGGACGGGGGCATGGCCTGGGTGCACAAACGCCTGACCAGCGGCGAGAGCACGGTGTTGCGCAACAAGCCCACACCCTTGGCCCTGCACCGGAAACCTAAGGCCGAGGCGGCGATCGAGGCCTATCTGAACCCAAGGGCCCTGGCGACGTTGATCCGCTGTGAGGACGGCTGGTGCAAGGTGCGCGCCGATCGGGTCACGGGCTGGGCTCCGGCCAATGAATTCTGGGGAACTTCGGACGCCATCCAGTGCAAAGTGGCCCAGCGGACCTCCGCTCGGCGCCGTTGAGCCGAACGGCCTGCTCTGCTAGGGCCTGAATTCAATGATTCCAATGACTCCGCTTTTTCCGGGGTCTCCGACAAGAAAGCCGAGCATGAGCCAGGGCGTGAAGGCCAAGGACCACTACAATCTCGAAGAGCTGCTGGCCTGCGGCAGAGGCGAGATGTTCGGCCCGGGCAACGCACAGCTGCCCTCACCGCCGATGCTGCTGTTTGATCGCATCATCACGATCAACGAGGACGGCGGCGCGCACGGCAAGGGCTATATCGAGGCCGAGTTCGACATCAATCCCGACCTCTGGTTCTTCAACTGCCACTTCATCGGCGACCCCGTGATGCCGGGCAGCCTGGGGCTCGACGCCCTGTGGCAGCTTGTGGGCTTCTATCTGGGCTGGATCGGCGGCAAGGGCCGCGGTCGCGCGCTCGGCTGCGGTGAAGTGAAGTTCGCCGGCGAAGTGACGCCCGACATCAAGAAGGTCACCTACAAGGTCGACATGAAGCGGGTCATCAACCGCCGCCTCGTCATGGGTATTGGCGACGGCGTGCTGGAAGCTGACGGCAACCCGATCTATCACACCCAAGACCTTCGGGTCGGTCTTTACCAGCGCTAAGCCGCCGCCAAGTCGAGGAGACAGCATGCGCCGCGTCGTCGTCACCGGAATCGGTATCGTCTCGTCCATCGGCAACAACGCTGACGAGGTGCTCGCCTCGTTGCGTGAGGCCAAGTCCGGCGTCACCTTCGCGCCGGAATACGCCGAGCTTGGCTTCCGCTCGCAGGTCCATGCGGCTCCGACGCTTGAGTGGGAGACGATGGTCGACCGCCGCGCCGCGCGCTTCCTGGCCCAGGGCACGGCCTTCGGCCACATCGCCATGGAACAGGCGATCGCCGATTCCGGTCTGGAGGAGTCGCAAGTCTCCAACGAGCGCACCGGCCTGATCGTCGGCTCCGGCGGCCCGTCCACCAAGTCGATCATCGAGTCGGCCAACACCGCCAAGGAGCGCGGCCCCAAGCGGGTTGGTCCGTTCGCGGTGCCCAAGGCGATGAGCTCAGGCGCCTCGGCGACCCTGGCCACCTGGTTCAAGATCAAGGGCCTGAATTTCTCGATCTCCTCGGCCTGCGCCACCTCCACCCACTGCATCGGCTCGGGCTACGAGCAGATCGCCATGGGCAAGCAGGACGTGGTGTTCGCCGGCGGCACCGAGGAGCTGGACTGGACGCTGAGCGTGCTGTTCGACGCCATGGGCGCGATGAGCTCCAACTTCAACGACAAGCCCTCGACCGCCAGCCGCGCCTATGACGCGGCCCGCGACGGCTTCGTGATCGCCGGCGGCGCCGGCATCCTGGTGCTGGAAGAGTACGAGCACGCCAAGGCCCGTGGGGCCAAGATCTATGGCGAGGTCGTCGGCTACGCCGCCAATTCCGACGGCTTCGACATGGTCGCTCCGTCAGGCGAGGGCGCGGTGCGCTGCATGCGGATGGCCATGGCTGATCTCGGCGGTCGCAAGATCGACTATCTGAACCCGCACGGCACCTCGACGCCGGTCGGCGACAGCAAGGAAATGGGCGCGGTGCGCGAGGTGTTCGGCGCCAACGTGCCGCTGATCTCGTCGACCAAGTCGCTGACCGGCCACAGCCTTGGCGCGGCCGGGGCGCAGGAGGCGATCTACAGCCTGCTGATGCTGAACAACGGCTTCGCCGCGCAGAGCGCGCACATCGAGAATCTCGATCCCGAGTTCGCCGACCTGCCGATCCTGCTGGCCCGCAAGGACGTCCAGCTGGAGACGGTGATGTCGAACTCGTTCGGGTTCGGCGGCACCAACGGCTGCCTGGTGATGGCGAAGGTTTAGGGCCTTCTAACTTCGAAGAACTGGCTGGCCTCTTGGCGGTCTCGCGCCGAGGAATAGACCAGCCGTTCGCCGACCGGGGTCATGCCCATCGCTTTCATGACCCCGAACGAGGCCGCGTTGGCGATCTGCGCCCCGGCCTCCATGACCTGCACAGGGATCAGGCTCCACAGCACCGGCAGGGCGGCCCTGGCGGCTTCGCCCATATAGCCCGACCCCTGGCAGTCCTCGGCCAGGTGATAGGCCAGCTCCATCCTTTGACGATCGGCGGCGGTGATCCCGCCGCTCAGTCCGCCGATCACGCGGCGGTCGGACCGACGCTCCAGCACGTAGAAGACATGGCCGCCACGGCGCATCGCCGCCTGTGAGCGGGCGATCCTGGCCAGGGCGATCTCCGGCGTCATCGGGTCGGGCCAGGAGGCCAGCCACCTGGTGACCGCCGGGGTCAGGTTGGCGGCCAGGGCCGCGGCGTCACCAGGCTCGATGGCGCGAAGGATCAGGCGCTGCGTCTCAATCACCGGTAGCAGTCCGCTCATTCGATCACTCTTCCGACGCTCGCGTGCAGCGCCGCAACCTACAGCGGCGGAGCCTGTCGACAAGGCTTGCGCCGGTAGGCCGGCCCGTTCACAAACCCGCGCATATTCAACGCCAGGAGACGCGCATGGCCAAGGACGGCTGGGATCTGCCCACGGGCGATCTGATGAAGGGCAAGAAGGGCGTGGTCATCGGCGTCGCCAACCACGACTCGATCGCCTGGGGCATCGCCTCGCAACTCGCCGCCCAGGGCGCGCAGATGGCCTTCTTCCACCTGCCCGGCATGGAGCGCCGCGTGCAGCCGCTGGCCGAGAGCATCGGTGTCACGACGGTGGTTCCGGTCGACGTCACGCAGGACGAGCAGATGGACGCCGCCTTCGAGGCGGTGAAGCAGGCCTTCGGGACCATCGACTTTTTCGTCCACGCCATCGCCTATGCGCCGCGCGACCAGATCAAGGGCTCGTTCGTCGACAACGCCACGCGTCAGGGCTTCCTCCAGGCGATGGACATCTCGGCCTACAGCTTCGTCGACTGCGCCCGCCGCGCCGAGAAGTTGATGCCGAACGGCGGTTCGATCATCTGCCTGACCTATATGGGCTCCGAGCGCGCCATTCCGAATTACAACACCATGGGCGTGGCCAAGGCCGCGCTGGAGGCCGCGACCCGCTATGTGGCCCGTGACCTGGGTCCCAAGGGCATCCGGGTGAACGCGCTGTCGCCGGGGGCCATGCGCACCCTGTCGCTGGCCGGGATCTCCGGCGGCAAGGGTATGCTGGCCAAGGGCCGCGACCTGTCGGCGATGAAGGAAGACACCTCGATGGAAGGCGTCGCCGGGGCCGCCCTGTGGCTGCTGTCGGACCTTGGCCGCTCGACCACCGGCGAGCTGATCCATGTCGACGCCGGTTTCCACATGATGGGCTTCACGGAAGACGAAGAGGGCTAGAGGCCATTCAGATCCTCCCCCGCTGGGGGAGGTGGCTCGCTGAAAGCGAGACGGAGGGGGCTTCGGCTCCAGTAGAGTCAAAGTCCCCCTCAGTCGGCTTCGCCGACAGCTCCCCCAGAGGGCCTGTTGCGTTACGGCTGGCGCTGACGAGTTGGAGCCAAGCTATCCGTTAGGAGCCGCTT
>NZ_LMHT01000013.1 GCF_001429025.1 Phenylobacterium sp. Root700 | reverse complement strand
CCCATCGCGCCACAGCCGCCACCGACAGACTAAACATCGGCCTCATCAACATACAGGGACCCAGATGCAGCCGCCGCACCGGCCCGTACATCGCCGCGAACTCCGGGCTCACCTTGGTCCAGCGGAAGATGGTGGCGTAGGACGGCATGGCCGGATCGGCGGCGATCGACCGGATCGTCTCGCCGGCATCGATCCGTGCACAGATCACCTTGCCGATCTCGCGCCGGTACTGCGAGGCTTTCGCGCCCCCTGTGTGGTCCATCTGCGGCACGGCCTGCTGACGCGGCGGGATCCAGGGACGGTCAAGGGAGGGCGGGGAGCTCACCCCCGGAAGCATAAGCCAGAAGATCGATTTTCAAGAACAAAAGAAGAACAATTCTGACGCGGGCTAAGCCGCCAAGCCGGGCCGATACGTGCTAGGCAAGGCCGTCGTGTCGGGGGAGTTGGCCAGCATGCAGGCGTCGCACCGCGATTTTCCGTTCTACGGCGGCGATCCGGTCCGCATTTCCCTGTGGGGTTGGCTGGTCGTCCTGGCGCTGTTGGCGGCCGGCTTCGCCGCGCTGCTGCTGTCGCCATCCCTCCTGCCAGGCCGCCTCGGCGGATGGATCGGCGTCGGGCTCTTCGTCCTGCTGCCCATGCTCGGCCTGCGCATGGCGACCGGCAGGCATTGGGCCGCGATGTTCCACCCGCCCACCGCCAGGGACGTCTGGATCGGCCTGGCCTTCGCGCCCCTGACCCTGCTGATGTCGGCGGCCGTGGCGGTCGGCGTGATGCGTGTGGGGCTGACCTCGGCCAACCCCGTCGGGGCGATCCTGCTCAAGCTCCAGGGCGCCGACCTGGCGCTGTTCGTCGCCGCGACCGCGCCCCAGCTGCTGGGCGAGGAGCTGGTCACGATCATTCCCTTCCTGGCGCTGCTCACCGCCCTCAGCACCCACAAGGCGCCACGTAAGGTCGCGATCCTGGTCGCGTGGATCGGGTCAGCGGCGCTGTTCGGCGCGCTGCACCTTTCGACCTATCAATGGCATCTGGGCCAAGCCCTGCTGATCATCGGCACGGCCCGGCTGGTGCTGACCATTCCCTACCTGATCACCAAGAACCTCTGGTCCTCCACCATCGCCCACATCGCCAACGACTGGATCGGCTTCGGGGTGATCCTGCTGCTGACTGCGCTTGGCTACGGCTGACGTTCGGCCTTACTTCGGCGGTATCGGGCTGATCTGGTCGCCGTTGACCGCCCAGGCCTGCTGAGGCGTGTCGACGCCCAATACAGCTGTCATCCCGGCTGTAGCGGAGCGGAAGGCCGGGACCCATTCGCTCCGGCTACGGAGCTTTGAGCGCCGCCCGCGCGGCGGGCTCTCCAAACGAAAAACCCCGCCGGCTCGCACCGACGGGGCTCTCGATCTTCAATCGCCGACGTGCGGCGACCTATTCGATGATCTTGGCCGGGGACCGTTCTTCCGGCTCCAGCTTGATGGTCACCGGGTTCGGAACCAGGTCCTGCGAGGCGCCGGTGTACATGTCGACGCCGATGCCGATCACCCCTCCGACCAGCACATTGCCGGCGACGCCGGCCGCGCCCGCGCCGGCGGTCTTGTGGCTGACCTGGACGGTCGCGGGCTTGTAGCCCGGCTTGGTCAGGGTGGCGGTGAATTCGGATTTGCGCTTCATCTTGATCGCGCAGGGCGTCGCCTGGCACTGGTGGCCGTTGGTGGTCTCCACCTTGGCGCCCGACGGCTCGCTGTTGACGACCCAGGCGTCCTCGGACCCACGGGTGACCGTCGCGCACGCGGCCAAGGACGATCCCGCGCACAGGACCGCGACCAGGCGCACCAGGCGCCGGCTCACATAAGTCATTGATATCCCCCCTAAACAGCTGCGCCTTCTGGCGCCGCTTGTTGGAGTTAATCAACCAACAGTCGATTTAGAGTTAAAATTACTAGGATCGCGTGCGCTCGCGCGCCGCGTAGCGACCTGGAGTTTCTGTCCAGGTTTGGCATGGTCGCCGTCCCTGGGGCGAGGGCCGCCTCGCAGCGACACCATCAGCAGGGACAGGACCGAAATCATGACCAGCAAATTGCTACGCATGGGCAATATCGGCATCGCGGTGGAATCCCTCGATGACGCCATCTCCTTCTTCACCGAGCTCGGCCTGACCTTCGAGGGGAGGGCCGTGGTCGAAGGGGAATGGGCCGGACGCGTCACCGGACTGGGCGATCAGCGCGTCGAGATCGCCATGATGGTCACGCCCGACGGCCACAGCCGCCTCGAGCTCTCGCGTTTTCTCACCCCCGCTGTCGTCTCCGATCACCGGAACGCCCCGGTGAACGCCCTTGGCTACCTGCGCGCCATGTTTACGGTGAGCGACATGGACGACACCCTCGCCCGGCTTAGCAAGCACGGTGCGCAGCTCGTCGGCGAAGTGGTCCAGTACGAGGACGTCTATCGGCTCTGCTACATCCGCGGCCCCGAAGGGCTTCTCATCGGACTGGCGCAACCGCTCGGCGGCGATCGGTAGCGTGCCGGTCCAACCTGACGCTGACCCGAAGGGCATCCGCATTGCGGTAAGGAGCTGACTTCGGCATTCGACCCATCAGAGACTTTCGGACCGGTTGTTTGCCACCAGCACGCCGAGACGGCGGATCAGGAGTTTGGTCTCTCCGGCCTAGGACGTTCAGCGATGTCGCAACCGGCGCGCGCGCTGAGGACGGCGTGTAGGTCGCATGCGCCATCGACAACGATCAGGAGGAACATCAAGTCAGGGGGTGATCCTGCAAGGTGCACTACCGCCCCTTCTCGCCGGACGGTGACCTGATCGCCAATATGCCAGGCCTCAGCACTTCCCTGGAATAGATCGTCGGCCGCGCTGCCCCACGAAGGGTCGGCGAGGCGAGCCAGGCGTGCGATCACATCGAAGGCTGGCGGCTTCTTTCCTTCTAGGGCCGCAGGGTCGTTGATGGGAACGTATTTGACGAGAACGAATTGCGTGCCCCCATCGCCGGTTTCGACAACGTAGACGTTCATCACCTCCGAGGGGGCGCTCGGCCCGAACGATCTGCGTCCGTCGCTGTTGGGGGTCACGGTCAACCCTTCGAGATGCCAGCCTCCGTCCTTCAGTTCCGCAGCCACGCCCTGCGTCGTCAGGGTGTGCGGCGAGGGATCCGCAACTGCGACGCCGCCTACTAGACCAACGTGCAATGCGACCATTATTGGGAAAAGTTTGCGCATCCGACTTCCTCCTTGGGGCGCGAGCCAACCATCGAGAGGCTGGACCTGCACTTCGCAACATGGATGCTGCGGGTGAACGGCCCCCTTACAGCCATCGCGAGCATCCCCTCCCGGGCGATGAGCGTGCTCGCCCATTTGCGACCCGCTTGGACCTGCGACAGTCTGAAGTTGGAATTGGGCCGCTCTTAAGCCGGCCCGATATAGCGGTCATCGACCGCCTGCGGCCCGTGCCGGCCCACACATGAAAAACCCCGCCGGTTCGCACCGGCGGGGCTTCGAGTTTCAGGCTCTTATGGCCTGTAGGTCTTAGTAGCCCTGGATCTTCGCGTAGCGGTCGCGGTGATAGGACTGGCTGCCGAAGGCCGCCTCGGCCGCACGGGCGCGCTTCATGTAGAAGCCCGCGTCGTGGGCGTCGGTCATGCCGATGCCGCCGTGCATCTGGACCATTTCGTTCGACACCAGGTGGAAGGTGTCGCCCATCTTGGCCTTGGCCAGGCTGACCAGTTCAGGCACGTCCGGGCTGTCGGCGTCGATCGCCGCCAGGGCGGCTTCAACGGCCGAGCGGGCCAGTTCCAGGTCGGTGAACATCTTCGCGGCGCGGTGTTGCAGCGCCTGGAAGGAGCCGATCACCTGGCCGAACTGAACGCGGACCTTCAGGTAGTCGAGGGTGGTCTCGAAGGCCTGGACGGCGGCGCCCAGCATTTCAGCCGAGACGCCGGCGCGGGCGCGGTCGAGGGTCTTTTCCAGGACGTCCCAGCCCTTGCCTTCAGCGCCCAGCAGAGCGCCGGCGCCGACTTCGACCTTGTCGAAGGCGACGTTGGAGGCGCCGCGGCTGTCGGCCAGCTTCAGGTTGGTCTTGGTCACGCCCTTGGCGTCGGCGGGAACCAGGAACAGGCTGACGCCGTCCTTGTCGCCCGGCTTGCCCGAGGTGCGGGCCGAGACCACGAACAGGCCGGCGGCCGGACCTTCGAGGACGAAGGTCTTCTTGCCGTCCAGCACGTAGCCGGCGCCGGACTTGGTGGCGGCGAGCGCGACCTTTTCCGGAGCGTGGTGCGCGCCTTCGTCGACCGCCAGGGTGGCGACCAGCGAGCCGTCGGCGATCTTGGGCAGGTACTCGCCCTTCTGGGCGTCGTCACCGCCCAGGATCAGGGCGCTGGCGGCCGCCAGGCCCGAGGCCAGCAGCGGCGAGGCGGTGAGCGTGCGGCCCATCTCCTCAAGGATCAGGCCCAGCGACAGGTAGCCGAAGTTCGACCCGCCGAAGTCCTCGGGGATGATGACCCCGGCCCAGCCCATTTCCGCCTGCTCGTTCCAGGCGGCGGCGTCGTAGCCAAGTTCAACGCCCGAGTCGCGCATCTTGCGGAAGGCGGTCACCGGGCTCTTTTCCTGGACCCAGCTCTTCGCCGCGTCGCGGAGCATGCTCTGTTCTTCGTTCAGAACGGCCATGTTTCGAAATCCTATTCTCTAAAAATCTGTGGTTGTTCTGATGGTTAGTTGTTCTGGGTCAGGTCGGGCAGACCAAGGATGCGCTTGGAGATGATGTTGTTCTGCACCTCCTGGCTGCCGCCGTAGATCGTCGTGGCCTTGCCGCCCAGCCAGGAGCGCACCGCGGTCAGCTCGTCGGCGTTGAAGGCGTCGCCTTCCCAGCCCAGGCCCTGGTGACCCATGATCTCCAGGGTCAGTTCGGCCTTGTCCTGCATCCAGCGGGTGCCGGCGTTCTTCATGATCGAGGTGGCGGCCGAGGGACCCGAATTGCCCTTGGCTTCCATCATCGCGCGCACGGCGGTCTGCTGGAAGGCGCGGCCGTCGATCTCGTTCATGATGATCCGGGTGCGCAGGTCGCTGTCGGAGAGCTTGCCGCTCTCGTCGACGCCCACATAGTCCTTGGCCAGCTTCGGCAGCGGCTTGGCGCCGCCGTATCCGCCGCCGCCCGCGCCCGACAGGCCCGAACGTTCGTGTTGCAGCAGCCGCTTGGCGATGGTCCAGCCGCCGTTCAGCGGGCCGACCAGATCCTTCTTCAGCGCCTTGGCGTCGGTCAGGAAGGTTTCGCAGAACGGCGAGTTGCCGGCGATCAGCGGGATCGGGCGAACTTCGACGCCCGGTTGGTCCATAGTAAAGAGCACGAAGGAAATGCCTTCATGCTTCTTCGAGGTGTCGGTCCGAACAAGACAGAAGCACCACTGAGCGTATTGGGCGCCACTCGTCCAGATTTTTTGGCCGTTCACCAGGTAATGGTCACCCTTGTCTTCAGCTTTGCACTGAAGCGAGGCGAGATCGGAACCTGCGCCCGGCTCACTGAAACCTTGGCACCATTGCAGATCACCACGAACGATCGGCGGGATGTGCTCTTGCTTCTGCTCTTCCGTGCCGTATTCCAGCAGGGTCGGGCCGAACATCATCACGCCCATGCCGCCGATGGGGTTATAGGCGCCCGCGCGGCCCAGCTCCTGCTGGATCACCCGGCCCTGGGCCGAGGACAGACCGCCGCCGCCATAGGCCGCCGGCCAGGTCGGGACGCCCCAACCCTTTTCGCCCATCGCCTTGCGCCAGGTTTCCTGGTCCGGGCTCGGGTTGTTACGCTCTTCCCGCATCATCGGGTTGGGCTTGCCCTTGAGCGCGGGCGGGAAATTCGCCTCGATCCAGCTCCGCGCTTCCGCGCGGAAGGCGTCGAGGTCGCCGCCGCCAAAATCAGCCATTGAAATCGTCTCCTAAAATATCAGGTCGTCTGAAAGTCGTTATGTCTATTCCCCGCTCGCCAAGCTGAAATGCCTGCGCGAGCGGGTATGGCGATCACCCTAGTGGCTCTGGGTCAGGTCGGGGAGTCCCAGGATCCGCTTGGAGATGATGTTGTTCTGCACCTCGTTGGAGCCGCCGTAGATCGAGCCGGCCTTGCCCGAGAGCCAGGTCCGCACCGCGGCGCGTTCCTCGTCGGTGAAGTCAGCGCCGTCCCAGCCTAGGCCCTGGTGGCCCATGAACTCCAGGGTCAGCTCGGCCCGGTCCTGCGTCACCTTCATGTTGGCGTTCTTCATGATCGAGGTCGCCGCCGAGGGGCCCGAATTGCCCTTGGCCTCCAGCGCCGCGCGGCGGACCGTCTGCTGCAGGGCGCGCTGGTCGATCTCGTTCATGACGATGCGGGTGCGCAGGTCGCTGTCGGCCAGCCGGCCTTGCTCGTCCTCGCCGACATACTTCTTGGCGATCACGCCCAGGGCGTCGGGACGGGCGCCGGCGCCGCGGCTGCCGTTCATGCCCGAACGTTCGTGCTGCAGCAGGCGCTTGGCCACCGTCCAGCCGCCGTTCAGCGGGCCGACCAGATTGGTCTTGGGCACCTTCACGTCGGTGAAGAAGGTTTCGCAGAAGGGCGAGTTGCCGGCGATCAGCTTGATCGGCCGCACCTCGATGCCCGGTTGATGCATTTCGAAGACGACAAAAGAGATGCCTTCATGCTTCTTGGTCGGGTCCGTGCGGACAAGACAGAAGATCATGTCGGCGTATTGACCACCGCTCGTCCAAATCTTCGAGCCGTTGACGATCCAGTAATCGCCCTTGTCTTCAGCCTTGGTTTGTAGCGACGCGAGATCGGAACCTGCGCCGGGCTCGCTGAAGCCTTGGCACCAGCGGATCTTTGCTGTGACGATGTCGGGGATATACTTCTGCTTTTGTTCTTCGGTGCCGTATTCCAGCAGGGTCGGGCCGAACATGGCGATGCCCATGCCGCCGATCGGGTTCACCGCGCCGATCTCGCCCATCTCCTGGGCCAGGACGCGGGCCTCGGCCGCCGAGAGGCCGCCGCCGCCGTATTGCTTGGGCCAGGTGGGGGTTCCCCAGCCCTTGGCGCCCATGCGCTCTTTCCAGATCGCGAGGTCGCCGGTCGGTTTTTCAGGGCTCATTACGGCGGCTTGCTGGGCTGCGGTATCCTCGCCCAGGGCCTTGGGGAAATTCGCCTCAAGCCACTCGCGGGCTTCGGCGCGGAAGCCTTCCAGATCGGCGCCGCCAAAATCAGCCATGAAAATTCTCCCTAATATTCATTATGTTATTGGTCATTATAACACGCCCCTCCGCGCGGGGAGGGGGTGAAATCACTTGGGATCAGGCAGGCCCAGCACCCGCTTGGAGACGACGTTCAAATTGATTTCCGAGGTTCCGCCCTCGATGGAGTTGCCCTTCGAGCGCAGCCAGGTGCGGACCGCCGCCAGCTCCGGCCCGGCGAAGCCGTCGCCGTCCCAGCCCAGGCCCGCCGAGCCTAGGGCCTCGACGATCAGTTCGTTGCGGTCCATCGCCACCTTGGCGCCGGCGTACTTCATGATCGAGGTCGCGGCCGAAGGACCGTTGCCGGCCTTGGCCTCGTCGGCGGCGCGGCGCACGGTCTGCTGGAAGGCCTGGACCTCCATCAGGTGCTCGGTCACCCGGCGGCGGAAATCGCCGTCCGCCAGCCGGCCGGTCTCATCGACGCCGACATAGTCCTTGGCCGCCTGCTTGACGGTCAGGGCGCTGACCGGCGCGCCGATCGACCCGCCGCCGAGACCCGCCGAGATGTTGTCGCGCTCGAACTGCAGCAGCCGCTTGGCCACCGTCCAGCCGCCGTTCAGCGGGCCGAACAGCTGGTTCTTCGGAACCGTGACCTCGGTGAAGAAGGTCTCGCAGAACGGCGAGGTGCCGTTGATCAGCAGGATCGGCCGGACCTCGACGCCGGGCGAGGTCATGTCGATCAGCAGGAAGCTGATGCCCTCATGCTTTTTGCTGGTGTCGGTGCGCACCAGGCAGAAGCACCAGTCGGCTAAATTTGCACCGGATGTCCAAATTTTGCTTCCCGAGACCAGGTAGTGGTCGCCCTTGTCCTCGGCGCGGGTTTGCAGCGAGGCGAGGTCCGAGCCCGAGCCCGGCTCGGAGTAGCCCTGGCACCAGCGGACCGAGCCGGTGATGATCCCGGGCAGGTGCTGGCGCTTCAGCTCCTCGGTCCCGTACTCGATCAGGGTCGGGCCGAACATCATCACGCCCATGCCGCCGATCGGGTTGCGGGCGCCGACCTTGGCCATTTCTTCGTGCAGCACGCGGGCTTGCTGGCGGGTCAGGCCGCCGCCGCCGTACTCGGCCGGCCAGGTCGGGGTGCCCCAGCCCTTGGCGCCCATGGCCTCGCGCCACGCCTTGGCGTCGGCGGTTTCCTTGCCGCCGCTCTGCGCGGAGAGCTGAGCCGCCGGATCGGCTTTCAGCGCCTTGGGGAAGTTGGCCTCCAGCCAAGCCTTCGCTTCGCCGCGGAAGGCCTCGGTGTCGTCGCCGCCAAAGTCAGCCATGGAAATTCGCCTCTAGAAATAAGCTCGATCAAAACAAAGACGCCGCCCGAAAAATAGGGCGGCGTCGGTCACGTTTACTTGGGGTCGGGCAGGCCGAGTACGCGCTTGGAGACCACGTTGATGTTGATCTCCGAGGTGCCGCCCTCGATGGAGTTGCCCTTGGAGCGCAGCCAGCCGCGGACCGCCAGCAGTTCGCCGGGCTCGTAGCCTTCGCCGTCCCAGCCCAGGCCCTGGTGGCCCATGGCTTCGACCATCAGCTCCGAGCGTTCCTGAGCGAAGGAGGCCGCGGCGTACTTGATGATCGAGGTCGCCGCGCTCGGGCCGTTCGAGGCTCTCGCCTCGGCGGCGGTGCGCGCGATGGTCTGGCCCAGCGCCTGGAAGTTCATCTTGTTCTGAGTGACCCGCTGGCGCAGGTCGCGGTCGGCGACGCGGCCGGTCGCATCGACGCCGGCATAGGTCTTGGCGATATTGCCAAGGTCGCCCGCAGCGCCGCCGGCCCCACCGCCGCCGCCGAAGCCGCCGGAGATGTTCTGGCGCTCATACTGCAGCAGCCGCTTGGCGATTTCCCAGCCGCCGTTGACCTTGCCGACCAGCGCTTCCTTGGGGAGCTTCAGGTCGGTGAAGAAGGTCTCGCAGAACGGGCTCTCGCCGGAGATCAACTGGATCGGCCGAGTTTCCACGCCCGGAGAAGCCATATCTATAAGTACAAACGATATGCCTTCATGCTTTTTCGTGGTATCCGTACGGACTAGGCAGAAGCACCAGTCGGCCTTGTTGGCGTAGGAGGTCCAGACCTTCTGGCCGTTGATCAGCCAGTGATCGCCTTTATCTTCGCATCTGGTCTGAAGCGAGGCGAGATCTGACCCCGCGCCCGGTTCCGAATAGCCTTGGCACCAGCGGATTTCGCCGTTGATGATCTTGGGCAGGTATTCCTTCTTCTGGGCTTCGTCGCCGTATTCCAGCAGCACGGGCCCCAGCATCCAGACCCCGAACGAGGCCAGCGGCGCGCGGTAGCGGCCGGCGGCCAGCTCCTGATCCAACACCCGGGCCTGCTGCGGCGTCAGTCCGCCGCCGCCGTATTCGGTCGGCCAGGTCGGGGCGGTCCAGCCCTTCTGGGCCATCGCCCGCATCCAGACCGCCTGCGGGTCGCTGGACCCGGCAAAGGCGCGGCCGCCCCAGACGGCTTCCGGGTCGCTCGCGACCTTGGGGTCGCGGAGTTCGGCGGGGTAGTTGGCTTCCAGCCAGGCCTTCACTTCGGCGCGGAACGCGTCGAGCTCGCCGGCGCCGAAATCGGCCATGGAATCCTCCCGTCATCGGAAATGCTTTTACGCCGCCACATTAGCGCCGGCGCCCTCAAGAGCAAGGAAAACGAAACAGCTGTTTGACTGCTGAGCGGCGCGCTGCGCAGACGCCAAATCAGGCTATATACGCAGCCACCTGAGACGATTTTTGGCGGGCGAATGAAATTCTGGCGCGAACTTAAACCGGCGCTGTTCGCCACGGCGCCGACTGTGGCGGCCGTCCTCGCCCTTCTCGCCGGGATCATGTTGCTGGCGTCGGGGGCGACGCCGACGATCCCGGATCGGTTCCTGCGCATCTATGAAGTGACGCCGGTCATCCTGATCGAGATCAGCCACTTCCTGTCCAGCATCCTGGGCCTGATCCTGGTCCTGCTGGCCTTCGGGCTGAGGGCGCGGCTGGGCGGAGCCTGGGGGGCGACGGTCGCCACCCTGCTGGTCGCCAGTCCGCTGGCGCTGCTGAAAGCCTTTGCGTGGGAGGAGGCGACGACGCTCGCCTTGTTCGCGGTGCTGCTCATCCCGCTGCACGGGGCCTTCCCGCGCAAGGCGCGGCTGTCGCAGATGGAGGTCACGCCCGGCTGGCTCCTGTCGGCGTTCGCGGTGGTGTTCGGGGCGGGCCTGCTGGGGCTCTGGTCGTTCCAGCACGCCGACTATGGCGATCAGCCGTTCTGGAGGGTGATGGCCGACGACGACGCCGCGCGCGCCATCCGCGCCTGGGCCGGGGCGGCGATCCTGCTCTTCACCTTCGGCATCTTCCGGATGTTCGCCTCGGCCGCGACGCCCAAGGTGGTTGGGGAAGATGACCCGGCGCTCGGACGGGTGCGGGCCATCCTGTCCTGCGCCGAGGAGGCCGAACCGGGTTCCAACCTGGCCCTGCTGGGCGACAAGCGGTTCCTGTTCTCGCCGTCGGGCGAGAGCTTCCTGATGTTCGGCGTCCGCGGGCGGTCGTGGATTTCGCTGGGCGCGCCGGTCGGCCGCCGCGACGAGCGGATGGACCTGATGTGGCGCTTCCGCGAGTTGGCCGACGCTCACGCCGCGCGGCCAGGTTTCTACGGCCTCGACGCCGAGCACCTGCCCGATGTGGTCGAGCTGGGGTTTGCGATCCACAAGGTGGGCGAGAGCGCCGCGGTCGCCCTCGACACCTTCACCATCGAAGGCACCAAGCGCGGCAACCTGCGGCGCGCCTGGCGACAGGCAGGCGACGCCGGCGCGACGTTCGAGGTGGTGCCGCCCGAGCGGATTGGCGAGGTCATGCCGCAGCTTCAGGCGATCTCCGACGCCTGGCTGGTGCACCATGCTGGCGGCGACAAGAGCTTCTCGATGGGCGGGTTCTATCCGTCCTATGTGGCCGAGTTCCCGGTCGGGGTGGTGCGGTTCGAAGGCAAGATCATCGCCTTCGCCACGCTCTGGACCACGGCCTCCAAGAGCGCCTTCTCCATGGATCTGATGCGCTACATCGAGGAGGGGCCTCGGCGCATCATGGACTATCTGTTCGTGGAGCTGATCGAGTGGGGCCGCCGCGAGGGCTATCAGGCCATCGAGTTCGGGATGGCGCCGCTGTCGGGGCTGGAGGATCGGCCGCTGGCGCCGGTGCTGTCGCGGGTCGGCGCGCTGATCTTCGAGCGGGGCGAGGAGATCTACAATTTCCAGGGCGTGCGGGCCTACAAGGGCAAGTACGATCCGGTCTGGCGGCCCCGCTACATCGCCGCGCCCAACAAGTGGGCGATCCCACTGGTCCTGGCCGATATGGGCCTGCTCACCTCCGGCGGCGTGTCGGGCCTGGCCAAGCGGCCGAAGAAGGGCGACGAGGCGCCGGGCTTGCCGACCGCAGCCTAGCGCCCGGTCTGCACGCCCAGCAGGTTCACGACGTGGACGATCAGGAACATGGCGAAGGCCGCGGCCGTGACCATGATGAAGCGCCACGGCATCAGCCTGGGGCCGTTCGCGAAATTCGGCGGCTTGGACCCGCGCCAGCCGGCGAAGGCGGCGACGGCGATCAGCGCGGCGGCCAGCGCCAGGGTCACGTTCAGGGTCATCGGCGTTCGCCTACCGCGCGCGCGCGGATGGGTAAAGGCGAACTGTCGGCCAACCCTTAACGACCCATTAACCAGCTTCACGCTTGTTTTCGCTGAAGCCTCCGTAATCCACAGGCTTTCGCGACCGACGCAATATCTAGTGTTAACGGTCCGTTTACACACCACCGATCGGTGGTAGCGTCCAGAATGGGCTGGGGGAATGATTCGATATGACGTCGGGGGCGCCCTGGAGTGTCAAGGGGATCGACCCTAAGGCGCGGGAGGTCGCAAAAGACCTGGCCCGACGTTCCGGCATGACGCTCGGGGAGTGGTTGAACCGCATGATCCTCGATGACGACGGTCCCGAAGAGATCACCTCCCAGACCTATTTCGAGCGCAATGAGCGTCCGGAACAAACCTATTTCGAAACCCCCCGCGTCGCCGAAGCGCCCCGCATCGTGGAGCCGCCGCGCGCCGCGCCGGACCCGCCGGGACGTTACGAGGCGGTGCAGCATCCGGCCGACGAGATCGGCCGCGTGGCCATCGCCCTGGATCGCTTGAGCGGCAAGATCGAACGCAGCGAGCCCCGCATGACCCCTGAGGCGAGCGCCGCCGACACGGTGGTGCGCGAGGCCATGGCCCGCATCGAGGCGGCCGAACGCGAGAACATCGCCGTCGCCGCCCGTTTCGAGGGCGCGGTGCAGGAAGCCCGCGCCGAGAGCTCGCGGTTGGCCGAACGGCTGCGCCGGGTCGAGGCCGAGGCCGCCGGACCGCGCTCGGCCGAGGCTCTGCGCTCGCTGGAGGCGGCGCTCGGCAAGGTCGCCAACCACCTCTACGAAGGCGAAGGCCGCACTCGCGAGACGATCAAGGCCATGGAGCAGCGGATCGAACAGATCCGCGCCCAGGACGGCGGCGACACCGCTTCGCTGATTGAAGAGGTGGTGAACCGCGTCGACGCCCGCCTGACCGACGCCGAAACCCGCACCTCTGACGCCTTGGCCAGCCTGGGCAACGCCTTCGCCGGTCTCGGCGGCCGCGTGGACACGGTGGAGAAGGGCGGCTCGGCGGAACTCGACAAGCGGCTCGGCGATCTGGCTGCGACCCTGTCGCAGCGCGTCGACACCGTGCGCGGGGAAATCGCCCAGAAATTGCAGGCGGCCGCCGACGGCCGCTTCGACCGCATGGAGCGCAAGCTCGGTGAAATGGCCGAGACCGCCCGCAAGGCGGAACTGACCTCCGGGGAAGCCATTGAGAAGATGGGCCGCGAGGTCCTGACCATGGCCGACACCTTGAACCGTCGCGTCCAAGCCGCCGAACACCGCAGCGCCGACGCCATCGAACAGGTCGGCGGCGAAGTCGCGCGTATCGCCCAGGCGATGGAATCCCGGCTGGGCCGCTCCGAAGGCGCGCACGCCGAGGCGCTGGAGAAGCTCGGCGCGGAGATCGGCAAGATCACTGAACGCCTGACCGAGCGGATCGGCAGTTCCGAACGTCGCGCGGCCCAGGCCATCGACGACGTCGGCGAGCAGGTCGCCCGGGTCAGCGAGCGGATCAGTCAACGTCAGGAACGGTCCTCCGAGGACCTGGTCGAGCGCATCCGGCAGAGCGAGGAGCGCACGGCGCGCCTGCTCGACGAAGCGCGCGAGAAGATCGACCGCAGCCTGGCGGAGTCGCAGCGGCGGCTCACCGAGCAGGCCCTGGCCGCGGCCCCGTCGCCGCGTCTGGTGCGCGACGAACCGCCGCCCTCGCCGTTCGGCATCGACCCGTTCCGCGACCTTGGCCCCGCCGAGCCGTCGTCCGACCCGTTGGCCCTGCAGGCTTTCGCCGCGCCGGAGGCCGACGCCGCGACCGTGGTGGCGCAAGAGGCCGGCACGCCGTTCGCCGAGGAATTGGCGGCGAGCGTCGCCGCGGTGTTCCCGACGGCGACCGAGGCCGTGGTCTTCGACGCCGAGGACTTCGAGGCCGCCGACGGCTTCGCGCCGATCGCGCCCGAGGCCGAGGTCGAGCCTGAGCCCGAACTCGCGGCCGAACCTGAGACCATCGTCGCCGAGACCGCACCGCCCGAACCGGAACCCGAGGTCTTCCAGGCGCCTGAAGCGACGGCCGCCGAATTGGACGCCGCCGCGGCCTACGATCCGCCGCTGCGCCACATGGAGCTCGACGAGCCGAAAGCCGAAGAGGCCGAACCGGCGCGTCCGCTGACCACCCGCGAAGTCATCGAACAGGCCCGTGCGGCCGCCCGCGCCGCCTCCAGCGGCGGCGGCGAGGCCAAGAAGGCCAAGCCCAAGGTCGAGAAGCTGCAGAAGCCGACGGCGACCTCGCTGTTCTCCAACTTCGGCCTGCGTCCGAAGCGGACGGCCGGCGGATCGCTGCAGACCGCCCTGCTGGTGGCCGGCGGCGCAGCCTTCCTGAGCCTGGGCGCCGCCAGCTACTTCGTCGCCGACAGCGAGGCCGGCGGCGCGCCGCCGCAGCGCGTGGCCGACGCCCTGGCGGTGGTCGCCAGCGACAAGGCCGGCGAGATCAAGACCGGCGAGGCCGACACCACGCCGCTGGCCGCCATCGCGCTGGCGCCGCAGCCGATGGGAACCGTTCGCCCGCCGGTGGCCAACGCCGAGACCGCCGAACTGGCGACCCTCTATTCCGACGCCGTCGCGGCCATCAAGGCCAATACGCCGGGCGGCCTTGAGAGCCTGCGCAAGGCGGCCAACCTCGGACACTCTCCCGCTCAGTTCTATCTCGCCAAGCTCTATGAGACCGGCGAGGGCGGCCTGAAGAAGGACCCGGTGGAAGCCCGCCGCTGGACCGAACGCGCCGCCCAGGGCGGCAATCGGGCCGGGATGCACAACCTCGGCATCGCCCTGATCGAAGGCAAGGGCGGCAGCAAGAATTCGACCCTGGCGGCCCAATGGTTCCGCCGCGCCGCCGATCTGGGTCTGGTCGATAGTCAGTACAATCTGGGCGCCCTTTACGAGCGTGGCCTGGGCGTCAGCCAGAACGCCGCCGAAGCCTATAAGTGGTATCTGATCGCCGCCCGCACCGGCGACGACGAAGCCCGCAAGAGCGCCGCCCGGGTGCGCGCGGACCTGTCGCCAGAGGCGCGCAGCGTCTCCGAACGCGCCGCCCAGGGCTTCCGTGCGACAGCCCCGAACCCGTCGGCCGGCGGCATCGAGACCGCCGTCGCGCCCGTGGCCTCGATCGTCACCGCCCAACGGCTGTTGTCGCAACTGGGCTATTATCAAGGCCCCAGGGACGGCGTCGCCTCGCCGGCCCTGACCATGGCCATCGCCGCCTACCAGCGCGAGCAGGGGTTGGAGGCGAGCGGAACTCTCGACCAGATGACCGTTTCCCGGCTGCAGGTCTTCACGCGGTGACGCGCGCCAAGTAAGGGGCGCTCTTGGATATCTATCTGCCCATAGCCGAGGTCTCGGTGAACGCGCCGGTGCTGATCGCGCTCGGCGCGGCGGTGGGCTTCATCTCCGGCCTGTTCGGCATCGGCGGCGGGTTCCTGATGACCCCGGTGCTGATCTTCCTGGGTATTCCGCCGGTGGTGGCGGTGGCCAGCGAGGCCAACCACGTCGCCGCGTCCTCGACCTCCGGCGTCATCTCCTACACCCGGCGCAAGGCCGTCGATTTCCGGATGGGCGGGGTGCTGGCCGCCGGCGGGGCGGTCGGCTCGTTCATCGGCGTCGAGATCTTCCGCTGGCTGCGGCTGCTCGGCCAGGCCGACCTCGTGGTGTCGCTCTCCTATCTGATCTTCCTGGGCGTGATCGGCGCCCTGATGTTCAGCGAGTCGCTGTCCTCGATCCTGCGCCGCCGGCGCGGCGAGGCGCCCAAGCGCCGCAAGGATCGCCGCCCGCCCTGGCTTTACGGCCTGCCGTTCAAGATGCGGTTCCCGCGCTCGCGGCTCTATATCAGCGTCATCCCGCCGATCGCGCTGGGCGTCTTCGTCGGCATCCTGTCGGCGATCATGGGGGTCGGCGGCGGCTTCGTGCTGGTCCCGGCCATGGTCTATATCCTGCGCATGCCGGCCGGGGTGGTGGTCGGCACCAGCCTGTTCCAGATCATCATCACCACCTCGCTGACCAGCGTGCTGCAGGCCGGCCGCAACCAGACCGTCGACGTCGTGCTGGCCACCCTGCTGCTGATCGGCGGCGTGCTGGGCGCCCAGGTCGGAGCGCGGGCCTCCTCGCGCTTCCGGGCCGAGGAACTGCGCGCCCTGCTGGCGCTGATCGTGCTGGCCGTTGGCCTGCGCATGGGGCTGGGGCTGTTCTTCACGCCGGCCGAGCCGTTCGTGCTGATGGCGGGGAACGGGTGATGGCGATCCTCGTCCCGCCCGAGATCCCGCCGGCCGCCGTCTCGGCGGCGCTGACCACCACCAATGTGCGGGTCACCTCCAGCTTCCGCGGCGCGCGCATCGTGCTCTATGGCGCGGTGTTCGATCCGGCGGAGCGCCCGAGCGATGTGGTGGTGATCGTGCGCGGCCCCGACGCGCCGCTGCGCCTGGCCCGCAAGACCAAGGTCGCCGGAATCTGGGTCAATTCACGCCCCGTGGTGTTCGAGGGCGCGCCCGGCTTCTACATGGCCGCCTCGACCAAGCCGCTGGGGGAGATCGCCAGCTTCGGCACGCTGCGCCGGCTGGGGGCGGGCGTCGATCACTTGGCGATCAACGCCCCGCTGGAGGAGCGGATCGAGACCCGCTACGGGGTCCGCGACGTCGTGGTCAGCCGGCTGGGCCAGGACTATCTCGACTGGCGCCGCGCGGTGGTTCGGCTGAAGGAGGAGAGCGGCCTCTACGCCGCCGACGACCGCGGCGTGAGCTTCGTGGACAAGGGCCTGTTCCGGGCCGAGATCGACCTGCCGACCGCCGCCCCCATCGGCGTCTACACCGCCGAGATCTTCCTGTTTCAGAACGGCCAGCCGGTCTCGCGCCGGATGCGTGGCCTGACCGTGGAAAAGGCCGGGATCGAGCGCGCCCTTTACCTCTTCGCCCACAACAGGCCATGGTCCTATGGCTTGGCCTCGGTGGCGATCGCGCTTGCCGCTGGCTGGGCCGCCTCGGTCGCCTTCCGGAGGAACTGACCGCTTGGATATCCACACCGACACCGAGGTTCATGCCGAGGCCTCCGCGCCGCGCCCGCTATGGGTGATCGCGCTGCTCGGCCTGGCGCCGTTCCCGACCGCGGCCGTGGGCTATGTCTTCGGACCCGCCGACGTGACCGGGCCGGCCCTGACGGTGCTGCTGACCTGGTCGGCGGTGGTGCTGGGCTTCCTGGGCGGCATCCGCTGGGGGCTGGAGAGCGCGCGCGCCGCGCCGCGCTGGACCCGGCTGGCGATGTCGATCGTATCGCCCGCCGTCGCCTGGGCCCTGGTGTTCGCCCGTGGCTCCATCGACGTTCCGTGGCTGCTGTGCGGCTTCATGGCCGCCTTTATCCTGCAATGGCTGTTCGATCACGCCGCGCCTGACGTTCCGGCCCGCTATCCGCGCCTGATGACCACCCTGACGCTCGGGGCCTGCATCTCGCTGGCCTTGGCGCTGGAGCAGGCGCTGCGGATGTAGCGGCGCTAGTCGCCCGCGACCGAGCGCCAACCGACCGCGTGAACCCGGTCGGCGCCCAGGGCCCCGCACAGCGGGGCCTGGGAGAACAGGCCCGCGAAGGCCTCGTCGCGGATGTTCAGCCCGCCGGCATAGGCCCCGAAGGCCGGGACCACCATCCGCGAGCCGTCGGTCACGAAACACCGCCGCCGCACGCTGCCGCGCGAGGCGACGACGCGGGCGCAGGGGTGCAGGTGGCCGGCGACCTCGCCGACCTGCGGTCCTGGGAGCGGCTCGTGGCGCAGGATCAGGCCCGCCACCGAAATCTCGCCCTCGACATCGCCGGGCAGGGCGCGCGGCCCATCGGCGTCGTGATTGCCGATCACCCAGATCAGCCGCGTCGCGCCGGCCAAGGCACGCAGCGTTTCGGCGTCGTCGCGGGCGAGGCGATCCTCGGACCTGCGGTCATGGAAGGTGTCGCCCAGCAGGACCACGGCGTCGGGCAGCGTCGCCATCACCTCGGCCTGCAAGCGGCGCAGGGTCTCACGGGTGTCGTAGGGCGGCAGCATCTGGCCGCGCATGGCGTAGGCCGAGCCCTTCTCCAGGTGCAGGTCGGCGACCACCAGCATCCGCTGGTCCTCGATCCACAGCGCGCCGCTGGCCCGCAGCGTCACCGCCGCGCCGTTCAGCGCGGTGCGCAGGCCGCCGCAAGGGCTGGCCGCGAAGGCGTAGGCGGGCGAGGGGGAGGCGAGCGCGCTCACGCCAGGGCCTCGGCGATCAGGTCTTCCTCGGCCTCGGCCAGGATCATCTCCCCGGCCTGGCCGGGCGAGCGCTCCTTGCCGATCTCCAGCAGGATCGGCACCGAGAACGGCGAGAGGTGCTCCAGCGGCGAATGGCGGATCCGGCCCTGAATGCGCTCCAGCAGCAGGCCCAGCCGCGCGACGTCGATCAGGCCGGTCGCGGCGTCTTCGCGCGCGCAGCGCAGCAGCAGGTGGTCGGGTTGGTGTCGGCGCAGCACGTCGTAGATCAGGTCCGTGGAGAAGGTCACCTGGCGCCCGGTCTTCTCCTGTCCCGGGAACCGTCGCTCGATCAGGCCCGAGATGATCGCACAGCCCTTGAAGGCGCGCTTCATCATGAAGCTCTCGGCCAGCCAGGACTCCAGATCATCGCCCAGCATGTCCTGGGCGAACAGTTCGTCGAAATCGAGCCCGTCCATTGGCTTCAGCGCCCAGATCGCCATCGCGTAGTCGTTGCAGACGAAGCCCAGCGGCGCGGCGCCGAGTCGCTCCAGCCGCCGGGTCAGCAGCATGGCGAGCGTGGTGTGGGCCAGCCGGCCTTCGAACGGATAGACCACCATGAAGTGGCGTTTACCGCGCGGGAAGGTCTCCAGCAGCAGGTCGTCGGCCGGCGGGATCAGCGAGTGGTCGCGCTGGATCTCCAGCCATTCGCGAACGTCGGCGGGCAGCACCTTCCAGTGCTCTTGGTCGTACATCAGCTCGCGGACCCGCTTCGCCAGGAAGGTCGAGAGCGCGAACTTCGACCCGCCCCACGACGGCATCTTTGGGTCCTTGTTGGCGGCTGGACTAACCAGCACCTCGGTCCCGGTGACGCCGACCAGGGCCCAGACCTGGCCGGCGAAGACAAAGGTGTCGCCGGGGTCGAGCATCTCCAGCATGCCTTCCTCGACCTCGCCGATCTTGCGCCCGCCCCGGCGCGACTTGCCCATGGCGATCCGCACGGTGAGCATGGCGGGCGAGACGATGGCCCCGACATTGAGCCGATGGCGCTGGGCGGTCTCGGGATTGCGCACCCGCCAGAGCCCGTCCAGGCCCTTCACGATCCGCCGGAACCGGTCATAGGTCTTCAGCGCGTAGCCGCCGGTGGAGACGAAATCGACGACCTGCTCGAAGTCCTCCCAGGCCAGGTCTCGGTAGGGGCCGGCCGAGCGGACCTCGTCATAGAGCGCGATCAGGTCGAAGGGCTCGGAGCAGGCGCAGCCCATGACGTGCTGGGCCAGGACGTCCAGCGCGCCGATCCGGGTCGGCTCGCCGTCGAAGCGGTTCTCGGCGATGGCCTCGCGGGCGGCCTGGCACTCCAGCATCTCAAAGCGGTTGGCGGGCACGAACAGCGCGCGGCTGGGCTCGTCCAGGCGGTGATTGGCGCGGCCGATCCGCTGCACCATCCGCGAGGCGCCCTTGGGCGAGGCCAGCTGGATCACCAGGTCGACGTCGCCCCAGTCGATGCCGAGGTCGAGGGTCGAGGTGCAGACCACCGCCCGCAACTCGCCCCGCGCCATCGCCGCCTCGACCTTGCGCCGCTGCTCGGCGGCCAGGCTGCCATGGTGCAGGGCGATGGGCAGGCTGTCCTCGTTCAGCCGCCACAGTTCCTGGAAGGCGAACTCAGCTTGGAAGCGGGTGTTGACGAACACCAGGGCGGTCCGGGCCCCCTTGATGGTGTCGTAGACCTCCTGCATCGCGTGCTTGGCGGTATGGCCGGCCCACGGCACGCGCCCCTCCGACAGCAGCATGTCGACGATCGGCTGGGCGCCGGCCGGACCACGCACCAGGTCGACGGTTTCGTAAACGGCCCTAGATGCTCCCCCACTGGGGNCTTCGACTCTCTTGCGGCGGCGACCCCCTCCACCACTTCGTGGTCCCCCTCCCCAAGCAGGGGAGGATCTGGTTCCGGGATTTTCCCATAGGCCAGCCAACGCCGGATCACGTCGGGATCATCCACCGTCGCCGACAGCCCGACCCGCCGCATGCCCGGCGCGAACTGCTGCAATCGCGCCAGGTCGAGCGCCAGCAGGTCGCCGCGCTTGGACGCATGCAGGGTGTGGATCTCGTCGAGGATCACGCAGGAGAGGTTCTCGAAATAGAGCCGCGCGCCCTCCCAGGCGCAGAACAGCGCCAGTTGCTCGGGCGTGGTCAACAGGATGTCCGGCGGCTTGACCCGCTGGCGCGCGCGCCGCGCCTGGCCGGTGTCGCCGGTGCGGCTCTCGGCGACGATAGGCAGGCCCATCTGGAGGATCGGCGCCATCAGGTTGCGCTCGACGTCCACGGCCAGCGCCTTCAGCGGCGAAATGTAGAGGGTGTGGATGCCCCGCGGCGTGTTGGACGGCGGCCGCTGGGCCAGGTCGATCAGGCTGGGCAGGAACCCGGCCAGGGTCTTGCCGCCGCCGGTCGGCGCGATCAACAGGGCGTCGGCCCCCGTGCGCGCCTTGGCGATCATCTCAAGCTGATGGGCGCGCGCGCTCCAGCCTCGGCTGTCGAACCAGGCGGCGAATTTCTCCGGCAAAAGATCGGGCGGTGTCGCCGCGGCGTCGGCCATCACCGCATATGATGTTCTCGTTCCGTTTCAGGCAAGGGCTCAAGCCGACGCCTGGTTCTCCAACCGCGTCAGCCAGTAGTCGGCGTCGTAGGTCGGATCGCCGGTCAGGTAGCGCCATAGCTTGATGCGGTTGACCATTTCCAGCCGCCCGGTGTCCTGCTCGAACCAGGGCTCGGGCGTCATCAGGATCTCCTCGACGCTCTCCGGCGGTTGCGATTTCACATAGAAGATCGGCCGCTGCGCCGACTGCGGCTGCAGGGTGGAGAGGTCGAACTTCCGAACCTGGGACTGGCTCGGGTTCATGCGAATCTTGAACATGGTGCGGGTGCGCTCAGCCAGGTTCACCCCGCCGCCGTGCCAGACGCCGGAATGCAGGAAGAGCAGGGTGCCGGCCTCGCAGACCATGTGCTGCTGGCCACAGATGTTCTGGTAGCGGCCCAGCGCCACCTCGCTGACCTTGCGCAGGTGGGTGCCGGGGATGAACCGGGTGCCGCCCATCTCCCGCGTCACCGCGTGCGGGTAGTACATGATCTGCACGTCGAAGGCCGTGCGCGGGTCGATGGTCGAGTCCTGATGGGTGTGCTGCGACACGCTCTCGCCGCCGGCGTGATAGGCGGGCGGGAAGGTCACGTGCAGGAAGTGGTGGTCGAAGGTCGGGGCCTCGCCGACTAGGCTGCAAATAGCGCCCGCCACCAGCGGCAGCTCCAGCATGCGGTTGACGGCGCAGCCTTGCGGATAGGCGCGCGCCAGCGGCGTGCCGGCGGCGACCTCGGGAACGCCGGCTTCGGCCAGCAGCCGGCCATAGGCCTGGCGCAGGGTGGAGTCCGGCTGCGGTGAGGCGATGTCGCCCATCTCGGCCAGGAACTGGGTGTTGATGTCCTGCGGCACCACGCCGTCGAAGCGCAGGAACCCACGCGCTGTGAAGCTGGCCATCTGGCTGGCGGTAAGCAGGGGCAGGTCGGTCATACCGCAACCTCCACGAGGCGTTCGAAGAAGAACTCGTACTTCAGGTAGCTGACGTCGAACTCCGCACCGCGTTGGTGGGGCAGGATCTGCGAGGCTTGGAACAGCCGCCAGCCGTCCTTCAGAGCATCGACGCCAGTCCTGTAAGGCGGAGTGTCTGTATCGCCGGCCATCGGCCGGGTCTCGCCCGTGCCGTCATAGACCGCCCAGGCGACAGTGGGCGCATCCAGCGCCGAATTGGCCAAGTATAGAACCAGCACCTTCTGGCGCGTCATTTGTCTCGTCCCCGTCCCGGACTGTCTCGCCAGGTTGACGACGATCATGGGCGCAGGCGCGAGCGCTCGACAACTTCTATTTGTCCCGAATACGGATGACGTCACGGAAGATCAAATTGGGAACGTCGCCGCTGACATCGGGCGTGAACGTCGCTAAGTCCAAGGGGTGAACGCCCCTTCCGCCACCCTTGATCTCGCCCCGGCGCTTGTCGTGCTGCCGGGACCGCGCGCGGCTGTCGCCGATGGCGGCGGAAGCCAGGCGGTGCGGGCGCCGGATGCGCGTGATCTGTTCGAGCATGGCCCGGTCCTGGTCGCCCACGCCTCGATGACCGCCAAGCGGCTGGGGCTCTATGCGCCGGCCAGGGCCTCGGGGCTGTTCGACGCCATGGAGTTGTTCGCCTTCGTGCGGCCGGCGCGGTTCTGCGCGCCGTCGGCGGCGGGGCTGGCCCTGGCGCTCGGCCTGCCCGAACCCAAGGGCGCGCCGGCCCAGGCGCAGACCCTGCGCGAGGCGGCCCGCCTGCTGCTGGCCGAGGTCGCCGCGACGCCCGAGCCCAGCCGTGAAGAAGCCCTGGCCATCGCCGAGACCCTGATGCGGGTCGGCTGGGCCTGGGGCCCCCCGGTGGTCGCGGCCCTGCGATCGGCCCCGGTCGGCAACCAGTTTCGGACCTCGGGCCTGGACGTCTGGACCCGGGTCATGGAGTGGGAGGACCAGGCGCCGCCGGGCGAAGCCACCTCCACCCCCATCGCCGGCGAGGACGCCGCCAAGCGCTTGGCTGAACTGCTGCAGCGCTCGGGCCTGGACGAGAGCCGCCCGGCTCAGGCGGAGTACGCTTCGGAAACCGCCTATGTGTTTCAACCGAGGGAGCGCGAGGGCGAGCCGCGGATGATGCTGGCCGAGGCGGGGACCGGGGTCGGCAAGACGCTGGGCTATCTGGCCCCGGCCTCGCTGTGGGCCGAGGCCAACGGCCCCTCGGTGTGGATCTCCACCTACACCCGCGCCTTGCAGCGTCAGATCGAGCGCGAGAGCCATTCGATCTATCCCGACCCCAAGGTCCGGGCGCGCAAGGCGGTGGTCCGCAAGGGCCGCGAGAACTACCTCTGTCTGCTGAACTTCCAGGACATGGCCAACACCGCTCAGCTCGGTAACGCCGACCTGATCGGCATGGGCCTGGCCGCCCGCTGGGTGCGCGCCACCCGCGACGGCGACATGACCGGCGGCGACTTCCCGGCCTGGCTGCCGACCCTGTTCGCGGTGCCGGCGGCGGGGCAGGCCAGTGCGGCCAACTTGGTCGACCGGCGCGGCGAGTGCATCCACGCGGGGTGCTCGCATTACCGGACTTGCTTCGTGGAAAAGGCGATCCGGGGGTCGCGCAAGGCCGATATCGTCATCGCCAACCACGCCCTGGTCCTGACCCAGGCTGCCTTTGACGGCGCCCGCGCGGCGCGCGGCTCGAAGGGCGACGGCGAGACCACCCAGCTCAAGCGCATCATCTTCGACGAAGGCCACCACCTGTTCGACGCCGCCGACGCCGCCTTCGCCGCGGCGCTGTCGGGCCAGGAAACCGCCGAGCTACGGCGCTGGATGCGCGGGCCCGAGGGCCGTGGCCGGCGCGGCCGGGGCCTGGAGGCTCGGCTGATGGACATGCTGGGCGACCGCGAGGACGCCCGCGCCGCCCTGACCGACGCCCTGCACGCCGCCGCCGCCCTGCCAGGCGAGGGCTGGTCGGGCCGCATCGCCCCGCCGAACGGCGAGGTGAACCCGATCGGACCGATCGAACTGTTCCTGGTGGCGGTGATCGAGCAGCTGCGCGCCCGCGCCGCCCCCTCGGATGTCGGCATGGAATGCGCGGCCCGGCCGGCGCTCGACCGCGTGCGCGCCACCGCCCGCGACGCCGCCGCCGCCCTGGCCAAGATCGAGGCCCCGCTGCTGGCGCTCGCCCGTCACCTGGAAGATCTGCTGGACGAGGAGGCCGCCCAGATCGTCACCAGCGACCGGGGCCGGATCGAGGGCGCGCTGCGCGGCCTGGACCGCCGCTGCCGCATGCAGCTGCCGGCCTGGCGCTCGATGCTGCGGGCCATCGACGAGGACGCCGAGGACGATCCCGACTTCGTCGACTGGTTCGACGCGACCTTCCTCTATGGCCGGGTGGTCGACGCCGCCAGCCGCCGCCACTGGGTCGATCCGACCGAGCCCTTGACCAACGCCGTCATCGCCCCGGCCCACGGGGTGTTGGTCACCAGCGCGACGCTGTCGGACGCCACGCTGGACGATCCCTTCGCGCTCGCCGAGATGCGCACCGGCGCCGCGCGCCTGCCCGACCGCCCCAAGACCCTGAAACTGACCTCGCCTTTCGACTACGCCAACAACGCGCGGGCCTATGTGGTCACCGATGTCGGGCGCGACGATCCCCGGCAGGTGGCCGCGGCGATGCGCGAGCTGTTCCTGGCGGCCGGGGGCGGGGGCCTGGGCCTGTTCACCGCCATCCGCCGACTGCGCGCCGTGCATGAGCGAATCGCCGCTCCGCTGGCCGACAAGGGCCTGGCGCTCTACGCCCAGCATGTGGACCCACTGGAGGTCGGCGCGCTGGTCGACATCTTCCGCGCCGAGGAAGACGCCTGCCTGCTCGGCACCGACGCTGTCAGGGACGGGGTCGATGTGCCGGGACGCTCGCTGCGGCTGCTGGCCTTCGACCGCGTGCCCTGGCCGCGCCCCGACATCCTCCACAAGGCCCGCCGCACCCGGTTCGGCGGCAAGGGCTATGACGACGGCGTCGCTCGCGCCCGCATCAGCCAGGCGTTCGGACGCCTGATCCGCCGCGCCGACGACAAGGGCGTGTTCGTGATGCTGGACGCCGCCGCGCCCACCCGCCTGTTCTCCAGCCTGCCCGAAGGCGTGCGCGTCGACCGCCTGGGCCTGGTCGAGGTCATCGAGGCGGTGACAGAGTTTCTGGGGCCGCAATCCACCTCGTCATCCTCCGGTCGTCTGCAAGACGATCCGGGGGACCCAAGCTGATTTCCAGAATGTGGTGAGCCCGCTTGGGTCCCCCGGATCAGCCTTCGGCTGCCCGGAGGATGACGAGCCAGGAGTCAGTGCCCCGCCGACTTCGAGAAGACGTTGATCACCACGACGCCGGCCAGGATCAGGCCCATGCCGAGGAAGGCGGGGAGGTCGAGGCGTTGCTTGAACAGCACCCAGGCGATGGCGGTGATCAGCACGATGCCGACGCCCGACCAGATCGCGTAGCCGACGCCGACCGGCACGGTCTTCATCGAGTGCGACAGGCACCAGAAGGCGAAACCGTAGCCGGCGACGGTGATGAGCGAGGGACCAAGCTTCGAGAAGCTGTCCGAGGCCTTCAGCGCGGTGGTGGCGATCACCTCGGCGACAATGGCCAGGCCCAGCCATGCGTAACCGTTCATGCTCGTTCCTCTGACGCTCCCGGGACGGGGCCGCCAATGTGAGGTGGTTCGAGGCCGCTGGCCACGACGCTCGCGCGGCATTGACTTGCGTCCGGGGCCGCGCGGGTGGAAGCATGACGAGGTCGGGGTTTCTGCGCCCGCTCCCAAGGCGGGCGCCTAGGCTTGGGAGGACGGACCATGGGCAGACCAGGTTCCGGCTCGACACGCGCCATCGCCCTTGTGGGGGCGCCGGGAGCCGGCAAGACAACCCTTTTGGAAGCCATGCTATTCGCCAGCGGCGCGATCCTGCGCCAGGGCGAGGTGGGCGCGACCAGCGTCGGCGACGCTAGCCCCGAAGCGCGCCAGCGTGGCCAATCCACGGAACTGAACATCGCCGGCTTTGAATTCATGGGCGAGCGCTACGCCGTGATCGACTGTCCCGGATCGCCGGAGTTTTCCGGCTGCGAGGACTATGTGCTGCCGGCCGTGGACCTGGCCGTGGTGGTGGCCGATCCCAACCCGGTTCGCGCCGGGCTGTTGCAGCCGATCCTGAAGGCGCTGGAGGATCGCGGGGTCCCGCACGCGGTCTTCGTCAACCGCATCGACCAGGCGCGCGGCGGGCTGGACGATTTCATGGCGGCGCTGGCCCCGGCCTCCGGTCTTCCGCTGGTGGCGCGCCAGATCCCGCTGGTCGAGCAGGAGAAGGTGACCGGCTTCGTCGACTTGGCCCTGGAGCGGGCCTTCGTCTACCGGCCGGGCCAGGCCTCGGCGCAAATCGACCTGAGCGGCGAGATCGCCGCCCTGGAGGCCGACGCCAGGTTCCACATGCTGGAGCAGTTGGCCGATTTCGACGACGAACTGATGGAGCAACTGCTCTCCGATCTCAATCCTAGCCAGGACGCGGTGTTCGCCGACCTTGTCGCCGACCTCAGCGGCGGCTTGATCGTGCCGGTGTTCTTCGGTTCAGCCCTGAACGGCTTTGGCGTGCGCCGGCTGCTGAAGGCCCTGCGGCATGAGACGCCCGATGTCTCGGTCGCCGCCGAACGGATGGGGCTGGACGGCGCCTGCGCCTATGTCTTCAAGACCTCCTATGCCGGGCAGGCGGGCAAGGTCGCCTATGCCCGGGTCA
Source organism: Phenylobacterium sp. Root700 (assembly GCF_001429025.1). Lineage (GTDB taxonomy): Bacteria > Pseudomonadota > Alphaproteobacteria > Caulobacterales > Caulobacteraceae > Phenylobacterium. Next base: position 1,280 of record NZ_LMHT01000013.1, on the reverse strand, counting down.
TGGGCGGCGCCTTGACCGACGGCGAGGAACTGACCGCTGAGACCGGCGACAAATGCCGGGCCGGCGGGCTGCTGGCGGTCTCGGGCCTCAGCACCCGCAAGATCGACAAGGCCCAGCCCGGCGACGTGGTCGGTATCGCCAAGCTGGAGGCCGCCAGCGCCGGTCACGTGCTGTCGATGGACGGCAAGGCGCGCGCCAGCGTCATGCCGGTTTCGCCCCTGCCGACGCTCTATGCGATGTCGATCGCCGCCAAGGACCGCAAGGACGACGTGCGGCTGTCGGCGGCGCTGGCCAAGCTGGCGGAGGAGGACCCGGCTCTGGAGGTCACCCTCGATCCGGAGACCCAGGAGACCCTGATCTCAGGACGCGGCGAAACCCACCTGCAGGTCACGGTCGAGCGTCTGCGCCGGCGTTTCGGGCTGGAGGCGACGACGCAGCCGCCGAAGGTCTCCTACAAGGAGTCGGTGCGCAAACCGGTCACCCAGCGCGGCCGCCACAAGAAGCAGACCGGCGGCCACGGTCAGTTTGGCGACGTGGTGCTGGAGATCAAGCCCCGCGCCCGGGGCGAGGGCTTCGCCTTCTCGCAGAAGATCACCGGCGGGGTGGTGCCCAAGCAGTGGATCCCCTCCGTCGAGCAGGGGGTGCGCGACGCCTTGGAGCGGGGGCCGCTCGGCTTCCCGGTCACCGATGTCGAGGTGGTGCTGACCGACGGCTCCTATCACAGCGTCGACTCCTCGGAGATGAGTTTCCGCGCGGCGGGCCGGCTGGCCATGAGCGACGGCCTGCGGGCCAGCGCCCCCTACCTGCTGGAGCCCATCGAGAAGCTGACCATCCATGCGCCCCAGACCTCGACCTCGAAGATCACCCAGGCGGTGTCGGCTAGGCGCGGCCAGATCCTCGGCTTCCAACCGCGCGAGGGCTGGAGCGGTTGGGACGACATCGAAGTCTGCCTGCCGAGGGCCGAGCGCCAGCACCTGATCGCCGAGCTGCGCGGCCTGACCCAGGGCCTGGGCGACTTCACCGCCCAGTTCGACCACATGGCCGAGATCCCCGGGCGGCTGGCTGAGGAGATCGTCAAGCGCGAGCGGCCGGCGGCGTGAGCTGACGACCCAATTGGTGTCATCCCGGAAAGCGCGAAGCGCTTGTCCGGGACCCATTCGCACCGCGCCGGCGGAATGAGGCTAGGCCGCGCCACAGCTTGGTCCATCAGGTGTTCATGGGTCCCTGTATGTTGATGAGGCCGATGTTTAGTCTGTCGGTGGCGGCTGTGGCGCGATGGG
>NZ_LMHT01000012.1:184360-262313 GCF_001429025.1 Phenylobacterium sp. Root700 | reverse complement strand
CGAACGGAGCCCTATGAATCAGACATCTCGCGCCGTGAGAATCCTGAATGTCGATACGCTCTAAGGCTCGACCGCCGCCTGCAATACGAGCGCCAGGCGTTTACGCAGGTTGGCCTGACCTTCTTCGTCCAGGTCGTGGTCGGCGCTGATCGCCTGGGACATGCAGACGCCCATGATCAGGTCTCCGGCCAGACGCGCGCGCACATCGGCGTGAGGGCCGCCCAAGTAGGCGGCGAACGGGTCATGGAAATGGGTGCGCATCGAGCGCCGCAGCGGTTCGGCTGCGGCCGGCGACGAGGCCGAACGCAGCATGATGAGCAGGTACTCGACCCCCTGATCGACGTCGCGATCATCGAGTATCTTGGCGGCGACCCGTGTACCGAAATCACCCAGCTCGCCCTCGAACAGATCCGAGGAGTCGGGCGCGCAATTCAACACCTCGACGAACAGCTCTTCCTTCGATCCGAAATACCGAGACACGAGAGCAGCGTCGACTTTGGCGGCGGCGGCGATCTCGCGGAGACTCGCCCCGTCGTAGCCTTCCTTCGCAAAGCGGTGATGCGCCGCGTCTAGGATGGCCTGCCGTGTCGCGGCTGCGTTCCGCGTGCGGCCAGGGGCCGGTAGATCGGTCATTTCTTTGTTTCGCACCCTTGTTGTCATCGCTTGTTGACTTATGTAGGAGGTGTGGCTGTAAAAGTCATCAACCGTTGACTTGGGCGCCTCCCCGCGCCTGGTGGGATAATTCATGCGATCGTTTTTCGCGCCGTTGATCGCAACGGCTGCTGCTGCATTGGTTTTGGCTGGATGCAGCAAGGCCGAAGGGCCACCTCAAATGCCGGCGCCGCAGGTGTCGGTGGCGACACCCCTGCGGCAATCCGTCGTCGATTGGGACGACTTCACCGGCCGCTTCGAGGCGCCTGAGCGCGTCGATGTGCGGGCTCGCGCTGGCGGCTATCTGCAAAGCGCCAACTTCCGCGAGGGCCAGTTCGTCCAGAAGGGGCAACTGCTGTTCCAGCTGGATCCGCGCCCGGCCCAGGCGCAGCTGTCCGCCGCCCGCGCCCAGGCCCAGCTCGCCGCCAGCGACCTGGTCCGCGCCGAGAGCCTGTTGAAGGCCCAGGCGATCAGCCGCGAGGAATACGACAGCAAGCGCGCCGCCAACGAGGTGGCGCAGGCGACCGTGCGGGCGCGTGCGCTCGATCTCGAATTCACCCGCGTGACCGCGCCGGTTTCCGGCGTCGTCTCCGACCGCCGCGTCGACCCGGGCAATGTGATCTCCGGCGGCGGCTCCGGCGCCGACGTCCTGACCACCATCGTCTCGACCACCCCGATCCACTTCGTGTTCGACGCGTCGGAAGCTCAGCTTCTGAAGAACCAGCGTCAGACCGGGAAGGGCGGCAAGGTCCAGATCCGTCTGCAGGACGAGGCCGACTATCGTTGGACCGGCCAGATCGACTTCACCGACAACAGCCTCGACAACGCCTCCGGCGCGGTGCGCATGCGCGCCGTGGTCGCCAACCCGAACGGCTTCCTGAAGCCCGGGATGTTCGGCAAGGCCAAGGTCGAGGGCGGCCAAGCCTATGACGCCATGCTGGTGCCCGAAGACGCGATCGTCGCCGACGGCGCCCGCAAGGCGGTGAACGTGGTCGCGGCCGACGGCTCGGTGACCATGAAGCCTGTGACGCTGGGTCCGCTCAGCCAGGGCCTGCGGGTCATCCGCACCGGCGTGCGGCCTGACGACAAGATCATCGTCAACGGCGCGGCCCGGATGATGATGCCGGGTCAGAAGGTCAAGGCCACCCTGGTCAAGATCACGCCCAAGGGCGCGGCTGAACGCACGACGACTGTCACCATTCCCGTGGCCTCCAGCGCCACCCCCGCCGGCGCTCAGTAGCGCCAGGCAACGGGACAGGACCTCATGCGCTTTTCGCACTTCTTCATCGATCGCCCGATTTTCGCGGGCGTCATCGCGGTGTTCATCACCCTGATCGGGGCTTTCGCCCTGCCGTTGCTGCCGCTCGCGCAGTACCCGGACATCGCGCCACCGACCATCGCGGTCACCGCCGTCTATCCGGGCGCCTCGGCCGAGACACTGGCCGAGACGGTCGCTGCGCCCATCGAGCAGGAGATCAACGGCGTCGAGGACATGCTCTACATGACCTCGTCGTCGACCGCCGACGGCATGGCGACGATCTCGGTCACCTTCAAACCGGGCACTGACCTCGATGCGGCTCAGGTTCTGGTTCAGAACCGGGTCGCCCTGGCCGAACCACGCCTGCCCGAACAGGTGCGCCAGACCGGCGTGACCGTGAACAAGCAGCTTTCCGGCTTCCTGCTCATCGTGGCCCTGACTTCCAAGGACCCGAACGCCGATCTCGACTATATCGGCAACTACGCCAACTCGACGCTGCGCGACCGCTTGCTGCGGATCGACGGGGTCGGCGGCGTGCAGGTGTTCGGCGGCGGCTTCTATTCGATGCGGGTCTGGATCGACCCCGGCAAGGCCGCAGCCCGTAACCTGACCTCCGGCGAAATCGTCGCCGCGCTTCGGGCCCAGAACGTCCAGGCCGCCGGCGGCGCGCTTGGCCAGGCTCCGTCCGACACCGGCGCGGCCTACCAGCTGCCGGTCCAGGTCCAGGGTCGTCTGGCCGATCCCGAAGAGTTCGGGAATATCGTTATCCGCACTGACGCCGACGGCCGCGTGACCCGCGTTCGTGACGTCGCGCGTGTCGAACTCGGCGCGCAGGACTACGGGATGCGCGGCTACTTCAGCGGCGATCGCGGTATCGGTCTGGCGATCGTCCAGCAGCCGGGATCGAACGCGCTGGCTACGGCCGCCGAGGTCATGAAGGCGGTCGAGGAACTGAAGCCGACGATGCCCCAGGGCGTCAGCTACATGATCCCCTACAACCCGACCGAGTTCGTGCAGGCGTCGGTGGCGTCGGTTCAGAGCACGCTGTTCGAAGCGGTGATCCTGGTGGTCATCGTCATCATGGTCTTCCTGCAAACCTGGCGCGCGGCGATCATTCCGATCATCGCCATCCCAGTGGCGCTGGTCGGCACCTTCGCGATCCAACTGGCGCTCGGCTATTCGCTCAACTCGCTGTCGCTGTTCGCCCTGGTTCTCGCCGTCGGCATCGTCGTCGATGACGCCATCGTCGTCGTCGAGGCGGTCGAGCGAAACATCAAGCTAGGGATGACTCCACGGGAGGCGTCCTATCGAACCATGGACGAGGTGTCGGGCGCCCTGATCGCCATCGGCCTGGTGCTGCTGGCCGTGTTCGTGCCGACCGCCTTCATGCCCGGCATCCCCGGCATGTTCTTCCGCCAGTTCGCCGTGACGATTTCGGCGGCCTCGGTGATCTCCCTGATCGTGTCGCTGACCCTGTCGCCAGCGCTCGCCTCGATCCTGCTCAAGCCGCATGTCGAGCACGACGCCAACTCCGGCCCGCGCTGGATGAGGCCCATCAAGTACGTCGGTCACAAGTTCAACTCCGGCTTCGACTGGCTGAGCGACAAGTACGGCGCCCTGACCGCACGTCTCGTGCGGGCCGGGATGATCATGCTGGTGCTCTATGCCGGTCTGATCCTGATGACCGGATGGCGGCTGACCGCCACCCCGGCTGGGTTCATCCCGCAACAGGACCAAGGCTTCCTGATCGGGGTCGTCCAACTTCCGCCGGGCGCCTCGCTCGAACGGACGGACGCGGTGGTCCGCAAGGCCAGCGCCATCCTCATGGACACCCCCGGCGTCCAGAACGTCGCGGCCTTCGCCGGTCTCGACGGGGCGAGCTTCTCGTCCAGTTCGAACGGCGGCGTGTTCTTCGTGAAGCTCGACGACTGGTCCAAGCGCGGCAAGGACCAGACGGCCGAGGCCATGGCCGGTCAGGTCATGGGCCGGTTGGGCGGCATCCAGGAAGCCAATATCTTCTTCCTGGCGCCTCCGCCTGTTGAAGGCATGGGCAACGCTGGCGGCTTCAAGATGATGGTCCAGGACCGTTCGGGCGCCGGCTATCATGCGCTGGAACAGGCCGCCAACGGCCTGGTCGGCGCCGCCGCCCAGTCGCCGGAAACCACCGTCGGGGTGTTCTCGCAGTTCAACACCGGTTCGCCGCGTCTGAGCGCCGAGATCGATCGCGACAAGGCGCTGTTGATGGGCGTGCAGCCCGGCGACATCTACGCCGCGCTCGGCACCTATCTCGGCTCGACCTATGTGAACGACTTTAACCTGCTCGGCCGCACGTTCCGCGTGACCGCCCAGGCCGAGGCCGAAGCCCGGGACGATCCGGCCGACATCGCCGCGATCAAGGTCCGTTCCGCCGCCGGCGGCATGGTGCCCTTGGGCTCGCTGGCGACCATCAAGGACGAAACCGGTCCGATCCGTGTTGTTCGCTACAACATGTTCCCGGCCGCCGAAGTCCAGGGCGGGGCGCCTCCCGGCGTTGCGTCGGGTGATGCGCTGGCGACCATGGAGCAACTCGCGGCGAAGAACCTTCCGCAGGGCTTCAGCTACGAGTGGACCGAACTCGCCTACCAGGAGAAGGCGGCTGGCAGCTCCGCTGTCCTGGTCTTCGCCCTGGCCGTCGTGTTCGTGTTCCTGGTGCTGGCCGCCCAGTACGAGGCCTTCACCTTGCCGCTGGCGGTCATCCTGATCGTGCCGATGTGTATTCTGGCGGCCATGGTGGGGGTCAATTTACGAGGCCAGGACAACAACATCCTGACCCAGATCGGCCTGATCGTGCTGGTGGCTCTGGCGGCCAAGAACGCCATCCTGATCGTGGAGTTCGCCAAGCAGTCGGAGGAGAACGACGGGGTCGACCGCTTCGAGGCGGCCATCCGGGCGGCTCGCACCCGTCTGCGGCCGATCTTGATGACCTCCTTCGCCTTCATCCTGGGGGTGTTGCCGCTGGCGATCGCCACCGGGCCCGGCGCGGAAATGCGTCAGGCCTTGGGGACCGCGGTGTTCTTCGGGATGATCGGGGTGACGTTCTTCGGCCTGATCTTCACGCCGGTCTTCTACGTCCTCTGCCGCGCCCTGGCCGCTAAGCTTCCGCAGCCGAAGCGTAAGGAGAAGGACTATCCCACCACTGGTGGCGGCACGCCGCACCATCCGATCGAGTACGAAGGAGGCGCCAAGTGATCCGCCGTTCGCTTATCACCGCCCTCCTGACCGCGTCGGCGCTCAGCGCCTGCGCGGTGGGGCCCAGCTACCAGGCGCCGGGGCCGATCGCCTCGTCGCAGGGGCCTTTCGTCAGCGCCGAGCCCACGATCGCCACTGCTGAAGCGCCTCCGGGCGACTGGTGGCGGCTGTTCCAGGACCCGACCCTCGACGGTCTGGTCCAGGAGGCGCTGGTCGCCAACAAGGACATCGCCGTCGCCGCGGCCAACCTCTCCCGCGTCCGCGCGGTGCTGAGCGAGAGCCGCGCCGGCCTGCTGCCGTCGACCACCGCCTCGGCGGCCGGCCAGCGGGTCCGCAGCCAGAATCCCGTGAACGGCCAGTTCGCGGACGCCGACAACTATTCGGCCGGCTTCGACATGTCCTACGAGGTCGACCTGTTCGGCCGCGTTCGTCGTAACCTGGAGGCCAACCGCGCCGACGCCGCCGCGGCCCAGGCCGCGCTGGACGTGGTGCGCGTCTCGGTCGCCGCCGAGACGGCGCGCGCCTTCGCCGACATCTGCGCCGCCAACGCCCAGATCTCGGTGGCCAAGCAGACCTTGGAGCTGCAGCAGCAGACCCACGACGTCACCGTGCGGCAACTCGATGCGGGCCGGGGCACGGCGCTGGACACCTCCAGCGCGGCGACCCAGCTCGAAACCACGCGGGCGACCTTGCCGCCGCTGGAAGCGCAGCGCTCGTCGGCCCTGTTCCGCCTGGCGCTCTTGACCGGCAAGCCGCCGGCGGAAGCTCCCAGCGCGGTGCTGGCCTGCAAGGCCGTGCCGCAAGTGGCCGCGGCCCTGCCGGTCGGCGACGGCGCGTCCATGCTGGCTCGCCGCCCGGACGTGCGTCAGGCCGAGCGTGAACTGGCCGCCGCCACTGCGCGGATCGGCGTGGCCACGGCCTCGCTCTATCCTTCGGTGAGCATCGGCGGATCGATCTCGACTGCGGCGGCCAACAGCGGCGATCTCGGCGACGACTATCAGTTCAATGTCGGGCCGCTGATCAGCTGGAACTTCCCGAACATCGCCGCCAGCCGGGCGCGCATCCGTCAGGCCGGCGCCAGCGCTGAGGCGGCGCTCGCCAACTTCGATAAGGCCAACCTCACGGCCCTGCAGGAGACCGAGACCGCGCTCACCCAGTACGCCCGCGAACTCGACCGCCGCACGGCCCTGCGCCGCGCCCGGGACGAGGGGGCCAAGGCCGTCCGCCTCGCGCGCCTGCGCAACGAGGCCGGCGTCGACAGCCTCCTGACCCTGCTGGTCGCTGAAAAGAACCTGGCGCAGCTGGAGGCCCAGCTCGCCCAATCCGACGCCCAGGTCACCACCAACCAGATCGCCCTCTTCAAGGCGCTGGGCGGCGGCTGGACCCAAGGCTAGACGACGAAACGGCGGGCTCCCTTCCGGGGAGCCCGCCGCTACGCCCCGGCTATCGCTCCTAGCTGCGGCAGAAATTCTCCATTGTGACGCTAACTCCTATCGACAAGCTAGGAATGTAAGCGGCTGCGCTCAGCGCCGCGTCCGTCACGGGAGACCACGATGACTCAATCCACGCGCCCCGCGCGTCGAACCCTGCTGGCCGCAGGCGCGGCCCTCGCCGTGGTCATGGCCGGCCCGGCCGCAGCCCAGAGCGCCGCGGACGCCATTCATCAACGGGTGCTGACCCTCGACAGCCATGTCGACGTGCTGCTGCCGGGCGCCAATCCGCGCAGCTTCGCCGCCGATGGAAAGTCGTTCTCGGAGCTGTCGAAGCTGCGGGCGGGCGGCGTCGACGCGCTGGTCTACGCCGTCGCGGTGTCGACTGGTCCGAGGACGCCGGAGGGCTACGCCGCGGCCCGCGCCGAGGCCGACGCCAAGCTGGCCGCCATCCGCAAGATCGCCGCCGATCATCCCAGCGACATCGCCATCGCGCTGTCGGCTGACGAAGTCCGCCAGATCGTGGGGCAGGGGAAGGTGGCCATCCTGATCGGCTTCCTGAACGCCTACTCGCTGGGCGAGGACGTCGCCGGCTTTGACCGGTTGCAGAGGCAGGGTGTGCGGGTCGCGGGCCTGACCCACGCGGGGAATAACGCCTTCGCCGATTCGTCGCGGCCCCAGGCCGGGGCGGGCGAGGAACACGGCGGCCTGTCGCCGCTGGGGAAGGCCGCGGTGGCGCGGCTGAACGATCTGGGCGTCCTGATCGACATCTCCCAACTCACCCCCAAGGGCGTGTTCCAGGTGCTGGAACTGTCGCGCGCGCCGGTGGTGGCGACGCACTCGGCCGCCCGCACCCTGGCCGACCACACGCGCAATCTGTCCGACGCCGAGCTGGACGCCATCAAGGCCAAGGGCGGGGTGGTGCAGGTGACGCCGTTCAACAGCTATCTCTTGCCGCAGGCGCCCGACTATCCGGCTCGGCTCGCGGCGTTGCGGACCCGCTACGGGCTGGATCCGACCAAGAGCGGCTACCAGGGCGGGGACGACCTGGGCCAGCCCCAGCGCGACGCATTCTTCGTCGCCTACAAGGCCCTGTCGCCCCAGGCGAACGTGAAGACCTATGTCGATCACATCGACTACATCGCCCGGCGGATCGGAGTGGAGCACGTCGGGATCGGCACCGATTTCAATCACGGCGCGGGCATCGAGGGGTTCAAGGACGAGAGCCAAGCCCCGGCCGTCACACGCGAACTGGTGGCTCGCGGCTATAGCGAAACGGAGGTCGCCCAGATCTGGGGCGGCAACTTCCTGAGGGTGCTGAAGACCGCAGAGGCGGCGGCGAAGCCTTAGTCTGGAGCAGCGAGAGCGTCCTGCGCGGCCGTTCGAAGACGTCAGCACACAAGAGGCGGCGAGTCCGAGATTCGCCTGGCATGGAACCGGTCGGATTGCGTGAGCATTCAAGCTCAACCAACCCGGTGGATTGGATGAGTATTCAAGCCCAACGAGAAGAGGAGGTACGAATATGGTCCGACTGACAAATCCCGCGGCGAGCGTACGGCTCGTCGCTGTTTTGGTGGTGGGTGCATTGAGTCTCAGCGCCTGCGCGACGCAGAAGTATGTGGACGAGCAGATCGCTGGTGTGAACAGCCGCATCGGCACGGTCGACGCCAAGGCGCAGGACGCGATCCAGCGCGCCGACGCCGCCTCGAGCGCCGCCCAGGCCGCCGCGGCCGACGCCCGAAACGCCAACGAGCGTCTTGACCAGCTGACCCCGAGGGTCGATCGCCTCGAGCAACGCCCAGCGAAGATGCCGAGAAACTGATCGGCGTAGTTGGGACGTTCCAGGCCGATAGGCGTTCGCTATCAGCGCCAGCTTAGTGTTGGGCGCTGGGTTCGGGAGCAAGGTTTATGCGCGATGCTCCGAGAGCGGTCGTGACGGCTTGGGCGCTTTGCCTAGGCGTGCTGTCGGCCGGGGTGCTCTTGCCCTCGGTCGCCGGCGCGCAGGCGACGGATCAGGTTGACGACGGCGCGACGCTCGCGTCGGAGGCGGTGGTGCAGGTCGCGGACTGGGTTATCGCCTCTCGCGACAACAACGGCCTGCCGTTCGTCATTATCGACAAGGCCGCCGCCGAGGTGTTCGTCTTTGGCCCGAGCGGCCAATTGAGGGGCGCGGCCCCGGCCCTGATCGGCTTGGCCCGCGGCGATGATTCCGTACCCGGGATCGGCGATCGCGAACTCTCCAAGATCCGCCCGGAGGAGCGCACCACCCCGGCCGGCCGCTTCCTGGCCGGGTTCGGCCCCAGCGCGCACGGCGGCGATGCTCTTTGGGTGGACTATGAGACCGCGGTCTCGCTGCACCCGGTGGTCACCAGCAACGCTAAGGAGCGCCGCCTTCAGCGCCTGCAGACGCCGACCCCGGACGATAACCGCATCACCTTTGGCTGCATCAACGTCCCGGCCGCCTTCTATCAGGAGCTTGTGCTCCCAGCCTTCACCGGCACGAACGGGATCGTCTACGTCCTGCCGGAAACCAGAGCGCTGGACCAGGTTTTCCCCAGTTTCCGGTCGCAGGCGACCCACACTACGGGCCTCGTCGCGGCAAGCGCCGCCCCGGAGCCATCGGCCGCAACCGGCCTGGCCGCCAACGGACTTCCCGGAAGTTTGGATGCTCATTAGCGCGGCGCGGCCTGCGATCGCGCCGCGCTAACGCCCCGGGCGCGAGCAATCATTTTCGACGCCGCTAGATGATTTTGGATGCTTGTGCGCAGGCCCTGTTATCCAGCCTGATTGGCGGACTTCACGGGTCTCTGGGCGGGAAATCACCCCGCGACAGCAGGGGAAAATTGGTCGGAGTGGCAGGATTCGAACCTGCGACCCCCGCGTCCCGAACGCGGTGCTCTACCAGACTGAGCCACACTCCGACTTTGGAGGGCGCCTTATAGGGGAGGCTCGTCTGCGCCGCAAGCATCTCCGCGTGCGCCAAAAAGAACCTTTTTCGGGGCGTTGCATCCGGCGAACTGTTGGGCTATCTCCACGCCCTCGCCGCGGGGCGACTATCCCGCGAGCCGTTCCTGCTGGGGAATGGTGTAATGGTAACACTGCGGTTTTTGGTACCGTCATTCTAGGTTCGAGTCCTAGTTCCCCAGCCACTTCCTCCTAAGAGATCAGCCGGACCTCCGGCCCAGTCCTCAGCGGACTTCACGACGCCATTCTAGCCGCCACTGTCGGAGTTCTCGCCCAGCCTATCGCCGCGCGTGACGACCTATTCCGTCAGGACGCTGATGATCATCGGGATCGCGAAGCCGAGGAAGAGGCCGAAGGTCACCAGCAGGGCCACGAGGACGAAGGCGTATTCCGGGCTTTTGCCGGCCAAGCGAGGCGGGCTCTCATGGATGGCTTTGGGCATGACCTGGATCTCGTCGTTGATCTCAGATCAACGGGGCGGCGCAGTCAGGGTTCCGCGCCGCGCCTCGGCGGGGCTAGGCCCCGCCCAGCGTCAGGCCCGCCGCGTCCGGTGCGGTCGATGCGCCGCCGTTCAGGGCCTTCTGCATCCAGACGATGTCGACCCAGCGGCCGTGCTTCCAGCCGAAGCCCTCGCCAACCCCAGCGGGCTTAAAGCCCAGCGACGTGTGCAGGCCGATAGAGCCGGCGTTCTGGCTGTCGCCGATCACCGCCACCACCTGGCGGACGCCAAAGGCTTCGCAGGCGTCCAGCACGCCTGTGAGCACCGCCTTGCCGACCCCGCGGCCGAGGGCGTCAGGGGCGATATAGACGCTGTCCTCGACGGTGTAGCGATAGGCCGCGCGCGGCCGGAACGGGCCGGCATAGGCGAAGCCCAGCACCTGGCCCGCCTCCTCGGCCACCAGATGGGGCAGGCCGCGCTCAATGATGGCCAGGCGGCGGGCGGCCATGTCCTCGGCCGAGGGTGGAACTTCCTCGAAGGTGCCGAAGCCGTGCAGGACATGGTGGCCGTAGATGGCGGCGAGGGCGCCGACGTCCTGCGGCGTCGATGGTCTGACGATCATTTCTCCCAGCCCCGTTCGTTCGCCCAGATCGCGAAAGCGTAGTCGAGGGCGATCTCCTTGAGGAAGTCGAACCGCCCCGAGGCGCCGCCGTGGCCGGCCTCCATGTTGATCTTGAGCAGGATGGGAGCGTCGCCTGTCGAATATTGGCGCAGCTTGGCTACCCATTTTTCGGGCTCCCAATAGGTGACGCGGGGGTCCGACAGGCCGCCGGTGGCCAGCACCGGCGGATAGGCCTGGGCGGCGACCTGGTCATAGGGGCTGTAGCTGGCGATGCGGTCGTAGGCCTCCGGGTCCTCGATGGGGTTGCCCCATTCGGGCCACTCGGGCGGGGTGAGCGGCAGGGAGGTGTCGCTCATGGTGTTCAGCACGTCGACGAAGGGCACGGCCGCGATGATCCCGGACCAGAGGTCTGGCCGCAGATTGACCACAGCGCCCATCAGCATCCCGCCGGCCGAGCCGCCATAGGCCACCATGCGGCCGGCCTTGCCGTAGCCCTCGCCCGACAGGTGCTCGGCGCAGGCGATGAAGTCGGTGAAGGTATTGGTCTTCTTGTCCTTGCGGCCGTCGAGGAACCAGCCCCAGCCCTTGTCGGAGCCGCCGCGGATATGGGCCACCGCCCAGATCCATCCCCGGTCCACCAGGCTGAGATTGCGGATCGAGAAGCTGGGCTCCATGGCGTGGCCGTAGGAGCCGTAGCCGTAGAGCAGCAGCGGCGCCGAGCTGTCCAGCGGCGTGTCCTTCAGCATCAGGACGGTGATCGGCACCTGCGCGCCGTCCTTGGCCGCGGCGTAGAGGCGGCGCGCGACATAGCGGGCCGGATCGTGGCCGGAGGGGATTTCCTGGGTCTTGCGCAGGGTCCGCTCGCGGCTCGTCATGTCGTAGTCGAACCACTGCCGGGGCGTGGTCGGGGACTGATAGACGAAGCGGGTGAGGGCGGTGTCGTACTCGAACCCGCCCTCCAGCGAGAGGGCGTAGGCCTCCTCGTCGAAGGCGATCTCGTGCTCCTCGCCGTCGCGAGGCATGACTACGATGCGGTCGTTGGCGTTGACCCGTTCGGCTCGGACCAGATGGCCGGCGAAGGCCGCGAAGCCGGTGATGAAGCGGCCCGGCTGGTGGGCGACGAAATCGGTCCAGGTCGAGCGGGCCGGGATCTCGGCGTCGGAGGTCGTCAGCTTGAAGTCCACGGCCTCGTCGGCGTTGGTGCGGATCACCCAGCGGTCGGTCCAGTGGTCGAGGTCGTATTTTACGCCGATCTGCCGGGGTTCGGCGACGAACGGCGGTCGGGTCGGCTCGGCGGCTGGGATCAGCCAGATCTCGGTGGTCTCCTGATTGCCGACATGGACGACGATATGGCTGTCGTCGGAGGTCGTGCCGATCCCGAGGAACATGCCCTCGTCGGCTTCCTCATAGACCAGCACGTCATCGCCGCCGCGCGCCGGGCGGCGGAAGACCTTGGACGGGCGGGCGTTCTCGTCGCGCCAGATCCAGAACAGCCATTGGCTGTCGGGTGAGAAGGTGAAGTCGCCATAGGCGCTGTCGACGGCGTGTTCGAGGGTCTCGCCGGTCGCCAGGTCCTTGACCCGGATGGTGTAGTACTCCGAACCCTGCTCGTCGGCGGCCCAGGCGTAGAGCCGGTGGTCGGGGCTGTGATGAGCCGCGCCGACCTGGAAGAAGGCCTTGTCCTTGGCCAGGGCCACCTCGTCCAGCAGCACCACCTCGCCGTCGCCGCGCCCGCGCGGCCGGCGGCCGTGGATGGGGTGCTCGGCGCCGATCTCGTAGCGCACATAATAGTCCCAGGCGCCGTCGGGCGCAGGGACCGAGGAGTCGTCCTCCTTGATGCGGCCTTTCATCTCGGCGAACAGCTGGGCCTGCAGGGCCTCGGTCCCGGCCAGCAGCGCCTTGGTGTAGGCGTTCTCGGCGTCCAGGTGCTCGCGGATATCGGCGCGCAGGACCTTGGGGTCGCGCAGGACCTCTCGCCAGTTGTCGTCCTTCATCCAGGCGTAGTCGTCGGTGCGCGTGCGCCCGAGTTGTTCGATGACTTTGGGATCGCGGCGGGCGACGGGGGGCGTGGGAGCGGTCATGGACCGTTACATGCGATGGCCCGGGCTCAGGCTCAAGGTTCGACGCGAATTCCGTCCTGGCGCCGCACTGTCACTGCGAAGACACGCGGCGAAGGAACGCATGTCATGGCGACATCAAGGCGCGTTGCCTTAGCCATGTTCTTAACCACCTACTGCAAGTGTCGGATACATACGAATTCAGTAGTTAGGGGCGTCAATGGCTTGGGACCTTGCGGTGGAGTTGATCCATGCGACGGTTCAGCTTGAGCAACCGTTGGGCGACGGCACGCGGACCGTCGGCACGGGGTTTCTGATCGCCGAGACCGCGCCGGACGGCACGCCTCGCACCGTCCTGGTCACCGCCAACCATGTGCTGTCCAAGATGCCGGGCGCCGAGGCGCGCATCGGCTATCGCATCGCCAACCCGGATGGCAGCTGGAGCTATTCGCCCCAGACCGTGCGCATCCGTGACGCCGCCGGCGGCAAGCTGTGGACGCAGCATCCCTCGCGCGACGTCGCCGCCATCTCGATCAAGGCGCCCGACGAGTTCGCCAAGGCGGCCATTCCGCTCAGCTGGCTGGCGCAGGACGACACCTTCCAGACCAATCAGGTCGGGGCGGGCGACGAGATGATGGCGCTGGGTTTCCCGCGCGGATTGGCCGCCAACCAGGCCGGCTTTCCGATCCTGCGGGCGGGCCGTGTGGCCTCGTTCCCGGTGGCGCCGGCCCAGGTCTTCCCGACCTTCCTGCTGGATTTCACGGTGTTCCCAGGCAATTCCGGCGGGCCGGTGTTCATGTCCCAGGCGGCGCGGCGGCGGGTCGGGGCGACCGAGGCCCACGAGGTTCAGTTCATCGCCGGCCTGCTGACCCAGCAGGTCGAGTTGAACAGCGAACGCCTGGAGATCGGCATCGTCACCCACGCCAAGTTCATCCGCGAGACCCTGGCCCTGATGGACGATCCGCAGGCGCCGATCACCCAGGCCCGCAATGAGGTGGTGACGGGCGCCAGGGCCGCCTCAGCGGAAGAAGCGGTGTCCCGGGACTAGCTTTCGGGCCGGGTTTGCGACGAAGCGCGGCCTGAACACGACGGGCGTGTTTGATCGGGGCGGCTGCTGGAGGTGTTATCGCGCGCTCCAGCTTGGCCGCCGCCGAGCGTCTCCCGGACATTGATTTCTGATGCGTTTTGCCCTGATCACTCTCGCCGCCTGCGTGGCCGCGACCTCGTGTGTCGCCGCGCCTGTTCCACAACCTCGGACCGCCGCCGCCGTCCCGCTGTTCCCGGGCTTGGCCCTCACCGGCGAGGAGCCGGTCGCCGAGGGCGGCGAGGTGCTGATGAACGAGAACGATCCGATCGCCTTCGTGTCGGGCGTGAAGCGCGCCTACGTCGTCGCGGTGACGCCCGAGGAGGTTCACGGCTTCTACCTCGGCAAGCTGGGCGGCAAGGTCGACTACAGCTCCGAGGATGGACATGAGAGCATTCGGCCAGGGGGCTCGACGCCGGTGATCCTGTCGCTCGACGCGCACGGCTTCGATGTTGAGCTGGGCCCCGATGGCCGCGACATGCCCGGCGCGAAGAAACGCGGGCTGCTGACCAAGTTTCGCAAGCCGCTAGCGAGCGGGGAATGGGTGCAGGAAAGCCAGTTCCAGTGGATCGTGCGCGACGCCAAGGGCGATCTGCGTAGCTTCCACGTGTCCGTTCAGGACCAGGGGCTGGCGCGTGATTGGTCCAGCTATCGACCCAACACGGTGGTCGAGATCACGGTCAATCAGTTCCGGCAGTAGCCGTTCGCGGCTTCAAGAACCCCTGGACCTCGCGGGAAATCCCGCGAGGTCCAGATGGCGGATCGCTCCGCGCAGGGCGCGGCTCTTAGGCGCCGTAGACGACCGAAATGGTCTCGGCGATGCAGGCGGGCTTGGTCTCGCCTTCGATCTCGATGGTGCACTCGTTCTTCAGCTGCATGCCGCCGGCCTTGGCCTCGGCGCCGATCAGCTTCTGGCGCATGCGCACGCGCTTGCCGACGCGAACCATGTTGATGAAGCGCACCTTGTCGGAACCGTAGTTGATGCCGCGGGTCACGCCCGAGATCGGCAGCATGCCGGCGCCCAGGAACGGGATCAGCGACAGGGTCAGGTAGCCGTGAGCGATCGGCCCGCCGATTTCCTTGGTGGCGCGCTCGACGTCCACGTGGATCCATTGATGGTCGCCGGTGGCTTCGGCGAATTGATTGACGCGTTCTTGGGTGATTTCCACCCAATCCGACACGCCGACTTCTTGGCCCACCAGGCCAGGCAGGTCCTTGAACTCCACCGGGTTCATCGTCTTCTCCCAAATCGAATTGAAACAGGTGTTCGAGGTCTAGCAGTTGCCGAGCCTTGAGCAACTCTTTGACGTCGCCGAAAGGGACTTTAAAGAGCGCCCTATGCAACGAGCTCTCAGCGTCAGCCGGATGACCGGCAACAAGTCGACCTTCCCCGACTGGTATCAAGCCATCGTCCGCGAGGCGGACATGGCCGAGGTCAGCCCCGTGCGCGGGTCGATGATCATCAAACCGTGGGGCTATGGGGTCTGGGAGCGCATCCAGCACACCATGGATCGCCGCATCAAGGAGATGGGCGTCGATAACGCCTACTTCCCGCTGTTCATCCCGCTGAGCTTCTTCGCCAAGGAGGCCGAGCACGTCGAGGGCTTCGCCAAGGAAATGGCGGTGGTCACCCACCACCGGCTCAAGAATATCGACGGCAAGCTGCAGCCCGATCCCGACGCCAAGCTGGAAGAGCCCCTGATCGTCCGCCCGACCTCGGAGACGATCATCGGCGACGCCTTCTCGCGCTGGATCAAGAGCTATCGCGACCTGCCGCTGAAGATCAACCAATGGGCCAACGTGGTCCGTTGGGAAATGCGCACGCGTATGTTCTTGCGCACGTCGGAGTTCCTCTGGCAGGAGGGCCACACGGCCCACGCCAGCCGCGAGGACGCCCTGGCCTCCACCCTGCTGTCCCTGGAGATGTACCGGGAGTTCTCCGAAACCGTCCTGGCCATGCCGGTGGTCGCCGGTGAGAAGCCCGAGAACGAACGCTTCCCCGGCGCGGAAGCCACCTATTCCATCGAAGCGATGATGCAGGACGGCAAGGCGCTGCAGGCCGGCACCTCGCACTATCTGGGCACCAGCTTCTCCCACGCCCAGAACATCCGCTATCAGAGCGACAGCGGCGAACTGGAATTCTGCCACACCTCGAGCTGGGGTGTTTCGACCCGCCTGATCGGCGGCGTGATCATGACCCACGGCGACGACGACGGTCTGCGCCTGCCGCCCGCCATCGCCCCGCGCCAGATCGTCGTGGTGCCGATGCTGCGCGGCAAGCCCGAAGACGCCGAGGTCCTGGCCTTCGCCGAGGGCCTGGTGAAGGCGCTGCATGAGAAGGTCGCGCTGGGCGAACCGATCCGCGCCCTGCTGGACACCAAGGACCAGAAGTCGAGCGACAAGCGCTGGAACTGGGTGCGCCGCGGCGCGCCGATCATCGTCGAGCTGGGCCCGCGCGACGCGGCCTCCGGCCAGGTGACCTTCATGCGCCGCGACAATCTGCGCGATGGTGACAAGGTGCAGTCGCAGGCGATGTCGCGTGACGAGTTCGTCGACGCCGCGCCGGGCCTGCTGGCTGCGATCCAGCAGACTCTGTTCGAGGAAGCCAAGGCGCGTCTTGACGCCAACATTCGCGCCGACCTCACCACCTTCGATCAGGTGGCCGAGTACTTCGGCAAGGTGTCGGACGAAGAAGAAGAGGCCTCGGCCTTCAAGGGCTGGGTCCGCGCCTCCTGGTCGCGCCCGACCGGCGAGGCCTTGGACGCTGTCGAGCAGCGCCTCAAGGCCTTCAAGCTCACTCTGCGCAATGCGCCGATGAACCAGCCGTCGAGCTTTGGACCCTGCGTCTTCACCGGTGAGCCCGGTGTCGAGGAAATCCTGATCGGGCGCTCCTACTAGCCGGGCGCCTCGGCGAGGTAGGTGGCGTAGACGCCGTCGTGGGTGCGCTCCAGCAGCGTGAAGCCCGCCTCGCTGATCATCCGTTCGAGGATCCAGCCGAAGGTCGAGTGCTCTTCCCGCACGTGGCAGGCGCCGTCGGCGCGGCTGTAGCCGCTCTGGCGGACCAGGTCCTCGATCCAGCGCTCGGCCGTCAGCGGCAGGGCGTCGGGACTGCAATTGAAGGCCACGTCGCGGATGTAGAGCCGCCCGCCCGGCTTCAGCGCATCGCGCATCCGGGTCAGGGCCACGGCCTTCCAGAAGTCGGGCAGGTGATGCAGCGCCGCCTTGGTGACGATCAGGTCCAGGTCGCCTGATCCGGCGAAGGTCAGGAAGCCGTCACGCTCGAAGGTGATGTTGGCCAGGCCGAGCGACTTCGCCCGCGCCTGGGCGGCGCGCAGCATGGCGCCCGACACGTCGATCGCGCGAACCGACCCGGCCATCGCCGCCGCCGTGCAGGCCAGCAGCCCGGTGCCGCAGCCGATGTCGGCCATGGCGGTCCTGGGCGTCACGCCCAGCCGGTGGAGCAGGGCGGCGTCTTCCTCGCTCGATCCGCCTTGGCGGGCGTCATAGGTCGAGACCTCGGTTTCGTCCTCGAAATCGAGGCCGACCTGCTTGAGGTCGTCGTACCACCAGTCGGGTTGGGTCACGTGTATCTCCATCAGGTAGGCGGATGGAGAGTTTTGGCCGGTCCATCCGCGAGGGAAGGGAACCGGCGAGAGAGCGGCCGAGTCAGGGCCGAGTTCGTCCGTCAGGTCCCCAGGGCGGGGACGGATACGTTCTGAACTTGGCTGGGCTGGACGTGCATCACGCTCGAGCTTAGGCGGTTCTGCGCCACCGCGCCAGACCGATGTTACGCGGACTCGGCATAGGCCAGGGCTGGCTGGATTTGAGCGATCTCGGCCTTGATCGCGCAGGTCATCACGTAACGCCGGCGGCGGCTGACGAAGGCCTCGAACTTCTTGCTGCCCTCGACGGCGGCGTAGCTGCGCAGCTCGCGGCCGAACATCAGGCGATAGATCCACGGCACGCGGCTCTCGATCAGCCGCAGGCGCCGGGGGCTGTCCTGGCGGCAGGCGGTCAGCACGTTCTCGGTGATGTCGCGGAATTCGCCCGCCAGTCCTGCCCCCACCATCATCCTGCCCACGCCGGAGGCCTCGCCGGCGCGGCGGCTGTCACAGTAGAGGAAGGCGCCGCCCGGCCGCAGAACCCGCTCGACCTCGGCGAAGAACCCGGCGAAGTCGCCATAGTCGTTCGAGGCCTCGACGTTCAACACCACGTCGAACGAGGCGTCGGGGAACGGCAGGGCCAGGGCCGAGCCGGGGACGAAGCTGAGGTTGTCGAAGTGTCCATGCGCCTCTCGGCAAGCGCGCAGGGCGTTTTCCGACAGGTCGAGGCCGGTGGCTTCGACGGTTCCGGGCCAGCGGGCGACCAGATGGGCCAGGCCGCCGCCGCGCCCGCAGCTCACCTCGAGCAGCCGGGTGTGGCCCTTCAGCCGGCCGCTGGCCCGCAGCGCCTTCAGGTGCTCGGCGTACATCTGCAACTGGTGCCGCTCGGGCGTGTCGCCCTCGGCCGGCGCGAAGCCGTAATTGTTGGTGCTGACCGCCCCCCAGTCGAGGCCGTAGAGCAACTCCCAGAGCTTGCCGCGCTGGCTGTGAGTGCGTTTCTTGCGCCGCAACCAGACCGGAGCCAGGAGGATCAG
The DNA here is from genome assembly GCF_001429025.1 of Phenylobacterium sp. Root700. Classification (GTDB taxonomy): domain Bacteria; phylum Pseudomonadota; class Alphaproteobacteria; order Caulobacterales; family Caulobacteraceae; genus Phenylobacterium. The sequence continues at coordinate 243,944 of NZ_LMHT01000012.1, read as the reverse complement.
CACCGCCGCGAGCGCCAGGACGGCGATCGCCGCCGTCGCCAAAGACCAAATCATGGGAACCTCCAGGGCCTCGACGAGGATCGAACGAGCCGGGCGGAGCGATAGGCGCTCAAGGTTGCGGCAGGGCGCCGGAGACCTACGTGCAACCTGAGCAGGCGACGATGGCGCTCGGACGTGACGGCGCAGGGAACGGAATGACGCGGATTCTTCTGATCGAGGATGAGCCGGAGATGGCCAAGCTGGTCGCAGGGAACATCGCCAAGGGGGGGTTCCTGGTGGACCGGGCCGGGTCCTGCGAGGAGGCGCGTCTGTCGCTGGAGGTCGCGCGCTACGGCCTGGTCCTGCTCGACCGCCGCCTGCCCGATGGCGACGGCCTGTCGTTGCTGGCGGTGGTTCGCGCCCGGCAGCCAGGGACGCCGGTGATCTTGCTGACCGCGCTCGACCAGTTGGACGACAAGGTGCACGGCCTGGACGCCGGGGCCGACGACTATCTGACCAAGCCGTTTTTCAATGACGAGCTGATGGCGCGGATTCGCGCTGCGCTGCGGCGCCCGGGCGCCGAGCCTGCCGCCGCCCAGATGTGCGGGCGGCTACGGTTCGATCCCGGCAGCCGCGAGGCCTGGATCGACGGCCAGCCGCTGGCGTTCAAGCGCCGCGAACTGCTGGTGCTGGAGGCGCTGATCCGCCGGGCCGGCCGGGTGGTGCAGCGCGACGCCCTGATCGACGCAGTCTACGGCATGGACGACGAGGTGCAGCCCAAGGCGCTGGACAGCCACGTCTCGCGGCTGCGCAAGCGCCTGACCGAGCTGGAGGCCGGGGTGGTGATCCATCCGGTCCGCAATGTCGGCTATCTGATGAGGCAGGCCTGATGGTGCTGACGAGGTCGGTGGCGAGGTCGCTGGCGGCGCGGCTGGTCGTCTGGTTCGTGATCTTCCAGTCGATCGTCTCGGTCCTGGGGATGGCCGCCTCGCTGTTCTTCTGGCGTCAGGTCGGCGACGAGTACGCCTTCGCGCAGATGCACATCGCCGACCTGGTCGGCGAGGCCCTGGTGGTGGGGTCGGATGGCCAGCTGACCATCGGAGAGACTCCTGAGCTGAAGGCGTTCCGCAGCGAGCGGCCGAGCGTCCGCGTCGCGGCGATGCAGGGACGGGAGGTTCTCCCCGGATCGTCGCCGGAGTTGACCGCCGCCTTGCGCCACCTTGGCCTGCCGCGGTTCATGAATGTGACCTTCGCCTTCACCGAGGGGCCGCTGGCCGGCTCAACGGCGGCGGGCTCGGCCGTGGAGACCAAGTGGGGCGAGGTGGTGGTGATCAGCACAGATAACCCCCTCCAGACGGCCGATGTGCCGGCCCTCAGCCAATATATGTTCGGCTATCTGATCCGGGTGATGGGTGTCGTGCTGCTGGGTTCGGTCCTGATCGTGCCCTTCGTCATTCACCGCGCGCTGCGACCGCTCAACGAAGCGTCGAGGTCGGCGGCGAAGATCGATCTGCGGTCCCGCGACCTGCGGCTGCCCGACGGGGCCGGCGTGCCCTCGGAGCTTTTGCCGCTGGTGCGGTCCATCAACGTCGCGTTGGATCGGTTGGACGAAGGTTTCAGCCGCCAACAGCGGTTCGCCGCCGAGGCGGCGCACGAGATGCGCACGCCGTTGGCGATCATGGCGGCCCGGATCGACAGCCAGCAGGACGCCGGGCAGGCGGACGGCATGCGCCGCGATGTGGAGCGGATGCGGACCCTGGTCGACCAGTTGCTGCTGGTGGCGCGGCTGGAGCGCCGGGACGTGCGGTTGGAGGAGACCGTCGACCTGGTCGCCCTGGCCCGCGACGTGGTGGCCGACTGCACGCCCTTGGCCATCGCCGGCGGCCGCGACCTGGCCCTGACGCCGGAGGTGGGGCAGCTGCCTGTACGTGGCGGCCGCCAGGTGCTGGAGAGCGCCTTGCTCAATCTCGTGCAGAACGCCGTCCGCGCCGAGCCGCTGGGCGGAACGGTGGACGTGATCGTCCGTTCGCCCGGCCAGATCCTGGTCGTCGACCACGGCGCCGGCGTCGCCCTTGCTGATCGCGAGAGCATCTTCGATCCGTTCTGGCGTCGCGACGAACTGCACCCAGGCGCGGGGCTTGGTCTGACCATCGTCAAGGAGACCGCCATCGCCCACGGCGGCGGCGTCTCCGTCGAGGAGACGCCGGGCGGCGGGGCGACGTTCCGCCTGCAGCTCGGCTAGACGATCTTCGAGCCTTCCTTGCCCCAATAGGCGTCGCGGATCAGGCGCTTGTAGAGCTTGCCGGTCGGGTGGCGGGGCAGTTCCTGCATGAAGTCGATCCTGCGGGGCGATTTTACGTGGCTGAGATTGGCGCGGCAGAAGGCGGCGAGTTCGGCCTTCAGCTCATCATTGGCCGCGGCCCAGTCCATCGGCTGGATCACCGCCACCACCTGTTCGCCCATCTCCTCGTGCGGGGCGCCGACCACGGCGGCGTCGGCCACCTTCGGGTGGGTGATCAGCAGGTTCTCAAGCTCCTGCGGATAGATGTTCACCCCGCCGGAGATGATCATGAAGCTCTTGCGGTCGGTGAGGTAGAGGAAGCCCTCCTCGTCCACCCAGCCCACGTCGCCCAGCGTCGTCCAGCCGTGCTTGTTGGTGTTCTCGGCGATCTTCTCCGGGGCGTTGTGATAGCTTAGCGGGGTGCCGCCGCCGAAGTAGATGGTGCCCTCGGTGCGCGGAGCGACCTCTTCGCCGTCCTCGTCCACGATATGCAGCTCAGCGGTGGTCGCCTTGCCCACCGAACCCTTGTGGGTCAGCCAGTCGTGCGGGCCGATGTAGCAGAAGCCGTTGCCCTCGCTGCCGGCGTAGTACTCGTGGATCACCGGGCCCCACCATTCCATCATCTGTTCCTTGACGGGGATGGGGCAGGGGGCGGCGGCGTGGACGGCCGAACGCATCGAGGAGACGTCGTACTTGGCGCGGACCTCGGGCGGCAGTTTCAGCATCCGCACGAAGTGGGTCGGCACGAACTGGCCGACATCGACCTTGTACTTCTGGATGAGCGCCAGCGTCTCTTCCGGGTCGAATTTCTCCATCACCACGACCGTGCCGCCGAGGCGGTGGACGCTCATGCACCAGCGCAGCGGCGCGGCGTGATAAAGCGGGGCGGGCGAGATGTAGACGCTGTCGTTCTGGAACCCGAACAGCCCCTGGGCCATCATCGCTAGCGCCACCGGGGCGTCGATTGGGGCCCCGCTCAGCGGCGGCTTGATGCCTTTGGGGCGGCCAGTCGTGCCCGATGAGTAGAGCATGTCGGCGCCGGAGGTCTCATCGGCGATCGGCGTCACCGGCATCTTGTCGCGCGCCGCTTCGAAGCTCTCGTAGGGCGCGCGGGCCTCGCCGACCATGAACAGCTTCACCCCCGGCAGCAGGGCGGGCATCTCGTCGATCACCGGGCCGACGCCGGCCGAGGTGATCAGCACCTTCGCCTCGCAGTCGGTCATGATGTACTCGATCTCGCCCGAGGTCAGTTTCGAGGAGATGCAGGCGTAGTAGAGGCCTGCGCGCTGGGCGGCCCAGGCGATCTCGAAGAAGCGTGGATGGTTGTCCATCAGGATCGCGATCACGTCGCCGCTCTTCAGCCCCATCGACCGGAACAGCTGCGCGCCCTGGTTCGAGCGCTCGTCGAGCTGCTTGTAGGTCACCGTCTCGCCGGAGCCCGCCATGATGTAGGCGGGGCGGTCGGGATGGGTCTGCGCGTGGGTAACCGGATGCATGAACTCTTCCTTGCGGCGGTCGGGCGCTTGTCTCGCGTCTCGACCGTCCTCCCTGAGTTATCGTTGTTCAGACGAATATGCGGCGCTTGACGGACCGTCCGTCAAGCGGGGCGGAATGAACAAAACCACGGGAGGATCAGATGGCGAACCACAGCTTCGAGACCTTGGCTTACGACCTTGAGGACGGGGTGGCGACGATCACCCTTAATCGTCCCGAGAAGCTCAACGCCTTCAACACCCAGATGATGAAGGACCTGATCGCGGTGTTCGACGTCACGGACGCCGACGACGCGGTGAAGGCGGTGATCGTGACCGGGGCCGGGCGCGGCTTTTGCGCCGGGGCCGACCTTTCGGCCGGCGGGGAGACCTTCGACTACGACAAGCGCGGCGGCGACGCCCTGGCGGCGCGTCAGCGGGACGGCGTGCAGCGCGATGGCGGCGGGCTGGTGTCGCTGCGTATCTATGAGAGCCTGAAGCCGGTGATCGCGGCGGTGAACGGGCCGGCCGTCGGGGTCGGGGTCACCATGCAGCTGCCGATGGATATCCGGCTGGCCTCGACCGAGGCGCGGTTCGGCCTGGTGTTCGCCCGGCGCGGCCTGAACCCCGAGGCGGCCTCGTCCTGGTTCCTGCCCAGGCTGGTCGGCGTCCAGACGGCGCTGGAGTGGTGCTACACCGGGCGGGTGTTCTCGGCCCAGGAAGCGCTGGAGCGCGGGCTGGTGCGCTCGCTGCACGCTCCCGACGAGCTGTTGCCGGCCGCCAAGGCCCTGGCTCGCGAGATCGTCGAGAACACCGCGCCGGTCTCGATCGCCCTGACCCGTCAACTGATCTGGCGGATGGCCGGCGCGCCGCATCCGATGCACGCCCACCGCGCCGACAGCCGCGGCATCCAGACTCGCGGGGCCATGGGCGATGCGCGCGAGGGCGTGATGTCGTTCCTGGAGAAGCGTCCGCCGGTGTTCCCGAACCGCGTTTCGACCGATTTGCCCGATATTTGGCCGCATTGGGAGGCGCCCGAGTTCAAGTGAACGCATGGTTAAGCGCATTGTGATTCGATGGTGGTCGGCTTCGATCCGGACCGACCATGAATCTGCCGCCGTTCCCGTCCGATCTTGAACCCACGCCGGAGGCCGCGCAGGCCTCCCGCGCGCGGGGCGTGCTGCTGAAGCGGCTCGCTGACGTCGTCTGTCTGCCGATGTCGCGAGTGAACGCCTTCGAACGCGCGATGACCGCCGACCTGCTGGTCGACATGCTGCGCGAGGCCGAGCCGGCCGAACGCAAGAAGGTGGCGCGCCGGCTGGCCGGCCTGGTGGAAATCCCGGCCAGCCTGGTGCGTCTGCTGCTGCGCGATGAGTCCGACGTCGCCGAAGAGCTGCTGATCAACGCCGTCGTGCTCTCCGACGCCGATCTGCTGGATTGCGCGCGGATGACCGGTCTGGAGCATCGGCGGCTGATCGCCTTGCGCCGAGGGGTCAGCGAGGTCGTCTGCGACGTCTTGATCGAGTTCGGTGAAATCCTGGTGCTGGAGTGCCTGCTGCGTAATGACGACGCGCGGTTCTCCACCGGCGGGGTCGAGGCGGTGGTGGCCCTGACGCGCGGCGACGCCCGGCTGACCGCCACCCTGCTCCGGCGGCCTGAACTGCGCCCGGCCCATGCCTATGTGCTGTTCTGGTGGGCCGACGCCGAGACGCGGATGATCATCCTTCAGCGTTTCGCGGTCTCTCGGGAAGTCTTGCAGGAGGCCGCCAGCGACATCTTCGCCATGGCGGCTGAAGAGAACTGGCAAGATGCGCTCTCACGCAAGGCTCTGCAGTTCATCGAGCGGCGCCAGCGCAATCGCGCGGCCATCGACAAGAGCCCCTTCGACAGCCTGGAGGACGCCATGGCGGCCGCCCAGCATGGTCTGACCCGCGAGATCGCCGAGGAGATTTCCTATCTCTCGGGCCTGAAACCCATGACTGGGGCGAAGATTTTCACCGATCCGGGCGGCGAGCCCATCGCCGTGCTCTGCAAGGCGACCGGTCTGCCCAAGCCGGCGATCCGCGCGCTCTGGCGCGGCTTGAAGCGATCGGAGAGCGACGGCGCAGGCGGCATGGCGCCTGCGCTGGAGCGGGCGATGCTGGTCTACGACATGATCGCGGTGGACCGGGCCCAGACGGTGCTTCGATATTGGAACTGGTCGCTGACCTCGGCGCTGACGCCTGCGCTGTTACGCGCCATTCGTGATGGTGACGAAGACTCTCTGGACGAATACTCGGCGCCTCAAAGAGCCGCCATGCTGGCCTTGTCCAAGGACTTCGGCCGCTAAACTCTGCCGTTGTGACATTTCATCGCACGGCAATAGTCACGCCTTGTGCAAGAATTTGTTGCGGTGCAGCACCCTAAACTTAATGGTGAACGTGTTCGTTGAAGAACAAGAGTCTGTTCCATGCTTGTGCTTGAGTTGGCTTCCAGATATTAACGCGATCACTGATGTCGTGAATCAGTCATCCCCCAACTTGGTGCAACCGCACTCACGGAACCGAGAAATATGGACGAGAAATCGGAAGTCATTGAGATGACGGCGGATATTGTTTCCGCGTATGTCGGAAACAATTCGGTCGCCGCGGCCGATCTCCCCAATCTGATCCAGAGTGTGCACCGCGCGTTGGCGGGTATTTCCTCGGGTTCCGATGTTCAGGAAGCCGCGCCCAAGGAACCGGCGGTTCCTGTGCGCCGTTCGATCACGCCTGATCATCTGGTTTGCCTGGAAGACGGCCGCAAATTCAAGTCGCTCAAGCGCCACCTGCGCACCAAGTACAATATGAGCCCTGAAGAATACCGTGCGAAGTGGGGTCTCCCGAAGGACTACCCCATGGTTGCACCGAACTATGCTAAGGCGCGTTCGGATCTGGCCAAGCAGATGGGCCTTGGTCAAGGTGGCCGTCAGGCGCCGCGTAAGCGCACCAAGTAAGACAGGCCGGCTAACCACCGACTTTGAAACGCCCGCCCTCACCGGCGGGCGTTTTGCTTTGGGGGGTGCGGCCGATGCGCTCGCCGAGGCGGGTCGGCCTACTTTTGGCCTGATTTCTTACTACGCGGAAAGATTTCCACTTGCCGCAGAATCACCCTCCGGGCGATAAGTGATTCGTCGTGATTCCAAGGGGTTGTTAAGGAATCTGAATATGGCCGCACAGATCGGAGCTTCGGCGGCGGCCGCCCGCGCACACGAGGAATTGTACGCCTATTGGGCCCGGCTTCGGCATGGCGCCCAGCTGCCTGGGCGAAGCGATATCCGCCCGGAGGACTTCAAACGCCTGCTGCCGACGGTCAGCCTGATCGACGTGCGCCGTGACCCGATGGAGTTCCGACTGCGCCTGGCCGGCACCGGCCTCTACGGCGTCTATGGTCGCGAGATCACCGGCCGGACCTTGGGCGAGGTCTACAACTCAGCCGCGTCGGATTACTGGCGGCACGAACTGACGAAGCTGGTTCAGGATCGTCGCCCGGCGGTCGGGGCGCACAGCCTGGCCTGGCGCGGCGCCGCCCACCTGTCGATCCTGTGGCTGCGCCTGCCGTTGGCGTCGAACGGCAAGGATGTCGACATGATCCTGGGTTACGACGCCGTGGTCGGCGTCCAGGGCGACTCGGTCATCAGCGGCATACGCGCCGCCTAGAAACCTTAGGCCGCGGTCAGCGCCTCGGCGTCGCGCCGCACCCGGCCAACCATCGAGGCCAGGCCATTCGACCTCTGGGCCGACAGGTGGCCGCTCAATCCCAGCTTCTCGAAGGCGGCCTTGGCGTCGAAGGCCAGGATGTCCTGCGCGGGCTTGCCCGAAAACAGCCGGAACAGCACCGCGATCAGGCCGCGCACGATGTGGGCGTCGGAATCGCCGCGAAACACCACGGTCCCATCGGCCTGCGGTTCGGTCACCAGCCAGACCTGGCTGGCGCAGCCGCGCACCTTGTTGGCGTCGTTGCGCTCGGTGTCGGTCAGCGGCTCCAGCTCGCGTCCCAGGTCGATCACGTAGCGGTAGCGTTCCTCCCAATCGCCCAGCAGGTCGAATTCTTGGGACAGCTCTTCGAGGTCTTGCGTGATCGTCGTCATATCAATTGCGACTTAGGCGCCGCGAGGCCCGAACGCAACCGGGGCCTTAAGCCGCGGGCAGGCGAACATTGGCCGTCAGGCCGCGACCTGGCGCCGACAGCAGCTTCAGCCGGCCGCTCATCGCCACGCACAGCAGTTCGACGATGGGCAGGCCAAGGCCCGCGCCCTCGCTACGCCGGGTCAGGGCGTTCTCGCCCTGCTCGAACGGCAGCAGCAGCCGGGGGATGTCGGCCGGATCGACGCCCGGACCGCGGTCGATGATCGAAATCTCCACGCTGTCGCCGAGCGGCTCGGCGCGGATCATGATCTCAGACCCCTCCGGGGCGAAGGTCACGGCGTTCTGGATCAGGTTGGTCAGGATGTTGCGAAGGCCGCGTGCGTCGGCGATCACCAAGGGCAGGGCGCCCTGGTTCTCGATCGCGATGGTCACGTTGTGCTGGGTGATCTCGTCGCGCAGCCCGTCGATGGCGTCGTCCAGGGCGTGATCGATCGACTCCGGGCGCAGGTCCAGGTCCATCGCCCGGCCTTCCAGCCGCGCGATCTCCAGGACCTGGTTCACCAGGTTCAGCAGCCGGGCGCCGCTCATGCGGATGATGCCGGCGTATTCCTTGTACTGCGGGGCGCCGAGCGGGCCGTAGAGCTCCGAGGCGATGATTTCGGAAAAGCCGAGAATGGAGTTCAGCGGCGTGCGCAGTTCGTGGCTGACCATGCGCAGGAACGAGCGCTTGGTTTCATCCAGCGCCGCCTCGCGGCGAGAACGCGCTGTCGAGCGCGGCGCCGCCTCGGCGGCGGGAACCGGTTCCGGCTCGGAGCCGTGGATCGGTCGTATGGGAGCCGCCTGGGCCATGGACTGTACTTAAGAGCCTCGCGGACTTTGACCCACTACCCCTAGAGGGCCCCGCTTACGATTTCGTTTCGACCAACAAGATCATGTGGTTGGCGCCCAGAATGGGTCGCGCGCAAGGCGAGCGGCCTCGCGGGGACTCACGACGACCGCTACAGTAGATCCTCGAGTCACCGCCCAGTGAAGGAGGCGTCGAGACATCCCGTGATCGAGAGCTCCCTGCCCAGGACGACGTCGAAGACTGGCCGCAGCGGCTTGGTCTCGGTCCTCGCTGTTCTGGGCCTGGGTCTGGCCGGCGCGGCCGCGGCGATCCTTACGGGCGGCGTCGCCGGCCCCTTGGCGGTCTGGTGCCTAGCGCCGCTGGCGGCGGCGGCGGTCATGAACCACGGCGAACGCCTGGCGCTCGGCGCGGCGGTTTCGCTGGCGGCGGTCGGCGTGGCGGCGCTGGCTGGACTGACCTTGCAGCTTCCGACGCCGGGCCCGGCGCTGGCCAACATCCTCGGCGTCGTGGCCATGACCACAACCGTGGTCGGCCTGGGCGCGGGGCTGGTGATCCTCCAGCGCGGCGCGGGGCAGGACGCGCGAGCGCGCCGTGAAACCGAGGCCCGCCTGCGTCAGGCGCTCGACGACCAGCCGCATCTGCTGGTGGCGATCAACCGCCTGGGCCGGATCATCGGCACCTGGGGGCCGGAACCGGCCGGTCTCGCCGCCGGCAATCGGCTGCTCATCGATTTGGTCTCGCAGGCCGACCGCGCCCGCGTGCAGGAGGCGCTCGCTGTCGCCCTGACGGACGGGTCCGCCGAGGTAGGGTTCGCGCCGGAACATGCGCCGGACGGCTGGCTGGCGCTCAGCCTGCGCCGGGTCGGCGGCGGCCGGCTGATGGGGTCGGTCCGCGACGCCGCCGCCGCGCGCGACCACGAGGCCGGCCTGGAACGGGCGCGCGCCGACGCCGAGGCGCAGAACGCGGGCAAGTCGCGGTTCCTGGCCAATATGAGCCACGAGCTGCGTACGCCGCTCAACGCCATCATGGGCTTCTCCGACATCATGCGGCAGGGCTTGTTCGGCCCGCTTTCGGGCCGCTACGCCGAGTATGCCGAGCTGATCCACGACTCCGGCGGACACCTGCTGGACCTGATCAGCGACGTGCTGGACATGTCGAAGATCGAGGCCGAGCGGTTCGAGCTGGCTCGTGACGTCTTTGATGTGCGCGATACGGTCGCCGGGGTCCTGCGGCTGATGCGCGGACAGGCCGACCGGGCGGGCGTGCAACTGCGCGGCCTGTTGCCGCGCGATCCGCTCGATGTCGTCGCCGACCGTCGGGCCGTGAAGCAGATCGCCCTGAACCTGCTGTCCAACGCCCTGAAGTTCACGCCGCGCGGCGGCGGCGTCACGGTGACGGTCCATGCCGATGGGAACGTGCTGGAGCTGGTCGTCGCCGACACCGGGGTCGGGATCGGCGCCGAGGATCTCCTGCGGCTGGGCCGGCCCTATGAACAGGCCGGAGGCCCGGCGCAGCGGGCGGCGGGCACGGGCCTTGGCCTGTCGCTGGTCAGGTCGTTCGCCGAACTGCACGGCGGCCAGATGGAGATCGAAAGCCGTCTGGGCGAGGGCACGACGGTGACGGTGCGGCTGCCGGTGATCGAACACCCGGTCGTCGCCAACGTCCCTTAGCGGCTGGCGACCTGCAGGAAGGCGCGGCCGGCGGCGAAGTCGCCGACCTCGACATAGGCGCGGCGCACGGCCTCGCCTTCTCCGGCCCCAAACAGGAATTCGACGGCGACGGCTTCGCGCGGGTCGAGCTGGGCCAGCGCTTGGGCGGCGCTCGGCGGGAAGCGGAAGGCCCAGGCGCTCTTCATGTCCTTGGGCGTCAGGTCCAGTCCGGCCGGGCTGCGGGCCTCGGCCGAATAGACGCTGCGGGCGGCCGGCGGCGGCAGCCGGCGCGCCAAGGGCAGGGTGGCGAGCGGTTGGCCGCGATTGTCCAGATACGGACCCTGGGTGGTCGAGGCGTCACGCAGCACCAGGTGCGCGGCGTAGGGGACCTGGCCGTCGGGAAAGTGCGCCACGGCCATGAGGGAGTTGGCCCCTTCGCGGCCGGCCAGCCCGAAGATCATCCGGTTCCAGCCGAAACTGGCGGTCTGTTGCAGGCGCCAGCGGATGGCCGGGCCGCTCGCCCGATCGGCGCGCCACTCGGCGAGTTCGCCCGGATAGGTCATTCGGCTGAGCTGGGCGTAGCCGTCGAAGGCGTGCCGCACGCGCGCCGCGGCGAGGCTGAGGTCGTCGGAATCACAGGGGCTGGAGGCCGCCTTGGCCCAGGCGCGCCGTTCGGTGGCCGCTAGGCTCGCCCTGTCGACGCCGGCGCGTACAGCCGCGCCCCGCGCCTGCATGCGGCTCGCCGCCAGCGCGGCCCCGATCGGAGCTTGGAACAGCCCACAGCGGGCGTCGGCGGCGGCCATCACCGTGCGCTCGTAGAAGAGGTCGGCGGCCTGCGCCATCGACACACCGGGCGCTGCGAGAAGCCCCCCCGCCGCGGCCAGACCCATCCATCCACACACGACGCGCCGCGCGGTTCTGCGCGTACTCGTCATGCTTCCTTCTTTTCTCGTATGTTCGAGAACTTCGGGCGACCGTAGAAGCACAGCCTTTCCGCTCCGTTATCGAGACCGCCAAAATGTTGCTTTCCACCGACATCTGGGTCGCGGCGCTGATCCGCCGCGTCGAACTGGGCGGCGGATATGCGGTCGTGGTGCGCAAGGGCGACGCGCGGGCCGGCAGCGTCCTGGTCAAGGTGATGAACCGAAGCGACCGCACGTTCAGGCTCTATGGCGAGGCCACCAGGGGCGACGGCGAGCGGGTCTGGATGCGCCCGGCCCTCTCCGACCAGGAGAGCGATCTCGACCGTTATATCGAGCGCGCCATCCGCATCGACCCCGACATCTGGGTCGTCGAGGTGGAGGACAAGGACGGCCGCCACTTCCTCACCGAGGCGGTGGAGGAGGGCTGAGCGGCAAGGTTAGCGGCCGATTCACCGCCTTCCTCAACCGCCGCGTAAGCACGGCCATGGCAAACAACCGCGTTCCCGAAACGTGAGCGCTTGCCGAGTATGCTCTTTCTCCTGAACGACGTTGTGATCAACCTCAGCGGCATGGCGCTCTCGCCGCAGATGGCCGGGCGGCGGTTCAGGGCTCTGCCGTTCAACGTCGTCAGCCAGCTTGGTCAGGAACTCTATTCCGAAGAGCCGCTGCTGCATTTCGACCGACCCGAGCGGGCCAGGCGGCTCGCCACCCTGATCAAGGCCAAGGCCCCGGCGATCAATGCGGCGCTGTTCGTGGCGCCTCGCTACGGCTGCACGCCCGACGAAGTCACCCTGCGCTACGCCAATGTCGACTTCGAGGTGATGGCGCGCCTGAGCAGCCGTCAAGACCAGGGCCTGATGGACACTGTCTGGACCGACCGTCAGGTCTGGCGGCGGTTGGCGGCTTAGAGCAACCTCACCATTCGCCGCGGCGGTGATTGGTGACCCACCGGTGCATGCCCATGACATTCAGGGTGTGCATGGTGTCGAACGCGATCCACGACTTCACCTCGTCGCTGAAACGCACATTGCGATAGAGCTGATCCCAGGACTGGCCGTTGCGCACCAGGTCCAGCACCTGCTGGTGCAGGTCGATCATATAGGTGCGCAGCGCCGCCTCATCGGACTTGGTGGCGGGGGTGTAGTGGCCGACGTCGATGAAATCCACGTCCTGCTGCAGGACCCAGTCGAGGGTCTCGATCCAGCCGGGATAGTAGAAGTCCAGGAAGTCGTTGTAGGGCATCGACTTGCTCTCGCAGACGTCAGTGCACTGCAGCGCTTTGTACTTGGGAAACAGCACCATGATCATGCTGTCGGAGTGGCTGGGCGCCACCCGGTGCAACAGCACGGTCTCGCCGCCCAGCGTGATGGTCATGTCCTTGTCGAAGACGCGGTCGGGAACCGCGGTGGGGATCTTCTCGCCGACGATCGGCTCGATCGCGCGCTGGTTGGCGACGACGATGGCCCCGTCCTTCTGGAAGACCTGCGCGCCGCTGACATGGTCGGCGTGCCCGTGAGTGTAGACTACGTACTTCACCGACACGTTGAAGCGGTTCTTGATCTCGTCGCGCAGCCAGCCGGCGGTGCAGGTCATGGCCGGATCGATGACCAGCGCGCCCTCCTTGGTGATCAGCACCAAGCCGCTGTGGACCGCCAAGCCGGCGCCGGTGGTGTGGCGGTAGAGGTTTCCCTTAACCTGCGTCAGGCCGCGCGGGTTGCTTGGGCAGTCGGGCGCGGTGAAATCGGGCAGGACGCTGCGGTTGGCGTACTGGGCCTGGTTTACCGGAATTCCGTTGTCGGCGGCCTGGGCGCTCGGGGCGAACGAAGATAGCGCCAGCGCGGTGAGCGCTGACATGGCTGGAAGCATCTTCATTGCGCCGTCCTCATGGCGATGGGGCTGGACCACCGTATGCCTCTTCTCGGGGACCGCAATCGCCTCACGCGGCGCTGATCGGCAGGGCTGAGACGACGCGCGGGCTTTCGCGCGGGGCGTGGCTGCGCTACCTGCGGGCCATGAGCAATTCTCCCGCCGCCGAGGCCGCCCGCCGGCGCACCTTCGCCATCATCTCGCACCCGGACGCCGGCAAGACGACCCTGACCGAAAACCTGCTGCTGGCGGGCGGCGCGATCCGCGCGGCTGGCGCGGTGCGCGCGCGCGGTGAGAACCGGCGGACCCGGTCTGACTGGATGAAGATCGAACGCGAGCGCGGCATCTCGGTCTCGGCCAGCGTCATGACCTTCGACCACGCCGGGCTGATGTTCAATCTGCTGGACACCCCTGGCCACGAAGACTTCTCGGAAGACACCTACCGGACCCTGACCGCCGCCGACGCCGCGGTCATGGTGCTGGACGCCGCCAAGGGCATCGAACCCCAGACCCTGAAGCTGTTCGAGGTCTGCCGCCTGCGCGACATCCCGATCGTCACCTTCATCAACAAGATGGACCGCGAGGCCCAGGACCCCATCGAACTGCTGGACGAGATCGCCTCGAAGCTGGCGCTGGATCCCGCGCCGCTGTTCTGGCCGGCGGGCTCGGGCGGACGGTTCAAGGGCATGCTGGACCTGCGGACCGACAAGTTCCTGCCCTTCGCCAAGAAGACCCACGACAACAAGGATGAGGGCCATCCGGACGCCATCGCCTTCCACGGCAATGCGGTCGACCGCTACCTCGATCCCGACGAACAGGCCGAACTGGAAGAGGGCTCCATGCTCGTCCAGGAGGCCTCCAAGCCCTTCGATCCCCAGTCGTTCCTCGAAGGCCACATGACGCCGGTGTTCTTCGGCTCGGCCCTGCGCCACTTCGGCATCGATCAGCTTCTGGAGGGCCTGGGCGCCTACGCTCCGCCGCCGAAGGCGATGTCTGCGGTGAAGGCCGGCGCATCCACCCATGTCGCGCCGGGCGACTCCGAGGTCACCGGCTTCGTCTTCAAGGTCCAGGCGAACATGGACCCCAACCACCGCGACCGGATCGCCTTCCTGCGACTGACCTCGGGCAAGTTCCAGCGTGGCATGAAGCTGAAGGTCCAGAACACCGGACGTCAGCTTTCGGTCAATGCGCCGATCATGTTCTTCGCCTCCGACCGCGAACTGGCCGAGGAAGCCTTCGCCGGCGACGTGATCGGCATCCCCAACCACGGCGTCCTGCGGGTGGGCGACAGCCTGTCGGAGACCGGGACCCTGCGCTTCGCCGGGCTGCCGAACTTCGCGCCGGAAATCCTGCAGCGGGTGCGCGTGAAGGACCCGCTCAAGGCCAAGCACCTGAAGAAGGCGCTGGAAGGCCTGGCCGAGGAGGGGGTGACCCAGCTGTTCCGCCCGGTGATCGGCGCCGACTTCATCGTTGGCGCGGTCGGACCGCTGCAGTTCGAGGTCATGGCCGACCGGCTGTCCAACGAGTACCAGCTCGACGTGATCTTCGAGCCGGCGCCCTATTCCGAGGCCCGCTGGCTGACCGGCGAAAAGGCCGAGGTCGAGGACTTCGCCAATAAGCACAAGGGCGCGATGGGGACCGACATCGACGAGCAGCCGGTGTTCCTGGCCAAGTCGTCCTGGGAAATCGGCTACGTGGCCGAACGCTTCCCGAAGATCGGTTTCGAGCGGTCGAAGGAACGCGCCTAGTCGGCGTCCGGCTGCGAGAACCGCAGCCGGTTCCCGAACGGGGCCAGGACCCCCATGGTCGTGTGGCCGTAGCCGGTCTCTTCCAGCCTGGGCGGGCCTACGCAAGTTCCGGGCCAGTTAGGGTTAATGTCCGTACACAAGAAATTCAGACTTCGTTAACCATAACCAGCAAGTTAACCACTTGTTTACGAACTCGGCTCCGGGTTTGCTCCGTCTGGTCTGAACCTTCCGTAGGCGTCCCGTGATGAGACGCCGCGAGGTGATCGGAGCCTGGTCATGTTCGAGTTCGGTCGAGAGCTAAAGCGTCTGTTCGGCTCTGACTCCCTCAACGCCCCGCGTGACGGGCTGACGGGCGGCGACGCCTCGTTGCTGGAGCTGCTCGATCTCAAAATGATCGCCCAGGAGGGCCGCGCCGCCGATATCGCCGCCGGCCGGGTGGGGGCCAAGGACAAGGCCCAGCGCCGGCTGGAAAGCGCCATTATCTGGCGCGAGGTCGCCCGCCGCTCGGGCGACGCGGCCGCGCTGCGCAAGGCCGCCGCCACCGCCGAGGCCGCCGCCGAGGCCTTCGGGCGCGACCGCCGGCCGGACGGCTGGGCGCGGGCGCGCTGCGAACAGGCCTTCTGCGCCATGCTGGGCGCCGAGCTGTTCGGCGATGAAGGCTTGAACGCCGCCGCCGACGTCGCTTTCCGTGACGCCCGTTCGGCCGCGCGCGGCGGGCTCTCCCTGCCATTGGCCGATGTCGGCATTGTCGCCATCGAAGCGCGCGAACAGATGGCGACCGGCGACGCCCAGGCCGCCCGCATCGCCGCCGCCCGGTTCGCAGGTCCGATCTCCGGGCTGGAAAGCCTGACCCGCCGTTGCCGCGCCGCGCGGCTGCTGGCGGTCGAGGCCCGCCTCGTGCTCGCCGACCTGCTGATCGGCTGGGGCGCGCGCCTGCGTGACACCGAACTTCTCACCATGGCCCACGACGAAGCCGACCGCGCCGCCGATGGGCTGGACGTCGCCTATGAGCCGCTGAGCTGGGCCCGCGCCGTGGCGCTGCGTGGCCAGGCGCTCAGCCTGCTGGGCGAGGTCACCGGCGAGGTCGAGGTGATGGCAGAGGCCGTCAGCGCCCTGGCCGAGGTGGTCAGCGAACTTTCCCGCGAACAGAGCCCGCTCGATTGGGCGCGGATTCAGACCGCCCTGGCCCAGGGCCTTCAGGCGCTGGGTGAAGCCGGCGCGTCGGAGCGCGCCTATGAGCAGGCCGTCACCTGCTACGATCGCGCCGCCTACGTGCTGAAGAACGCTCCGGCCCTGTCGCTGCGCGCGTTCGGCGCTTCTAACCGCGCCCTCTGCCTGGCGCGCTCGGCCGAGCTCTCCGGCGATCTCACCGTGCTGGACGCCGCTGAGTCCGCGTTCAAGATCGAACTGACCGCCATCGCCGCCAAGCGCGACCCGGCCGCCTGGGCCCTGCTGCAGGTGAACCTCGCCCGGCTCTATGAAGCCCGCATGGACATCACCGGCCTGGATCGCGGCGAACGCGCCTCGGCGGCCATGGCGCTGAACGCCGCCCTCGACGTGTTCGGCGAGATGGGGCTGCGCTCGCTGAGCGCGATCGCCGCCGACGCCCTGGAGCGTCTCAGCACCGCAGGAGCATCCGCAAAGTCGGCCTACTAGGCCGCTTGCTACCCAGGCGTGTTTGCGTCAAGCGTTACGCGGTTGTTCTGGGGGGAACATGCGAGCGCTTGGCCTAGCCACGGTCCTATTGGGCCTGATGACAATGATCGGGCCGGCCCTGGCCGTGGAAACTGAGGCGGACTGGCTGAAGAAGCCATCCGCCGAGGACTTGCTGGCCGTGTGGCCGACCCAAGCGATGAAGGCCGGCATCGGCGGCCGCGCTCAAATCGCCTGCAAGATCAGCACGCAGGGCGCGCTGTTTGACTGCATCGTGGAAAGCGAGACGCCAGCTGGCGCGGGCTTTGGCGCCGCAGCCATAGCCCTGACCCCGCAGTTCCTGATGAAACCAGCGACGCGCGATGGAAAGCCGGTGGTCAGCGGCGCCAGTATCCCGATCAATTTCGTGGCGCCGCGCACGGCCACCGGCTCGCACATCCCGGGCCAGGGCCTCTACGCGCCGCTTACGCGCGAGGTATTGAGCGATGTGTCCTGGCGCCAGGCGCCGACCTATGCCCAAGTCGCGGCAGTCTATCCGCTGAAGGCGCGGGAGGCGCAGGTCGGTGGGCGGGTCACGCTCGTTTGCAAGTTCAAGGAAGACGGCAAGATCGGCCGATGCGACGCCCTTCAGGAGGAGCCGAAGAGGCACGGCTTCGCTGCCGCCGCGAAGACGCTGGTCGGTGAGTTCCGCGGCCCGGCGGCCATGTCGGACGGCAAGTCGACGGTCGGCGTCATGACCCAGATCCCATTCACCTTCGCGGTCGAGATGCTCGATCCGGAAAGGCGCCTGATCGGCAAGCCCCGCTGGACCGCTCTCCCGAAGGGCGAGGACATGATGGCAGGCTATCCGAACGCCGCGATTCAGGCTGGCGTTCGCCAGGCCCGTGTGATCATCGCATGCGACGTGGCGTCCGGCGGGCGACTTTCCGGCTGTGCGCCTGAGAAGGAAGAGCCGGCGGGACTTGGCTTTGCAGCCTCGGCGCTTGCCCTGGCGAACGCGTTCGAGGTCAGCCGCTGGACGGCGGAGGGCCTGCCTACCGTCGGCGGTCGGATAAGGGTGCCGATCCGCTACGATCTGCCCTAGGCGGCGGCCATGTCGCCGGAGCGGCGGCGTACGCGCCAGAACCGGATGGTGCGCTGGGCCGCTTCACGCGGCAGGGCTTCGTAGAGCTCGCCGTATTCGCGCGCCCGGCCCATGGCGTTGGCGTCGCGGTCGAGGATCAGCACCGTGAAGGTCAGGTAGAGCGAGCGGTCGAAGCCGGCCGCCTTGCAGACGATCGACAGCGCGTCCAACTCGCGCCGCTCCAGGATCCGGCGGGCGGTGTGGAAATCGATGTCGGCCATTTCGCTGAGCGCGACCAGGAACTTGGTGGTTTCACGCGCGCGCAGGAAGCCGGCCAGCACCTGCGGGGTGATGGCGTCGCGTTGCCGCAGCAGGCGGACCTGGGTCTCGGCCTCGGCATAGTCGGCCGGCAGGGAGCCGTCGCGGGCGGCCAGCTGCTTGCGGCCGGCGGCGAGGGCGGCGTCCAACTCGGCCGGATCGACGGTCTCGTTGCGGGCGAGGATCTCGCCGCGCAGGCGGGCTTCGACCACGAAATACATCTCGTTCAGCAGGTCGATCGGCAGCGACTTGCGCGCCACGACGGCGGCGTGCAGGGCCGGATTGTCGCTGGCCCGGTCAACCACCAGCTCCTGGGTTTCGCGCGACAGCCGTGCGCCTTCGTTGGCCAGCAGGACGCCCAAGGTGGCGTCGTCGCCGCGCTCGACGATGGCTTCCGACACCGCCTCGGGAACCAGCGGGCGTTGCGAAATGGCGCGTAGATGGTCTTGGCCGCGCGTGCGGACGACGGACAGCAGGTCGTCCTCTGTCAGCGCCTTGGAGTTGGCCAGCACCGGCCGGGCGACCTCGATGGACACGTCGCGGGCCAGGTCCCGCAACAGCCCGCTCGGCGGCGTCTCGGCGCCGGCCATGCGGATGGCGAGCTCGGCGCGGACCGCCTCTTCCATTTCGCCGGCCAGTTGGCTCATCACGTCGTCGAACAGGCCCATCTCCTCGGGGCCGCGAACACCTTCGTTGGAGAAGAATAGGTCGGTCACGCCGCGCAGCAGCTCGCGGCGCCGTTCGCTGGATGGCTCCTGGGCCATCTCGATCAGGTCGTGAAGTTTGCTGCGCGCCATGGAAACGGTCTTCTTCAGAAGGCGGCCGGACGATTGTCCGGCGCGTCATCTTCAATGTTGGACTTCGCCTCGACGCCGCCGCCGTCAGGCGGACCGATCAGGACGTAACGATTACCGGCTGGCGGCTCTGGAATGGCGTCGGGCGTGAGGCCGTAGCCGCGATGCACCGAATAGAGCCGGGTGGCGCCGCCGACGGTTCGCGCGGGCGTAGGCGTTGGGGCCAAGGCGGCCAGCTTTTGCGGCGGGGCGGCCGGGGCGGGCGCGGCTTGCGGCGCGGCTTCGCCATAGATGCTGGTCGGCAGGGCCTTGCGCGGTTGCGCGGCGGCAGGCTGGACAGGCGGAGCGACGGGCGCGACCAGAGCGGCCTGCTGCATGGACAGCGGAACCTGCGGCTGGAAGGGGACATAGGTCGAGGCCGGCGGCGCGCGGTAGATGCCCGGAGCGGCGGGCAGGTTGCTCGCGGCGGTTGGCTGCGGGCGGATCTCAGCCTGCTGAGGTTTCGGGCCCGCGATCTGCTTGTTGGCCCAGCCGAGCGTCCGGCCCTGATAGGCTGCGCCCGCCGCGGCGGTCGCGGCGCTCTCGACGCGCGCGTTCGACCACGGCCCGTAGCGGTCCCCGGCGCTTTGCGCGGCGGCGGCCAGCGGGCATGCGAACACGACGGCTATGGCGAGGACAAGGCGCATGGCTCAAGAGCGTTAACCCACCGCCGCTTAATCCCCGCCTAACGGCTGAGCTTAACGCCCGCGCCACCATTTCAGGCCGGCCTGCTCGGCCCGGTCCAGCAGGGCGTGCAGAACCACGCCCATCAGCCCCAGGACCACCAGGGCGGCGATCATCCGGGCGGTCTGCAATTTGTTGCCCGCGTCGAGGATCTGCCAGGCCAATCCGCGAACGCCGCCCGACCCCGCGCCGAACTCCGCCACGACAGCGCCGATGATGGCCAGGCCCGCGCCCACCTTGTGGCCCTCCAGCAGGAACGGCACCGACGAGGGCAGGCGCAGGCGCATCACCCGCTGCCAGCGGCCGGCGCCATAGAGGTCGAACAGCCGCTCCAGGTCCGGATCGGCGGCGCGCAGTCCGGTGACCGCGCCCGAGAAGATCGGAAAGAAGGCCACCAGCACGGCCAGGGCGATGATCGCCCGCTCCGGGTGGTCGATCCCGGCCCAGATCAGCACCAGCGGCGCGATGGCGACCACCGGCGTCACCTGGAGCACTGAGGCGAGCGGACGGACGGCGGCCTCCAGGACCGGGTTGAGGCCGATGATGACGGCGACGGCGATGGCGACCAGGCTGGCGATGACCAGGGCGATGATCGCCGTCGACAGGGTGATCCAAGCCGCGGCCATCAGGCTGGGCAGGTTTTCGGCCAGGGCGACGGCGACCCCCGAGGGCGGGGGCAGGAAGTAGGCCGGGACCCCCATCGCCCGCACGGCGATCTCCCAGGCCGCCAGCAGGATGGCGATCAGCACGAAGGGTGCGAGCGCGCGGGTCATGCCGCGCTCTCCATGCCCTGGGCCAGCAGGTTCGTCACCTCTTCGACCGCCGCCCGGAAACCCTCCGAGGTGCGGAAGCCGGCGGGGCGGGGCAGGGCGCCGGCGACCTGGGTGATGCCGGCGATGCGGCCCGGGCCGCGGGTCAGGACCACGACGCGGTCGGCCATGTAGACGGCCTCCTCGACATTGTGGGTCACGAAGACGATGGCCGGACGCGAGGCGCTCCACAGCGCCAGCACATCGTCGGCCAGGGTGCGGCGGGTGATCTCGTCCAGGGCCGCGAACGGTTCGTCCAGCAGCATCAGGCGCGGCTCGGTGACCAGGGCGCGGGCCAGCGAGACCCGCATGGCCATGCCGCCGGACAGGGTCGCCGGGCGGGCCTGCACCGCGGCGGCCAGGCCCACACGCTCCAGTGCGAGCGCGGCACGGGCATAGGCCTCGGTCCGGGGAACGCGCGATAGCTCGAGGGGCAGGGCGACATTGGCCTGGGCCGTCAGCCAGGGCGCCAGGGTCGGCGCCTGGAAGACCACGGCGGTCTCGCCGCGACCGGCGGCGCGGGTCAGGGTTCCGCGCGTCGGGCCTTCCAGCCCGGCCAGCAACCGAAGCGCCGTGGACTTGCCGCAGCCCGAGGGCCCGACCAGCGCCAGGACCTCGCCGGCGGTGATGGTGAGGCTGACCGGCCCGAGCGCTCGCCCGCGCCCAGGATAGTCGACCTCGACCCCGTCTAACGTCGCAACGCTCACCGACACCCGCCTACTTCGCCGCAGGTGTCACGAATTGCAGGGTGTAGGCGCGCTTGTAGTCCATGGTCGGCGGGTAGACGCCTTGCTCGGAGGCGACCTTGAAGAACTCGGCCCAGCGCGCGTCGGTCATCACCCCGAGGCCGCCGGTCTTGGCGTCGCCGGAATCGACGATGCCGTAGGATTTCAGCTTTTCGCGGGCTTGATCGAGGACGTCCTGGGTCATTTCCGGATTGTCCTTCTTGATCAGGGCGTCGCCCGGCGCCGCGTCACCGTCGAGATAGCTCTTCCAGCCGGCGGCCGAGGCCTCGACGAAGGCCTTCACCGCCGCGGGGTTCTGGGCGATCAAGCTGTCGGGCATGAGGATCATGGTGGCGTAGCCGGGATAGCCCTCGTCGGCGAGCAGGAAGACCTTGGTCTTCAGTCCCGCCTGCTTTTCAATCGTATAGGGCTCGGAGGTGACGTAGCCCTGCTGGACCACGCGCTTGTCGGACAGGAAGGGCGCGGCGTTGAAGGTGTATTTGCGGACCTGATCGTCGGTGAAGCCGTACTTTGACTTCAGCCAGACCCAGAAGGCGGTGACCGAGGCGTCGGACAGCAGGATCGGGCGGCCTTTCAGGTCGGCGATCTTCTCCAGGCCTTGGCCGGGGTGGGCGATCAGGACCTGCGGGTCCTTTTGCATCATCGCCGCCACGGCCTTCACCGGAATGTTCTCCTTGGCGAGGTTCATGACGATGAAGCTGTTGGAGCCCATGCCCGCCTCGACCGCGCCGGAGGCCAGCAACTGCGGCACGTTCACGCCGGGGCCGCCCTGGACGATCTGCACGTCCAGGCCGCGCTTGGCGTACTCGCCGGTGGCCACAGCCTGGTAGAAGCCGCCCTGTTCGGCCTGGGCGCGCCAGTCGGTGGCGAAGCGGATCTTGGTGGGCGCGCCGTCGGCAGGGGCGGCGGCTTGTTTCTCAGTTGGAGAACAGGCGCACACCAGGGCCGCAAGCGCGACGGCGACGAGACGCAGGACCTTCATGGACATCCCCCAAACTGAACGGGCGCGAGCCTATGCGCTGGCGTGCGTCGTTCCAAGGTCGCAGTCGCGGAAGTTTAGGCCGCCGCCGCGTTGGGGTCGGGGGAGAGCCACTTGGCCAGCACGTCGTGCAGGGCCTGGATCTGGATCGGCTTGCCGACGGCGGCGTTCATGCCGGCCTTCAGGCAGGCGGCCTCCATCTCCGGCATGACGTCGGCGCTCATGGCGATGATCGGGACGACGGCGTTGACGCCGCCCAGGGCGCGGATGGCGCGGGTGGCCTCCAGTCCGTCCATGCGCGGCATGTGAACGTCCATCAGGATCAGGTCGCAATCGCCGATCTTGGCCGCCGCCACACCCTCTTCGCCGTTCTCGGCCAGGACCACCTCGCAACCGAGCAGCCCCAGCACCGTCGCGCCCAGCTCCCGGTTCATCGGGTGATCGTCGACCAGCAGGATCCGCGCCTTCAGCGGGCCGTCATCAGGGCGCGCCGGCTTGGCGGCCGCGCCGGTCTGCGCCCGAGGGGCGATCAGTTCGAACCAGAAGGTCGACCCGGCGCCAAGGGTGCTCGTGACGCCGATCTTGCCCCCCATCAGGTCGGTCAGACCCTTGCAGATGGCCAGTCCCAGCCCCGTGCCGCCATGGGTGCGGCTGACCGAGGAGTCGCCTTGGCTGAAGCGCTTGAACAGGCGCTCGACCTGGTCGGAGGGGATCCCGATCCCGGTGTCGGAGATCTTGAACCGCAGCAGATGGGCGCCGTCGCCCTGCTCGAAGACCTGGAGTTCCAGGCCGACCCGGCCGCGCTCGGTGAACTTGATGGCGTTGGACAGCAGATTGAGCAGGATCTGGCGCACGCGCAGGTCGTCGATCAGCACCGGGGATTCCACGGGTCCGATGAAGCTGAGCTGCAGGTCGATGTCTTTGCGGCGGGCGGCCTCGGTGACGATGGCCAGGGCGTCCTGGGCGATGGCGCGGGGCAGGGCCTGGTTCGGGCGTAGCTCCACCTCGCCGGCCTCGACCTTGGAGAAGTCCAGGATGTCGTTGACCACGGTCAGCAGCGAGGCGCCGGCCCGGTCGATCAGGGCCAATTGCCGCCGGGCGGGGTCGGGCAAGTCCTCGCGCTTGAGCAGCACCTCGGTGAAGCCGACGATCGAGGTCATCGGCGTGCGGATTTCGTGGCTCATCGTCGCCAGGAATTCGGTCTTGGCGAGGCCGGCGGCGACCGCGCGGGCCTGGGCCAGGCGGGCGATCCGGCTGCGGCTGGCCCACAGCCGCTTCATCCGCTTCTGGTTGGCGATGGCCATGGCGGTGGCCAGGCTGGTGAAGAAGCCGACCGCGATCAGGAACTGCAGGCCGCGGGTTTTTTCCGCCAGGGTCCAGGTCGCCTGGTTGGGCGGCGTCGAAACCACGATCACCAGACTGGAGAGGATGGCGGCCATGATCAAGGCGGAGACGGCGGCGCCTCTTGGCCCCAGCCGGAAGGACAGCAGCGCCAGGGCCGGGAAGATCAGCAGCGGCATGGGAAACCGCACCGGCAGGAAGATCAGCGTGCTGACCGCGGCGATCAGCGCATAGAGCCCGATTTCTTCCCAGGGGGAGCGGCGAAAATCGCGGACCATTTCGGGGCGGGCGATCAGCAGGACCGCCGGCAGCATGATCGCCATCCCCAGGGCGTGGCCGTAGAACCAGCTGGTCAGGACGCTGTCGAAGTTGCGGCCGTAGATCGTGAAGATGTCGGCCGCGGCCAGCGCGCTGGCCGCGGTGGCGGGAGCGACAGCCAGCAGGAGCAGGCGCGCCACGCGGTTGAAGCTGGTCAGGCGCACGGTCGCGCCGCAGGTCCTGCGGGCCAGCCAAGCGGCGCCGAACGCCTCCGAGAAGGTGAGCACCGGGAAGATGAAGGACGCTATCGGTGAGTTCCCGACCACCAGATTGTAGCCGAAATTGAAGCTGAAGCAGATGACGACCATGCCCAGGCTCCAGCGCCAGGGCAGCAGCAGGAATGCGGCCGCAAGGATGCCGCTGGCCAACCAGATGACGGCCACGCCTTCGCTGCCCCGGGTCAGGGTCAGGCTGAACAGCACGCAGGCGACGAAGGCCAAGACCAGGCCGCCGCTGAGCATCAGGTTGTGAGACCGGTTGGTCCGAGCCATCGGGCGTTCCCGCAAGTTCGAGAAAACCCTGCGCCCGCCTTAGGAACCAAAGGTTTAAGGCGCGCGCCCGCTGGACAGTATGTCGCAGCAGGCCAAGCCCCCAAAAACGATCCACAGGAATGCTGGGTTGCGCCGCGCCACGACTTCATTGCCGCCGACTCTGTTATGGCGAACCGATCTATGCGACGGCTTGACTGAATTAGCTTGGTTAAGAGAGGCCCACTGGCGTGAGAGTTCGAGTGCGGTTTGCGGCGGCGGTCGTGGTCATCGCGGGCGCGGCTTTTGCTCAAGGCGCGGCGGCTGAAGCGAGCGACGCGTCGTGGAGCGCCGTCGAACGTCGCGCGATCGCCGCCAGCGGCCTGGCTCGCGCCTCGGTCGTGTCGGTGAAGCCGGACATGGTGATCGCGATCCGCAGCCGTGGAACCCCCAGCGTCGGCGGCGGGGTCATCGAGGGCGTGGTCCTGCAGGGGGAAGTCGTCTCCAGCGACGCCGCCCAGATCATGGGCTATCGCTCCATGCAATCGACGGTGAACGTCGACTGCGTCCGCCGTCGCGAGATGGTGGTGAAGATGGCGGTGTTCAGCGAGCCGAAGGGCAAGGGGCAGGTGGTCAATCGCCAGACGCCTGGCGGATGGGTTCAACCCTCGCCCGGCGCCTATCTGTCCGACGTGATGGGAGACATCTGCGGTTCGGGGCCCCGGGTGGCGGCGGCCGCGCCCACGCCCGCCGCGCCTGCGCGACGTGCGACGGTCGCCGCGACACCGCCTAAACGTCCTGCGGTGACGGCGTCGGTCCCGGCTGCGGCCCCGGTCGTCGAACGCGCCCGGCCCGCACCGGACGAAGATCGGCCCTTCCGAACCTCGATCGACGCGCGGCTGGCTAGAGCCGGCGCGCCCGCGGCGACGCCGCCGCCGCTTCGTCCTGAAATCCCTTGGCCGGTCGCCGACAAGCCGGCGCCGAAGCCCGCGTTGAAGCCGGCCCCGGCCAAGCCTGCCGCGCCGAAGCCCGCGCCTGCGAAGCCTAAGACGCCCGGCAAGGTCAGCGTCCAGATCGCCGCCTCGTCCACCGAGAGCCAGGCTCGCGAAGCCTTGGCGCGGGTGAAGGGGAAGGTGAGCGCGCCGCTCTCCACCTCGGTTCGCAGCGTCACGGTGGACGGCAAGGTCTTCCACCGCGCGCTGATCACCGGCTTCCAGACCCGCGACGAGGCGCAGGCCTTCTGCGCCCGTTTGAGCGCGGCCTGCTTTGTTCGCTAGAGCCTAGCGGCTGGTCTCCAGGGCCTCGCGGCGTTCCTCCAGCGCCAACCATTCCTCTTCGGCGGCTGACAGCTCTTTGCGCGACGCCTCCAGGGTCTTGTTGATCTTGTCGAAAGCGGCGATGTCGCGGGCGTAGAGGCCGGGGTCGGCGAGGTCGGTTTCCAGTTTCTTGATCTTGCCGGGCAGGGCGGCGATGGCGCTGTCCAGTTCCTGCAACCGGCGCTGGTCCTTGTAGGAGAGCTTGGTCGGCTTGGCGGTTTCGGCCTTGGCCGGCGCGGCCTTGGACGCGGCGGGCGTCGACGTGGCCCCGATGGCGCGGAAGAAGCCGGGGTTCTGCGACAGGAAATCCTGCCAGCCGCCGGGGGTCTCGACCGAGTTCCCGCGGCCGTCCAGGGCGATGGTCGAGGTGGCCAGCCGGTCGATGAAGTCGCGGTCGTGGCTGACCAGGATCAACGTGCCCTCATAGTCAGCCAACAGGTCCTCGAGCAGGTCGAGGGTGTCCATGTCCAGGTCGTTGGTCGGTTCGTCGAGCACCAGCAGGTTGGCGGGGGTCGCCAGGGCGCGGGCCAGCAGCAGGCGGTTGCGTTCGCCGCCTGACAGGCTGCGGACCGGTTGGCGCAGTTGCTGGTCGGTGAACAGGAAGTCCTTGGCGTAGGCGGCGACGTGCTTGGGCTGGCCGCGCACCATCACCTGGTCGCCGCCCATCGGGGTCAGGACGTCCCGCAGCATCATGTCCGGCTTCAGGTCGGCGCGCGCCTGGTCGATATAGGCGATCTCCAGATTGGCCCCGAGGTTGACGCTGCCTTCGTCGGGGGCGAGTTCGCCCAGCAGCAGCTTGACCATCGTGGTCTTGCCGGCGCCGTTCGGCCCGACGATGGCGACCCGGTCGCCGCGCAGGATGCGGGTGGAGAACTCCTTCACCAGCGTCCGATCACCGAAGGACTTGGAGATGCCCTTCACCTCGGCGACCCGCTGGCCGGACATGCCGGAGGAGGCGATGCCCATCGACAGGTCGCCGCGCACCTCGCGCAGGCGTTCGACCTTGGTCTTGCGCAGGTCCATCAGGGCGCGGCGTCGGCCCTCGTTGCGGGCCCGGCGGCCGGTGACGCCGCGCTGCAGCCAGTATTCTTCCTTCTCGAGCAGCTTATCGAGCTTACGGCCTTCCTCGGCCTCGGCGGCCAGGACCCGCTCGACCCAGGCGTCGAATTCCACAAAGCCCTTATCCAGTCGGCGGATCTTGCGGTGCTCCAGCCAGAACGAGCGGTTGGTGACGCGGCCCAAGAAGGCGCGGTCGTGGCTGACGATGACCAGGGCCGAACGCGAGGAGGCGAGCTCGGTCTCCAGGGTTTCGATGGCCAGGATGTCCAGGTGGTTGGTCGGCTCGTCGAGCAGCAGGATGTCCGGCTCCTCGGCGAAGGCGCGGGCCAGGGCCGCGCGGCGGATCTCGCCGCCCGAGAGGCCCTTGGCGGACTTGCCCGGGTCCATGCTGAACAGTTCGAGGGCCGCTTCCCCGCGATGGGGTTCGGCGCCGCCGAGCGTGACGTAGTCCAGCAGGGTCTCGCCGGTGATCTCCGGCTCCTGCGGGACATAGGTGATGCGGGTGGCGGGCTGGATGCTGCGCTCGCCGTCGTCGGCCTGGATCTGGCCGGCGAGGATCTTCAGCAGGGTCGACTTGCCGGCGCCGTTGCGTCCGACCAGGCAGGCGCGCGAGCGCGGCTCCACGGCCAGATCGACGCCGTCGAACAACATCTTCGGCCCGTCGGCGAGACGGACGTTTTTAAGCGCGAGAATAGGGGGCTTCATGCGGCCAGGGACATAGCCGCACCGGGCGCTTCAAGCGACTCCTCAGTTCGGGATCGGCTCCATCGTGACCGGCGGCTGGGTGGTGGGGGCCGGCGGCTCGATCACTGGCGGCGGCGCGGGGGGCGGCTCAGCCTCGACCCGGGTTTCCTCGAAATCCTCGGCCAGACCCTGGAAGAAGCCGTTGCGCGGGTCCTCCTCATAGGTCGGGACCGGATCGGGCAGCAGCCAGTCGAAATCGCGCGCCGGCAGGCCGGCGTGGGCGACCACCATGTAGTCATGCCAGATCGCGGCCGCGACCTCGCCGCCGGTCACCTTGTTCATCGGCTTGTCGTCGTCGTTGCCGACCCAGACCCCGGCCACGTAGTCCGGGGTGAAGCCGATGAACCAGGCGTCGCGCCAGTTCTGGCTGGTGCCGGTCTTGCCGGCCGCCGGGCGATCGAAGGCGGCGCGCGTGCCGGTGCCGCTGGTGACCACCTTCTGCATCATCTTCACCATCATGCTGGCCCAGTGGATGTCATAGGCCGGGACCGGCGAGGCGGTCTGGTGAGAGAAGATGATCTGCCCGTCGATGGTGGCGATCTCGCTGACGATGAAGGGCGTGATGCGGTTCCCGGCCTGCTGGAACACCTGATAGGCCGAGGTCATCTCGATCAGCGGCACCTCGTAAGCGCCTAGCGAGACTGAGAGGTTGGGGTTCGGCGGCAGGGTGGTGATCCCGAACCGCGAGACCAGATTGGCGATCGCGGCGGTTCCGACCTCTTCGCCCAGCTTGACCGCCACGGTGTTGAGCGATTGCGCCAGGGCCGTCTCCACGGTCACCGCGCCGCGATAGCGGCCACCGTAGTTCTTGGGTTCCCAGTCGCCGATCTTCACCGGGCTGTCGACGCGGATGTCGGTCGGCAGGACGCCTTTCTCCAGGGCGGCGGCGTAGACGAAGGGCTTGAAGCTGGAGCCCGGCTGGCGCTTGGCCTGGACCGCGCGGTTGAAGACGCTGCGGGTATAGTCGACGCCGCCGACCATGGTGCGGATCGCGCCCCTGGCGTCGATGGAGATCATCGCCCCCTGGCTGGCGCCGCTGGCCTTGCCCTGGCCCTCGATGATGCGTCTCAGCACCTGGGCGCCGGTGGCCTGCAGCTTGGTGTCGATGGTCAGGCGCACGACCAGGTCGGGCGAGTTCGGACCCACCATCTTCAGGACCTCGCCGGTGGCGTAGTCGAGCGCGTAGCCGTTGTCGCCGTCATTGGCCAGGGCCGTGGCTGCGAGCTTCGGCGGCGAGGCGATCGCCGCGTTCATCTCGTCTTGGCTGATCCAGTTCTCGCCGACCATCCGTTCCAGCACCAGGCGCTGGCGCTTCAGCGCGCCCTCCATGTTGTGGTGGAGCGCCATCCGCGAGGGCGCCTTGGGCAGGGCCGCGAGCAGGGCGGCTTCGGCCAGGGTCAGCTGGCTGGCCGGCTTGCCGAAATAGGTGCGCGCCGCGCCGTCCAGCCCGAAGGTGTTGGCCCCGAAATAGATGCGGTCGAGATAGAGCTCGAGCACCTCGTCCTTGGTCATCACCTGCTCCAGCTTATAGGCCAGGGCGGCCTCTTGGATCTTGCGGCGCAGGTTCTGGTCGGGGCTGAGGAACAGGCCCTTGGCGAGTTGCTGGGAGATGGTCGAGCCGCCCTCGACCACCCGGCCGGCCTGGTGGTTGGCGCGCGCGGCCCGGGCGATGGCCCAGAAATCGACCGCCCCGTGCTGGTAGAAACGACGGTCTTCGGCGGCGAGGAAGGCCTTGGGCACATAGTTGGGCAGGCGGGCCAGGCGGACGTCCTCGCCGTATTGCGGTCCGCGTGAGGCCAGGAACACGCCGTTCATGTCGTAGAACTTGATCGCCGGGGCGCGGGTCGAGGCGTAGAGCGCCTGACGGCTGGGAACCTCGGGCAGATCCTGCAGGTAGTTCTTGTTGATGTAGTCGGCCGCGACCAGCACCGTGGCGAGGCCAAGCCCCCCGATCAGGGCCAGGGTGATCCACAACCAACGCAGGTTCAGCGGCCGCCGCGGCCCTTGGCCGCCGCCGCCGCGCTTGCCTTTAGCGCGCCCACGGGGCAGGTCGGCGCGGAACGGTTCGTCCGGCTTGGTTGCGGCGGACTTCCCGCGGCGCAGGCCGCCGGTGGGCGCCTTTGAGGCGCGCGGATCGTTATTATTGTCGGTCACGGATAGTCTGGGTCGGCTTCTGAGTTTGTGTAGGACGCCTGTAGCATGGCTTCGAGGCCTTTCTGGGAAACGAAGTCTCTCGCTGAGATGACGCCGCGCGAGTGGGAGAGCCTCTGCGACGGTTGCGGCCTGTGCTGCCTGATCCGTTTCGAAGATGAAGACACCGGCGAGATCATTCCCACCAGAGTGCATTGCCGTCTGTTTGATTCCGAGAGCTGCGCCTGTTCGAACTACGCCCAGCGCAAGCGCCACGTGCCTGACTGCATCAAGCTGACGCCGCAGAATGTCGACACCCTGAAATGGATGCCGCTCAGCTGCGCCTATCGCCGGGTGAACGAGGGGCGGGGCCTGGCCGACTGGCACCCGCTGATCTCGGGCGATCCGGAAAGCGTCCATAGCGCCGGGGTTTCGATCCGCGGCGAAACGGTCAGCGAGGAGACCCTCGCCGACCCCGACGACGCCATCCAATATGCCGCCTGGGATCTGCTAGAGGAGCGGGGCGACGACTAGCCGCTTCGCATATATGTGGCAAATATGTCACATTGAGGCTTGCGCGCCTCGCCAAACGGCCTAATTGAGGGCCCTGAGTTTCTTACACGTTTTCGAGAGGTCTTTTCCTTGGCGCGCGACCCCTATCTGGAACTCGGTGTGTCTCGCGGCGCGAGCGCCGACGAGGTCCGCAAGGCGTTCCGCAAGCTCGCCAAGCAGCATCACCCCGACACCAATCCGGGCAACAAGGCCGCCGAGGAACGCTTCAAGCAGGTCAGCGCCGCCTTCGACATCCTGGGCGACGTCGAGAAGCGCAAGAAGTTCGACGCCGGCGAGATCGACGCCGACGGCCGCGAGACCATGCGCGGCTTCGGCGGCGCCGGTGGCGGCGGTCCCTGGAATCAATCGCGCAACGCCGAAAGCATGGAGGGCGCCGATCTTGGCGACCTGTTCAGCGAGATCCTCGGCCGCCGGGGCGGCGGTGGCGGCGGGTTCGGCGGTTTCTCGCAAAAGGGCGCCGATGTCCGGGCCAAGCTCGAGATCGACCTGGAAGACACCATCCATGGCGCGAAGAAGCGCATCGCCTTTTCCGACGGCCGCACCATCGACGTCAGCATTCCGAAGGGCGCCGAAGAAGGCCAGACCCTACGCCTGAAGGGCCAGGGCTCGCCGGGACGATCCGGCCCGGGCGATGCGTTCATCGAACTGGTGATCAGGCCGCACCCGATCTTCCGGCGCGAGGGCGAGGCCCTGGTCATGGACCTGGCGGTTTCGATTCCCGACGCCGTGCTGGGCGGCAAGGTCGAGGCGCGCACGCCGGACGGCCCGGTGACGCTGACCGTGCCCAAGGGCGCCAACAGCGGCCAATCCCTGCGCCTGAAGGGCCGGGGCGGCTCGGATTCGCGCGGCAAGCGCGGCGACCTGCTGGCCCGCATCGTCCTGATGCTGCCCGAAAAGCCCGACGCCGAGCTCGAAGCCTTCGCCGAACGCTGGCGAAAAGAACGGCCATACACGCCCAAGAAGAAGTGATCGGGGTGCGGTCGGAGTGACAGACCGCCGCGGGCCATTCATAAACCTGCCATTCAGGCTCGGTTCAGTGACTTGGTTGTAATCCTTCTGACCATGAAACGCCTTCTCGTCATCGCCGCGCTGATGGTCGCCGTTCCCGCGGCGGGCCATGCACAGCCTGGCCCCGACTACGGCCGATCCTCATATGGCGGCGGTCGGGGCGATCAGGACACCGCTCGCGAGGCGGTGCGCGGTGGCCGGCAGGTGCCGCTGTCCCAGGTCATCGCCACGATTTCGGCCCGCACCCCGGGCCGGCAGCTCAACACAACCCAGGGCGAGGCCGGCGGACGTCCGGCCTATTTCGTCCAGTGGCAGACCAATGACGGCAGGGTGATCATTTTCGTCGTCGACGCCCAGAGCGGGGCGATCATCTCCCGTCAGGGCGGTTAAGGAGTCTCATGCGTATTCTACTTGTCGAGGACGATCCGGATCTGTCGCGCCAGTTGAAGTCGGCCTTGGGCGACGCCGGCTATGCGGTCGACCACGCGCCGGACGGCGAGGAAGCCCAGTTCCTGGGCGAGACCGAACCCTATGACGCGGTGATCCTCGACCTTGGCCTGCCCAAGGTGGACGGGGTTTCGGTGCTGGAGCGCTGGCGTCGCGAGAACATGGCCGTGCCGGTGCTGATCCTGACCGCCCGCGGCGCCTGGAGCGAGAAGGTCGCCGGCTTCGACGCCGGGGCCGACGACTATCTGACCAAGCCCTTCCACACCGAGGAGCTGCTGGCTCGCCTGCGCGCCCTGCTGCGCCGCTCGGCCGGCCACGCCGCGCCCAGCCTGGCGCTGGGCGGCCTGCGCCTAGATCCCCGCGCCGCGCGGGCCAGCGTCAACGGCGAGCCGCTGCGCCTCACCTCGCTGGAATATCGCCTGCTGCACTATCTGATGATGCACCAGGGCCGGGTGATCAGCCGCACCGAGCTGGTCGAGCACCTGTACGACCAGGACTTCGATCGCGACTCCAACACCATCGAGGTGTTCATCGGCCGGGTGCGCAAGAAGATCGGCTCCGACCGGATCGAGACGGTCCGGGGCCTGGGCTACCGTCTGACGGCGCCGGCCGATGAACTGGGAAGCGAGGCGGCCAAGCCGTGAGCATGGAGGCCCTGCGCCAGCCCTCGCTCGTCCGGCGGCTGGTGATCCTGGCCGCTGGCTGGAGCCTGGCGGTGCTGCTGGTCTCGGCGATCGTGCTGGCCATGCTGTTCCAGCAGGCGGCGATCCGGCGCTTCGACCAGGGCCTGTCCGAGCTGATCGACAACCTCACCGCCGGCACCACCATCGCCGACAAGGGCGAGGTGATCGCGCCGGCCCTGACCGATCTGCGGGCGCTGCGGGCCTTCTCCGGCAAGTACTGGCAGATCGCCGAGCCGGCGGCGGGCGGCAAGCTGCGCGTCCTGGTCCGCTCGCGCTCGCTGTGGGACAGCGAACTGAAGGCCCCGGCCGACATCGTCGCGCGGCTGAACGCCGAGCCGGGGCGGCCGGTCTCCTACGATACGCGCGGGCCGTTGAACGAGCCGCTTCGCGCCATGTCGACCCAGGCCAAGCTGCCCAACCGCGCCGCGCCGGTGATCTTCATGGCCGCCGAGGACCGCAGTCCGGTCGACCACGATGTTCGCGGCTTCATCACCGCCACGGCGGTGGCGTTCCTGCTGCTGGGCGTGGGCATGATCGCCGCGGTGGTCATCCAGGTCCGCGTCGGCCTGAACCCGCTGTTCGCCCTGCGCCGCGAGGTGGCCTCGGTGCGCCGGGGCAAGGCCGAGCGGGTGCAGCGGACCTATCCGACCGAGCTTTCGCCCCTGGCCGAGGAGCTGAACGCCTTGATGGCCCACAATCAGGAGGTCGTGGAGCGTCAACGGACCCATGTCGGCAATCTGGCCCATGCCCTGAAGACCCCGCTGTCGGTGATGCTGACCGAGGCGCGGCAGACCGGCGGCCCGTTGGCCGACATCGTCGAGGCCCAGGCCGAGGCCATGCGTCTGCAGGTGGATCACCACCTGCGCCGCGCCCGCGCCGCGGCGCGCACCCAAGGTTCGGGCGAGCGCACCTCGGTGGCCGACGTGCTGGACGAGCTGTCGCGCACCCTGGAGCGGATCTTCCTCGACAAGGGCGTGGAGATCGACTGGGACGCCGAGGACGACCTCTATTTCCTGGGCGAACGCCAGGACCTGCTCGAACTGGCCGGCAACGCCATGGAGAACGCCGGCAAGTGGTGCACCGGCCGCGTGCGGGTGCGGGCGATCCCCTCCAGCGCCGAGCGGCTGAAGCTGACGATCGAGGACGACGGCCCCGGCCTGACCGCCGAGCAGCGCGACGAGGTGGTGCAGCGCGGCGCCAGGCTGGACGAGACCGCGCCCGGCTCGGGCCTTGGCCTGTCGATCGTCGACGAGCTGGCCCGCGCCTATGGCGGTTCGCTGAAGCTGGGGCAGGCGCGGTTGGGCGGCCTGCTGGTCGAGTTGGAGCTGCCCCGCGCCGAGGCCTGAATTTTCAGGCGTTTTGGAAAACCTTAACTCGGCGGGCGCATGGTCGGCGCCGCGTGGGGCATGCGTCCGCGCGCGTGGAGCGTACTGTTCATGGCCGGGTTGCCCGACGCCAAGATCGATATTGTCCGCACCCTTGTCCGGGACGCGCCCGACAAGGTGGTCACCGGCCTGCGCAACGCCTTGGCCCTGGCCGACGGCGACACTGCGCTCGCCGGCGTTCGGCGTGTCGTGGACGCCGAGGTCGACGACCGTAACCTGCGCAACAAGGTCCTGGAGCCGATCGCGCCGCTGTTCGTCGGCGACGGCAGCGCGAGCGACAGGCTCAATTTCCCCGCCCGCGCCTTGACCCTGCTCTGGCGGGGCCTGAAGGCGCAGGCGCCCGACGAGATCGGGGCGGCCGCCCGCTTCCTACCCGACTACCAGCCCGACGAGAGCTCCACCGAACCGTTCGACAGTCTGGTCGAGCAACTGGCCTATGGCCTTCAGGTGGGCGAGCAGCGCGACTATGTCGCCGCGCTCGAAATGATCGAAGGCGCGAAACCCGGCGGGACCGGCGTCTTGCTCTCTTGCCTCGCGATGTCAGCGGTGGTGCGCCGCGCGACGCTTCGCCTGCCCGAATGGATCAGCCGCACGACCCAGGAACGCGCCGCCGCCGCGCGCCTGGCCTACCGCGACGCCTGCCGGTTCGGCGACGACGCCGGCCCATGTTTCTTTGAAATGCTTGGCGCCCAGCTCGCCGAACCCTGGACCATCCTGCGCATCGTGTCGGCGGTGATGGATCGCCCGGCCGAAGGCTATCTGGCGGGATCGGAGCTTTCGGTGTTCGCGACCCGGCTGATGGACCAGCTCGACGTCAACCTGAAGAAGGTGTCCGGGTTCGATCTGAACGGCGGCGTGGCCGCCGGCGCTGCTGCTGCTGCGACGGTCGAAACCCTGACCCTGCAGATCACCGAGCTGGAGAACGCCATCGACCTTGGCCGTGAAGGCGGCTGGGGCGGGCGCATCCACAAGCAGAAGCTGTCCCTGGCCGGGGTGGTCGAGAGCAGGCTGCGCGAATTGCCCAAGCTGCAGAACGCCGCGCTGCCGAGCCACAAGGTCCGCGTCGCCCGCGCCACGGTTTCCGAGCCGCGCCTGACGATCGAGCCGGACATGAAGCTGGTCGATCGTTGCCGCAGCCTGCTGGCTTTCGCCGAAGGCATCCGCGCTAGCGCCAACTATGGCGGCTTCTCCTCAACCCGCGCCAAGGTGATCGAGGCGGCGGGCGAGACCCTGGACCAGTACGTCGAGGACGTGCTGTCGCTGGTGCGCGACGACGAGGTTCCGGACCGCGAAATCGCCGGGCGTTTCCTGCAGGTCGCCGCCGAGTTCGCCAGCCCGATTCATGAGCCTCGGGCCGGCGATATCGTCCGTCGCCGGGCCGCGACCGCCTTCGGCGCCGTCAGGCCGCAGCGCCCCAATCTCGAAGATCCCGCCAAGCTGCTCTGATTTGCACAGCCTGCGCCCTTCGGGCCTGTAGAACTCGCTCTCTCTTTCCGCTACACGCGCCTCATGATCGCTTTTTGGGTGGTCGCGGGCGTGCTTTCGGCCGCTTGCGCCGGTGTCATCCTGTCCAGTGCCGCCCGTGCCGCTACGCGCGCCGGGGCCGCGGATCCGACGACTGAACTCTATCGCCGCCAACTGCGCGAGATCGACGATCTCGCCGACCGTGGCCTGATCCCAGAGACTGAACGCACGACGACCCACGCCGAGGCCGCGCGCCGTCTGCTGGCGGCGACCGACAACCAGGCCCAGGCCTGGACGGCCGACACCAGCCTGCGCAAGCCGGTCCTGGTCGTCGCGGCCCTGACCCCGCTGCTGGCGCTGGGCTGCTACATCGCGGTCGGATCGCCCGGCCTGCCTGACCAGCCGTTCAAGAGCCGCGTCGCGGCTTGGCGCGCCGCCGAACCGGCGACCCTGACGCCGCCGGAAATGGCCGTGGTCCTGCAGGAGTTGATCAAGGAACGCGGGGGCGACCCCGAGGCCTATGGCTATCTGGCTCAGGCCGAGATGGCGTCCGACAATCCTTCGGGCGCGGCCCGCGCCCTGCGCCGAGCCATCGAGCTCGACCCCAACCGCGCCGACCTCTGGGAGGGCCTGGGCGAGGTGTTGTTGGTCGAGGCGCAGGGAGATGTCTCGCCGCAGGCCGAGCGCGCCTTCCTGGAGGCGCTGAAGCACGATCCGAAATTGGTGAACGCTCGCTTCCATGTCGGCCGCGCGCGGATCGCGGCGGGCCAGCGCGACGTGGGCCTGGCCGACTGGCGCGCGCTGGTCGCCGAACTGCCGACTGGCGATCCGCGCCGCGCGGCTGTGCAAAGCGCGATCGCCTCGGCCGAAGGCCAAGCTGCGCCGGCCGCCGGTCCCGCGCTCGGCGGGCAGTTGGCCGCGGTCCAGGGAATGGTGGCTAGCCTGGCCGCGCGTCTTGAGGACAATCCCGACGACGAAGAGGGCTGGGTCCGGCTGGTGCGCTCCTATGCGGTGCTGGGCGATCAGGCTAATCGCGACGCGGCCCTGGCCAAGGCGCGGACGAAATACGCCGCCAACCCCGATGTGCTGAAGGCGCTGGACCTGGCGGCCAAGACGGAACCGATGCGATGAGCGGCTGGCTGCCCAAGTCTCCGAAGGCGCGCAGGCGCCTGACCCTGATCGCGGCCATCGCGCCGGTGCTGGCCCTGGCGGTCGGGCTGACGCTGTGGGGCCTCTCGGATTCGATCTCCTATTTCTACACCCCGGCCCAGGCGGCCGAGGCCAAGCCGCCGGTCGGGCGTTCGATCCAGCTCGGCGGGCTTGTCGAGGGCGGCAGCGTGGTTAAGCATTCCGATGGCCGGGTCGAGTTCACCGTCGCCGACCAGAAGGCGACCACACGGGTTCATTTCTCCGGCGACCTACCGGACCTGTTCCGTGAGGGACAGGGGATCGTGGCGACCGGCGCCTTCCGCGCCGACGGCGACTTCCAGGCCAAGCAGGTGCTGGCCAAGCACGATGAGCGCTACATGCCGCGTGAGATCACCAAGGCGCTGAAGGAACAGGGCGAATGGCGCGGCGAAGGCGCGCCTCAGCCCAGCTATCAGACCGGCGCCGCCCAGCAATGATCGTTGAAATCGGGTCGTTTTCGCTCGCCCTGGCCCTGGCGCTGTCGCTTGCGCAGGCCCTGCTGGCCGGCGTCGCGCGCATACGGCGCTCGGTGGTGCTGGCCGGCGCGGGGCAGGGCGCGGCTATCGGAGCCTTTGCGGGTCTGGTCGTCGCCTTCGCCGCCCTGATGTACGCCTTCGTGACCTCGGACTTCTCGGTCTCGAACGTCGCCGCCAACTCCCACACCGCCAAGCCGCTGCTCTATCGAGTGGCCGGGACCTGGGGCAGCCACGAGGGCTCGATGCTGCTCTGGTGCCTGGCCCTGACCGGCTGCGGCGCGGCCGTCGCCGCCGTGGGCCGCGACCTGCCGGCCGGGCTCAAGACCCTGACCATCAGCGTCCAGGGCCTGCTGGGCGTGGTCTTCCTGGCCTATACGGTGTTCGCTTCGAACCCGTTTGTTCGGCTGGCGCAGCCGCCGATCGAGGGCCGCTCGCTGAACCCGCTGTTGCAGGACCCGGCGCTCGCCTTCCACCCGCCCATGCTCTACCTCGGCTATGTCGGCATGTCGGTGGTGTTCTCCTTCGCCGTCGCCGCCCTGATCGAGGGCCGCGTCGACGCCGCCTGGGCCCGCTGGGTCCGGCCGTGGACGCTCGCCGCCTGGAGCGCGCTGACGGTCGGCATCACGCTCGGCGCCTTCTGGGCCTATTACGAACTGGGCTGGGGCGGCTGGTGGTTCTGGGACCCGGTCGAGAACGCCAGCTTCATGCCCTGGCTGATCGCCACGGCGCTGTTGCACTCGGCCATCGTCACCGAAAAGCGCGGAGCGATGTCCGGCTGGACGGTGTTCCTGGCGCTGGCGGCCTTCACCTTCTCGATGCTGGGCGCCTTCCTGGTGCGTTCGGGCGTTCTGACCTCGGTCCACGCCTTCGCGGTCGATCCGACCCGCGGCGTCCTGCTGCTGGCCATCCTCGGCGTTACGGCCGGCGCGGGCTTCGCCCTGTTCGCCTGGCGCGCCCCGGCCCTGAAGCGGGGCGGGGTCTTCGCGCCGGTCAGCCGCGAGAGCGCGCTGGTCCTGAACAACATCCTGCTGGCGGCGGCCACCGCCACCGTCCTGCTGGGCACGCTCTATCCGTTGATGCGGGAAGCTGCGACCGGCGAGGCGATCTCGGTCGGCCCTCCCTTCTTCAACCTGACCTTCACGCCGCTGATGGCGGCGCTGGCCATCCTGCTGCCGGCGGGACCATTGCTCGCCTGGAAGCGCGCCGACGCCCAGGGCGTGATGCAGCGGCTGTGGGTCGCGGCCCTGATCGCGGCGGCCTGCGGCCTGGCCGCCTTCGCCCTGATCAGCCCGCGCAAGGCTTTCGCCTCGGTGGGCGTGGCCATGGGCGCCTGGCTGGTGATCGGCGCCCTGGTGGAGATCGGCGAGCGCACGCGCGCCTTCCGCACCTCGGCCGCGGAGTCCTGGCGGCGACTGATCGGCCTGCCTCGCGGCGCCTGGGGCATGACCCTGGCCCACCTGGGCCTTGGCGTGTTCGTGCTTGGCGCCTGTTTCGAAACCGGCTGGAAGCTGGAAGCCGCCGAGGCCCTGCCGGTCGGCGGCCGCCTGAACCTTGGCGAATATCACCTGGTGCTGGACGAGGTGCGCGGCCTTGAAGGGCCGAACTACGACGCCGAACGTGGTCAGTTGCGGGCCTTCAAGGGCGACAAGCAGATCTGCGCCCCGACCCCGGAGCGCCGGCTCTATCCGACCGGCGGCCAGACGACGTCCGAGGTCGCGATCTGCACGCTCGGGGTCAACCATCTCTATGTGGTACTGGGCGAGCGCCGTCCCACGACCGGCGCGCCGGTCTGGCTGGTGCGGGCCTATTGGAACCCCTGGGCGCTGCTGATCTTCATCGGCCCGGGCATCATGGCCCTGGGCGGGGTGGTGTCGCTCAGCGACCGTCGCCTGCGGTTGGCGGCCGGGCGCAAGGCGGAGGCCGCCGCGTGAGGCGGGTCCTGGCCATACTCGGCGCGGTGCTGTGCCTGGCGGCGGCGTCGGACCCGGCCGACCGGCTGCCCGATCCGGCCCAGGAAGCGCGGGCGCGCGAGCTGTTCCGCGAAGTCCGCTGCATGGTCTGTCAGAACGAGTCGATCGACGACTCCAACGCCGAACTGGCCGGTGATCTGCGCCGACTGGTCCGCGACGAGATCAAGGCCGGCAAGACCGACGAGCAGGTCCGGGCCCACCTGACCGGCCGCTACGGCGAGTTCGTGCTGTTGAAGCCGGCCTTCTCATGGGGCAACGCCGTCCTCTGGGGCGCGCCCTTCGTCGTGGTTATCCTTGGGCTGCTGCTGCTGTTCCAGAGTTTCCGGAACCGTCCGGCGGACGAGGAACTGACCCCCGAAGAAGCCAAGCGGCTGGACGGCTTGTCGCGGGATTGAGGGGCATGACAAGATTGCGCCAAAGAATGAGCGCTATGAAGCTCGTAGCGTGACCTAAACGTAACTTGAGAGACATTGCACTCTAAGGCATCGAACCTAGGTTGTCGGGGACGTGCGCGTGTTATGTGACCACGGGCGCCCACAGGGAAATTGAAGGCTTATGACCTCGAAGAAGACCGGTTATCTCCTCGGCGCCCTGGCGGGTGTCGGCGTCGCCACCGCGGCCCTCGCTGGCGCCAACTTGGCCGACAACCCCTTGGCCGACTCCAACGTGCAGCGCGGCCTGCTGATGAAGACCTCGACGGCGCCGATCTTCGCGCCGCCGCCCGGCGCGCCGTTGTCGTTCGCCGACATCTTCGAAAAGGTTTCGCCGGCCGTTGTGTCGATCAACGTGACCTCGGAAGTCGACGCCTCGGCGTTGCGCCGGGTCCCCGGCTTCGAGAACTTCCCCTTCGACATCGTGCCGCGCCAGGGGCCGGGCGGTGAAGAGGGCGAAGACGCTCAGCCCGGTCAGCCGGCGCAACCGGGCCCTGGCGGCCGTGGCGGCCAGCCGCGCCTGCCCAGCCAGCAATCCTCGGGCTCGGGCTTCTTCATCTCGGGCGACGGCTACATCGTGACCAACAATCACGTCGTGGAGAACGCCAAGGAGATCAAGGTCGTGCTCAAGGACGAGCGCGAACTCGACGCCGTGGTCGTGGGCCGCGACGAGGGCACCGACCTGGCCGTCCTGAAGGTCAAGGGTTCGGGCTTCCCGTTTGTGAACTTCGAGAACGCGGGCAAGCCTCGGGTCGGCGACTGGGTCATCACCGTCGGCAACCCGTTCGGCCTCGGCGGCACCGCCACCGCCGGGATCATCTCGGCCTATGGCCGTGACATCGGCGAGACCTTCGTCGACTACATCCAGATCGACGCCCCCATCAACCGGGGTAACTCCGGCGGCCCGACCTTCGACGTCTATGGCCGGGTGATCGGGGTGAACACCGCGATCTTCTCGCCCTCGGGCGGCTCGGTCGGCATCGGCTTCGCCATTCCGGCCGACGTCGCCGACTCGATCACCAAGCAGCTGATCTCCGGCGGCAAGATCACCCGCGGCTATATCGGCGCCTCGATCCAGAACTTCACCGCCGAGATGGCCGAAGCCCAGGGTCTCGGCGCCCAGCGCGGCGCCATCGTCGCCAATGTGACGCCGGGCGGTCCGTCGGATCGCGCCGGCCTGCTGTCGGGCGACATCGTGACCTCGGTCAACGGCGTGGGCGTGAAGACCTCGTCCGAACTGACCCGCGAAGTCGCCAAGGCCAAGGCCGGCGACGTGCTGCGCCTGGACCTGCTACGGGCCGGCAAGCGCAAGGTGGTCGAGATCCGTTCAGGCGTGCGCCCGACCGAGAAGGAACTGGCGGCCAACGACAACCCGCAGGGCGGTCCGAACCGCGGCGGCGGCGAAGGCTCCGGCGCCCAGGCTCAGCGTCCGGTGGTGCTCGGCCTGGCGCTTGCGCCGCTGGACGAGGCCGCGCGTCGTCGTCTCAGCCTCGATCCGGCGGTTCGCGGCGTGCTGATCGCCAGCATCGACCAATCGTCGGACGCTGCCCAGCGCGGCCTGCGCAAGGACGACATCATCGTCCAGGCCAGCGGCGAACCGGTGACGACGGCGGCGGAGTTCTCCGCGGCGGTCACGGCGGCCAAGAAGGCCGGACGCCCGAGCATCCTGGTCGGGGTGCATCGCGGTGGCCGCACCTCCTTCCTGCCGCTGAAGATTTCCGGCTAGTCTGACGTAACGCCCGGGGGCTCTGAAGCACGATGCGTATTCTGATTGTCGAGGACGACCTCGAGGCCGCGGAAGTCATGGACCGCGGTCTCACCGAGGCGGGTCACGAATGCGTTCGCGCGCCGGACGGCGAGGACGGCCTGGCCGCCTCTCGCGCCGGCGAATACGACGTGATGATCGTCGACCGCATGATGCCGCGGATGGACGGGGTCACCATGATCCAGACCATCCGCCGCGAAGGCGATCAGACCCCGGTGCTGTTCCTGTCGGCCCTGGGCGAGATCAACGACCGCGTCGAGGGCCTGAAGGCCGGCGGCGACGATTATCTGGTCAAGCCCTACGCCTTCGCCGAACTGATCGCCCGGGTCGAGGCGCTCTCGCGCCGGCGCGAAACCGGCTCGGTGCAGACCATGCTGCGGGTCGGCGAATTGGAGATGGACCTGATCGGCCGCGCCGTGCATCGCCAGGGCAAGGAGATCGACCTGCAGCCGCGCGAATTCCAGCTGCTGGAGTTCATGATGCGCCATGCCGGGCAGTCGGTGACGCGCACCATGCTGCTGGAGAAGGTCTGGGAGTATCACTTCGATCCTCAGACCAACGTCATCGACGTCCATATTTCCCGTCTGCGCTCCAAGATCGACAAGGGCTTCGACAAGCCGATGCTGCAGACGGTCCGCGGCGCGGGCTATCGTCTCGATCCTTAAGGGCCGGCGCACGCCATGCGCCTGCCCAGGCTTTTCAGAACCACGCCGTTCCGGCTGACCCTGCTGTTCCTGGCGT
Source organism: Phenylobacterium sp. Root700 (assembly GCF_001429025.1). Lineage (GTDB taxonomy): Bacteria > Pseudomonadota > Alphaproteobacteria > Caulobacterales > Caulobacteraceae > Phenylobacterium. The sequence continues at coordinate 202,482 of NZ_LMHT01000012.1, read as the reverse complement.
TGTTCGCCGCGGCGGCCAGCGCCTTCCTGGCCTACATCTACCTGGCGACCGCCGGGGAGGCGACGCGGCGGACCGACCAGAACATCACGCGCGAGATGCGCTCGCTGGTCGCGGCCTATGACCGGGCCGGCGTCGACGCCGTGAACCAGTCGCTGATCGAGCGCGCGGCCAGCGAACGGCCGTTCCTCTACCTGCTCATGAAGCCGGACGGGACGCGGATCTCGGGCTCCATCGCCGAGTCGCCGTTGGAAGACGTCCGCGGCGCCCCTTCGCGCGCCAGTTTCTCGGTCACTGATTACGACGCCCAGGGGCGGCTGGTGAAGCACCCGGCGCGCGGCTTCCAGGAGCGGCTGAGCGGCGGCGAGATCCTGTTCGTCGGCGCCGACGTCAGCGAAGACCAGGCCTATGTCGTCAAGATCGTCCGGGCCCTGTGGGGCGCGGGCGCCCTGGTCATCGTGCTCGGCTTGGCCGGGGGCCTGCTGGTCAGCCGCAACGTCTCGCGCAGCATGGGGGCGTTGAACGATGTCGTCGCCGCCGTGCGCAACGGCGACTTCGGCGCCAGGGCCACGGTGCGCGGCACCCGTGACGAGTTCGATGAACTCTCCGAGGGCGTCAACGAGATGCTCGACCGGCTGGAACGCTCGATGGCCGGCCATCGTCACGCCGGCGACGCCATCGCCCACGACCTGCGCTCGCCCCTGACCCGCCTGCGGGCGCGGCTGGAGACGGCCTATCTCGACGTCGAGGCCGGCAAGGGCAACGCCGAGGAAGCGCTGGGCCAGGCGCTGGACGACACCGACGGCGTGCTGAAGACCTTTGGCGCGGTGCTGTCCATCGCCCGGCTGCAGGCGGCGGGGCAGGCCCCCGACCAGGTGCTGTTCGACCCGGCCGATCTCGCCGCCGATCTCGCCGAACTCTACGAGCCGACCTGCGAGGACAAGGGGCTGGAGTTCGACGCCGAACTGACCCGGGACCTCCAGGTGCGCGGTAACCGCGAGTTCCTGGCCCAGGCCCTGGCCAATCTGCTGGACAACGCCGTGAAGTACACCCCGGCTGGCGGCGCGATCATGCTGCGGGTCCGTCGCCGTTCGTCCGGCGAGGTCGAATATTCGATCACCGACACTGGGCCAGGCGTGCCCGACGAGGACCGCGCGCGGGTAGTCGAACGTTTCGTCCGCCTGGAGAACAGCCGGAGCGAACCGGGCTCGGGCCTTGGCCTGTCGCTGGTCGCCGCCGTCGCCGAGGCGCATGGCGGGCGGCTGGAGCTGTCGGAGGGGCCAGGCAAGGTCGGTGAGATGGGCCCAGGCCTCCGCGTCGCCCTGATCCTGCCGCGCCCGGCCTAAGCGCTAGTGAAATCTCTATCGCCACCCGGCTAGAGTGTTTGCGATGACTCATCTTCTGGACGTTCTCAAACCCTGCGGTCCGGTGGCCGACCTCAAGGCCGCCGACCGTGCGCGTAACGTGCTGGTCGAGGCCGCCACGCGCGACGGCTGGATGGAGTTGCTGGACGCCGCCTGGCCCGCCCTGGCGCCGGTGTTCGGCGCCTCGCCGTACCTGACGAGCCTGGCCCGCCGCGACCCGGTGCGGCTGCGCGTCCTGCTGGAGAGCGACCCGGATGTGCGCTTCGCCGACCTGCTGGCGCGGACCACAGCCCTGGCGTCGTCCGATTGGGAAGGCGCCAAGTCGGGCCTGCGCAAGCTGAAGGCCGAGGCCCACCTGCTGATCGCCCTGGCTGATCTGGGCGGGGTCTGGGATCTGGACGCGGTCACCGGCGGGCTGACCCGCTTCGCCGACGCCGCCCTCTACACGGCCCTGACCGTCGCGGCCCAGGCCGAGCTGGAGGCCGGCCGCCTGACGCGGATCGGAACGGGCGACGAAGGTCCGGTGCCCGGCTGGTTCTGCATCGCCATGGGCAAGCACGGCGCCTATGAGCTGAACTATTCCAGCGATATCGACATCTCGGTCTTCTACGAGCCGGAGGCGCTGCCCCTGGCCGAGGGGATCGAGACCCAAGGCTTCGCGGTCCGCCTGACCCACCGGCTGGCCGAACTGATGCAGGACAAGACCGGCGACGGCTATGTCTTCCGCGTCGACCTGCGGCTACGGCCCGATCCGTCCTCGACCCCGCCGGCGATTCCGGCGGCGGCGGCCTTCGACTACTACGAGAGCGTCGGCCAGAACTGGGAGCGGGCGGCCTTCATCAAGGCGCGCGCGGCGGCCGGAGACGTCGGGCGGGGCCGGGCGTTCCTGGCCGAACTGGCGCCGTTCATCTGGCGCAAGAACCTCGACTTCGCCGCCATCGCCGACATCCACTCCATCAAGCGCCAGATCCACGTCCACAAGGTCGACGACCGCCTGACCGCCAAGGGCGTGGACCTGAAGCTCGGTCGCGGCGGCATCCGCGAGATTGAGTTCTACGTCCAGACCCAGCAATTGATCCTGGGCGGCCGGCACCTCGAGCTGCGCTCGCCGCGCACCCTGGACGCCCTGCGCGCCCTGGAAGCGGCGGGTCACGTCTCCAGCCAGGCCGCCGACGAACTGACCGAGGCCTACCGGCAGCTGCGGTCCGCCGAGCACCGCATCCAGATGCTGGCCGACGAGCAGACCCATCGGCTGTCGGAATCCGATGGTGAGCGCAAACGGGTTGCGGCGCTGTCGGGCTATGACCGGGTGCGCAGCTTCGACGCGGCCATCGAGCGGACCTTGAAGACCGTCAATCGCCGCTATGGCGAGCTGTTCCCCGACGAGGAGCAGCTGTCGTCGAAGTTCGGCAGCCTGATCTTCACCGGCGTCGACGATGATCCAGAGACCCTGGCCACGCTCAGCCGGATGGGGTTCTCCAACCCCGCTCGCGTCTCCCAGACCATTCGCAACTGGCACCACGGGCATATCCAGGCCACGCGGACCGAACGCGGGCGGGAGCTGCTCACCCGGCTGGCGCCGCGCCTGCTCGACGCGGCTCAGGCCTCCGGCGCGGCCGACACCGCCTTCACCCGCTTCGAGGATTTCTTCTCCAAGCTGTCGTCGGGGGTGCAGCTGCAGTCACTGTTCCTGGCCCAGCCGAAGCTGTTCGAACTGATGGTGCAGGTGATGGCCTTCGCGCCGCGCCTGGCCAACACCCTGGCCCGGCGGCCAGCCGCCCTCGACGCCCTGCTGGACGGCGCCTTCTTCGCCAATCTCGATTCCGAGGAAGACCGCAGCATGATGGCGGTCGCGGTGGCGCGGGCCGACGGCTTCGAAGGCGTCATGGACGCTGTGCGCCGGGTGCATCGCGAGCAGGCCTTCCGGGTCGGCGTCCAGGTGATGAGCGGGGCGGCCAGCGCCGAGACCGCCGGCCGGGCCTTCGCCGACCTCGCCGATATCTGCATCGAGACCCTGGCCCCGGCGGCGCTGGCCGAGGCCGAGCGGCTGGGCGGCCAATTCGAGGGCGAGGCGGCGGTGATCGCGCTCGGCAAGTGCGGCTCGCGCGAGATGAGCGCGGGCTCCGACCTTGATCTGATGACCCTCTATCGCGCGTCGTCGCCCGGTGCGGTGTCGTCGGTCAAGGAGTGGGGAGCGGAGACCTTCTATGGCCGGTTCACCCAGCGCCTGATCGCCGCGCTGTCGATCCCAACCGGGGAGGGGGAGCTCTACGAGGTCGACATGCAGCTGCGCCCTTCCGGCACCAAGGGGCCGGTGGCGGTCAGCTTCCCGGCCTTCGAGGAATATTACGAACGCGAGGCCGAGACCTGGGAATTGATGGCCCTGACCCGCGCGCGGGTGGTTTGGGCCTCGTCCGAGAGCTTCGCGGCCGACGCGGCGGCGGCGATCGAGGCGGCGTTGCGGCGCTCGCGCGATCGCGCCCGCACCGCCAAGGACGTCCGCGAAATGCGCGAGCTGCTGGAGCAGGAACGTCCGCCGAAGGGGCAGTGGGACCTGAAGCTCTCGCCGGGCGGCCTGGTCGATATCGAGTTCGCCGCCCAGTTCCTGCAACTCGCCCACGCCGGAGAGGGCGGACCGCTCAGCCAGAACACCGCCCAGGCCCTGGCTGCGGCGGGCGCTGCGGGCCTGGCCTCCACTGAGGCCCTGGCGGCGCTGCGCAAGGCCTGGACCCTGCAGCAGAACCTGACCCAACTTTTGAAGGTGGCGCTGGCCGACAACACCGATCCGTCCGGCGAGCCGAAGGCGTTCCGCGCCTTGCTGGCGCGGGCGGGAGAGGCGCGCGATTTCCGGGCTCTGACGGCCAAGCTCGACACCGCCCGCAAGGGCGCGCGTCAGGCCTATGACGTCATTCTGCGATCCTGAGCGACGGAAGGCGTCGCGCGCGACGTTAGAGGAATAGACGGGCGCTTGGCCGCCCCAAGGAAATTCCATGAAGCACGCCCTGCGCCGGAATCGCGGCCGTGACGTCGGTTGAAGGACATAGCAAGCTTGAACCCGACAAGGGTGAGGTGAGGCTTGGATCCTGGCGACCCGGACGAGGCGTTGCTGGCGCGCGTGGGCGAGGGCGACCCTGCGGCCGTGCGCGCCCTGGTGGCCCGCAAGCTGCCGCGTCTGCTGGCGCTGGCCGGACGGATGCTGGGCGATGCGGCCGAGGCCGAGGATGTCGCTCAGGAGACCTTCGTGCGGGCCTGGAAACAGGCACGGGACTGGCGGCCGGGCGTGGCCAAGTTCGACACCTGGCTGCACCGGGTGGCGCTGAACCTCTGCTACGACCGGCTGCGCCGCCGCCGCGAGGTGGCGACCGACAATCCGCCGGAGCAGATCGACGAGGGGCCGGCCCCCGATCGCGGCCTGCAGGCGCGGGACGTGGGCCTGCGCGTGGCCGCCGCCATGCGCGCCTTGCCCGACCGTCAACGCGAGGCTGTCAGCCTCTGTCACTATCAGGAGCTTTCCAATATCGAGGCCGCCGCCCTGATGGGCGTCAGTGTCGAGGCCTTGGAGAGCCTGCTCTCGCGGGGGCGGCGCGCCCTGCGCGCGGCCCTGTCGGATATGGTGGAAAGCTAACGTCATGACCCGCGAACGCTTCGAGGACCTGGCCGAGATCTATGGCGGCGACATCGCCCGCTGGCCGCTGGCCGAACGGGACGCCGCCGCCTTGCTGCTGGCGGCCGATCCCGATTTCGCCAAGGCGGCGCTGGCCGCGCCCGCCGGGTTGGACGACCTGCTCGGCGCCTGGGCGCCGCAGCCGGTTACGCACCAACTGCGTGAGGCGGTGATCGCCTCGGCGCCGCGCTCCCGCGCGCGGTCTGGCGTGCGGGGATGGTTCTGGCGTGCCGGGTTGGGCGTGGGCCTGGCCGGCGCCTGCGCGGCGGGCCTGGTGGTCGGGGTGCGGCTGTCGGACACGGTGGTCCAGCAGGACGACACCGTCAGCGCCGCGCTCAGCGGCTATGACGATCTTTCGGAAGTCGTGGTCGGGGAGGGCGCCTGATGAGCCGTCGAACGCAGATCGTTCTTTTCGTCTCGCTGGCCCTGAACCTGTTCCTGATCGGCGGCGTGGTCGGCGGTCTGGTGGTCGGCCAGCGCCTGCGCTCCGACCGCCCGCCGCCGATGGCGCGCATGAATCAGCCGGTCTGGGCGGCGGCGGAGGCCTTGAGCCCAGAACAGGCGCGCGCCTATCGCACCATGCTGCGCGGCGAGGGCATGGAGGCCCGCGCCAATATGCGCCAGATGCGCGAGGCCCGGACGCAGGCCTGGGGAACCTTGGGCGCCGAACCGTTCGATCCGGCCCTGAGCAAGCACAAGCTCGCCGAGATCCGCAGCCGGGAGGCCGCGACGCGCGGCGAGATTGACGCCCGCATCGTCGACTTCGCCGCCGGCCTGACGCCGGGCGAGCGGCGGAAGCTGGCCAAGGCCCTGGCCGAACGGCCAGGGCATGGTCAGCCGCAAGGACCGAACGGTCCGCGCTAGTTGCGGAAGCTGGGATCGATGCGATCGAGCTTGCGCAGCAGGGCCGGCCAGGCGAGCCGGTCGGCGAGCTTCTTCATGCCCGCGGCGCCCGACTGCATCTCGACCTTTTCGGCCACGCCCTGGGGCGGGGTGTTCAGTCCGTCCCGTCCGGCGCTCAGCATCAGCACCTGCGCCTCGCAGGCGCGCTCCAGATAGTACATGCGCAGGAACGCCTGGGCGACGGACTCGCCGACCGTCAGGGTGCCGTGATTGCGCAGGATCATGGCGTTCTTGGCGCCCATGTCGGCGACCAGGCGCTCGCGCTCCTCCAGCTCCGTCGCGATGCCCTCGAAGTCATGATAGGCGACGTCGTGCATCGCGATCATCGCAGTCTGGGTGTGGGGCAGCAGGCCCTCGGCCATGGCCGAGACCGCCTGGCCGTGCGGCGTGTGCAGGTGCAGCACCGCGTGGGCGTCCTCGCGGCCCATATGGATCGCCGAATGGATGACAAAGCCGGCCCGGTTCACATAGGCTGGGCGGTCGACGATCTTGTTTCCCTCATGATCGATCTTCACCAGCGACGAGGCGGTTATCTCCTCGAACATCAGGTCGTAGGGGTTGATCAGGAAGTGATGCTCGGGCCCCGGCACGCGGGCGCTGAGATGGGTGAAGATCAGGTCGTCCCAGCCATAGAGGGCCACCAGCCGATAGGCGGCGGCCAGATCGACGCGAACCGCCCACTCCTCCTGCGAGACTTGGTCGCGCAGGCTGGGGGTCAGCTTCAGGGCGGTGGTCATGGGCGGCTCCGGTGTCTGGGGATGGGCTTACCTGCCACCGATCGGACGGCGACTCTGTCGCCAAGTTGACAATCTCGTCGTAACTGGCAGATCAAGCCGATGACGCCGGCTGAACGCGAGACGCTGTCGAGGGACCGTTGGTTCGGCGCCCTGCCGCCCGAACGCCAGGCGTTGCTGCTCGACATCGGCCATGTCCGGGCGGTGCGGGACCGCGCGCTGCTCTACGGCGTCGGCGACGAACCCGACGGCCTGTGGGCGGTGCTGCAGGGCGAGGTGCGGCTGGTCAGCTATCCGGCCGTGGGCATGGAGCTGGTCGGGTTGATCGTCGGAACCGGCGGCTGGTTCGGGGAGCTGTCGGTCCTGGACGGCGGGCCTCGGCCGCACGACGCCATCTGTTTCGGCCCGGCCCGGGTGGTGAACCTGCCGATGGACGAGGTCTCGCGGCTGGCGGCGGCGCGGCCCGAGATCTACCGCGACATCGCGCTGCTCGGCTGCGCCCACCAGCGCGGAGCCCTGGCGGTTGTCGGCCAGAGCCTGGCCCAGCCGGTGCGGGTGCGGTTGGCCCGCACTTTGGCCGCGTCGGTCCGGGCGGCGGCCGACGCCTCGCCCGGCGTGCTGCGCATTCGTCAGGAGGACCTGGCCGCGATGGTGGGCGTATCGCGCCAGACGTTGAACAAGCTGCTCAAGTCGCTGGAGCGGGCCGGGATCGTTGAGCTGTCCTACGCCCAGATCACTATTCGCGATCCGGCGGCCCTGCGCGCGGCTGGCCATCCGAAGGCAAGGCTCTAGGCGACCGCGAAGCCCGGCACGGTGCGGACGGCGCCGCTCTGACGGATGGGCAGGGAGAAGCTGACCATGGTGCCCTCGCCGGGCGCGCTCTGCATGTCGAGCGAGCCGCCGTGCATCTCCACCAGCGACTTGGTGAGCGCCAGGCCCAGGCCCGTGCCCTGGGTGGTCTTGGAGTGCTGGTTCTCGACCTGCTCGAAGGGCTTGGCCAGCCGGGCCAGGTCGTCCTGGGCGATGCCGATGCCGGTGTCCTGCACGCTGACGCGGATGCGCTCGCCCAGCGGATCGTGGCGGCCCTCGGCGCGGATCGTCACCCGGCCGCCGCGCGGGGTGAACTTGATGGCGTTCGACAGCAGGTTCAGCAGCACTTGCTTCACGGCGCGGTAGTCGGCCTCGACCTCGGGCAGGTGCGGGAAGTCGATGGTCAGGGCCAGGCCCGCGGCCTCGGCCCGGTTGCGGACCAGGCGCACGGCGTCCTCGGCCACCTCTTCCAGCGCCAGGGGCTCGAACTTGAGCGCCATCTTGCCAGCCTCGATCTTCGACATGTCGAGGATGTCGTTGATCAGCGCCAGCAGGTGCTGGCCCGACGAGAGGATATCCTGGGCGTAGCCCTTGTAGCGGGTGTCGCCGAGTTGGCCGAACATCTCGCCGACCATGATCTCGGAGAAGCCGTTGATGGCGTTCAGCGGGGTGCGCAATTCGTGGCTCATATTGGCCAGGAACTCGCTCTTGGCCTTGTTGGCGCCCTCGGCCCGGACCTTCTCCATCTCGTATTTGCGGGCCAGTTCCGAAAGCTGCTCCTGGCTGCGCTCCAGACTGACGATGGCCTTCTGAAGCTGTTCTTCGTTGAGCCGGCGCGCCTCGTCCTGGGTCTTGATGGCGGTGATGTCGGCGGCGGTCATCACCAGGCCGCCCTCGGCGGTGCGCCGCTCGGAGATCTGGATCCAGCGGCCGTCGGCCAGTTCGGCCTCGCGCACGCCCTTGCGGCCGTCGGGGCTCGGCATCTCCTGCTGGATGGCGAGCTGGGCGAAACGATTGACCTCTTCGCGCCCGGCGCCCGGCTTCAGCAGCTTGGGCTCCAGCGAGAAGACGTTGCGGTAGTTGTGGTTGCAGAGCAGCAGGCGGCCGTTGCGGTCCCACAGCACGAAGGCTTCCGACACGCTTTCGATGGCGTCGCGCAGGCGGCTCTCGGCGGCCTGGGCGCGGGCCTGGGCCATGCGCTCCTCGGTGACGTCCAGGGCCACCCCGATGATCCGCGAATAGCCCGACTCTTCCGAGCGGCCGAAGGCCTGGCCGCGGGCGTCGATCCAGATCGGCCGGCCGCCCTGAAGCGAGGGCACCCGGAACGACACGTCGAAGCCGCCATAGACGGCGGCGGTGGACAGCGCCTGGCGGACCCGCTCGCGGTGGTCGGGGGAAACGCGGTCCAGCACGTCCTGGCCCGGCACGACGCCGCCGCCGCCCCAGCCGAATATCGCGCCGGTGACGTCGGACATGAACATCTGGTCGGTGGTCAGGTCCCACTCCCAGATGCCGCAGCGGGCGGCTTCGACGGCCAGCCGGAAGCGTCGCTCGGAATCGATGACCGCCTGCTGGGCGTCCTCCATCTTGCGGCTCTGGTTAAGCAGCAGCAGGCCCAGCATGAAGGCTACGGCGAGGGGGGCGGTCAGCCAGCCGAGTTGCCGGGCGGTGGAGTTGATCTCGTGCGCGCTGGACGGCGTCGCCGACACGGCCAGCAGCGCCCCGTCCATCGCCGGGCGACCGACCAGATCCTGTGCCGCGCCGTCGGGCTTGGTCCCGCGCACCAGGCCGCTCGCGCGGCTCAGCTGCGCCGCCGTCAGGCCGAACGCCTCGTTCACGTCGCGGGCCTGGGCCAGGCCGCCGGCTCCGGCGGCGGCGAGGATCTGGCCCTTGGTCGTGGCCACGACCTGATCGGCGGCGAGCAGCGCGCTCAGGCGGGCCGGATCGCCGACCAGGATGATCTGGCGGCGGCCCTTGCTGGTGGCGACGCTTCCGGCGACGACCAGCGACGCCGGGGTCTGGTTCGAGGCGCCGATCCAGACGTTTCCGCCAGCCTGCTCGGCTTCAGTCGCCAGTTCGCCCCAGTTCACGCCGGCGGCCTTGCCGCTCACGGCGACGACGCCCTGGTCGTCCGTCACGGCCACGGCCAGGGCCGCGCCGCCGGCCACCGCAAGGGCGGTCTCGGCCGCGTCGATGGGAGGATCGGCCTTGCGCTGCAAGGTTTCGCGCGCGGCGGCCAGACCGCCGCGCAACGCCGCGCCCTCGACGTCGACGCGGGCGGCCAGGGTTTCCGTCCGGCTGGGCAGGGCTGCGTTCGCCAGCGTGCCGGCCTGCGGCTCACGGCTGATCTTGAAGATGGCGATGGTGGTGTAGATGGCCAGCAGCAGCAGGGTCGAGAGGATCGCGATCCGCACGAAACCCTGACTCACGCCTCTCCGGCCGTCGGGCGCAGCAGCGCTCTTCGGTTGGCTTGGCCCAGTCTCAGCCGCGTCTTTGCCCCCGCGTCTGGCCAAAGCCCGCCGCTCCCTTGCGCCCTATCCCGAGTCACTCGCGCGGGTGAGTCTACGCAAGCGCGCGTGGCGCGTCACGAGGCACGTGGTCTCAGGACGATCACGGTTTCCTTTGGCGCTCGGCCCGGCGTTCCGGCCCCTTGTAGTTGGGGTCGTCGTGACGGCGCCTGTCAGGCCCAAAATAGCTCTCGCTGCGCACGAACGGGCGGGCCCGATCGATCACCCAGACGATCCGTTTCATCAGGTCGGCGGGGGTGACGGGCTTGACGCAGAACTCGTTCACCCCGGCGTCGCGCGCCGCCATGATCCGTGAGCGGTCGGCATGACCGGTCAGCAGGATGATCGGGGTGTAGGGGGCCGGGCTCTCGGGATCGTTGCGCAGCCACTGGGCGAAGGCGACGCCTTCCTCGGCGTTCAGCATGTAGTCGAGGATGACAATGTCGCACGGCGTCATCTTCATCCGACGCTTGGCGGCGTCGACGGTCTGGGCGTCGTAGAGCTGATCGGCGCCGAACCCCCGCAGCATCGCTTTGACGAGGTTTACCGCGTGGGTGTTGTCGTCGACGATCAGGAACCGGACCCGGTTGAGTGAGACCGACATAGGCTGGCTGTCTCCCGAGTTACGCGCCTCCGTACGAAGTTGCGGATTTAACGTAAAGATTCGGTTTTCCCTAACGCGGGAGACAGCCTGCTCAATTCATTCGGCGAGCGCCTTGGCGGCCAGCTCGTAGACGTTCTTCGAAAGTCCTTCGGTCGCCGCGATCCGGGCCAGTTCACGCTTCATCAGCGCGCCCAGTTCCGGCTTGTAGCGCCGCCAGCCGCCCAGGGGCTCGACCAGCCGCGCCGCGGTCATCGGGTTGAAGCTGTCGACGACCAGGATCTGGTCGGCGAGGAACCGGTAGCCGGCGCCGCTCGCATCGTGGAACCGCGACGGATTGAAGTTGGCGAAGGTCGAGACCAACGCCCGCAGGCGGTTGGGGTTCTTCTGCTCGAAGGCCGGATGGGCGGTCAGGCCCATGACCCGGCCCAGGGCGCTTTCGTCGGGGTCGCGGGCCTGCAGGGCGAACCACTTGTCGATGACCATAGGCTCGGACTTCCAACGATCGAAGAAGTCGGCCAGGGCGGCCTCATAGGCTTCGCCGCCGACCAGCATCAGGGCCGAAAGGCCGCCGATGGCGTCGGTCATGTTCGCCGCGGCGCGGTAGTGGCCCTCGGCCAGTTCGCCGATTTCGGCGCGGGGATTGGCGGCCAGCAGGTCCAGGGCTGCGTTGCGCAGGGCGCGGCGGCCGGCGCTGGCGGCGTCCGGCGAGAACTCGGCCAGTTCCTGCAGGCCGATATGCAGGCGCTTCAGGTCCTCGGTGAGATGCAGCGACAGGCGGGTGCGCAGGGCCTCGCGGGCGGCGTGGATCGCGGCCGGGTCGGCGGGCTGGATCGCCAGCGCCAGGTCGGACTCGCTGGGCAGCGAGAGCAGCAAGGCCTTGAAGGCTGGATCGGACGCCTGGTCGTTCAGGGCCCGGCCCATGGCCTCGGCGAAGCGTTCCTCGCCGACCTCGTCGGGCGCGCCCTTGGCGCGGGCCACGATCAGGGCGCGGGCCAGATCCTGGCCGGCCTCCCAACGGTTGAACAGGTCAGGGTCCGAGGCCAGCTGGACATAGCGGTCCTTGGCTGGGGCGTCGGTGGTCAGCGTCACTGGGGCGGAGAAGCCCCGCAGCGCCGAGATCACCGGGGCCGCATCGACGCCGCTCAGCGTCACGCTGGCCTGGGCGGCGTCCAGCACCACCACGGTCTGGTCCAGCGCCTTGCCGTCGCGCTCGAAGGCCAGGGTCCGGCCTTCGCCGTCCAGCAGGCCGATGGTGACCGGGACCGGCAGCGGCCGCTTGTTCGGCTGGCCAGGGGTCGGCGCGGTGTGCTGGCTGAGGTCGATCTGCAGGGTGCGGGCGCCGGCGTCATAGCTGTGCTTCAGCGAGACCTTCGGCGTGCCGGCCTGTTCGTACCAGGCGAAGAAGTCGCTCAGATCCTCGCCGGTCACCTCGGCGAAGCAACGGATGAACTCCTCGACTGTGGTGGCGTGGCCGTCCCAGCGGTCGAAATAGAGGTCCATGCCCTCCCGGAATTTTTCAGGACCGATCAGGGTCTTGAGCATCCGGATCACTTCGGCGCCCTTCTCGTAGATGGTCGCGGTGTAGAAGTTGTCGATCTTGAGGTAGCTGGACGGCCGCACCGGGTGGGCCAGCGGCCCCTGGTCCTCAGGGAACTGGCGCGCGCGCAGGGCCTTCACGTCCTTGATCCGCTGGACGGCCGCGCCGCGCATGTCGGCCGAGAAGCTCTGGTCGCGGAAGACCGTCAGGCCCTCCTTCAGGCACAGCTGGAACCAGTCGCGGCAGGTGATCCGGTCACCGGTCCAGTTGTGGAAATACTCGTGGGCGACGACGCTCTCGATGCGCTCGAAGTCCATGTCGGTGGCGGTGGCCGGGTCGGCCAGCAGCAGCGAGGAGTTGAAGATGTTCAACCCCTTGTTCTCCATCGCGCCGAAATTGAAGTCGCGAACGGCGACGATCATGAACAGGTCCAGATCGTATTCGCGCCCAAAGGTCTGCTCGTCCCAGACCATCGAACGCTTCAGGGCGTCCATGGCGTAGGCGGCGCGCGCGGCCATGCCGGTGTCGACGAAGATGCGCAGGTCGACCGTGCGACCGCTCATGGTGACCAGCTTGTCTTCCAGAACGTCCAGCTCGCCGCCGACCAGGGCGAACAGATAGGCCGGCTTGGGGAAGGGGTCGTTCCAGACGGCGAAGTGACGCCCGCCCGGCAACTCGCCCGAGCTCATCAGGTTGCCGTTGGACAGCAGGTGGCGGAACGTCTTGTCGGCCTCGATGCGCACGGTGAAGCGCGACAGCACGTCGGGCCGGTCGGGATACCAGGTGATCTTGCGGAAACCCTCGGCCTCGCACTGGGTGCAGAACCGGCCGCCGGACATGTAGAGCCCTTCCAGCGCCTTGTTATTCTCCGGGTCGATCTCGACCTCGGTTTCCAGCACGAAGGCGTCCGGCACGTCCGGAACGGTCAGGAACTCGGCGTCGATGGTGCGCTCGCCGTCGCCCAGGACGCGGCCGTCGACCGCGACCGAGATCGGCTTCAGCCGCTCGCCGTTCAGCACCAGCGGTCCGGTGTGGTCGCCGTTGCGCCGGATCGTCAGCTTCGCCTTGACCCGCGTGGTGTTCGCCGCGAGCGCGAAGTCCAGATGGACCTCATCGATCAGGAAGGCGGGGGGCGTGTAGTCGGCGAGCGAGATCGGCTGGGGAGTGTCTGTACGCATGGGGGGCATTTAGCCACGGCCAGCGCCAATCGCCAGTGCGCTGGTGGATCAAAGCCTCCGGCTTCCGCCGATCTCGGGGGTGATATCTAGGCCACTTCCACGCGTGTGGCGGCAGGGCCGGCCACCGGCGTTTCGTTGAACAGCCGATCGAGCCTGGAGATGTCCTCGGCGATGCGCTGCAACTCGGGCGGCGCGTCGCCGGCGCTTTCATCGACGATGCGAACGATCCGGCGGGCCAGCGCCAGCAGATGCGGCGCGCTGGTGATCAGCCGCGCCTGAAACTCGATCTTGTGCGGATCGCGGTCGTACTCGGCGCCCGGCACCCGCCAGCCGCCCCAGTCGGCGGCGTCGGTCACCACCACCGGATAGGTCCCCGGATAGGGGTGATGGGCGGAGTCTTCCTCGGCCTGCCACTTGTTGCGCGCCCGCAGCAGCCGCCATTGCGGCGCGCCGTCGGCCAGGGCGTCGGCGCCGCTGCCCTGTTCCGGCTTAAGCTCGTGTCCCTGGAAGTCGCGGCCCAGGCCCACGTCGTAGGTCACCCGGACCGGTTCGTCGAAGCCCTTGGCCCAGACAGGCACGATCTTCTCGATCATCGCCCAGACGCCGACGCTCTCGACCCAAACCTTCTGGTTTCGCTGGAATATCGCCTTGGCCATGCGCGCGCCTTCGGAACCTCTTGGTCAGATCGGCCATAAGACCCTGAAATTCTTGACGCGAGGTCAATCTTTTCAAGGTGCGCCGGGCGCGTATGGTGGCCGCCAAGCAAGCATTGAACCGGCCGACAAACGGCGGAATGGGCGGAAATGAATTTCGATTTCTCAGACGATCAGAAATTTCTGAAGGGCGAGGCTCGCAAGTTCCTCGAAGCCAACAGTCCGACCACCCGCGCGCGCGCCGTGCTGGACGACAAGGACAAGGCCTACGACGAGGACCTCTGGAAGGCGGTCGCCGCGCAGGGCTGGCTGGGCGCTGCGATCCCCGAGGCCCATGGCGGTCTTGGGTTGGGGCACCTGGAACTCTGCGTTATCGCCGAGGAACTGGGCCGCGTCGTCGCGCCGATTCCGTTCGCCTCGACGGTCTACTTCCTGGCCGAGGCGATCATGTTGGCCGGCAATGAAGAGCAGAAGGCCTATCTGCTGCCGAAGATCGCGGCGGGCGAGATCATCGGCGCCGTCGCCACCTCCGAAGGTCCAGGCGTGGTGACGGCCGGCACGCTCCAATCCACCGTGACCGACGGCAAGCTGACCGGCGTGAAGATCCCTGTCACCGACGGCGATATCGCTAATGTCGCCCTGGTGCTGGCCAAGGAGAACGGCAAGCCCGGCCTGTTCCTCGCCGACCTGACCGACAGCTCGGTGACCCGTGAGGCGGTGAAGACCCTCGATCCGACCCGCGACGCGGCCAGGCTGGTGTTCAAGAACACGCCGGTGCGCCGGGTCGGGAACGCCGGCGAGGGCTTCGAGTTGGTCGAGCAGGTCTTCGACCGCGCGGCGGTTCTGCTGGCCTTCGAACAGACCGGCGGCGCCGACCGCTGCCTGGAGATGGCCAAGGAGTACGCGCTGGAACGCTACGCCTTTGGCCGGGTCATCGCCTCGTATCAAGCGATCAAGCACAAGCTCGCCGACATGTATGTGAAGAACGAGCTGTCCCGTTCCAACGCCTATTACGGCGCCTGGGCGCTCAACACGAACGCGCCGGAGCTCACGGTCGCCGCCAGCGCCGCCCGGATCGCGGCCTCCGAGGCTTTCTGGTTCGCGTCGAAGGAAAACATCCAGACCCACGGCGGCATCGGCTTCACCTGGGAAATGGACTGCCACCTCTATTATCGCCGCTCGCGGCAGCTCAGCCTCGTGGCCGGCGCGCCGCGGGTCTGGAAGGAACGCCTCGTCAGCCACCTCGAACGCCGCAATGCGGCGTCGGCCGCTTGAGCAGGAGATAGGTCATGGATTTCAACGACACCCCCGAAGAAGCCGCCTATCGCCAACAGGTCCGTCAGTGGCTGGACGTCAATGCGCCCAAGAAGCGCGAGGGCGCCGATCCCGAGGGCGGCGACAGCATGGGCGCCTCCAAGGCCTGGCAGGCCAAGAAGGCCGCGGCCGGCTACGCCTGCATCACCTGGCCCAAGGAGTGGGGCGGCCAGGGCGGCACCCCGGTCCAGAACGTGATCTTCGGCCAGGAAGAGGCCAAGCATCCGATCCCGCCCAACCCCTTCCAGATCGGGCTGGGCATGTGCGTGCCCACGGTCATGACCTTCGCCGACGACGAGACCAAGAAGCGCTTCGTCGGGCCGGCCATTCGCGGCGAGGAAATCTGGTCGCAGCTGTTCTCCGAGCCCTCCGGCGGCTCCGACGTGGCGGCTTCACGCACCAAGGCCGAGCGGGTCCCGGACGGCTCCGGCGACTGGCTGATCAACGGGCAAAAGGTGTGGACGACCGGCGCCCAGTTTTCCGACTATGGCATTGTAATCGTTAGGACAAATCCGGAAGTGCCCAAGCATAAGGGCCTGACGATGTTCTGGCTGGACCTGAAGGATCCGGGGGTCGAGATCAAGCCGATCCACCAGATGTCGGGCGGATCGGGGTTCAACGAGGTGTTCTTCACCGACGTACGGGTCAAGGACAGTCAGCGGCTGGGGGCTGAGGGCGAGGGCTGGAAGGTCAGCCTGGTGACCCTGATGAACGAGCGGCTGGCGGTGGGCGGCGCGACGGGGGCGGGCTGGAGCCAGTTCATGGAGACGGCGCGCAACACGCCCAGTATGGACGGCGCCTCGGCGCTGCAGGACCAGGCGGTGCGCGAGAAGCTGGCGGACTGGTATGTCCAGGCCGAGGGGCTTCGGCATACCCGGAACCGGACCATGACGGCTTTGTCGCGCGGTCAGACGCCGGGGCCGGAGAGCTCGATCGGCAAGATCATCTCGGCCGTGCAGATGCAGGAGCTGGCCAACACCGCCATCGAGATGCTCGACCAGTATGGGATCATCAACGACGGCGACCTGGCGCCCGAGGACGCGGCGTTCCACTGGTCGCTGATGTTCGCGCCGGGCCTGCGGATCGCCGGCGGCACCGACGAGATCTTGCGCAACATCATCGCCGAACGCGTGCTGGGCCTGCCCGGGGACATCCGGGTCGACAAGGACATCGCGTTCAAGGACATGCCTACGGGGAGGTGACCCCCTCAGTCAGCTTTGCTGACAGCTCCCCAGCGGGGGAGCATCTGGCGGGCGTTAAGCCCTTAGCGGTGTCGGGGCGGCGTTGGAGCGGCCGACGACGAGCTCGCCATAGATCCGGGTCAGGCCTTCGAAGGTCGTGTCCCAGCTATGGCGCTGCTCGGCCCGCCGACGGGCGGCGACCTTGATCGGGGTCTGCTCGCGCGCGAACAGGGCCTCGATCGCCTCGGCCATGCCTGCCGGATCGACGGTGAGCGCCTGCTGGCCGACCCGCTCGTCGATCAGTTCGGCGATACCCCCGCGCGAGGGGCCGACCACCGGAACCCCGGCGGCCAGGGCCTCCAGCACGATCAGGCCGAAAGGCTCGTTCTCGTTGGCGTGGACCAGGGCGTCGCAGCTGGCGATCAAGGTCGCGAGCTTCAGCGGGTCGCGCTCATAGGCCAGCGGGATCACACGCGGCGAGTAGTGGGCGTCCTTGCCGGCGCCGACCAGCAGCAGGTGATAGGGCGCGCCCAGGCGCTCGACGGCGCAGATCAGGCTCTCGATGTTCTTCTCGCGGGCCGGGCGGCCGGCGAAGACCAGCAGCCTGGCGCTGGAGGGCAGGCCCAGGCTGCGCTTCAGCTTGGCGGCCTCGGCGCGGTCGGGATGGAACAGCTCGGTGTCGACGCCCAGCATCTGCACGCTGACCTTCTCGACCCCGGCCTCGCCCAGGCGGGCGGCGATATGGCGGCTGGGGGCGACGACGCGGTCGAAGCGGGCGAAGGTCGCGGCCCAGTGCTTCATAGCCGGGGCCTCGGCCCATTCGCCAAAGTGCAGGGCGGCGAGGGCGGCCGCGTCGGTGTGGCAGAACCCGACCACGGGAACGTCCAGCGCCTCGCCGGCCTCAAGCGCGGCGTGGCCCGGCACGAACATGTCGCCGGCCTCGATGATGTCGGGCTCCAGCATCCGCAGGACGGTCTCCCACTTGGTGGTCGAGGCCGGCATCCGGTAACCGTCGCCAAACGGCAGGCGGGCGGCGGCGACGCTGACGACGCCAGGCGCCGAGAGGCCGGTGGTCGGCCCAGGAACAACCAGGGTGTGGGTGATGTCGGGCCGGCGCTTGGTCAGCCAGTCCCGCTTTTGCAAAAGGTAGCGCTTCACGCCGCCGGAACGCGGCGCGTACATCATGGTGGTGTCGATCAGGTGGAAACCCATGCGACCCGGAGCGCCAAAATGAGGAGCCTCTGACAGGTTCAACCGTATCAGATTCTCCGACCGCGCGTCGGTGACGTCGAACACTCGCCGCCTCCCTTACAATAGGACACTGCGACTAACGAACGGCGGGCGGTTTGGTTCTGACGATCTTGCCGCGAATGGGCTGAAAAAGTCGGGGCGCGCTGAAGGAGTCAAAGTCCCCCTCAGTCGGCTTCGCCGCCAGCTCCCCCAGTGGGGGAGCATCTTCTTCTCATGTTGGTCATCCTCCGGTCTCGCGCGGCGAGATCTGAGGAACCCATGTGCGGAGGATGACGATGTGTTGGGCTGGGTCGCCCAGATCCTCCTCCGCTGGGGGCCTATTGCGAAATTCGCTGATCGTGATTCCCTGTTGCTGAGCCAGGGAGTGGTCGATGTCGGTGAAGGGTACTGGTCAGTTCAGCTTTATGGATGCGCTGCTGCCGGCT
>NZ_LMHT01000012.1:184106-184222 GCF_001429025.1 Phenylobacterium sp. Root700 | reverse complement strand
GACGCCACCATCATCGAGACCACGGCCCGGCGGCCGGGCGATCACACCGCCTCCAGCGACCCGAACGCGCGCTTCACCCGCAAGCAGGGCAAGGCCGGCTCGGCGTTCGGCTACAC
>NZ_LMHT01000012.1:135376-183931 GCF_001429025.1 Phenylobacterium sp. Root700 | reverse complement strand
GGCAGCCCCAGGCCCGCCAACATCAACCCAACTCACTCGCAGCGGGCGTAGCGCAACAGGCCCGCTGGGGGAGGTGGCGCGCGTAGCGCGACGGAGGGGGCGCTGCGGCAGGAGTCAAAGTCCCCCTCAGTCAGCCGTTCGGCTGACAGCTCCCCCAGCGGGGGAGCATCTGGTGGTCAATCGCCTTGCGGGCGGGTTTCTCCGGCTGCGCGGACCAGTTGGACGAACTCGGCGCGCAGGCCGAAGGGGTCCTCGCCGCGCGCGCCTTGGGCGAGGTCGCCGACCTGGCTCCAACCGAAGCTCGGGTCGATGCGGGTGTCGGCCTTCAGCATCTGGCCGAAGGCGGCGACGGCCAGCGCCCAGCGGGCGGCCTCGGGCGCGGCCTGGACCGTGGGGTAGACGTCGCGCGCGCCGATCGGCCGTTCCATCAGCTTCGACGTGCTCTGGCCGGGCAGCTTGTAGCGGACCTTCAGGTAGGCCAGTTCGCCCGTGGAGGCCGGCGCCGGGGCCTTGCGGTTTCCATAGCGCAGCGGATCGCTGGAGGGCCGGGCGCCGACCGGGGTGATTTCGTAGAGCGCGGTGACCGAGGCGTTCGATCCCACTTCGCCGGCGTCGACCTGGTCGTTGTTGAAGTCCTCGCGTTCCAGCATGCGGGTCTCGTAGCCGATCAGCCGGTACTCGCTGACCGTGGCGGGGTTGAACTCGACCTGGATCTTCACGTCGTCGGCGATGGGGAACAGCGAACTGGCGAAGTCCTCGCGGAACAGCTTCCGGGCCTCGTTCAGGGTGTCGATATAGGCCGCGGTCCCGTTCCCGTTCTGGGCCAGGGTCTGCATCATGACGTCGTTATAGTTGCCGCGTCCGAAGCCGTAGACCGAGAGATAGACCCCGTCCTTGCGCTTGTCGGCCACCACGTCCTTCAGCTTGGCCGGATCGGCGACACCGACATTGAAGTCGCCGTCGGTCAGCAGGATCACCCGGTTCACGGCCTTCGGATCGAAGTTCTGACGGGCGAGGTCATAGGCGAGCGTCAGGCCCTGGCCGCCGGCGGTGGAGCCGCCGGCCCGCAGGGATTGCAGCGCGCAGCGCACCTTCAGCTTGCTGCGCCCGTCGGTGGGGGCGAGCACCGCGCCCGCCGAGCCGGCATAGGCGACGATGGCCACGCGGTCCTGAGGCCGCAGCTGGTCGACCAGCAAGTTCAGCGCCTTGGTGGCCAGCGGCAGGCGATCTTCGCTCCACATCGAGCCGGAGGTGTCGACCAGGAACACCAGGTTCAGCGGCGGCTGGCCGGCCTGGGGCAGGTCGTAGCCTTGCAGGCCGATCTGGACGATCTGGCGTTGGCTGGACCAGGGCGAGGGCGTCACCGCGACGAAGGCCTGGAATGGCGTCGCGCGGTCCTTGGGCTTGGCGTAGCCGTAGTCGAAATAGTTCACCAGCTCCTCGACCCGCACGGCGTCCGCGGGCGGACGGCGGCCATCGTTCAGGAAGCGCCGGACATTGGCGTAGGCGGCGGTGTCGACATCGACCGAGAAGGTCGAGACTGGTTCCTCGGCGACCCGCTTGATCGGGTTGGCGACCGCGTTCGGATAGCGCTCGGTCTCGGCGCGGGGCGTGTAGTAGCCCGGCGCGATCCGTGCGCCGGTGAACGCCGGAGCGGCGATGCGCTTCTCCACGGACGGCACGGGGAGCGGCTGCATGAGCGCGGGCGGCGGCGCGGGCGGGGGAGCCATCGAATAGATCGGCCCGCCGGCCGGGCGGCCGCGCGGAGAGCCCGGATAGCCGCCGCCCGTCTGGGCCGGCGCGAAGCCGAGCGCCGCGCAGGCGGCGGGCGTCGGCTCGCCGTCGCGGACCCTTACCTGGGCCATGGGGGCCGAGGGGACGGCGATGAGGCCCGCCAGGGCGATCATCGAGGTATTGCGCGACAACACCGACATGGCGGTTCTCATCCCAGGAAGTTCTTCAAGGCTCAGCTTGGCGCTCGCCTTGCGGCGAAATCTCGACCTGATCGCGGCTTGGCCGTGGCGAGGTCGCCCGCCAGGCGAGATGGTTTCATCGCCGCAATGGTTCGTTGTACCGCTGGCGCCAATACGACCGTGAGTCGTTTGAGAAATTGGGGGTTTCCGTGAAGAAGGTTCTTGTCGCCGCAGCCGCGTTGGCCGCGGTCATGTTCGGCGGTTCGGCCCAGGCGGCCAGCTTTAGCGGCTCGGGTTTCGCGATTCCAGATATCGGGACGGCTAGCAGCACCTTCACCGTCGGCGGCGCAGATGTCAGCCTGAGCGACGTGAACGTCACGCTGTTTGGTCTCAGCCACACTTTCTGGAACGACCTGGACATTTCACTGAGTCACGGCGGAAAAACGGTCTGGCTCACCACCGACAACGGCGGGAGCGCCGACCCGAACGGCGACTACACCTTTGACGATCAGGCCTTGGCCGCCGTGACGACCTTGGGCGTTAGCGGCGGGATTTTCCAATCCGAAGAGCTGCTGTCGGCCTTCAACGGCATGTCGCTGCTGGGCGACTGGACGCTGACGATCACCGACGATCTCGGCGCCGACTTCGGCAATCTGCAAGGCTGGGGCATCACGGTGGACGGCGTGACCTCGGCGGTCCCGGAGCCGACGACCTGGGCGATGATGATCATCGGCTTTGGCGCGGTGGGCTCGATGGCGCGTAGCTCGCGCCGCAAGCGGGCGCCCGCCTTCGCCTGATCCGAGAGTTGGAATTTGTGCACGCCGCCGGCCCATGTCGGCGGCGTGCTCTATTTCAGGCTCGGGTGCTGAGCGGCGTGTTCAGATCGCGAACAGGTAAAGAACGTGAGCGTGGTTGTTAAGTATATGCCCAGGGCGCTCTATTAACGCTTGGCCGTGTAGGCTTTGAGCTCGGTTGAGTACTTCACTTTGAACTGAAGCCCCTATTGCTTGGATCAAGTTGTGGGGATTTGGCGACGGTGAGTGATGGCCGAAATTGATCGGCGATCTCGCCGATTAGGCAAATGAACTCAGGGTCCCTCATCGCTTGCGACGATCGACCCGCGCTCCTGGGGGGCTGGACATGAAAAATCTTCTGGTGACCGTAGCCTTGGCCGCGACGGCGTTAACTGCAGTTCCCGCGACCGCGGCGCAGATCCTTTACCTCTCCGGTTCGAACTACGCCGAGGCGGTGCACAACGACGGCCAGGCGGCCGGCAATTCGATTACGCTGAAGACCCAGCCCGGCGGCTACCTTGTCGACTACACCGCCAACGCCGGCGCCGCCTTGACGCCGAACGGCAACGGATTTGGCAAGCAGAACGGCCCGTTTTCGTTGGTGACAGTCGATCCGTTGACGGTCGGCTTCAGCAAGATGGGCTTCACCCTGACGCCGGGCGGCAAGAACAACCTCAACTACAAGTTTGACGTCCTGGTCAACTTCGTCGGCGGCGGCTCCCAGCTGCTCAGCGGCCTGCTGCCCAGCAATGGCAAGGTCGATATCTGGGCCGACACCGGCGAGGTCTTCGACAGCCTGACGATCCAGAACTTGCAGGGCAGGGCGAAGAGCAAGGACTCTTGGGCCCCCTACAACTTCTCCGACATTCGGCACACCTCGTTCGATGCGGTGGCGTTGATGACGGCGGTGCCTGAACCGGCGACCTGGGCGATGATGATCATCGGCTTTGGCGCGGTGGGCTCGATGGTTCGTCGCCGTGGCCGGACGCAAGCCTTCGCCTAATTCGACAGCCGAAACCTGATCGCGCCGCTGGCCCATGGCCGGCGGCGCATTCTATTGCAGGCCGCGCCGGGGAGCCCGGCCTGCAGCGTGTCTGGCCGGGGTGACTACTTCTTCAGCGCGTCGCGGGCGGCGTCCTTCAGGTCGCCGACGCTCTTTTGGACCTTGCCGGCGGTCTTCTCGGCCACGCCTTCGATTTCCAGTCGTTCATTGCCCGTCGCCTTGCCCACGGCCTGCTTGATCGCGCCGGCGACTTCCTTGGCGGCGCCTTTGACGGTGTCCTTGTGCATGGGAGTGCTCCTGTTGCCTCGAGGCGCCGAGGGGAGGGGCGCCTCCGAGCGGGGAAGTACGCATGGGGCGGGCGGGCGTTCCGTTGTTGTTGTCGGCCGGGTCGGTGTTTCCTTCCCCGCCAAGCGGGGGAGGGGGGCCGCCCGAAGGGTGGTGGAGGGGGCGTGCCGCAAGCCCAGAGCCCAGTCCCGCCCCGTCCACCGGCTGCGCCGGTCCCCCTCCTCCATGAATGGGGGAGGAAAGATCGGCCTAAGGCGCGTCTAGCGGCGCTCGCGGCTGGGCGTTTGGCCACGCTGCATTGCGTCAAGGCCCCGCGACGGCTATCTCCCTCACCGAATTCCCGTCTTTTCGAAGAGCGAGCGCGGACGCCTCATGGCGCAGCAGTACATTTTCCAGATGCAGGGCCTGACCAAGGCCTATCCCGGCGGCAAGAAGGTGTTCGAGAACATCTGGCTGTCGTTCTACTCCGACGCCAAGATCGGCGTGGTCGGGGTCAACGGCTCGGGTAAGTCCACCCTGCTGAAGATCATCGCTGGGCTCGACACCGAGTTCAACGGCGAGGCCAAGGCCGCCGACGGCGTGAAGATGGGCTACCTGGAGCAGGAGCCGCATCTCGACGAGGCGCTCAACGTCTGGGCCAACGTCATCTCGTGGTGCGAAGAGAAGAAGATCTTCGATCGCTACAACGAGGTCGCGGCCAAGCTGGGCGAGGACTACACCGACGAGTTGATGGAGGAGATGACCGCCCTCCAGGAGAAGATCGACGCCGGTGACCTGTGGGACATCGACAGCCGCATCGAGATGGCGATGGACGCTCTGCGCTGCCCGCCGAACGATTGGCCGGTGGACAAGCTGTCGGGCGGTGAAAAGCGCCGGATCGCGCTGGCCCGCCTGCTGCTGTCCAAGCCCGACATGCTGCTGCTCGACGAACCGACCAACCACCTGGACGCCGAGTCCGTGGCCTGGCTGCAGCATCACCTCGAAGCTTTCCCGGGCTGCGTGATCCTCGTCACCCACGACCGCTACTTCCTGGACCAGGTCACGAAGTGGACCCTGGAGCTCGACCGCGGCAAGGGCGTCCCCTACGAGGGCAACTATTCCGGCTGGCTGGAACAGAAGACCAAGCGCGTCATCCAGGAGCAGTCGGAATCGACCGCCCGTCAGCGCGCCATGACCCGCGAACTGGAATGGGTGCGTTCGGGCGCCAAGGCCCGCCAGGCCAAGTCCAAGGCCCGTCTGGCCGCCTATGACGAGATGGTGCGCGAGCAGGAGAACGCCCGCGGCGCCCAGACCACCGCGACCATTCAGATCCCGCCGGGCCCGCGCCTGGGCAATGTGGTGCTGGAAGTCGAGAACCTGGAAAAGGCGTTCGGCGACAAGGTCCTGTTCAAGGGCCTGTCTTTCAAGCTGCCGCCGAACGGCATCGTCGGCGTCATCGGCCCCAACGGCGCCGGCAAGTCGACGCTGTTCAAGCTGATCACCGGCCAGGAGACGCCGGACTCCGGCACCTTCCGCCTCGGCGAGACGGTGAAGCTGGCCTATGTCGACCAGAGCCGTGACGCGCTCGATCCGAGCAAGACCGTCTGGCAGGAGGTCTCCCAAGGCCTGGAAGTGCTGACCGTCGGCAAGCGCGACATCAACACCCGCTCCTATGTCGGCTCGTTCAACTTCCGCGGCGGCGACCAGCAGAAGAAGGTCGGCCAGCTGTCGGGCGGTGAGCGTAACCGCGTCCACCTGGCCAAGACGTTGACGGAGGGCGGTAACGTCATCCTGCTCGATGAACCGACCAACGACCTCGACATCGAGACCTTGCAGAACCTGGAAGAGGCGCTGGAAGAGTTCGCGGGCTGCGCCGTGATCATCAGCCACGATCGCTGGTTCCTGGACCGTCTGGCGACCCACATCCTGGCCTTCGAGGGCGACAGCCACGTCGAGTGGTTCGAGGGTAACTTCGAAGCCTATGAAGAAGACAAGAAGCGCCGCCTGGGCTCCGACAGCCTGATCCCGCACCGGATCAAGTTCCAGAAGTTCACACGCTAAGGGCTAGATGCTCCCCCTCTGGGGGAGTTCCCGGCCTATTGGCCGGGTGAGGGGGACTTTGACTCCTTCAGCAACCCCCTCCGCCGCGCTGCGCGCGCCACCTCCCCCAGCGGGGGAGGATCTGGGGCGGCCTAGCTGGGCCGTCCGATCACCACGCCGGTCATGCTGATGGCGCCCAGTTCGATCGCGTCGTTGAAGAACGTAACCGTGTCGTCCTGGCCCTGCGCGCCCAGCACATAGAGCAGCGGCAGGTAGTGTTCGTCCGTCGGGATCGAGAGCTGGGCGTCTTGGCCCAGACTCATCCAGTCGACCAGCGGCCCATGATCGTTGGCCGCGATCAGCGATTTCACCGTCTCATTGAAGCGTTCGGCCCAGTCGAGGGGCTGGGGGCTCTGCGCGCGCACGGCCAAGCGCAGATTATGCACCCAGTCGCCGGAGCCGAGGATCAGCACGCCCTCGTCGCGCAGTTCCGCGAGCTTGGCGCCAAGCTCATAGTGGAAGCTGGGCGGCTGGCGCAGGTCGATGGCCAGTTGCAGCACCGGAATGTCGGCGGCCGGGAACATGTGCATCAGCACCGACCAGGCGCCGTGGTCGAGGCCCCAGTCCTGGTCGTGGCGGACGTGCGTCGGGGCGAGCAGCTCGGTGACCCGTTCCACCAGCCAGGCGTCGCCGGGGGCCGGGTAGCCGATGTCGTAGAGCGGTTGGGGGAAGCCGTGGAAGTCATGGATGGTGCGCGGGGCGCTCATCGCGGTGACGGCGGTCTCCTCGACGTACCAGTGGGCCGAGATGCAGAGGATCGCCTTGGGGCGGGGCAGGGCGGCACCGAGCGCTCGCCAAGCCTCGGCGTAGTCGCCGCCGAGGGCGTTCATCGGACTGCCGTGACCAACGAAGATGGCCGGCATGTGGGGGACGCGTTCGCTCATCATGGTCCTCAGATCGGAAGCGCGTGGGCGCTCGTCAATCGACCGCGACACTCTCGCCCAAATCCCGCAGCGGCGACAGGGCGCCGATCAGCGGCGGGATGAGGAAGCCGAGCGCGGCGACCAGCAAGGCCGCGCGCGGACCGATCGCCTGGCCCAGCAGACCGCCGCCCAGCGCGCCGATCACCGCCATGGCTCCAGCTCCGGCGTGGAAGGCGCCGGCGACGCGGCCCAGCACAGCCTGCGGCAGCAGGGTCTGGCGCAGGCTGGCGGTCAGGACGCCGCCGGCCACGGCGAGCGCGTCGCCGATCACCTGGGAGACGATCAGGGCTGCGAGGCCCGTGACCGGCGCGGCCGGCGCGAACGGCGTGATCAGCACGGCCAGCGCCGCGCCCGTCATGGCCAGGACGATGGCGCGTCCGTGGCCCAGGCGGCGGGCCAGCCGGGGCGCGATGAAGGCGCCGGCCAGGGCTCCAATCCCGCCCGCGCCGATGGCCAGGCCGAGCATGGCTGGGGTGAGCCCGAGCGTGCGCAGGGCGAATAGCACGTAGAGAGCGCTGAACACGCCGCCGAACAGGCCCTGGGCCGACTCCATCAGCAGCAGCGGACGCACGCGGGCGTCGGACCAGGCGAGGCGGAAACCCTCCGTGACTTCGCGCGTCCAGTGTTCAGGCGGCGATGGCTCGGGCGCGGCCTCAGGCGTTCGGATGGCCGCGAGGAAGCCGGCCGAGGCCAGATAGGTGACGGCGTTGGCGGCGAGCGCGATCGGCGCGCTTAGCCATTGGAACAGCGCGCCGGCCAGCGCCGGTCCGCCGACCTCGGCCACGGACTCGGTGGCCGCCAGCCGCGAGTTGCCGTCGATGAGCTCGGCCTTGCCGATGATGCTGGGCAGATAGCTGTGGCTGGCGATGTCGAACGCCACGCTGGCGGCGGCGACCAGGGCCGCGGCGGCGAACACCTGGGGCAGGGTGAGGACGCCCAGCCAGGCGGCGAGGGGAATGGTGATCAGCACCGCGGCGCGCAGCAGGTCGGCGCCGATCAGCAGCGGCCGGCGTCGATGGCGGTCGATGAACGGGCCGGCCGCCAGCGCGGCGACCAAGGCTGCGCCGCTGGCCACGGCGGCCAGGACGCCCAGCGTCGCGGCCCCGGCGCCGAGGGTCACGACCGCCATGATCGGCAGGCCCTCGCGGGTGATCCGCGCGCCGAACGCCGAGACCGCTTGGGCGGCCCAGAGTTTTTGGAACGTGACGTGGCCGGTCAGGTTCATCCGGCCTGGTCCAGGAACGCCGCCACCTCGCGATCCCCGTGCAGGCGGCGGACCGGCCGGCTGGGAACCTGGTGGGCGAGGATGTGCTCGATGTTGCGCCGGGCGACGCGGTCGAAGGTCCAGATGTAGGTCAGGGTCTCGCGGTCCAGGCTGTCACGGCATCCCGCCGGAAGGTCGGCTCGCCCGCGCCCCCGCTGGTGGATGCTGCGCCAGGCGGCGCGCGCCAGCGAGCGCCAGCGTGGCTGTTCGATCCAGAGGATGGTGTCGGCGCGCGGCAGGCAAAGGTCGCCGGTGAGCGACAGGAAATTGCCGTCGACGATCCAGGCGTCCCCGGCCAGGGCCCCGGTCACCCGCTCGCGGAAGCGTCCCAAATCGCCAGGTTTCCAGCCGGGTTCATAGAACAGGACGTCGAGGTGGATCACCGGCAGGGCCAGCTTGGCGCCCAGCTTTCGGGCAAGGGTGGACTTGCCCGACCCCGAATTGCCGAGGATCACGATGCGGCGCATGACGTCCTCCCTCCACCGTGGCTATAGGATAGCCAGAGTTCGGAGAACCCCATGATCAGCTCGCCCAAGCCCGTCGTCCTGCTTTCCAACCAGATGCTGTCGCCGATGCAACAGGCGCTGGAGGCGCAGGGGTACGAGGTTGCGCGGCGTTGGGAGATGACCCCGCAGCAGGCGGCGGAGGTTCGCGCGATCGTGCACGCGGGCGAGATCGCGTTGCCGGCGGAGTTCCTGGAAAGCCTGCCGAAGCTCGGCCTCATCGCCTGTGTCAGCGTCGGCTATGACGGGGTCGACGTGCCCTGGTGCCGGGCGCGCGGTCTGGAAGTGACCCATGCCCAGGGCCTCAACGCCGAGGACGTGGCCGACCACGCGATCGGCCTGATGATCGCCGGCTGGCGCAATCTGACGGCCGGCGAGGCGATGGTGCGCAGCGGCGGCTGGCAGAAGGGCGAGCGGATGGGACCGCGCCCGAGCCTGCGCGGCCGCAAGCTAGGCGTGATGGGACTGGGCGCCATCGGCGAGGCGGTGGCGGTGCGCGCCGAGGCCTTCGGCATGGAGGTCGCCTGGTGGGGGCCGCGCGAGAAGCCGGGCGTCGGCCGGCCGCGCGCCGAGAGCCTGCTGAAACTGGCGGCCGACAGCGACGTCCTGGTGGTGGCCTGCCGCGCCGACGAGACCAACCGCAAGATGGTCGATCAGGCGGTGATCGAGGCGGTCGGCGCGCGCGGCATGATCGTCAATGTGGCCCGTGGCTCGATCATCGACGAGGACGCCCTGATCGCGGCCCTGAAGGACGGGCGGCTGGGCCGCGCCGGCCTTGATGTCTTCGAGACCGAACCAACCCCGGCCCAGCGCTGGGCCGACGTGCCGAACGCCGTGCTGACCCCGCACTCGGCGGGCGGCACCTCGGATTCGGTGGTGCGCATGGTCGCCCAGGCGTTGGAAAACGTGCGGCTGTTCCTGGTGGGCGAACCGGTGATGAGCCCGGTCGCGGCGTAGAAGTTTGGGTCGGCCCCGGTTTGTTCGCCGGGCGTCGAACCCATCCAAGACTGACGGCCTGGGTTCATTTGAGCGCCATGAAAATGTCATGCCTAGCGATTGCGGTTTCTCTATCGGCTGCGCACACATCCGCCATGGCTCAGCCGCCCCAATACATTGGCGTCGATGAGCTGGACCCTGCCTTCTACGCGAGTACGCGCCAAGCCGTAGCTGTGGAGCCCGGCCGTCACCTAAATCTCGTTTGTCTAGGCCAAGGCGCCCCAACGGTGCTTCTGGAGTCGGGCTTTGGCGATGACTCCTTGGCTTGGCGCAAAGTGCAGGCTCGGGTTGGAGCCTTCACCCGAGTTTGCTCCTATGATCGGGCCGGCTACGGACTCAGCGACGCCGCGCGGCGTCGATCGGACGCCGATAACGCGGTGGCGGATCTAGCGTTGCTACTCCAAAAGGCGCCGATCTCCGGACCCATCGTGCTGGTCGGTCATTCGTTGGGCGGGCTGTACGCCACCCATTTTGCCAACCTGCATCCCGGTCGAGTGGCCGGCCTGGTGTTAATGGATCCGGTGCAGCCAGGCGACGGCCCCGCCTATGGGACGCTGCGGGATGGGACGCGGAAGGCCTGGGCTAAATCGATCACGGAAAGCGAGACCTGCCTGGCGGCGGCGCAAGAAGGCGATCTGACAGCTGCCCGCAGTCCCGCCAATTGCCTGGAAGATCCGCCTGGCCCGGATCCCGCCTTCCACGACGAACTGAACCGACGTTGGGGCAAGGCCAAGTACATCGCGGCTAACCTCTCGGAACTTCGCAGCCTGATGACCGACGCGAATGGCGACAGCCTCGACTCGGCCCAGGCCGGGCCCAAGCAACGCGATTTCGGAGCTCTGCCGATGATCGTTTTGGTGTCAGATCCCCCCAAACCACTCAGCGGGCGCCCGAGGTGGGATGAGAGCAAAGCCATCAGACTTCGTTTGCAGCGCGAACCGGCGGGACAATCGAGCGAAGGCAAGTTCCAGCTCGTCGCCGGCTCAGGACACATGATCCAGGACGACGCTCCCGAGGTGGTGATCGAGGCTATCCAATCGGTCGTTGCAGCAGTTCGAGGTTCACCGAGAGACCATTGACTGAACGGTCCGCAGTCCACCCCTTGTAGACATTACGAGCGTCCGCTCACGGGCGATGGCTGCGCTCGCGTCGGGGCGTCAATTCTGAAGCCCAGGGCTTTCGTCCTCCGCGACGTCTCCCTCGCCGAGCGATGCGCGGCGAAGTTGGGCCCAATCGAGGAGCGCCAGGAACACCGGGCCAAGGCCTCGTCCAAGCTCGGTAAGCTGATATTCCACCTTGGGCGGCACCTGCGGGTAGATGGTGCGCATCACCACCCCATCGTCCTCCAGGCCGCGTAGCTGCTGGATCAGCATCTTTTGCGAGACCTGCGGGATCGCCCGGCGCAGCTCTGAGAAGCGCAACACCGGTTCCCCGTAGAGATGCGCCACGATCAGCATCTTCCAGCGCCCTTCCAGGATGGAGATGGCGTCCTCCACGTCCTCGACGCAGGCGATCTTGGGGAACTTCGGTTCGGCCAGGCGGGGGTCGGACATGAGCTTACCTCTAGGTGACTGGCGCACTTTTTCGTCCGTTCTTGTCAGATCGAGAGCGTGTCGCCTAGATGCCTTAGACCCTCCCGCCGCCCCCTCCAAATACGAGATCAGCATGCGCGCTTACCGTTTCGACAGCTTCGACAGCCTGGACGAACTTCGCCTGCGCGAGGAGGCCGACCCGCAGCCGCAGCGCGGCGAAGTGCTGGTCCGCGTGCACGCGGTGTCTCTGAATTTCCGCGATCTCGCCATGCTGCGGGGGACCTATCCGCGGAAGTGCGTCCCCGGCCTGATCCCCGTCAGCGACGCGGCGGGGGAAATCGTGGCGGTTGGCGAAGGCGTCCGCGCGCTCAAGGTCGGCGACCGGGTGATGGGCGCGTTCCATCCGCGCTGGTTCGGCGGCGAGATGCCGTCCACGATCGCCAGCGACACCTACGGCGCCGAGAGCGACGGCTGGCTCTGCGATCTGAAGGCGATCAGCCAGGAGGCCGTGGTCCGGGTACCCGACGCCTTGTCCTACGAGGAGGCCTGCACGCTGCCCTGCGCCGGCCTCACCGCCTGGACGGCCCTGACGGGGGCCACGCCCATTCGCGCCGGGCATACGGTTCTGGTGCAAGGCAGCGGCGGGGTCTCGGTCTTCGCCTTGCAGCTGGCCCGCGCGGTGGGCGCCACGGTGATCGCCACCACCTCCAGCGCGGCCAAGGCCGATCAGTTGAAGGCGCTGGGCGCCGCGCACGTCGTGAACTACGTCGACGAACCGCAGTGGGGGCGGCAGGTTCGCGCGCTGACGGATGGCCGGGGCGTGGACCGCGTGGTCGAGGTCGGCGGCCCCGGAACCATCGCCCAGTCCCTGCGCGCGGTAGCGGTTGGCGGCGAGATCACCTCCATCGGCTTCCTGAGCACCGAGAACCCCGGCGTCGACTTCTTCCAGCTCAAGGCCAGCGGCGCATCGTTCCGCAATATCACCGTGGGCGACCGCGCCGCCTTGCTGGACCTCAATCGCGCCGTCGCGGCGAGCGGCCTGAAGCCGGTGATCGACCGCGTCTTCGCCTTTGACGAAGCGCGCGAAGCCTTCGCCCATCTTGAAAGCGGCGCCCATCTCGGGAAGGTCGTGATCCGCCTGGACTGAGGTCTGGGCCCCTACGGTCAAGTTTATGAACGCCGGGCAACCGGGGCCTCAAAGTGCGTTCAGCCGCGATCCTCCACAACGGCCTCAATGGCTGCGGACTGACGCAGCGTTGAAGGAAGTAGGGCCATGTCCACGCCTCTCCGCGTCGTGACGAGCGATCTTTTGAACGACGCCTCGCGGGCGCCGCCCGCAGGGTTAGCCGAGCGGGTTGCGCAGCTTCAGGCCGAAGCCAAGCGCCTGGCGCGGGAGCATATCGACGCCCTGACCGCCAGCCTGGACCAGACCCGGCGGCTCGCCGAGGAGATCGCCAAGGGCGGCGAGGCCTATCCGCCTGGCGTGCGCGATCTCGCGCGCCGCCTTGGCGAAGACAGCGTCGCCAGGGCGATGACGCTCGCAGCCATCTCGGCGCGGAGCTGATCGCCGGGCGGCGGGTGCTTTCGACGGGGCTGCGCTCTGATACGATGGCGGGTAAAGGCGGGGTCTTACGACCGACTCACGCCTAGCCCTCAGCCCTGGGAAGCCATGATCATTCAGCCACGTATCCGCGGTTTCATCTGCACGACCGCCCATCCGGAAGGCTGCGCCACGAACGTGCATGAGCAGATCGCGCATGTCCGGGGGCAGGGGGCGATCGAGGGGCTGCCCAAGCGCGTCCTCGTGCTCGGCTGCTCCACCGGCTACGGGCTGGCCTCGCGCATCGTGACCACCTTCGCGGGTGGCGCGCGGACCATCGGCGTTTCCTTCGAGAAGGCTCCGACCGAGACCAAGACCGCGAGCGCCGGCTGGTACAACAACCGGGCCTTCGAGCAGGAAGCTCGCGCGGCGGGGCAGGAGGCGCTGACCATCGAGGGCGACGCCTTCTCCGACGAGCTGAAGCAACAGGTGATCGAGGCCGTGCGCGCCCAGTTCGGCCAGGTCGACCTGCTGGTCTACAGCATGGCCGCGCCGGCCCGGACCCATCCGAAGACCGGGGAGCTGCTGCGCTCGGCGATCAAGCCGCTGGGCGAGGCCGTCCGGCTGAAGACGCTGAACACCGAGAAGGGCGAGGTCTACGAGACCGAAATCCTGCCCGCCACCGACGAGGAGGCCGCCGCGACCGTGGCCGTCATGGGCGGCGAAGACTGGGGCATGTGGATCGACGCCCTGCAGGCCGCCGGGGTGCTGGCCGATGGCTTCCGCACGCTCAACTACACCTATCTGGGCTCGGACCTGACCTGGCCGATCTACTGGCATGGCACGCTCGGCAAGGCCAAGGAGGACGTCGACCGCATGGCCGCGACGCTGCGCGAGCGGCTGGGGCCTGACGCCGCCCGCGTCGTGGCGCTGAAGGCGGTGGTGACCCAGGCCAGTTCGGCGATCCCGGTCGTGCCGCTCTACGGCACCGTGCTGTTTTCGGTGATGAAGGAGATGGGGCTGCACGAGGGCTGCATCGAGCAGATCGACCGACTGTTCCGCACCCGCTTCGCGCTGGGCTCGGAGACTGACAAGGCCGGCCGCTTGCGGGTGGACGACTGGGAGCTCTCGGCCCCGGTCCAGGCCGAGGTCCTGCGCCGCTGGCCGCTGCTGAGCACGCAGACCATGGGGGAGCTGGCCGATATCGAGGAGTATCGCGCCCAATTCCTGCGCCTGTTCGGCTTTGGTCTGGCGGGGGTGGATTACGACAAGGACGCCGATCCGATGTCCGTGCCCGCCCTGGCCTGACTCCAGCGGCGAGAGACGTGCTAGGATAGCGCTTCAACGACCCTGGCTTGGCTTGACATAAAGACATAAAGATATCTTTATGTGGGCATGACGTTATCTACGGGCCAGGCGGTCGATGTGTTGCGCGCGGCGGGCGAGCCGACGCGGCTGCGTATCCTTGCGCTGCTGTCGCGTGAAGAGCTGGCGGTGCTGGAACTCTGCCGGGTTCTGGACCAAAGCCAGCCCCGCGTCTCGCGTCATTTGAAGCTGCTGGCCGACGCGGGTCTGGTCGAGCGTTTTCCCGACGGCGCCTGGGTGTTCTATCGCCTGGCGGCGGTGGGCGAGGCGCGGCGCCTGACCGACGAGGCCGTGAAGTCGATCGATCCGGCCGATCCGATCCTGGCGCGCGACGCCGAGCGGCTGCAGTCCGTCCGGGGCGAGCGGTCCACCGAGGCCGGCGAGTACTTCGCGCGTAACGCCGCACGCTGGGACGAGATCCGCTCGCTCTATGTTTCGGAGACCGCCGTCGAGGACGCCATCTTGCAGGCCGCAGGGCCGGGGCCGTTCAAACGGCTGGTGGACCTTGGCTCGGGCACCGGCCGGATGCTGACCCTGCTTGGCCCCAACGCCGAGGCGGCGCTGGGCCTGGATCTCTCCCAACAGATGCTGAACATCGCCCGCAGCCATGTGGCCGAGGCGGGCCTGGAGCGCTGCGAGCTGCGCCACGGCGACATCTTCGGAACCCGGTTGCCGCCGCACAGCGCCGACCTGGTCGTGGTCCACCAGGTGCTGCACTATCTGGCCGACCCCGCCGCCGCCGTGCGCGAGGCCTCGCGGCTGGTCGCCGAGGGCGGCCGGCTGCTGATTGTCGATTTTGCGCCCCACGCCCTGGAATTCCTGCGCGAACAGCACCAGCACCGCCGACTGGGCTTCTCCGAACCGGAGATGGAGCGCTGGCTGAATGGGGCCGGCCTGTCGAAGGTTCGCGTCGCCGCCCTGCCGCCGGAACGCGGCGAGGGTCTCACCGTCAAGATCTGGGTCGCCGAACGCGCCCGCCAACCCCAAAGGAGCGCCGCATGAGCCCTCATGAAACCGCGCTCGGACCTGTGGCTCGCGCCGGCGCCGGAACCGCGCCGCGTCCGTCGGTGTCGTTCGAGTTCTCGCCGCCCAAGACGCCGGAGGCCGAGGCCAGCCTGTGGGAGGCGATCCGCCGGCTTGAGCCGCTGAACCCGTCCTTCGTCTCGGTGACCTATGGCGCGGGCGGCTCGACCCGCGATCGCACCCACCGCACGGTGGTGCGGATGCTGAAGGAAACCAACCTGAAGCCGGCCGCGCACCTGACCTGCGTCGAGGCCTCGAAGGCCGAGGTCGACGAGGTGGTGCAGGCCTATTGGGACGCCGGCATCCGGCACATCGTGGCCCTGCGCGGCGATCCGCCCGGCAATATCGGCGGGGTCTATACGCCGCGCGCCGACGGCTATCTGAACGCCACCGAACTGACGGCCGGTATCAAGGCCGTGGCCCCCTTCGAGGTGAGCGTCAGCCTCTATCCGCAGATCCACCCGGAAAGCCCGTCGATCGATCACGACATCGACGTGCTGAAGGCCAAGATCGACGCGGGCGCCACGCGCGCCATCACCCAGTTCTTCTACGACATCGACGCCTATCTGTTCTTCATGGACAAGCTGCGGAAGGCGGGCGTGACCATTCCGGTGTCGCCGGGGATCATGCCGGTCTCGAACTATAAGGGCCTGAAGAAGATGGCCGGGCCGGTCGGCATCACCCTGCCGAGTTGGCTCGCCAACCTGTTCGAGGGCCTGGACAAGGATCCGGAGACCCGCAAGCTGATCGCCTGCTCCGTCGCCACCGAGATGTGCGTGCGGCTGGCCGAGGAAGGCTATTCGGACTTCCACTTCTACACGCTGAACCGCGCCGACCTCGTCTATGCGATCTGCCGGGTGCTGGGCGTGCGGGAAAACGGGCCCGAGCCCGTGGAGGCCGCCGCGTGAGGATCGCCCTGACGCTCGCCGGACTGCTGATCGCCGCCCCGGCGGCGGCGCAGGGGCCGGCCAACTGGACGGCGCCTACGGAGCCGTTCCGGGTCGCCGACAACCTCTATTATGTGGGCACGGCCGGTCTCTCGGCCTTCCTGATCACGACGTCGCAGGGCCACATCCTGATCGACGGC
This sequence comes from Phenylobacterium sp. Root700, assembly GCF_001429025.1. Lineage (GTDB taxonomy): Bacteria > Pseudomonadota > Alphaproteobacteria > Caulobacterales > Caulobacteraceae > Phenylobacterium. The sequence goes on along the minus strand of NZ_LMHT01000012.1, from coordinate 167,624 downwards.
GCCATGCCGACCAGCGCCAAGCCGATCGAGGCCAGTATCGTCAAGCTGGGCTTCAAGCCGAGCGACGTGAAGGTGCTGCTGAACACCCACGCCCATTTCGACCATGCGGGCGGGTTGGCGGAGCTGAAGCGCGACACCGGCGCCAGGCTGGAAGCCAGCGCGCCCGACCGCGCCGCCCTCGAGAGCGGGACCTATCCGGGGTCCGAGGACGTGACGGCCTTCAACTTCGCCCCGGTCAAGGTCGACCGGGTGCTGAAGGGCGGCGACACGGTCAGCCTGGGCGGGACCGTGCTGACGGCTCACCTGACGCCCGGCCATTCGGCCGGCTGCACGACCTGGACTTTTCCGCTGACGATCGACGGGGCGCAGCGCCAGGCGATGCTCTATTGCAGCACCTCGGTGGCGGCGAACCGGCTGGCGTCCAAGGCCAAGGGGCCGCAGTACCCCGGCATCGTCGCCGACTATGAGAAGACATTCGCGCGGCTGAAATCCATGAAGGCCGACGTCTTCCTGGCCCCTCACGCCGAGCAGTTCGGTCTGGCCGAGAAGCGGGCGAAACTGGCCGCCGGCGGACCCAATCCATTTATCGATCCCGAGCGGCTGCAGACCACAGTGGCCGCCAGCGAGAAGGCCTTCCGCGAGGAACTGGCCAAACAACAGGACGCCGCGAAATGAACCGCCAGGAACGCATCTCCGCCCTCAAGGCGATCTCCAAGGAGCGCGTGCTGATCCTCGACGGCTCCTGGGGTGTGATGATCCAGAAGCGCGGCCTGGTCGAGGCCGACTATCGCGGCGAGCGCTTCGCCGATCACAAGCTGGAGCTGAAGGGCAATAACGACCTGCTCTGTATCACCCGGCCGGACATCATCTCGGACTTGCACGACCAGTATTTCGCGGCCGGCGCCGACATTTCCGAGACCAACACCTTCTCGGCGACCACCATCGCCCAGGCCGACTACGAGTGCGGGGACGCGGTCTACGACATCAACTTCGAGGGCGCGAAGCTGGCGCGGGCCTCGGCCGACGCCTGGACCGCCAAGGAGCCGCACAAGCCGCGCTTCGTGGCCGGCTCGGTCGGGCCGCTGAACAAGATGCTGTCGATGTCGTCGGACGTGAATGATCCCGGCGCGCGGCTGGTGACGTTCGAAGAGGTCTATCAGGCCTATCGCCAGCAGATGATCGCCCTGCACGACGGCGGGGTGGACATGTATTTGATCGAGACCATCACCGACACGCTGAACTGCAAGGCCGCGATCAAGGCCATCCTCGACATGGAGGACGAAGGCTACGAGCCGCTGCCGATCTGGATCTCGGGCACCATCACCGACCGCTCGGGGCGCACGCTCTCGGGGCAGACGGTCGAGGCGTTCTGGAACTCGGTGAAGCACGCCAAGCCGTTCGCCATCGGCCTGAACTGCGCCCTGGGCGCCGACCTGATGCGGCCGCACATCGCCGACCTGTCGCGGGTGGCCGACACCCTGGTCTCGGCCTATCCGAACGCCGGCCTGCCCAACGCCATGGGCGAGTATGACGAGCAGCCGCACGAGACCGGCCATCAGTTGCACGAGTGGGCCAAGGACGGGATCGTCAACATCCTGGGCGGCTGCTGCGGCACGACGCCCGATCACATTCGCCATGTGGCCGAGGCCGTCCAGGGCGTGAAGCCCCGGGCGATCCCGGAGCGGCCGGTCGCGATGCGGCTGGCGGGACTGGAACCGTTCGAGCTGGCCTGATGCGCAACACGATCCTGTTTGGCGGCACCAACCGCGAGCGACTGGTCTCGGTGGCCAGCGCCCAGGCCCTGACGGCGACCCTGCCGCAGGCCGATCTCTGGTATTGGGCGGCCGATGGCCAGGTGCATGAGGCGCAGGCTGAGGCGCTCGCCGCGCACCAGCGGCCCTTCGAGATCGACTTTCCGGCCACCGGGCCGGCGATCGGCGAGATCGAGGCGGCTCTGGACCGCGCCGGCGCCGAGGGCCGGGTGCTGATCCTGGCGCTGCATGGCGGGCAGGCCGAGAACGGCGCGCTGGCGGCGCTCTGCGAAGCGCGCGGCGTGGCCTTCACCGGCTCGGGCGCGGCGGCCAGCCGACTGGCCTTCGACAAGGCCGCGACCAAGGCGGCCGTCGCCAAGGTCGGCGTTGTCACGCCCGGAACCGTCTGCGTCGAGACCGCCGCCGAGGGCCTGGCCCAACATGGCCGGCTGGTGGCCAAGCCGGTGGCCGAAGGCTCCAGCTACGGGCTGATCTTCGTGAACGCGCCGGCCGATCTGGCGACCCTGGCGCAGGCCGCGGAGCGCGAGGCCTATCTGGTCGAACCGTTCATCGCCGGCGCCGAGGCCACCTGCGGGGTGCTGGAACGCGACGGCGAGCTGATCGCCCTGCCGCCGGTCGAGATCCGACCCGCCGACGGGGCCTTCGACTACGCCAGCAAGTACATCGCCGCCGGGACGCAGGAGATCTGCCCGGCGACCTTCGGCGCGGAGATCAACGCCGCCCTGCAGGCCGGGGCGCTGAAGGCGCACCGGGCGGTGGGCGCGCAGGGCTATTCGCGCAGCGACTTCATCGTCACCGACGCCGGCGTGGTTTTCCTCGAGATCAACACGCTGCCGGGCCTGACCAAGGCCTCGCTGTACCCCAAGGCGCTGGCCGCCGAGGGCATTACTTTCCTCGACTTCCTGGACGGTCAGATCGCCCTGGCGATCGCGCGCGCGGCATGAGCCGAGCCACGTCATTTTCGCAGGCGTCATCGACGCCTGCCGCCGCAATGCTTAAGAGCCGAAACCCATGAGACCTATCTTTGTAAACGTCGGCGAGCGGACCAACGTCACCGGCTCGGCCAAGTTCAAGAAGCTCGTCGTCGCCGGGGACTACGCCGGGGCCCTGAGCGTCGCGCGCCAGCAGGTCGAGGCCGGGGCGCAGGTCATCGACGTGAACATGGACGAGGGTCTGCTGGACTCGGTCGAGGCCATGAAGATCTTCCTCAACCTGGTCGCCGCCGAGCCGGACATCGCCCGGGTGCCGGTCATGGTCGATTCCTCGAAGTGGGAAGTGATCGAGGCCGGCCTGCGCTGCGTGCAGGGCAAGTGCATCGTCAATTCGATCTCGATGAAGGAAGGCGAGGCCAAGTTCATCGAGCAGGCCAAGGCCTGCCTGCGCTATGGCGCGGCCGTGGTGGTCATGGCGTTCGACGAGGTCGGCCAGGCCGACACCGCCCGGCGCAAGATCGAGATCTGCCAGCGCGCCTACAAGATTCTGGTCGAGCAGGTGGGTTTCCCGCCGGAAGACATCATCTTCGACCCCAACATCTTCGCCGTGGCGACCGGGATCGAGGAGCACGACAACTACGCCGTCGACTTCATCGAGGCGACCAAGGTCATCAAGCAGAGCCTGCCCTATGCGCGGATCTCGGGCGGGGTCTCCAACGTCTCGTTTAGCTTCCGGGGCAACGAGCCGGTGCGCCGGGCGATCCACTCGGTGTTCCTCTACCACGCCATCAACGCCGGCATGGACATGGGCATCGTCAACGCCGGCGACCTGCCGGTCTATGACGATATCCCGGCCGAGCTGAAGGACGCCGTCGAGGACGTGATCCTCAACCGTCCGCAGCGCGACCCCGTGCTGTCCAACACCGAGCGGCTGGTCGAGCTGGCCCCGAAGTACAAGGGCGGTAAGAGCGAGAGCAAGGGCCCGGACCTGACCTGGCGGGAAGGGGCGATCGGCGCCCGCATCACCCACGCCCTGGTCCACGGCGTCACCGAGTTCATCGAGGCCGACACCGAAGAGGCGCGCCAGCAGGCCGAGCGGCCGCTGCACGTCATCGAAGGTCCGCTGATGGACGGGATGAACGTGGTCGGCGACCTGTTCGGGTCGGGCAAGATGTTCCTGCCCCAGGTCGTGAAGTCGGCCCGGGTGATGAAACAGGCCGTGGCCTATCTGATGCCGTTCATGGAAGCCGAGAAGGAAGGCCAAGTCCGCAAGGCGGCCGGCAAGATCCTGATGGCGACCGTCAAGGGCGACGTCCACGATATCGGCAAGAACATCGTCGGCGTGGTCCTGCAGTGCAACAACTACGAGGTCATCGACCTGGGCGTCATGGTCTCGGCCGATCGCATCCTGGACGAGGCCAAGGCCCACGGCGTCGACATCGTGGGCTTATCGGGCCTGATCACGCCTAGCCTGGACGAGATGGTCTATGTGGCCGGCGAGATGGAGCGGCGCGGCTTCGACATCCCGCTGCTGATCGGCGGCGCCACGACCTCCAAGACACACACGGCGGTCAAGATCGAACCGGCCTACAAGGCGGGCTCCACCACCTATGTGCTGGACGCCAGCCGTGCGGTGGGCGTGGTCTCCAACCTGCTCTCGCCGACCGAGAAGGACCGGGTGCAGGCCGAGACCCGCGCCGACTACATCAAGGTGCGCGAGCAGTTCAGCCGCGGCCAGAGCAACCGCGCCCGCGCGAGCCTGGCCGACGCGCGCAAGAACGCCTTCGCGGCCGACTTCAAGGCCTATGAACCGCCGGCGCCGAGCTTCCTCGGCACCCGCAGTTTTGTCGCCTACGACCTGGCGGACCTGGCCCAGCACATCGACTGGTCGCCGTTCTTCGCCAGCTGGGAGCTGATCGGCCGCTTCCCGCAGATCCTGGAAGATGACGTCGTGGGGGAGGCCGCGCGCGACCTCTACAAGGACGCCCAGGTGATGCTGAAGAAGATCATCGAGGAGAAGTGGTTCGAAGCGCGCGGCGTGATCGGCTTCTGGCCGGCCAACGCCGACGGCGACGACGTGGTGCTCTACACCGACGAGACCCGCACGCAGGAACTGACCCGGTTGCACACCCTTCGCCAGCAGATGGCCAAGGACAAGAGCCGCGAGGACGGCGGCCGCGCCAATGTGGCCCTGTCCGACTTCGTGGCCCCGATCGGAACCAAGCCCGACTGGGTGGGCGGCTTCGCCGTCACCGCCGGTCATGGCGAGCTGGAGATCGCCAAGCAGTTCAAGGACGCCGGCGACGACTATTCGGCGATCCTGGCCGCCGCCCTGGCCGACCGCCTGGCCGAGGCCTTCGCCGAGGCCATGCACCGGCGCGTGCGCACCGAGTTGTGGGGTTACGCGCCCGACGAACCCTTCGATATCGACGCCCTGATCGGCGAGACCTATCGCGGCGTCCGTCCGGCCCCAGGCTACCCCGCCCAGCCTGACCACACTGAGAAGGCGACGCTGTTTAAGATCCTGGACGCCGAGGCCGCCACCGGCATGGAGCTGACCGAGAGCTTCGCCATGAACCCGCCGGCCTCGGTCTCGGGCCTCTATTTCGCGCACCCTGAGGCCCACTATTTCGGGGTCGGGCGGATCGAGAAGGACCAGATCGAGGACTACGCCCGCCGCAAGGGTTGGGACGTGAAGACCGCCGAGCGTTGGCTGGCGCCGATCCTCAACTACCAGCCGTAACCAGCGTTTCCAGGCCGGGGGGCATTGTGCGCCCCGCGGCCTGGCCGCAGGCGTTCGCATGTAGAGCTTAGGTCATCGAACGCCGTTGGCGCCGATTGTGAAGCGGCCTCCCTGATGGAGGCGGGACTGTCCCGTCTTGATCCATTCACCGACGCGCGGTCTGCGCCGAGGTGGCAGAGAGGGATGGGGTAAGCTTTATGAAGACCGCACTGAAGATGACTGCGATCGCCGCCCTGGCCGCGCTCGCTACCGCCAGCGCCGCCCAGGCCGCCGTCACCGTCAGCCATCAGGCCGGCGACACGCCGCTGCCGGCCGGCCAGCACATGGTTTGGGATTTCGACGGCCTTCAAGCCGCCGGCTATGGCGTGAGCGTCACCGGCCCGGCCGGCATCTACGACGGTTCGTTGGGTTTGATTTCCGGTATCGCGGCCCCGCCGCCCGGCACGACCAGCAACTACGCCGCGGTGCTCGGCGGCGGCAAGATCGTGCTGACCACGCCGCAGATCAGCAAGCTCAGCCTCTATATGGGCTCGCCGGACAGCTACAATAACATCCGCTTCAACTTCGCCGGCGGCGGTTTCAAGGACCTGACCGGCACGGAATTGGCCGAAGGCGCCTTCAACGGCGACCAGTCGGTCGGCCGTCGCATGATCTATGACTTCGGCGGTCAGCGCGTGACCTCCGTGGAGTTCACCTCCGGCTCCAACTCGTTCGAGTTCGACAACATCGCCACCTCGGCGGTGCCGGAACCGGCGACCTGGGCGATGATGATCATGGGCTTTGGCCTGGCCGGTTCGGCCATGCGCCAGACCCGTCGCAAGTCGGCCATGGCCTTCGCCTGAACCACTTGAGTTGAAGATCGATAGCGCCGCCAGCCCTCGGGTCGGCGGCGTTTTTCGTTCGTGGGATTGCGGTTCGAGGCTTCGGCGGGAGCCGAATCGCGTTGATTTACGCACCGCCACGACGATAGGCGGTTCACGGCGCGTGCGTGTTCCAACACTCTTTGGCCGGGGAGGCGTTCTCCTCGAGCCTCGCAGTTGAGAAGCAGGATCTATCCCATGAAAACCCGCATCACTGAGATGCTCGGCATCCAGCACCCCATCGTCCAGGGCGGCATGCACTATGTTGGCTTCGCCGAGATGGCGGCGGCCGTCTCGAACGCGGGCGGGCTGGGGATCATCACCGGCCTCACCCAAGGCACGCCCGAGCGTCTAAAGGCCGAGATCGTCCGCTGCCGGGAGATGACCGACAAGCCGTTCGGCGTGAACCTGACCTTCCTGCCCTCGGTCACCCCGCCCGACTATCCGGGCCTGGTGGACGTGATCATCGAGAGCGGCGTCAAGGTCGTGGAGACCGCCGGCAACAATCCCCAGAAGTGGCTGCCGCTTCTGAAGGCGGCGGGCATCGTGGTGATCCACAAGTGCACCTCGGTGCGGCACGCGCTGAAGGCCGAGGCGATCGGCTGCGACGCGGTCAGCGTCGACGGCTTCGAATGCGGCGGTCACCCGGGCGAGGACGACGTTCCGAACTTCATCCTGCTGCCGCGCGCGGCCGAGGAGCTGAAGATCCCGTTCCTGGCCTCGGGCGGCATGGCGGACGGCCGCTCGCTGGTCGCCGCCCTGGCCCTAGGGGCCGACGGCATGAACCTGGGGACCCGCTTCATCGCCACCCAGGAAGCCCCGGTGCACCCCAATGTGAAGCAGGCCCTGGTGGACGCCTCGGAGCTGGACACCCGGCTGATCATGCGGCCGCTGCGCAACACCGAGCGCGTGCTGGTGAACGCTGGCGTCGAGCGCCTGCTCGAGAAGGAGAAGGCGCTGGGCGACAAGGTGACCTTCGCCGACATCGCCGCCGAGGTGGCCGGGGTCTATCCGCGCATCCTGCGCGACGGGGAGATGGACGCAGGCGGTTGGTCGTGCGGGATGGTCGCCGGCCTGATCCACGACGTGCCCACGGTTCAGGAGCTGGTCGACCGCATCATGGCCGAGGCCGATCAATTGATCCGGCAGCGGTTGAGCGGGCTTTTGAACGCCTAGGTTCGCCAGGCAGGGCCGGTGGCGGGCGCCGCCATCGGTCTTGCCGCGCAGGCCGCAATGAGGTTTGGCCTCGCCGATGAAACAGGCGCTTCTCATCGTCGATGTTCAGCCGAGCTTCTCGCCTCCGGCTGAGCTGGTCGGCGACATCGCCGCGCTGGCGGCGTTAATGCCCAGCGTCGCGACGGTCGAGCGGCACGACGAGAGCGTCACGCCGTTTGAACGCCAGCTCGGCTGGAAACCCGGCCCTGCCGACGACAGTCTGGTCCTGGCCGATCGCATCTTCGTCAAGCACGGCTACCTGCCGCCGCCGGAGGCGATCGCGCATTTGCGCAGCCTAGGGACCCAGCGTGTGCTGGTCTGCGGCATTCAGGCCGACACCTGCGTTCTGGCCGCCGGCTTCGCGCTGTTCGACGCCGGGCTGCATCCGACGCTGATCCCATGGCTCTGCATCGGCTCGTCCCTGGATCGCTCGGGCGAACTGGGCGCGCGCCTGTGGCGGCACCACTTCGGCGCAGTCCTGACGCATCCCGACGAGCTGATGATCGGCTGACGCCGCAAGTTCCTCTCCCTTGGGAGAGGCTAGGTGAGGGGGCCGCGAAGCGGCGCGCCGCCTATCGTTCCACAAACGCCCCGGCGTAGTCGATGACGCACATCGCGCCATAGGTCCTGTGGCCGTTACAGGCGACGCCCGCGGCCTGGTAGCTGCGGCGGAAGATGTCCTTGCGGTGGCCCCGGCCGGGCACCCCGCTGTCGATCACTAGCTGGGCGACGACGTCGCGCGGATCGTCATAGCCGTAGGAGATGGCTTCGGCGCTGAGGCCCGCCCAGACGCCATGGCGTTGCAGCCGCTGACCGAGGGCCTCCCGGCCGTGCCCCTCGCCGCCTCGCTGCGCCTGGGTGCGGGCATGGGCGTCTGCCGCCGCGGTCAGGCCGGGGTGGGCGCGCAGGGGCGGCAACGGCGGCTGGTTCATGAGGAAATCGACGGCCTCGTCGAGAGCGTCCGGATCGTTGTGGCGCAGGTCGCTGCGCCGAAGCTCGCGGGCGTATTGCGCCGGATGGGCGCGGGCGAAGTTGAGCTCGGCCAGCACGTCGTCCTCCAGCGGGCCGGCGGACGCGCTGTGCGGCGCCAGGAGAAGGGGGAGCAGTCCGATGAGCGCCCAAACGGGCGTCGTGGCCATACGCATGCTGGCATCCGTCGATGTAAGTCCCCCAAGGACAGCTTTGGCCGTGAGTCGGGGGGATGCGCCCTGCGGCAAAAACGTCAGCGGGCGGGCAGGGGCGTGTTATGCGGCGACGGGTTCGCCGGCCCTAATTTGAGCAACCTTCGAGGCTTGGTTCCGACCTCATGTGGATATCGTCCGTGCGAAGCTTGTTGGCGGCCCTGATCGCCGTTGTGCTGCTCGCGGGCGGCCCCGCTCTGGCCCAGAACTCCCCCGACGCCCAGCGTGTGCTCAACCGCGCGCGCGCCGCGTCGGGCGGCGCCGGGTGGAACGTGCTGCGCGGCCTGCACGAGGTCGGCCAGGATGACGGGGTGCGCTATGAGCGATGGCTCGACCCGCTTCGCTACGGGGTTCGCACCGAGACCCACACGCCCGCCGGCAAGCATGTGCAGGGCTATAACGGCGCCGCCGAGTGGCGGATCCTGACCAGCGGGATCGCCACGGGATCGATCGAGCCGAAGGTGCTGGCCCAGATCCGCGCCGACGCCTTCTTCGGCGCCTACGCCTATTTCTATCCGAGCCGCTTTGATCTGCGCAGCGTGCACCTGGGGGTGCGGACCAGCCAGGGGCGGTCCTTCGAGGTGTTGCGGGTCCAGCCTGCGAGCGGCAAGCCCTGGGAGCTGTGGTTTGACCGGGGCACCGGGCTGCTGGGCCTGATGGTCGAGGTCGCCGCCCGGCCGATGACGGTGGAGCTGTCGGACTATCGCCGGGTCGGACCGGTGCTGATCCCGTTCCGCTCGAAGACCTACGGCGGTGATCTCATCCGCCCCAAGGAGCGTCAGCTGGAGAGCATCGATTTCCGGCCTGCCGACCGCAATCTGTTCAGCCTGCCGCCGCCGACCGCGCCCTAGTCAGCGCTTGGAGGGCCCACGGCCTTCGGCGAACAGCATGTCCGACCATCGCCATTGACCGCCGTCGCCGGCGACGAGGCGTGGAGATCCGGGGCCGTCGTTCAGCGAAATCACGATCAGGCCGCGCACCGGCTGGGCGCGGCAGGCTTCGGGAGCGAAGGCGATCTCCCACATCATCGCCTCGCGGACCGCGGCCAGGCCGCCGCCCTCCTGGCCCGAGTGCCTGATCCAATCGCCGTTCCAGACCATCAGGGGCTTGCCGTTGTGCGCCTGGGCGACGGCGGCCTGGACGCGGGCGTCCTTGCGCAGTTGGCTTTGCAGCCAGCGCAGCATGTCGCAGGAGCCGCCACGGCCGGTCCCATTACCGCCGGCCGGGCCTGAGCCCGCCGTCGCCGCGCCGGCCAGTTGGGCGGCGCTGACCTCGACGCCTGCGTCCGCCGCCGGGGCCTCGCCGGCCGGCAGCGGTTTGACGGTCACCGGGGTGGGCGTCGGCCGGAAGGCGGTCTTGCGCGGCTTGGGCGGGACGGGTTTGGGCGGGGTCGGTGTGGGCGGGGCCGGCGCGGCTGCGGCCGGGGCGGGACTCGGAGCGGGCTCCGGGTCCGGGGTCGGCTCAGGCGTCGGCGGCTTGGGTGGTTCGACCAGCCTCGGCGCGACCATCTGGACGATCATCGGTTCAGGCGGGAGCGGCGGTGGCGGCTCGGCCTGGACGTTGAACAGGGCCAGCACGATCAGCCCGTGGGCGGCCAGGCTGAAGGCCGCCGTGATCGGCCGGCGCCGCTGCGCCAGCCAATGGCGGACCCGCGCCGCAAGACCCGGAGGGCCATGCGGCGCGGGGCCGAAATCGAAGCCGGTTTCGGCGGCCATTACGCTGTGAACTCTTTATGCGACTCTAGGCCAGGACGATCAGCACGACCCGGCGGTTGGCGGCGCGGCTGGCCTTGTCGCCATTGGTCGCCGCCGGCGCGTCGGCGCCGTAGGAGATGGTCGAGATCCGGTTCAGCGCCACGCCGTGCTTGCTCAGATAGCGACGCACGGCCTCGGCCCGCGCCTCGCCCAGTCGATAGGCGCCGGCCTTGCCCTCGGTGGCGTCGGTGTGGCCCTGGACCTCGATATAGACGTTGCGGTTGTCGGTGGTCAGCTTGCCGACAAAGGCGTCGAGCCTGGCCTGCGCCTCAGGCGACAGGGTGGCCTTGCCGGCCGGGAACTTGATGCTGTCGTCGGACAGCATGGCCGAATAGACGAACTTGCCCTCGGCCAGCTTGCCGGCGTCGGTCGCCCGTTGCATCGCCTCGCGGGCGGTTTGGTCGACCCCTTGCAGTTTCGTCTCGTGGCCGCTGATGCGGGCCGACACAGCTCCGAACTGCTCGTTGACGAAGTCCTTGGTGGCGCAGCCGCCCAGGCTGGCCGCGCTCAACAGCAGGACCCCCGCGATCACAAGCTTGGACCTATGTGCGTTCATAAAATTTCCTCCGTCACGGTTCACCTGAACCGTCAGCTCCCCGACGGACTCTCCATCAAGTCCGAAAGGGGCGGTTTGTGGGCGTAGCTTGACCGTAGCGACAGACTGGCGTGGCGAAGATTTGAGCGGGGGCTGGCGGGGGCGCGCCTGACACCCCTATGCTTGAGATCAAGTTCCGGCGTGAATCGCGAAGCTGAGATCGGTGCATGGACTTCATAAAATTCATCCGGTCCCTCGAAGAGTTTCTCTACGAAGTCCTGACCTGGATTCTGTTCTATCCGCGCACCCTATGGCTGGTCGCGCTGCATCCGATCCAGTCGCTGCAGTATTCGCTCGCCGAACAACAGGACCCGGTCGAGGAACAGTACGCCGATCGGGTGAGCCCGCCGCTCTGCCTGATGTTGACCCTGGTCATCGCCCACATGGTGGAGCTAGCGGCGCATATCAAAGGGGTGCAGGACGTGTCCGGGCCGCTGTCGATCGTGACAGGGTCGCAGCAGAACCTCTTGATTCTGCGTTCAGTGGTCTATGCGCTGTTCCCGCTGATGTTCGCCGCCGAAGAGGTGAGGCGCAGCGGCCAGCCCCTCAACCGGACCACGCTTCGCGCGCCCTTCTTTGGCCAGTGCTATCTGGCCTCCTTGTTCACGGTGTTCATCAGCGCGGCGGGCATCCTGGCTCAGGAGCCGTCGGGCGAGATGCGGGGGGTTGGGTTCGCCATCTTCCTACCCGCGACGCTCTGGTACGCCGTCATTCAGATCAGATGGTTCCGGTTGAGCTATGGGCTGACGTGGCTGCGAGCGACGGTCACCGTACTGGTCGCGCTGGGCAAGGCGGTGGCCGTCATCTTCCTGGGCGCGCTGCTTGTCGGTCTGGCGGCGTGAGTCGCGGCTGGCGCCGATCCTGAACCTTGAGGCGGGTTAGGGCGTTAACTGTCCCAGCTACGCACGGTCAGGCCGTGCGCTGGGACCCGCGCTCGATCTGCTCGGAGGACAGCAGCGTGAATTTCAGGCTTCGACATGCGGCCCTCGCCGCACTGGGTTTGGCGTTGCTGGGCGGCGGAGCCCAGGCCGCGCCGTTCGACGCGGTCAGCTTCCGCAAGGGCGAGAGCGCGCTGGTCTATGACGTGGGCAGCCTCACCCGGAACGGGGTGTCGGCCCAGGCGTGGGTCTATCTTATCGTCCGCAGTCCGATGGACGGGGCCAGCATGGTGGCGACCTATCGCGAGTTCGCCTGCGACATGGGACAGACCCGCGACGTGTCGCGGCGCTTCGTCTCGCCCGAGGGGGTCACCCTGCGCGCCGTGGAGGCGCCGGGGGAATGGCAGACGGTCAATCCAGGCGATGAACGGTTCGAGCTGCTGGGCAAGGTTTGCGCTGGCAAGCCGACCCGGGTGTCGGGCCAGAAGATGTCGGTGTTCGACTATCAGACGGTCGTGCGCGACGCCCTGACGAGCGGCGCGCGATGACGTCACGGCCCCGCGTCGAAGCGGGGCCGCATTGATCCGTCAGCAGGCGTACTGGCGGGTGATGGTGATCGGACGACCGCTGTAGCGGTCATAGACCCGCTCACGACTGGTGCAGACACGCGAGCCGTAGGCGTAGCGGTTGGGGGCATATCCATAAGGCTGGCGGCCGCCATAGTAGCCGTCGCCGTAGTAGCCGCCGTTGGCGTAGCCGTTGTTGTAATAGCTGTCGCCGTAATAGCCGCTGTTGTAGTCCGGCTGATAGGCGTAGCCGCCGCCATAGTAGGACGACGAGCGACGGTTGTTGCTGCTGGAGCTGGCGATGGCCGCGCCCAGCGCCAGGCCGACGATCCCGGCGGCGATGGCCGCGCCGGTGTTGTCCTTCTTGCCCCGATGACGATCATAGTAGCGATAGGGCTCGGCCTGCGCGGTGGTGGCGGCCGAAGCGACGCCGCCGGCGACAGTCAGGGCGACGAGTGCGGTTGTAAGTATCTTTCTCATACTGACCTCCTTCCGGCTTGGTCCAGAAGAGGATGGCCGGGTTCAGGGTGCAGTCTTTCAAAATTATGCTGAATGCAGGCTGAATGGACCTGAGGCCTGGTCGTCAGGCGCGAAAAAGGGCGAGGACTTCTGTCCCCGCCCTCTTCGTATGCCCTGACGAGAGGGTCAGGCCGTGATGGAGAGGATGCGCTTGCGGCTGCGAAGCGCCTGTCCGGCGAGCCCGAAGCCGCCGATCATCAGCGCCCAGGTGGCTGGCTCCGGCACGGCCGACGAGGCGGTGACGAAGGCGTCGATGGCGCCGGCGTTGTCGGCGCTGTTGGAGTCCCAGTAGTAGAGGTTCAGGGTTCCAGCGCCCCAGGCCGTGCCCGTGTAGCTGGTTCCCAGAACCTTGAAGACGCCGCCGATTTCACCGACCAGCGTGCCGAAGGCGGCGGTCAGGCCGTTCTGCGTCCAGGTTCCGAAGTCTTGGCCGATCAGGGTTCCGGCGGCTTCGCCGGAGTTGTCGGAGCCGGTGGCGAACAGGTCGCCGATCAGGCCGTTGGCGTTCGACCAACGGGGCAGGGCGCCAGCGCTCCAGAGATCGCTGGGCGCGACATTGACGGTGAAGTTCTGACCACCGGTCAGGCTGATCGTGGAAGCCCCTACGCCGCCTGACGACGAGTTGGCTTGAGCGCCCACAACATAGACCGCGGCTTCCGCCGCGGAGGCCGACGCAAGTCCGACCACGAAAATCGTCGCTGCTAGAAGTTTCATGACAAATCCCAAGTTGGCCCGTTACCGAGCGTTCACCAAGAAACCGCCCCCACCGGTTGTCCTAGAGCAGACGCCATGAATCTCCACTCAAAAATAACCATGTCGCGAAAGTTTATCATGACTGCCTTGTTCATGAACATGAACGCTGAACTGTAAGTCATCAGCAATCTGAACAATCGCCGTGTAGGTTCCTGCAAATTTATTCTAATGCCGTCCGTGACTTAGGGGGCGGGCTCGCCCGATGGGCGAAAGCGCGGGCGCGGCGTGGTTCGCAGATCTCGGAATCTCTATCTGCGCGTGTTTTGGGCAGAGCTTCAGAATGCGGCGCGCGCCCGTCGGAGCGGTTTTCGCTGTCATCAGTGCGCCTTGATTGGCGCCATAAGCGTTCCGCTCTTAACGCCGCCCAAGTCGGGGCGGTCCAGCGTGGAGCGCTTCGTGACCAAATTTCCCATGGCGATTCTGATCGCGACTTTGGGTCTGGCGGCCTGTCAGCCTGGCCAGAAGAGCGCGAGTGGGGCGCAAGGGGGCGATCCGTACGCCGGGCTCGACGGCGCCATCAAGACCTGGCACGCCGACATCAAGGCAGGCGACGAGCAGTGCAAGGGCCGGCCGGAAGGCCAGCAATGCCGGGCGTTCGAAGTGGCCTGCAAGGGCGAGCGGAAGGTCACGCCGCAGGATGCGGAGAGGGGCGTCTCGGCCAAGGTGGCGGTGGCCATGGGCTGGGAGGGCTGGGATCCCAAGCGCTCCGAATATCGCTCGGCCTCGAGCGCGGTCGAGTTCCAGAAGGTTGGCGGCGAATGGAAGCGCCTGGCCATCGGTCCGGTAAACCTTTCGACCTGCGTGGCCTCATAAGGTCTGGCCGCGTTCAGGACCCGCGGCGCGAATAGGGCGCGATCGCCGGATCGTCGGCGACGCAGGCCAGCAGCCAGTCGCGGAAGGCCTTGATCTTCGGCGCGCGGGCGCGGTCGGCCGGGTAGGCCAGCCAATAGCCGTCGTCGTAGTGGGCGTAGATCTCGAAGGGCGCGACGAGGCGCCCGGCGGCGATGTCGGCGGCGAAGAAGAACGGGCAGGCCAGGGCGACCCCCTGGCCGCCGATGGCCGAGGCGACCTCCAGGGTCTGGCTGTCGCCGGTCAGGCGCGGCGTGGCGGCGCCCTGGCGTTGCGATCCGACGCCGGCGGCGGCGAACCAGACCTCCCACTCCTCCGGCACGCCGATCAGCGGCGCGTTCAGCAGGGCCTCGGGCTGGGCCAGGCCCCCCAGGCGCTCGCGCATGGCCGGGGTGCAGACCGGGGTGTGGATGTTGGGGAACAGGTAGTGGCTCTCCAGGCCCGGCCAGTCGCCCGACCCGCTGCGCAGCGCGACGTCGATGTTCTCGCGCGCCAGGTCGACGATCCGCGAGGAGGTGTCGAGGCGCACCGCGATCTGCGGGTGCTGAAGCTGGAAGGCGCCGATCCTGGGGGCCAGCCACTGGTTGGCGAAGGTGGTCAGCGAGGTGATGGCCAGAACGCCCTCTCCGGTCTCGCTGAGGTCGGCCAGGGCGGTGCGCAGGATGCTCATGGCCTCGGTCGCCGCGCGCGACAGCCGCTCGCCCGAGGCGGTCAGGGCCACTTCGCGTGGGCGCCGGAGGAACAAGGCCTGATCCAGTCGCCGCTCCAGCGCCTTCACCTGCCAACTGACCGCGGCCTGGGTGATCCCCAGCTCCTCGGCGGCGCGGGTGAAGCTCTTCAGGCGCGCGGCCGCCTCGAAGACCCGGATGGCGCTGAGCGGGATGGTGGCGAGGATGTCTGGCATAAGCTGAGCTAATGCATAGAGCAGGAGGACGCGTTTGTCACCAATCGCCGTTCGGCCGATATTGCCCTTACGGACAAGGATCTGGAAGGAGAAGGGCGATGGAAGAGTTGCATAGACTGCATAAGGACGTTCCCTTCGGCTGGGTCGTCTGGCTGCAAGAGGTGTTCGGTGAGCGCGCGCGCAAGGCCGCGGTGCGCGACCAGCGGGCCCCGGCCACGCGCGTCTGCCAGCAACCTGGCGGCCTGCACCATCTCGCCGGCCCGCATTAGGCGGATCTAGGGCTTGGCGGCAGGGCCGACCCTGCCTGGACACCTGATCGGGCAGGATCTGGCTCGATCGCGCTCAAAGCTCGCGTTCGGAGGCGATGGGTCCCGGTCTTGCTGCGCAAGCCGGGATGACATGGGTTGAGGGCGGACCTTCCCCAGCAAGGGGGAAGACGCGCTACTCGGCCTGGTCGAGGTCCTGGAAGTAGGGCTCGACGGTCCCCTGCAGCTTCACGGTCATGGCGTTGCCGTTGCGGTCGACCGTCTTGCCGACGCTGAGCCGCACCCAGCCTTCGCTGACGCAGTACTCATCGACATTGGTCTTTTCGACGCCCTTGAAGCGCACGCCGACGCCGCGCTCGAGGGCGGCGGCGTCATGATAGGGGCTGGCCGGGTTGACGGACAGGCGGTCGGGCGGGGTCTGGGCGTCGCTCATGTCGCCCGATTAGCCGTCCTGGGCCAGATTGCCAATCCTCGATCGCGGGCCCGCGTCGTCGTCAACACCCCCTTAAGTCGCCTCCCGTCAGACTTCGCTCGCCCTCCGCATCCGAGGGGCCTTGCGACCGGGAGGTCGGAATGTCGGTGACCAGGACGTCCAGCGTGCGTCGGACCAGCGATCACTTCGAGCCGGAGGCGACGTTAGACCCTCAGGCCCAACGTCGTTTGCGCGGTCAGATCGAGCAGATCGACTACACCGCCTACGCCTCGAACCGTGAGGTGATCGGGCAGGTGTTGGGGCAGGCCGACGCCGAGAAGTTCCAGAAGCTGGCGGTCGGCGCCGCCCTGGCCCGCGCCCAATGGGTGGCCGAGGCGCTGGCGCTCACCGAGACGCCCCATCCCCTCACCGCCGAGCAGACAGCCAAGCTTTCGCGGATGCGCGCGGCCTATGAGGAGCTGACCGAGGCCTATGAAGCCATGCGGCGGATGGTCGAGCGCGGATACCTCAGCTTCGGCGCCTAATAGGAGCGCTGCTTGGTGCCCCAGTGGCCCATGCCTAGACAACCAGTCGCCTGTCGTCCGGACGGGCGGCGAGAATGGCGGCGACGCCTTGCAGGGCCAGGGTCAGCACCGACTGCTTGGCCGGGCCGCCGAGCGAGATCCGCAGGCCGTTGCGATGGTTCGGCCCGGCCGCGAAGGCGTCGGCGGTGACCAGCGACAGGCCGCGCCGATGGGCGACCTCGCGCAGGCGCTCGCCCGGCCAATGGTCGGGGAGGTCGAGCCAGAGGTGGATGCCGTCCGCCTGGCCCGTCGCCTGGGGCAAGATCGCGCGGGCGATGGCTTGGCGCTCAGCGGCTTCGGTGCGGATCGCAGCCAGCAGCCGTTCGGCCGCGCCCTCGCGGATCCAGGCGGTGGCGATGGCGGCGGTGAGCGGCGAGGTCATCAGCGAGATCGCCCGCAGCGCCTCGGAGAGGTCGCGGGCGGCCGCCGCGCTGGGCGCGGCCACGAAGGCGGTGCGCAGGCCAGGCGACAGGCATTTCGAGGTGGTGGCCACGTACCAGGTCAGGTCCGGCGCGAGGGAGGCCAGGGCGGGCAGGGGCGCCGTCGGCAGCCGGCCATAGGCGTCGTCCTCGATGATCGGCACGCCGGCCGTGCGGGCGACACGGGCGATTTCGCGGCGGCGCTCCAGGCCCATGGTTGTCGCGGTCGGGTTCTGCAGGGTGGGGATGCAGTAGATCGCCTTGGGGTCTTGCTCGGCGCAGAGCCGGGCGAGGTCCTCGGGTTTGAACCCCTCGGCGTCGACCGGGCAGGCGAGCAGCCGCAGGCCGCGATGGGCGGCGATGGCGCGGACGCCGGGATAGGTCAGGGGCTCGACGATGAGGGCGTCGCCCCGCCGCATGGTCATGTCGAGGATCGCGGCCAGGACGCTCTGGGCGCCGGGGGCCAGCAGCATGCGGTCGGGAGAAACCTCGCCCAGGCACGGCGCCAGCCAGGTCGCGCCGGCGCTGCGCTGGGCGATGGACCCGGCGCCGGGGTGGTAGGCCATCAGCGCCTGGGCGTCGGTGCGCTCGAGGACCGAGCGCGCGGTCTCCTTAAGCAGGGCGGCGAAGTTCAGCCCCTTGGGCGGGGGCGGCAGGTTCATGCTGAGGTCGATCATCCCGACCTCGTCGTCGTCGGTGCGGCCGGCCACGAAGGTGCCGCGCCCTACGGCGCCTTCGACTAGGCCCCTGGCGCGCGCGGCGCTGTAGGCGCGGGTGACGGTGGTGAAATCGACACCCAGCACGCCGGCCACGGTGCGTTGCGGCGGCAGTTGTTCACCGGGCTGCAGTTCGCCCTCGCCGATGGCGGTTTCGAGGGCGCTCAGGATGGCCAGATAGATCGGGCCCTCCGTACGGTCGACGCGGCGCAGCCAGCGGGCGGTGGTCAGGTCGGACGCCACGGGGTTGCCTTTTGCTGCTGAGATCCATACATTGATAGTCGAATGTAGGTATCAATACAACAATTGTATGCAGGACGTGTCGATGCCCTCCTATGATCCTCCGCTGCCGATCATCTCGGGTCTCCGTTGCCGTTGCCCGCGTTGCGGTGAAGGCAAGCTGTTCCGCGGCTTCCTGACCGTCGACAAGGAATGCTCGGTCTGCGGCCTGGACTTCTCGTTCGCCGATCCGGCTGACGGCCCGGCCTTCTTCGTGATGACCGCGGTCGGCATGGTGGTGATCGCCGTCTTCGCCTGGATGGAGGTGGCCTATCACCCGCCGCTGTGGGTGCATTTCGTCACGGTGTTTCCGGCCCTGATCATCGGGTGCCTGGGCTGCCTGCGGCCGGTGAAGGCCTGGATGGTGGCCTCGCAGTTCTTCCACAAGGCCGAAGAGGCGCGCTTCTCGAGCCTGGGCGCTCACGGCGAAGGCGGCTTTGGCCTGCGCGGCAAGGCGCGCGACTAAGGCGGCGCGCGCCGCTTCGGCGCGGCGTGACCGAGATAGAGCCGGCCCAGGCGGACCAGTTCGTCCTCGAACTCCTGGGAATGCAGGAAGTCGGCGTCTTCCATGACCGCCGCGCGCATCGCGCCCTGCACCGCCCGTGTCAGCACGAAGGCCGCAATGGGCGATAGCGGCGCGCCGTCGGCGTCGACCAGCGACATTTCCACCGGGCCGTAGCCGGCGCTCAGCTCGGCCGGATCGGCGTGGGCGAGCAGGGCGGCGACCGCCGCGCGCCGGGCTTTCGTGCGGCCGCCGAAGGCGTGCAGGAAGGTGCGGATGACCGCACGGTCCAGGGCCAGGTCTCCGGTTTCACCGGCGCGCAGCGCGGCGTGAGCGGCCGCGTAGGCGTCGTGTTCACGGCGGCCGAGGGCGGCGAGGATCGCCTGCTTGTTCGGGAAATAGCGGTAGAGCGTGCCGACGCTGACCCCGGCCCGCTCGGCCAGGGCATTGGTGTTGAACCCGGCCTCGCCCGCGCTCTCCAGAAGCTGAGCCGCAGCCTCCAGCACCACTTCGATGGTTGTGTGCGACCGTCGCTGAGTCGGAATTTTCCGGGTCTTTTCAGCAGCTTTCATCGTGAAGCTCCGGCCACGCTCAAACTCTGGAACCTGAGTAACAGAAGGTGAGCATTGCTCATATCCTTAGCCGAACGACGCGTTTTGGAAAGGGATGCAATGACCTGGGCGACCGAACGACTTGAGGCCTTGCAGGCCGGCGCGATCACGCCGCCGCCGGTGGTGCAGACGATGAAGCTGGGCCTGTTCGATGACTGGGGCGAGGGCTGGGTGCGCAAGAGCTGGGAGCCCTGCGCCGAGACGCAGAACCACGACGGCTCGTTGTTCGGCGGCTATATCGCCGCCCTGGCCGACCAGGCGATCGCCTTTGCGACGATGAGCGTCCTGCCCGCCGAGATGGTGTTCCGGACCATCAATCTGCAGGTCAACTTCATCCGGGTCGTCCGCAGCCAGCCGCTGCGGATCGAGGCGAGGGTCGTAGCCCAGACCCGCCAGATGATCACGGTGCGCGCCGAGTTCCGGCGCGAGGACGGCGAGTTGATTGCCGAGGCGACCGGCCAGCAACTGCTGATGTCGTTCGATCGCTGGCCGGCCGAGCGGGCGGCGATGACCGAGCAAGCGACCGGTGGCTGAAAACCGCGCCGCCCGCCTGGCTGATCGATTATGAAGGCGCCAGGAGGCGATGGCCCATGGCGTCAGGACAGATCGATATCGAGGTCGCGGCGGCGGCCGAGCGGCCGCTGATCGAGGGCCTGTTCCAGTTCTACGTCTACGACTTCTCGGAACTGGAGCCGGCCGGGTCCGAGGCTTTCGAGCCGGGGTCGGACGGTCTGTTCGCGCCCTATCCCTATATGGACAGCTACTGGAGCGATGAGACCCGCACGCCGCTGATCATCCGTCAGGGCGGCCGGCCGGTGGGCTTTGCGCTGCTCAACGCCGCCTCGCACAGCGGGGCTGCGGTGGATCGCAACATGGCCGAGTTCTTCGTGATGCGGAAACATCGCCGGGGCGGGGTGGCGAGCGCGGCGGTGCGGGCGATCCTGACCCGCTACCCGGGACGCTGGGAGGTCGCCGTCGCCGAACGCAACGTCACGGCGCGCGCCTTCTGGCCGCGCGCCGTGGCCGCCACGCCGGGCGTGCGGGACCTGACGACCTTGCAGGGCGACGGGGAGCATTGGACCGGACCGATCCTCAGCTTCGTCGTTCAGCCTTGAACAGCGTGATTTATTTTGGGGTCGCCGGGAACGCTCCGGCTTCCGGCGAATTGATAAGATGCGGCGGCTAAGACGCCCCCCCGACTGAAGTCGCCGCCACCGGCCCCGGCCCTCCAACAGGAGTGTCGGGGCTTTTCATTTCAGGGGGTTAGATCCGTGTCCGGATCAACTGCGACAAGAATGGCAATTGGCTGAACCTGCTCGGCGAGTCATAAGGTCGCCACGTTTTGACGCGGCGCCGGCATGGCGACGAGGTCAGCCTGTGGGGACAGGCGAGGGCGCTTTCGGCCAGGTCGGAAGCGCCCTTTTCATGTCCGGCCGCCCGGCGCGGGCTTCAGAAGATCACCCGCTCCTCGCCCCACCACAGCGGCGAGCGCGAAAGGTCGATGAAACGCTGCTCGTCCTCCAGCAGCAGGCGCCCGGCGGCCTTGGCCGCCTCGTCGTCGGCGCTGGCGGCCAGGTCCTCGAAACTGTCCCACCAGAGCTGGGCCACGCCGTCATAGCCCTCGGGACCGCCGCGCACGGTTCGCAGGCCCTCGGAGATCTCGGCCGGCAGGCTGTGCATCTGGACATAGCGGCGGATGCGCAGCGGCTCGCGCACGCTGGCGACCAGCGGGGCGTGGGTGTTGAACCAGTAGTCCTGGAAGCTCTCGCGGGTGAACTCGGGCCGCCGGACCAGGGCGAAGGTCAGCTTGATCATCGCTCTAGACCAGGACTTCGCCGAGGAAGCCGGCCATGCCGGTCCAGGCGCGGTGGGCGGTGGCCGCATGATACTGGATGCCCATCTCCGGGCTATTGGCCTGGGGCGCCATGAAGGCGTGCATCGCGCCGCCGAAGGCGTGGATCTGCCAGTCGGCCTTGGCCTTGGTGAGCTCGGCGCCAAGGGCGACGACGTCGGCGGGCGGGACCATCGGGTCGTCCCAGCCGTGGAAGGCGATGACCTTGGTCGTGATCGGATCAGCGATCGGCAGGCCGGGCGGGGTGAACAGGCCGTGGAAGCTGGCCACGCCCTTGAGGCCCGCGCCGGCGCGGGCCAGGTCGAGCACGCAGAGCCCGCCGAAACAGAACCCGATGGCCGCCAGCCGGCCGCCGTCGAGCTCGGGCAGGCCCCCCGCCACCTCGACCACATGCAGCAGGCGTTCGCGCAGCGCCGCCCGGTCGCTGATCAGCGGGGTCATCAGGGCCTCGCATTCCTGCGGCGTCGATCCTCGGCGGCCCTTGCCGTAGAGGTCGACGCAGAAGGCGCCGTAGCCAAGGCCCGCCAGCTTGTGGGCGAACTCCTCCTGGCCCTCGGAGCGTCCCTCCCAGCCATGGAAGACCAGCACGCCGGGAACGGGAGCCTTGGCCCCCTCGGGCAGGACGAGAGCGCCGTCAAAGGGCGCGCCATGCTGGTCGTAGGCGACGGTGCGAAGCTTGGTGTCCATGGCGTCTTTTCCCTGCTTGCCGGGACGCTAGGCGCTTGAGGACCCGGCCCGCAAGGCGCCGTCGCTTTACCGCCGAGGTAATCGCGCGGCCTCGCGCAGACGGCGATGGTGGGGTCATCAACACGGAGCAGCCGACATGACCAACGCAGCCGACATCGCCGAAACCTACATCGCCGCCTGGAACGAGACCGACGCCAAGGTCCGCCGCGCCCTGATCGCCGACACCTGGAGCGCCGACGCCATCTATATGGACCCGATGGCCGCGGTGGAGGGCCATGCGGGCGTCGACGCCCTGATCGCTGGGGTGCACGAACGCTTCCCAGGCTTCCGCTTCGAACTGATCGGCGAGGCCGACGGCCACGGGGAGAACGTCCGCTTCTCCTGGGGCCTGGGCCCGGCCGGGGCCGACGCCCCGATCAAGGGCACCGACTTCGTCCAGGTCGAGGATGGGCGGCTGAAGGTCGTCACCGGGTTCCTGGATCAGGTCCCGGGCTAAGGCCAGGCCGCCGAACGTCGGACGCCGGGCTCCCCCTCGGCGTCCGGCAACCTCGCGGCCGGCGGCCCGTTCCTCTCGCAGGGATGAACCCTAGGGAGGCCCGCCATGTCCGCGGACAATGTCTACAAGATCCTGGAGCTTACCGGCTCGTCGACCACCAGTATCGAGGACGCCATCCAGACCGCCATCGCCAAGGCCGGCGCGACCGTGCGCGGCATCGGGTGGTTCGAGGTGCTGCACACGCGCGGCCACGTGGAGAACGGCAAGGTCGCTCACTTCCAGGTGACCCTGAAGGTCGGCTTCACCCTGGAATAGCCACGGCCTAGGGCTGGGTTCCCAGCCACTGGTGCAACACTGACAGGACCTGATCGGCGGGTTGGAAGCCGCGATTGACGACGCCGTAGGCGCCCTCCTCGTTGGGTCCGCCCACCAAGGTCGGGAAGCCGGTGACGCCGGCCTTCTGGGCGATGGCGTAGTCGTTCCAGGTCTCGTGTTTCAGGTCGTCGGTGTCGAAGTCGGCGAGGAAGGCCTGCCGGTCGACGCCGAACTCGGCGGCGAGGTCAGCCAGGACCTGCGGATCGGTGACATTTTGGCCTTCCGCATAGAAGGCGTGGTGCAGGCGGCGCAGGAAGGCGAGCGCCTTCTCGCCGTCCTCGCGCCGTACCCGAACCACGGCGCGGGCGGCCGGATCGGTGTCGTAGAGAAAGCCCTCGCGGTCGAGCACGGCGCCGTCGAAGGGCAGGCCGGTGGCCTCCTGCACGTGGCCCCAATGGGTCTTCAGCTCGGCCTTGGCCGCATCGGTGGTCGGCGTGTCGGTTCCCGGACGCAGGCCGCCCATCACCAGCTGGATCGGCAGGGCGCGGCCGAAGTTCTCGCGGATCTGCTGGATGACCGGCGAGAAGCCGTAGCACCATGAGCACATGGGGTCGGCGAAGTAGATCAGGCGGGGCGTTTCCATGGCGGCGATCCTGGCTGCTTGGCGCGAGGTTGTTTGCGGGACTATGTATGTGCAGCCGGCAATTTCGGCGAGCCTTCCGGAGTTCACGATCCTTGAAAGCCTGACCCGCGACCTCGCGACAGCTTCGAACGGACGGCGCGGCCGCCCAAGGATCCATTCCAGTTTCGGACACTCCGATGACTCACGACCTGCGCCTGCGCGCGGCCACCCGCTCTGAAATCGAACATGTGCGCGAGATCGAGCGCGCCTCGGCGACCCGGTTCCTCGGCACGGCGCGGGCCGCCTTGGCCCACGACGAGCCCACCGACGCCCAGACCCTGGCGCAGCGGATCGACAGCGGCGGGCTGCTGGTCGCCGAGGATGAGCGGCGGGCGGTGGCCTTCGTGATGTTCCGGGAGGTCGAGGGCTGCGGCTACATCGAGCAGATCGATGTCCTGCCCTCGCACGCGCGGCGCGGGATCGGGGCGGTGCTGATGGAGGCGGTGGCCGAATTGGGCCGCGCACGGGGTTGGCCGGCGCTGACGCTCTCGACCTTCAAGGATGTGCCGTTCAACGCGCCATACTATCGGCGGCTGGGGTTTGTGGATGTCGAGACGCTGACGCCCGGCATGGCGCAGATCCGCGCCGAGCATGAGGCTCGGGGTTTGGACGAGCGCGCCCGAGTGTTCATGCGGCGAGAGATTTAGTCCCCACACCGTCGTCATCCTCCGGGCTCGCGAAGCGAGATCCGGGGGGACCCACGCGGCCTGCGCCATAGCCTGGAGCTCTGCTTGGGTCCCCCGGATCAGCCTGACGGCTGACCGGAGGATGACGAGTGGTTGGTGGGGCCTACGCCGCCAGCTTGGCGAGTTCGGCGCGGCTGTCGGCCAGGGCCTGGTCGCGGGCGTCGGGGCCGTAGCCGATCTTCTCGGCGCGGACGAAGGTCACGTCGGTCAAGCCGATGAAGCCCAGCAGTTGGCGCAGATAGGGCTCCTGGAAGTCGAGCGCCTGGGCCGGGCCTTCGCTGTAGAGCCCGCCGCGGGACTCCACCACGATCACCTTCTTGCCGGAGAGCAGGCCTTTGGGGCCAGCTTCGGAGTAGCTGAAGGTCTCGCCGGCCCGCAGAACATAGTCGAACCAGCTGCGCAGGGTGGTCGGGACGCTGAAATTGTACATCGGGGCGCCGATGACGATGGTGTCGGCGGCGCGCAGCTCGGCGATCAGTTCGTCCGACAGGGCGCGGGCGACTTGCTCGGCGGGCGTGGCGGCTTGCGCGCGGACCCCGGCGACGGTGTCGGGCATCAGGTGTGGGACGGGATTGGCCGCCAGGTCGCGGAAGACGAGCTTGGCGCCCGGATCGCGCTGGGTCAGTTCGGTGACCGCGTCGGCGACGAGAAGGCGGGAGATCGAGGCTTCACCGCTAACGCTGCTGTTCAGAACGAGAATGTTGGACATGACACCCCTCCAGGGGTCGCTGTTGAATGACAGCTGGTAGGTGAGGGTTCCAAACCTGCAACAGTAGGCCCATATTCGGCACCAGATTGTTGCAGTATAGGGAACGCCGCCGTGGAGCTGGACGACATCAGGGCCTTTGTCGAGGTGGCCGAGGCCGGCGGGTTTGGGCGGGCCGGGACGCGGCTTGGCCTGTCGAAGTCGATGGTCAGCCGCCGGGTCGCGCGGCTGGAGGCCGAGCTTGGCGCGCAACTGCTCAGCCGCACCACGCGTGGGGTGGCGGTCACCGAGGCGGGCGTGGAGTTCAAGGACCACGCCGAGCGCGTGCTGGCCGAACTGGACGCCGCCCGCGACGCGCTGGCCCAGCGCGGCGACGAGATCGTCGGCAGCCTGCGGGTGGCCGCGCCGCTGTCGTTCGGCATGACCCATTTGGCGCCGGTGCTGGCGGAGCTGGCGGTCCGGCATCCGAAGCTGCAGATCGACGCCTCCTATAGCGACCGGTTCGTCGACCTGATCGGCGAGCGCTACGACGTGGCGGTGAGGGTCGGCAGGCTGGAGGACTCCAGCCTGGTCGCCCGCAAGATCGCCCCTATCAAGGGGGCGGTGATGGCGAGCCCGGCCTATCTGGCGGCGCACGGCGTACCCCAGCGCCCGGAGGACCTGATCGGCTGCGAGGCGCTGATGCAGGGTTCGGAGGTCTGGCGGTTCCAGGATGGACGCAAGACCATCACCCTGCGCCCGGAGGGGCGGTTCAAGGCCGATAACGGCCAGGCGCTGCTGGCGGCGGCGGTGGCTGGGCTGGGGGTCGCGATGCTGCCGACCTTCCTGGCCGGCCCGGCGATCGAACGCGGCGAGGTGGTGCCGCTGTTGCTGGATTTCCCGATGTCGGAGGGCGGGCTCTATGTGGTCCGGCCGCCGCCGGCCGGGCACATGCCGGGCAAGGTCCGGGCGCTGACCGAGCTGTTGATCGAACGGTTCGGCGGCGCGCCCTATTGGGACGTCTGCTACGCCCACCTCGACGCACGCGAACAAAAAAAGGCGGCTCCCGAAGGAGCCGCCCCAGTCGTCGTTCTTGAGGGGGAAGACCTCTAGAACTTCTTGGTGATACCGACCTTGTAGTAGCGGCCGAGCGGATTGGCCGTGAAGGGGTCGTAGCTGAGGTCCAGACGGGCGAAGCCCGGGTCCTGGTCGAAGACGTTGATCACCGCGGCGGTCAGCGTCGTCTCCCAGGGCAGGAAGACGCGATAGCTCAGGTCGTTGGTGACGAAGGCGTCGATCTTCCGGCCGTTCTGGTTGGTCAGGAAGGTCGAGGAGTCGCCGCGGGTGTCGATCATGTCGTCGACGTAGCGGACGGTCCAACGCACGTTGTGCTCGCCACGGCTATATTCGGCGAAGGCGCTGCCCTTCCACTGCGGCTGCGAGCCGTAGCCGAGGTAGTCCATCTTGCCGACATAGTCGGTTTCCTTGGCGGTCACGACGCCTTCGATCGTGGTCTGGGCGACCACGTATTCCAGCACGTAGGTGACATCGAGGCCGAAGTTCATGTCGCCGCTGAACACGTCGCGCAGCTTGTAGTTGGCCGAGAAGTCGAGACCGCTGGTCTTGATGTCCGGGCCGTTCACGTACTGGTGGCGGATGCGGTTGATGTTGCCGGCCTTGCAGGAACCGTCGTCGGCGAAGGTGATCCGCGATTGCAGAGCGGCGAAGGCCGCCAGGCCGCAGTTGTTCTTGCCGGTCGGGCCGTTCGGGAAGATCGCGTTGAGAATCTGGGCGCCGCTCTCGTTGTTGATCGGGCCTTCGAAGTCGAAGCTCCAGTAGTCGAGGGTGGCGCGGAAATCGCCAGCTTCGAAGATGGCGCCCAGGTTCAGGGTCTGGGCCTTTTCAGGTTCCAGATCCGGGTTGCCCCACAGGTCGAAGGCGCGATAGCCGCCGGCCGCCGTCGCATAGGACAGGTTGGTGGTGGCGGTGTTGGCGGTCTGGGTCTGCGGAGGCGCGCGGAAGGTCGAGCCGGCCGAGGCGCGGAACGCCAGCCAGTCGGTCGCTTGCCACTTCAGGGCCACCTTCGGGTTGGTGGTCGAGCCGATGGCCCCGCCGTAGTCCTCGTAGCGGATCGCGAAGGTGCCGGTCAGGGTGTCGGTGAACGGCATCTGGAATTCAGCGAAGGCCGCGCCGACGCTCTGGTCGAGGTCGTAGTCGGCCAGGGCGCCGAAGAAGCTGAACGGACCGTTCTGAGCCACGCAGGTCGCGCCCGGATTGACCGAGGAGTCGGCGCAGGGGCTGACGGCGATGTTGGTGTTGTCGTTGTTCTGACGCTCCACGCCGTTCCAGCGGTATTGCGCGCCGGCGGCCCAGGCCAGTTGGCCCGCGCCGAAGTCGATCGGCAGTTGGCCGTTGAACACCAGGTCGGCGGTCAGCATCTGCGAGCGCAGCTTGTAGCCGTAGTCGCCGTAGATGTAGTCGAGCACTTCACGGCTGTTGGCGGTGGCGGCGTTGTAGTTCGGGTTGACCCGACCATCGATGACGTTCTGCTTCACGCCCGACGAGAAGGGGTTGAACCACAGGCAGCCGTTCTGGCCCGGGGTCGTGCCCTGGCAGTTGTTACCGCCCAGGCCGCGCAGCGCCATTTGCAGCTTGCCGACCAGGATGTCCGGGGTGGCGATCTCGGCGTTGGAGTCCATGTAGGTGACGGCCGCGTC
Source organism: Phenylobacterium sp. Root700 (assembly GCF_001429025.1). Taxonomy (GTDB): domain Bacteria; phylum Pseudomonadota; class Alphaproteobacteria; order Caulobacterales; family Caulobacteraceae; genus Phenylobacterium. The sequence goes on along the minus strand of NZ_LMHT01000012.1, from coordinate 140,194 downwards.
CCAGCCGATGCCGCCGCCGAATTCGAACTTGCCCTTCAGGCCGGCCGACACGCGATAGGTGTCGAAGTAGCGCTGGTCATGCTTGGCGCCGCCGCCGAACAGGTCATTGCCGCCCGCGCCGATCGGGCGCCAGGCGATGGTGGTCAGCAGGCCGTTGGCGCCGGCCGACGCGGCTTGAGCCGGGTTCAGCTGGCCGGCCGCGATCAGGGCTTGCAGGCCCGGGTTGGCGCCGGGGATGTAGAAGCCGCTTTGACCCTGGGTGGTGATGGCCGAGGTCGGGATGTTGTTCGGCGGATAGGACGGCGAGGAGTGCTCGTTGGCGACGTCGTGGGCCGCGTACAGCACTTCGGCGTGGAACTTCGTCGACTCGGTGAGGTCGAAGTTGATCTCGCCGTAGATCTGATAGTGGTCTTCTTCTTCGATCAGGTTGTTGAACCCGATGAATTGGAACTGGCAGCTGGTGGTCAGCGGGCCGGAGATGGCCGCGCAGCCGGGGTCGATCAGCCCGGTGTTGAACGCTGAGCTGGCGTTCGCCTTGCTCAGATAGGTGCCGGGGTTGCCGAAGCCGGACCAGCCGCCTTGCGGGTTTTCAGCGAACGAGCGAATGGCGAAGTCACGCTCGGTGACCGGCAGTTCGGTGCGCTTGCGATAGCCGGCGGTCAGCAGGATGTCGGCGTTGTCGCCTTGCCAGCCATAGGCGGCGCTGAGGCCGTACTCGCCGTCCGAACCGGGGATGGCCGAGTAGTTGCCCGAGACTTCCAGGCCCGACAGGTTGCGGCGGGTGATGAAGTTGACGACGCCGCCGACGGCGTCGGAGCCGTAGGTGGCGGCCGCGCCATCCTTCAGCACTTCGACGCGGCCGATGGCGGCCGTCGGGATCATGTTGGTGTCGACATAGATGGCGCCCGGCGAGATCGCCATGCGGCGGCCGTTCATCAGCACCAGGGTGCGGTGCGCGCCGAGGCCGCGCAGGTTCACGTTGCCCGAACCGGTCGATTGGGCGGCGGCGTATTGGTTGGCTTCGCCCAGAACGCCGGACACGGCCGGGATCGCCTTAAGCAGGTCAACCGTGCTCGGCGAGCCTTGCTTTTGCATTTCGTCGGCGCCGATCACGTTGACCGGCAGGGCTGCGTCTTCAGGGGTGCCGGCGATGAACGAGCCGGTGACCACGACTTCTTCGACATCCGCAACGTCTTGCGCGTTGGCGGGGGCGGCCAGGCCCAGGACCGCCAGGAGCGCGAGGGACGAGGCTCCAGCGAGGTATTTAGAATGCAGCATGCGCTTCCTCTAATATAACTACGTTATCGGCCGATATTACGGCTGATTGCGCGAGAGGAATGGCCGCCGGTGGTTAAGAAAGGCAAGTCTCTTTTCTGTTGAGGAAAGAAAACCGTGTTCTAATTATTGTCTATTGCGTCAGAAGTGCCGAAATATCCGTAATATACTGTCGTTATGCGACAAAATCGTACCCAATTTTCGAAATGTGTCGAAAATTCCTCCAGAAATTCAACGGCTGAAACTGCCAGTGACGTCGATTTGGCGTCGCTGCTCAGAAATGTTGCTTTTACGCCACGTCAGCCGAATTTCGTTTTTGAGATTTGGGTATGGCCCATGAGCCATAGAAAAACGGCGTTCAAGGAACAAATTCTACGTACCGACTGTCGCGGTCGCAGTCGCTATTTCGAGACTGCGGTAGGTTGTCCGAGCAGTTCCAGGATCGCCTGCAGATAGGCGTCGGCGTTGGCGCGGGCGGCGGGGACGCCGCTGACGCCGCTGCGAGCCAACTGATCGAAGCCGCCGCCGACTGCGAACAGGGTGCGGAAGGCTTCCTTTTCGATCAGCGGCGTGGAGAGGATCTCGATGTCGCTGGTCCGCAGCTGCTCGACCACTTCCTTCAGCGAGCGCGGCCGCAGGGCGGCCGGCACGCGGGTCAGCAAGGCCCGGTGCGGCAGGGGGCGGCCGGCGCGACGGCCGAACTGCAGCACCATCTCGGCGGCCTTGATCGCCTGGATCGCCTCAAGCTGCGAGGCCGCCAGCGGCGTCACCACCAGGTCCAGCCGCAGGGTGGTGAAGGCCATGGCCCCACGGATCGATCCCTCGGTGTCGAGGATCAGCCAGTCGGGCTGCTTACGCTGGGCCTCGCGCAGGGCGTCGCGCATGTCCTCCAGCATCGGGGCCGGATGGACGGTGATCTTCGCCGGGCGCCCAGGCAACGACGCCCAATGAACCAGCGGCTTGTTGGGGTCGGAGTCGATCATGGCGACTCGATGCCCCATCTCGCTCAGGCCCAGGGCAAGCAGCAGCGCCGCGGTGGTCTTCCCCGCGCCACCCTTCGGATTAACAAAGGCGACAGTTGGCAATCAGGTCTCTTTTCAAGCCGCGGCGGCGGGCGGGCGTAAACCATACCCGTCTGCGACCGGACTATCGACGCTCTCTGTCGTCTCTATGGCCGAAATCGGTCGGCTCAGGGATTGGCGGGCGTCTCGGCGGCGGCGGTGACGCCGGAATCGGCCGGGAGCGCCTCGACGCCTGGGTCAAAGGCGGCGCCCAGCAGCTTGGCCTGTTTTTCCAGCCGCGTGGCGGTGGGGACGCAGCGGGCCGGCAGCGACCAGCTCATCCATTCCTGGGCGACGCGGGCCTTGGGCAGGTTCGCCGCCGCCGCCCAGCCCGAGCGGCCGCGCTGCACGGCGGCGCCGCCGAGCGTGTTGATCGGCTTGATGCTGGCGCGTTCGGCGGCCTCCATGGCGCGGGCGAACAGCTTCAGATCCTGGCGGCTCTGCTTTTGCATGTCGGCATAGACCTTCAGGTCCTCCTTCAGCGAGGAGCCCGGGGCGCGATAGGTGGTCTCGATCCGCGTCACTTCCGGCATCACCTGATCGTGCAGGTCGAGGTAGCCGGTGAGGGCGCCGTGGCACCACGAGACCAGGCCGTAGTCGTCATGCGGCGCGCCGGGCGGGTAGGGCGGCTCGGCGGCCTGCGGCGCGGGCTCGGAGGCTCCGGCGGCGACCGGGTCTTGCGCGAAAAGGGCGAGAGCAAGGAAAAGCGCGGACATGGAACCTCAGGTGTTGTGGTCAGGTAGCCAGGCCGAAACCCCCGCCCCCAGGGGTTTCGATCTCGATGACGTCGCCGGCCGCGACATTAAGCGAAAAGCAGCCGGGGAGTTCCTTTACCGCGCCGTCGGCTGCGATCAAACGCTGAGCGCCGGGCAGGGCCGCCCCGCCGCCGGCGATCCCCTGGGGCGCGTGCTCGCGGCGGGTGGAGAGCAGGGCAGCTTCCATCGGGGCCAGGAACCGGACGCGGCGATAGGCGCCTTCGCCGCCCGCCTGGGCGCCGGCGCCGCCTGAGCCGCGCCGCATGGCGAAGGCCTCGACCCGCACCGGGAAGCGCCGCTCCAGGATCTCCGGGTCGGTGAGGCGCGAATTGGTCATGTGGGTGTGGACGGCGCTGGTCCCGGCCTGGAGCGCGGTGGCGCCGGCCCCGCCGCAGATGGTCTCGTAATACTGGCGGGTCTCGTCGCCGAAGGTGAAGTTGTTCATCGAGCCCTGGGCGTTGGCCATCACGCCGAGCGCGGCGTAGAGCGCGTCCACGACATGCTGGCTGGTCTCGACATTGCCGGCGACTACGGCGGCGGGATAGCGCGGCGCCAGCATGGAGCCTTCGCGGGTGAGGATCTTCAGCGGCTCCAGGCAGCCGGCGTTCAGCGGGATGTCGTCGTCGACCAGGGTGCGGAACACGTAGAGCGCCGCCGCATCGACGATCGCCGAAGGCGCGTTGAAGTTCGAGCCGAGCTGGGCGGCGGAATCGCGGAAATCCAGCACCGCCTCGCCGGCGGCGGCGTCGACCGTGGTGCGCACGACGATCTCGCCGCCGCCATCCATCGGCACGCGGGCCTGCCCATCGGTGAGCTTGCCGATCGCTCGGCGCACGGAGGCTGCGGCGTTGGCCTGGACGAAGGTCATGTAGGCGGCGACGGCGGCGCCCCCATAGGTCTCGATCATCGTGCGGACGGCGCCGGCGCCGGCCAGGCAGGCGGCGATCTGGGCCTTCAGGTCGGCGATGTTGCGGCTTGGCGCGCGTGACGGGTAGCGGCCCGAGGTCAGGGCGGCGCGCACGTCGGCCTCCAGGAAGACGCCGTCGGTCATGATCGGCAGGGCGTCGAGCAGCACGCCCTCTTCCTCCAGCGTATGGGAGAAGGGCGGCATCGAGCCCGGCTGGATCCCGCCGACATCGGCATGGTGGCCGCGCGCGGCGACGTAGAAGGCCGGCGCCTTGGCGTCATCCATGAAGATCGGCATCACCACCGTGATGTCGGGCAGGTGGGTGCCGCCGGCATAGGGATTGTTCAGCGCGAAGGCCTGGCCCGGTTGCAGGTGGGCGTGGCGGTCGCGCACGGCCCGCACGCTGGCGCCCATCGAGCCCAGGTGCACCGGCATGTGCGGCGCGTTGGCGACCAGACCGCCGTCGGCGTCGAAGAGCGCGCAGGAGAAATCGAGCCGCTCCTTGATGTTGACCGAGTGCGCGGTGCGTTCCAGCGCCGCGCCCATGGCCTCGGCCACGCCCATGAAGCGCTTGTTAAACAGCTCCAGGGTGACGGGATCAGGCGTGTCCAGACTGAGCGTCGCGGCCCTGGCGCGCTCGGCGCGGTCCAGCAGGATCATGCCGTCTGGCCCGGCGGTGGCGCTCCAGCCCGGCGGCAGGGCGATCTGGGTGTCGGCACGGATGATCAGGGCCGGGCCGCCAGCGGCGATCAGGGTCTCGGCGGCGATGATCGGGGCTGCGTGGAAGCTGCCGTGGAAGAACATCTGGGTCGTCGGATGC
>NZ_LMHT01000012.1:47755-135362 GCF_001429025.1 Phenylobacterium sp. Root700 | reverse complement strand
CTTTGACTCCTGCCGCTGGCCCCCTCCGTCGCGCTACGCGCGCCACCTCCCCCAGCGGGGGAGGATCGGTCGGCGGCGGCCGACACCGCCTCGACCTCGACCGCCGCGATGACGATCGCCAGCTTGGTCTCGATGAAGCCGAACAGTCGCTTATGCCCGGCCTCGAAGGCGGCCTTCACCTCGTCCAGCGACGCGATGGGGATCGACAGCTCGGCGTCGGCGCCTTCGTAGCGCAGGCGCAAAATCCTGCGGATCTCCGAGGCCTGCGCGCCCTGTTCGGCCAGCGCCGCGCGGGCGGCGGCCTCGACCTCCACGGCGACGGCTTGCGCGCGGGCCAACCCCTCCGCGCTCAGCACGGCGTCCAGACCCATCTGGCGCAGGCTGGTCACCTGGGCCTGGCCGATGCCCCAGGCCGAGAGCACGCTGCCATAGCGCGGGCAGAGCACCTTGGCGGGGCCCAGGGCGTCGGCCACGTCGCAGGCCACTTGGCCGGCCGCGCCGCCGAACGCGGTCAGGGCATGGTCGCGCGGATCAAAGCCGCGCTCGGTGGAGATGCGGTCGGTGGCGCGCGCCATTTGCTCGACGGCGATGGCGACGAAGCCCTCGGCGGCGGCCTCGACGCTGGGCGAGCCCATCTGCTCGGCCAGCTTGGCGATGGCGGTTCGCGCGGCGGCGACGTTCAGCGCCGCGTCGCCTCGCGGTCCGAAGATCGACGGAAAGAAGCGTGGATCGAGCCGGCCGAGCACCAGGTTGGCGTCGGTGACCGTGGCCGGCCCGCCGCGCCCGTAGGCGGCGGGGCCTGGATCGGCGCCGGCGCTCTGCGGCCCGACCCGGGCGCGCAGGCCGTCGAAGGCCAGGATCGAGCCGCCGCCGGCCGCCACGGTCTCGACGTCAAGCATCGGGCTGCGCAGCTTCACCCCGGCGACGCGGGCGGAGTCGCGGCGCTCCAGCGAGCCGGCGTAGCGGCAGACGTCGGTGGAGGTGCCGCCCATGTCGAAGCCCAGGGCCTGCGGCGTTTCGGCGATCTGCGCGGTGCGGGCCACCCCGACCACGCCCCCGGCCGGACCGGAGACGACCGCGTCGCGGCCACGGAAGGCCTCGGCGCGCACCAGGCCGCCGGCCGAGGTCATGAAGTAGAGCGGCGCGCCCTCGACCGCCTTGGCCACCCGCTCGACATAGGCCTGCAGGATCGGGGTCAGATAGGCGTCGGCGACGGTGGTCTCGGCCCGGGGAATGAACCGCGGCAGGGGCGAGACCTCATGGCTGAGGGCGACGAACTCAAAGCCGGCGGCGCGGGCTAGGTCGCCGGCGGCGCGCTCATGGGCGGGATTGAGGTCGGCGTGCAGGAAGGCGATGGCGGCCGAGGTGAAGCCCTCGCCCCGCGCGGCCTTCAGCTTGGCGGCGAGGCCAGCGGTATCCAGCGGGTCGACCACGGCGCCGTCGGCGGCCAGGCGTTCGCGGGCCTCGATCACGCCCTCATAGAGTGGACCCGGGCGCACGATGTTCAGGGCGAAGAGGTCGGGCCGGGCCTGGTCGCCGATCACCAGGGCGTCGGCGAAACCCTGTGTCGTCACCAGCAGGGTCCTGGCCCCGGCGCGTTCCAGCAGGGCGTTGGTGGCGACCGTCGTGCCCATCTTGATGGCGCGCACGCGAGCCGCAGGGAAGGGCTCGCCGGCCTCGGCCCCCAGCACCCGGCGCATGGCCTCGACGGCGGCGTCCTCATAGGAGGGAGAGGCTGAAAGCAGCTTCAGGGAGACTTCCTCGCCGTCGTCGGCGTGGGCGATGACGTCGGTGAACGTGCCGCCGCGATCGATCCAGAAGCTCCAAAGTCTGTCCAAACCGTAACCTTCCTTTGGGTCAATTCGCATTGTCAGAGGGGCGAGCGACCCTTACAGCTTTGGATACTCTCATGAGCTTCTGGCGCAACATTGCTGGGCTCGCAGTTCGCCGGCCAGATGCTGGGGACTGCGCCGATTGTCCAGCCACCCGGCCGGGCGAGGATCCCGCCTTTTCCACCGCCGTCACGGCGCTGGGGGCGAAACTCGCTAAGGCCGACGGCCGCGCCAGCGTGGGCGAATTCGACGCCTTCGCTCAAGTGTTCCAGCCCGACGCCGCGTCGGAGCGAAACATCCACCGGCTCTACGATCTCGCCCGCCAGACCACGCGGGGCTACGAGAGCTACGCTCGGCGCCTGGCCAAGCGTTACGCCGGCTGCCCGACCCTGCTCGAGGACGTGCTCGACGGCCTCTTCCATATCGCCGCCGCCGACGGCGCGGTGACCCAGGACGAGCTCGACTATCTGGAAAGGGTGTCGGAGCTGTTCGGCTTTTCGCCGCTGGTGTTCCGCCGTTTGAAGGCCGTGCACCTGGGGCTGGGGGACGACGATCCCTACGGCGTCCTGGCCGTGCCGCACGACGCGCCCGACGAGGTCGTGCGCTCGACCTGGAAGGCGGCGCTGTCGGAGGCTCACCCTGACCGGGCCCGCGCGCGCGGCCTGCCCAGCGAGTTCATCGAAGTCGCCGAGGCCAAGGCCGCGGCGATCAACGCGGCCTTCGACAGCATCATGCGCGAGCGCAAGGCGCTGGCGCTCGAAGGCGTGGCATGATGACGCCACTTTCGTGTGATTTTACCTGAGATTGTTGACGACCGGGATCGCCCGGCGGAAATATCCGTTTAGCCGTTACATGCGGCGCCCTTGAGGAAGCCATGGTTCGCGAATTCGCACGGAAGCACGGTTCAGCCCTTCGCAGCCTGTCTGCCGTGGGCGGCGCGCTCGCCACCGCAGCGGCGGTGGCCATCGGCGCGGTGTTGGCGGTGTTCTTCGCCGCCACCGTCGTGGTGATCGCCGTGATGGCCTCGGTGCTGCTCGCGCTCGCCGGACTGGCCCTGCGCGCCAAGCGCGCCCGGGCCCGCCGCGACGATGGCGTGGGTGACGGCGTGATCGAAGCCCGCAACCTCGGCGGTCATCACTGGGTCGCCTACGGCTGGAACGAACGCCAGGGGCGTTAGGGCGCCTGCGTCTTCCACTGTCATCCCGGTTTGCGCAGCAAGGCCGGGACCTATGAACACCTGATCCTGCAAGACGCGGCGGGGCCTCGCCGTCTTCCGACAGCTCCGCGAATGGGTCCCGGACAAGCCCTGCGGGCTTTCCGGGATGACGCTGGATTTAGCCCAACTTCGCCTTGCCTGCCCATCGGCCCGCCTCTAGGCTCCCATTCAAACAAATGTTGGGAGAACGGCATGATCGGCGTGGTCGCGACCTTGAAGGTCCAAGACGGCAAGGGTTCGGAATTCGAGGCGGTGTTCACCGAGCTCAGCAAGCAGGTCCGGGCCAATGAGCCGGGCAATATCGTCTATCAGCTGACCAAGAGCCGCACCGACCCGACGGTCTACAAGGTGCTGGAACTCTACAAGGACGAAGACGCCCTGAAGGCGCACGGCCAGACCGACTACTTCAAGGCCGCCGGAGCCAAGATGGCGCCCTGCATGGGCGGCCGTCCTGAAATCGAATATCTCGACGCGGTGGGGTAAGCGCCATGGACCTGGAATTCTCCAAAGACGATCTGGCTTTCCGCGACGAGGTTCGCGCCTTCATCGCCGAAGCCTTCGATGACGACATGCGTGCGCACATGGCCCAATCGAAGAACGGCCATATCGACAAGGACGGCCAGGTCCGTTGGCTGAAACGCCTGAACGAAAAGGGCTGGATCGCGCCCGACTGGCCGACCGAATATGGCGGCACGGGGTGGAGCCACGCCCAGAAGTACGTCTACGACATGGAGATGGCGCTGGCCGGCGCCCCCTCCACCTCGAACATGGGCCTGAAGATGTGCGCCCCGGTGGTGATGGCCTTCGGCACCCCGGAGCAAAAGGCGCAGCATCTCCCCAAGATCCTCGCGACCGACGCCTGGTGGTGCCAGGGCTATTCCGAGCCGGGCTCGGGCTCCGACCTGGCCTCGCTCTCCATGAAGGCTGAGCGGGACGGTGATCATTACGTGCTAAGTGGTTCAAAAATATGGACAACTTACGCGCAGTGGGCTGACTGGATGTTCTGCCTGGTGCGGACCTCCAACGAGGAGATCCGTCAGAAGGGCATCAGCTTCCTGCTGCTGGACATGAACACGCCCGGCATCACCATCGTGCCGCTGCCGACCCTGGACGGGCCGCCCGAGGGCGATCAGGAGATCAACCAGGTCTTCTTCGACAACGTCCGGGTGCCGGTCTCCAACCGGATCGGCGAGGAAGGCCAGGGCTGGACCTACGCCAAGTACCTGCTGCAGTTCGAACGCGGCAATCCGTACGCGGCGGGCCTGACCAACCAGCTGGCCAAGGTGAAGAAGATCGCCGCCGTCGAGGCCTCCGACGGCGGAACGCGGCTGATCGACGACCCGGACTTCCGGCGCAAGCTGTCGGAACTGCAGATCAAGGTCGACGTGCTGAACGCGACCGAGTTGCGCATGTTCTCGGCGCGGACGGCGGGCGAAGCCATGGGGGCCTCGTCCTCCATGCTGAAGCTCGAAGGCTCGCAAGCCCAGCAGGCGGTGACCGAACTGGCCCTGGAAGCGGCGGGCATTTATGGCCAGCCGTTCGTCCGCGACACCTGGGCCGAGATCCGCGGCGAGCGCAACGAACCGCGCGCGGGTCCCGACTACGCTGCGACCCTGGCGCCGACCTACTTCAACTATCGCAAGACCTCGATCTACGCCGGCTCCAACGAGATCCAGCACAACATCATGGCCAAGATGGTGCTGGGGCTGTAGCGCCCTTCCCGGAGAAGGGCGTTCAGGCCGGGGCGACGGATCCGTAGAGCCGGTGGGCATTGTCTTCCAGGATCGCCTTGCTGACGGGAGCGGGCAGGCCCGCGCCTTCGACGTAGGTGACGATCCGCGTGTAGAGCTCGTCCTGGAAGTACGGGAAGTCGCTGCCGAGGATCAGCCGCTCCGAGCCGAAGGTCTCAATCATGCAGCGCAGCGCCGGGGCGTGGAAGTTGGCGGTGTCGAACCACATCTTCTTCAGCTCCGCCGTCGGGCTGCGCGGGAAGGCCTTCCAGTGGGCGTAGTTGTCCTCGATCCGCTGCATCAGGAAGCCCAGGGCCCCGCCTAGGTGCGCCACGTGGAACTTGATGTTGGGGTACTTGTGCGGGATGTCGGCCTTGAGCAGCTGTAGCACCGCCAGGCTGTCCTCGAACGGTGCGCCGACCACCCATTCCAGCCGGAAATCGTTGATCATCGGGCTTTGCGCGCCGCAGCCGGTCGGGTGGATGTAGAGCACCGCCCCGAGGCGATCGAGCTCGGCGTAGAACGGGCTGTAGTCGTCGGTGGCGATGGTCTTGTTGGCGGTCAGGGTGTTGAGCGCGATGCCGCGGAAACCCAGCTCGGTCATGCAGCGGCGCGCTTCGACCACAGCTTCGTCGACGTGGGGCAGGGGAACCGCGCCATAGGCCATGAAGCGGTCGGGGTAGGTCTTCACCAGGCCGGCATAGACATCGTTGATCATGCGCGCGCCGGTCAGGCAGGTCTTGGCGTCCGCGCTCTGCACCAATTGCGGCGTGGCTGACAGCACCTGCTTGGCGACCCCGGCCTTGTCCATCATGGCGAAGCGGGCCTTCAGGTCCTCGGGACTGGCCGTGGCGCGTATGTTGCGCGCGACCTGGGTGATGTGGTCGCCGGCCTTTTCCACGAAGTCGAGGTACTCGACCGGCCATAGGTGAGCATGGGTGTCGATGCGTCCGGCGCCAGATGCGCGCGCCATCCGGGCAGGCGTGGCCGCCGTGGCGGGGCTGGAGGCCGCAGCCGCCACGAGCGGGGCGCTGGCCATGCCGAGCATGGCGCGCAGGACCTTGCGGCGGCCTTCGCCGCAGCAGTCGCAATTGTCGTGCATCCTGATCTCCCGTGGAGCGGAATTGGTTAGGCGGGATCGCCGAACGGCGCGGCCGTGGCGTCGATCTCGACCAGCATCTTCGGATTGGCCAGGCGGACGATCTGCACCAGGGTCGAGGTCGGCCGGGTCTCGCCGAAGTGGCCGAAGACGGCGCCGATGCCTTCCTTGAGGAACAGATCCATATCCAGGGTGTAGATCCGCATGCGCACGACATTGGCCGGCGTCATGCCCACCGCCTGCAGGGACAGGTCGATGTTGCGCATCACCGCTTGGCACTGGGCCGCCATGCCTTCGGGCAACTGGCCGTCGGCGTCGTAGGCCAGGCTTCCGGCGATCTCGTAGCGCACGGGCGACCGGGTCTCGATGACCTGGGAGTAGAGGCCTTTGACCGGTTCGAAGACGCCTTCGGGCATCACGATCTTATGCACGCCAAATCCCCCCACTGTGACTGTTGACCCAGGGTTAGGCGTCGTTCCCACGGGCGGCAACAGGGAACCTCCACTCATCGTATAATACGATTATGCGGCGCCATTAATTCGTTAGTCCTATCGATTGCGCGGCACTACCGTTCGCCAAGATGTCAGCCAGACCGCCGTTTCAGGCGAGCTTGGCCGCGAGGGTGGAGATGGACGGGATGCAGGAAAATAGCCTCAACGACTTGGTGGCCAAGTCCGAGATCATGCGGCTGATCCACCTCTATCCGCGGGGGCTGGACCGGCTCGACAGGACGCTGCTGCTGACGATCGGGCACTCTGAGGCGACCGTTGAGTTCACTGGAATGTTCAATGGCAGCTGGGCCCAGTTCGTCGACTGGCTGATGGGCGCGCATTCCACCATGCTCTACAACCGCCACACCATCGGCAACGTGCTGATCGAGGTGAACGGGCTGCGCGCCGTCAGCGAAACCACCGCCACCGCCCATCTGCTCGTCTCGCGCCCTGAAGGCGACGTCGAGGAGCGGACCGTTCATTCCCGCTATCTGGATTCCTGGCGCTGCGACGAGGGGCGCTGGTCCTTGGCGAGCCGCCTGACCCTGCGCGACCTGCGGACGGTGAAGATCATCAGCGCGGCGGAGCTGGCCCAGACCACGCAGTACGTCCACGCCGCCGACGTCGGCCGGGGCGATCCCTCCTACGCACATCTCGCCGGCTAAGGGGCGGATCGATGAAGAGGACCCTGATCCGGGGCGGCTACATCGTCTCCGTCGACGCCGCGGTCGGCGACTTCCCCGTCGGAGACCTGTTGGTCGTCGGCGACCGGATCGCCGAGATCGCGCCGCATATCGAGGCGGCGGCGGACGAGGCCATCGACGCCCGGAACATGATCGTGATGCCGGGGCTGATCAACGCCCACCTTCACACCTGGCAGACCGGCCTTCGCTCCATTGGCGGCGGCTGGACCGGCCCCGATTACCACAAGATCATGCACGGCAATCTCGGGACGCGGTTCCTTCCCGACGACAACTATATCGGCACCCTGCTGGGCGCGCTGGAGCAACTGAACGGCGGGGTCACGACCCTGTTCGACTGGTGCCACGACATCACCGATATCGACTACGCGCACCGCTCGGTCGACGCCTTGGAAGAAGCCGGGATCCGCGCGGTCTTCGGTCATGGCTCGGCCAAGCCGTTGGCGGGCGAGGGCGACGTGCCCTTCACCCACAAACCGCATCCGCGCGCGCGGCTCGAGGCCCTGCGCAAGGGGCGGTTCGCGTCCGACGACCGGCTGGTGACCCTGGCGGCGGCCATCCTGGGGCCGCAGTTCTCGACCCCCGAGGTGGTTGAGCATGATTTCCGCATGGTCAAGGATCTCGACCTGCTGTCGAGTTCGCACGCGGCGCGGCGCCCCGCCGATCGGGTCTCGCCCGAGGGCTTCTTCATTCCCGCGCGGCTGGGCCTGCTCAACGCCAAGCACAATGTCGTCCACGGGAACTATCTCAGCGACGAGGAACTGAAGCTGATCGTCGACTGCGGCGCCTCGGTCACCGTCACGGCGAACATCGAGCTGCACGTCCATCCCGCCGATCCCGTCACCGGCCGCTTGCGCGCCCTGGGGGCGATGCCCTCGCTGGGCGTCGACAGCATCCCCGCGGCGAACAGCGACCTGTTCAACGAGATGCGGCTGGCGATGCTCTACCAGCGCAGCATCGAGCACCGCGTCAACCACAATGCCGGCTGCGGGCCGCTGACGGTCCTGCCGGTGCCGTCGCGGGACGTTCTGGAGTGGGCCACCATCGGCGGGGCCCGCGCCCTCTGCATGGAGGACCAGATCGGCAGCCTGACCCCCGGGAAGAAGGCCGACATCATCCTGATCGACGGCCTGGCCCTGAACATGTTCCCGGTCCACGACCCGGTTCACACCACCGTCCAGCAGGCCAATTTCTCGAACGTCGACACGGTCCTGGTCGACGGGGTGGTGCGTAAGCGCGGCGGCAAGCTGCTCTACGACGACAACACCCTGACACAGCGGCGCGAGGCTTTGCGCACGTCTGTCACCCGCATCATCGAGGAGTCCGGCTATCGGCCGGTTCCGGCAGGGGCGCTCTCATGAACGTTACGCTGAAGCAGATCCGGGCTTTTGTCGCCATCGCCGACAGCGCCAGCTTCACCGCGGCGGCGGTGGTCGTGAACTCGACCCAGTCGTCGCTCTCGGTCCTGATCCGAGAGCTGGAACAGGCCGTCGGCCTACGCCTGATCGATCGGACGACACGGAAAACCGCGCTCACGGAAGCGGGGCAAGAATACCTGATTCACGCCCGCCGAGTGCTGGCCGAGGTGGAGCATGCCGAGCTGAGCACCAAGGAGCTGGTCGCCCGCAAACGGGGCCGGGTCGTGGTCGCCGCGCCGCCGATCATCGCCGCCGTGCTGTTGCCGCCCATCGTCGCAGAGTTCCACAGCAAGTACCCCAATATCTCCATCGTCGTGGAGGACGTTCCGCCCAGCGACATCGTGCCGGGCGTGGCCGCCGGGCAGATCGATTGCGGCCTGGGGGTCTTCGGCCGCGATCCGCTCGGCGTCCAGATTCAGCCGCTGATCGAGGAAAAGCTCGTCCTGATCGGCTCGGCCGATCATCCCTTGATGAGCGGCGCGAGCGTCAAGTGGTCGGAGCTGCGTGGACATTCGGTCGTCGCGATCCGCGCCCCGGCCGACATCCGCCGCGAGCTCGACACCCAGCTCCGCCTAGCCGGCGTCCCGCAACTGCCGATCCTGGAGGTGCGCCAGATGCTGACCGTGCTTGGCATGGTTTCGGCCGGCCTTGGCGTGGCCGTCTGGCCGTCTTGGGCGGTGGGGCTGCTTGAGGCGTTCAGCGTGCAGGCCCGGCCCCTCGTGGCGCCTGTGGCCCGCATGCCGTTCTCGGTGATCACGCCGGAGTCGCGAGAGTTGTCGCCGGCGGCGGTGAGCTTCCTGGCCGTCCTGACCGAGGGGGTGAAGCGCAACGCCGCCCTGATCGAGCAGGCCATGCCGGCGCTCTCGGTGAACACGTCAGTCAAGTTGCTGGGGGAACGCTCATGATCGTGCGCGGCGTCATTGTGGGCCTCTTCGGCGTGCTGGTCTTCGACCTTTGGAACATCCTGGCGCAGAGGGCCTTTGCGATCCGCGCGCCGAACTGGGCCATCCTGGGCAAGTGGCTGCTCGCGCCCTTCACCGGCGATCGCACCCCCATAACCCCGGCGACCGTATTTTCCCCGGCCCAGCGCTATCTGGGGGCCGTCGTCCACTATGCGACCGGTGGGGCGTTCGGCTTGGCGCTGGTCTCGGCCATGGGGCCTGCCTGGAGCGCACAGCCGACCGTGCTTCCGGCCGTGGCCGCCGGCGTCCTTACGACCCTTTTGGCTTGGTTCATCATCATGCCCGCGCTTGGTCATGGCTTGGCGGCCGCCAAGCTTCCGGTGCGCCACAAGGTCAGGGCCAGCACCCTTGTCGCCCATACGGTGATGGGCCTGGGCTTCTATCTGGGCGCCGTAGTCGTCCAAGGCGGGCTTGGCCGATGATTGTCGAGGATCAAGCTGGCGTCACATTCGCCGTCGAAGCGGCGATGGCCCGCACGCCCGACCCTCGTCTGCGCGAAATCATGGGCGCGCTGGTCCGCCATGCCCACGCCTTCGTGCGTGAGGTTCGCCTGACCGAGGACGAGTTCGAGGCCGGGCTCGATTTCCTGGTCGGCATCGGACAGGCGACCACGTCGACCAAGAACGAGGTTGTCCTGGCCTGTGACGTGCTCGGCGTCTCCACCCTGGTGGGGTTGCTGAACAATCCGATGGGCCCCGACCACACCGCCGCGGCTTTGCTCGGTCCGTTCTGGCGCAAGAACGCTCCGGCCTGCGGCTTGGGCGACAGCATCGCCCGCGCCGACACGCCTGGGGTGCCGTTGCTCGTCTCGGGCCAGGTGCGCGATCGCTCCGGCGCGCCCATCGTCGGCGCCAAGGTGGACGTCTGGCAAGCCTCGCCAGTCGGCCTCTATGAGAACCAGGATCCAGACCAGCCGGACATGAACCTGCGCGGTCTTTTCACCGCCGACGAGCAGGGGGCGTTCCATTTCCGCAGCGTGCGGCCCGCCGGCTATCCGGTGCCCACCGACGGCCCGGTAGGGCTGTTGCTCAGCGCGCAGCAACGCCATCCCTACCGGCCGGCGCACCTGCATTTCATGGTCACCGCGCCGGGCTACAAGACCCTGGTCACCCAGGTGTTCGCCGACGACAGCGAGAACCTTGATAGCGACGTCACCTTCGGCGTGATTCACTCGTTGCTCGGCCGCTTCGAAACCGAGGACGGCCCGGACGGACCACGTTGCAGCCTGGTCTACGACCTGGTGCTCGAGCCCGGCGAGAGCCGCATCCCAGCCGCGCCAATCCCCTGAGGCTCACATGACGCAGAACGCATACTCCTTGTCGGGAAAGGTCGCCGTGATCTTCGGCGGCACCGGCGGTATCGGCTCGGCGACGGCGAGCGCCCTGGCGCAGGCCGGCGCCCGCATCGCCCTGGTCGGAGGAACTGACCTCGCCAAGGCCAAGGCGGTGGCCGACGCCCTGCCGGGCGAAGGCCACCGCGCCTATGTCGCCGACATCGCCCGCACGGCGCAGGTCGAGAAGGTCGCGGCCGATGTCGAGGCGGACTTCGGCCGGACCGACATCCTGGTCAACGGCGCGGGCGTCACCAAGGCGGTGCCGCACGCCGACCTCGCCTCGCTGGACGACGACACGATCGACCTCCTGATGGCCCACAATGTCCGCGCGCCGTTCGCCGCGGTGCGCGCTTTCGAGCGCCTGCTTCGCGCCCACCAGGACGGGCTGGTGGTCAATATTTCCTCGATCGCCGCGACCACGGCGGTCGGCTCGAACATCGCCTACTGCGCCGCCAAGGCCGGCATGGACACCATGGGATCTGCGCTGGCGCGGGCCCTGGCGCCCGACGTGCGGGTGCTCAGCGTCTCGCCTGGCGCGGTGGCCACGGGCTTCGTTCCGGGCCGCGACAAGGCCGCGTCCGACAAGATCGCCGCCACCACGCCGCTGGGCCGGGTCGCCGCGCCCGAAGATGTGGCGCAGGCCGTGCTCGCCTGCGCGAGCCAACTGCGCTTTTCCACCGGCAGCGTCATCCAGGTGGATGGCGGGCGCCATCTCTGACGGGCCGACCATGCATTCCAAAGTCATCATCACCTGCGCGGTCACGGGCAACATCACCACCCGCGACCAGCACCCCGACCTGCCGGTAACCCCGGAGGAGATCGCCGAAGCCTCCCTGCTGGCCGCGGAGGAGGGGGCCTCGGTCGTCCATATCCACGTGCGCGATCCGGTGACGGGCGATCCGTCGATGGAGCTCGACTACTATAGGCAAACGGTCGATCTGATCCGCGCCAAGAATCCCGCGCTGATCTTGAACCTCACCACCGGCCCGGGGGGGCGGTTCGCGCCCAGCGACGAGGATCCGAGCGTCGCCGGCCCAGGCACGACCCTGGTGCGGCCCGAACTGCGGGTCGAGCATATCAGCGTGCTGAAGCCCGAGATCTGCACCCTGGATCTCAACACCATGAACTCCGGCGGCCAGGTGGTGATCAACACGCCGCGGAACGTCACCGTCATGGCGCGGGCCATTCGCGCCGCCGGCGTGAAGCCTGAGCTTGAGCTGTTCGACAGCGGCGACCTGCATCTGGCGCGCCATCTCATCGACGCCGGCGAGCTCGACGGGCCAGGGCTATTCTCGTTCGTGCTGGGGGTGAACTACGGCTTCAACGCCACGCCCGAGACCATGATGTACGCCCGCAACCTGCTGCCGCCGGGCGCGGTGTGGACGGGCTTTGGCGTCGGCCGCTCGGAGTTCGCCATGGTGGCCCAGTCCTGGCTGCTCGGCGGTCACGTCCGGGTGGGCCTGGAAGACAACATCTACATGTCGAAGGGCGTGCTCGCCCCGTCCAACGCCGCCCTGGTGCAACGGGCTCGCCAGATTCTAGCGGGCGTCGGCGCGGAGCCGGCCAATCCCAGCGAGGCGCGACGCCTGCTGGGTCTCTCATAGGAAAGTGGTCTCCATGTCTCGTATCCGTGTCCTGGAGAAAGCCGCCAGTCTCGACGTGCTCGACCTGAAGGTCGAGGCGATGGACTCGCCATTGGTCGGCGGTGACGACGTCGTGGTCGAGGTGCGGGCGGCGGCGGTGAACCCGTCGGACGTCAAGGCGGCGCTCGGCATGATGCCGCACGCGATCTGGCCGCGCACGCCGGGACGCGATTGGGCCGGCGTCGTGATCGACGGGCCGGGCGACCTGGTCGGAAAGTCTGTCTGGGGGTCGGGGGGCGACCTCGGCATCACCCGTGACGGCAGCCATGCGCGCTACCTGACCTGCCACCGCAGCTATGTGCGCGAGATGCCGAACGGCGTGTCGTTCGCTGAGGCGGGGTCGATCGGCGTGCCGTTCGTCACGGCTCATGAAGGCTTCAGCCGGGCGGGCATGCCCCAGCCTGGCGACAACGTCCTGGTCTTCGGCGCCAACGGCAAGGTGGGGCAGGCCGCGTGCCAGATCGCCGCCATGCTCGGCGCCCGTGTGATCGGCGTGGCGCGCGGCGAGGGCGGCTATATCGGCCACGCCGCCACGCCGGTGACGATGATCAGCCAGTCGGTTCCAGACATCGCAGGCCAGGTGCGCGAGCTGACGGACGGCCGCGGCGCCGACATCGTCTTCAACACCGTGGGCAGCCCCTATTTCGCCGACGCCAACGCCGCGATGGCGTTGGGCGCGAGGGCGATCTTCATCGCCACGATTTCCCGCGAGGTGTCGTTCGACATTCTCCCGTTCTATCGCGGCCGGCACACCTTCGTCGGCATCGACACCCTGGCGCTCAACGGGGCGGCTTCAGCGGAGAACCTCGACGCCCTGGCGGCCGGCTTCGCGAGCGGCGCGTTGAAGCCCTATCCCGTGCCGGAAAGCACGCGGTTCCCCATTGAGCATGCCGGCGAGGCTTACCGAGCCGTGCTCCAGGGCGTCCAAGACCGCGTGGTGCTGCTGCCATGAACGTCATCCGGCTGAAGGACGCGCCGACCTACCACCCGCCCGGGCATGTCGACATGCGGTGCCTGCGGGTGCAGGGCAAGGAGGCGGGGCCCAGCGACGGCCTGGTGATGAACCTCTGCCACCTGTTGCCGGGCGGCAGCACGGGCATGGACGCCTCGCCCGTCGAGAAGATGTACCTGGTCCTGGAGGGGCGGGTGACCATCTCCAACGGTGAGACCGAGGTCGAGCTGGATCGTTGGGACAGCGTGCGCATCGCCGCCCACGAACCGCGCCTGGTCGAGAACCGCACGAACGTCCCGGCGACGGTGCTGCTGGCCATGCCCGATCCGGCGAGGCCTGCGCCGAGCTAGCCATGCACGACCTGCAGCACACCATGTCCCGGCTGACGATGCGCCACCTGCGCATCGTGCTCGCCATCACGGATGGGGGCAGCCTCGTCGTCGCCGCCCGAAACCTGTGCATGACGCAGCCGGCGATCACCAAGGCGCTGCAGGAGACCGAGGCGCTGCTCCAGGTCGAGCTGTTCTCGCGCACGAACCGGGGCGTGCTGCCCACGGAGTTCGGCGTCGCCCTGGCGGCTCATGCGCGCCTGATCA
Source organism: Phenylobacterium sp. Root700 (assembly GCF_001429025.1). Classification (GTDB taxonomy): domain Bacteria; phylum Pseudomonadota; class Alphaproteobacteria; order Caulobacterales; family Caulobacteraceae; genus Phenylobacterium. Next base: position 121,389 of record NZ_LMHT01000012.1, on the reverse strand, counting down.
CCGCCCAACTTCACCATGCCGCCGAGGAGATCCACGACCTGCGCGACGGCATGGGCGGCCGGGTCGTGGTCGGCACCTTGCTGTCGGCCTCCGCCGATCTTTTGCCGCGTGCGATCGCCGCCCTGCGCAAGGACCGGCCCAAGCTGGTGGTCAGCATCGTCGAGGGTTCGCACGATCGCCTGCTGCCGGATCTGCGGGTCGGCAAGCTCGACCTCGTGGTCGGCCGCCTGCCGGAACATCACGAACGCGATGGACTGCACCAGGAGCCGCTGCTCATGGACGTGTCCGTGGTCGTCGTCCGGCCAGGGCATCCCTTGACCACGCGCTCGGACCTGCACCTGGCCGACCTCGCCGCCTGGGATTGGATCTTGCCGCGACCTGAAACCACGCTCCGCCGTCACATCGACCAAGCCTTCCGCGAGGAGGGGGTGGAGCCGCCGCCGCACGCGGTGGACTCGGTCTCCCAGCTCACGAACCGAAGCCTGGTGATGGAGGCCGACTACCTCGCCGTATGGCCCTGGCTGGTCGCCCATCGCGAGGCTTCAGCGGGCTACATCGCCATCCTTCCGGTGCTGCTGAAGAGCACCTTGGGGCCGATCGGCATCTCCACGCGCGCCGACTCTCGGCTGCCATCGGCCGCCCAGATGCTCCAGCAGTCGCTTCGCAAGATCGCAGGGTCGATCGACCAATGCCCGCTGCTGCCCGGTATCACGGGCGGTGATAGCGGCGCGGTCCAAAACTCAATTGAGGCGCGGCAGGCCTGGGGATGATGCTTGCCCAACATTGAAAACAATCGGGTGGGGCGGGACATGACGGCCGGGCAAATTGAGATAGACGCCAAGGGAGCGATGGCGTCCGACGCGTCCGCGACGGCCAAGCCCTACGCTTGGTACGCCCTTGGTCTGATGGTTTTGGTCCTGGTGATCAATTTCATCGACCGCCAGATTCTCTCCATCCTCGCCGAAGACATCAAGCGCGACCTCAAGCTCAGCGACGTCGACCTGGGCTTTCTCTACGGCACCGCCTTCGCGATTTTCTATGCGGTGTTCGGCATCCCGTTGGGCCGGCTGGTCGACAGCTGGCGGCGAGGGCGGCTGATGGCCATCGGCCTGGTCATTTGGTCCAGCATGACGGCGCTCTCGGGCTTCTCGACCTCCTACGCCCAACTGGCGGCGGCTCGCATCGGGATCGGCATCGGAGAGGCCAGCGCCTCGCCGGCCGCCTATTCGTTGCTCGCCGACTATTTCCCGAAGAAACAGCGCGGCTTGGCGCTCTCGATCTATTCCGCCGGCATCTATGTCGGGATCGGTCTCAGTCTGCTGTTCGGCGGGGCTATCGCCACCGGATGGGATCGTGCGTTCGCGGTGGGCGAGGCGCCGCTTGGCCTGGTCGGATGGCAGGCGGCATTCCTGATGGTCGGGTTGCCTGGTCTGCCGGTCGCCCTGCTGGTCAGCCGGCTGCGGGAGCCCGTGCGAGGCGGCTTTGACGACGCGCCGCCGCGGCCTGTTGATCAAGCGAGCCCTTGGGGCCTGTTCTTCCGCGAACTGATGGCGATCCTTCCGCCCTTCACGCTGTGGACGGCGGCCCGGAACCAGGGGCTTGGGCTCAATCTTGTCTTCGCGGGCGTCATTACGCTCGTGGCGGCCGGCCTTGTCTGGCTGACGGGCGACGTGCCGCAATGGGCGGCCTACGGGGTTGGCGTCTATTGCCTGCTCTCCTGGAGCCGGGCCTTGAGGGCGAGCGACCGCCCCACCTATCAGTTGATCTGCGGCACGCCCGCCATGGTGATCGGGCTGCTCGCCTTCGGCCTGCTGGCCCTGGTCGGCTACGCCTACAGCTTCTGGGCGGCGCCTTTCGCGATGCGCGAGCTGGGCGTAGCCAAGGCGACGGTGGGGCTCTATCTCGGGCTGCCCGGCGCGGTGGCCTCGGCCTGCGGGGTGGTGTTGGGCGGGCTGGTCTCCGACGCCTGGAAGGCGCGCGATCCCCGCGGCCGTATCTTCGTCCTGATGCTGTCGCTGGCGCTCCCGCCGCCCTTGCTCTGGTTGATGTTCCAGCAGACCGACTTCGCGGTCTTCGCCATGATCAGCCCGCTGGTCTACCTGACCAGCAGTCTCTGGGTCGGCTCCGGCGTCGCGGCCTTCCAAGACCTCGTCCTGCCCCGGATGCGCGGCGTGATTGGCGCGGTCACCGTCCTGGCCAGCACGATGCTGGGCCTGGCGATCGGCCCCTACATGGTCGGCAAGATCTCCACCGTCACCGGCTCGCTGCAGACGGGCGTCTATGGCCTGCTGGCCATCGCCCCGATCGGCCTCGTGCTCCTGTTCATCGTCAGCCGCCTGACCGGCGAGGCCGAGCGGACCAAGGAGGCGCGCGCGCAAGCCTGCGGCGAGGCTTGATATCACGCGCGGTGATAGCGGCCCGACCGAGAACTCAATTGAGCCGGAGCGACCCCGATGGTGTCTTCCGCGCCATGGTCCTGAAGAGAAAATCAATGACGCCCGAGAGGGTTTTGGCGAGCTACGTCGGTGGAAATTTCGTCGATACCGGCCGCTACTTCGACGACATCAATCCGGTCGACGGTTCGCGCGTGGCTAAGGTCGCCGAGGCCGACGCCGCACTGGTGGATCGGGCCGTAAGCTGCGCCCGCGAGGCGCTGGCGGGTGACTGGGGGCGAATGCCCGTGGCCCACCGCGCGCGCCTTCTTCATCGTATCGCGGACGGGATCGAGGCCCGCTTCGAGGAGTTCGTCGCCGCCGAGATCGCGGACACCGGCAAGGACGAGCGTCATGCCCGGACCGTGGACATCGCCCGCGGCGTCGCCAACTTCCGCTTCTTCGCCGATCTCGTGGTGACCGCTCATGATCAGAGCTTCCAGACGCCGACCCCTGATGGCCGTGACGCGGTCAGCTATGTTGTCCGCAAGCCCCTTGGGGTGGTCGCGGTCATCGCGCCGTGGAATCTGCCGCTGCTTCTGCTGAGCTGGAAGGTCGCGCCGGCTCTCGCCTGCGGTAACGCCGTGGTCGCCAAGCCTTCCGAAGAGACCCCCTTCACCGCGACGCTGCTCGCCGAGGTCATGCACGAGGTCGGGGTTCCCGCCGGCGTATTCAACCTGGTGCACGGCTTTGGGCGTGGTTCGGCCGGAGAGGCGCTGACCGCGCATCCCGGGGTCGACGCTGTGACCTTCACCGGCAGCTCCAAGACCGGCTCGTCGATCATGCGAGCGGTGGCCGATACGGTGAAGCCGATCTCCTTCGAGCTGGGCGGCAAGAATGCGGCGCTGGTCTTCGCAGACTGCGACTTCGAGGCGGCGGTCGACGGCGTGGCTCGCTCGACCTTCTCCAATTGCGGTCAGGTGTGCCTCTGCACCGAGCGCGTCTATGTCGAGCGTCCGATCTACGAGCGGTTCGTCGAGGCTCTAAAGGGCCGGGCGGAGGCGATCGTGGTCGGTCGGCCCGAGGACCCGACCACGACCATGGGGCCGATGATCTCGCGCCAGCACCGCACCAAGGTGTTGAGCTATTTCGACCTGGCGCTTCGCGAAGGCGCGACGGTGGTGGCGGGCGGCCAGGTTCCGACGTTTGGCGACGAGCGCGATGAGGGCGCCTTCATCGCGCCGACCATCTGGACCGGACTTTCCGACGACGCCCGGTGCAATCGCGAGGAGATCTTCGGTCCCGTCTGTCACATCGCCCCGTTCGACACCGAGGACGAGGCGATCCGTCGGGCCAACGACAGCGACTACGGCCTGGCCGCCAGCATCTGGACCACCGATCTCGCCCGGGCTCATCGCGCGGCGCCGCAGATCGAGGCGGGCCTGGTCTGGGTCAACACCTGGTTCCTGCGCGACCTGCGCACGCCGTTCGGCGGCGTGAAGCTCTCCGGGATCGGACGGGAGGGCGGGGCTCACTCGCTGGCCTTCTACTCCGAGGCCTCGACCATCTGCGTCAAGTATTGAGGGGCGATGTGACCACCGTTTCAGAACATGAAGTGGCCAAGGCGGCGACGAGGCTTTCCCAGGCTGCGAGTGGCCGCGATCCCTGCGCGCCGGTTCGCGACCTGATCGGCCCAGAAAATGTCGAGGCCGCCTACGCCGTGCAGGAAAGCCTGACCAAGGCCGCCCTGGCGTCGGGGCGCCGGCTGGTGGGGCGCAAGATCGGTCTCACCGCCGTATCCGTGCAGCGCCAGTTGGGCGTCGACCAGCCGGACTACGGCATGTTGTTTGACGACATGGATGTCCCAAACGGCGGCGACATTCCGTTCGGCGCGCTGCTTCAGCCCAAGTGCGAGGCTGAGATCGCGTTCATCCTGGGCGGCGATCTCGACACAGATCGCCTCACCAGCGCCGACGTCCTGTCGTCGATCGAGTGGGCTGTCGCTGCGATCGAGGTCGTCGACAGCCGCATCGCCGGCTGGGACATCACCATCGCCGACACCATCGCCGACAACGCGTCGTCAGGCCGGTTCGTGCTCGGTCATGAACTGCGCCGCTTGAACCAGATCGATCTGGTCGCCTGCGGCATGGCGCTCGAGAAGCGGGGCGAGGTCGTCTCGACCGGGGCGGGCGTCGCCTGCCTCGGTTCCCCGCTCAACGCCGTGCTGTGGCTGGCGCGCACGATGGCGCGCATTGGTCGGCCGCTTCGCCGGGGCGACGTGGTCTTGAGCGGCGCGCTTGGCCCCATGGTCGCGGCCGCGCCGGGCGACCGCTTCCTGGCCCGCGTGGAAGGCCTCGGATCCGTGTCGGTTGGATTTGAAGGAGCTCCGCAATGAGCAAGGTGGGATGCGCGATCATCGGTTCGGGCAACATCGGCACCGACCTGATGATCAAGATCATGCGTCTGTCGCCGGACCTGAAGGTGCTGGCGATGGCCGGGGTCGATCCGCTGTCCGACGGACTGGCGAGGGCGCGGCGGCTCGGTGTGGCCGTGACGTCGGAGGGCGTCGACGGCTTGGTGGGCTTGCCCGAGTTCAAGCAGGTCCGGATCGTCTATGACGCCACCAGCGCCGGGGCCCACGCCAGGCACGACGCGATTCTGCGGCCCATGGGCCGCCGCCTGATCGACCTGACGCCGGCCGCCATCGGCCCGTTCGTGGTGCCGTCGGTCAACCTTGATAGTCATCTGCAGGCCCCAAACGTGAATCTCGTGACCTGCGGCGGTCAGGCGACGATCCCGATCGTGCACGCGGTCAGCCGTGTCACCCCGGTGCGTTATGCCGAGATCGTGGCCTCCATCGCCTCCAAGTCGGCGGGCGTGGGTACGCGGGCCAATATCGATGAATTCACGGTGTCGACCTCGCGGGCCATCGTCGAGTTGGGCGGGGCGACGGCGGGCAAGGCGATCATCGTGCTCAACCCGGCCGAGCCGCCGCTGGTGATGCGCGACACGGTATTCTGCCTGGCCGAGGGCCACGACGAGGAGGCCGTGCGGGCCTCCATCGAGGCCAAGGTGCGCGAGGTCGCGGAGTACGTTCCGGGCTATCGCATGAAGCAGGCGGTGCAGTTCGAGCACATCACCGCGCTCCAGTTCCCGGACGGCGGCGAGCCCTTCACCGGCATGAAGGTTTCGGTGTTCCTCGAGGTGGAGGGCATGGCCCACTACCTGCCGGCCTATGCCGGAAATCTCGACATCATGACGTCCGCCGCCGTGCGGATCGGAGAGCAAATGGCGCAGCGCGGCCAACTGGAGGCGGCATGATGGCGCAGCGTCTGTACATTCAGGACGTCACCCTGCGCGATGGCATGCACGCCATCCGTCACCGGTTTGACATCGCCCAGGTCCACGACATCGCTCAGGCGCTGGACGAGGCCGGGGTGGACGCCATCGAAGTGGCTCACGGTGACGGTCTGTCGGGTTCGAGCCTCAATTTCGGCTTCGGCGCCCATACGGACTGGGCCTGGATCGAGGCCGCCGGCAAGGCGATCAAGCGCGCCAAGCTGACCACGCTGCTGTTGCCGGGTGTCGGCACGGTGGAGGACCTGCACCGGGCCGCCGATCTGGGGGTGGTCTCGGTGCGGGTCGCCACCCATTCGACCGAGGCGGACATCGCACGCCAGCACATCGAGGCGGCGCGCCAGCTCGGCATGGACGTGTCCGGCTTCCTGATGATGTCGCACATGGCCCCTCCGCGCGAGCTCGCCGAGCAGGCGCGGTTGATGGAGAGCTACGGCGCCCACTGCGTCTATGTCACCGACTCCGCCGGGGCCCTGACCATGAAGGGCGTGGCCGAGCGCTTCGACGCCTATGACGAGGTGTTGAAACCCGAGACCCAGCGGGGGATGCACGCCCACCACAATCTCAGCCTTGGGGTCGCCAATTCGATCATCGCGGCCGAACACGGCGCGGTGCGCATCGACGCCTCGCTCACCGGCCTCGGCGCTGGCGCGGGCAATGCGCCGCTGGAGGTGTTCATCGCCGCCGCCGACCGCGACGGCTTCGAGCACGGCTGCGACCTCTTCAAGCTGATGGACGTGGCCGACGACGTGGTGCGGCCGTTGCAGGTTCGCCCCGTGCGCGTCGACCGCGAGACCCTCAGCCTGGGCTATGCCGGCGTCTATTCCAGCTTCCTGCTCCACGCTGAAAAGGCGGCCGCGAGCACCGGCTTGGAAGCGCGCGAAATCCTCATCGAACTGGGCAGGCGCCGCATGGTGGGCGGCCAGGAGGACATGATCCTCGACGTCGCCCTTGACCTGATCGCCGCCAAACAAGGAGGCCGCAATGGTCGACGTCAAGGCGCTCGCTGAGATCGTGGACGAGGCCGCCCGTCGCGGCGTCGCCGTCGCTCAGCTGACCGACATGTATCCGGCTCTTTCCATCGAGACGGCCTACGCCGTGCAGGCCGAGGCCATCGGCCGCCGCCTTCAGCGCGGCGAGCGCCGCATCGGGGTGAAGATGGGGCTGACCAGCCGGGCGAAGATGCAGCAGGTTGGCGTCGACGAGGTGATCTGGGGCGTGCTCACCGACGCGATGATCCTCGACGACGGGGAGAGCCTCGATCTCGACGGGATGATCCATCCGCGCGTCGAACCCGAGATCGCGTTCCTGCTGAAAAAGCCCTTCACCGGCGAGGCCAGCGCGCAATGGGCGGCCGACGCGGTGGAGGCGGTGGCGCCTGCGCTGGAGATCATCGACAGCCGTTACCAGGACTTCAAGTTCAGGGTCGCCGACGTCGTGGCCGACAACTCCTCCGCGGCCGGGGTGGTGATCGGGCCCTGGCGCAAGCCGGATCTCGATATCGCCAATCTGGGCATGATCCTCTCCTTCGATGGCCGGCCGGTGCAGGTTGGGTCTTCCGCTGCCATTCTTGGCCATCCGCTGCGGGCGCTGTTGGCCGCGGCGCGCCTGACCGAGCGCTACGGCGAAGGGCTGAAGGCCGGCGACATCGTGCTGGCCGGAGCGTCGACCGCGGCTGAACCGCTGCGCCCGGGCGTCAATGTGCAGCTCCAGGTGCAGAACCTGGGCCTGATGGGCTTCAACACCAAGGAACGTAAATGACCCAAGGCGACGCCATCGTCGTGAAGGGTAAGGCGACGCCGCGCGGCCGCTTTCCCCACATCAAACGGGCAGGGGATTTCCTGTTCGTTTCAGGCACCAGTTCCCGGCGTCCGGACAACAGCTTCGCGGGCGTAGAGGTTGACGCGATGGGGACGACGAACCTCGACATTCGCGCCCAGACGCGCGCCGTGATCGAGAACATCGGCGACATCCTGCGCGAAGCTGGCGCCGAACTCACCGACCTGGTCGAGATCTCGACCTTCCTCGTCAACATGAACGACTTCGCCGGCTACAACGCCGTCTATGGCGAGTTCTTCGACTTCGAGGGGCCCACACGCACCACGGTCGCCGTCCATCAGCTGCCGCATCCGCACCTGCTGATCGAGATCAAGGCCGTCGCCTATCACCCCCAATCGCCAAGGCAGCAGCCATGAGCCGGCTCAGCGGTTTCAATTTCCAACGGTGGATCGACGAGAACCAGCACCTGCTCAAGCCGCCGGTCGGCAACCAGCAGATCTGGAAGAACGCCGACCTGATGGTCACCGTCGTCGGCGGGCCGAACCAGCGCACCGACTTCCACGACGACCCGGTCGAGGAGTTTTTCTACCAACTCAAGGGCGACATGCTGCTCAAGGTCGTGGAGAACGGCGAGCACTACGACGTGCCGCTGCGCGAGGGGGATATCTTCCTCTTGCCCCCACATGTTCGTCATTCGCCGCAGCGGCCGGTCGAGGGGTCGATCGGGCTGGTGGTGGAACCCAAGCGCCCTGAAGGGGCGCTCGACGCCTTCGAGTGGTACTGCTTCTCCTGCGATCATCTGGTGCACAGGGTCGAGGTGCAGCTCAGGAGCATCGTCGCGGACCTGCCACCGCTGTTCAACGCGTTCTACGAGAGCCAGTCGGCCCGCATCTGTCCCAACTGCGCGGCCGTCCATCCGGGCAAGACGCCGCCGGCGGGCTGGGTGGTGCTGCCGTGATCGTCGACGCGCATAGCCACTTCTTCCCCAAGACCTGGCCGGACTTCGCCGAGAAGTTCGGCGGCGCCTGGCCGTGGATCAAGCACACCGGCGAGGGCCAGGCGATGGTCTATGTCGGTGATCGGGAATTCCGCCCGATCACCGCCGCCTGCTGGGACGCCGAGACGCGCCTGGCCGACATGGACCGCGACGGTATCGACCTGCAGGTGATCTGCGCCACGCCGGTGCTGTTCGCCTACGACAAGCCGGTCGAACAGGCGGCCTTGGTCGCTCGCCACTTCAACGACGCCGCGCTGGAGCTCTGCGCTCAGGGGCGCGGCCGGCTGAAGTCGATGGCGCAGGTGCCGCTTCAAGACATCGACGCCGCCTGCCGGGAGGTCAGCCGGATCATGGCGGACGGCCACCTTGGCGTGGAGATCGGCAATCACGTCGGTGATCAGGATCTCGACCACCCTGGCCTGATCACCTTCCTGCATCACTGCGCCGACGAGGGCGCTGCGGTCTTTGTGCACCCGTGGGACATGATGGGCGCGGGCCGGATGCGGCAATGGATGCTGCCCTGGCTGGTGGCCATGCCGGCTGAAACCCAGCTGTCGATGCTGTCATTGATCCTGTCGGGCGCCTTCGAAAGGTTGCCGAAGTCGCTGAGGATCTGCTTCGCCCACGGGGGCGGCAGTTTCGCCTATCTGATCGGGCGGGTCGACAACGCCTGGCGCAACCGCGACATCGTCCGTCAGGACTGCCCCAATCCGCCGTCCTCCTATGTCGATCGGATGTATGTGGACTCCGCGGTGTTCAGCGATGGCTCGCTGCGCCTCCTGGTGGACGTCATGGGCCCCGACCAGGTTCTGCTCGGCACCGACTATCCGTTCCCGCTCGGGGAACAGGTGCTCGGCGAAGGGGTCGTCAACAGCAAGACCCTGTCCAAGGACGAGAAGACGCGAGTCTTGAGGTCGAACGCCGTGCGGTTCTTGGGCATCGACGCACCGGAGGCGGGTCAATCCAGGTCGCGCGCAGCTCTGATATGACCGCCGGTGATAGAAGGCTTCCGCAAAGTAAATTGAGGCTGATCGAAATTAAGTATCCCATCAGTGATGGAGGTCGTGAGGGCTCATCGTCTCGAAATGAATGTTGCGATGCGGCGTAAGGCCTCAGTGCTCACATAATTACATACCGATCAGCGTCTTCGTGCGCATTCGAGCCACATCTATTCAATGACGTTCAGTGGCCAGAAGAGCTCCGAGCGACGGTAGGAAAAACAGGGGGATACCGAATGAATAAATCCACGTTCAATACTGCATCGGCAATCGCGCTCGCGGCGGCGGCTCTGGCAGGCCCGGCCGTCGCCCAGCAGGCCACCGCGGTCGAAGAGGTGATCGTCACGGCTCAACGCAGCAGCCAGAATCTGCAGCAGGTTCCGCTCGCGGTGACGGGTTACAGCGGCGCATTCCTGGAGAGATCGAAGATCGAGGACTTCAACGATCTTCGCACCCGCACGCCCAGCCTGACCTTCGAGCAGTTCGCCCCGGGTCAGCCACGGTACACCATTCGCGGGATCGGCGGCGGCGGCGGCGTGGCCGTGTTCGTCGACGACGTCTATATGGGCCAGCCGTCGATGTCCTCGGTCGAGTTCGTCGACCTGGAGCGCGTCGAAGTCCTGCGTGGTCCGCAAGGCACGCTGTTTGGCCGGAACGCGACCGGCGGGGCCATCGCCTTCTTCACCGAAAAACCCGGCTCGGACTACCGGGTCAAGGCCAAGGCTACGGTCGGCAACTATGACCTCAAGAGCGTCAGCGCGCTTATCAGCGGCCCGGTCTCCGATGTCCTTTCCGCGAAGATCTCGGTGATCGCTCGCGAGCACAGCGGTTACGCGTTTAACGAAACGACCGGCCGCGACATCGAGGATGAGACGCTCGCCGCGGCCCGCGCGGCCCTGCGCTTCCGTCCCAACGACGATTGGGACATCCAACTCAACATCGATGGATCGACGCGGCGCGGCACCGCGCCGTGGTGGGACCTGATGATCGAGGCTCCCAAATCCGCCGGCAAGTCGAACCCCGAACCGCGTCGGGGGCGGAACCATACCGACGACGGCTATGCCGATATCGACAACGCCGGCGTCAGCCTGAACGCCAACTGGGACAGCCCGATCGGGACGTTCACCTCGATCACCGCCTTCCGCAACACCCAGAGCCACAACCGCGCCAACACCACCGGGCTGTTGGTCGCGCCGCTGTCCGACGTCGCCAACCGACGCGTCAATTTCCACACCCTGTTCATCCAGCAGGCCGATCAGAAAGCCGAGCAGTTCTCTCAGGAACTCCGCCTCGCCGCCGATCTCGGCGACCGTTTCAAGTGGATCGGGGGGCTGTACTATTACCAGGACGACGGCGTCGCCAACCGCTTGACGGACTATCGCTTCTATGGCTTCGGTCCGACCCCGGTTGACGGTCGCTACGCCTACGCTTCGACCAACGAGACCAAGGCGTTCGCCGCCTTCATGAGCGGTACGTTCGCGCTCACCGAACAGCTGAAGCTGCAGGCCGGAATTCGCTGGAGCCACGACGAGAAGGACCACACCACGGTTGCTTCCGGGAAGAACTTCTCCGGTTTCCGTGACGGCGGCGTCAGCGTGCCCGGCTACAGCGCCGCATCCAGCGCCGATTGGAGCGCCTGGACGCCCACCGCGTCGATCAACTACCAGGTCACCCCGGATGTCTTCGTCTACGGGACCATTTCGCGCGGCTTCAAGAGCGGCGGGTTCAGCGACGGTGACAGTGAAAAGCAGTCGATCCTGCGTCCGTTCAACCCGGAGTTCGTCTGGAACTACGAAACTGGCGCCCGCACCGAGTGGTTCGATCGCCGCCTGCGCGTGAACGCCACCGCCTTCTACATGGATTACACCGACCTGCAGGTCTCGGTGTTCACCCAGCTCGCGCCCAATCTGCCGGCAGTCCTCGTGAGCGGCAACGCCGGCAAGGCGAAGATCAAGGGCTTCGAACTGGAATGGAACGCTGTCCCGATCGAGGGGCTGAACCTCTACGGGAACTACACCCGCACCGAGAGCGAGATCTCCGCGCTCATCAGCGGCGCCAACAATCTGGCGGGGAAGAAAATTCCGCGCGCTCCGGAGAACAAGTTCTTCATGGGCGCCAGCCTGGCCCGCGACTTCGGCGGCATGACGGCCACCGGACGGGTCGACTACACGTATCAGTCCGACTATTTCAGCAGCATCAACAATGTGCCTAGCGAGCGCGTGCTGGCGCAGGAAAACTGGGACGCGGGCCTGACAATGGGGCCGGCGGGCGGCGCCTGGAGCGTCGAAGTCTGGGGTAAGAATCTCGCCAACGAACTCCACGTTGTGTCGATCTCGGACATCTTGGGAGACGCCTTCGCCAACTACGCCCCGCCGCGCACCTACGGTGTCACGCTGAGCTATCGACACTAGGCCTTTGGCTGCCGAGAACTGCTGCAAATTAGGGGAATATCGATGGTCAGAAGCCTGTGCCTTGCGGTCGCGTTGTTGGCGAGCGCGTCTTCGTTGCCGGCCTTGGCGGAGAGCCGCACGTTCAGCGTGACGGAGGGCACCAACTTCTCCGCGATGCTGTCGCCGGACGGCTCGCGGATCGCCATCGACCTGCAGGGCGATCTACGCATCCTTCCCGCCGGTGGCGGGGCGGCGAAGATCGTGCCGGGCCTGACCGAGGCCCGGCTTCCCTCCTGGTCCCCGGATGGAACCCTGCTCGCGTTCCAGCAGTATCTCGGCGGCTATTGGCACGTCTTCGTCGTCCGCCCGGACGGGACCGGCCTTCGGCAGATCACCTTTGGCGCCGCCGATGACCGCGAACCGGTCTGGGCGCCTGACGGCAAGTCCCTTCTCTTCTCGTCCGACCGCGCGGGGAATTTCGATGTCTGGCGGGTGGGCCTGGACCGGTCCTCGCCCATCCAGCTGACAACCGCGCCACAGGATGAGATCTACCCCGCGCTTTCGCCGGACGGCGCGCGGCTGGCCTTTGTCGCTGAGGCCGAGGGCGAGAGGGGCCGGGTGCTGAAAGTGCAGGACGCGGGCGGCTCGGTCCGAACCGTGGCGTCCGCACCGACCGAGATGGCTCTGCCGGCGTGGAGCGTGGACGGAAAATCCATCGCCTACATCGAGTATAAAGGGGGCAGCCTCGGCACCAAGGGCGCCTCGTCACTCCGGGTCGTCGATCTCGGCAAGGGGGCAAGCGCTACAGACACCGCGAAGGGTGAAGACGTTTTCGTGGGGCGACCGCAATGGTCCAAGGACGGCGGGCTGCTCTACACCGCCGATGGGAAGATCAAGCGCGGCCGCCCAGGCTCGGCGAAGGTCATCCCGTTCACGGCCGAGTTCACCGTCACGCCGGCGCCGGACTATGTCCGCAAGGTTCACGACTTCACATCGACCGCGGCCAAGCAGGCCAAGGGCATTCTGAATCCGGTGGTGTCGCCCGACGGCAAGCAGGTCGCGTTCGCGGCGCTCGGCGACCTCTGGCTGCTGACCATTGGTGATCCGAAGCCGGTGCGCCTAACCAATGACCCCTTCGTCGATATTGAGCCCGCGTGGTCTCCCGATGGCGGCAAGCTCGCCTATACGTCGGACCGCCGGGGCGTCGGCACCATGGATCTCTATGTCCGCGACGTGGCGAGCGGCAAGGAAGAGCGCCTCACCGAGACAGTGGAGAGCGTGGCGTCACCGGTGTTCTCACCGGACGGTCAACGGATCGCGCTGACCGCGCTGGCCTCCGACGACTGGCACGCCAATTTCCCGTACGTCCTCGACCTGAAGACCAAGGTGCTGCGCAAGATCCACGGTTGGACCTTCAAGCCGAGCGTCGTGAGCTGGTCGTCCGACGGCGAGGCGCTGAACTATGTGGTGCTGGCCAACAAGTCCCACCGTTTCCGCCACGGCTTCAACGAGATCTTCAACGTCCCGCTTGACGGATCGTCGCCGAAATACCTGACGCCGACGTCGGGCAAGTCACTCGGCATTCGCGCCAAGAACGGCGGGATCTACTCGCCCGACGGCCGGCACATGGCCTTTGTCGAGGATGGGGTCCTGTGGACCGTCGCCACCAATCCGCACGGCGGCTTCATCGCCACGCCTCGGCGCATGACCAACGATCTCGCCGATCAGCCCAGCTGGGCTGGGGATTCAAAGAGCATCGTCTATCAGTCCGCTGACGTGCTGAAGAGGATCTGGCTCGACGACGCTCGTATCGAAGACATTCCGCTAAACCTGGAATGGAGCAATGCGATCCCGCAGGGGCGCAAGGTGGTCCATGCCGGTCGTCTGTTCGACGGCGTGAACCTCGCCTATCGCGACAACGTCGACATCATCATCGACAACAACGTCATCACGGCGGTTGAACCTCACCAGGCCGGGCGGACCGGCGCGCAGCTCATCGACGCCTCCAAGAAGGTTGTCGTGCCCGGGATGTTCGAGAACCACATCCACAACTTCATCATCAACGGCGAGCAGACCGGCCGCATCGCGCTGTCGTTCGGGGTCACTTCGATCCGCGAACCGGGCGCCGAGCCGAGCGAGGGCCTGGAGGCCAAGGAAGCCTGGGCCAGCGGCCGACGCGCCGGACCGCGCCTCTTCACCACCGGCCTGATCGAAGGGCCGCGCCTCTATTACCCCATGTCGCTGCCGGTCAACTCGATGCCGGCCCTGGAGCTGGAGCTCGAACGCGCCAAACGGCTCGACTACGACTTCATCAAAACCTACGAGCGGCTCGACAACGCCTACCTGAAACGCTCGACGGAGGCGGCCCATGAAATGGGTATTCCGATCACCTCTCACGACCTCTATCCGGCCACGACCTATGGCGTGGACGCGATCGAGCATTTGGCGACCAGTGACCGCATCATCGTCAGCGACCGCCTCTCCGTGGGCGGCAAGATCTACGACGATGTCATGCAGCTCTATCGGCAGAGCAACATCATGGTGGTGCCGACCGCCCAAGGCTACAATCCGCTGGTCGGCTCCTACTATCTGCAGCGGCAGGGCAGGGCGTTTCGGGATGTCAAACAGCTCAAGCTGCTGGCGCCTCGGGTCTTGGCTTCGCGCTATCTGAAGGCGGCCATTGATGCGCAGGGGCTGGTCGACCCTGACCTTGGTGTCGCCGTGCCCAGCCCGGTTACGCGGCTCAAGCAGGCTGGCGTCGTAACGCCTCCAGGAACCGACACCTCCTTCTTCAATCTGGGCTTCGGCATCGTCGGGGAGCTTCAATATTATGTCGACCAGGGCTTCACACCCGCCGAAGCGCTGAAGTCGGCGACCTATCAGTCCGCCCAACTCAACAAGGTCGAAGACCGGCTTGGCAGCATCGCGGCCGGCAAGCTGGCCGACATGGTCATCGTCGACGGTGATCCACTGGCCAACGTGATGGACGTCCTCAACGTCGATCAGGTGATCAAGGACGGCCGCGTCTTCACTTTCGAACAACTCGCCGCCGGCGCCCAGCTTGGGAAAGCGCAATGAGAACCCGTATTTCACGCGCGGCGCTATGCGCGACGGCGGCCCTCGGCGCGGCGTTGCTGTTCACCGGCCCGGCGGCGGCCAAGGACGTCACCTTCAAGGTCAGCGAGGGCACGAACATGGCCGTCGCCGCCTCCGCGGACGGGGCCAAGCTGGCGCTGGATCTGCAGGGGCGAATCTGGGTGTTGCCGGCCCGGGGCGGCGAGGCCAAGCCGGTCACGCCGGTCATGGACGAGGCGCGTTATCCGGTCTGGTCGCCCGACGGCAAGTGGATCGCGTTCCAGTACTACGTCGACGAGAACTGGCACATTGCGCTGGTGCGCCCCGATGGGTCTGAGTTGCGCCAACTGACGTTCGGCTCGGTCGACGACCGCGAGCCGGCCTGGCGTCCCGATGGCAAGTCCATCGTGTTCAGCACCGACCGCGAGCGCAGCCTCGACCTGTGGGAAGTGGTCCTCGACGGTGGAGCGGTCGCGCCCATCACCAAGGGCTCGAACGACGACTACTATCCGGCGGTGTCGCCTGATGGGGCCAAGACCGCGTTCGTTCAGTCCGAACGTGGAACGACCAGCCTGATCGTGACGCAGGCCGACGGCAAGTCGACGACCTTGATCAGCGGCAAGGAGTCCCTGAGCCGGCCGTTCTGGAGCCCGGACGGCGGGCGCATCTCGGTCGTGGTCTACAATCCCAACCGCGGCCAGAGCCGGATCGACGTGATCGACGCGGCCTCCGGCAAGGTCGTGGCCAGCCGTGACAAGGGCGAGGACATCTTCCCCACGGGCGCTTCGTGGCTCGACGGCGGCCGTATAGCCTATGGCGCCGACGGCGGCATCCGCGTCTGGAAGCCGGGCGAGGACAAGGTGGCCAAGACGCCGTTCAAGGCGGCCTTCACGGTCATGGAACGGCCCAACTATCCCAAGCGGCGGATCGACCTCACCTCGACGGGGGACCGTCCGGTGCTAGGCGTCCTGCGGCCCATGGCCTCGCCCGACGGGCGGCAGATCGCGTTCACCGCGCTGGGCGATCTTTGGATGCTCAATGTCGGCGATCCCAAGCCGGTGCAGCTGACCAAGGACGCCTTCCTCGACCTCGACCCGACCTGGTCGCGTGACGGCAAGTCTCTGGCCTATGTGTCCGATCGGCGCGGTACGGGGACCATGGACCTCTATGTCCGCGACATGGCCACGGGCGCTGAGCGCCGGCTCACCCAGAGCGAAGAGGACATGCTGCAGCCGGCCTTCTCGCCGGACGGCAAGACCATCGCTGTCTTCATGCGCGACGCCGGCGACTGGCACGACGCCACCCTCTATCTCGTGGACGTCGCCACCGGGGCGATGAAGAAGGGCTACGACGCGCTCTTCCTACCGTCGGTTCCCTCATGGTCCGCCGACGGAACCAAGATCTCCGTCCTGTCGCTGCGGGTCTATTCGGATCGCTTCCGCAAGGGCGACAACGCCTTCTTCACCATCGACCTGAAGAGCGGGAAGGGGCGTTTCACGACGCCCGACGTCAACCGCTCGGTCTCCTCGCGCAGCCAGTTCGGGCCGATCTGGTCGCCGGACGGCACGCGGATGGCCTATATCCATGACGGTCTGCTGTGGAGCGCGGCCGTCGACGCCGACGCCAACATCATCGAGCCGCCGGTGCAGCTCAGCCGGGACTACGCTTCCTATCCAAGCTGGAGCGGGGACTCCAAGTCGCTGACCTATCTCGCCGGTCGCCGGCTGCAGCGTGTTCAGATCGACGACGGCCAGACCGAGGTCATCCCGATGACCATGACCTGGCGGCGTCCGGCCAACACCCAGCCCCTGGTCATCCAGGCTGGCAGGGTCTTCACCGGCGTATCGGACAAGTACCTGCACGACGTCGACATCGTCGTGGAAGACAATGTGATCAAGGAGATCGCGCCGCGCCGCGCCGAGTGGCCGGGGGCGAAGGTCATTGACGCGCGAAGCAAGACCGTCGTGCCGGGTCTGTTCCAGACCCACATTCACCAGTTCAACAGCGACGGCGCCAAGATGGACAAGGCGTGGCTGTCGTTTGGGGTCACGTCCGTGCGCGAGCCGGGCGCCGAGCCCTATGAAGCCCTGGAGCGGCGCGAGGCGTGGATGAGCGGCCAGCGCGTCGGTCCGCGCGAGTTCTACGCCAACATCCTTGAAGGCAACCGGCTATTCTACTGGATGAACACGGCCGTCGTGCCCAATGCGCAGCTGGAGATGGAGCTGCAGCGGGCGATCGATCTCGACTACGATTTCATCAAGACCTACGAGACGATGGATCACGAGGTGCAGAAGCGGATCGTTGATTTCGCCCACACCCATGGCTTGCCGGTGGCGTCTCACGAGCTCTATCCGGCCGCCGTCTACGGCGTCGATGCGGTCGAGCACTTCGGCACGCGCGACCGGATGGAGTTCGCCGACCGCATCTCGATCAGCCGCAAGGTCTATGACGACGTCGTGCAGATCCAGGCCCGCTCGGGCATGTACATCAGCCCCACCACCGCCGGTCGTGCGCCTCAGGCCACCTACATGACCCAGATGGACAAGCATATCGGCATACTGGATCTGCCGCAGGTGAAGTCCTTCGCTCCTCGCTACACGCGCGCACACGCGGACATGATGGGGTACATGCACAGCCTCTACGGCGACAGCGGCCCCACCCAAGAACGCAACGAGCTGGCCTCTCTGGCGAAAATGAAGAAGGCCGGCGTGGTGTTCGGCACTGGGACCGACGGCGGCACTCTACAGGACGGCTATTCGGTGATCATGGAGATGATCCACTTCGCCGAGGCGTTCGGCCCCTATGAGGCCCTGCGCGCGGGCACCATCGACTCCGCCCGCATCACTGGCGTCGATCAGTATCTGGGCAGCATCGAAACCGGAAAGATCGCCGACATGGTGGTGGTCGACGGCGATCCGCTGAAGAATGTCGCCGACCTCTACAAGGTCGATACGGTCATCAAGGACGGCCGCGCCTATCCGCTCGCGGACCTGCTGGGCCACTATGATCGCACCATGGCCCGGCGTTCTTCCAGCCCCGAGCAGTAGAAGCCTTAGGGCGCTGCAGGGGGCCTCTCCCCTGCAGCGCTTGAGTTATGAGACGCAGCGCTCGATCCGCCTGTGGGCGCGATAGGCGGGGATGGCGCATCACGCCGCAGGTCTTCTCGGCGAGAACCGCCCTGGGCCGGCTTCCAGACCGCAACGCTCCAGAAGGTCGCGCTAATGCGCCAGGTTCAATCGTAGCGCCGCACCCGCATCAGAAGGGCTCCGTTCAACGAACGGAGCCCTATGACGTCGATGCGCCGCCTAGGCGGCCGCTCGCTGAAGCATCCCGTAGAGGTCACGGGGATCGTCCGGGTCAGCGAGGATGTCGATTTGCTGGAAGAAGTCCGTGCCCTTCAGCTTGGCGTGGATGTAGCGCAGCGCCGAAAAGTCTTCGATCGCAAACCCAACGCTGTCGAACAGGGTGATCTGCCGGGCGTCGTTGCGGCCTTCGGCGTCGCCGCTCAGGACCCGCCAGAATTCGGTGACCGGATAGTCGGCGTCCATCTGCTGGATCTCGCCTTCGATGCGGGTTTGAGGCTCGAACTCAACGAAGGTGTCCGCCCGCGAGAGGATGTCCTTGTGCAATTCGGTCTTGCCCGGGCAGTCGCCGCCGATCGCATTGATGTGGACCCCAGGGCCGACCATGTTGTCGGTCAGGATGGTCGCGTAGGCCTTGTCGGCCGTGCAGGTCGTGATGATGTGAGCGCCTTGGATGGCCTCTTGCGAGGTGCTGCAGGCGACGACGCGCAGGCCGCTGTCGCGGAGATTCTTGGCCGCCTTTTCCGTCGCCTTTGGATCAACGTCGTAGAGCCGGACCTCCTCGATGCCGATGACGGCCTTCATTCCCAGAGCTTGGAATTCCGCCTGGGCGCCGTTGCCGATCATGGCCATGACTTTCGAGTCCTTCGGCGCCAGATATCGCGCGGCCATCGCCGAGGTCGCCGCGGTGCGCAGCGCGGTCAGCAGCGTCATCTCCGAGAGCATGAGCGGATAGCCAGTATCCACGCGGGCCAACAACCCAAAGGCTGTGACCGTCTGGTAGCCTTTCGCCGTGTTGCTCGGGTGCCCGTTCACATATTTGAAGCTGAAAGCTTCGCCGTCAGAGGTCGGCATCAACTCGATCACGCCCTCCTGGGAGTGCGAGGCAAGGCGGGGCGTCTTCTCGAACAGGTCCCAGCGACGATAGTCGGCTTCGACGGCGTCGGTGAGTTCGAGCAACAGCTTCTCGATGCCGAAACTGTGCACCAGGCGCATCATGTTCTCGACACTTACGAAGGGAATGTAGGCGAGCTGAGAGGGTGCAGGCGGCATGGGTATCCTTCGGGACTGTGGTTACAGCCCCAAATTACCTTCCCGCGCCGTCAGCCAAAATCTCAGTATGGATTCCAAAAACGTCGGTTTATGATCATGTTGTATAGTGCGGTTGATCATTCCGCCGATCGGGCGCGCGCGGAGGCCGGGAACTATGGGATTCGCGAAATTCATCCCAGACGATCTTGATCGTCGGATCATCGCGCATCTTCGCGCCGATGGACGGGCCTCGCTGTCGAAGCTTGCCGATGCGTTGGGGGTTGCGCGGGGAACTGTGCAAAACAGGCTGGATCGCCTGCTCGAAACCGGCGCGCTGCTCGGTTTCACCGTGCGTGTGCGAGAGGACTATGACGATCTGACCGTCCGCGCCGTGATGATGATCGAGGTGATCGGAAAATCGACGACGCAGGTCATCCAGAGACTTCGTGGCATCGTGGAGATCCGCACGCTGCACACCACCAACGGAAACTGGGATCTCGTCGCCGACATTCGCGCGGCCAGCTTGCCGGACTTCGATCGCGTTTTGCGGGAGGTGCGGATGATCGATGGCGTCGCCAACAGCGAGACGAGCCTTCTATTGAGCACGGTCTAGAGACCCGGCCACTCGCCCGCAGACACCCAGGCAAGCGCGTTCAGCCAAGCCCGCAAGCGGCGGGGCGGCTGTGCAGGGCGCCGCGCAAGGCGTTGACGCCCTGCGCGGCGCAAGCCCTGCCGTCGTCAGACAAACCAGTCTTGGGTGACCGCACTGACGGCGACGCCGTTCAGGATGACGCTTCCGCCTCCGGCCAGGGTGATGACGGCGTCGCCGCCGGCTGAAGCCGCTACCGACCAGTTCGCGGTTTGCGAGCCGAACTCGAGGGAGATCCGGTCGCCCCCGGCGTAGGAGAAGTCGGTGATGACGTCCGCGCCGTCACCGGCGCGGAAGATGAACCTGTCCGCCCCGGTTCCGCCCGACAGCGTGTCCGAGCCCTGGTCGCCCCAGAGGCGATCGTCGCCATCGCCGCCGTTGAGGACATCGGCGTCCTGTCCGCCGCGGAGGACATCGGCGCCCTCGCCGCCCGACAGGGTGTCGCGACCCTGGTTGCCTTGCAGGGTGTCGTCGCCGCGCTCGCCGCTGATGCTGTCGTCGCCGCCGTCGCCGGAGATGAGGTCAGCGAGATCTTCACCGCGGTTTTGGCCGTCGCCGCCGATCAGGGTGTCTTGCCCTGCGCCGCCATGGATCGTGTCGGCGCCGAAGTCGCCTTGGACCCAGTCGTCGCCCAGATCGCCAAAGGCGAGGTCGTTGTCCTTGCCGCCGAACACGAAGTCGTCGCCCTGGCCGCCCAGGACGGTGTCGTCGCCTTGGTTGCCTTGGACGAAATCGGCTCCCTGGTTGCCCTGGACGTTGTCGGCGTCCGCGCCGCCGAAGACCTGATCGCCGTCCTCGCCGCCGAAGACCGTGTCGTCGCCTGCGTCGCCGTAGAGCTTGTCGGCGCCGCCCTTGGAGCCAACGGTGTCGCCGCCGCCGCCGCCATGCAGTTCATCGTCGTCAGCGCCCAGCAGCATGTACTGGCTCTGCCCGTCGCCCCAGACATGTTGCGAACCATCACCGCCGACGAGCCGGACGGGGCCGACGACGGCCGCGAACTCGACGTTCTGTAACTGGATCGCCGTGCCGGGCGGCAGGCCACGGGCGTCGATGACCAAGGCCGTCATGGGAGAGCCCGGCGTCGCGGGCGCGCCCGTGATGACCAGCGGCTGGTCGGGCGCGCCGGTGTTGGCGGCCAGGGTCGGGGTCAGGGTCTGAACCAGCAGCGGCGTGTCGGCCGACAGCCCCTGCAGGAATCCGGAACCGGCTTCGACCAGTTGGGTCTGGTCGAGGGAGCCGCCGGCGCTGTGAGCCCGGATTTCCCGGAGGAGGGCGTTCAGCGAACTTCCGGCGGCCGCCGGAGCGGACCCGCCATTGACCTGGAGTCCAAAGCCGGCCGGGACCTGGACGCTCAGCAGCTCGACGCCGTTGCTCCCGGTCACCAGCGGAATATCGGCCACGGCGGCGCCGCCGACATCGTCCGGACGCGACGAGGTCACGATCGGCACGACGATGGTCTGGGTGGGTTGCCCCTCGGGGCTGACGCCGGTCTGAACCTCGATGCTGACGCCGTCCACCGTCTCGGTCGTCGGGGGAGGGGTGGGATCTGGGGGCGTGGGAAGGGGCGGCGCGACCGCGGCCGTGGCCGGGGAGGTCACGCTCTCGACCGTCCCGCCGAGGTCGGTGTAGCCGGCGACGACGGTGATGACCTTGCCAAGCTGGACGCTGGTCAGATTGAAGCTGGCGCCGGTGGCGCCGCCGATATCGACGCCGTCGGCCCGCCATTGATAGGAAATCGCCCCGCCCGCTATCCCGTCGGGGTCAATGATGGTGCTGCTGACGCTGAGGGTCTGGCCCTGGGCGACCGAGCCGTTGATGGCGAGCGATCCGGTCGGCGCGTCGTTGACGTTCGCGATCAGGCCTGTGGCCGGCGACGCCACGCTTTCGGCGTGGGCTGCGCCGTCGGTGTAGCTGGCGACCACGCTGACCGCCTTGCCGACCTGGGCCTGGCCAAGGGTCAGGGTCGCGGCGTTGGCCCCGGCGATGTCCACGCCGTCGGCCTTCCACTGGTAGGTGACGACGCCGAGGCCGTCGAGGTCGGCCAGCGTGTTGGACGCGGTCAGGACCTGGCCCTGGGTCGGCGCGCCAGCGATGGCCACCGTTCCGGTCGGGGCGTCATTGGCGTCCGCGACGGCCGCGGTCGTCGCGGAGGTCGAGGTCTCGGCGGTTCCCCCGCCGTCGGTGTAGCTGGCCTGCACGGAGATGGCCTTGCCGACCTGCGCCTGGCCGAGCGTGAAGGTCGCGCCCGTCGCGCCGCCAATGTCGGCGCCGTCGGCCTTCCACTGGTAGGTGACGACGCCGAGGCCGTCGAGGTCGGCGAGCGTGTTGGAGGCGCTCAGGGTCTCGCCCTGCGTCGCCGTTCCAGCGATGGCGACCGCGCCGGTCGGTGCGTCATTGACGTTGGCGACCAGGGCAGTGGCCGAGGACGTCCGGCTTTCGACGGCGCCGCCGCCGTCGGTGTAGCTCGCGACCACGGTGATGGCCTCGCCNGACCTGCGCTTGGCCGAGCGTGAAGGTCGACCCGGTCGCGCCGCCGATATCGACCCCGCCGGCTTTCCATTGATAGGTGACGACGCCCAAGCCGTCGGCGTCGGCCAAGGTGTCGCCGGCGCTCAGCACCTGGCCCTGGGTGGCCGTCCCGCTGATCGTGACGGCGCCGGTCGGCGCGTCGTTGATGTTGGCCACGCTCGCCGTCGCCGCCGAGGTCATGGTCTCAGCGGTCCCGCCGACGTCGGTGTAGCTGGCCGCCACGGTGATGGTCTTGCCGACCTGCGGCNTGGCCGAGCGTGAAGGTCGACCCGGTCGCGCCGCCGATATCGACCCCGCCGGCCTTCCACTGATATTGGACCGTTCCCATCCCATCGGGATCGGCCAGGGTGTTGGCGACGGTCAGGGTTTGACCTTGGGTGGCCGCGCCGCTGATCGTCACCGAACCGGTCGGGTCGTCATTGACATCGGCCACGGCGCCCGTCGCCGCTGAACTCGCACTTTCCGCCGTCCCGAGGGTGTCGGTGTAGCTGGCGGTCACGGTGATGACCTTGCCGACCTGGGCCTGACCAGGCGTGAAGGTCGAACCCGTTGCGCCGCCGATGTCGGCGCCGTTGGCCTTCCACTGGTAGCTGATCGTCCCCAGCCCGTCAGTGTCCGCCAAGGTGTTGGAGGCGGTAAGGATCTGGCCCTGGGTGGCGGCGCCGCTGATCGACACCGCGCCGGTCGGCAGGTTGTTGGGCGGAACATTGACGGTGACGCTGGCGTCGGCCGCGCCGGCGCTCAGCGACGCGACCGCCGCGCCGCCATTGTCCTTGACCGGACCGGCGCCCAGGGTGATCGCATAGGTGTTGTTGTCGGCGTTGTCCCAGGTCCCGCCAGGCGGCGTGAACGTATAGTCGACGACCGTCGTGGCGGTTCCCGACCCTGAAACGATGTTGAAGCTGGCGGCGCTCAGGCTGCCGAGCTTGACGTCGTTGACGCCGATCGTGGCAGCGTCGATGGTTCCGTCGGTGTCGGCATAGCTGAGGCGCAGCACATAGGCGGCGCCGGCCGCGGTGACGTCCGGCGCGCTGGCGATGGTCGCCGTCGGCGCGGCGTTGGGGTCATAGTTGGTGTCCAGCGAGCCGAGATTGTGGAGGTTGGCCTGCGCGCCGCCCGCCGATCCAGCGCCCTGGCCGGTCCCGCCCGCGCCGCCCCCGCCGCCATTGGCGCTCAGGGCGCTATAGCTGGAGCTGTCGAACTTCAGGACGCCGGAAGCGGAGTTCCAGACCCCGCCGACCCCTTGGCCGCCGTCCCCGCCGAGGCCGACGAACCCGGTCCACCCGCCGCCGCCGCCGCCGCCGCCGGCCCCGACATTGTTCGTGATCACCGATCCGAGCAGGGTCAGCGAGCCGCTGTTGTAGATCGCGCCGACCGCCGAACCGCCGACCGCGCCATGGCCCTCATAGCTTCCGCCGCCGCCGCCGCCGCCGATCGAGATGGTCGCGTTGGCCGTTCCGCCGGCCCCGCCGGCCATATAGCCGTCAAGGGTTCCCCCAGCGCCGCCGGTCGATGACCCGCCCCGCCCGCCGAACGTGCTGCTTGGGGGCGAGCTGTAGTCGCCGCCAATACCGCCGGCGCCAGGTACGCCAGGCGCGTAAGGTATGCCAGGCGCGCCTGGCCAGAAGACGCCAGCGGAACTGCCTTCGCCGCCGTGCCCGCCGGGCATCGTTCCCAGGGGACCGCCGCCGCCGCCGCCGCCGCTGCCGTAGCCATAGGTTCCCCCCGGACCGCCGCCGCCGCCGCCGCCCGATGCGCCGTTTGAGGTGATGGTGACGCCGCTCAGCGTCAGGGCGCCGCTATTCTTCAGGCCGGCCCCGAAGGCGCTGCCGCCGGCCGCGCCATGGTCGCCGCCGTCCGCCGCGATCAGGCCCTCGCGCAGGGTCAGGTTGGAGATCGAGACGGTTCCGGACCGCACTTCGAGCACGCGGCCAAAATAGTTGGCGTCCAGGTTATGGCCGCCGCCGACGATTTGCAGCGTCTGGCCGTCGGTGATGTTGATGTCCACCATCGTGTCGTGGGCGTCGGTGGCGCTGGCGAGCGTGTCGCCGTCCACGGTGGCCGCGATGTCGCCGGTCAGGGTGATGGTGTCGGCCACGCCGTTGGTCGCGGCCGTCGCCAAGGCCGCCTTCAACTCGGCGAGCGTTGAAACGCTGAAGGTCGCCAGCTTGGTCGCGAACAAGGTCAAGGCCGTGGTGTCGATGGCTGATGAGGCGGCCACGTCGCCGGTGGTGATCTCCAGCCGCCAGTCGCCGCCAACCGGCGCGCCGCCGGTCGCATCGTCGGACGCGGCGATATCGGCGCCGGTCGCCCCGGCCAGGGCGTTGACGAACGCCGAACCCATTTCGCCGGCGCCGACATCGCAGCCCCAGATATGGATGTCGCCGTCAGGGGTGAGGGCGCGGCCGATGCTGGCGAGCTGATCGCTGTAGCTGGCCAAATTGCCGGCATGCAGAGGCCCGTCCCCCAGGAGCAGGACGCCAGCGTCGCCGTGGCCGACGAGATGGATGGCGCTTACATTCGTGCGGCCCGCCAGGGCTTCGACGATCTGGAGGAGGCCGTCCTCGCCCGGATCGATGAACACGACCTGGGCGTTGGGATCGGCGGCCGCGGCGATGGACTTGTAGTCGCCGACCCTGGTGTCGATGAAGATGAATTCCACGGGCTGATCGCCCAGCGACACATCAGGGGAAAGCGGCACGGTACGATACTCCAGAGGAGCGCCGTGTTTCCGCCGCAATTGGTTTCACGAAGGTTAGCGTAGGTTGTATTTCTGTTAATATCTCTAGCTGCGCGAGCTAGGCCCCGGATTGGCGGCGATCACATGAGCGCGACTGTCGCCGAGGTCTCGCCAGAACGACATGGCGTCCAGGCGCGCGAACAGGTCCGGCGGGAGGATGGATGTTCGCTGGACCGGGGCGACGCGAGGGCGGACATGGTGCAGGCCGGGCAGTCCGAGCGCCTGATCGAATTCAGGCGCATCGAACTCGATGTTCTCCAGGTCATGCTCGAAGCGCGGCTCGCCGATGAAGTCGTAGATCAGGTCCAGCACCTTCGCCGGAGACGCTGTCAGCAGGTCGAAATCGACCAGCAGCAGGTTGTCGGCGTGCTCGCCATAGACCGCTTCCTTCAGGGCCGACCAGGCGAAGCCGACGAAGCGGTCGTTCTGCGCCAGCGCGTCGACCCGGGTGAACACCGTGGCGCGTTCTGAGTCGTTGTTGAACAGGCGGCTTTCGTGGAAGGCGTGCTCGCGGGTCAGGCGCTCGATGCTGTCCATCACCCAGGCGACGCTGCGCACGCAGCAGATCACCTTGGAGTCTGGGAAGAGCCGCTTCAAGGCGGGCAGGCGGGCGCACCAGGAGCGGTTGGTGTCGATGATCAGGCGCTTATCCTGCTGGTCTTGATAATAGGCCGCGAACAGGCCGCGCAGAATGCGTTCGCGGTGCGCGTCGGTCATCAGGACCGACGTCTCGGCCCAGGCCCCCATGGCGTTGCGGGTGGCGTGAAAGAGCTGCCCGACCGGGCTGGAGATGCCGGCGGATACGGCGGGGTTCTGGCGCAGCAGAGCGGCCAGGAGGGTCGAGCCGGAGCGCGGCAGGCCCGAGATGAAATGATACTGGCTCATGGCCGGTATCTGACGCGATTCTGGAACGCGCGCGGCCATGATCGGGGTTCCCTCACGGCGCCGGCCAACAGGCCGCGACAAACCGGCGGCCCCTAGCGATCGCCAGCCCGGGCGTGTTGGGCGAAGTGGCCGCGCAGGTCCGCGCCGTCCGCGGCCATGATCCATGGTGGGCGGCGTCCGCCGAGGACGTCGGTCGGCGTGCAGTCGAACCGGGCGCGGAAGGCCCGCGAGAACTGGCTGCTGCTGGAAAAGCCCAGGTCGTGGGAGAGGGCGGTTATCGACCGGCCGGCGGGATTGTGTTGGGAGAGTTCACGCAATGCGGCGTCGAGGCGACGACCGCGGATCACGCTGACCACGCCGCCGTCCGCCTCGAACATCCGGTAGAGGTGCGCGCGCGACACCTGGAAGCGCTCCAGCAGCAGCTTGGGGCCCAGGGCGGGCTCGAACAGGTGCTGGTCGATGAAGGCCAGGATGCGCGGCCGCAGCACCCGGCCGACCGTGGGCGTCTCCACGAGGGCGGGGTTCTTGCGCATCACGACGGTGGCGACCAGGTCGACGGCGGCGTCCTCCAGGGCGAGCGCGTCGGCGTCGTCCAGTTCGGGCGCCAGCTCCGACAGGCTGGTGAGGAAGTCGGCCAGCAACCGGGTCAACGGATCTCGCGCCAGCAGCACGTAGCCATGCGGGATGTGACCGCCGAGGCGCCGCGCGATCCGTTCGCGCGGGAGCACCAGGGTGATGGTCGCGCCGAGCGAGACGGTGCTGTCGAACGGGCGGGCGAGGTCGCGGATGCAGATGTCGCCGGGGCCGGCGCGATAGGCCGCGCCGTCGCAATCGCCCTGCACCTGCCCCTGAAGGAACAACTGGACCATGCACTGGTCCAGACCGCCGGCGACGATCAGCCGCCGCTCGCGCGTATTGCGCTGCGCGTTGAAGCTGGTCGGCCCGATGATCAGGGCGCCCACCGCATGGGCGATCAGCGAGCCTTCAAGCTGCAGGGGGCTTTGGTCGTCGACGGCGCGTGTCTCGAACGCGGGCCGGGTCACCTCGCGCCAGAAATCGTTGCGGTGTTCAGGCTCAACCTGCTCGGTCGTAATGAACACGCTTGGCGACGGCACTGGGCATTCCTCAGTTCAGCGCTCCGCGACGGGGCGCCTCACGTGCAAGTTCTAGTTGAACGAGTGGCGCCGCGTCCACCCGTGAGACGCGGCGTCAATTGAAATGGGACCTGAGGGAAAGCCGGCCGACCAGAACTGTGGGACAAGCGGGCAAGGCGACGCTTACAGCGCGCCGTGAGCGTGGGGTCCTTGCGATCTCGAAAAGGCAAACCGCCGGCGACGACGGGACGCAAAGCCTCCGGCCTCCTTGAGGTAGCGGGGTTACCGAAGGGACCTGCTGTTGAGGCGCGCCGCCGTCCATCGTCAGATTTCGACCCGTCTCCCTGCCGGCCCGACCGTGTTTTCAGGGCGTGTCCGCACGCCCGCCGTCCGAAGGATCAGAGTATGCGTAACCAATGGAATTGCTCGGTGCGGCAGGGACTGCTGACCGGGGCTTCGATCGCCTGCCTCGCCGCCGCGCTGGCGACAGCGGGCCAAGCCGTGGCGGCCGACAAGTACTTTGCCTCATCCGCGTCAGGGGTGAACATGAACTCGGGTAATGGCGGATTCAATCTGCTGGTCGGCCCGACCGACCGGGCCGTCTACAACGCGGCCGTCGCGGGCACGTCGACGCTCTGGACCAACAAAACGATCGACGGAATCCTCGTGGAGGCGCCTTACACGGGCGCGGTGTTTGCGCGCTCGCTCCTCGCCGGTGAAGGCGTGCTGACCCTGGCCGGCTCCACCGGGATCGGTATCGAGAGTCATGTGGATCGCGAGATCAACATTCTCAACAAGGTGGCGCTCGGCGCGAGCCAGGAATGGCGGCTGGACAGCACCATCGGCAGCCTGCGCCAACTGACGAACCGCACCGCCGACTTCAATCTCAATCTCAACGCCCGCATCCTCACGCTGAACGCGATCAACGCAGGCAACAGCTTCTACCTGGGGACGCCGATCACCGGGACCGGGAGCCTGGCGATCCAAGGCCTGGGCACGACGTTCCTGAGCGGGGCCAACCTGTTCACCGGCGGGATCGCGCTGAACGGCGGGCGGTTGTCGGTGGCGAGCGGCGCCAATCTGGGCGACGCGGCCGGACCGCTGACCTTTGGCGGGGGCGAGCTGGAGATCACCGGAACGAGCTTCGCCGCCTCTGCGCGTGGCGTGACGCTGGGCGCGGCGGGTGGGGCGATCAAGGTCTCCGACGCCGGCGCCGATGTGACGTTCAGCGGGGTGATGGGCGGGGCCGGCGGCCTGACCAAGCGCGGTGACGGCGCGCTGACCCTGAGCGGCGTCAACACCTTCACCGGCGACACGGTCGTGGAGGCCGGCGTCCTGGCCCTGGATGGCGTGGGCGCGCTCGGCGGCTCGCGGGTGCAGGGCGACAGCGTGTTCGACATTTCGGGAGCGACGAACGCGCAGGTCAAGTCGCTGGCCGGGGACGGCATGGTGAGACTTGGCGCGCGGACCCTGACCCTGACGGCGGCCGGCGATGACTTCGGCGGTCTGATCGAGGGAACCGGCGGACTAACGCTGGACGGCGGCACGCAGACCCTGAGCGGCGACAACACCTATATCGGCGCCACGATCGTCAACGGCGGCGTGTTGCGCATCAACGGCGACCAGTCGGCGGCCACCGGGCTGACGACGGTGAAGACCGGCGGCGCGCTGGGCGGCTCGGGGACGGTCGGCGGCGACGTGCTGGTCGAGGACGGCGGCAAGCTGGCGCCCGGCAACAGCCCTGGGACCCTGACCATCCTCGGGGACCTGACCCTGGACCCGGCCGCGGTGCTCGACTTCGAATTCGGCCATTCGAACGTGGTCGGCGGGCCGATGAACGACCTGGTGAAGGTCGGCGGGGACCTGCGCCTGGACGGGACGGTCAACGTCACCCTCACGGCCGGCGGGGTGTTCGATACGGGCCTCTACCGGATCGCCTCTTATGGCGGCGGGCTGGACAACCAGGGCCTGAGCATCGGCACGACGCCGGGTGGCGTGCCCGTGACCGTGCAGACCGTGATCCCGGGCCAGGTGAACCTGGTCAACACCGGCGGCCTGACCGTCAACTTCTGGGACGGCGACGCTCCCGGCGGTTCCGGCAACAGCCGGGTCGACGGCGGCGGCGGGACCTGGACGGGCGCCAGCGGCAACTGGACCACCGGCACCGGCGCGGTGAACAACACCTACACGCCCGGCGATTTCCTGATCTTCGCCGCCGCGCCAGGGACGGTGAACGTCGGCACGGTCACCACCAGCGGCGGCCTGCAGTTCGCCGTGGACGGCTATCGCCTCACAGGCGGGACGATCACCCTTTCCAGCGCCGGACGGACCTTCCGGGTCGGCGACGGCACGGCGGACGGCAAAAACTATGTGACGACCATCGACTCGCGGCTCATCGGCGCGGGCGGCGGCATCACCAAGACCGACCTCGGCACGCTGATCCTAAGCGGCGCCAACACCTACAGCGGCGTCACCGACGTCCAGGCCGGGACCTTGCTGTTCAACGGCTCAATGGCCGGGAGCGGTTCGGCCTTGGTCGTCGGCGCCAACGGGACCGTCGGCGGAACGAGCAGGTCCCGTGGCGGCGCCATCAGCGGAACCCTGGCGCCCGGAGGGCTGACCACGCCTGGGACGCTGACCTTCAACGGCCCCCTCACCCTCAACTCGGGCGCGACCTTGCGCTACCGATTGGGCCAGGCGGACACGCCCGGCGGCGCGCTCAACGACCTGGCGGTGGTCAACGGCGCCCTGACCCTCGATGGGACGCTGAACGTCACGCAGAGCGCCGGCGGCAGCTTCCTGCAGGGCGTCTATCGCCTGATCAACTACTCCGGGATCTTGACCGATAACGGGCTGGACGTGGGGACACTGCCGACCGGGTTCACAGGCGTGATCCAGACCTCAATCGCCAAGGAAGTGAACCTGATCGCTTCGGCCGTGCCGGCACCGGGCGGCGGCGGTGGCGGTGGAGGAGGCGGCGGCGGCGTCACGCCCCCGCCCCCACCACCGGAGTTCGTGTTCTGGGACGGTGACGCCGGCGCGGCGGGCGACGGCGCGGTCAGCGGCGGCGACGGGGTCTGGCGCGCGGCGTCGGGCAACTGGACGACCGCGAGCGGCGCGCAGAACGGCGCCTTCTCCAACCCACGCTTCGCGATTTTCGCCGGGAGCGCCGGCACGGTGCGGCTCGACGGCTCCAGCGGCCCGATCGAGGTGAGCGGGGCGCAGTTCGCCGCCGACGGCTATCGCCTGACCGGCGATGCGCTGCACCTGGGCGCCGGAGAGAACATCATCCGGGTCGGCGACGGCACGAACGCCGGCGCGCAGTTCCAGGCGACCCTGGACGTGGCGGTCACGGGCGCGGGCGGGCTCAACAAGGCCGACGGCGGGACGCTGACCCTGACCGGAGAGAACACCTATGCCGGGGGCACGCGGGTCAGCGGCGGGACCCTGCGCGTCGGGGCTGGAGGAACCAGCGGCTCGATCCTAGGCGACGTGGTCGTGGGCGGCGCGCTGGTCTTCGAGCGCTCGGACGATGTCGCGTTCAGCGGCGTGATCTCGGGCGCGGGAACGCTCGTGCAGGCGGGCGCGGGCAAGACGACGCTGATCGCCGACAGCTCCGCCTTCGCGGGGCGGACCGAGGTGCGAACCGGCGCCTTGGCCGTCGACGGCGCCCTGGGCGGAACGCTTGAGGTGCTGGCCGGAACCCGGCTGGAAGGAACCGGACAGGTTGGATCGACCACCAACCGCGGCTTGATTGGTCCCGGCCATTCGATCGGAACCCTGACCATCGCCGGCGATTATGTCGGCGACGGCGGCGGCCTGGAGATCGAGGCGACGCTGGGCGACGACAGGTCCGCCGCCGACCGGCTGGTCGTGACCGGCGCGACCCACGGCGAGAGCGCGGTGAGCATCGTGCGCCGGGGCGGCGTGGGCGCGGCCACCGTGGCCGGCATCCGTGTGATCGAGGTCGGCGGGGCGTCGAACGGCGTCTTCACCCTGGCCAACCCCGACTATGTGATCGAGGGGCGGCGGGCGCTGATCGCCGGCGCCTACGGCTATGTGCTGGCCAAGGACGACGGCGGCTGGAGCCTGCGTTCGAGCCTGCCCGCGCAACCGGCGCCGCCGGCCACGCCGGTGACGCCCTCGACGCCGGAGGTCACGCTCTATCAGCCCGGCGTACCGGTCTATGAGGCGCTGCCGCGGGTGCTGAACGCGCTCAGCGGCGTGGGAACCTTGCGCCAGCGGACCGGCGAGCGGCAATGGTCGGGTGAAGAAGGCGCGAGCGTCTGGGGGCGGCTGGAGGGCCGGCATCTGCACGCCGAGCCGAAGGCCTCCGCCAGCCTGAGTGACCTGGACGTCGACAGCTGGAAGATGCAGTTCGGCGTCGAGCGGGCCCTGGGCGAGGCGATGGCCGGCGGTCAGCTGGTGGGCGGCCTGACGGCCCACTATGGCGAGGGCACGGCGGAGGTCGGCTCGCGCTTCGGTGACGGCGACATCGACACCAAGGCCTATGGCGTGGGCGCGACCCTGACCTGGTACGGGGCCGGCGGCGGCTATCTGGACGCCCAGGCCCAGGCGAGCTGGTTCGACAGCGACCTGACGTCGGATCTGCTGGGACGTCGGGCCGACGGCGTCGGCGGCCAGGGCTATGGCCTGAGCCTGGAGGCGGGCCGGGCGTTCGCGGCCGGCGGCGGGCTCAGCCTCACGCCCCAGGCGCAGATCACCTATTCCAGCACCGACTTCGACTCCTTCGTCGATCCGCTGGCGACGGCGGTGTCGGCCGGCGAGGGCGAGAGCCTGCAGGCGCGGGCCGGCCTGGCCCTGGATCATCGACGCAGCTGGCAGGACGCCGGCGGCCGGACCCGCAGCCTGCGGCTCTACGGCCTGGCCAACCTCTCGTACGAGTTCCTCGACGGGACCTCGGCGCGGGTGGCCGGCGTGTCGGTCGGCGGGCGCGACGAGCGGCTGCGGGGCGGCCTGGCCCTGGGCGGCGGCTACGACTTCGGCCGCTACTCGCTGTTCGGCGAGGCGGCGGCGGACACCAGCCTGTCGGGCTTTGGCGACAGCTACGGCTTCAACGGCTCGGCTGGGTTCCGGATGCGATTCTGATCAGAAAGGGCTGTCACCCGACCTGCCAGGCTGGGGAGCAGAGCCGCCGCCCTCACCAATTGTACATCGAGCCGTCCTCCAGCCGGTTCACCGGCAGGCTGGCGGGGCGGTAGGGGTAGCGGGCCGCCAGGTCCTCATCGATGTCGACGCCATGGCCCGGCGCTTCGCCCGGGTGCAGATAGCCGTCGGCGAAGGTGTAGGCGTGGGGGAAGACCTCGTCGGTCTCCGGCGTGTGGCGCATGTATTCCTGGATCCCGAAGTTCGGCACCCAGAGGTCGAAGTGCAGCGCCGCGCCCATGCAGGCCGGCGAGAGGTCGGTGGCGCCGTGGAAGCCGGTCCGCACGTTGTTGATCTCGGCCAGGTGGGCGATGCGCCGCAGATGGCTGATCCCGCCGGCATGGACGATGGTCGTGCGGATGTAGTCGATCAGCTGCTCGTCGATCAGCTGCTTGGCGTCCCAGATGCTGTTGAACACCTCGCCGACCGCCAGCGGGGTGGTGGTGTGCTGGCGGATCAGTCGGAACGAGGCCTGGTTCTCGGCCGGGGTGACGTCCTCGATCCAGAACGGCCGATAGGGTTCGAGATCCTTGCCGAGGCGCGCAGCCTCGATGGGCGTGAGGCGGTGGTGGGCGTCGTGCAGCAGGTGGATGTCCCAGCCGAGGGCCTCGCGCGCGGCCTCGAACAGCTTGGGAACGGTCGGCAGGTACTTGGCGCTGGACCAGACGTTCTCGGTCGGCAGGGCCGCGTCGGCCGGTTCGTAGAACAGCTTGTCCTTCGAGACGCCATAGGTGCTGGGCAGGCCAGGAACGCCTGATTGCAGCCGGATCGCCTTGTAACCCATCGCCTGGTAGCGCAGCGCCTCGGCGATGGTTTCGTCGACGGTTGAGCCATTGGCGTGGCCATAGACCATCACCCCGGTGCGGCTGGCGCCGCCCAGCAGTTGATAGAGCGGCAGGCCGGCGATCTTGGCCTTGATGTCCCACAGGGCGGTGTCCACCGCGGCGATGGCCGACATGGTGACCGGCCCGCGCCGCCAGTAGGCGCCGCGATAGAGGAATTGCCAGATGTCCTCGATCTGGTGGGCGTCCCGGCCGATGAGGCACGGGATCACGTGGTCGTTCAGATAGGAAACGACCGACAGTTCGCGGCCGTTGAGCGTCGCATCGCCGATGCCATGGACGCCGTCGGCGGTCTCGATCTTCAGGGTGACGAAGTTGCGCCCCGGGCAGGTGACGATGACCTTCGCGCCAGTGATCTTAGGCATGCGAGCTATTCCCGTAGTGAAGGCTGGATTTGGGGACGACGGCGCCGGGGTGAGCGACCACCTGGGCCGCCAGGGCGAGCCCGGCCCGGGCCGCGGCGAGGGGGCCATGCCCCTGCAGGCGGGCGGCCAGATAGGCGCCGTTGAAGGAGTCGCCGGCGCCGGAGGTGTCGATGACGGCCTCGACCTTGATGGCGTCGATATGGGTCATGGTTTCGGCGTGCCTGACCAGGCAGCCGGTGTCTTCGGCGGTCAGCGCGACCTCACGGGCGCCGCGGTCCAGCAGAAGCATCATCTGGAGCCCCGGCTCGTCCACGTCATAGAGCAGCTCCAGATCCTGGCGGCTGGGCAGCAGGATGTCGGCGACCCCGACGGCTTCCTCGAAGACTTCGCGCGCGACGCTCAGCGACGGCCACAGGGCCGGGCGCAGGTTTGGGTCGAAGGCGATCAGGCCGACCTGACCGCGCAGGGCGTGCAGCAGGTCCAAGGCTCGGGCGCGGTCGGCCGGCGCCAGGATGGCGAGCGAAATGCCCGACAGGTAGACGAGATCGGCCCCGGCGAGGCGCGCCAGCCCTCCGGCCGCCGACAGCTCCTGCAACCAGTTTCGCGCCGCCGACTCGCCGCGCCAGTACTGGAAGCGCCGCTCGCCGTGGGGGTCGGTTTCGATGAGGTAGAGGCCAGGCCGCTTGCCGGGAGTCTGGAAGGCGAGGTCGTCGCCGACGCCTTCGGCCCGCCAGGCCTCGCGCATCGACTGGCTCAGCGGGTCATCGCCGGTGGCCGTGGCGAACTGGACGTCGAGGTCGGGCGCCGAGCGCTTGAGATAGACGGCGGTGTTGTAGGTGTCGCCGGCATAGCCGCGTCGATAGAGGCCGTCCTGCGCCTCCCGAAGTTCGACCATGCATTCGCCGATGCAGATCGCGCGGGTCATTGGGCGGCTCCGAGGATCGCGGCGCGTAAGATCGGATCGCGCTGGATTTCTTGCGGCAGCAGGTCCAGGCCGGGCGACCCGGCCCCCATGTGCTCAAGCCACGCCCGGACGATGGCGCCCAGGCGGGCGATCGGCAGGCCGTCGCGGGCGTTGGCGATCATCACCGGATAGACCCGCTCGGCCAGCTTCAGGCCGCCGTCCTGGGCGATCTGGGCCAGCCGGTGATCGACCATCGGATTGGCGAAGCGGCGCGCGGTCTTGGCCCAGTAGTCGCGGACGGGCAGGCCTGGCAGGCCCGGCGCCAATTCGGTCTCGACCAGATCCTCCAGGAACGCCTGGATCTGCGCATCGCCCATCGCCTGGTGGACGAACTCATGGCCTCGGGCCAGACCCAGATAGGCCAGGGCCGAGTGGGTGGCGTTGAGCACATGCAGCTTCAGTCGCCGATGGGGGGCGACGTCGGCGACGATCTGGGCGCCGACCTGGTCCCAGGCGGGGCGCGGGCCGGCGAAACGGTCCTCGATCACCCATTGGCCATAGGGCTCGCGCTGCACGCTGGCCTCGTCCGTGAGGCCCAGCGCCTGCGCGACCCGCGCCCGGCTGGCGGCGTCGGTGGCCGGGACGATGGAATCGACCATGGTCTCGGGGAAGGCGATGCTCGTTTCGATCCAGGCGGCGAGGCCGGGATCAAGTCGCTCGGCCAGGGCGTGGACGGCGCGGCCCAGGCGCGCGCCGTTCTCGACCATGTTGTCGCAACTGATGATGGTCATCGGCGCGCCGTGTCGCTGTCTGGCCGCCAGTCCTTGGGCCAGCGCCCCGATCGCCGAGCGCGGCGCGTGGGGATGGGCCAGGTCATGGAGGATGTCCGGGTGCTGGAGGTCGAGCGTCCCGCCAGCCAGGCAGTAGCCCTTCTCGGTGACGGTAAGGGTGACGATGTGGGCGGCCGGATCGGCTATGGCGGCGAGCACGGCTTCGGGGTCTTGGGGAAGGGTGAGGGTGGCGCGGATCGCGCCGGCCACCCGGTAGGACGGCGCCTCGTCCAGGGTCTCGACGGTGTAGAGGCCGTCCTGGGCGGAAAGGGCGTTCGCGACGTCGGGCTGGCGCATCGAGACGCCCACCACGCCCCAGTCGCCGCCGGCCGCCTCGATGGCGTCGTCGGTGAAGATCGCCTGATGGGCCCGGTGAAAGGCGCCGACCCCCAGGTGCACCATGCCGGCCCCCAGGCGCGCGACGTCATAGGTCGGCGTGCGGACGGACGGCGCAGCCGCCTTGAGCGTGGCGAGTGAAAGCTTCACAGCCGGTAGGCCGCCTTGGGCAGGTTGTAGGCCAGGTCGACGGCGACCTCGGCGGCCTCGTCGATCGCCAGGCGTTGGGTCGCGACCAACTCGGCCAGGAAGCTGCAGTCCATGCGCCGCGCCAGGTCGTGCCGCGCCGGGATCGAGAAGAAGGCCCGGGTGTCGTCGTTGAATCCCACGGTGTTGTAGAAGCCGGCGGTCTCGGTGGTCTGGCGCCGGAACCGCATCATCCCCTCGGGGCTGTCGTGGAACCACCAGGCCGGGCCCAGGCGCAGGCAGGGATAGTGACCGGCCAGCGGCGCCAGCTCGCGGGCATAGGCGCTCTCGTCCAAGGTGAACGCGATCAGGGTCAGGTCCGAGCGATCGCCCAGGCGATCCAGCAACGGCTTGAGCTGCGCGACATAGCCGGTTTGCGTCGGGATGTCGGCGCCCCGGTCGCGGCCGTATTGCTCGAACAGGCGCTGGTTGTGGTTGCGCCAGGAACCGGGGTGCAGCTGCATGGTCATGCCGTCGGCGCACGACATCTTGGCCATTTCCGTCAGCATCTGGGCGCGGAACAGTTCGGCGTCGGCGGCGCTGGGCGTCCCGGCCCGCACCCGGCCGAGCAGGGCCTGGCACTGCGCCGGCGTCAGGTCGGCGGTCTGGGCGGTCGGGTGGCCGTGGTCGGTGGCGGTGGCACCGCCGACCGTGCGGAAGTATTCGCGCCGCTGGGCGAGGGCGGCGAGGTAGCCGTCCCAGCGGTCGACCTGCTCACCGGTCAGGGTTTCCAGCTCCGCGAGATTGGTGACGAAGTCCTCGCGGCTGGGATCGACCACGTCGTCGGGCCGGAAGGTGGTGATGACCCGGCCATCCCACCCCGAGGCCTTGATCGCCCGGTGGTGCTCGAGACCGTCCAGCGCGCCCTCGGTGGTGGCGATGACCTCGATGCCGAACCGCTCGAAGAGGGCGCGGGGGCGGAAGGGCGCGGTGGCCAGCGCCTGGTTGATGACGTCGAAATAGTGGTCGGCGGTGTCGGCGTCCAAGCGGCGGTCCAGGCCGAACACCGTGGCGAAGGCGTGATCGAGCCACAGGCGCGAGGGGGTTCCTCGAAACAGCCGGTAGTTGGCGGCGAACAATCGCCAGATGGCCCGGCGGTCGCGTTCCACGGGGCTGTCGCCGCCGGCGATGCCGAGTTCGCCTAGTCCGACGCCCTGGCTGTAGAGCATTCGCAGCACGTAGTGGTCTGGCCACAGGAAGACGCTGACGGCGTCCTCGAACGGGGCGTCATGGGCGAACCAGGCCGGATCGACATGGCCGTGCGGACTGACGATGGGCAATTGCTCGACTTGCTCGAGCAGCGCCCGGGCTACGCTGCGCACGGCGCGGGCGTGCGGAAGGAACCGGTCGGGATCGAGGACTAGCGTCTGCGCCATGATGTCGTGGGTCCTCGTGCCCGGTTTGCGGAGAAGTCGCAAATTGGTCATACCTATTTCGATCGCCGGCCCAGGCCTGTCAACTCCTCTTCTCGGTTGGCAGGCTGGGGTGTGGCTCGTACGATCGGGTCCAATCTGCGAAGCTGTTCGACCACCATGACAAGAACCACCGCCGGCGCTCGTAAGCTCTATCAGCAGGTCGTCGCCGCCGTCGGCGCGTCGATCGAGCGCGGCCAATACAAGCCCGGCCAGCGGCTGCCGTCCGAGCGGGACCTGGCCGAGGAATTCAGCGTCAGCCGTCCCACGGTGCGCGAGGCGATGCTGGCCCTTGAGATCCGCGGCCTGGTCGAGGCGCGGCATGGATCGGGCATCTATGTGACCGACACGCCGCCGGTCGAGGCCGCGGCGCCGGACCTGGACATCGGGGCGTTCGAGCTGACCGAGGCCCGGGTGCTGTTCGAGGGCGAGGCCGCGGCCCTGGCGGCGACGACCATCACCGAGGAACAGCTCGTCGAGCTGGAGGCGATCCTGGTCGAGATGGTCGAGGAGAACGCCGGCGACGCCAAGGGCGAGCAGGCCGATCGACGCTTCCATGTAGCGATCGCCGAGGCCACCCGGAACGCGGCGATCGTCACCGTGATCGAGACCCTGTGGGACCTGCGCTACCGCTCGCCGCTCTGCCGCCACATGCTGGACAGGGCGCGTCTGGTGGGGGTGAAGCCGAGGATCGACGAGCACCGCCGCCTGCTGGACGCCCTGAAGGCGCGCGACCCGCAGCGGGCGCGCAAGGAGATGCGCGACCACCTGGAGCGGGTCATCGAGGGGCTGCTCGCGGCCACCGAGATCGAGGCGGTGGAGCGGGCGCGGACCGAGGTCGCCAAGCAGCGGACAGAGTACGCCCGCCGCCGGGTGACCTGATGCGCGGCCGGCTCCTTTAGCGACAGATCTCCACGACGGACACCAGGGCCTCGCCCTGCAGCGGCTTGAAGTCCAGGCGCAGCACGCCGTCCGAAACCTCGACCGGGAAGCTCCGCTCGACCGCCTTCAGGGCGCCGCCGGCGGCCAGGGCGATATCGAAGGCCTCCAGCACCGGGCGGCCGTTGGCGAGCACGTCGAAGGTGCGCTCGCCCGCCGCGAGGTTTCCGGGTTCCACGAACTTCAGGGTCACCGAATAGGCGCCGTTCTCGAGCGGCGCCTCATAGGCGAAGGCGCCCTTTCGGAAGGTGCTGAGCAACTCGTGAGCGGCGGGGGTGTCGGCCAGTTCCAGCGCCTTCTTGCCGACCTTGCCGGTCGCGCCGCCGACGAAGAAGTTGTCCGAACCGTAGCGGCCGTCGCTCGTCGTCGCGCCCATCAGGGCGCCGCAGTTGATCCGCACCTGGCTGTGGGCGCCGGCGTCTAGGCGCCACTCGACCTGGTCGCTGATCTTGCCGCCCGCGAACGCGCCCGAGGCGCTGATCTGGTTGACGCCGGGCGCCAGCCTGACGCCGGGCCAGATGCAGATCCCGTGCGGGCCGGTCTCCACCGTCCCCAGCGAGGCGCCGTTGAGGAAGAGCTCGGTGGTTGCGGCGTTGCTGTAGACCTTGATGTCGGTCACCGCATAGGCGCGCTCGACGTAGCGGCGGCCGGTGATGTGCACCACCGGGGCTTTCGACCAGTTGGCCTGGTAGAAGAAGAAGGCGTCCTTGCGGGCGCCGCGGTCGTAACGCACCAGGCCCTTGGTGTTGATGTCCATGGCATCGCCTTCGCGCCGGATGGTCGTGGCGAAGTCGAACATGTTCCAGATCCAGGTCGCCCACAGATAGGGCCGGGCGGTGATGTCGGCCCAGCAGCGCTCGTGGACGTGGCTCTCATAGCCCTCCGGCTGGATGCGGCCGAAGGCGCTGGCCGGCCCGCCGAGCGGGTTGTCGGTCTGCTGCGAGAAGGAGCCGCCGGCGCCGTATTCGCTGATCGACAGCGGCGTCTTGGGATGGGCGGCGTAGAGGCGGTCGAGCTGCGGTCCCAGTTCCTCGGGCTTGCCGTAGTACCAGCCGTAGTAGCGGTTGGCGCCGCTGACCTCGGCCTTTTCGGCGACGATCGGCACGTGGGCCGCGCCGGCGAAGTTCGCACCCTCGCAGCAGTTGGCGATGGTGCTCGGGCGTCCCCGGTCCTCGCTCTTTACGATCTGGTCGAGGAACTCCAGCAGCGGCGCCGGGTCGGGGCCTTCGCCCTCCGCGCCGATCCCGAAGTCGCCGGACACCGGCCGGCCAAAATCGACCTCGTTGGCGATGCCCCAGACCACGACCGAGGCGTGGTTGTAGTTCTGGCGGATCAGTTCGATCAATTGCTGGCGGGCGTTGTCGACCAGGCCGGGCGAGGCCAGCGGCTGGTCGACGGTGAGCGTCCATTTGGACACCAGCGGAATCTCGTCCCAGAGGATCAGGCCGTGGCGGTCGGCCAGTTCGTGGATGTGCTGGCTTTGCTGGTAGTGGGCCAGGCGGATCGTGTTGGCGCCCAGCTCGCAAATCATCTCGACGTCTTGGGCTTCGTCGTCCGCCGACAGGGCCCAGCCCTTGCCTTCGCGATCCTGGTGGCGTGACACGCCGCGCAGGGGCACCGAGCGGCCGTTCAGGAAGAAGCCCTGGTCCGGATCGATCCGGAATTGGCGGACGCCGAACGACTGTTCCGTGCTGTCGAGGATGGTCCCCGACGCCGTGCGGATCTCGACCGACAGCGCGTAGAGGTAGGGATCGGCCACGCCGTCCCAGAGCCGAACGTCGGTGACGCTCAGGGTCTGGGAAATCTCATCACCGTCGCCGGCGGCGAGCGTGAGCGGCTGCGAGCCCTGCGCGACCACGACGCCCTCGGCGCTGCGCAGGGTGGTGACAATGAGCGTCTCGGCCGAGGCGGCACTATCGTTGCGCAGCTTGGTGCGGACGGCGATCTGCGCCTGCGAACCCTCGACCGCGGTGGTGGCCGCATAGACGCCGGGCCCCCCGAAATCGAGCATGTCGATGTGCACCGCGTCGGTGACGATCAGCGACACGGCGCGATAGAGGCCGCCATGCACAAAGAAATCGCCGGCCAGGGGCAGGACGTCGGCGGTGGCCGTGCCGACATCGGGATTGGTGTTGTCGGTCTTCACCACCAACAGGTTGGGCTGGCCCGTGCGCAGAGCCGGGGTGGCGTTGAAGCGGAACCTGGAAAACCCGCCCTTGTGCTCGCCGAGCCGCACGCCGTTCAGCCAGATCTCGGCGACCCGGCTGGCCGCGTCGAACTGCAGCCAGCAGAGTTTTTCCGCCAGGTTCTCCGGGGCAGCGAAGGTCAGTCGATACCAGCCGACGCCCCGCTGCATATTGACGTTCTCGGCCGTGTTTATGCGGCTGGCGGATTCTGGAATGTAGTAGCCGGCGCGGTTCCAGCTGTGCGGAACGCTGACCACGCTCCAGTCGGTGTCGACGAAGTCGGGCTGCTCGACGCCGGCCAGGGCGTCGTCCAGCTGGAAGCGCCAGCCGTCGGAGAGGGGGATGGTGTCGCGCGTCGTCGCTGCGGTTCCGGTCATAGGTGTCTTCCCCAATGCTCCGCCATGCCCAGCGTTCAGTGCGGTATTGGCATGACCAATTTTGCAGCAATTTTTGACGGTCTCGACAACATGTTTGGCCGCTTTCTCTATTGGTAAGGCCATAAGGCGGCGGCGTCACCTCCAGATTTCTCATCTCCTATCGTCGCTATCGGTCCGTGGCCCGCGCCCTGCATCGTGCGGGCGCTGGCAAGGCCCGGCGCAGCCTCCAGGCCCGCCTGCAGCCGCTTGTGGAACGTCATTCGACCCTATCGAGGTTGCGCAGCGGACGGACGCCGGAGGGCGCCGCCGCTGGGGGTCGATCGACCCAAACTGGAAATACCCGGAGGACTGAATGGGACAAGAACTCGAAGCCGACTACGTGATCGTCGGCGGT
Source organism: Phenylobacterium sp. Root700 (assembly GCF_001429025.1). Lineage (GTDB taxonomy): Bacteria > Pseudomonadota > Alphaproteobacteria > Caulobacterales > Caulobacteraceae > Phenylobacterium. The sequence goes on along the minus strand of NZ_LMHT01000012.1, from coordinate 80,253 downwards.
GGGTCGGCGGGTTGCGTGCTCGCTAATCGGCTGAGCGCTGACGGCCGCACTCGCGTTCTTCTCCTGGAGGCCGGCGGGGACGACAGGCCGACCCGCGAGCCGAGCCAGTTCTTCTCGAACATGATGATCCACGTGCCGGTCGGCTTTGGCATGACCATGAAGGATCCGAAGGTCAATTGGCTCTACAAGACCGATCCCGACGCCGGCACTAACGGGCGCGAGCATGCCTGGCCTCGCGGCAAGGTGCTGGGGGGATCATCCTCGATCAACGGGTTGCTCTATATTCGCGGCCAGCACGCCGACTATGACAATTGGCGGCAGCTCAATTGCGAGGGGTGGAGCTGGGACGACGTGCTTCCGTACTTCCGGCGCTCTGAACACCAGGAGCTCGGCGAGAACGAGTGGCACGGCACGGGGGGCCCGCTCAACGTCTCCGATCCGCGCGCGAAGTTCCCCGTCTCGGACGCTGTCATCGAGGCCTGCGGCCAGGCCGGACTGCCCCGCCGGGATGTGAACGGCGAGAACCAGGAAGGCGCCAACTGGTATCAACTGACCGTCAAGAACGGGCAGCGGCAATCGGCGGCCGTCGCCTACCTGCATCCGGCGATGAGCCGGCCGAACCTGCGGGTCGTGACCCGGGCGCTGGCGACCAAGGTGCTGCTGGAGGGAAAGCGCGCGGTCGGCGTGGCCTACCAACAGGGCGGTGAAACCAAGACCGTGCGCGCGGCGCGCGAGGTGATCCTGGCGGGCGGGGCGATCAATTCCCCGCAACTCCTGGAGCTCTCCGGCATCGGCTCGGGCGCGCATCTCCAGGAGATGGGCGTGCCTGTGGTGCATGACCTCCCAGGCGTCGGTGAGAACCTTCAAGACCACTACATGATCACCATGCAGTGGCGGCTGAAGCCCGGAGCCATGTCGGTCAATCAGATGACGCGCGGCGCGCGGTTCGCGGGCGAGGTGGTCAAGTACGCAGTCCAGCGGCGTGGTCTGCTGACGCTCTCAGCGGCGCATGTCGCCGCGTTCTGCAAGTCGCGGCCCGACCTCGCCGAGCCTGACATCCAGTTCCACGTGATGCCGGCCTCCACCGACCGGGCGAAGTCGATGGCGGCCCAGAAGATGGTGTTGGACACCCATCCAGGTCTGACGATGGCGCCTTGCCAGCTGCGGCCGGAGTCTCGCGGTCACATCCACATTCGCTCGACCGATCCGACCGTCCACCCCAGGATCGTGCCGAACTATCTTGCCGATCCCATCGACCAGCAGGTGGCCATCGCTTCCCTGAAGTGGGGGCGGAAGATCGCCGACCAGGCCGCCCTCAAGTCGCAAATCGTGCAGTCGCTGATGCCCGATGACGCCTTGCAGGACGATGCGGCTCTGCTGGCCTTCGCCAGGGCCGCCGGCACGACGCTCTACCACCCCGTCGGCACCTGCAAGATGGGCCGGGACCCGATGGCGGTCGTGGATCCCGAACTTCGGGTGATCGGAATTCAGAACCTCCGCGTGGTCGATGCGTCGGTCATGCCCAGGTTGGTCTCGGGCAACACCAATGCGCCGACGATGATGATCGCTGAAAAGGCGTCGGACATGATCCTGGGCCGGACGTTGCGCGCCGCCGCCTAGCGCGTCGTGGCCGCCCTCGACGTCTCGTAACCGGACGATGAGGGCGTCGGTCATGCCTATCGGCTATTCGAACGCTATTCGAACGGCGATGAGTTGGGCTGACCTGCGCTTCGAGCAGGCTTGTCACCAAACCGCCAAGGCGTTTGGGGCGGGAGGAAACATGACGGGATCTACGCTGAGCTCACGCGTGGCCATTCAGCCTGCCTTGGGCGATCGCGTCCTTCGGTGGCCGCATTCATCGCCGCAGGGCATCAGGCATGCATCACACCAGACGCATGGCGTTAAGGCCAAGGCCATGTCGGCCGCGGCCCACATCCTGGAAACGCGGGGGATCGAGGCGCTCAACCTTCGGGCCATCGCCGAAGAGGCCGGCATCGGCATCGCGTCGATGTATCATTACTTCAGCAACAAGGAGGACATCCTCCTCAGCCTGGGCGTGATGGGCTTCGAGAGCCTTCGGCGCGACATGATCGACGCGCAGCCAAGCTCCGGCGCCCTGCCTATCGGCGCGAGCGCAGTCGCCTTCTTCAAATTCTCGGAGACCCGGGCCGAACTGTTCTCACTGATGTTCAATCCGCGGCTGCTCGCGCGCCACGAGGCTCTGCGCGAAGCCGAGAACAAGACCTTCCTGACGCACGAGGCGGTCGTTCAGTCCGATCCGCGCATCCCCAAGGAACATCATCAAAGCGCGGCCTACGCCCTGTGGGCGCTGGCGCGTGGAATGGCGGCGATCATGTCGTCTCAGCCGGACGGCAAGTTGCCGCCTGAGTTGGCTGACCGGCTCATGGCCGGCGCGGGCTATCTGCTCTCCCACCCGAGCTAGTCGTCTGGCGCGGGCGCCACCCGAAGGCGGCGCCCGGCCAAGGCCTGTTAGAAGCGGTACTGCAGTTCGACCCCGTAGGTTCTGGGGAAGATCAGGCTGACCTGACGGCGAGCGCCGACGGCGGTGAGGCCGGTGGGGCTGGCCACCGAGCTTCCGAAGCCGACCTCGTCCGTCACGTTCTTCACGAAGCCGATCATCGTGTAGCGGCTGCCCGCATCACGCCACAGCACCCGAACATCGCCCGTCGTGAAGGACGGCGAACGATAGGCCGGGTTGTTGAACAGCGCCGACGTCTGGGCGTCCGTATAGGTCGCCGTGCCGCTGAAGGTCAGCGAGCCGGGCTCGAAGTCGAAGGTGTAGGTCGCGCCAACCGTCACCTTGTTGTGCGGCGAGAGCGGCAGGTCGTTGCCGACGACGGTCTGGAGAACCCGACCGTTGGCGGCCGGCCCGACGGGCTGGGCGCCAGGCGCCAGCGCGAGCGGGTCGATCGTGTCGACGAAGCAGCAACCGGTATCGAGCTCGGTGTTCAGGTAGGCGTAGTTCAAGAAGAACTGCAGGTCGCGAACCGGCGACCACTGGGTCTCCACTTCGAGGCCCCAGACCGTGGCGTCGAGGTTCAGGAACTGCGTGGCGGTGATCGAACCCAGCGGCACCGTCAGCGGGGCCTGGAAGCCCTTATAGTCGGTGTAGAAGAGCGCCGTGTTGATCTGTAGCTGGCCGCCGAACGTCTTCTTCGCGCCGGCTTCGTAGGAGTTGACGTACTCCGGGTCAGCATAGGGATCAGGCGAAAGCCCGTTCGAACCCAGCCAGCCGCCCGCCTTGTACCCGCGCGAATAGCGAGCATAGAGGTTGGTGCTGGAATCGGGCCGCCACTGAAGGGCGAGGGTGCCGGTGAGGGCGTCCCAGTCGCCGGCCAGATCGCGCCGCAGGCCGCCGCCGGGGTTGGCCGTCAGGTTGGCGGTCAGCGGATTGGCCGCGCAGGAGGCCAGGGTGGTCCCGCCGCAAATCTGCTGGGTGGTCACGTCGACGGAATAGCCTTGAGCGACCGACGGCGGCAGGGCGGCCCCGAACGCCAGCGCGATGCTCGGGTTGCGAGCGACGTAGCGCGCGACGTCGTAGCCCGTCTTTTCGTCCTTGGTGTAGCGCAGGCCGGCCGTCAGCGTCCAAGCGTCGGCGAACTTCCAGTCGATCTGGCCAAACGCGGCGTACGACTTGGTTTCCAGGTGACCGTCGACATAGAGGAAGGCGCCCTTCGGGTTGGGGGCGGCAGGCGTGCCCTGCAGCGTCAGCGGTTGGAACACCGAGGGGTCGCCGACCACCCGGATGCCCTGCGGCTGGTCGTAGTCCTGGGCGTACTGATAGACGCCGACGATCCAGTTGAGCGGGCCATCGCCGTTCGAGGAGAGGTTGATCTCGTTCGACAGCCAGCTCTGGCGCTCTTCGTAGAAGGTCCGCGCGTCGGTGGACACGTTGGTCGCGGTGAAGGCCGGACGCGGGCCGGCGCCGTCGACATCAACCAGGATGTTCTGGGGGGCGGTGCGGCCGGAGAGGTCGGAGTCCGTCGAGGTGAAGTAGTTGTACTGCTGATAGCCGCCCAGATATTTCAGGGTCGCCCAGCCCAGGTCGCTCGTCACGTCGAAGTGCAGGCGGTGATGATCTTTCAGCGAGCCACGCGCGGTCGAGTTGGCGTTCTGGACGTAGGGGTTGGCGACGCCGGGGTTCGGCGCGGTCAGCCCGTAGGTGGTGTTGTAGTAGAGGGCGCTGGTGCCGGCGCCCGCCAGGGACGTCGTGTCGTACGGCGAGATGTTGTTGGCGAAGGTGTTGCCGACGCCGTAGCTGTCGTTCCAGTCGAATTTCGTATAGCGCAGGCGCGCCGTGGTGTTGTCGCCGAGATCGGCTTCAAGCTGCGCCTCGAAGGTGTAGCGCTTGATCCCGGCGGCGTTTCCGCCCGACCCGATATTGTCGATGAAGCCCTTGTTGCGGCGCTCCGTCGAGGCGCCGAGCAGGAAGCGCAGGTTGTCGAGCACCGGCCCGCGAACCATGGCGTCCAGGCGATAGCTTTCGAAGTTGCCGACCATGGCGCGGACTTCGCCGTTGAACTCGTCCGTCGGGCGCTTGGACACGATGTTCATCGCGCCGCCGATCGAGTTGCGGCCGTAGAGCGTGCCCTGGGGCCCACGCAGCACTTCGGTGCGCTCGATGAACAGCGACGGCGTGGACGCGTCAGTCATCGAGTTGGAGAAGATGCCGTCCGAATAGAGGGCGACGGAGGGATCGGTGCCGATGGCGTTGGTCAGTCGGCCAAGGCCCCGGATCGACATGCGATCGTTGTTTGTATAGCTGAGGCTTGGCGTGACGCGGGCGAGATCCTCGACGGTGTTCACACCGAGCACGTCGCGCTTTTCGCTGGTGTAGGCCGAGACCGCCACCGCGACGCTCTGCAAGCTCTGCTCGCGCTTCTCGGCTGTCACGACAATTTCTTCGACCGTTGGGGCGTCTTCGGACACCTGGGCGAAGGCCTGTGGGCTGATCGCGCAGATTGCAGCGATCGACGCGCCCATGATCAATCCGCTCCGCAGCCGCTGCCGGAACATGGGCGCGCGGCTCGGCTCGTTACTCGTGGAAAACAACTAATCCTCCCTGGCTGTGATTCTGTTTGTTGGACCGGACGAGGGGGCACTCGAACGACGTTCGAAAACCCCCGGGTGCGGGAAACGTCGTTTTGAGCCTTCGGCGACGGCGAATTTCCCTCTTGCCGTCGTCATTCGGGGCCCTGTCAGGGCGGGAAGCAGATCACGGGTTTTTCGCCGGCGCGCTTGTGGAACGATGTTCGAACCCCGCAGGTCGGCGATGCGGGGGCCGCTTCCAGGCGCCGTGAGGTCTTGGGAGCGCTGCAGGAGACCGCCTGCGGCTGGGCGTCGGAGACGGCTCATTCCGGCCCGCGGCCCGGTCGCCGGAACGACTAAGAGCGCCGGGCCTCCAGGAGGTCGCGCCGAACCTTGAGGGAGTATCTACAGCGTGACTCAGGCTGCTTCGTCACCGGCTAAGCGGGTGCCCTTCCTTACGGCCCTGGCTTTCGCGGCCACCGCTCTGCCGGTCGCGGCCGTGGCCATCGCGATGTCGGTCTATCTGCCTCGCCACTATGCGAGCCACCTGGGGGTCGATCTGGCGGTCGTCGGGTCCGCCTTCTTCATTGTCCGGATGATCGACATTCCGGTCGACGGCCTGCTCGGCTGGTCGATGGACAAGACCAGGACGCCATGGGGCCGCTATCGGCTATGGACGATCCTCGGCGCCCCGATCCTGATGTTGGGGGTCTATTTCCTGTTCCTCCCGCCCTCCGGGATTGGGCGGAATTATCTGATCTTCTGGTTGCTCATCCTCTATCTGGGCAACTCGGTCCTGGCGTTGTCGCATGCGGCCTGGGCCGCGACCCTGGCGCCCAGTTACAATGATCGGTCTCGGGTCTTCGCGATCATGACCGCCGTCGGGGTGCTGGGCGCCGCAAGCGTCCTGGCGATCCCCATCGTCAATGAGGCGCGGGCGGTTTCCGACTCCGGCAATGTCGCGATGATGGGATGGCTGATCATCGCCCTGGCGCCGATCACCGCGGCGCTCGTCGTCTGGCGCACGCCCGAGAAGATCGCGCCCGAAGCGCCCGGCGATGAGTTCCGACTGCGCGACTACGGCGCGCTGATGACGCGGCCGGCTTTCGCGCGAATCCTCCTGGCGGACCTCTGCCTGTCGCTTGGTCCGGGCTGGATGAGCGCCACCTACCTGTTCTTCTTCACCGACAGCCGGGGCTTCACGACCGGCCAGGCCAGCATCCTGCTGGCGACCTATTTCCTGGCGGGCATCGTCGGGGCGCCGCTGATGGGGCGGCTGGCCATGCGGATTTCAAAGCATCGGACGGTCATGGTCGCCACGACGCTGTACTCGCTGACGCTGGTGTCCTTGATCGCTCTACCGAAGGGCAACCTGATGGTGGCGATCATCCCGCTCTTCATCGCCGGCGTGATGGCCTCCGGGTTCAATCTGCTGACCCGCGCGATGACCGCCGACATCGCCGACGAGATCCGGCTGGAGCATGGCAAGGAGCGGTCGGGGCTGCTCTACGCGATCACTACGATGACCACCAAGGTCGCCGGCGCGTTCTCGATCGGCCTGACGTTCTTCGTCCTGTCGAAGGTCGGATACGACGCCGCCGAGGGCGCTCGGAACACTGCGCAGGCGATCCACAACCTGGAGCTTGTCTTCCTGGTCGGCCCGGTGGTGTTCGTGATGCTGGGGGGCGCGTGCATGATCGGCTATGGCCTGGACGCCGCCCGCCACGCCGATATCCGCCGCCAGCTCGACGCGCGCGACGCGCTCTACGACCAAGCTCCGATCGTCGAAAGCCTGACTGGCGAGGCGGCGATCGCGGTCCCTCCGCAACGGAACTGAGGCTCGGGGTTCGCCTCTTGCCGCGATAGTCGGTTGGGCGCGGTCGCTGTTTTGAAGAGCGCCGCGCCCTTGCCCCTAAAATGGGAGCCCGAAGACTGAAAATGGCTTTGTTCGCGCGCCGGCTGTGAAGCCGGATACGAATTCAAAAGATGCGCGCCGAGGAAAACGAGTAACGCGCGCCACGACCAAGCGCGTTCGAACACTTTTCGAGAAGCGCGAATTTCAGCGGCACGGCCCGTTAGGCTTTCGGGGCGGCCTAAGGCAGGTCGGCCGCCGCGCACATCCTGACCGGGGCGGATTTGTAGGCGGGGGTTCCGCTTCGGTGATCGTGATCGTCCAGGCCGATCAGCCCGTTGGCTTCCGGATAGTAGGCGGCGATCCCGCCTTTCGGAATGTCCCGCGCCACCGCCGTGAAGCCGCGCAGCGTGCGTCGGCCCGAGGGATCGAAGGCCGCGCTCAGGTCGATGAGATCGCCGTCCTTCAGGCCCCGCTCGGCCAGGTCGCCTGGATTGACGAAGACGACGTCGCGGCGGCCGAACACCCCGCGATAGCGGTCGTCGTTGCCGTAGATCGTGGTGTTGTACTGGTCGTGGCTCCGCAGCGTCGTCAGCAGCAGGACGCTGGGATCGCCGGCGTGAGCGTCTTCTCCGACCTCGACATAGGCCAGCAGGTTCGCGCGGCCGCTCGGCGTCTTCCACACCCGCTCGGAGGGCGCGACCGGCAGGCGGAAACCGCCGGGGACCCGAATGCGCTGGTTGTAGTCCGCGAACTGGTCCGGCAGGACCGCCTCGATCAGGTCGCGGATGCGGTCGTAGTCGGCGGCCAGCCCAGCCCAGTCGGTCGTGTCGTCCTCTCCGAAGACGGCCTTGGCGATACCGGCGACGATGGCCGGCTCTGACATCAGGTGGGGCGAGGCCGGCGGGTTGAGGCCTCTGGAGGCGTGGACCATCGACATCGAGTCTTCGACGGTGACGGCTTGGCGCCCTGACGCCTGTTGGTCGATCTCCGTGCGGCCCAGGCAGGGCAACAGGAAGCCCTGACGACCGGGAAGCAGGTGCGTGCGATTGAGCTTGGTCGCGATGTGGACGCTCAGCTCCAGTTTCTGCATGGCCGCGAAGGAGCGAGCCGGGTCCGGGGCGGCCACGGCGAAGTTGCCGCCCAGGCCGATGAACGTCTTAGCCTCGCCGCGCTCCATGGCCATGATCGCCTCGACGACGGTATGGCCGTGCTTGCGCGGCGACTTAAAGCCGAACACGCGGTCCATCGCCTCGAGGAAGGCCTCGGACGGCTTTTCCCAGACGCCGACCGTCCGGTCGCCCTGGACATTGGAGTGCCCCCGAAGCGGGCAGATCCCGGCCCCTGGCCGGCCGATGTTTCCCCGCAGCAGCAACAGGTTGGCGAGTTGCTGGACGGTGGAGGTGGCGTTGCGGTGCTGGGTCAGGCCCATCCCGTAGCAGAGGATCGTCGCCTTCGACCGGGCGTAGATCGTCGCGACCTCCTCGATCTGCGACCGCGACAGCCCCGACCGGGCCTCGATGTCGGGCCAGGTGAGATCGGCGAGTTGGAGGACCAGCGCCTCGTAGCCCTGCGTGTGTTCAGCGATGAAGGCGTGGTCGAGCGCATCAGCGCCTTCGCCGTCGAGGGCGATGAGGGCCTTCATCAGCCCCTGGACGAGCGCTGCGTCACCCTTGATCCGGGGTTGGTAGTATTGCGAGGCGATCGGCGTGGCGCTGAGCGTGGCCATCTCGACCGGGTCCTGGGGCGAGGCGAAGCGCTCCAGGGCCCTTTCCCGCATGGGGTTGAACACCAGGATCGTCGCCCCCCGACGCGACGCCTCGCGCAGGGTCGACATCATGCGGGGATGGTTGGTGCCGGGGTTGTGGCCGAAACACAGGATCAGGTCGGCGTGGTCGAAGTCCTCAAGCGTCACCGACCCCTTGCCCACGCCGATGGAGTCCGGGAGCCCGACGCTGGTCGGCTCGTGGCACATGTTGGAGCAGTCGGGGAAGTTGTTGGTGCCGAACTTCCGACCCAGCAGCTGATAGAGGAACGCCGCCTCGTTGGAGGCGCGGCCGGAAGCGTAGAACTCGGCCTGGTCGGGATGGTCCAGGGCGCGGAGCTCAGCCCCGATCTGCGCGAACGCGGTCTCCCAGCTCACCGGCAGATAGCGATCAGAGGCCCGGTCATAGACCATGGGCTCGGTCAGGCGGCCGGTGTCCTCGAGCGCATGATCGCTCCAGGTCCAGAGCTCGGCGAGGGTGTTGGCGGCGAAGAGTTCAGGCGTCGCGCGCTTGCTGGTGGCCTCCCAGGCCACGGCCTTGGCCCCGTTTTCGCAGAATTCGAAGGATGAGGTGTGCTTGGGGTCGGGCCAGGCGCAGCCCGGGCAGTCGAACCCGTCCGGCTGGTTGGCGTGCAGCAGGGTGCGGCCGCCCTCGACGACCGTGGCCTGGTCGACCAAGGCCTGTCCGACAGCCTTCAGAGCGCCCCAACCGCCAGCCGGGCTCTTGTAGGGGCGGACGCCTGGGGTTTCCTCTTTCGACATGGACGACCTACAAGCTCAGAGGGTTGCGCCGGCGCGAACGTCCAGGCGTTCGGCGCGGCTGAATACGGTGTGGCCGTCGCTGCGGGCCAGGGCCACCAGGGTGACGCCGGCCTCTTCGGCCTTTCGGATCGCCAGGTCGGTCGGCGCCGAAATCGCGACGATCATCGGGCAGCCGATGCGGGCGGTCTTCTCGACCATCTCGAAGGAGCAGCGGCTGGTCACGACCACGAAGCCGGCGGTCGGATCGAGGCCGGCCTGGAACAGGCCGCCAGCGAGCTTGTCGAGCGCGTTGTGGCGACCGACATCCTCGCGGACCAGATGGAGGGTTCCGTCGGCGGCGGCGAACCCGGCGGCGTGGGTCGCACGGGTGGCGCGGCCAAGCGGCTGCTGATCACTGAGCGCGCTCAGCGCCCGTTGCACGGCCTGCGGGGTGAACCGCTGGCCGGTCGTCACCTGCGGCAGCGGCCGGACCGCGTCGGACAGGCGTTGGACCCCGCAGAGCCCGCAGCTTGAGCGGCCTTCGAGCGTCCGTGGCCGGGCCTTGCGCGGCCGGGCGGCGGGCGCCAGCCGGATGTCGACCAGGTACCCCTCGGTGTGGGCCTGGATGTCGACGCTGTCGATCTCGCCGTAGGCGGCGATCGCCTCGGTGACCGTGAAGCCGATGGCGAGGTCGGCCATGTCCTGCGGCGTGGCCATCAGCACCGTATGGGGCCGGCGATCGAACGACAGGCCGATCGCCGTCTCGACCGGAGTCGAGCGTTCGATCGGGGAGTGTCCACGATCGGGCCGCCACTCAAGACCGGTTCGTTGTCCGACGACTGTGCTGCAGACTTGCATGGGCTATCCCTACGACCGCTAGAGCCGGGAGCAAGGGGAAATCCTGAGCCGATCGTCGCCGGATTCAACTTCTTTATGTCTAGACCTTGGGGCGTCGCCGGTCGGCGATCATCCCTTCAGCGCCAGGTTGTCCGGGTCGAACGGAGAGTCGGCGATCACCGTGGCCTTGTACGGCTGGCCGAGGATGGAAATCTCCAGCTCCACGCCCGGCTCGCCCAGATCAGGGCGGACCATGGCCAGGGCCAGGGACTTGTTGGTCCGCCAGCCGAAGCCGCCGGACGTGACCCGGCCCACCAGCTCGTCGCCCTGGTAGATCGGCTCCGATCCACGGGCGTCGGCGTCGGTGATCCCGTGGACCTCTAGGGTTACGGCCCGATTGGCGAAGCCGCGTTCCTTCCAGGCCTTCAAGGCCTCGCGTCCCACGAAGTCGCCCTTCTTGAAGCTCACGAAGCGGCCGAGGCCGGATTCGAGGGCGGCGTACTCGATGGAAAGCTCGCGCGGGATGAGCTTGTAGGACTTCTCCAGACGCATCGAGTCCATCGCCCGGATGCCGAACGGCTTCAGTTCGAACTCGGCGCCGGCTTCGAACAGGCGGTCGAAGATGTAGTTCTGCATCTCGATCGGGTGATGCAGCTCCCAGCCCAGCTCGCCGACGAAGTTGACCCGCAGCGCCTTGGTCTGGGCCGCGCCAATATTGATGGTCTGGGCCGTCAGCCAGGGGAAGGCCTCGTTGGACAGGTCGGCGTCGGTCAGGCGGCTGAGCAGCTCGCGCGAGCGCGGCCCGGCCAGGACCAGCACGCCGTACTGGGTGGTGACCTTCTCCAGCCGCACCGAGCCGTCGGTCGGCAGAGCCTTGATCAGATAGTCGTAGTCGTGCCGCTCCAGCGCGCCGGCGGACACCAGATAGAACCTCTGGGGCGCCTCGCGGCAAACGGTGAACTCCGAGCGCACGCCGCCGCGTTCGGTCAGCAGATACGACAGGCTCAGGCGCCCGATCTTGGTCGGGACCTTGTTGGTCAGCAGGCGCTCAAGCCAGGCCTCAGCGCCCGGGCCGGACACTTCGAACTTGGCGAAGGCGCTGAGATCCAGCACCCCGACCTTTTCCGTCACGTGGCGGCATTCGGCGCCGACATGTTCGAAGTAGTTCGAGCGGCGGAAACTCCAGCGCTCGCGCACGGTCGGCGCGCCGTCGTCGGGATGGTTCTCGTTCAACAGGACGTCGGGCTTGGCCAGATCGGCCTGGCTCAGGGCGTAGCCGGCCGGCGCGAACCAGTTGGGACGCTCCCAGCCGTAGATCGAGCCGAACACCGCGCCGAGGTCCTTCATGCGGTCATAGCAAGGCGAGCGCTTCAGGGCCCGGCCGGCGGTCCGTTCCTCGTCGGGATAGTGCACCGTGAAGACCTTGGCGTAGGCCTCCTCGTTCTTCTCCTTCAGGTAGCCGTGCGAGGCGTAGGGGCCGAAGCGGCGCGGGTCGACGCCCATCATGTCGATCGACGGCTCGCCCTCGACGATCCACTTGGCGAGCTGCCAGCCGGCGCCGCCCGCCGCGGTGATGCCGAAGCTGTGGCCCTCGTTGAGCCAGAAGTTCTTGAGGTCCCAGGCCGGGCCGACGATCGGGTTGCCGTCCGGCGTGTAGGCGATGGCGCCGTTGTACACCCGCTTGACGCCGACCTCGCCGAAGGCCGGAACCCGGGCGATCGCCGCCTCGATGTGCGGGGCCAGGCGGTCCAGGTCGTCCTGGAACAGCTCGTATTCCGAGTCCGGGTGGGGCCCGTCGACGTAGCAGACCGGGGCTCCGGTTTCGTAAGGGCCGAGCAGCAGGCCGCCGGCTTCCTCGCGCATGTAGTAGGAGGCGTCGGACTCGCGCAGCACGCCCATCTCGCCGAGCCCGCTGGCCCGCCGGGCTAGGATGTCCGGGTGCGGTTCGGTGATGAGGTACTGGTGCTCCACCGGCATCACCGGGATGTCGAGCCCGACCATCGCCCCGGTCCGGCGCGCGAAGCTGCCGGTCGCCGAGACGACGTGCTCGCAGGTGATGTCGCCCTGGTCGGTGGAGACGCACCATTCGCCGGTCGGCGTCTGAGTGATGCCGGTGACGGTGGTGTGCCGGTAGATCGTCGCGCCGTTGGCCCGCGCGCCCTTGGCGAAGGCCTGGGTGAGATCGGCGGGCTGTACATAGCCGTCGTCGGGATGCTGGATCGCGCCGAGCACGTCGTCGACATTGCAGAGCGGCCAGATCTCCTTGACCTGTTCGGGGGTGAGGAAGCGGACGTCCACGCCGATCGTCTTGGCGACCCCGGCGTAATATTTGTACTCGTCGAGCCGGTCCTGGGTGCAGGCGAGCCGGATGTTCGACACCGGCCGGAATCCGACCGGCTGGTCGGTCTCGGCCTCCAGCGCGGGGTAGAGCGCGACCGAGTACTTGTGCAGTTGGCCGACCGAATAGCTCATATTGAACAGCGGCAGCAGACCGGCGGCGTGCCAGGTCGAGCCGGAGGTCAGCTCCTTGCGCTCGATCAGCACGACGTCGGACCAGCCGAGCTTCGCCAGGTGGTACAGGGTGCTGACGCCGACGACGCCGCCGCCGATCACAACTACGCGGGCGTGTGATTTCATTTTCAGATCCAACTGGAGAAGGCGTCGCGGCCCTGAGGCGCGCGACGGCGTGAGGCATGTCCGTCTTCGGAGCGGACGTCTAGGGTGCTGAGGCTGGCGTCAGTCACGGAAGACCACGGTCTTCTGTTCGTTGAGGAACACCCGGCCTTCCAGGTGGAAGCCCAGGGCGCGGGCCAGGACGCGGCGCTCGATATCGCGGCCCTTGCGGATGAGATCGTCGGGCGTGTCCTTGTGGCTGATACGCTCGACCTCCTGTTCGATGATCGGCCCTTCATCCAGGTCGGCGGTCACGTAGTGGGCGGTCGCCCCGATGAGCTTCACGCCGCGCACATAGGCCTGGTGATAGGGCTTGGCGCCCTTGAAGCCGGGCAGGAACGAGTGGTGGATGTTGATGCATCGGCCGGTCAGGGTTTGCACCAGGCGGTCTGACAGCACCTGCATGTAGCGGGCGAGGACGATGACGTCGGCGCTGGTCTGGGCGACCAGCTGTTCGATCTTGGCTTCCTGCTCGGGCTTGTTGTCCTTGGTGACCGGCAGGTGGTGGAACGGGATGCCGGTGAGGTCGAGGTCGGCATAGACCTCGCGCGGGTGGTTCGAGATCAGCCCGACCACCTGCATCGGCAATTCGCCGCTCCGCCACCGCGACAGCAGGTCGGCCAGGCAGTGCACGAACTTCGAAGCCATCAGCATGACCCGCAGGGGCTCGCTCTGACGGCGGACGCCCCAGGTCATGCCGAAGCGCTCGGCCGTGGGGCCGAAGTCGGACTGCAGCAGCGGCAGGCGGCCGGTCGGCATGCTGAACACCACCCGCATGAAGAACCGGCCGGTGATGATGTCGTCGAACTGGTTCGCATCGAGGATGTTCCCGCCGTACGAAAACAGCAGCTGGGAAACCTCGGCGACGATGCCGGCGGCGTTGGGGCAGGAGATGTTCAGGACATAGTCCTCAACCTCGACCTTGCCGGGCTCCGACGTCAGGAAAGCGGGTCTGATAGTGGTCACGTTCATCGGTCCTTGCCGCTCCAATCGATCGCGTCGGCTCTGTCGGCGTGGGCGTTCAGCACTCAGGGAAACTGACGGCCAGGCCGCCCAGCGAGGTCTCTTTGTATTTCGACTGCATGTCCGCCCCGGTCTGGCGCATCGTGGCGATGACCTTGTCGAGGGAGACGTGGTGGGCGCCGTCGCCGCGCAGGGCCAGCGAGGCCGCATTGATCGCCTTGACCGCCCCGAAGGCGTTGCGCTCGATGCAGGGGATCTGCACCAGCCCGCCGACCGGATCGCAGGTCATGCCCAGGTGATGCTCCATCCCGATCTCGGCGGCGTTCTCGATCTGGGCGTTCGTGCCGCCCAGCGCGGCCGCCAGGCCGGCGGCGGCCATCGAGCAGGCGACCCCGACCTCGCCCTGGCAGCCGACCTCGGCCCCAGAGATCGAGGCGTTGGTCTTGAACAGGCCGCCGACCGCCGTGGCCGTCAGCAGGAAGGTGTGCACGCCCTCGGCCGTCGCATTGGGCCAGAGGTCGCGATAGTAGCGCAGCACCGCCGGCAGCACCCCGGCCGCGCCGTTGGTGGGGGCGGTCACCACGCGGCCGCCGGCCGCGTTCTCCTCGTTGACCGCGATCGCGAAGAGGCTGACCCGGTCCATGATCTCGTGCGGGGAGCGCTCGTTGCGGAACTGGTCGGCGACGATCTTGTGGCTGAGCGCCGCGGCCCGGCGGCGGACCCTCAGGCCGCCCGGCAATTCGCCGACCGCGGTCATGCCCCGGTCGATGCAGGCCATCATCGCCTCGGCGATCTGCGAGAGGTGCGCCAGCACCTCGGCCCGGGGGCGGGCGGCGGATTCATTGGCCAGTACGATCTCGGCGATCGATAGCCCGGTCCGGTCGCCCAGGCGCAGCAACTCGGCGGCCGAGCGGAACGGGTAGGGCAGGGCGTGGGACGGTTCGACGCTGTGGCCGACCTCGGCCTCGGGCACGATGAAGCCGCCCCCGATCGAGCACCAGCGCTCCTGCGCCAGCACGCCGCCGCAGCCGTCGAACGCGGTGAAGGCCAGGGTGTTGGGGTGGACCGGCGCGGGGCTCACCACGTCGAAATTCAGGTGGACGGCCGGATCGAAGACGATGCCGCGCCCAGCGATCTCGAGCACATGCTCGTCGCTCGCGCGCCGGAAGATGCTGTCGGCGAAGTTCGGATCCACGGTTTCCGGCGCCTCGCCGGCCAGGCCCAGCACCACGGCGCGGTCGGTCCCGTGGCCCTTGCCCGTCCAGGCCAGCGACCCGAACAGATCGACCTGGATGGTCTCCACGGCGCCGAGCAGGCCCCGATAGGTCAGGGCTTCGATGAAGGCGGCGGCGGCCTTCATCGGCCCAACCGTATGGGAGGAGGAGGGGCCTATGCCGATCTTGAAGAGCTCGAAGGCGCTGACCATGGCTCAGGCGCGCCCGGCTTCTTCCAGCAAGCCGACGACATAGGCGCTGAACGAGCGCCAGACCTCCAGGCGGAAGGTCTCGGGCGCCGTGCGCCACAGCACGATCTCGGCCTTGGCCAGGATCGTGCGGGTGCACATGCCGACCGGGAACTGGCTGAGATCGAGATCGAGCGGGCAGGCGCTGTTGAGCAGTTCGGCGGCGTGCGGCCCCGTCACTTCGAAGGCGATTTGGCGGTCGGTGACCTCGACGAGCGAGTGAGGCAGGTCGACTAGCGCGGCGGCGAGCAGGCGGGTCAGTTCAGCCCCCTCGGCCTCTCCGCCGATCACCAGCCGTTCATACGGGCCAAGCCAGAGGATCGCGCGTTCGCCGTGGGCGGAGGCCCGGCACGCTAGTTTGGTGTCTGGCAGCGCCAGGGCGGCGGCCGCTGCGGCCATGACCGCGGCGCTTCCCTGCAGGATGAAACGCGAGGCCGCGGGCAGGGGCTTGACGATCGCGGGGGCCGACATCGATGCGGCCGAGGGCCGCTGGGCGGTCAGGGTGTCATGCATTCACCCGCACTCCTTCTTGATCGTAGAAGACCGGCGAAGTCACCGTGACCGCGACTTCGCCATCGGCGGTGGGAACGAACAGGGTCTGGCCCATGCGCGCCCGGCCGCCGGAGACCAGGGCCAGCGCGATGGAGCGGCCGAGCGTGGCGCTCATATAGGACGAGGAGACGTGCCCGATCGGGCGCATGGGGATCTGCTGCCGGGCGTCGGCGACGACCTGCGAGCCTTCCTCGATGACCACGGACGGGTTCTGGGTGTAGAGGCCCACCAGCTGCTTGCGGTCGGGGGCGTTCATCGCCTCCCGGGCCAGGGAGCGCTTGCCGACATAGTCGGCCTTGGTCCGCCCGATGGCCCAGCTGAGGCCGGCGTCGTCCGGCGTCACCGTGCCGTCGGTTTCCTGACCGACGATGATGTAGCCCTTCTCCGCCCGCAGGACGTGCATGGTCTCGGTGCCGTAGGCGACCATTCCGTGGGGCTGGCCGGCGGCCCAGATCGCCTCCCAGACTGCTCGTCCGTGGGAGGTCGGGACATTGACCTCGAAGCCGAGTTCGCCGGTGAAGCTCATCCGGAACAGGCGGGTGGGAACGCCGCAGATCTTGCCTTCGGTCAGGCTCATATGCGGCAGGGCCTCCGCCGACAGGTCGATCCCCTCGACCAAGCCCTCAAGGACCTGGCGGGCCTGCGGGCCCTGGACGGCGATCACCGCCCATTGCTCAGTGGTCGAGGTCAGCCAGACGTTGAGGTCGGGCCATTCGGTCTGCAGATAGTCCTCCATCATCGCCAGCACTCGCGGCGCGCCGCCGGTGGTGGTGGTGACGTGGAAGCGGTCCTCGGCCACGCGCCCGACCACCCCGTCGTCGAAGATGAAGCCGTCGTCGCGCAGCAGCACGCCGTAGCGCGAGCGGCCAGGGGCCAGCTTGGTCCAGGCGTTGACGTAGAGACGGTTCATGAACTTCGCCGCGTCAGGTCCGACGACCTCGATCTTGCCCAGGGTGGTGGCGTCGAAGACGCCGACGCCGGAGCGGACGGCCAGGCATTCGCGGGCCACGGCGGCGTCCATGTCCTCGCCGCCGCGCGGGAAGTAGCGGGCGCGTTTCCACAGGCCGACATCCTCGAACACCGCGCCCTGCGCCGCCGCCCAATCATGGATCGGGGTGGTGCGGACCGGGTCGAACAGCACTCCGCGCGAGGTCGCCGCCAAGCTTCCGAAGGTCACCGGCGTGTAGGGCATGCGGAAGGTGGTCAGCCCGACCGCCGGGATCGGCGTGCCCAGGGCCTCGGACACGACGCCCAGGGCGTTCATGTTTGAGGTCTTGCCCTGGTCGGTGGCCATGCCCGTCGTGGTGTAGCGCTTGATATGCTCGATGGAGCGGAAGCCCTCGCGGGTCGCCAGCAGTAGATCCTTGGCGGTGACGTCGTTCTGCCAGTCCACGAAGGCCTTGGCGCCAGGCGCGCCCGCGCCGGGCAGGGCGCCGAGGAAGCCGTCCGTGCCGAGATCGATCCCCGAGGCCTCGAGGCGGCGGGGAGCGGGCGGCGTCAAACCCGCAGCGGCGACGGCGTCCGCGCCGGCCGCCGCGCCATCGGCCAGGACTTCGGCCAGACCGAAGAGGCCGCGGCTCGCACCGGCGGAGCGCTCGCGTTCGGCCGAACGGCCGGGGACGAAGCTCTGCGCGGCCGGGTCCCAGTCCAGCTTGCCGCGGGACTGGGAGAACAGGTGGACGCTGGGGGTGAAGCCGCCAGACATCAACACCGCGTCGCAGGCCACGGACTGGGAGGGGCCGCCATCCATGGCCGCCAGGCTCACGCCCTCGACGCGCAGGCCGCCCCGGGTTCCGGTGATCGTGGTTCGCAGCCGGATCGGCAGGCCGGCCTGCCTGGCGGCTTGCGGCGCCGGTCCGTCGGCGGTGGCGCGGACGTCGGCGATGGCGGCGATCTCCACCCCGGCGGCATGCAGGTCGAGCGCGGCGCGATAGGCGCCGTCATGGGCGGTGATGATCACCACCCGCTTGCCTGGCCGCACGCCGTAGCGGTTCAGATAGGTCCGGGCGGAGTCGGCCAGCAGGATTCCGGGGCGATCATTGCCCGGGAAGACCAGCGGGCGTTCCAGCGCGCCGGCGCAGAGGATCACCTCCTTGGCGCGCACCTGCCACAGGCGCTCGCGCGGCTGCTCGGCGGAGGGGACGGCGAGGTGGTCGGTGACGCGCTGGTTCAAGCCGATCAGGTTGTGGGCGAAGTAGCCGAAGGCGGTGGTCCGCGGCAGCAGGACGACCCGAGGATTGCCCGCCAGTTCGGCGATGGCTTCCTGCAGCCAGACCTGGGCCGGCAGACCTTCGATGGTCGCGGAGGTTTCGGCCAGCAGCGAGCCGCCGAACTCGGACTGCTCGTCGCAGAGGATCACGCGCGCCCCGCTGCGGGCCGCCGTCAGGGCGGCCGACAGGCCGGCGGGTCCGGCCCCGGCGATCAGCACGTCGCAATGGGCGTAGCGGTTCAGATAGCGGTCGGGATCGGCCTGGGTGGGCGCGCGGCCAAGGCCGGCGGCGGCGCGGATGAAGGGTTCGTAGAGGCTGTCCCAGGCCTTACGCGGCCACATGAAGGTCTTGTAGTAGAAGCCCGCCGGGATGAACGGCGAGATCAGGCCGTTGAGGGCGCCGGTGTCCAGCGCCAGGCTGGGCCAGCGGTTCTGGCTCTCCGCCTCCAGGCCGTCATACAGTTCGACCTGGGTGGCGCGCAGGTTGGGTGTATAGCGCGCGGCGTCGCGGCGGACTCCGACCAGGGCGTTGGGTTCGTCGGCGCCGGCCGACAGGATGCCGCGCGGTCGGTGGTACTTGAACGAGCGACCGACCAGATGAATGCCGTTGGCCAGCAGGGCCGAGGCCAGGGTGTCGCCCTCGACGCCTTGCAGCGCGCGGCCGTCGAAGGTGAAGCGCAGCGGCTTGCCGCGCTGGATCCGGCCGCCGTCCTTAGTCCGATAAACGCTGGTCATGCCGCGCCTCCGACGAGGTCGCCGGCGGCCGGTCGCGGCGTGCCGGTTTCATAGGTCGCCAGGATGCGATCGCTGCCGGTGTCGCGGACGGCGTTGAAGAACCGCGCGCAGCCGTGGGTGTGGCGCCAACGCTCGGCGTGCGCGCCCTTGGCGTTGTCGCGCATGTAGAGGTGCTCGGCCCAGGCGTCGTCGTTCAGGTCCGCCGGCTGTTGCGGCCGGGCGATATGGGCCTGGCCGCCATAGGCGAACTCAAGTTCGGGGCGGGGGCCGCAATAGGGGCAGGTGATCAGCAGCATGATGTCGTCTCAGTGCGCGACGGCGGCGGCGGCCGCTTCGTCGATCAGGTAGCCGTCGCGGAAGCGTTCGATGGTGAAGGGCGCGTTGATCGGGTGGGGCTCGTCCTTGGCCATGGTCCAGGCCAGCAGGTGCGCCGCGCCGGGCGTGGCCTTGAAGCCGCCGGTGCCCCAGCCGCAGTTGACGTAGAGGCCGGGCACCGGGGTCTTGGCGATGATCGGCGAGCGGTCCGGGGTGACGTCGACGATGCCGCCCCAGTTGCGCAGCATCCGCATGCGCCGGAACTGCGGGAACAGCTCGCAGATGGCGTCGAGGGTGTGGGCGTTGACGTGCAGGCCGCCGCGCTGGGTGTAGGAGGTGTAGATGTCGGTTCCGGCGCCGATCACCAGCTCGCCCTTGTCGGACTGGCTGATGTAGGCGTGGATGGTGTTGGACATCACCACGCAGGGGAAGACCGGCTTGATCGGTTCGGAAACCAGCGCCTGCAGCGGGTAGCTTTCCAGCGGCAGCCGGACCCCGGCCATGCCCATGACCACGCTGGTGTGGCCGGCGGCGGAGACGCCGATCTTGCGGGTGGAGATCGGGCCGCGGGTGGTTTCGACGCCGTTCACCGCCCCGGACGCGTCGCGCCGGATGCCGGTGACTTCGCAGTTTTGAATGATGTCGACACCCAGCGCGTCGGCGGCGCGGGCGTAGCCCCAGGCGACCGCGTCGTGGCGCGCGGTGCCGCCACGACGTTGCAGGGCGCCGCCGAGCACCGGATAGCGCATGCCCGGTTCGATATTGAGCGGCGGACAGAAGTCCTTGGCTTCCTCGGGGGTCAGCCATTCGTTGTCCACGCCGTTGACGCGGTTGGCGTGCACGTGGCGCTTGAAGACCTGCACGTCATGGACGGTGTGGGCGAGCATCAGCACGCCGCGCTGCGAGAACATGACGTTGTAGTTGAGGCTCTGGGAGAGGTTCTCCCACAGCTTCATGGCGTGGTCGTACAGCGTCGAACTTTCCTGAAACAGGTAGTTCGAGCGGATGATGGTGGTGTTGCGCCCGGTGTTGCCGCCGCCGATCCAGCCCTTTTCCAGGACCGCGATGTTGGTCAGGCCATGCTCCTTGGCCAGGTAGTAGGCCGCGCCCAGGCCGTGGCCGCCGCCGCCGATGATCACCGCGTCATAGGCGCGCTTGGGCTCTGGCGAGCGCCATTGGGCCTGCCAACCGCGCTGACCTGAAAGGCCTTCGCGAAGAAGCGAGAAGGCTGAGAACTTCTGCATGCGGCGCCCCCACATCGATAACGAAGGTCATCTTGCGGCGTCGAACGTCCCCCAACGAGCATCAGTCCGCCGCTCGGCTTGAACCTATGCGACATCATTCGGGCGCGGCGGAGCGGGTCCCGACCGCAATTGGGCGGTGTCGTAAAATAAAAAGAAGATGTCGCTTTTGAGAAAGCTGACGCTCGGCGAGCGGTTCACACTGGCCCGGTTTTCAGGCCGCTCCAGACCCACGTCGAGGATCCCATGCCGCACGATGCGCTCGCCCAACTGATCGCCGGGCGCAAGCCGGGGCACACCCTGGATCAGGACTTCTACACCAGCCCGGAAATCTTCCAGACCGACCTGGACCTGATCTTCGCCCGCCACTGGATCTATGTCGGGGTCGAGCCCGACGTGCCCGAGGCCGGCGACGTGATGAGCTTCGACATCGGGGCGGCGTCGGTGATCATCGTCCGCGACGACGACATGCAGATCCGCGCCTTCCACAATGTCTGCCGCCATCGCGGCGCGCGGCTGACGCCGGACGGCAAGTCCTCGGTCGGCAACCTGGTCTGCCGTTATCACGCCTGGACCTACGCCCTGGATGGCCGGCTGCTGTTCGCCGACCATATGGGCGAGGACTTCGACAAGAGCTGCCGGGGCCTGAAGCCGGTCCATCTGCGCTCGGTCGCCGGGCTGCTGTTTATCTGTCTGGCCGATGAGCCGCCGGCCGATATCGAGGAGATGGCGCGGGTGATGACGCCCTATCTGGCGCCCCACGATGTCGCGAACTGCAAGATCGCCCACTCGACGGATCTGATCGAGCACGGCAACTGGAAGCTCACCATGGAGAACAACCGCGAGTGCTATCACTGCGCGGCCAATCATCCCGAGCTGACGACCTCGCTGTTCGCCTACGGCTTCGGCTTCTCGCCAACCGCGCTGGACGACCTCGACCTCCAGCAGGCCGAGCGCTACGCCGACATGGTCACCGAGCTGCAACAGCGATGGGAGGCCGACGGCCTGCCGGCCCGTGAGGTCGAGCACCTGAGCGATCGGGTCACCGGGTTCCGCACCGAGCGCCTGCCGATGGACCAACACGGGGAAAGCCAGACCCTCGACACCAAGGCGGCCTCGCAGCGGATGCTGGGGCAGATCAAGGATCGGCGGTCGGGCGGGCTGTCGTTCTGGACGCAGCCGAACTCCTGGCACCACTTCATGGGCGACCACATCGTCACCTTCTCGGTGATCCCGGTTGGACCTGAGGAGACCCTGCTGCGCACCAAATGGCTGGTTCACAAGGATGCGGTCGAGGGGGTGGATTACGACGTTGAGAACCTGACCCGGGTCTGGCTGGCGACCAATCGCCAGGACGCCGAGCTGGTGGGGATTTCCCAGGCCGGGGTGCGCAGCCCCGCCTATGAACCGGGGCCCTATTCGCCCTTCACCGAGGGCTTCGTGGAGAAGTTCTGCACCTGGTATCTGGGCCGGCTGTCGGCGGAACTCGCCTGATGTCGGTTCAGGCCATCCTCGCGCGGCCCGCCGGGACGCCGCCGCCGGCCTGGGACGCCGAAGTCGACGACGTGCTGATCTGCCGGGCGGTCCATGACGAGACCCACGACGTCCGCACCTTCGTGTTCTCGGCCCCCGAACCTCGGCTGTTTCACTTCCGTCCCGGCCAGTTCCTCACCTTCGAGTTTCAGATCGGCGGCGAGAGCGTCCATCGCTGCTATACGCTGGCCTCCTCGCCGACGCGGCCGAACACCATCGCCATCACCGTCAAGCGCGTGCCCGGCGGGCCGGTGTCGAACTGGCTGCACGACACGCTGAAGGTCGGCGGCGCGATCCGGGCGCTCGGCCCGATGGGCGAGTTCACCTGCGCCGATCATCCCGCGGCGAAGTACCTGTTCCTGTCGGCCGGCAGCGGCCTCACGCCGCTGATGAGCATGGCGCGCGCACACCATGACCTGGCCAGCGACGCCGACATCGTCTTCATCCACAGCGCCCGCTCGCCGGCCGACATCGTGTTTCGCGACGAGGTCGCGCTGATGGAGCGGGTCCGCTCCGGGTTTCGCGCCGCGGCGATCTGCGAGACGGCCGGCGACGGCTGGGTGGGGCTGACGGGGAGGCTCGGCCAACAGCAACTGGATCAGCTGGCGCCCGACTTCCGCGAGCGGGAGATCTTTGTCTGCGGCCCCGCCGGCTACATGGAGGCGGTCAAGGCCATGCTGGTCGCGGCCGGCTTCGACATGGCCCGCCATCATGAGGAAAGCTTCGACTTCGCGACGCTGAACGCGGCAGAGCCGGAGCTCGCCGAGCCTGCCGCCGCCTCGACGGAGACCCAGTACACGATCTCGTTCGCGAACTCGGGGCGGACCGTAACCTGCGGGCCCGACACGTTTGTGCTCGACGCCGCCCGGGCGGCCGGTATGAGATTGCCCTCGTCTTGCACCAAGGGAATGTGCGGGACCTGCAAGAGCAAGATGGTGGCGGGCGCCGTGAACATGACCCATGCGGGCGGCATTCGACAGCGCGAGATCGACCAGGGCATGATCCTGCTCTGCTGCTCGCGCCCCACAAGCGACCTGATCATCGAGCGCTGAGGCGCTCATGGAGCCGGCGGCCCTTCAGAGCTTCGGGTTCCTGACCCTGCCGAACTATTCGATGATCGCGTGCGCCAACGCGCTCGAAGCCCTGCGCATGGCCAACCGGCTGATCGGCCGGGAGGACTATAGCTGGCGGATCATCACCCTGGACGGCCAGGCGGTCGCGGCCTCCAACGGCTTGACCTTGCAGCCGACGGTCTCGTTGGCGCAGGCCGGCGCCTTTGACGCGGTGTTCGTCTGCGGCGGGGTGGACGTGCGTCACGCCACGGGCCGCCCGCTGATTGCGGCCCTGCGCCACCTCGCCGTCGGCAGGACGGCGCTGGGCGCGCTGTGCACCGGCAGTTTCGCCCTGGCCGAGGCCGGACTGCTAGGGCGGCGGCGCTGCGCCATCCACTGGGAGAACCTGTCGGCCATCCGCGAGGAGTTCCCGGACATCGATTTCGTCGAGGATCTCTATGCCATCGACGGCGACCGGCTGACCTGCACCGGCGGGGTCGCGCCGCTGGATATGATGACCCACCTGATCGCCGCCCGACATGGCCGCGACGTCGCTCGCCGGGTCTCGGCGCAGTTCATCGTCGAGCGCGACCGCGCCGGCGCCGAGCGCCAGCCGGCCTCCACCCACCTGCGCGCGGCCAAGGGGCATCCGCAGCTGGAGGCCGCGGTGCGGATGCTGGAGGGCGACCCCGCCTCGCCGAAATCACCATCCGAGGTGGCCGCCGCCGTGCGGCTGTCGTCGCGCCAGTTGGAGCGCCTGTTCGTCCGGCACCTGGGCCAGACGCCGGCGGCGTTCTCGAGCGGTTTGCGGCTCGAGCGCGCCAGGGTCCTGCTTGGCCAGACCGCCATGTCGGTGACCGACGTGGCGGTGGCTTGCGGCTTCAGTTCGCCGGCTCACTTCTCCACCGCCTTCCGGCGCCGCTTCGGCCATGCGCCCAGCGTCCGGCGCGGTCAGGACGGATAGATCGGAAAACGCTGGCAAAGCGCGGCGACGTCGCCCCGCACCGCCGCCAGGGTGGCCGGATCGGTCTGGCCGTCCGGCGAGGTCGCGCTCAGCACCTGGTCGATCAGGGACGCGACCTGCACGCACTCGGCCTCGCCGAATCCTCGGGTGGTCAGGGCGGGCGAGCCCAGCCGGATACCCGAGGTGATCGCCGGCTTCTGCGGGTCGAAGGGAATGCCGTTCTTGTTGCAGGTGATTCCGGCCTCATCGAGGACGTGCTCGGCGACCTTGCCGGTCAGGCCCTTGGGACGCAGGTCGACCAGGACCAGGTGAGTGTCGGTTCCCCCGGACACGATCGAGGCGCCGCGCTCGGCCAGGGTGGCGGCCATGGCGCGGGCGTTGACCACGACCTGCTGGGCGTAGGCCTTGAAGTCGGGAGCCAGCGCCTCGCCGAAGGCCACGGCCTTGGCGGCGATCACGTGCTGCAGGGGGCCGCCCTGGATGCCCGGAAACACCGCCGAATTGATCTTCTTGGCGATGGCTTCGTCATTGGTCAGCACCAGCCCGCCGCGCGGGCCGCGCAGGGTCTTGTGGGTCGTCGAGGTCACGACATGGGCGTGCGGCAGGGGGCTGGGATGCGCGCCGGCCGCCACCAGTCCGGCGAAGTGGGCCATGTCGACCATCAGATAGGCGCCGATCTCGTCGGCGATGGCCCGGAAGCGCGCGAAGTCGATCTCACGCGGATAGGCCGAACCGCCGGCGATGATCAGCCGGGGCCGATGCTCGCGCGCCAGCGCCGCCACCTCGTCGAAATCGATCTGCTGGGTGGCGGGATCGACGCCATAGCCCACGGCCTTGAACCAGCGGCCCGAGACCGTCGGGGCCGCGCCGTGCGTCAGGTGTCCGCCATGGGCCAGGCTCATGCCCAGCAGGGTGTCGCCGGGGGTGAGCAGCGCGAACAGAGCGGCCATGTTGGCCTGGGCGCCGGAGTGGGGCTGTACGTTGGCGAACCCGCAACCGAACAGAGCCTTTGCCCGGTCGATGGCCAGTTGCTCAGTGATGTCGACGTGCTCGCAGCCGCCGTAATAGCGCCGACCCGGATAGCCCTCGGCGTACTTGTTGGTCAGCACCGAGCCCTGCGCCGCCAGCACGGCGGGCGAGACGATGTTCTCCGAGGCGATGAGTTCCAGCTTGTCCCGCTGGCGGCCGAGCTCCAGGCCGATGGCGTCGCGCACGGCGGGGTCGTCGGCGAGGCTGCGATTGAAGAAGGCCGCTGCGGCGGTCTGGGACGGCGTGGTCATCAGGCGTTCTCCAACACTCCGCCCGGCGGCGGTTTCTTAAAGGTGCCGGGCGGGGTGGGGAGGTGCGCGCACGCCTACGGCGCCGCCTTTGAATTCTTGCGACAGTCGGCGTCAGTCCTTCAGGAAGGCCTTCATCTCACGGGCCAGATCGGCGGGATCTTCCCACATCGGGTTGTGGCCGAAGTCCGGGTAGATCTTGACCTTCGCCTTGGGCAGAGCGGCGCGCAGGGTTTCCTTGCGCTCGTGGCTGACGAGCTCGTCCTTGTCGCCCCAGACCAGCAGGGTCGGCGCGACGAGCATCGGCAGGGTGGCCTGCAGGTCGTTGCCGACCAGGCCCTGGTCCATCACCGCCAGCCAGACATTGACGGGGATCGCCGCGGCGTCCTTGCGCTGCCGGCTCAGGAAGGTCTCGTCGACGGGGGTCGGCGAGGCCCACCAGGCGACCATGAACGGCGAGTCGGGATCGATCGGATCCTTGAGCTTCCGGATCGGGGTGCGGTAGTCGAACGACTC
Source organism: Phenylobacterium sp. Root700 (assembly GCF_001429025.1). Classification (GTDB taxonomy): domain Bacteria; phylum Pseudomonadota; class Alphaproteobacteria; order Caulobacterales; family Caulobacteraceae; genus Phenylobacterium. The sequence continues at coordinate 54,517 of NZ_LMHT01000012.1, read as the reverse complement.
GGTTCGCTTGGCGACTTCGGCGGGGCTCGCATCCGGCTTCGGGCCGCCGCTGGAGGAGATCAGGACGACCTTGCGGGTCCGCTCGGGCCAGTACTCGGCGTAGGTCTGGGTGACCATGCTGCCCAGCGAGTGCCCGGCGATGTCGGTTTTGTCGATGCCAAGATGATCCATCAACAGCTTGAGATCATAGGCAAAATCCAGCCGTGTATAGCAGCACTCGGGCTTGCTTGAGGCGCCGTGTCCGCGCAGGTCGACGATGATCAGTCGATAGTCCTGCAGATAGGGCGCGACCATCAGCCAGTCGCGGGCGTTGTCGGTGAAGCCGTGGACCAGCAGCAGCGGCGGCCCGTCGCGCCGGCCGGCGTCGATATAGGCGATGGTCTGGCCGTTGGGCAGCTTGGCCGTGGTCTTGCCGGCGTCGAAGGCGTCGAGTTCGGCGACGCTCACCGGGATCGGCTTGCGCGCCGCGGCCGGGGCGGGGGCCGCGCTGGCCGAGTGCAGAGCGGTCGCGGCCAGAAGGGTCGCCAGGGCCGGGGCGATCAGGTGGCGTCGATAGCCGAGATCACGTCGCATGGTGCGTCTCCTGAGTGTTGAGCAGGTGTCAGTGTTCGAGCTGCAGGTCGGCGCTGGTGGCCAGATGGCGGTCGAGCGACAGGTCCATCGAGCGGCAGGCCAGCAGGTAGGCGATCCCGGCGACCGGCAGCCCGATCAGCATGGAGATGTCGGCGCCGCCGAGCGCCTTGGCGGCTGGCCCGACGTAGACCGCGGTGCTGAAGAACGGGACCATGGCCACGAAGCCCAGCGCGTAGGCGCTGAGACCCCGCCAGTTCCACATGCCGTACATGCCGCTCGGCTTGAAGATCTCGAGGATCGAGTAGTGCGAGCGGCGCACCAGGTAGAAGTCCACCAGGTTGATCGCGGTCCACGGGGTGAAGAGGTAAAGCAGCACGGCCAGCAGTTCCTCGAACCGGTCGACCAGGTGCGGCGACGACAGCGAGAGGCTGGTGGCGACGACGCCGATGACCGCCAGGCTGATGATCCGGCCGGCATGTCCCGGCTTGATCGGGCTAAAGGAGTCCACGACGCTGAGCAGGGTCAGGGCCGCGCCGTAGAAGTTCAGGCTGGTGATCGTGATCAGGCCCAGGAGCGAGGCGACCAGCATCACCGTGCCGAAGCCCGGGGTGATCGCATCGCTGGCGGCGCGGGTCGCGGCGACAATGTCGACGCCCGGCGCCCAGGCGGTGGCCAGCGCCCCGACCAGCATCATCCAGGCCCCGCCGAGCAGTGCGCCGACAAAGGTCCACCAGAACGAGCTGCGGACCCCGACGTCGCGCGGAAGGTAGCGGGAATAGTCCGACACATAGATCGACCAGCTCAGCTGGTAGGCCGCCGCCGCGAAGAATTGGGTCAGGAACGGAATGGTCTTGAAGGACCCAAGGCCCAGGTCGAACTGCGACGCCGGCAACCGGATGAAGAAGGCCGCGCCGATGGTGAAGGCGGTGAGGGCGGCGATCATCACATAGGCCAGCCAGCGCTGCGCCTTGTGAATGAGCCGATAGCCGATGATCGCCAGGACCAGCGCCAGCAGCGTGAACGCCACCATGGACGGCGCGATTGGCGCGCCCGTTAGTTGGTGGATGGTCCGGGCGGCGAGCTGCTGATTGAAGGCGTTGTAGCCAATGTATGTGGCCAGGGCGACCAACCAGACCAGCAGGGCGCCACGGTAGCCGAACTGGGGCCGCGACTGGATCATCTGCGGCAGGCCCATCTGCGGGCCCTGGGCGGAATGGAACGCCATGAAGAAGGTGCCGAGCGCGCCGCCGGCGACGATCGCGACAGCCGACCAGGCCAGGTTCAGGCCCATGGCGACGGCGATGGCGCCGCTGGCTAGCGTCGCGAGGTGGGCGTCGCCAGTGAACCAGATCGGCCAGAGGTGCCAGACCTTGCCGTGGCGTTCGGACAGCGGGACATACTCGATCGACCGGCTTTCGATCACGGATTTCTGGGTCAGTGCGTTATCTCCCCCTAGTTGGCCCGACGCTGAACGACCCAAGGGGGATCGACTTGTATGAAGGCGGCGTACCAACGTAATCGAGCCGACAGACCCATAGGTCGCCGGCGTGTTGTCATTCGTCGCGGCGATCGTCCCGCGGCGAGCGTGCGAACTGCTCTCGGAAGCAGCGCGAAAACACCACGGTCGAGCTGAAACCGGTGGCGATCGCCACTTCGAGAACTGGCAAGTCGGTCTGGCGCAACAGTTCACGCGCCCGGGTCAGCCGCAGCGTCTTGTAGTAGCGCATGGGCGAAACCCCGAGGGCGCCCAGGAACAGGCGCTCCAACTGGCGTGGGGTGACGCCGGCCCGCGTCGCCAGGATTCGCGCCGAGAGAGGGCGCTCCAGCGCCGCCTCCATCAGGCTGATGGCGGCGAGCACCTTTTCGTTGGCGATATTCAGCCGGCGCGCCGGCGGCATGCGTTGGTGGTCGCCCTTGCTGCGGATGCGGTCGTGGATGAACTGTTCGGAGACCGCCGTCGCCAGGGCCAGGCCATGGGCCCGGCCGATCCGGTGCAGCATCATGTCCAGGGCCGCGGTGCCGCCGGCGCAGGTGAAGACCAGCCCGTCGTCCTCGAACAGCTCCGACGACACCGGCGTCTCGGGGAACGCCTCCTCGAACGCCGACTGGGCCTCCCAGTGCAGGACGACGGGGCTTCCTCGGGTCACGCCGGCGAGGGCCAGGATGTGCGCGCCGGTGTCGAGAGCCCCGAGCGCGCAACGGCGCGCCGAGAGCCGTCGCAAGATCGCGAGCAGGGACTTCGTCGCCGCTTTCGTGGGGTCGAAGCCCGAGCAGACGATCACCGTGGCGGGGGCGGTCGCGGCGTCAAGCGCGGCGTCGGCCACCAGCCGCATGCCGTTCGAGGACTCCACCGGCTCGCCGTCCGTCGACAGGATTTTCCAATGATAGAGGTCGCGGCCGGCCAGCCGATTGGCGACGCGGAGCGGCTCCACCGCGCAGAAAAAAGCCATGGACGAAAAGCGAGGCGCCAGGAAAAACCCGATCTCCTCCGGTACGTCGACTTCGTTGTTCCTCACCATTGAGGGCAGCTTGAAGGGCGGCCTGGAGGAATTCCAGCGCTATTGCGTCGCGGGGTCGTAATTCGTCACTTTTGTGTCGTTTTCCGTACGGCTATGCCTGCCGGGAGATGCCTAGTCTCGACGCCATTGATCAACGTTCGGCATGTCGAGGTCGCCCATGAATTCCGAGGTCTTTATCACCTGCGCCGTGACCGGTTCGGGAGAAACGGCGGCCAAGCACGCCGGCGTGCCGGTCACCCCGAAACAGATCGCCGACTCGGCGATTGAAGCCGCCCGAGCCGGCGCCGCGATCGCCCACATCCACGTCCGCGACCCGGAAACTGGGGCGGCGTCTAGGGATCCGGCGCTCTACCGCGAAGTGGTCGAGCAAATCCGCGCCTCCGACGTTGATGTGATCATCAACCTGACGGCGGGCATGGGCGGCGACCTGGTGCTGGGATCGGGCGAGCATCCGCTGCCGCCCAATCCGGTCGGAACCGACATGGCTGGTCCGCTTGAGCGGCTGATCCATGTCGAGGAGCTGTTGCCAGAAATCTGCACGCTCGATTGCGGCACGATGAACTTCTCGGCCGGCGACTACATCATGACCAATACGCCGAGCCAGCTTCGCGCCATGGCCAAGCGGGTGCAGGAGCTGGGCGTTCGGCCCGAGCTTGAGGTCTTCGACAGCGGCCACCTGGTCTTCGTGCGCGACCTGGTGAAGGAGGGGCTGCTGGACGCCCCGCTGATGATCCAGCTGTGCATGGGCATTCCGTACGGCGCGCCGGACGATCCGCTGACCCTGATGGCCATGGTCAACCAGATCCCCCCCGGCGCGACGTTCAGCGCCTTCTCGATCGGACCGCGGCAACTGCCGTACGTCGCGATGGCGGCCCTGGCCGGCGGCAATGTGCGGGTCGGGCTGGAGGACAATCTCTACCTGTCCCGCGGCCGGCTCGCGAGCAACGGCGACCTGGTGGAGCGCGCCGTGACGATCCTCGAGGCGATGAACGTCCGTATCCTCGGCCCGGCCGAGGTGCGCGAACGCCTGCAGCTCAAGAAGCGGGGTTGAGCCCGATGGCCAGTGAAACCATTCGCCGCGTCGCCCTGATCGGCGGCGGCGTCATCGGGGCGGGCTGGGCGGCGCGCTTTCTGCTGAACGGTCTCGACGTGGTGATGTTCGACCTCGATCCCGAGGCCGAGCGCAAGGTCGCCACGGTGCTGGACTCAGCCCGCGTCGCCTGGACGGCGCTCTATCCGGGCCTGTTGCCGGCCGAGGGACGGCTGTCGTTCGCCGGCAGCATCGCCGAAGCCGTGAAGGGCGCGGGCTTCGTGCAGGAGAGCCTGCCCGAGCGCGAGGACCTGAAGCGCCGCGTGCTGGCCGAGCTGGACGCTCTGTTGCCGCCCGAGGTGGTGATCGGCTCCTCGACCTCGGGTCTGCTGCCGACCAGCCTGCAGAGCGACATGGCTCACCCCGAACGGCTGGTCGTCGGCCACCCGTTCAATCCGGTCTATCTGCTGCCGCTGGTGGAGATCTGCGGCGGCGCCCGGACCAGCGACGCGGCCAAGGCCGCCGCCGCCGAACTGTATGAGCGTATCGGCATGCAGGTGCTGCACGTGCGCAAGGAAATCGACGGCTTCATCGCCGATCGGTTGCTGGAGGCGGTGTGGCGCGAGGGCCTATGGCTGATCAATGACGGGATCGCCACGACCGCCGAGCTCGACGATGCGATCCGCTTCGGCGCGGGCCTGCGCTGGTCGTTCATGGGCACCTTCCTGACCTATCGGCTGGCCGGCGGAGAGGCCGGCATGCGGCACTTCCTCGATCAGTTCGGCCCGGCGCTGAAGCTGCCCTGGACCAAGCTGGAGGCGCCGGAGCTGACCGACAGCCTCGCCGACCGCATCGCGGTGCAATCGGACGAGCAGGCTGACGGGGTCTCGATCCGCGACCTGGAACGCCTGCGCGATAAGGCCCTGGTCTCGGTGCTGCAGGGATTGCGCGCTACCGACGTGGGAGCGGGCGCGACGCTGGAGCGCCATATGCAACAACTGCGGCGCGCCTTGCCTGAGCCGGTGTCCGCGCCGGTCGATGAGGCCGCGCCGCTGCGTCTGCACCGCGCCGCCGTCCTGCCGGAGTGGATCGACTACAACGGCCACATGACCGAGCACCGCTATCTGCAGGTGTTCGGCGACGCCACCGACGCGCTGCTCGGCTACATCGGGGCGGGCGCGGACTACGTCGCGGGCGGCCACAGCTTCTACACGGTCGAAACCCATATCCGGCATCTGCAGGAGGTGAAGCTCGGCGTGCCGCTCACCGTCGAGACCCAAGTCATCGGCGGCGACGCCAAGCGGCTGCACGTCTTCCACTCGCTGTTCGCGGCAGCCAACGGCGATCCGCTGGCCACGGCCGAGCAGATGTTGCTGCACGTGGACAACGCCGCGAGCCGGGCGGTCCCGGCGCAGGGCGATGTGCTGGCCCGGCTTGATCGGCTTCGCCTGGCGCAGGCCAGCCTGGCTCCCCCGGAAGGGGCGGGGCGCAGCATCGGGGCGCGAAGCAGCGCGCCGGCCAGCGAAAGCTCCAGGGGGTGACGATGATCCGGCCGAGACCAGTAGAGGCGAAACGCAGCTCCGTTCTCTCCGTCGGGATCATACTGGCCGAGAACTTCACGCTCTCGGCGTTCTCGTTGTTCGTCGATCATCTGCGGCTGGCGGCCGACGATGGCGATCACAGCCGGCCGATCCTGTGCCGGTGGTCGATCATGAACAACAAGGCCGAGACAATCAGGGCCAGTTGCGGGGTCTCGGTCAGCCGCACCAGCGGACTGACCGATCCGCGGGAGTTCGACTTCGTGGTCGTCATCGGCGGCCTGCTCCACAAGGGGCGGCAGGTCGATGACGAGACGCTGGACTACCTGCGGGCGGCGGCGGCGGCGAAGACGCCGCTGATCGGCATCTGCACGGGCGCCTTCGTGCTGAGCCGGGCCGGCCTCATGCAGGGCCGGACCAGCTGCGTCAGCTGGTATCATAGCCGGGACTTCCTCGAGGAGTTCCCAGATCAGGCGGTGGTCACCGACCGGCTGTTCCTGGTCGACGGCGACCGGATCACCTGTTCCGGCGGCGTCGGAGCGGCCGATCTCGCCGGCCATCTGATCGAGCAGCGCCTGGGGCGTGCGGTGGCCCAGAAGGCCAGCCACATCCTGTTGCTCGATCGCCCCCATCGGGGCGACGAGGCCCAGCCTCATCCGCCGGTGGAGTCCGGCTCCAGCGGGATCGATGATCCCCGGGTGCGCCGGGCGCTGTTGCTCATGGAACAGAACCTCGGATCGCCCATGACCATTGGCAGCATGGCCCGGCGACTGGGTCTTTCCACGCGCCAGCTCGAGCGATTGTTCCAGGGCGCGCTCGGCGTGCAGCCGACCGTCCACTACCGGATGCTGAGATTGCGCTACGCGCGGTGGCTGCTCGCCAACACCGCGCGGTCGGTGACCGACATCGCCCTGGAGACGGGGTTCTCGGACTGCGCCCACTTCTCCAGGCAATTCAAGGCGATGTTCGCCGAGAGCCCCAGCGGGTCGCGGGTCGACAAGCTCGGCATCGCGCCGAGCGTCACCGAGCAGGCCGGGGTCCGCCTGTTCTCCAACATCTAGCCTGCCGGCCGATCGGCCGATCCAAGCCACCGCCACCTTAC
>NZ_LMHT01000012.1:47395-47630 GCF_001429025.1 Phenylobacterium sp. Root700 | reverse complement strand
GATCCGTGGAACCCAGGGCAAGGGCCTGATGCCGGACGGCACCAGCCGGTTCTCGTACAAGGGTCAGACGATCCACCACTACATGGGCTGCTCGACCTTCGCCAACCACACGGTGCTGCCCGAGATCGCGCTGGCCAAGATCCGCCCCGACGCCCCCTTCGATAAGGCCTGCTACATCGGCTGCGGCGTGACCACGGGGGTCGGCGCGGTGGTCAACACCGCCCAGGTCGAGCCG
>NZ_LMHT01000012.1:33955-47294 GCF_001429025.1 Phenylobacterium sp. Root700 | reverse complement strand
AGACATCAACAAGGCCTTCGACCTCATGCACGCCGGCGAGAGCATCCGCAGCGTCGTGGTGTTTTAGGCGACGACAGCTCTGTGACGGATGTCGGGTTTGTCGGAGGTAAAAGGCGCTTCCGTTCAATCCAGTCGGGCCGACGTAAGGCCTGATCCAATCAGCAAGGACTTGAGCGCGACGACTGCGACCGATCTGACCTTCCGCCAACGGCGGGGAAGCGGTGGGGTTCATGAGTAAACGTAAATAATAAAGCGGCCGATCAAGGCTGTCGTGTGGTCGAGTTGCTACTTCAAAACTGAATAAGACGACGACGATTGTGTCGATCTCAGGAAACTGAAGAGGGGGAGTGGAATGAACAAGGGTCTGATGTTTCTGGGCGCGTCTGTCGCCGTCCTGTCCATGGCGTCCACGGCGTGGGCCGCTGACGCCGGCGCCGCGAGCGCCAGCGTAACGGCGGCCTCCAGCGCCGACGGCGCGGGGTCCATCGAAGAAGTCATCGTCTACGGCCGAGGCGAAACGCGCCAGCTGCAGACCGTGACCCAGGCCGACATCCTCTCCGTCGCGCCGGGATCGAGCCCGATCAAGGTGATCGCCAAGCTCCCCAGCGTGAACTTCCAGTCGGCCGACCCGTTCGGCGCCTACGAGTGGGCGGTGCGGATCTCGGTGCGGGGCTTCAACCAGAACCAGCTCGGCTTCACGCTCGACGACGTGCCGCTCGGCGATATGACCTATAATAACTTCAATGGCTTGCATATCAGCCGCGCGGTCTCGTCGGAAAACCTCGGCGCCGCCCAGCTGGCCCAGGGGGCAGGAGCGATCGACACCGCGTCCAGCTCCAATCTCGGCGGCACGCTGATGTTCCGATCGCTCGATCCGTCGGAGGAATTCGGCGGGTTGGCCGTCGCGTCCTACGGCAGCGACGACACCTATCACGGCTTCCTGCGGCTGGAGAGCGGCCTGCTGCCGGGCGGCGGACGCGGCTACGCCAGCGTCGGCTACCACAAGGGCAACAAGTGGAAGGGCTACGGCAAGCAGGAGCACTTCCAGGTCAATACGAAGTTCGTCCAGCCGCTCGGCGCGGCGACCCTGACGGCCTTCGTCAACTATTCGGAACGCAAGGAAGATGACTATCAGGATCTGTCGCTCGATCTGATCCGCCGCCTTGGCTACCGGGCCGACAACATCGGCAACGATTGGGCGACGGCCGTGGCCATCGCCAACGCCTATCAGCAGGGCAAGCCGTTCCCCGCGCCCTATCGGACCCCGGATGAGGTCTATTACGACGCCATGGGGCTTCGCCGCGACGTGATCGGCGCCTTGCGTCTGGACTGGCAGGTGGCCGAGCAACTGAAACTGAAGACCACGGTCTATGGTCACCGCAACGACGGCCAGGGTCACTGGGACTCGCCCTATGTCCCGTCCTACCTGGCCTTGCCTGGCGGCGCGCCGATCTCGATGAGTTCCCAGAATTACCGGGTCATCCGCAAGGGCGTCGTCGCCTCGCTCAGCTATGATCTTGGGGAACGGAACACGGTCGAGGGCGGGTTCTGGTTCGAGAACAACCACTTCTACAATCCGCGCGTCTACTATGCGCTGGACGCCACCGGGACCAACCGCCCGATCGACAAGTGGCAGAAGGACCCGTTCTTCGTTCAGCGCATCTACGACTACCACATCAAGACGCGCGCCTATCACCTGCAGGACACCTGGCGGGTGACCGACGACCTGAAGATCAACTTCGGCTTCAAGGCGCTGGAGGTCAGCAACGATATCGTCACTCGGCGAGGCTCGCCGGTGATCAACGGTGAGATCACCGCCAAGAAATCGTTCCTGCCGCAGGTCGGTCTGAACTATCGCCTGAACGACTCCGGCGAAATCTTCGCCGCCTATGCCGAGAACATGCGCGCCTTCACCACGGCGCCCTTCCAGACCAGCCAAGCCGGCTTCGACCTGATCAAGAACTCGTTGCAGCCGGAGACCTCGCAGTCGGTCGAGGCCGGCTACCGCTTCCACAGCGGCAGCTTGGAAGGGGTCGTCGCTGGCTATTACGTGAAGTTCAAGGACCGGTTGGTCTCGACGCGGGTCGGCCCGGCGATTCTGGGCGGACCTACGGCCTTGGCCAACGTCGGGGGGGTGACCTCCAAGGGCCTCGAGGCCACTGGGACCTGGAAGTTCGCCGACGATTGGCGGCTGTTCGGATCCTACGCCTACAACGACGCCAGCTATGACGACGACGTCGTGACCGGCGCCGGGGTGCTGGTCGCCGCGATCGCGGGCAAGACCGTCGTGGACTCGCCCAAGCACCTAAGCACCCTCGAGCTGTCCTATGACAACGGCGGGCTGTTCGGGAGCGCGACGGCTAGCTACCAATCCAAGCGGTTCTCCTCCTACACCAACGACGCCTCGGTTCCGTCGCGGACCCTGGTGGATCTGAGCCTGGGCTATCGCTTCCGCGGCGAGGGCTGGACGGACGGGTTGGAGGTGCAAGCCAACGTCGCCAACCTGTTTGACAAGAAGTACATCTCGACGATCGGCACGCTGGGCTATCCCTACAACGACCCGAACGGCACGTTCCAGAACCTGCTGGTCGGCTCCCCGCGTTCGGCCTTTGTGACTGTCCGCAAGACGTTTTGACATTGAGCGCGGCGGGGGGTGACTTCCGCCGCGCATCTCTACTGGGTGGGTGAGAGATGACGCGTTTTCGAATGACGTTGCTGGCGCTGTTGTCTTGCGCTGGCCTGGCTGGCGCCGCACAGGCGGCGGAGCCGCCGACCGTGGCTCAGATCGGTGAGATCCAGGGGGAGTTTGATTCCCTGGGGCCGGCAGTCCAGTCCCTGACCCTGGCCAATGGGCGCACGGTTCATTTCATCGATACGGGCGAGGCGGGGTGGCGGCCTGTGCTGTTCATCGGCGGCACCGGCACTAGCGCGCGCGCCTTTGGGATGACCGAGTTCCTCAAGACGTTCCGCACGCAGCTGAAGCTGCGGTTCATCACGGTGGAGCGCAACGGCTTCGGCGATACGCCGACCATCCCCGGTTGGGGCTACGCGGACTATGCCGGCGAGGTGAAGGCGGTGCTCGATCACCTTGGCGTCGGCCAGTTCGCCGGCCTGGCGATCTCCGGCGGCGGCCCATACCTGGCCAAGGTGGTTGCGACCATGCCGGAACGGCTGATCTCGGTGCACATGCTGGCCGCCGGAACTCAGCGCCCGGCCGGCGCCGAGGTTTGCAAGATGGCCCCGACCGCGCTGGCCGCGCGGGTCGGACCCTCGGTGCAGAATCCGCAATCCTGGTGGGGGTTCCCCAAGGATAGCCCGACCCACAAGATTCCGGGCTTCTCCGACCGCGCCTATGAAGAGGGCGCCCGCGCCTTCTTCATCCGTGGCCAGATGGGCGACCCCGCGCCCCAGGTCGCCGAGGTTCTGCGCTATTGCGGCCCCGTCGCCGACCTCTCAGCCGTCCAGGCTCCGGCCTTCATCTACCAGGGCACGGCCGACCGTCAGGTCACGATGGAGAGCGCAGAGTACTGGAAGGCTCACTTCCCCAAGGTGGCCCGCATGCGCATCTATTCCGGTGAAGGCCACGACATCCAGTATCGTCACTGGGACCAGCTGCTGCTCGATGTCGCCGGATATCCCGAACTGACCATGCTGTGCGTTAACGGCCGGTCCAGCGCGGTTCCTGAGCGGGAGGCCGATGGCCTGCTGAAGGCCGGCGCGAGCGTCGGGATCTGCGCCTGGCGGAAATAGCGGCTCTTCGGGCGGCCTGATGTTCGGCCTCCGACCCTGCGGTCCGTCTTAGCCGCAGGCGCATACTCAACGTCCTGACGGGCGGCCCGGTCTCGGGCCGCCCGTTTCGCGTCAGTCGCCGCTGGGCGCAGCGAGCAGGAGGTCCAGCTTGCGCAGCTGGCTTTCGTGGCCGGCGCGAGCGCGTTCGGTCCAGACGTCGTCGTGCATGGCGTCAAAGGTGATGGTGAGCGTCACCCCGTCAGCCGTGGCTCGAAGCTCGACCACGGTGGCCACCTCGTAGGGGGCCACGTCCGGCACGAAGTCGGCGAGGGTCGTATAGGCCAGTCGTAGGGGCGGGGAGACCTCGCTGTAGGTCACCCTGGCCTCGGTGGAGACCGGCATGCCCGCGGCCTTCATGAACGCCACCTGATCCGGCCCAGCGGCCGTCATCAGATAGACCAGTTCGCCGCCGGGCCGCAGGTCGAGGGAGGTGACGGTCACGTTGAACCCTTCGGGGCCCCACCAGGACTCGATGCCGGCTTTGGTGGTCCAAAGCGCCCAGGCCGCGTCGATGGAGGCGGGGTAGGCGCGCTCGATCGAGAATTGGGCTCGCGCCGGCGTCGTTGTGTTGATCATCATGAACTCTCCTTCGTACTGTTGTCGGATGTCGCCTGGCGATGCTCGAGGGCGGCCCCGAAGCGGTCGAGCCGGGCCTCCCAGTGGCGGCGATAGCCCGCCACCCAGGTTTCGAGCTGATCGAACGCTTCCTTGCGCAGCGAGTAGAGGCGCTTCTGCCCCTCTGGACGCATCCGCACGATCCCCGCTTCCGCCAGGATGCGCAGGTGGCGTGAAACGCCGGACTGGTGGATGTCCATGCGCTCTACAAGGTCGCCGACTGCGCATTCTCCCGACTTCATCGCCGCGACGATGCGAAGGCGAGCCGGGTCGGCCAGGGCGTGGAATAGGGCTGTATGCGTTTCCATGTATATACACATATGTGTATATACATGGCGAGGCAAGGTCGTTTTCAGATCGCGCGATCGCGGCCCCGTCGCAGTGGGCGACGGGGCCGTGGGGGAGGATCGGAGGCGGCGCGCTCAGGCGGCGCCGAGCTTGCTCATCGCGACGTGTGTCGGCACCGGGGCTAGACGGGCAGTTCGTCGAGGCCCTGGTCTTCCTTCCCGTCCGAGATCCCGACCGAGAGGGTTTCGCCGCGGAAGAAGGCGGGCCGCTTGATGGCCATCGTGGCCATGATCGCCAGGCCGATCAGGATCACGCCCATGCCCAGGATGAAGACCAGGCCCAGGCCGCCGACATGCGAGCCGCTGCCGTAGTTGGGGTCCATGGCGTCGATGATGGTCGTGAAGAACAGCGTGCCGAGGATCAGGCCGCCGAGCATCGGGCACAGAAACTGGAAGAAGAAGTTCGGAACCGATTTCAGGAATTGGCGGCGGAAGTACCAGACCGAGGCGAAGGCGGTGATGCTGTAGTAGAAGCAGATCATGATCCCGAGCGCGGTGATGGTGTCCCACAGGACGTCCTCGGAGATGAACCGCATGACCCCGTAGAAGATCGACGACACCAGGGTCGAGGCGATCGTGGCGTAGGCCGGCGTCTGGAAGCGCGGGCTGACCTGGGCGAATTTCTCGGGGAGCGCCTTATAGTGGCCCATGGCCAGCAGGGTGCGCGCCGGGCTGACAATGGTCGATTGCAGCGACGCGGCCGAACTGGACAGCACGGCGATCGAGATCAGGATGGCGAAGGGGCCGAGCACCGGGCCGGCGAGGGCGAAGAAGACGTTGCCTTGGATTTCGGGATTGCCCAAGCCGAACTGGCCCGTGCCGACGCCGGCGAAGCTGATCGAGGCGGTGGCGGCCAGCAGGTAGAGCAGCACGGTGATGACCACGGTCGCGGTGGCCGCCTGGCCTGGCGTCGAGCGGGCGCCCTTGGTCTCCTCGTTCATGGTCAGGGTGACGTCCCAGCCCCAGAAGATGAAGATCGATAGCGAAAGGCCGGCCGCGAAGGCGCCGAACGACGACACCGCGAGAGGATTGAACCAGTTCCATTGCACGGGCGTCGGATCGAAGGCGGTGCCGTTCGCGACCCCCCAGAAGGCCGCGCAGCCGAACAGGATCAGCACGAAGGCCTGGAAGCCGACCAGCACGTACTGCACCGCTTGGGTGGTCTCCATGCCGCGATAGGAGACCAGGGTCGCCGCCAGCATGAAGGCGAAGCAGGTGGGCACATTGATGAGCGGGTTTGACGCCAGCTCCGCCAGCGCGTGGTTGCTGAAGATCTGCGAGAGCATCAGGTAGAAGAAGTCCACGGCGATGCCGGCCGTGTTGGAGAGCACGAGGACCGTGGAGGCGACAAGACCCCAGCCGGCCATCCAGCCGATCCAGGGGCCGAAGGCGCGCACCGCCCAGGTGAACGAGGTGCCGCTATCGGGCATCGCCTTGTTGAGCTCGCGGTAGCCCAGCGCCACCAGCAGCATCGGGATGAAACCCACCAGGATGATCGCCGGGACCTGGACCCCGACCTTGGCGACCGTCGGACCGAGCGCGGCGGTGAGGGTGTAGGCCGGCGCCACGCAGGAGACGCCGATCACCGTCGCGCCGATCAGACCGACCGACCCGGCGCTAAGCCCCTTCTTCGACAGGCCGTGGTCTTGGCCCTGGCTCTGGGACTTCTGGCCGACCGCGCCGACGGCCACGCTTCCCGTGGGCGCCGCATGGTCTGGATTCTGGGTGGTCATACGTCGGTCTCCGGTCGTCGATACTGTCGCGGAGAACCACGACCATAAGCATGCTGCGCCGGCCCGGTGGCCGGGCGGGCGGGTTGGCGGTGTCAGCCGGCGAGAAGTTCGCCGACCGCGCGGTGGGCTTGGTCGATGGCGCTGTCGGTGTAGGCCGCGGCGCCGGAGTCTGAGTTGGCGATGGCGATTTTGCCGAACCGTTGGCGGCCGATCACGTGCGGCCGCTGGTCCTCGGCGACGTCCCAGGGATCGTAGAGCGGGTTGTATTCGTAGGCGTAGCCGTGCGGCCACCGGTTCACGGTGATCGCGCTGATGTCGCGGGCGGCGTCGAAGCCGCCGGGCGCGAGCACGCGATTCATCTGGTCGCGCATGTTGCGCTCGAACTCCTCGAACGGCGTGGCCAGCAGTTCGGCGCGGCCGGCGCGATGCTGGTCGCGTTCGGTGGGCAGGCCGGGCGCCACCGGCGTGCGGGTGAACTGGACGATGATCGGCGCGTCGGGCGTGGTCGCGGTCTGGTAACCGCCGATCGCCTGGGGCTGGGCCAGCGAGAAGGACGAGAAATAGCCGCCCGGGCAGGAGACCGAGGAAATCCCGAGCTTGGCGAAGGCGCGCCAGTTGCGGATGGCGGCGCTGGCATAGACCAGCGGCACCTTCACCAGTTGATGCAGGGCGGCCTTCTGCGCCTCGGACAATTCCGGCACGATGTAGGGGATCATCATGTTGTAGCCGGCCATGATGCAGGCCCCGCCGCGGACGCTTTGGCATCGCCCGTCGCGCATGAAGGTGACCTCCACGCCGTCGCCGAGGTTGCGGGCGTTGAGGACCAGGCTGGAGAGCCGGATGCGGACCGGGGCGCCAGGCCTGTCGAGCTGGGCGTAGTTGAACTTCGCCGTGACGATGTCCTCGGCGGTCGTCCCGGGGGCGACGCTTGGGACCAGCCGGCGCACCAGCAGGCGCGCGATGGACGCGTTGCCGTCCGGGAAGTGGAAGCTGTAGGAGCCGCCGGTCGAGCTGTAGCCCGCCGCGGTGTTGCCCATCCGCTCGGTTCGGGACCGGTTGAGGCCCAGGCCTTCGAAGCCCGGCAGGCCGATGCCCCAGCAGTCGAGGGCCGGTTCGGCGTCGATCCCGGTGCCCCACTCGCCGTGGGTGCGCTGCTGGTAGTAGGGCACGACGCCAGGGTCGGCCTTGACGATCTGGAGCAGGAAATCGCTGTAGCTGATGCGCGACAGGCGATCCATTTTCTGCGCGGGCGTGAGTCCCGGCAGGTAGTCTTCCTTGCCGGTCTCTATTCTGACGATGTCGCGCTTCACCGCCTCGCTGAGCGGTGCGTCGGCAAGGCTGGCGGCGAGAGCGGCGGCGTCCGCGCCGCCGCCACGGCCCGCGCGGGCGCCGAGCGTCAGCTTGTCGGCGCCGAAGGTCTCCTTGTCGAAGAAGGTCGCGCTGCCGAGCCCCAGCTTGCGGAAATTGTCCTGCCGCTCGCTGGTCTTGGCCAGGCCCTCCGGGTCGATCCCGAGGTCCTTCATGAGCTCGGCCGATACGGGGCTATAGGGGCGGGGGCTGTTGATCAGCAGCGTGCCGCCGTTCACCAGCATCATCTTGCCGTCGACATGATACTCGTTGCGCTTGGCGTGGCCGCCGAAGTCGTCGTGGTTGTCGAGAATGAGGATCTTGGCGTTCGGCCGGGCCCTGCGCCAGAAAAGGGCCGCGGACAGTCCGCTGATACCGCCGCCGACGATCACCAGATCATAGGTCTCGCCCGTGCTCTTGGCGGGCAGAACCGCCTGGCCGTCGCGCAGCGCGTGGGCGTTTTCGAAGGATCCCGGGTGGTTGCCCCGCAGACCTGTCCGGGTGGGGGGATAGTAGCCCGCGGCGTCCTGCGACGCCGGTTGCGCCGCGTCCGCCGTCAGGGCCGCCAAAGCCCCCGTGGGCCAGGACCCGGCCGCGGCCAAGCCTGCAGCCGCCGCCATGCCCTGGAGCAAGTCCCGCCGCTCGATCTTGCGGTCCATACCCAACGAGCTGTCAGACGGCCCCCGACGTTTGGTCATTGGGCGAGTCCTGCAAGGGGGCTGGTCGCGCGCGCCTGAAGCGCGCGCCGATCACTCTGGATCGGCGGGCGGCGTTCAGCGCCTATCTTGAAACGGCGCGCGGGCACGCAACCTGTATTGGTCATTAGAAAGATCCTTGTTGGACTTTCACAGATCTCATCGATTCTCGATGGTCTGCATTATCGTGCAATGACTTTCCGGCGCGCCTCCAACGCGCCAGAAATAGTAAATTTTGGGGTCTCTGTAGTTATTCCTTTAGTTGATATTTCGTCGTTATTACTTATCGAAGCGATATGGTCGCTTCAGAATGTCGACAAAAGGATCATGACTTCTCGGTCGGCGCCCAATTGTCAGGCGTTGCGGAGATACCAGTCGTAGTCCTGGGTCGGGATCTGGTCGAAGAAGCGTTCCTGCTCGGTCCGCTTCACCGAGACGAACATCTCCACGAACCGGGCCCCGAGGTAGTCCTTCATCACTTCGCTCTTTTCGAACAGGTCGACAGCGGCGAACCAATTGGTTGGCAGGTACTGGCCGGACGCGCGCGCCGCGGCGTAGCCGTCCCCTACCACGGCGGGGCCTGGATCGATCTTGTTGGTGATGCCGTAGTGGGCGCAGGCCAGGACGACGGCCAGGGTGAGGTGGCAGTTGGCGTCCGCGCCGGCCACCCGGTGCTCTACGTGGCGCGTCGGCGGCGGGCCGGCCGGCACGCGCAGGGAGACCGTGCGGTTGTTGACGCCCCACACCGCGGCCTGCGGCGCATAGGAGTTGGCCTTGAAGCGCCGGTAGGAGTTGGCGTTGGGCGCGAAGACGGCCATGCCGTCCGGCAGGAGCGCCTTCATGCCGCCAATGGCGTAGCGAAGCAGCTCCGAGCCCTCCGGATCCTCGCTGGCGCAGAGGTTTTCACCGTTGGCGTCGTTGAAGCTGACATGGACGTGGAAGCCGCTGCCGGCGCGGTCGGAGAAGGGCTTGGCCATGAAGGTGGCTTCACAGCCATGGGTGAGCGCCACGCCCTTGGCGGCGCGCTTGTACATCACCGCTTCGTCAGTCGCCCTCAGGACGTCGGGCCGATGCTTCAGGGTCAGTTCCAGCTGGCCGGGGGAGTATTCGGAAATGACGCCTTCCAGCGGAACGCCCTGGGCGTCGGCGGCCGACCACAGGTCGCGAAGGAAGGGCGCGTTCTCTTCGATCTCGGGCAGGCCATAGACCTGGTGCAGCGTGGGCTGGAGGCCGGTGAAGCGCGAGACGGGCAGCTCGATGCCGCCGCTCGCCGTGCGGCGGGCGTTGACCAGATAATATTCCAGCTCGCAGGCGGCGACCGGGGTCAGGCCGTCGGCGGCGTAACGGTCGAGGACGCGTTGGAGGACGTGGCGCGGGTCCAGGTCGTTGGGCGTGCCGTCGAGCTCATAGAGCGACAGCATGACCTGCCCGACGTCGGCGCCGAGCCAGGGCGCCAGGACCAGGGTGCCGGGGACGGGCTTGCCGATGCGGTCGGCGTCGCCGTCTTCCCAGACCAGGCCGGTGTCTTCGCAGTCCTGGCCGGTGATGTCGTTCACCAGGATCGATCCTGGCAGGAAGCGGCCGTAGTCGAAGACGCCCCGCATTTCATGGCGGCGCAGCCGCTTGCCCCGGGGGACGCCGCTCAGGGCGGTGAACAGCACTTCAAAAAACTGAACTTCGGGATGGGCTTCGAGGAAGCTGTCCAACTCGTCACGTACGACCACGGTGTTCATTTCACTATCTAGCTTCTCGAAGGGTGAAGGTGACCGACTTGAGATCGGCGTACTTGTGCAGCGCGTGGAGGCTGCGATCGCGGCCAAAGCCCGACTGTTTGAAGCCGCCGAAGGGCATGGTGATATCACAGCTATCCCAGCCATTCACCCATACCAAGCCCGCGCGCAAGCGGCGTGTCATGGACATCGCGCGGTCGAGGTCGGCGGTCCACAGGCCTGACGCCAGACCATAGACGGTGTCGTTGGCGATCTGGACCGCCTCGGCGGCGTCCTTGAAGGTCATGACGCCCAGCACCGGGCCGAAGATCTCCTCGCGGGCGATCGTCGAGCGGGAGTGAACGCCGTCGAAGATGGTGGGCTCCACGTAGAAGCCGCCGGTTTCGGCCATCACCCGCTCACCGCCGAGTACGAGGTTCAGGCCCTCGCTCTTCGACTGGTCGATGTGGCGCAGGGCGGTGTTCATTTGACGCTCGCTGATCATCGCGCCGTAGCGGGTCGATGGATCCAGCGGGTCGCCGACCTTGATGGTGCGGGCGACCTCGGTGACGCGGCGCAGGAAGTCGTCCTTGATGGAGTCCTGAACCAGCAGGCGCGAGGCGGCCGTGCAGACCTCGCCCTGGTTGAAGAACACGCCCCAGGCGGCGGCCTCGGCCGCGGCGTCCAGATCGGGGCAGTCGGCGAAGACGATCTGCGGCGACTTGCCGCCGAGCTCCAGGCTGACCCGCTTTAGATTGCTTTCGCCGGCATAGATCATCAGCTGGCGGCCGACGGCCCCCGAACCGGTGAAGGTGATCATGTCCACGTCCATGTGCCGGGCGAGGGCCTCGCCGACCGGACGGCCAAAGCCGGTGACCACGTTGAACACGCCGGCCGGGAGGCCCGCCTCGATCGCCAGCTGCGCCACGCGCATGGAGGTGAGGGGGGATTGCTCGGCCGGCTTGAGGACGACGCTGTTGCCCATGGCCAGCGCCGGGGCGACTTTCCACATGGCCATGTGCAGCGGGAAGTTCCACGGGGTGATGGCCCCGATGACGCCCAGCGGTTCGTGCACCGCATAGGAGAACTTGCTGTCGTTCGAGGGGCCGACCTCGCCGTAGATCTTGTCCAGGGCCTCGGCGTACCAACGCACCGATTGGATCGCGAGCGGGATGTCCACATTGGTGGCGTCCGAGATCGGCTTGCCGGTGTCCAGCGACTCCATGAGCGCCAGGTCGTCCAGGTCGCGCTCCATCAGCTCGGCCAGTCGGAAGAGCGTCTTCTTCTTGTCCTTGGGCGACTGGCGGCGCCAGCGGCCGTCTTCGAACGCCGCGCGGGCGGCGGCGACCGCGCGGTCCACGTCGGCGACGCCGCAGGCCGGAACCTTATTCAGAACACGCCCGTCGCGCGGCGAGATGTTGTCGAAGGTCGCGCCGTCGGCCGCGCGCGCCAAGGCGCCGTCCATGACGCACGTGTCCGGGAGGACGAGGTTCGCGACTCGTCTCGCGATCTGGCCGGGGATTTCCATCCCAAATACTATTACTGTGATCACGATTGATGCAAGCCTTCACAGCGATCGTCTGCACGATCCCCGCGCTTGGCCTGCGGGAGGCGGTCTGTGCCGGCAATCCGCGCGTTCTTGCCGAAATCCGGCTGCTACATGGCCTTCGTAAGCTATTTGAAGCTGAAATTTCTGCCTGGAAATGTGCCGACCGTATCGGCGATATGCGTCAGCGAAAAAAATGATGGCGCCACACTGAGATAGCAGAGTAGAGAAATTTTCCTGAAGTGGGAGCTCGCAGATGCGCATTGGTGTGCCGAAAGAAATCAAGACGTTGGAGTTTCGCGTCGGCCTTACCCCCGGGGCGGTCGAGTCGCTGACGGCCAGGGGCCATGAGGTGTTCGTCGAAACCAACGCCGGGGCCGGGGTCGGCCTGACGGACGAGGCCTATCAGGCGGCCGGGGCCACGGTGCTCGCCACCGCCGACGAGGTCTTCGCGGCGGCTGAAATGATCGTGAAGGTGAAGGAGCCGCAGGCGGTCGAGGTCGCGCGCCTGAAGCCGCACCATATCCTCTTCACCTATCTCCATCTGGCCGCGGACAAGGCCCAGGCTATCGGCCTGATGAAGTCCGGCTGCACCGCGATCGCCTATGAGACGGTGACCGACAGCGCCGGACGGTTGCCGCTGCTGGCCCCGATGAGCCAGGTCGCCGGCCGTATGGCGGTGGATGTCGGCGCCAACGCGCTGCTGCGTCCCTCGGGCGGGCGCGGACTGTTGCTGGGCGGCGTGCCCGGCGTGCCGGCGGCGAAGGTCGCCATCCTCGGCGGCGGGGTTTCTGGTCAGAACGCGGCGGAAATGGCCGTCGGCCATCGCGCCGACGTCACCATCTTTGACGTCTCGGCCGCGCGGCTGGCTCAGCTCGACGCCCAGTTCGGCGGCCGGGTGAAGACCGCCTTCGCCACGCGCGACGCCGTCTCGGCGGCGGTCTACGACGCCGACCTCGTGCTGGGCTGCGTCCTGGTCGCAGGCGCCGCCGCCCCGAAGCTGGTGACGCGCGCGGACCTGTCGAAGATGCGTAAGGGCTCGGTGCTGGTCGACGTCTCCATCGACCAGGGCGGGTGCTTCGAGACCAGCAGGGCCACGACGCACGCCGACCCGATCTACGAGGTGGACGGCATCGTGCACTACTGCGTCGCCAACATGCCGGGCGCGGCGCCCTACACCTCGACCTTCGCGCTGGGAGCTTCGACCATCCCCTATGTTCGCGCCCTGGCCGACAAGGGCGTCGACGCCGCCTTCGCCGACGATGCGGGCCTGGCCGCCGGGCTGAATGTCCGTGACGGGAAAATCACCTATCGCGCCGTGGCCCAGGCCTTGGATCTCTAGGGACCTCGTGGCGCATTTTCGATCCTGGCGGGGCCGGGATGGGGATGCGCCATCGGGCGTTTTTCACGCCGCCTGCGTCGATGGGCGCGCTGGGCGGTGGGCCAAGGTCTTGCCCGCAGGCCGGGCGCTGGCTTCGGCTGGTCGCTTGCGCACTGTGATCACATAGATATAGTTTTCTAAAGCGACGGGGGAGAAGGCGTGGACGGCATAAAGCGA
>NZ_LMHT01000012.1:0-33880 GCF_001429025.1 Phenylobacterium sp. Root700 | reverse complement strand
CGAAACCTATGACCTGGTCATCGTCGGCGGCGGGATCAGCGGGCTGTCGGCGGCCTATTTCCACCGGGCCAGGCGCCCGAACGACAAGATCCTGATCCTCGACAATCACGACGACTTCGGCGGTCACGCCAAGCGCAACGAGTTCGACGTCGATGGTCGNCGGCTACGGCGGGACCCAGTCGATTGATTCGCCGCGCGGCCGCTACAGCGAGGTCTCGATGGGCCTGCTGAAGGGCCTTGGCATCGAGGTCGACCGCTTCAACACCGCCTTCGATCAGGAATTTTACTACAAGGCGAAAACCGGCGCGGCGACCTTCTTCAAGAAGGGCGTGTTCGGCGCCGATGTGCTGATCCCGGCCGACATCAGGCCAGGGCCCGCTGTCGATCCGGATGAGCCGGACCCTCCCGGCATGGATATCGAGGTCAAGCGCAAGCGGATCGACCTCTATCCGATGTCTCCGGCGGCGCGGGCCAAGATCTTCGAGATCGAGACCTCCGACCGCGATCCCTTGCCGGGCAAAACGGCGGCGGAGCAGAAGGCGGTCACCGACCACATCAGCTACGCCGACTTCCTGCGTCGCTACTGGGACGCCTCGGAAGAGGTGCTGACCCTCTACCAACAGAAGCCCCAGGGCCTCTGGGGTGTCGGCATCGACGCGGTGTCGGCCACCACCTGCCTGCGTTCGGGTTATCCGGGCGGGAAGGGCCTGCAGCGATTGCGCCGTGGCGGCGGGGGCGGACACGACGAGGCCTATATCTACCATTTCCCAGACGGGAACGCGTCGATCGCCCGGATGCTGGTTCGCGACCTCGTGCCGGGGGCGGCGCCCGGCAAGACGATGGAAGACATCGTCCTGGCGCCCTTCGACTATTCAGCCCTCGATCGGCCGGGCAACACCGTCCGAATTCGGCTCAACTCGACGGCCGTGCGGGTGCGCAATGTCGGCGAGGGTGTCGAGGTCGGCTATGTCCGGGGCGGCAAGCTGGTGCGCGTCAAGGCGCGANGGAAGGCGTGCCCGAGGCCCAGGCCGAGGCGCTGCACATGA
Source organism: Phenylobacterium sp. Root700 (assembly GCF_001429025.1). Taxonomy (GTDB): domain Bacteria; phylum Pseudomonadota; class Alphaproteobacteria; order Caulobacterales; family Caulobacteraceae; genus Phenylobacterium. Next base: position 32,834 of record NZ_LMHT01000012.1, on the reverse strand, counting down.
ACGTCAAGGCGCCGCTGGTCTACATCAATGTCGCGATGCGTAACTGGCGCGCCTGGGCCAAGCTGGGCGTCAACGCGGTGTCCAATCCCGGCGGCATGTTCCCGTCGATGTCGCTCGATTTCCCGGTCAGCCTGGGCGCTTATCACTTCGCGCGCACGCCCGACGATCCGATTGTCGCGCACCTGCTCTTTGTCCCGACCGAGCCCAATGTCGGGCTCGGCATGCGCGAACAATACCGGGCGGGCCGAACCAAGCTCTACACGATGACCTTCGGGGATTTCGAAACCAACATCCGTGACGAGATGACCAGGATCCTCGGACCCGGCGGGTTCGTCTTCGACCGCGACGTCGCTGGCATCACGGTCAACCGGTGGGCGCACGGCTATGCCTACACTCCGGAATCTCTGACCGACGACCCGGCGGTTCAGAAGGTCCGCGCCGAGGTTGCGCGCCAGCCGATCGGGCGGGTCACCATCGCCAACTCTGATGCGGGCTGGGACGCCTACACCGACGTCGCGATCGATGAAGCGCACCGCGCGATCACCGAGATCGCCGCGATGGCCTGACCCGCAACCCGCCCGGCGGACGTTCTGCGGGGCGTTGATCGAAGTTCCCTAGATCCCTCTCAAACTGAAGGTTTTCGAATGCTCCGCTCGATACTGATGATCGCCGCGATGGCCCTCGCCACCGAGGCTTCGGCTCAGGCCCTGCAGCCGGTCAAGATTTCACCGGCCGACGCCGCCGGTCCGGTGTTCCAGCGCGAGGGCGCCCAGGTCCGCACGCGCAACGGCAACACCACGAAGGACTTCGAGATGTTGCACTCGACCGACAAGGGGTTCTCGGCGGGCATCTATGAGGCGGGGGCGTCAAGCCACGACTTCGAGTCCTACCGCGAGGACGAGTTCATGTACTTCCTCAAGGGCAGCGTCACCTTGACCTCGAAGGACGGCGCGGTGACCAAGATCGTCGCCGGCGACGCGGTGACCCTTCCCAAGGGCTGGGCCGGTCGTTGGGAAACCGAGGGCTACACCAAGTACTACGTCACCTACGATGCGCCCAAGAAGTAGACCCAAGCGGGCGAGACGGCCTCGAATGGGCGTCGCTCATCCTGTCGGCCTGAGGCGGCGGGCGGGATGAGCAGCCGGCCGGCCGCGCGCATGGCGGCGGCGGTTCGGCCCGAACCGGAAAAACTGAAGTCCTGGAATGCTTCAGCGGCGATAATTGAACGCCTACCCGAGACGTGAGATCGCACCTATATGTGGGTTGGAGATCTTGTGGGCGGGAGTGAATTCGTATGTCGAACGCGTCGAATGTGCCAAAGGCGTCGGCGCAGATCAGGTCGGCCTCGCGCGTTGTGGATGAGCTTGAGGCCGCCCCCGAGCCCGTGCTCCACGCCAGCATCTATGAAGAGCTGCGGCGCCGTATGATCACAGGCAAGATCGTGCCTGGCGTCAGCCTGTCGACGCGCGGACTGGCGTTGGAAATGGGCGTCAGCCAGATGCCGGTGCGTGACGCCTTGAGCCGGCTGGCCGCCGAGGGCGCGGTGCAGATTCGCTCCAAGCGTAAGATCGAGGTCTCGGCCATGACCGCCGAGCGGTTCGCCGATCTGCTGGATTGCCGCTTGTTGCTCGAGCCGGAAGCCGCCGTCCAGGCCCTGCCGAACATCACCAGCGCTCAGCTGAAGCATTTGCGCGATATCGACGCCGCCCTGGACCTCGCCATGGAGAACGGCGACGTGCTCGGATACATGGAAGCCAACTTCCGGTTCCACTTCGCGATCTATCGGGAGAACAATCGCCCGACGCTGAACCGCCTGATCGAGGCTCTTTGGCTGCAGTTCGGGCCATTTATGCGCACCGTCTATGGTCGCTACGGCACCGCCAATGTGGTCGATCAGCACCGGGTCGCGCTTGCGGCCATTCAGGCGAACGACGCCAATGCGCTGCGCGAGGCCATCGCCTCCGACATCCGCGACGGCATGGGCCTGATCGTCGCCGGCGCCTGGGCGGAGCGTTAGGCGCGCCCGTCCCTGGGGGCCGAGCCGGTCTTAGCCGAGCCCGCCCATGCAGATGTATTTCAATGACTGGTATTCCGCGAGGCCGTGGACCGAGCCCTCGCGGCCGTAGCCGGATTCCTTGACGCCGCCGAAGGGCGCGTACTCGCTGGAGATGGCGCCTTCGTTGATCCCGACCATGCCGGCCTCCAGACGTCCGGCCACCCGCCAGACGCGCGCCTGGTCCTTGGAGCAGAAGTAGGCGGCCAGGCCGAAGGCGGTGTCGTTGGCGAGCGCCACGGCTTCGTCCTCGGTCTTGAACCGCGCGAGCGGCAGGACCGGGCCGAAGATCTCCTCGCATGACGCGCGCAGGTGGTCGGGAACGTCCGTCAGGACGGTCGGCTGGTAGAAGGCTCCCCCGGACGAATGACGCGCGCCGCCCACCAGCACGCGCGCGCCGGCGGCGAGCGCCTCGGCCACCAGCCGCTCCACCTTGTCGAGCGCGCGCTGATTGATGAGCGGCCCGATGTCGAAGGCCCCGTCCTGGGCCGCGCCCACCGTGAGGCGTCCGACGGCGTCGGCCATCTTGCCGGCGAAGGCGTCGTAGATGCTGTCGTGAACCAGGACCCGGTTGGCCGCGATGCAGGCCTGGCCGGCGTTGCGGAACTTGGCCTTCATCAGGGCGTCGACCGCCACATCCAGATCGGCGTCCTCGAAGACGATGAACGGCGCGTCGCCGCCGAGTTCCAGCGACAGGCGCTTCAACGTGTCGGCCGAGCCGCGGGCCAGCAGCTTGCCGACGGGGGTGGAGCCGGTGAACGAGATCTTACGGACGCGGCCGTCGTCCAGCCAGGCTTGGGCGATGTCGGGCGTGCGTGCGCGGCTGGCCGGCACGATGTTGATCACGCCGGCCGGGACGCCGGCCTCGTGCGCGAGCTGCACCAGGGCCAGGGCCGACAGGGGCGTATCTTCGGCGGGCTTGGCCACCACGGTGCAGCCTGCCGCCAGGGCCGGGCCGAACTTGCGCGCGATCATCGCGACGGGGAAATTCCAGGGGGTGATCACCGCGGCGACGCCCAGCGGTTCGCGCACGGCCAGCATCTGGCGGCCGGCGATCGGTGTCGGGATGACGTCGCCGTTGGCGCGCTTGGCCTCCTCGGCGAACCATTCGAGATAGCCGGCCCCGTAGGCCACTTCGCCTTTGGCCTCGGCGAGCGGCTTGCCCATTTCCCAGGCCATCAGGCGGGCAAGATCGTCCTGGTGCTTGATCACCAGATCGAACCAGGCGCGCAGCAGGCTCGAGCGCGTCTTGGCCGTGGTGTGGCGCCAGGTCACGAAGGCCTGGGCCGCCGCGTCGGCCGCGGCCTTGGCCAGATCTGCGCCGCCATCGGCTATCTCGACGATCAGCGACCCGTCGGCGGGGTTGAGCACCGGGAAGGTGGCGCCGGACGGCTCGCCCACCCACTCGCCGCCGATGAAGGCGCCGGTCTTGATCAGATCAAGGCGTTCCATCGCCAGGGGATTCCCGGCGGGCGAGGCGGCGGCTTGGGTCATTCCGGATCTCCGGTCGAGCAGGGGGAAAACGAACGCCGACGACCGAGGTTTCGGTCGTCGGCGCGATAGTCCTTAGAGGCGGTCGCGCCTAGCTGATCTGAGGCTCGGGCGTGGCGGCCGAGGCCTGCAGCGCGCGCAGGGCCGGCTCGGCCTCGTCCAGCGACTTGGCGATGATGCTCAGCATGGAGTCGATCTCCGCATGGCTGATGACCAGCGGCGGGCTCATCACCAGGCTGTCGCGGACGGCCCGCACCATCAGGCCGTTCTTGATGCAGAGGTCGCGGACGATCGGGCCAGCCTTGCCTTCCTTGCCGCCGAACCGTTCGTTGGTCCCCTTCTTGGAGACGATCTCCACCGCGCCGATCAGGCCAAGCGAGCGGGCTTCACCGACCAACGGATGCTTGGCGAGTTCGGCCATGCCGCGCGCCAGATAGGGGCCGGTGTCGTCGCGCGTGCGCTGCACCAGATTCTCGCGCTCCATGATCTCGATATTCTTCAGCGCCACGGCGGCGGCCGTCGGGTGCCCCGAATAGGTGAAGCCGTGGACGAAATCGTCGCCATGCCCGCGCAGCACCTCGACGATGTGGTCCGCCACGCCGACCGCCGAGATCGGCAGGTAGCCGGAGGACAGGCCCTTGGCCATCGAGACCAGGTCGGGCTTGATGCCGTAGTGCTGGAAGCCGAACCAGCTGCCCAGGCGGCCGTAGCCGCAGATCACGTCGTCGCTGATCAGCAGAATGCCGTACTTGCGGCAGATGGCCTCGACCCGCTTCCAGTAGTTCTCCGGCGGGATGATCACGCCGCCGGCGCCTTGCACCGGCTCGCCGATGAAGGCGGCGACGTTCTCGGGGCCCAGCTCCAGGATGCGCTGTTCCAGGGCGTCGGCTGCCAGCTCGCCGAACTTCACCGGGTCCTGGCCGAAGCCTTCGCCGAAGGGATAGGGCTGCATGATGCGTTCCATGCCCGGCACCCAGGGGCCGCCCTGGTCGTGCATGGCCTTCATGCCGCCAAGGCTGGCCCCGGCGATGGTGGAGCCGTGATAGCCGTTGGTGCGCGCGATGATGATGTTGCGTTCCGGCTGGCCCTTGGCCTGCCAGTAGAAGCGCGTCAGCCGGATAATGGTGTCGATGGCTTCAGAGCCGGAGCTGTTGAAGAAGACATGGCTGAGATTGCCGCCGAGCAGCTCGGAGATCTTCGTGGCCAGCCGGATCGTGGGCGGCGAGGCCGTCTTGAAGAAGGTGTTGTAGTAGGGCAGCTCCAGCATCTGCTCGTGCGCGGCGTCAGCCAGTTCCTTGCGGCCGTAACCGACCTGCACGCACCAGAGGCCGGCCATGCCGTCGAGGATCGCCGCGCCGTCGCCGTCATAGATGAAGCAGCCGTCGGCGCGAGTGATGATCCGGCTGCCGCCGATATCGCGCATCAGGCCGTGGTCCTGCTGGGCGGGCAGGTGGTGGGCCACGTCGAGGCGGCGGAGTTCGGCGATGTCGTAATTCTTGCGGGTCACGGTCGGGTCCTCAGATCTTGGCGTCTAACTCGCCGCGCAGAGCGCGGCCGAGCAACTGGAAATAGGCTTGCGAGTCGGGGTTGTCGGCGGTGCGCCATTCGGGGTGCCACTGCACCGCGACGACGGGGGCGCCGTTGACCTGGGCGGAGATGGCTTCGACCACGCCGTCGGGCGCGCGGGCCTCCACGGTCAGGCCGGCGCCCAGTTGGCCGATCGCCTGATAGTGCACCGAGTTCACCAGTATCCGGTCGCGCGAGAGGCCTTTGTTCAGCACCCCGCCCGCCGTCAACTCGACCTCGTGGCTGTGGGCGAACATCTCGTCCCAGCCGGCGTCGTCGGGCGCGTGGTGGGCCAGCAGGTCGCTCGACGCGCTGGCGTCGCGCCGAAGCGTGCCGCCGAAGGCGACGTTCAGTTCCTGCAGGCCGCGGCAGATGCCGAACACCGGCTTGCCCAGGTCGAGCATCGCCTTGATCAGCGCCGAGGTCATGGTGTCCCGGGCCAGATCGTAGGGGCCCGTAGCGTCGGCCGCGCCGCCCTGGCCATAGCGCTCGGGATCGACATTGGACGGGCTGCCGGTCAGCAGCAGGCCATCGAGGCGCGGCGCGACTTCATGGGCCGCCATCAGTTCGGGGAGGGCCGGGACCAGCAGGGCGCTGGTGTCGGCAAAGGTCATCGCCGCGGTGACATAACGGTTCATCACCGCCTGCGCCTGATCGGACCCGACGGTCCGGGTGCAGCAGACGACGCCAAGCGTGGGGCGGAGCGTAGCCATCTTAGATTTCACGCGCGACGGCTGCGGGCGCCGAAGCGCGGTTCCGAGTGAAAGGGGTGGGAGGGATCAGCATCTCTATCCCTATAACTGTGATCACTAATAAGGTCAAAGCCGAAGCGTATCATGTGACGGTGACCGCGGTATTTTTCTCAGATCTCTGTCTGAGCAAGGCCCTGGAAGGGGCGTCGCCTTCTCATTGGGGGCGCGATCACTCGCGTCCAATGTGACGCCTGCGTCATTATGTGATCACAGTTGTGCGAATTTGTCGCGAGGCGACCGCCAAGGTCGCAAATGCGGCCTTGGCAGCTCGATCGCGCCGTGAGGGCCTTTAAGCTCAGGCGAGCAGTTCGCTCACCGCCCGATGGGCCTGGTCCATGGCCACGTCGGTATAGGCGCCGCCACCGGAGTCGGCGTTGGCGATGGCGATGGAGCCGAACTTGGCGCGGGCGGCCTTCAGCGGCAGGCCTTCGTCGGGGTCGATCAGCGAGTTGTATTCCGGCGCGTAGCCGTGCGGCCAGCGGTTGACGGTGATGCCGAGGATATCGCGGGCGGGATCGAAGCCGCCGCCGCCCAGCACGCGGCCGAGTTGGTCGCGGATATTGTGCTCGAAGGTTTCGAAGGGCGTGGTCAGCAACTCCATCCGGCCGACCTTGTGCTGCTCGCGTTCCGGCAGACCGGGACTGGCGGGGGTCCGCGTCATGTGAACCAGGATCGGCTCGCTGGGCGAGCGCGGGCTTTGGTAGCCGCCGATGTGCTGCGCCTGATTGAGGCTCACCCCGGTGTGGTAGCCGCCAGGGCAAGACACGTTGGACACGCCCAGCGCCTTGAACGCCTCCCAGTTGCGCAGCGCCACCGTCGTGTAGACCAGCGGGGTCTTCACCAGATAGTGCAGGGCGACCTTCTGGGGCGCGGGCAGCTCCGGGCAGATGTACGGGATCATCATGTTCCAGCTGGCCATCACGCAGTGCTTGGCCTTCACCACGTAGGACTTGCCGCCTCGCATGTAGGTGACCTGGACGCCGGCCTTGGCCGGGGCCTTGTTGTTCGCCGCGTGAACCACGACGCTGGACAGGCGAATGCGAACCGGCTGGCCCGCCTTGTCGAGCTGGCTGTAGTCGGCCCGCGCGGTCACGACGTCTTCTGCGGTTGAGCCGGGCATGGCCGCTGGGATCAGGTTGCGGACCAGCAGGCGGGCGATGGAGGCGTTGCCGTCCGGGAAGTGGAACCCGTAGGATCCGCCCGTGGCCATTTCGTTGCCGGGCGTATAGCCCATCAGCGGCGTGGCGGTGCGGTCGAGCTTCAGGCCCTTGAAGCCGGGGAAATGGCTGCCCCAGCAGTCGAGGGCCGAGACCCCGTCGATGCCGCATCCCCAAAGGCCGTCGGTCCGATGCAGATAGTAGGGAATGACCCCCGGATCGGCCTTCACGACGTTGAGCAGGTAGTCCTGGTAGCTCATGCGCGCCAGGCGCTGCTTCTTCTGGTCCTGAGTAAGCCCCGGCATGTAGTCGATGTCCCCGGTCTCGATCGCCAGCACGTCGCGGCGCGCGGGCTCGGAGAGCGGAATCTGGGCGATGAACGCGGCCATGGCGTTCGGCTGTCCATCGGCGCGGGGCCGGCGCCCCGGGCTGACGACGAACTTGTCGACGCCGAACGTTTCGCGATCGAAGAAGATGCCCGAGCCCAGGCCCATCTCGCCATAGAAGGCGTCGTCGTCGCTGGCCTTGGAGAGCTCCTCGGGATGGATGCCCAGGGTCTTCATCAAGCCATCGGCGACGGGGCTATAGGGCGTCGGGCTTTCGATCCCCATCGTCCCGCCGTTCATGATCTGAAGCCGGCCGCCCAGCATGTACTCGTTGCGCTTGGCGTGGCCGCCAAAGTCGTCGTGATTGTCGAGGATCAGGATCTTGGCCTTGGTCCCGGCCCGCTCGCGATAGAAATGCGCCGCCGCGAGGCCGCTGATCCCGGCGCCGACGATCACCAGGTCGTATTCTTCGCCGGTGTCGCTGCCGCTGCCGGCGAATCCGCCCCGGTCGCGAATGATGTGCGCGTCCTCGAAGGAGCCGGGGTGGCTGCCGCGCATTCCGGTGAGGGTCGGGGGATAGTAGCCAGGCTTGTCCTGCGCGGCGACTTCGGCGGCGGCCGCCGCCAGTTCCGGCGACAGCGCGCCGGCGGCGACCATGGCTACCGCCGAGCCCTGGAGAAAGTCGCGGCGGTCGATGTTGCGCCCCATGCCGAGGTCGCGATCCTGGCCGCGTCCGGCGCCGTTCTTCCTGCCCATGCACATCCCCCAAAATACAGCTTCGCGCCAGGCGCTAGATTGCCGGCTATCTGTGATCACGATTTGGGGTAACCGCGACCGATGTCAAGTCGGCCTGGTCGCCGGGCGAGCGATTGGCCGCTTGGCTGTGTCTCCGCCCGCGTGGGGCTTGGAGCAGAGTGGGGCGTCTGGGGCTTGATTGCGCGGGGTCTGGTCAGGGCTGATCTGCGGGGCTGATCCACCCGGGAGGGGCGCGTCGGCGCCGCCTTCGATCATCTATCCCACCGCCTCCAGAGAGGAGGCGGTGGGACGGTAGTGTGATCACGGGGGCGAGTTGCGCCCCCAGCGGTTTAGAAGACGAAGCCGGCCTCGGCGATGGCGCGGAACTGGCTCTTGTCCGTGCCGCTGTCGCCGAGTGCGAAGCCCGGGGTGCTGTCGAGGACCTGAACATAGGAAGCCTCTCCGCGCAGGAAGAAGACGCCCTTTTGATAGGTCGGGGTGACGGTGAGCGACCAGGCCTTGCTGCCCGGCCCGTAGAGCAGGTTCGGCGTGCCCTTGGCCACCGAGCCCGTGGACTTGATGTACTCGGCCCGGGCCGCCAGGCTGAACTCGTCGCTGAAGGCGTACTTGCCCAGCACCGCCGCGCCGAAGGTGGCGGAGTCGGCGGGGATGCCGAGCCCGGCGTCTTCGGAGACGCGGCTGTACTGCAGATACGGCGTGATGGTCAGGCCGCCCGAGTTATGGGTGTAGAGCAGGTTGTAGATCTCGCTGTTGTTCAGCAGCGGCGAGGTGGCGAAGCTCGAGTGGGAGTTGTCCGAGGTGCTGGCGGCGGCCACCACGCTGACCGAGTCCGACGGCGACACGGTGTAGGTCAGCAAGCCGGAGATCCAGTTGGCCTTTTCCGAATAGTAGCCGTCGGTCCAGGCGACCGAGGCGCTGATCGGGCCGCTGGCGAAGTTGAACTGGACGCCTTGGCTGACCGCCGGCTCCTGGTTCCACAGCAGGCCGCGCACGATGTTCATGTTCTGGAAGGTGAAGGTGTACTCCGCGCCCACCAGGGTCGGCAGCTTGCCGATCATGACCGAGACGTTGTCGCTGGGAACGATCTTGACGTAGGCGTTCGGCACAGCGCCGAAGGTCGCGTCGGTGATTTTGTCCGACTTCATATAGCCGAGCCCGAGCGAGGGCAGGGAATAGATGCCGGCCTGGACGTAGAATTGGATGGGCCCTTCGGTCGTCTGGATGACCACCTGGCCGTTGCTGATGTCGGCCTGGGTCTTGTGATCGCCGAAGGCGGGATTGCTCTGCGCCATGGCCACGCCGCTGACCACGCCGCTCACATAGACTTGTCCCAGAGGACCAGCGTCGACCGAGATCGGGTTTGGATTGGCCAGGACCGGACCGGTCATGGCGGGCGAGGCGAGCGGATCGGCCATGGCGGCGCCAGCGAACATCAGGGCGCCAGCCGTCGCGCAAAGAGCGGTTTTCAGATAGGTCATGTTTGTAGTTATCCCCATTTTGACCACGTTCCGCCTCGGCGGTGGCGTGGTTCTTCTTGACGAACTGAGGATGGTTGTTCGCTCCCAAGGCCAGCAAGGCTGGGGAGACGTTTCACCGCCATTGCTGGGACCTGGGCGGGAATTGAGCAGCGGTCCAGGGCGGGCGCCTATCATTTAGGCGACCTGGGACGCTTGGGCCCGGTCGATCGTGCGGGCCATGGGGATCTGCCGAACACAGCGAGTCCGGGAAGCTGCGACGAATGACGGCGGGCCTTGAGGGGCCCGCCGCCGATCGTTTTTGCCGATATCTTCTATTTCTTGGGCGGCGCCGCCGGACCGTAGTTCACGTGGACGATCTTCCACTGGCCGGCTTGTTTGAAGAGCACGTCGGTCTCCTGGTTCCGCTCCACGGTCGCGGTCTTGCCGGCCGGGACGCGCGGGGTGACTTCGAGGAGATAGGTCGCAACCGCCGTGTCGCCCGACGGACCGACCTGGATCTGCAGGTCCGAAACCACGGCCTTGGCGGTTCCGTAGCCCTTGGCCACGCCCTCGCGCCAGCTCTTCTCATAGGTCGCCAAGTCGACGCGGCCGCTGGGCCACCATTGGGTCAGGCCCGGATCGAAGGAGGCGAAGTAACGGTCGAGATCGTTGGCGCCGTAGTAGCCGTTGTAGGTCTCGATGAAGGTGCGGACCTCGGCTTGGGTGGCGGCGACGTCGACCGCCGCCGGTGCGGCCGCCACGTCCTTGGCCGGGGCCGGAGCGGTGGGCGAGCATGCGCTAAGCAGCAGGACGCCGATCAATGGCAGGTGTTTCATGTTCATGGCCCCTCAGGCGCAAAGCTTAATAGATGTGTGATCACACACTGTTATCTGGGGTCCGTCAAGGGGTGGTGGGCGTGGCCATTTCCGGCCGAACTAGCCACCTCAAGTACGAATAAGGATAATAAAATCAAATGGATATTGGCAAATCCGGTCCAGTCGGATCGGCCTTGCGGAAGCTGTCGGGGCCTACCCATGCGGGTAGGCCACGATGCCATCACACGTGGTGTCTAGAAGCGGGTCGTCAAGGTGAGGCCGACGGTCGGCGGGTTGAGCGTCGTGACGCGCCGCACCGGGTCGCCGCCTTCAGCGTAGCGGGTCAGCGTCGGATGGTTGTTCAGGATGTTCGTTGCGAAGACCGAGATGTCCACGGCGTCGAGCTTCACACCGGCGCGTACTTTGAGATTGTGCGTCGGCTCGGGATCCGGAGAGGCCGGATCAAAACTCGTCGTCATGGAATCTCGAGCCGCGGTCAGGGCTGAGCCACCCCGATACTCGTAGTCCGCGCGGACATAGCTGTCGCGATCGCCCCATGAGGTGAAGTTGTATTCCGCCGCCAGGGTTCCGCTCCAGGGGCGGCTTATCAGGTGGTTGTTTTCATTGATGATAATGCGGTCTCGCCCCAGGTTGGGATCGAAGGGGCCATAGACCGGCTTGGTGTACCTGGCGTTGGTGTAGGCCAGCGAGCCCTCCAGCATCAGCCCGGCGACCGGATTGTACTGCACCTGCAGGTCAAAGCCCTCGCTGCGGGCGGTCCCGAGGTTGTCGGTGAACTGCATCGCGCATCGGGGCAGATATCGGTTTTGCTGGATGTTCTTCCAGTCGATGCGATAGACGCTCGCCGCGATCTGCATCCTGTTGTCGAGCAGTCGGTTCTTGGAGCCCAACTCGTAGCTCCACAGGCTGTCGGACTCGTAGGTGTCCGGCGCGCCGGCGATGCCCAGGTTCGCGAAGTCCGTGCCGCAGCGGCTGGCCGGAATGTGCGGGTTCGCCCCGCCGACCCGGAAGCCCTTGGCGGCGGTGAAGTAGAGCATGTTGCCGGAGTCAAACTGGTAAGTTGCGCCAAACTTTGGCGTCACCGGCTTTTCGCTCGCCTTGCCGGAGGCTGCCGTCGTCCCGCCAGCGAAGGGGCCGGTTCCGAAGTCGCTGAACTGCACGGTGGCCTTGGAGAGGCGAAGGCCGGCGGTCAGTTTCAGTTTGTCGGTCAGCTGGAAATTCACGTCGCCGAAGGCGGCGAGTTGCTTGTCGCGTACGCGCCCGTAGGCGATCAGGGAATCGGGGCCGATCAGCGACTGTCCGAAGGCGATCTCAAGCGGTACGCCGAACAGGAGTTGGGACAGTTGCTCGAACTGCGGGTCGACAATGTGCTCGACATATTTCTGGACGGCGTCGGAATAGAAGACGCCCGCGACCCAGGTGAGGCGCGATTCCGTATCGGTCGACTGCAAACGCACTTCTTGTGTGAAGACGTTTTGCTTGTTTTCCATGTAGGCGTACGAAACGTACTCGGGGAACCCTGGAATATGAGTGTCGTCGGCGAATAGGCCGGCGCTCAGCGTTGTATAGTCGTCGATCGCGTGAGTGATCCGTGTGAAGTACGACGTGTTGGAGACGAATTCGACCGCCCCCATGTCATAGTTTATCTTGAGCGCGGGCAGGACGAAGTTGTCCTTGTCGGTCTGCGGAAGCGACTGACCTTGCTTGTAGACGTTCTCCGACGGGTCTGAGATCGTATCCCAGAAGGCGTAGGTGTCGTTGAGTTTGACGTCCTGATAGATGACCGACGGGCTGATCCTCAGGTTCTCGGTCGGCGCCCAGGTCAGCGCGCCGCGCATGACGACGGCGTCCTGGGAGTTCGAATCCTTGTCGATGACCTTGCCGGTCTGCCAGTCGATGCGGTCAATGAACCCGCCCTCGTGACGTACCGAGGCGCTGACCCGGAAGCCGAGCTTGTCGGCGATGATCGGGCCGCCGGTGGCGACGCCGATATCGGCGCTGGGCGAGCCGCTCTTGGTGGCGGCGACTTCGGCCCGACCATAGGTGCTGAAGTCGGTCAGGCTGGGATCGGGCGTGATGAACCGCACCGTGCCGCCTTGGGAGCCGGCGCCGAACAAGGTGCCTTGCGGGCCGCGCAGAACTTCCACACGGGCGAGGTCGAAGAGTTGCGGATAGGCGTTGGTCGAAGAGTAGCCAACCGAGCGGGTCTGGATGGGCGTGTCGTCGATATAGATGCCGGTGGTGCCGGCCCCAATGTCGGAACTGATGCCGCGGATCGAAATGCTCGCCTGCGTGCCGAAGCCGTTTCGGGTCAAGTTGACGCCAGGCGAGAGCCGGGTGAGGTCGTCGATGGACTTGACGCTCTTATTGTCCAGGGTCTCCTGCGTGAACGCGGTGGCGCTGATGGCCACCTTGCTCAGCGACTGCTCCTGACGCGTCGCCGTGACGACGATCTCGCTGATCTCCGTCCCTCGATTTTTTTCCGTCGCCTCGGCCCCCTGAGCGGCGCTGGCGAGCGCGATTAAGGGGATAACTGCGCATCCGAATAGTTGCGCTTTTAGTCGACTGACTGGTTTCACGACGCACCCTCCCGATTTTGTCAAGCGCAGCCTGTGATCACAATAGAAACGCTGTCAAGCATCGTGCCTGTTAGTGAGGGTTTGGACGTGATTTTGCCGGCAAGCGCGGCGTTAGTGCAGCGGAGGCGCAAGTATTGGGCATATATGTCAAGGTGAAGTCGGGCCTGCCGGCGTGGCGCAGCCTCTTTGACTGGCCGGCGCCGCGGCGGCGCCAAGCGCTCGTCGCCAGTCAAGCGGTCCTAACTGAGATCACTTGACTGGCGGGCGTTACGTCTGGTCGGCAGGCGTCATTTGCGATCGGCGACGCCGTCGCGGCGATACACGACCTGGCCGTCGAAGATCGTTTGATCCACCACGAGGTCGGCGCCGCTGCTGGGGGGCTTGGCGAAGATGTCGTCAGCCAGGATGACGACGTCGGCCAGTTTCCCGACTTCGAGCGAACCGAGGCGCTTATCCTCGAAGATCGTGTAGGCGCCGTCGCGCGTATAACCGTCGAGGATTTCGGTCAGGGTCAGCTTCTGGTCCGGGATCGGCTTGTTTTCGAGCCGATTGAGCGCCACGGACATCGCATAGCCGGGGTTCAAGGAGACGACCGGCCAATCGCTGCCAAGCGCGAGCCGACCGCCAGCGTCCTTGATGCTCTTCCAGGGGAAGCCCCAGGCCGATCTCTCATAGCCAAGATAGCGCCACCGTTGGCCACGGTGCTGGGGATCGTTCATGCCTCCGGCGTGGGCCGTCTGGAAGGAAGCGATGACGCCCAAGGCGGCGAACCGCGGGATGTCGGCCGGATCGACGCTTTCCATGTGCTCGATCTTGTGGCGGCGGCCCCTCGCAGGCGCGGGGTTCGCCGTCTCGGCGACCTGGTAGCCGTCGAGCGCCATCCTGACGGCGCGATCTCCGAGGGCGTGCGTCATGATCTGCCAGCCCCGGCGGTCCATCATCGAGATGGCCCGGTTCAATTCGGCGGGGGTGTAGTTGGTCTCGCCCACGCCCGGCTCATCGGCATAGGGCTTCAGCATGGCGGCGGTGTGGGACTCGATGACCCCGTCCATCATGATCTTCACCATGTTGACGGTCATGAGCTCGTTGTCGGGGTAGGTGCGCCTGATCCCCTCGAACACATCGGCGTCTTGCTCGGAGAAGGTGAAGACGTCAGGGAACCCTAGGCCTGGCCGGAACTCCGTGGGCGACCCGGGGGTCAGCCAAAGCGCGTTGTGAATTCGAAGTTTCAGTTCCCCGCGCCGACGCATTCCGTCGTAGATCGCCAGCTCCGGCGGATGGCCGACATTGACGATTGTCGTGACCCCCGCCTTGTGAGCCTCGTCCGTCGCTTCGCGGACCATGCGCTCCAGGTCGGCGGTCGTCTGAACGGGAAGGGCCCGTTGGACCAGGCTTTGAGCGGTTTCCAGAAACACTCCGGTCGGCTCGCCCGTTACGGGGTCGTGGGCGATTTCACCGCCGGCGGGCGAGGGCGTGTCCTTGGTGATCCCGGCCAGTTTCATCGCCTTGGTGTTGGCCAGCATGCTGTGGCCGTCGCCGGCCATGAGCAGGACAGGTTTGTCGCCGGTCACCGGATCAAGATCATGTCGCGTGAAGTCCGCATAGAAGCCGCCGCCACGGATCCAGGTGAGCTCCGGGTGGGCCGCGATAAACTCGCCCACGACTTTCTGAAGTTGAGCGGCGTTGCGGACGCCGGACAAGTTCGGGCCTTCCAGCCCCTCGGCGCCGGCCAGCATGTGGACGTGTGAATCGATGAACCCCGGCAGGACCGAGTGGCCTTGGGCGTTGATCACGCGGGTCTTCGCGCCTTGGAGCTTTTCGATCTCCTTGTCCGTCCCGGTCGCCACGATCCGGTTGCCGCGCACGGCAAGCGCACTGACCATCTTGTGGGAGGCGTCGGCCGTATAGACCTTGCCGTTGACGACGATGAGGTCCGCCGACGGCGGCGCCGCGGCCATCAGGCCTAGGGCGACGGCCAAGCCTATGCCAGCGCCCAGGGCGCGCTTTGCGGGAAGCATGTTCGATCCTTACCAGTCAGGCCAAGCGTTGGGGGATCTGATATCGCAGATATGCGGATGTCAATTTGTGATTGTGGTGGCCGGCCGCCGTCGCTCGGGGCGCCTCTGTTGAAGCAACGGTTCTCAATGAAAGTGCAACTTCCAACAGGGCGCGCGAGCGTCCAGACGATGGGTTGCTCGATCGTGATCACAGAGCTTTCGGGCGCTAGCTCGATCTGACGTCAGGCCGGCGCGCCGTCTTCATCGCGGCCTTGCCGGCCTTGGTCGCACGCTGATCGAGTCTGTCGCCGGGGCGTGATTGATCCAGGCGCGTAATCGCGCTGGACGGGCCAAAGATGACGACACCCCTGAACCGCCGTTCGATGCTCGAGCGGTGGCGGCTTGGACTGGGAACGGCGCTGCTTTGCGCGCTGGTCTCCACGCCCGCCGCGGCCTGGAAACCCAAGACCCACATCTATCTGGCCGAGCAGGTGAGGGTGGACGCCGTCGACGACGGCAAGGTGACCATCTACGAGACGGACTACGAGACCGGGAAGATCCTCGCGCCCCTCGGCGCCTTCGAGGTCAATCCCGCGATCCTCGCGGCCCTGCGTCAGAAGCCGGAGCAGTTTCGCGCCGGGGTCGTCGGCCCCGACGCCTATCCCGACATCCTGACGGGCCAGCAACTCATCCACCCAGGTACGAACAAGAGCCTGCTGGGGGATCCGGAGAAGGGCGAACTGCCCAGCGCCGCGGGGACGGATGCTTGGCTGACCCACCTCTGGCGCAAGGCCTATGGGCCCAAGAGCGCGGCCCAGCAGCAACTGGAGGAGAGCGAGGCCGCCAAGATCCTGAGGCTGGCCCGCAACGACACGCCGGAGATCCGCGCCTTCGTCGCCGGCTACATCACCCACGCCGCCGGCGACATGTTCATGCACACGTTCGTCAACTACTACACGGGCGGCGACTTCGCGATCAGCCCCGATCCTAGGAACGCGCTCAAGCACATCGTGCTGGAGGGCTATGTCGGCAAGCGCACCCCGAGCTTCTCGACGCGCGCCAGCATCGACGGCGTCGACGGCTTCATCTACCGCGAGATGGTGCGTGGTTCGCCAGGTTCGGTGCTGGACCAGCGGCTGCTGCAAGGGCCCGGCGACAAGGCCTCGATCCCGGCGATCTTCTCCCAGCTTCGCAACGGCTTGCAGCGGGACGTCGACACCTATGACCGTGAGCGAATGTCGCGCTCGGGTCCCGCGCGCCTGGCCTACGCCGCGGCCAACGGGCCGGAAGCTGAGTACAAGAAGGCCTGGATCGAGGACATCGACAACGGCTTGCGCGCCTGGCCGCAGGTCTCGCACCAGATCGCCTTGGCGATCGTCTACGGCGACTCCGACCCGAGCCGGGCCAAGGAGGTCGCCACGAAGTACCTGGAAGATCACCTGATCAGCATGGCCGGAGCGCCGGACTTCGCGATCGCGACCGTGGTCTTCATCCGAAAGGTGATGTCCAGCATCCTGCCCAAAGTGCTGACCGACGCGATCAGCGAGCTCACCAAGCAGCCCCTGGAGTGGATGATCAAGAAGTCCACCGGCAGGACGCTCGACGAGTGGTCGGCCTATATCAACGCCCCGGAGGTGAACTTCGACCCGGTCATGAATGCGCCGGGCGGCGGCTATGGCGGCCAGCGCGAGACCCTGATCAGCCTCACCGACTTTAACCGCAAGGTCCTGAAGATCGACGACCCAGCCAATCAGTTTCCCGATCGGCGCTTCAAGATCGAGGACTTCCCGCCGGCCTTCAACACCGTCCAGATGACCAAGATCGCCTTCCTGAGCGAGAAGGGGACGAAGGACCTGCTCGCCGCGCTCAAGGCCAAGGGCGTGAATGTCCCGGCCATGCCGACCGCGCCGGGGAAGTATGAGAGCGCGATGCTCGGCTTCCTCAATTCGATGGACGGCGGCAACCGCTGGCAGGGAACGAGCGAGAAGGGCGGGGCGCTGTCCGGCTCGGCCTTCTTCCTGGCGCGTGGCGACGCCGGAGGTTGGCGTCACCTGTTCCTGAAACAGATCGGCGAGCGTGAGAACTGGACCAAGAACGCCGCGCCCGAGAAGGCCGCGACCGCGCCGCTGGACGACACCGGCTTCAACCCCGTCCAACTCTGGGCGGTGCGCCTGGACGAGGTCGCCTATGGCGCGGTGGACGGCAAGACCCGCAACGTCGTCGTCACCGCGACCTTCCGCAACGACACCACGCAAACCCTGCCCTTCAGCGACAAGCAGGTCCGCACGGTCCTTGGGCGAAAGGACGGCGTCGAGGTTTCGTTGCTGCGGATGGGATATGTCCATCAGACCGAGGACGCGTTGCCGCCCTGGCACTATCTGGCCAATACGCCGATCCCGCCCAAGGGCCGGATCACGGCGCGCTTCGTCTACGAGGTTGGTGACAACAGCGCCCAGCAGCAGGTCCATATGTGGACCGTCACGCAGCAACTGCCCAGGCTCGAGGGGCTGAAGATCAAATATGTCGACGGCAAATCCGTCCGGATCCCGCTGCCCACCCTGGGCGCCGGCGGCCGTATCGAAGCGCCGGCCGAGTCCCTGCCCGAGATCAGGGGCGGCGGCCTCGGCGGGGCGTTCACCTTGGCCGGACGCATGTCTTACCGTGTCGACGCAGCCGGTCGTCGCGGCGGGCCGACCGCGCCCATCGAAGTGGCTTTGACGGCTCGCAACAACACCGAGAAGTCGATGAGCCTTCAGACGGCCTACAACACCTTCGTGCTGATCGGGTCTGACGGCGTCGAATACGAAACCGACGGCAACAACTATGGCCGTTCCGGCGCGGACGCGATGAAGCGGGGCCGGCCCCTGCAACGAAACGAGCAGGCCGTCCTGACCTTGGTGTTCCCAAGGCCGCCGGCCGGCGTGACACCAGCCCGGCTGCTGGTGAAGAGCCAGGACGCTCCAATGGCGGAGTTCTATCTTGCCGGCGCGCCGTTGAAGCGGCCGACCTATGCGCCCCTGCCGCAGGCCCCCGGCGGCGTGGC
Organism: Phenylobacterium sp. Root700; assembly: GCF_001429025.1. Classification (GTDB taxonomy): domain Bacteria; phylum Pseudomonadota; class Alphaproteobacteria; order Caulobacterales; family Caulobacteraceae; genus Phenylobacterium. Next base: position 14,821 of record NZ_LMHT01000012.1, on the reverse strand, counting down.
GGCCGGCCAGGTCGTAAAACTGAACACGTTCCAAGTGCGCCTGATCTCGCTGAACCGAGGCGACGATGGCGACTGGGAAGCCGTGGTCGGGTTCAAGGTCGATTCCGGATTGATGAAGAAGATCGTGGAGTCGGACATCGACATCTCGATCTCCGACGCGAACGGCGAGGCGCGCCACGCCCTGGGCAACTTCTACCTGGCCGACGATCTGAGCCGGAAGCCATATCTGGCGACCCTGATGCTCGTGCCGCCGCTGGAAATGCGGGTGCGCGTCTGGTTCCCGGAATCCGCCAGCCTGAAGCCTGATCGCTACAACATGTACGAGAGCTACGGGATTTCGAAGGGTGGGCCGATCTCCGCCGCGTTCGTGGCGGGCGCCGATCGATGAGCGCCTATGGCAGGGGCGGCGGCTTAGTCCGCCGTCCGCATCGGCAGCTCGAAGGCGTCGATCACTGTCGGGTCCGCTTGCCCAAGCGCGAACCATTCTGCGGACAGGTCGTGCGAGAGCAGCCTTAGCCAGTAGGCTTGGGCTGCGTCAGGCAAGGCTACGTCGTAGGTGCGAAAGCGGGCGGCGATGGGGGCGAACATGATGTCGGCGGCGCAGAAGTCGCCAAACAGCCAGCCGCCGCCTGCTCGGCTCCATATTTCGGCGACGCGAGCGATATCGGCCTCGACCTCAGGCGAGATCGTCGCGGTCCGGTTTCGCGCCCGGGTGTTGCAGGGCATCGCGGCCCGGAGCGCGTTCAAGCCGGAGTGGACTTCGCCCGCATAGCTTCGCGCCCGGGCGCGGTCGCGCGGGGCAGCGGGCCAAATTCGAGGGCGCAGCTCGTAGAGATGCTCGGTGATCGCCAGCGTGTCCCATATGGCCGCGCCCTCAGCGATCAGGACCGGGGCCAGGCCGGTCTCGCCCCCCATGGACATCACCCGCTGGCGCGCGCCGGGGCTGTAGAGTTCAACGGTGGTCTCGACGAACGGCAGGCCGGTGAGCCGCAACAGCATCCAGGCTCTCATCGACCAGGATGAGTAGTTCTTGGAGCCGATCACGAGCTCAATCACGCCGGCCTCCGTCGCGGATCACCGGGGCGTCAGCAGCTGCCGCTGCGATAGAGCTCCGACATGTGCTCCAGCCTCTTTTGCTCGGGCGGGGCCGGCTTGGGTCCAGCCGAGGGCTCGGCGGCGGCCGGCGCCTGGGCGGCGCTGCTTTGAATGCTCTGCAGCGCGCCGTTCAACGCATACTGCGTCATCCCGCCTCCGAGCTTGCCGCCAAGCAGGGACGGGGCGGCGGAAAGCGCGCTGCCGGCGATTCCGCCAAGGACGCCCTTGGCCATGCGGCCACGGCTCTCCCGCTTCGCCTGCTCGTCTTGCGCGGTCTGGACAGCGCCGTTCAAGGCGTTGATTTCCGTTCGTAGCTGATCGCAGGTCATCTCGCTGTCGCCTGCGCGAATGACTTCATAGGGCTTGGCCGCGCCGGCGACGCCGGGAGCGGCGAGCGACAACAGCAGTACGGAGACAATCGTCTTCATTTCACGAGCCTTGCTGGAATGAGCGCGGCTCACGAGGGGGCCGCGCGCTTCCGCAGTCCGGAAGCGATCACAGCAATAGGCGCCCGGCCTGCGTCGTGCGGGCGCGCGTCGACGAGCTCGGCATTCTCCGCGTTCAAAATGTCAGAACGCCCGCGGCGATGGCGGAGTCTCGCCAAATCTCGCGCGCCCGAGCTCTTGCGGCCGGCCTTGGCGTGGCCGCCAAAGTCGAGCTAAGATGTATACAATCTTCAGAAATAGAAGGTGAGGGACGGAATGCTGAGGTCGCAGTGGTTCGGCGCCATGGCCGTTGTCGTGGGGGTGACGGCGCTTGCGGCCGGCGTCTCGTCAGGGATCGCCCAACAGCCTGCCGGGGCGCCGGCGGCGGGACCGCCCGGCGGAGGCCCGCTCGCGGCCTCGCGGGAGGTGTTCACTCAGAACTGCGTCGCCTGTCATGGCGCCGACCTCGCTGGCGGCCGGGCGCCGAGTTTGTTCGACGAGCGGCGCATGGAGGGGCGCACCGACGAGCAACTGCGCGCCACGATCAGCAAGGGCCTGCCCGACACCGAGATGCCGGCGTTTGGCGAAGCCCTCTCCGAGGAACAGATCTGGCAGTTGGTCGCCTACGTCCGCGTCGAAGGCGCGAACGTGAAGGGCGCGCCCCGCTTTGTTCCATCGCCCGTCGACCAGGTCGTCAAAAGCGAGAAGCAGGACTTCCGCATCGAGGTGTTGGCCACCGGCCTGGACGTGCCCTGGGGCCTGGCCTTTCTGCCTGACGGACGGCTCTTGGTCACCGAGCGGACCGGGCGGCTGCGGATCATCCAGAACGGCAAGCTCCAGCCCGAGCCGGTGACGGGCACGCCGCAGGTGTGGGCCCGGCAGGACGGGGGCATGCTCGACGTGGCGGTGCACCCGAACTACGCCAAGAACGGCTGGATCTATCTGGCCTATACCGAGGCCATGCCCGGCTGGACGCCGCCGCCGACGCCGGCCGGCGTAACGCTCGCGCGGCCTCCGAGCCCGCCGTCGATGACGGTCCTGGTGCGCGGCAAGCTCAACAGCCGCAACGAGTGGGTGCAGTCGCAGGAGATCTTCCGGGCGCCCTATTCGCTCTACACCTCAAGCGGCGCGCACTACGGCCTGCGCATGCTGTTCGATCGGGAGGGGCATCTTTTCTATTCGCTCGGGGAGCGCGGGGAGATGGCGAACGCCCAGAACCTGAGCACGCCGCTCGGCAAGATCCACCGCATCAACGACGACGGCTCGGTGCCGAAGGACAATCCCTTCGTGAACACCCCAGGCGCCGTGCCGACGATCTGGAGTTACGGGCACCGCAATCCACAGGGCTTGGCCTTCGATCCGGTGACAGGGCTGCTGTGGTCGTCCGAACATGGCCCCACCGCCGGGGACGAGATCAACATCGTCGAGAAGGGCAAGAACTACGGCTGGGGCGTCATCACCGCGGGCGTGCAGCGCGGGCTGAGCAAGCGCAGCGAGCCGGGGATGGAACAGCCCATCGTCTACTACACCCCGACGATCGCCCCGAGCGGCGTCTCGTTCTACGCGGGCGACCGCTACCCAGGCTGGAAGAACAACCTCTTCGTCGCCGCGCTGGCGGGGCAACACCTGCGGCGCCTGGAGATCAAGGGACGCGAGGTGGTTCACCAGGAGGTGCTGTTCGGAGAATACGGCCGCACCCGCGCCGTCATCACCGGACCTGACGGTCTGTTGTACGCGCTGTTGCAGAACCCGACGGGGGCGGGCACCGGCCTGAGCTTGTCGGCGGCCACGCCCGGCATGGTCATCCGCCTGAACCCGCTGGCCGGGCGAAAGCCGTAGGCCACGCCTCAAGACTGGCGCTGGAGGCGTTTCACCTCCAGCGCCGCTTGCTCAGAATTCCTGACTGATCGCGAGCCGTGCCCGCAGGCCCGGTGACGGAAAGCCGATCGCGGCCTCGTAGTCGTTGTCCAGCACGTTATCGATCGAGAGCCGGGCGATGGTTTGCGGATGGATGGTGAGCGCCGCATCAGTGGACACCACGGAATAACCGTCGAGGCGGCGCGGGCCGACCGGGATGGCGTAGTCCTTGCGCGGCCCGACATAGCTGTGACGGGCGGTCAGCAGCAGGGCCTCGTGCGGCCGCCACGACAGGGACGACGCCGTGCGCCAGGTCGGGCGGCTGAGCAGCTGTTCGCCGGTGTCGTCGTCCTGGGTGTCGGCGTAGGTCGCCTGGATCGCCGCGGCCAAGGTTGGGCTCAGGGCCCAGGTCAGCGCGGCCGACGCGCCTTGCGACACCACCAGCTTGCGGTTCTGCAACTGCGGCGGCGGGCCCGGCACGAAGTCGATCAGGTCGGTGTAACGCGCGTGGAAGACGGTGAGCGTGGCGACCGAGCCCTCCGCAATCGTCCACTCGACGCTGGCCTCGGCGGCCCGGCTCTTCTCCGGCCGCAGCGTCGGATTGCCGACGAACGGGTTGCCGAGGGCGTAGAAGCTGGGCGCCTTGTAACCCGTGCCGCCGGAGGCGCGGAGCACCAGCGGCGCGCCGGTAACCGCGTAACGCAGGCCCGCCCTGGCCGTGACTTCGCGCTCCAGGCCTTCAGGATCGTCGACCCGCACACCGGCGTTGAGGTCGAGGCCGCCGGCGGAGCGGCCGACCTCGGCGAACGCGGCCAGGCTCGTCCGCTCCAGCTTGAAGCCGGTGGGCATGTGGAACCCGAAGAAGTCCATGAACCCGTCCGAGCGGCCGTCCTCGACCTGCGCCTCCAGTCCCGCAGCCCCGGCCCAGTTTCCGCCGTTCACCCGAGCGCCAAGACCGGCCGATAGACGTTCATAGCGCGACCGATCCTCTCCGGCGGGAACCCCGAAGTCGTCAAACGCCGAGGGCGCTACGCCCGGGGTCACGACGGAGTCCCGCCGCGCCAGGTAGGCGGCGTCGGCGACGATGCGCAGGCGGCCGAGCTCCATAATCGGGGCCCTGAGACCGACCAGGGTTTCGCGGCCCTCTCGGGTTTCGAGCTCTGTCAGGGTCGCGAAACGCGGGCCGCCGCTGCTGTCGGGAAAGCTGTGGGCGCGGTTTCTGGAGATCTTGAAGACCAGCCGCGCGCTCTCGGGGCTTTCGTCCGCCGCCGCCTTGCCGGTCACCGACCAGGTGCGGAACTTCGACCCCGAATAGACCGATCCATCATCGCTCACCGCCGCGGTGAGGGAGCCGCCGAAGCTTCCAGCCAGCGGGCCGCGCCAGCCGAGCGCGACCGCGTAGTCCTGGTCCGAGCCGAGCGCGGCGCTGGTGGTGAACCGATGGTCGGGAGCCCCGCCGGGCACGATGAGATTGATCACTCCGGCCAGGGCGCCGGAGCCGTAGAGGCTGGAGAGAGGGCCGGCGACCACCTCGACCCGCTCGATCCCGGCGACGTCGAGTTCAGAGACGTTCACCGCGCCGCCGCGGCTGTTTGTGGTCGCCGTCAGCGGCACTCCGTCGAGCTGTACGACGGTGAAGTTCGGATCTGCGCCCCGCAGGAAGATCGAGGAAACGCCGCTGCGGCCGCCGGGGGCCTGAACATGGATGTCGGCCACGCCCGACAGGGCGTCCGCCACGCTTTGCCGTGCCGCGAGCGGCTCACCCTCGATCACAGCGAGGGCGTAGGGGGAGGCCGCGGCGGCGCCGACCCGCGAGGCGGTGACCACGACGGAATCGACGGAGGCCGGTGTCTGGGCGGCCGCATAGCCAGGCCAGATCGTGGCCGCGCCCAGGCACAGAAGGCGACGCATACTCATGGAAACTTACTCTCGTTGTTGGATCTGACACGCGGCGCCCACAGCCGCCACGTGGCCCAGGCGGCGGCCGGTAGACCGGCCAAGCCAAGGAAGATGAACAGGAAGACGCCAGTGGAGGCGGCGGCTGCGCCGGTCGCCGCATAGGCGGCGGCGACGCCGGTATTGGCGATCACCGTGGCCGCCAGGAACGGCAGCCTGGGCATCCGCGCCGCGCCGGCGGCCAGCACGCTGGCCTCAGCCAGCACCGGGACGGCTCTCATTATGATCAGAGCGGTGGGGCCGATCGTGTCGGAGAGCCGGCTGGCCCTGTCGAGTTCGTCCTGTCCAACCAAGCGGACCGCCGCGAACCGACCGGCGCTGGCGCCCAGGGCGTAGCCGAACAGGCTGCCGAGGTTGAGGCCGATCCAGATCACCAGGGTTCCAGCCCCAAAGCCGAACACCCCGCCGGCGAAGGCGCTCACCAGGCTCGATGGCACCGGCAGCACGACGTCGCCGGCCAGGAGGCCGATCACAATGAGGCCGCTGAGCCAGGGTCGGTCGCCGGCGGCGCTGAAGGCGCGCGTCAGCGTTTCGGCGATGGGCGCTTCCAGGATAACGAAGGGTACGATGATAGCGGCCAGCAGCAGGGTGGCGAGGGCGATCCATCGCAAGGTGCGGAGCCGTGAGGCAGGACGGCTCTCGCTGTTGTTGTCTAGCGCCACTTCCCCCTCCATAAAGCACACTGTATACAGAATCACCGCCGATCACCCATACAGGCGGATGAGGAAACGGGGAAGCGGCGTGAGTCTTCGCAAAGTTATGCTGGCCGGTCTAACGACGGCGGCGTTCATTATTCCAGTGGCCGTGCTCGGCCAAACGGGCGCGCTCAATCTGTTGAGCTCCCCGGCCAATCGGCCGTGGCCTGCGCCCGTGCATCCTGACGGGCAAGGCCAGGTCGCGGCGCTGTCGCCGCAAGACGCGCTGAAGACCTTCCACATGCCGCCCGGATACCGCCTGGAACTGGTGGCGGCCGAGCCGCTGGTTCAGAACCCGATCCTCATGGAGTTCGACGGCGACGGCCGTCTGTGGGTGTTGGAGATGCAGGGCTTCGCGATCAACGACGCGATGGACAACTCCTTCGAGCCCATCAACAACCTGGTCATTCTCGAAGACACCAACCAGGACGGCGTTTTCGACAAGCGCACCGTCTTCATGGACAAGCTGGTGATGCCGAGGGCCTTCAAGATCCTCGACAAGAACTGCGCCCTGGTCGGAGAGCCGCCGAACCTCTGGAAGGCGTGCGACACCAACGGCGACTTGAAGTTCGACACCAAGGAGCTGCTCGACAAATCCTTCTCCACCCTTGGCGTGGTCGAACATGGCGCCAACGGCCTGTTCTGGGGGATGGACAACCGGATCTACGTCGCCGAGCACACCTATGATCTGGAGTTCAAGAGCGGCAAGTTCGAGGTCGTGCCGGGCCTGAACCGCGGGCAATGGGGCGTGACCCAGGACGATGGCGGGCGGATCTATCGCAACGTCAACACCGATCCGCTGTTCGTCGACTACGTCTCTCCCCGCTATTTCGCCCGCAATCCCGATCTGGTGCGGACCGCCGGGCTCTATGAATCTCTGGTTCGCCAGGAGGACACCAAGCTCTGGCCGGTCCGGCCGACTCTCGGGCTCAATCGCGGCTACCGCACCGACATTTTCCGTCCCGACGGCACCGCCAGCTACTATGGCGGGGTCTCCTCGCCGCTGATCTATCGCGGCGACCGCCTGCCGAAGGAGCTCAACGGCCAGGCCTTCGTGGTCGATGGCCCGACCAACCTGGTCCACCTGCTCAAGCTTGAGGACGATGGCGCTGGGCGTCTGAAGGCCACTGACTTCTATCCGCGTGGGGAGCTCCTGGCCTCGACCGACGAGCGGTTCCGGCCGGTGGCGATGACCACGGGCTGGGACGGCGCGCTCTACATCACCGACATGTACCGCGGCGTCTCGCAGGACGGCCCGCTCCAGACCGACTACCTAAAGGACTACATCGGCAAGAAGGGGCTGGCGAAGGACATCAACCGGGGCCGGATCTATCGCATCGTCAAGGACGGCATGGTCTTGGACAAGAAGCCGTCCATGAGCGGGGAGACGTCGGCGCAGTTGGTGGAGCACCTCTCGCACCCCAGCGGCTGGTGGCGCGACACCGCCCAGCAGCTGCTCATTCAACGCGCCGACAGGTCGGTCGTGCCGGCGTTGAAGCGGCAAGTGTTGAAAGCTCCCGATTGGCGCACGCGCATTCAGGCGCTCTGGACCCTCAACGGGCTGGACGCGATGGACGCCAAGCTGGTGACCGCCGCGCTCGACGACGCCCGCCCGGACGTCCGCGCCGCCGCCGTGAGGATGGCTGAGCCCTATATCGGCAAGCCGGGCCCCGTCCGCGCCGCCTTGCTGCGCAAGATCGACGATCCCAGCTGGTTCGTGCGCCGCCAGCTGGCGGCCAGCCTGGGCGAGCTGCCGAAGGACGCCAAGCTCGAGCCGATCGTGGCCATGCTGCAGCGCTATGGCGACGACCCTGTCACCGTCGACGCCGCGATCAGCGGGCTGAGCGACCAGGAGGGCGCGGCTTTGGCCGGCCTTCTGCGGACGGGCAATCCGAGCCGCGACGCGATCGCCATGCTGGCCGGAGCCGCCAGCAAGAGCCGTGACCCGGCGCAGGTTCAGTCGCTGCTCGCCTTGGCGAGCGACGGCGCGCGGGCCGAGCCCATTCGGATCGCCCTGATGGAAGGGATGAGCATGGGGCTGCAAGGCGGCGATGGACGCGGTGGCGCCGGCAATGCGGTCGTCGGCGGCCGCGCCGGATCGGCGGTCCCCGGCGCCATGGGCCGCAGGTCCTCGGCGAAGGAAATGGAAATCGCCGCCGTGCCCACCTCGCTCATCGCCCTGGCGGCGTCGAGCGGGTCGGCGGCGGAAGCCGCCCAGCAACTGACGGCCGGCCTGCGTTGGCCGGGCAAGCCCCAGGCGCCGGCGGCGACGCCGCTGACGCCGGACGAGCAACGGTTGTTCGCCGCCGGAAAAGAGATCTACGACGGCACCTGCGTCGCCTGCCACTCCCCCGATGGACGCGGGGTGGAGCGTGTCGGAGCGCCGTTGGCCGGATCTGCCCACGTCAATGCGGCGGGGGATGCGACGACCCGCATCCTGCTGAGCGGCAAGGAGGGCAAGATGGGCTTGATGCCGCCGCTCGGCGCGGGCATGAGCGATGAGGAACTCGCCTCGCTGCTCACCTATGTCCGCCGCGCCTGGGGCAATACCGGCGCGCCGGTGGTTCCCGCGGCGGTCAAGGAGACGCGTCAGGCCTATGCGCACCGGGATACGCCGTGGACGGACGAGGATCTTGCTATCCGTCGGCGTTGATGACTGAAGCGCGGCCCGGTGAGCCGGGCGCCGCACCACGACGCCAGCCCGGCGTCGTGGTGCGCGGCCTCAGCGTCAGCTACGGCGACGTGGTCGCTGTCTCGGGCGTCGACTTCCAGATCGAGAAGGGTGAGGTGCTCGGTCTTCTGGGGCCGAACGGCGCGGGCAAGTCGACGATCATCGACGCGATCACCGGCCTGCGGGCGCCCAGCGCCGGCGCGATCGAAATCTGCGGTGTCGACCTGCTGCGCCGTCCCGCCGACGCCAAACGCAAGATCGGCGTGGCGATGCAGACCACTGGCCTGCCCGCGGCGATCACGCCGCGCGAGGCGCTGGAAGCCTTCGGCCGGCTCTACGGGGTGGCGGCGCGGGTGGGCGAACTTGAGGCGCGCTTTGGCCTGGAGGCGAAGTCCGGCGCACGGGTCGCCACCCTGTCCGGGGGGCAAAAGCAGCGGCTCGCCCTGGCCCTGGCCTTCGTCAACGATCCCGAGCTGCTGGTCCTGGATGAACCCACGGCGGGCCTCGACCCGGCCAGCCGGCGCGAACTCCACGGCTACATCGGCGGGTTGAAGCGCGAGGGGCGGGCGGTGCTGATCGCCACCCATGACATGGACGAGGCCTATCGTCTGTGCGACCGGCTGATCATCCTGCACCAGGGCCAGATTGTTGCGCAGGGCGCGCCTGGCGCGCTGGCCGCCAGGGTCGGGGCGGCCATGCGGGTGGAGGTGCATGCCGGCACACCCGTTCAAGCCGAGTGGCTGAGCGCCGAGCCGTTGTTCGATCATCTCGTGGTCGACGGTTTCACCGTCAGCTTCTCGACCGCCAATCTCGAGGCCGCCCTGGCGCGCCTGATGGCCGTCCTTAGCCTGCAGGCGGTGGAGGTCGTCACCCTGCGGGCCTCGCGCGCCAGCCTGGAAGACATCATCGCCGAACTCGTCCAGCGGCCGGGGCTGGAGTGACCGCGATGCAAGCGCTTCTAAGCCAGACCGGCCTGGCGTTGCGGCTGGCGTTCCGCAATCCGATGGGGCTGCTCTACGGCTTTCTGTTTCCGCTGATCTTCCTGGCGGCGTTCTGGGCGCTCTACCGCTACGAGGAGGTCCCGCTGGCCCTCCATATGGGCGAGCTGCTCACCGTCACGGTGCTGGGCGGGGCCTGTTTCGGCCTGGCCACGACCCTGGTCAGCGAGCGGGAGCTGGGGGTTTGGCGGCGCTACCGGGCGACGCCTACGCCGACCTGGGTCTTCGTCACCGCTATCCTGATCAGCCGCTACCTGCTGATCGCGGCGGCGGCGCTGTTGCAACTGCTCGTCGCGTTCGCCGTCGGCATGCCTGTCCCGACGGATCCGGCCGGCCTGTTCGTGGCCTTCACCTTCGTGACCATCGCCTTCCTGGGCGTGGGATTGGTCATCGCCTTGTTGGCCGACAACGTGCCGGCGGTGCAGGCGCTTGGACAATGCATCTTCCTGCCGATGCTGATGATCGGCGGGGTGGCCGTGCGGCTCTCGGCCCTGCCGGACTGGGCCCTGCACGTGTCGGCCTTCTTGCCTGGCCGATACGCGGTCGCCGTGATCCAGAGCTGCGTGACCGGGGGCGGTCTTGGGGATCGAGGGTTCGACCTCTTCGCCCTCCTGGCCATCGGGCTGGCCGGGTTCATCGCCGGCGTGACCCTATTCCGCTGGGAGCCGAGCGGGCGGCGTGAGCGCCGGACTAACCTGATCGGCGCGGTCGCCGCGGTCAGCGGTTGGGTGCTGGTCGGCCTGCTGGCGCACGCCCAGGGCCGCATCGCTGCACCCGTGACTGTGCTGGAGGATGTCGGGAGCGTCAGCGACTACGTGGCCCCGCGCGTGACGACGGCGCGACCGGATACGCCGAGCGATGTCGTTGCGTCGAGCGCCAGCACGGTGGCTTCTGAGGCGGCCCCACACGTCGCGGCGCCTGAACAAGGGATCTCTCGCCCAGAACCCGCGCCTGCGGTCAGACCCGCGCCGACGTCCTGGCGGGAGGTGACGCCCGCCGACTTCGATCAGGTCGCCTTCGATCGCCTGCCGTCGGACGACGGCCTTGTGGCCCCCGTCGCGCGAGACGGGCAGGAACCGGACCTGGCGGCCGTGGATCAGTTGGAGCGTGTTCGCGCAGCGCTGCCGGGCTGGCCGCCGGGGCGGGTGGCTGATCCGGTGCAGCGGGTTCGCAACCTGCTGTACGTGGCCGCTGTTCCCGACCTGCTGCAGATGGGCGAGATCGAGCGGTTCCTGCCGGCGATCGTTCTGGAGCGCCTATCGGCGGAGTTCAGCAGGGCCGAGCTCGCCCGCATCCTCTTCTGGATCGCGACCCATCCGCTGGAGGGCGAAGACTCCGCGATCGGGCAGCTCGAGACGGCCGGTTTGCCGGGCGTCAGCGGGCCGACCCGCGCGGTGCGCGGCCGCGCCATGCTCTACGCCTTCAAGCTGCTAGGTCGCCTAACCGGTCAGCTTCCCGCGAGGCCGGACACGCCCGCGCCGGACGCGGCGGCCCAGCCTTAGAAGCCTGGGACCTTCTACGGCTGCGCGCTCGCGAAGCTCGAGAACTTCTCGGGGTCCTTGTAGTACATCCGCAGGTGCTCGATCACGGCGGCCTCGGGGGGCGTGTCCGAGCGGCCGAGGATCACGTCGAGCAATTGGCGGTGGTGGTTCATGCGCCAGTGATGAACCTCATTGCTGACGTGTTCGAGCGCGGTGTGCGCGAACAGCACCGTGGCGAGCGAGTCCAGCGCCTTGGCGAGCTGAGGGTTTCCCGCCGCCTCCCAGATCGTGCGGTGAAGCTCCAGGTCGAGCGCGGCGGAGTCGATATCGGTGGAGCCGTCGGAGTTCTCCATCTGCTCGACCAGGCTGGTGAGCTTGGCCGCCAACGGCCGCGTCATGCGTGCGCGGCAGAGCTTGATCGCCTCGGCCTCGAGCACCACGCGAAGGCTGTTGATCTGCTGCACCTCCTCGTCGGAGAGCTCGGTGACGAACATGCCTCGCCGCTCGTGGCTCATGACCAGCCCGTGCTCGCGGAGCTGCATCAACGCTTCTCGGATGGGGATGCGGCTGATGTTGAATTCCCGCGCCAGCTGACTTTCGTTCAGTCGGGCGCCGGGCTTGTACTTGCCGCTCAGGATCGCCTGACGGACAAGATTATAGACGTATTGCTTCAGAGTTGTCGGCGTGCTCTCGCTGGATGCCTGAACAAGGGTCGCCACTATATGAACTCCTAGCTCCACGACTTGATATCCTGCTGGCTTATGCGGCGGAATAAAGTCGTAGGTTGCATTCAATGCTAGGGGCGGGCGCCCTGGCTCGCAAGTGTTGTGCAGCTGTGGCGCGTATATTTCTCCTGTTGAATGTACGAAGTGCGTGGGCGACGGACACTTGATCGCCGCCGCCGGATTTCTGATCAGCACGTGTACAGCGCGCCGATGAGCGGCCTGCGAGGTCATGGCTCAATTCGCGGCCGCTCCAGGTGACGTGGATCTACTGAGCTCTCGCCGCGCGCGGCGCCAAACAGGTCTGTTTGAGACTGCTAGAGGCGCCCGTCGCGCGCTCCAAACGCGCCGTTGACACCGACTATTTCGTATTTAGTATACAGATTGATCGGGGCTGGAGGCGCAGGTTTCGCCCTCGACGACCGGGCCGCCTGGCCTCGGGGGAGCGCGCCTAAGTTCATCGCAGACGTGGCCGTCGTGACGGGCGGTGGTTGACAGCAAAATAGCAGCGGGAACGCACCCGCGCGGAGGAAACGTGACGACCAGACGTGAACTGCTCGCGGCCGGAGCCGCCATCACCGCCGCTGCGTGGTCGGGGGAGGCGTTCGCACAGTCGCTGCCCCGCAAATCCAAGATGGGGATCGGGTCCGCCTCGCTCGGCGCCTACAGCCGTGGGCGGGAAGGGGCCGCCGACTCCGTGGCGGTCGTGGAATATTGCCGCTCGCTCGGCGCTGGAGGCCTGCAGTTCTCGCCGAGCGGCGACCTAGCGCGGGTTCGCCGGCGCCTGGAGGAGTTGGAGATGTGGGTGGAGGGCAACGCTCGGCTCCCTAGCCGGCTTTCGGACGACACCGCAGCGTTTGAGAAGTCGCTGCTCGACGCCAAGGCGGTCGGCGCCAGCGTCGTACGCGCGGTCAGCCGCTCACCGCAGGGCTTCAGCGGCCGTCGCTATGAGAGCTTCAAGTCGCTTGAGGAATTCGAGGCCTGGCAGGCGGAGGCCAATGCGATCGTCCTGAAATGCCTGCCGATCGCCGAGAAGATCGGCGTGAAGATCGCGCTGGAAAACCACAAGGACCGACTGGTCGACGATCATGTGGCCTTCCTGAAGGCGACGTCGAGCGAGTACCTCGGGGCGCTGGTCGATCCCGGCAACAACCTGGCCCTGCTCGAGCAGCCGGTGGAGGTCTGCACCAAGCTCGCCCCCTACGCCTTCGCCTGTTCGATGAAGGATATGGGCGTGGCGCCCTATGAAGACGGCTTCCTGCTGTCGGAGGTCCTGTTCGGCGACGGGGTCGCTGACCAGGCGGCGCTGTTCAAGATCCTGAGCAGCCACAACAAGATCAATCCGGTCGAAGAGCTGATCACCCGCGACCCGCTGAAGGTCCCGTGCCTGACCGACGCCTACTGGGTCAGCATGCCCAAGGACCGGAGGGCGCGCGATCAGGCCCGGCACATGGCGTGGGTCAAGACCAAGGCCAGCAAGCTGCCCTATGTCGACCAGCTGACGCCTGAAGGACGTCTCCAGGCCGAGGCCGACAATCACCGGCGGACTCTGGAATGGTGGACCGCCAAGGTCGGCTGAACGCCTGCGGGTCGGCAGGGGAGGGGAACAGGGCGATGGAGACGTTCGGCATGCGGTCAAACACAAGGCTTGCCTCAATCTTGCGTGGGCTGAGCGTCGTGCTCGTCGCCACAATCCTGGCCTTGCCGGGGATGGCGGCGGCCCAGGCTCGCTACACGGCTCGGATCACCGGAGACGTGGCGCAGCTCCGCGATGCTCGAACCGATACCGTCGTCTCGGTGCTGACCCCGGTGAGCAACGCATACGAGATGGTGGTCCGGGGACACAACGTCCTGCGCATGCCGATCAAGTCGGTCGACGACATGCGGGCGCGTCCGGGGCTGAACGGGATCCCGCTGCTCGCGCCCTTCGCCAACCGGCTCGACGAGACGGCGTTCTATGCGAACGGCCAGAAATACAACTTCGACATGGAGCTGGGGAACGTCCGGGGGCCGGTTCCCATCCATGGCTACCTGACCGGCGCCAGCGCCTGGAAGGTGGTCGAGGTGAAGGCCGATGCGGGCGGCGCCTGGGTGACCAGCAAGCTCGAGTTCTACCGCATCCCCCGCTACATGCAGCAGTTCCCCTTCGCTCACACCCTGACCATGACCTATCGGCTGGCCGACGGCGCGCTGGAGGTGCGGACCCGGATCGACAACCTGAGCGACGAGCCGATGCCGGTGGCGATCGGTTTCCACCCCTATTTCCAGCTGACCGACTCCAATCGCGCCGACTGGACGCTCAGCGTTCCGGCCAAGACCCACTGGCTGCTCGATGAGCGTAACGTTCCCACCGGGAGCACCGAGCCGGCGTCAACCTTCTGGGGCGGCGATTCCAAGGCCGTGCCGCTCAGCCGGTTCAACGGGCGCCTGATCGACAACGTGTTCACCGACCTTGAGCGTGACGCGCAGGGACGCGGGACGGTGACCCTGAAAGGGGCGCGGCAATCGCTCTCGGTGACCTTGGGGCCGAAATACAAGACCGTCCTGGTCTACTCCACTGCGGCCCCGCCGCCGCCCGCGACCGGAGGTGGCGGAGCTAGGCCGAGCCAGACCCCACCGCCGCCGGTCAGCCAGGGACCGGCCGTGCCGCTCAGCGCCACCACGGGTGAACCTGCTCCGCCTGAGCGCGGCTTCGTCGCCTTCGAGCCGATGGCGGGCATCACCAACGCCATGAACGCGGCTCAGAAGGGAACCTACAAGGACCTGCAGAGCATCCCCGCCGGGCAGTCGTGGGAGGAGAGCTTCTGGGTGAAGCCGAGCGGGTTCTGAGTTTCGTGAACTGAGGGGGCCGCGGCCCCCTCAAGCGAACTCGACCAGCACCTCGTCGGCGGCGACGGAGTCACCGGGCTTGGCGCCGATGG
>NZ_LMHT01000011.1:269208-431279 GCF_001429025.1 Phenylobacterium sp. Root700 | reverse complement strand
CGCAACGCTCGCCGGCTTCGTCAGCGCCAAAGCCGACGCAGTTGTGTGAATCCCGTAGCCCAGAGGGGGAGCATCGTCTCTTCGTCAGGTCTCGACGAAGGCCTTTTCCAGCACGAAGTCGCCGGGCGAGGCCAGCGAGCCTTCTTCGTAGCCGCGCTCGACCAGCAGGGTCTTGAGGTCGGCCAGCACCGAGGGGCCGCCGCAGAGCATCAACCGGTCGACCGCCGGGTCGAGCGGCGGCACGCCGAGGTCCTCGAAGATCTTGCCCGAGGTGATCAGGTCGGTGATCCGGCCTTGGGTCTTGAACGGCTCGCGGGTCACGGTCGGGTAGTAGCGCAGCTTGCCGCCGATCAGCTCGCCCAGGATCTCGTCCTTGGCCAGTTCGTCTTCAAGCAGTTCGCGATAGTTCAGATCGGCGACATTGCGCACGGTGTGGGTGACGATCACCTCGTCGAAGCGCTCATAGACGTCCGGATCGCGGGCCAGCGACAGCCAGGGCGCCAGGCCGGTGCCGGTGCCCAGCATGTAGAGCCGCTTGCCGGGCTTCAGGCCGTCCAGCACCAGGGTCCCGGTCGGCTTCTTGCCGATCAGCACCTGGTCGCCGACCTTGATCTTCTGCAGGCGCGAGGTCAGCGGACCGTCGGCCACCTTGATCGAGTAGAACTCGAGCTCGTCGTGCCAGGCCGGCGAGGCGATCGAATAGGCCCGCACCAGCGGCTTGCCGTCGACTTCCAGCCCGACCATCACGAACTGGCCCGACGAGAACCGCAGGCCCGGATCGCGCGTCGTGCGGAACGAGAACAGGCTGTCGGTCCAATGCTGAACCCAGGTCACGGTCTCGATCATGAAGGCGCCGCGCGCCTTGGAAACGGCCGGAGCCACGGTGGTTACGTCGGTCATGATACGTCTTTAATTGATGGAGCGGTCAGATGTCGCCGCCAACATTGGCGACGGCGCCTGGCGCCCGCGCGACATGGATGCCGCATTCGGTCTTGTCCTGACCAGCCCAGCGTCCGGCGCGGACGTCCTGCCCCTCCTCCACCGGCTTGGTGCAGGGCCAGCAGCCGATGGACGGGAAGCCTTGGGCCACGAGCGGGTGCGCAGGCAGGTCATGCTCGGACATATAGGCGTCCAGCTCGGCCTTGCCCCAGTTGGCCAGCGGATTGAACTTCACCTGGGTGTCGGCCGGCTCCACCACCGGCAGCGACAGCCGGTCGCCGCCGTGGAAGCGCTTGCGGCCGGTGATCCAGGCGTCGAACTCGGCCAGGGCGTGGTCCAGCGGCAGCACCTTGCGGACATTGCAGCAGGCGTCGGTGTCGGTCTGCCACAGCTTGGCGTCCGGGTCGGCCACGGCCAGGTCGTTGTAGAGCGGGCGCAGGTCGCGCACCTGGGTCAGGCCAAGCTGGGCCGCCAGGTTCTTTCGATAGTCGAGCGTCTGGCCAAACAGCATGCCGGTGTCGAGGAACAGCACCGGGGTGTCCGGCTTGATCTTCGAAATCATGTGCAGCAGCACCGCCGACTCCGCCCCGAAGGACGACACCATGGCCAGCTTGTCGCCAAAGGCTTCGACGGCCGACTCCAGCACGGTCACCGGATGGGCGTGACGAAGCTCCGCATCCAGCCGGGCCGCCAACGACGGACGCTCGATCTGATCGAAAGCCATACTTGCTACTCCCGTTCAGCGAAGGCCGGGGTCCGACGATCCGCGGCGCGCTGATAGACGTGGCGTTGACGATGGGTGGCGCGCGCCCAATCCTCGGGCGTCGAACCATCGGCCGGCGAGAAGGCGTCGATGCCGACCCGCGCCATGAAGCCGGCCTGCTCGCGCAGGACTTCGCCCACGGCGCGGATTTCACGCTCGAACCCGTAACGTTCGCGCAGCAGGCGCGCGGCGGTATAGCTGCGGCCGTCGCGGTATTTGGGGAAGACCACCGCCACCAGGGCGATCCGCGGCAGGTCGTAGACCAGGGCCTCGACCTCCTCGGCCGGCTCCAGACGCACGCCGACCTTGCGGCCCTCGGAGAGCAGCTGGTCGCCCTCGGTCTGGAAACGGGTCAGCGAGATGATCACGTCGCCGGGCGGCAAGCCCGCGTCGTCGCCGATCGTGGTGAACGGGTCTTCGACCAGCCGATACTCGCCGTCCTGGAGCTTAATTCGCGTCGGCATAAACGGCCTCCTTGAACGGGGTGACGCCGGTGCGGCGGAAGGTGTCGAGGAAACGCTCCCCGTCCTGGCGCTCACGCAGATAGACGTCGACCATGGTGTCGATGGCGCCGGCCACGCGGCCCGCCGGCAGGGCCGGGCCGAGCATCGAACCGACCGCGGCGTCCTCGGCGCCCGAGCCGCCCAGGGTGAGCTGGTAGAACTCCTCGCCCTTCTTATCGACGCCCAGGATGCCGATGTGGCCGACATGGTGGTGGCCGCAGGCGTTGATGCAGCCGCTGATCTTGATCTTCAGCTCGCCGATCAGTTCGGCGCGGTCCTGGTCGGCGAAGGTGCGCGCGATGTCCTGGGCGATCGGGATCGCCCGCGCATTGGCCAGGGCGCAATAGTCCAGCCCCGGGCAGGCGATGATGTCGGAGATCAGGTTGACGTTCGGCGTCGCCAGACCCACGGCCTTGAGACCCGCGTGCACGGCGGCCAGATCGTCCAGCTTCACGTGCGGCAGCACCAGGTTCTGCTCGTGCGTCACCCGGATGTCGCCGTGGCCGTAGCGTTCGGCCAGGTCGGCCACCACGTCCATCTGGTCGGACGTCGCGTCGCCGGGGGTCTCCCCGATGGCCTTCAGCGAGATCTCGACGATCGTATAGCCGGGGCGCTTGTGCTCACGCAGGTTGTTGCGGGCGAACCGCGCCAGGGCCGGATCAGCCGCCTTGGCCGCTTCGAAAGCCTCGGAGCGGTTGACCAGGGTGTCGAAGTCCATCGGCACGAAGGCGCCGCGGATGCGGGCGATCTCGGTGTCCGGCAGGTCGCCGGCCGGGCCGATCTTCTCCCACTCTTCCTTGACCTGACGGGCGAATTCCTCGGCCCCGAGCGCGGCGACCAGGATCTTGATCCGGGCCTTGTAGATGTTGTCGCGGCGACCGTGGCGGTTGTAGACGCGCAGAACCGCTTCCAGGTACGAGAACAGCCGGTTGGCGGGCAGGAACTCATTGATGGTCGGGCCGACATAGGGCGTGCGCCCCAGACCGCCGCCGACGATCACCTCGAAGCCAAAGGCTCCATCGCGGCCACGACGCATCATCAGGCCGATGTCATGCACCTTGGCCGCCGTGCGGTCCTTGGCCGAGCCGGTGATGGCGACCTTGAACTTGCGCGGCAGGAACGAGAATTCCGGGTGCAGGCTCGACCACTGGCGGATCGCCTCGGACCAGACGCGCGGATCGTCGATCTCCTCGGCCGTCGCCCCGGCGAAGGGGTCGGCCGTGGTGTTGCGGATGCAGTTGCCGCTGGTCTGGATGGCGTGCATGTCCACCGCCGCCAGGGCGTCGAGGATGTCGGGCGCGTCGGCCAGCTTGATCCAGTGGAACTGCAGGTTGGTGCGGGTGGTGAAGTGGCCGTAGCCCTTGTCGTACTTGCGGCCGATCTGCGCCAAGGCCCGCATCTGCGTCGGGTTCAGCGCCCCATAGGGCACCGCGATCCGCAGCATGTAGGCGTGGAGCTGCAGGTAGAGCCCGTTCATCAACCGGATCATCTTGAACTGATCTTCGGTGATTTCGCCGGCCAGGCGACGGCCCACCTGTTCGCGGAACTCGGCGGCCCGGTCGGCCAGGAATTCCTTATCGAGGGTGTCGTAGCGGTACATGCCCTCTCCCTACTTGCGCTTGATCAGGTTGACGCGGCCGCTGGAGCGGGCCGCGCCGGAGGCGTGCTGCAAGGCTTCGATGGCGGCGCCGCCCTCGGCTTGCTTGCCGTGATGCAGATGGTTGGTCGGGCCAAGCGCCCGCAGACGCTCGCGATAGCTGAGCGGCGCCCACAGGCTCTCGCTCTCGATCAGGTCGATGAGGTAGGGCTCGACGATCACCGTCTGCTGGGTCTTGGCCGAGGCTTCCGCCGCCTCGCCCGCTTCGGCGTCTTCGAACAGCTCCGCATCGGCGAAACGCTCGACCCAGGCGCCGGCCTTCCAGAAGACGACTTCGCCGTCCGTCAGGCGGTTGGCGGTCAAGGCTCTCATAACTTCACTCCCCGCTCGCGGCCCCGAGCTTCGACTTGTGAGACAATTTCCATTCCCCCGGCCTGGGCCAGCGCCATCGCCTCGCCGACGATCAGCAGGGCGGGCCCGGCGATCTCGGCGGCGGCCAGGGGCAGCCCCGCAAGGGTGGTGACGATGCGGCGCTCATCGGCGCGGCTGGCGTTCTCGACGATCAGCGCCGGGGTCGATCCGACCCGTCCGGCGCCGATCAGCCGCCCGGAAATCCCGGCGGCGGTCGAGACGCCCATATAGATCACGACGGTCTGGTTGGCCTTGGCCAGGCTCTCCCAGTCCAGGTCCGGCTCGCTGCCCGAAGCGGCGTGACCGGTGACGAAGGTCACCGCCTGGGCGCTGCCGCGATGGGTCAACGGCGCGCCGGCGTTAGCGCTGGCGGCTAGGGCGGCGGTGACGCCCGGAACCACATGGCATTCGACGCCGGCCTCGCGGCAGGCTTCCAGCTCTTCACCGCCACGGCCGAAGATGAAGGGGTCGCCGCCCTTCAGGCGCACGACATTCAAGCCTTCTTGGGCGAAGGCGACCAGCATGCGGTTGATTTCGTCTTGGGCGTAGGAATGGCGCGACTTGCGCTTGGCCACCGAAATCAGCCGCGCGCCGCTCGGCGCAAGGGCGAGGATTTCGTCAGAGACCAGGCCGTCATGGACGACGACCTCGGCGGCCTGCAACGCCTTCAAGGCCTTGATGGTCAGCAGTTCGGGATCGCCGGGGCCAGCGCCCACCAGCCACACAGCCCCCACCGAACGCCTCGGACGTCCGCCCAGGAGGACGAGACGCTTGCTCTCCCCATTTTTGGGCTTGCCGTGGGACATGGGTTTTAGCTTCTCTATACGCTGAACTTGAAAACCAGAGCGGGACGGGCTCGCACCCGCCCCGCCGATTTATCCGCCGACGAAAAGGGCCGATACCTCGGCGGACGGTTGCAAATTGGTCGCGGAAGGCCCAATTCGCAACCCAAGTACTTCTGCCGGGGGTGTCAGGAAAACTCGATGGAGCGAAACGCGGACCGCCGCCGTTTGCCGCCACTCAACGCTCTACGGGCGTTCGAGGCCGCTGCGCGTCACCTGAATTTCTCACGCGCCGCGGACGAACTCTCCGTCACGCCCGGCGCTGTCAGCCAGCAGATCCAGAACCTGGAAGACTATGTGGGCGCCGCGCTCTTCAAGCGCACGCCCAAGGGCCTGCTGCTCACCGACGCGGCCCAGACCGCCCTGCCCGCCCTGCGTGAGGCCTTCGACCGGCTGGCCGAGGCCGCCTCGATGCTGACCGCCGCGGTCGACGGCCGCCGCCTGACCCTGACCGCCGCCCCCTCGTTCGCCGCCAAGTGGCTGGTGCCGAGGCTCGGGCGCTTCGAAGAGCTCCATCCGCAGGTCGACGTCTGGCTGTCGGCCGGCCTGGAGCTGGTCGACCTGACCGCCGGCGAGGTCGACATCGCGATTCGCTACGGGGCCGGCCGCTATCCGGGGCTGGAGGTCCGCCGCCTGATCGGCGAGACGGTGATTCCGGTGCTCAGCCCGGGCCTGGCCGAGACCAATCCGCTGAACGAGCCCGCCGACCTCGCCAACCACATCCTACTGCACGACGGCTCGCCCGAGCCGGACGACAGCTGCCCCGACTGGACGATGTGGCTGGCGGCCCGCGGCCTGCGCGGCGTCGACGGCGCGCGCGGCCCCCGCTTCAACCAGTCGAGCATGGTGATCGAGGCCGCGGTCAACGGCCGCGGCGTAGCGCTGGCCAAGCGCACCCTGGCCCAGGCCGACCTGGACGCCGGCCGGCTGATCACCCCGCTGCCGATCGCGACGGCCGTCGATTTCGCCTACTACGTCGTCCATCCGAAGGCGAAGGGCCGGCTGCCGCAGGTGAAGGCCTTCATCAACTGGATCGCCGCCGAGGCCGAAGCGCACGAAATGGCGCTGAGAGCGCTGGACAACGGCGCCGGGATTTAGTCCTAGAGCCCTATGAACATCACCACTGATGATCGGCCGCTTCCGGCCGACTGCGAGACCATGCTCGACGTCCGCAAAGGCGTCGACGCTCTGGACCGCGCCCTCGTGCTCATGCTGGCCGAGCGCCAGCGCTACATGGACGCCGCCGCCCGCATCAAGACCGACCGCCACACCGTGCTGGACACCGCCCGGATCGAGGATGTGGTCGCCAAGGTGAAGGTGGCCGCGCTTGGCGCCGGACTTTCCGAAGAGATCGCCGAGCCGGTCTGGCGCACCCTGATCGACCGTTGCATCGCCTATGAATTCGGCGTCTGGGATCAGATCCGCGGCGTCCGCAAGGACTGAAGCGCGCGTTCGTGCACGTAGGCCGCGACGTCGCCCAGGGCGGCGTCCAGAGCGTCCCGCACGGCGTTCAATCCACCCGGCCCTTCCGCCTCGGCGAGCGCGCAGGCCTCCCCGAGCTGGAAGGCGCCAATGCCGCGCGCCGCGCCCTTGATGGTGTGGACCGCGTCACGCCAGCCATCGACCGCGGGATCGAGCAGCGCCGACCAGATCGCCGCCTGCTCGCGAAAGAGGCTCAGCACCTCGTCGATCACCTCGCCGTCGCCGGCGGTGAAATCCTCCAGGTACTTGAAGTCCACCGCGCCGGTGAGATCTCGCCTGGCCATGTTCATCTCCCGCTTTGGACACTCAACGTCAGGTTTCGAACATAATCGGCGCCAGAGCAATCACGCCACGAGGACCTTCGAGCTTTATGTCCACGGCGGAAGATGTATCGTGCTCCCACTCCCCCTC
Source organism: Phenylobacterium sp. Root700 (assembly GCF_001429025.1). Lineage (GTDB taxonomy): Bacteria > Pseudomonadota > Alphaproteobacteria > Caulobacterales > Caulobacteraceae > Phenylobacterium. Next base: position 424,331 of record NZ_LMHT01000011.1, on the reverse strand, counting down.
ACCTGTCGCCATGCGACAATCGAGGGCGAAGCATGCGCGTTTACGGGTTCTCTCTAGTCAATCACCTGGGCGAACCGTTCGAGCGTTGCGAACTGATTTGCCGTGACGACGCCCACGCCCTCGAATGCGCCGAATCGCTGAGCGCCAAATGCGCCCAGGTCGAGGTGCGATTGGCCGGTGAATGCATCGGCTCAATCCACGCCGGGCCATGGCAAGCCGAGCGCTGGCTCAGGCGCATTCTCGAATAGATCCCATTCCCGCAATTGTCGTGTCGGCAATGCTTGCAAAGCTTGGAAAGGGCGGCTAGTAGAACGCCTCCCGCGACGGGGGCCGCAAACGATCCTGCAAACGGTCGTTTTCATCCCCGCTTCGGTCCACCCGCAAAGCCTTATGGCGCAACGGGTTTGGGTGCATAGCTCAGTTGGTAGAGCAGCTGACTCTTAATCAGCGGGTCGTAGGTTCGAATCCTACTGCACCCACCAAAATTTGGTGGAAAAACAATCGGTTGCGGACACCCCAACCACCCCACCTCCCTGGAATCATAAATTAGAACGGCGTTTAGAACGGTCGAATCCGTCGGCTGGTGCCACCAACCCTGCGCACGGGGAGTTGGCTTCGGATAGCGATGCAGGTTCACGGCGCCCCGCGAGCGACTCATCCCAAGGACGGCAGAGAGATCGTGTTTGCCGCCCTCCCCGTTGACACCGAGGGGTCTCGCCGGCTGATCCAGCCGCCAGATGGACCGGCGCCGACAAAGGTCCGGTCTATTTCGCCTACGCCACCAACTATCTGATCGACCTCGATCACGCGGTGATCGTTGACGTCGAAGCCACCACGGCGGTGCGCCAGGTCGAGGTCGGCGCGGTGAGGACGATGATCGAGCGGGTGCGCGCGCGCCATGATCTGCGACCGGCCCAGCTCGCGGCCGACACCGCCTACGGCTCGGCCGAGATGCTGGACTGGCTGGTCAACAAGCGGCAGATCGCGCCGCAGATCCCGGTCATCGACAAGTCCGGCCGCGACGACGGGACCTTCGCCCGCCGCGACTTCATCCACGACCCGGCCGCCGACACATATCGCTGCCCGACCGGCAAGACCCTGAAGCGCAACAGGCGTGCCTTCCGCACACCCAGGCCCAACGCGCCGCCGGACGACACTTGTTCTGCATGTCGCGATGCGCCGGGAGGCCGCTAACGCGCCCTGCTCTCCACGAAGGCGCGAAGGTCGCCGATCTCCAGGCGCACCCGGGAGCTCTTGATCAACGCGATGGGGTCCGGGAACATCTTGGCTTCGGGCTGCTCGCTCGCGCCATTGTAGACACGCCAAAGCTGGTAGCGCGCGCCCTCGCGCAAGGCCTTCTCGAACTCCCGGCGGGGCCAGTCGAACCGTCCGTCCGTTCCGGTCGTGGTCTTGACCTCGATCCAGATGGGCTGGCCGTCCTCCCCGATCGAACGGATATCGTGGTCGGCGCCTGGATCGGTCTGTGAGGTCCACACCACGTCGTCATCGGATCGCGTCCGTCCCATCGCGCGGACGCGCTCGACCTCCATCCGGTAAACGAGTTCCTCTCCACGGCGCCCGACGTCGGCGTCTCGCACCATTTCAGCCGGCGTCCGCGGCTGCCAGACCGAGGTTCGTCCCGCCGCTCCGCTGCCTGAAGCGCCACTCGCCGCCGCGGGCGCGACGCCTTGCGGCGCGGATACCGTCAGCGTCACCTGATCGATGGGCGGCAGGGGCGACGCCGGGGCCGGCGGGGCCGCCGGGGCCGCCGGCCTGGCGGGGGCCGGCGGGGGGCTGGCCCCGGGCGCCTTCCCCCGCGCGCCTTCGACCAGCCCCCGAACGAGATCCTCGCCAAGATCGTGGAGGTCGTCTTCGAAATCGGACCGGCCATCACCGAGCTTGCCGGGCAGGCGAATGCCCTGGCGTTTGAGATAAGCCGCACGTTCCGCCGGCGTGTTGGCCTGGAGCAGCGGCAGGATGGCGGACACGAGGTTGCGGATGTCCGGGAGCCGCTTGGCCCCCGCAAGCTGTGCCAATTCGCCAGCCAGGATGTGGAGGAAGTCGTATCGGTGAGACGGCGGGCGCAGCACGAGGGCTTCGCCGTCCACCGCAGCCTCGGCCGCCACGCTGGCGCGTCTTACGAAACTATAGGTGCGCTGCACCGACTGCACGAAGCGGATCTGTCTGATCGCCTTGATGCGCCGGCGCACGTCCATGCCCCGCGGGGGATGGAACGCTGGCGCCTGCTTCTGGTGGGCAAAGGCCAACTCATGGACCGCGGCCGCGAGTTCCTCGCCGCGCAGCAAGTCCATTTCCTTGTCGGCCCGAAACCAGCTTGGCGCATGGGCCGCGGGACCCAAGCTCACCCTACCCTCGCCGCAGACATGGCTGAGGGCGTGCAGGCGCAGCAGGCGATAGAGGCTTCGCGCTGTCTCGGTGCTCGCCGCGAACGCCACCGCGCGGCGGCTGCCTTGAGAGCCTCGGCCAACTCCGGGAAGTCATTTTCCAGGAAGCGATCTTCCCGCAGTTCGGTGAGACTATGGACCGTCCCGCGGTCGCTCAGCAGCCACTTGGCGGTGTCGGAAAGGCCCTCGGGCGGTCCAGAGATGCGCCGATACGCCTCGAGCAGAAGGCCGCGCTCCGTCGCAGTGAGGGTCGCCGTCGCCGAGCGTTTCGCGCGGGCGTCGATCCACTCGAAAAACGCCGTCCAGTGCTGATCGCGCGCGATCGGGGCGGCGCCGAGCGCGAGATAGGCGTCGGCGAGGACGCCGCCTCGATAGACGGGAACAGCCCCCCAGAGGCACTTCGGCGCTCGCGCGGAGGCCAGGCACTGGAACGGCGTCACATAGGCGTCGTCTACATAGAGGATCCGCCGGTGCAACTGCCAACCGACCGACTGGCGCTCGGCGCGTAGGGCCTCGACCAGGGCCGGGTAGAACTGGTTCGAGTGCGGCGGAGGCTCGCCGCGTTCGCGCCTGACGTCCAAAATGGCGAGCAGAGCGGCGGACGCCGGCGTCTCACGGCAGGTCAGCAATCAATCGCGCCGATAGCGGCGCCTTCGGATCGCCCAGCGGTTCGTCAACCTCTTCCTCGTCGCCCGCAGGGCTGTCCATTGCGGCCTCTATGTCGCCATGGCGCTCGCCCGCGTCTTCAGCTTCAACGTCGTCCGCTTCAGGTTCGGAAACGGGTTCGTCCTCAGGCCGCACGAACCCTCTGTCGATGCGGACATCGCCGTCATGACCGAGCACCACGATCACCCCAGCGCGAGCAACGGCCTCGGGCTCGTAGGCGAAGTCACGGCCATGATCGGCCACGGCTCGGTCGATCTCGAGCAATTGCGCCTCGACCTCGGGGGGCAGCTCGTCGAGGTCAGCCCACTTTTCGATCAAGGCCTCGCGCTCGGCGACCAAGGCGCCCAGCTTGGTCTGATCGTCCTGCGAGCGCTCTACCCGTTCTTCCCAAATGCGCGCGCAGCCATGTCCGTGCGGATAGGTCAGGTGGGCGCTGGCCCATTTCCATCCTTCGGTGTCGCGAACCTCGGCGGCGATGGCGGCGAGCTTCTCGGCCACCAGCCGGTCGAGCAGAACCACGTCCTCCAGCCAGCCGCCGCCATCCTCGGAGAACAGGTCGCGAAGGATGGCGCCGCCCGCTTCAAGATAGGCGTCCAGACCGACGAACACCGCGCGGCGGTCGTCGGCCGCAACCTTGGCCTCCGTCATCGCGCGGCGGATCGCATAGGGCTGGCGGTTGTGGGCCAGTTGCTCGAACACTTGCATCTGGCGCTCGTGATCCTCTGTCACGCCAAACGCCATCAGCTGATCGAGCGTCAGAGTCTCCTGCCGATAGAGGTCGAGCAAGGCCGGAGCAACCGAGCCCAGGCGCAGGCGTTGGCGCACCACCTGCGCCGACACCCCGAACCTCGCTCCGATCTCCTCGGCGCCCCAGCCCTTGCGTTCTGCCAAGTCCTTAAAGGCCTCGAACTGATCGGCGGGGTGCATGTCCCGGCGCGACACATTTTCGTCGAGGGAGATCTCCAGCGGATCGTTGGTGGTGTCGACCACGCAGCGGACCGGCTCGACCTTGGTCAGCAGCTTGCGCTTGGCCAGCAGCTTGAGCGCCTGACGCCGCCCCTCGCCGATGGTCACAAGGAAGTAGCCGCTCGCCTCCCCGCCCTCGCACACCTCTGGTTCGACGACGAGGGGCTGCAGAAGCCCCTTCGCCCGGATGCTGGCGGCGCGGGCCTCGATATCCTGAGCGCTGTGTCCCACTCGCCGCGCGTTGCGCGGCGAAGCCTTCAGCTTGTTCAAGGGAATGTCCCGCACGGCGCCGAACTGGACCGGCGAAACGCCAGCAGGCGGGGCGGAAGCTTCGATAGACACGGTCATGACGATCTCCTTTTGGGTCAGGGTTGCAGACGCAAATCGCGTCTGCGGCCCTGCCCGTCGGCGAGACCAGGTGTGCAAGCGGAGGGGCGGCTTCGCGGGGACCCGGCTGCAGGGCTCTACGTTCGCGGTGCTGAAGGGTTTTCGCTAGCCCGAAGCTGGGCGGAAGCCGATCCGCAGCGCGCCGAGGGCGGAGCCCTAAGCCACGCCGCCGCGCCGGCGGCGGCTTAATAGGAATGAAGGCTGCAAGGAGCCCGCGCATCGCGCGCGGCGGGACGCGCCGTCGAGCAGCCGGCGGCGCCCCAAAGGCGCCCCTAGCGGCGCGCCCGTAGGAGCTGCGAAGCAGCGGGACCGAGCGCGACCGCCGGCCAGCTCTCAGTGTCGACTGGCTTTGACCAAAGATTTGGTGATCGTGATGCTGACGGCGTCTTCATCCATCTGCCGCAAACGTCGGAGCCCGCGCGAGCCCAGCAGGCCAGGACCATTGTCGAGGTGATCAAGATTGCGAAACCCAGACGTGTCGTGATCTCGACCAGCGGCACGATCATGGACCAGCCTGGGACGCCGCTGCAGACGCCCCACGACAGCGCGTTTACCGCGCAGCGTGAAGCAATAGCTGGCGGAGATGCACGCCTAAATCGGCCAGCGGCTCATTCTAGTTCGCACGCCCCGGTGCGGGGAGCGCGCCTCTGGGCGCGTCTTCCCGCCACCTCGTGATCCCCACGCCTCATCAAAGTCGCCTCGCTTTTCAGGCATTCTCGCCGGCGGCTCCTCTGTTGTGGCGATCGGCGGCCTCCCGCTAGGAGAGTCTCGAAAGCGTCTCCGCCGCCCGCTGCAGGACCGGAAGGGCGCTTTCGACGAGCGTCTTGACCGTCATGCGGCTGGCCTCGGCCGACAGGTTGAGAGCGGCGACGACCGCTCCGGTTCGATCGTGGATCGGAACCGCGAGGGAAATGAGCCCCACCTCGAGCTCCTGATCACACAGGCACCAGCCCTGCCGGCGCGTCTGGCGCAGGATGTCGCGCAAGCCTTCGTGCGACGTGACAGTGTGCGGCGTCAGGCGCTCGAAGGTCCGGCCCCGGAATAGGGCTTCGGCGTCGGACGCTGGTAGATAGGCGAGCATCACCCGGCCTGTCGACGTATGGAAGGCCGGCAGGCGACTTCCGACCCGCAGGTTGAGGGTCATCATGCGGCTAGCGGTGACCCGCGCCACATACACGACCTCATCACCTTCCAGGACGCTGAGCGAGCAGGACTCGCCCAGCTTATGCGTCACCTCGGTGAGGATCGCTTGCGCGCCGCTCCAAGGCCCGAGGCCAGCGAGGTAACTGTAACCTAAATCAAGGACGCGCGGCGTGAGCTGGAACCGCCCCCCTTCTAGGCACGCATATCCCTCCTCCACCAAGGTCAGCAGCAGCCTTCGGGCCGCCGCGCGGGTGATCCCCACCGCGTCCGCCACTTCGCTCAGGGTCATGGCCGGCCGATCGCTGCGAAAGGCGCGGATGACCTCCAACCCCCTGGCGAAGGATTGCACGAAATCGCGGCGGCTATCTTCATTCAATGTGCGCATTGCGCACATTTGTACGAAATAATTGACCCGAAGGCCACCCCTTCCTACTCGCCCCTCGCCCGTCAGCTTTCGGAGANGACCGAGGAGGAGCGGATGGTCTGGGAGAGCGCCCGGTCCTACGCCCGCGAGAAGCTGCTGCCACGCGTGGTCTCGGCCTATGCCGACGAGCGGTTCGACCGCGAGATCATGAGCGAGATGGGGGCGCTGGGCTTCCTGGGCGCGACCCTGCCCGAGCAGTACGGCGGGGCCGGGGTCAGCCACGTGGCCTACGGCCTGATCGCCCGCGAGATCGAGGCGGTCGATAGCGGTTATCGCTCGGCGATGAGCGTGCAGTCCTCGCTGGTCATGTACCCGATCTACGCCTTCGGCTCCGAGGAGCAGAAGATGAAGTACCTGCCGGGCATGGCGCGCGGCGAGATCGTCGGCTGCTTTGGCCTGACCGAGGCCGACGGCGGCTCCGACCCGGCCTCGATGCGCACGGTCGCGAAAAAGGTCGACGGCGGCTACGTGCTGAACGGCGCGAAGATGTGGATCACCAACAGCCCGATCGCCGATGTCTGCCTGGTCTGGGCCAAGCTCGACGGAGTGATCCGCGGCTTCCTCGTCGATCGCGGCTCCGAAGGCCTGACCACCCCGAAGATCCTCAACAAGCTCTCGCTGCGCGCCTCGGTGACCGGCGAGATCGCGCTGAACGACGTGTTCGTGGCCGAAGACCAGATGCTGCCCGGCGTCACCGGCCTGCGCGGGCCGTTCTCCTGCCTGAACAAGGCCCGCTACGGCATTAGCTGGGGCGCGATGGGCGCGGCCGAGTTCTGCCTGCATGCCAGCCGCGACTACACCCTGACCCGCCAGGTGTTCGGCAAGCCGCTGGCCGCGCGCCAGCTGGTGCAGAAGAAGCTGGCCGACATGCAGACCGAGATCGCGCTGGGCTTCGAGGGCGCGCTGGCCCTGGGCCGCCTGCTCGACCAGGGCGCCTGGGTGCCGGAGGCGATCAGCCTGATGAAGCGCAACAACTGCGGCAAGGCCCTGGCCATCGCCCGCGAGGCCCGTGACATCCATGGCGGCAACGGCATCAGCGGCGACTATCACGTCATGCGCCACGCCGCGAACCTGGAGACCGTCAACACCTATGAAGGCGCCCACGACGTCCACGCCCTGATCCTCGGACGCGCCATCACCGGGTTGAACGCCTTCTAGGTCGCCGGGGCGACCCTGCTTTCAGCCAGCCGCAGGCTTCACCAACCTCCATCGCGGTAAGGCACGTAGAGCCATGCCGCGAGAATGGGCTCCTCGCCGCCGGGGACACAATATCCGAAGTATGGTGACGTTTGGTCGCCTAGTTCCGAGCATTGGGAAGAATGGCGACATCACCCCATTGCTCTGGATCGTGACCGTACACCAACACGGTGGCGGGATCAGCGCGCGACAGCACCGCGTCCAGAGACCGGTTCACCTCAGGTCGTCTCGGATCGGACTCGTACGGGAAATGGCGGCTCTCCGCGATCTGGCAATTGTTGCAAGCGTCGCCGAGCAGAATGTGGTCGCCAAGTTCGCTGCGCACACGCATCGACTGATGACCAGGCGTGTGACCGAAGGTCGGGATACAGGTCACTGACCCATCGCCGAAGAGGTCGTGCTCGCCCTCGATCTGCTTCACTTGGTGGCCGAGATCGAAGAAACGTCTTGGCAGATGGTGTTCGGCCGAGACCTCCCGGTCAAACCCAGCCTCCCACTCACGCCGCTGCACGACGATGGTCGCATTCGGGACTTGGTGAAGACCTCCCGCGTGGTCGAAGTGGAGGTGCGACAGCACGACCCACCTGACCCGGCCCGGATCGATGTCGAGCCGTTCCAGATGCCGCGTTAGCGTATCCTCCGGACTTACGGTGACATCGATGTCGTGGGCGCGAAGGCCCTGCGTGTAGGGATCGTCGGGATTGCCGATGTCGGCATGGAGGCCACAGTCGAAAAGCGCTACGCCCTGAGGATGTTCGATGACGTAGAACGGCAACGGGACCGTTGCTCGGTCACCGAACATACCAAGCGCCTTGGCGGGACTATGGTACTGGCCGCACACGCAGCCGAACAGGCGAATGGTCATGATCGTCTCCTCCAAGGGTTGGGGGAAGGCTGCGCAGCGAGTTCGCCCATCGCGGATCGACGGCAGGCTATCGGCCCAACACACACACCCTGCCACGTGATCGCCCCGCTCAAGGGGAGCGGCGACCACCGCCTCACCGACCAATATTATTCAAAAGATCAATTTCATACAACTGAACAATGTTCCTAGTTGGCGCGCCGCAAGCTGCGGCTGCTTTCCATCCTAGGGGGCAGGCATTCATCGCGCGGTTTCGAAGAGGCGCCATCGGTTTCCTCGGCCGCTGCGCGGTCAGCAGGACCGGACCGTAGAGCTTGGCTTCAGTCGTTCTGGGCTGACGGGAGGTGTCGCAGGTGCAACGCAAGTAGGCCTCAATCTGGCGTTCCTTCACGCTCTGGCTGCGCCCACAGCCAGGGCACGTTCGCGCCGCGTCGCGACTTCGTACATGTACGAAATTGAAGTTGACGGAGCGCGGTTATTGGGAATATCGTTTTCGTACGCGTACGGTATGTGCTGGCGGCCGCGCCAGAGGAGAACGAACAGATGGCTGGTGGTCCGCACGATGAACACGACGGGAAACGTGAACCCAGAGGCATATCCCTCTCGCGTCGGGGGGCTCTTGGGGCCGCAGTCGGCTTGAGCGCCCTTGGCGCACAGGACGCCGCGGCACGGACGACAAGCAGCGTCGATGTCGTCGTCGTGGGAGCTGGCTTCGCCGGCCTGACGACGGCTCGCCGGCTCCGCGCCAGCGGCCATGCCGTGGTGGTTCTCGAGGCTGATGAGCGCGTGGGCGGCCGCACCAAACAAGGGCGCATCGCCGGCGAAGTGGTGGATCTAGGTGGTCAGTGGGTCGGCCCTACCCAGACCCGGCTCCTCGCGCTGGCGAAGGAACTAGGGGTCGCCACCTACCCGCAATACGACGCCGGGAGGAACATGATCGACATCGCCGGCTATCGCGCCGTCTACAAGGGCGAGACCCCGCAACTGACCGCCGAAGCCATGCCCGAGTTTGCGGAGGTCATCGGCAAGATCGAGGCGATGGCGGCGAAGATACCCGCGGCGCAGCCCTGGCAGGCGGCGGATGCTGAACAGCTGGACGCCCATACTGTCGAGAGCTGGCTGGGCCTGAACACGAAACACCCCGCAGTCAGGACGATGATCCGGCTCATGACCCGCGCGGTGTTTTCCGCAGAAGCGGGTCAGGTCTCCCTCCTCTACTTCCTAGCCTACGCCGCCGCCGCCGGCAGCTTCAACGCCCTAATCTCCACGCGAGGCGGCGCGCAGGACGCCTTGTTCGAAGGCGGCGTCTGGCAGCTCGCTCAGAAGATGGCCGCCGAGCTAGGTTCGGCCGTCGTGTTGGAAGCGCCGGTCCAGTCCATCGCGCAGGACGGCACAGGCGTGACTGTCACGACGCCCAAGGGCGAATGGCGCGCCCGCTACATCGTGGTTACTGCGCCGCCGGCGATCGCCAGCCGGATCCAGTACGCCCCGCCGCTCCCCGCGCAGCGCGACGGACTTACACAGCGGATGCCGCTGGGCTGCGTGATCAAGGTGCACATCGCCTACTCGCGCCCATTCTGGCGTGACCAGGGGCTCTCCGGACTGGTGCTGTCCGATCGCACGGAGTTCGGGCCATGGTTCGATCATTCGCCGACGTCCGGCAAGACGGGCTCGCTGGTGGGCTTCTTCGACGGGGCGCCGGCGCAGCGGTGGGCTGATCGCACCGTCGAGGCGCGGCGCGCGCAGGTGCTGAAGGATATCGCCCTCTATCTCGGCGATGCAGCGCTGACGCCCGTCGAGTACCTCGAAGAAGTCTGGACCCGGTCACCGCTCAACCGCGGCGGCTATGTGTCCGTCCCGGGCCCTGGCGTGCTCACGGCGTTCGGCCCAGCCCTGCGCGAGCCGTTCGGCCGTATCCGCTGGGCCGGGACCGAAACCGCTGAGGCGTGGGTGGGCTACATCGACGGCGCCATCCGCTCCGGCGAGCGCGCAGCTCTGGATCTCGCGGGTCAGCTATGACACGCGGCGATCTCACAGCGTCCGGTAACCTTCGGAGAGCCCCTGCAGCCAGCGCCGTCAGTATCGCCGTGTCGGCGCAGAGCCCCGACACGGTCATCCTTCACGGTGGTCTAAGGGCATGACAGCACATTGGGTGGCCAGCCCTCTCGTCGCCGTCGGCCGCAACGGCGGACGCGTGGACTTGTGCTTGAATCGTCCGGCGCAGTTCAACGCTCTGTCTGAGGAATTGCTGGCTGCGCTGAAAGATGAGCTTTCGATCATCGCCTCGGATCCTTCGGTGCGGTGTGTGGTGCTGTCGGGAGCCGGGACGGCCTTCTGCACCGGTCACGACCTGGGCAAAATGCGCGGGTCTCGAGGCCTAGACCATTATCGGCAGCTCTTCGCGCACTGCGCTGATGTGATGGAGGCGATCATCGCCCTCCCCGTGCCGGTGATCGCGCGCGTTCACGGCGTCGCCGCCGCCGCCGGTTGCCAGCTCGTGGCCAGCTGCGATCTTGCCGTTGCAGCTGACACGGCCCGCCTTGCCGTCTCCGGGGTTAACGTCGGACTGTTCTGCTCGCCCCCCACGGCCGCGCTCTCACGCAATGTGCCGACCAAGCGCGCCTTTGAAATGTTGCTCGCGGCCCGTTTCATCGACGCCGCCACGGCGGAGGCCTGGGGCCTGATCAATAAAGCCACCCCCGCCGCAGATCTCGATGCAACGGTCGACGAGTTCGTCGCGGCGATCGAGGCCAAGAGCCCAGCGGCCATACGCTGGGGAAAGGCGCTGCTCCATGCCCAGCCTCAGCGAACGAACGCCGCCGCGCATGCCATGGCCTGCGATCTCATGGCGAGAAACATGATGGAAGAGGACGCCGGCGAAGGCGTCGACGCGTTCTTCGAGAAGCGCCCCGCCGTCTCGAAAAGCTGAGAGCCGCGCGCGGTTCTCGGTCAATCAAGTGACTATGCCTTCAACCCTTCGGAGCGAGTGTCATGAAGATCAGGCAAATTAGAAACGCTACGCTCGTCATCGAGTATGGCGGCGTAAAATTCCTCGTGGATCCCTGGCTCGCGCCCAAGGACTCGATGCCGGCGTTTCCAGGGGGCGCAAACCCGCATCTGCGCCAACCCACCACGCCGCTGCCGGCGTCGATCGAGGAGATCGTGGATGTGGAGGCGGTCATTCTCACGCACGTTCACTCCGACCACTGGGATCACACGGCCGCCGAGCACATACCGGCGGACATGCCGATCTTTGTGCAGCACGGAGCGGACAAGACTCTGGTCAGCCAGGCTGGATCGATAGATCTCGATAACGGGCCGCACATGCGCTTTGTCGAAGGAAAGTCCTTCAACGACGTGCGCGTACTGACTGGAAACCCCCAGTTCAAGGGCGTGAAGCTCAAGAAGGTGCCGGGCCAGCATGGCTCAGACGAGGCTCTTGAGCTCGCGTATGACGGCTTGCAGGAAGTCTGCGGCCTGGTTTTCAGCCACCCTGCCGAGAAGACCCTCTACCTGGCCGGGGATACCGTCTGGAACGAGTACGTCGAGGCCAATATCCGACAATACAAGCCAGACGTCATCATCGTGAACGCGGGTGACGCCCAGGCGCCTGGCCTCGGTAGCATCATCATGAACAACGAGGACGTCTGCCTGGTGTGCGCTGCGGCGCCGTCAGCGACGATCATCGCAAGTCACCTGGAAGCGGCCCACCACGCTCTCAACACGCGAGCCGAGCTTCGCCGGCACCTGACAGAAGCTGGTCTGCTTGATCGCGTGCTCATCCCTGCCGATGGCGAAACCTGCACAGTCTGACGACTGTCGAGAAGGAAACCAAAACGATGTCGATCGAAGACAACAAGAAGCTCGCTCAGGAATTCTACGCCGCCCTGGATCGCGGTGAGTTCGACAGGATGGATGAATTTTGCCACAAGGATTTTGTCTTCTACTCGCAGGTGGACACCCCAAAGCCTGGCGTGTCGGGCCTGATCGATTCCGAGCGCCCGAGCTTCGAGGCTTTCGAGAGCTATAGCTTCGCGCTCAAGCAAGTGGTGGCCGAGGGCGACAAAGTCGCCGCCTATCTGCTGTTCGAGGGCAAGAACCATATTCGGCAGCTCGGGGTGATGGCGCCGCACAACAAGGACCTGCGCATGTCGGTGTTCTGCCTCCTTACGTTCAAGGACGGGAAGATCATCGAGAAGCGGGCGCATATAGACGGCGCAGACGCCCTCGCCCAACTGGCGGCGGGCTGACCGGTCAAGTCAGGAGCCGCGATGCTCCAGCCCACCTGCCGTTGCGTGGACGGACGTCGCGATACATCCAAGACTCCGCCCGGGCGCCGTTGAAGGGTTTTAACGACCGGCGAGGCTTTCGCGGCTTCGCCGGGCCCCGCTATGCTTGACCTTATGACATTGAATCCTGCGACCGTTGGGGGTGTAGAATTGTTGAGTTCAGCTCCGCGTAAGCGAGTGCGTCGCAACGCTAGCGAAGCGGCCGAGTTGCGTAGCCAGCTTATCGAAGCTGCTCGGCAGCTCTTCATCGCTGACGGCTATGCCGGGGTCTCTATCCGCAGGATCACCCAGCGGGCGGGCTGCCCGCCGATGACATTCTATCTCTATTTCCCATCCAAGCACGCGCTGCTGCGGCACATCTGGCAGGACATCTTCGCCGACCTCTTGTCGAAATGTGACGCCGCAGCAGCTGCGCAGACCGACGCTGTCGAAAAGGTCGAAGCCTACGTCGTCACCATGACGTGCTACTGGCGCGATCACCCCGACAGCTACCGCGTCGTGCATCTGAACCAAGATGTCCTGGAGCCGGGCGAGGACACCTACTTCGTAGAGACTGGCGATCTCCTCCTCCGCTTCCAGGCGCTCGAGCGTCTCATCGAGGAGGGCAAAGACGCCGGCCGCTTCCGCCACGATGTGGACAGCGAGCTGGTCATGCAGGCGCTTTCGGCGAACGCGCTGGGCGTCGCCCATGCCTTGGTCACGGTGCCGGAATACCCCTGGCGGCGTGACGAGCTTCTCAGCACCGGGACACGGCTCATCCTGGCCGCGATCACGGTCGACTAGTCCTCGGCGCGATGCGCCGTTGGGCGTGGGACGCGGAGTTTCAAGACAACAGTTTCGAAATCGGAGATGAACCATGGCTGGCCGATCCCTGCACCCCGACACCCTGGCCTTGCACGCCGGATGGCGCGCCGATCCGACGACTGGATCGGTGGCCGTGCCGATTCATCAGACGACGTCCTATCAGTTCCGGGACACCGATCACGCCTCGGCGCTGTTCGCCTTGCAGGAGATGGGCAACATCTACACTCGGATCATGAATCCGACGACGGATGTACTGGAACAACGCATTGCGGCGCTAGAGGGCGGCGTCGCGGCGTTGGCGGTCGCGTCGGGTCAGGCTGCGTCGGCTCTGGCGCTTCAGACCTTGGCGAAGACCGGCGACAACATCGTCAGCTCCACCGCGCTCTATGGTGGGACCTGGAACCTGTTCGCCAACACTCTGCGCGACCAAGGCATCGAGGTGCGTTTTGTCGATCCCGACGATCCGGAGAACTTTCGGCGGGCCACAGATGCAAACACGCGCGCCTACTATGCCGAAACCCTCCCCAACCCGAAGCTTGAAGTTTTTCCCATCGCTGAGGTCGCAACCATCGGACGATCCTTGGGGATCCCGTTGATCATGGACAACACCGCAGCGCCACTGCTCTGCCGCCCCCTGGAACATGGCGCGGCCGTGGTGGTCTACTCGGCGACCAAGTACCTCGGCGGTCATGGCACCTCGATCGGCGGCTTGATCGTTGATGGCGGCGCCTTCGACTGGGAGGCGTCCGGCGAGCGGCAACCTGCCCTCAATAGCCCCGATCCTTCCTATCACGGCGCGACCTGGACACAGGCGGTGAAGCCGATCGGGCCGGTGGCCTACATCATGCGCACGCGAACGGTGCTGCTGCGCGACCTTGGCGCCGCCATCTCGCCGTTCAACGCCTTCCAGATCCTGCAGGGTATTGAGACCCTCCACTTGCGGATGCCGCGACACTGCGAGAACGCAACTCGGGTCGCCGCCCGGCTCGCCGGCCGCGCGGATGTCACCCGCGTCATCCATCCAAGCCAACAGGCCGGCGAAGCGCGGGCCCGCGCTGATCGCTATCTCAAGGGAGGCTTCGGCGGTCTCGTGGGCTTCGAGCTTGCCGGCGGCGTGGATGGCGGGCGGAAGTTCATTGATGGCCTGCAGCTGCTCTACCATGTCGCCAACATCGGCGATGCTCGCAGCTTGGCGATCCATCCGGCGTCCACGACACACTCGCAACTCGACGCGGACGCGCAACTCGCGACCGGAGTGTCGCCAGGCTATGTGCGCCTGTCGATCGGCCTCGAGTACGGCGACGACATTTTGGCCGACATCGAGCAGGCGCTGACGGCCGCGGGCTAGTGATCAACGCCCCCGCAACGATGGCAGGCGACCACAAACTGCAACTGGATGATGTCTGACGGGGCCGCAAAGGGCGGCTCCGCCCTCGGTGGCGCACATTTTGGTCAACTGTATGATTTTAGTCAGTTGACTTAATTTCGTTGCGATACTTAGCTGAGTGACGTCGCGTAGCGAGGCGCAAGCATGACACATTCCTCAGACGACACGCTGGCGAACACGCCCAGCGGGCGAGCCAATGCCCTCCTCAAGGTCATGACCGACCGGGGGTTCATTCCCGAAGGCTTCATCGAAGCGTTCACTCACAAAATGGAAGTGGAGTGGGATCCAGCGAACGGCGCCCGGGTCGTCGCGCGCGCCTGGGTCGACCCGGAGTTTCGCGAACTCCTGCTGCGCGATGGGACCGCAGCCTGCGAGCAGTTCGGCTACACTGGGATGCAGGGCGAGTACATCGTCGCCCTGGAGAACACGCCGACGCTGCAAAATGTCATTGTCTGCAGCCTGTGCTCCTGCACGGCCTGGCCGGTGCTGGGCCTTCCGCCCGAGTGGTACAAGAGCTTCGAGTTCCGGGCTCGCCTCGTCCGCGAGGGCGGGACCGTTCTGCGGGAACTGGGAGAGGACCTGCCTGACGACATCGTCGTGAAGGTTTGGGATACGACGGCGGAAAGCCGCTACATGGTGCTTCCGGTTCGCCCCGAGGGCGCGGACCACATGTCAGAGGAAGAGCTCGCCGCCCTTGTGACCAAGGACGTCCTGATCGGGATCGCACGGCCGCGGGTGTCTGATCTGGCGCACGCTTCGCAGGAGGGCTGACGATGGACGGAATTCACGATCTCGGTGGCGTCCAGGGCTTCGGCAAGGTGCCTCACACGATCAACGGCGAGAGCTACAAGCCGGTGTTCCACGAAGACTGGGAACATCTAGGCTACAGCCTCACCGTCGTCGCCGGCGGGCTTCTCGGCGCCTACGCCACAGACGAACTGCGCCACGCGATCGAGCGCATGAGCGCGCGGCAATATTTCTCGGCGCCCTACTTCGACCGGATCATCGTCGGCACGGCCACGCTCCTCGTCGAAAAAGGCCTGATCACCCAAGAGGAATTGGACGAAGCGCTCGGTTCGCACTTCCAGTTGGCGGTTCCTTCGAACAACAACGGCAGACCGGCGCCTGCAAAGGCCAACACCGCTCCATTCGAGATCGGCGAGCAGGTGCATGTCCGCGACGAGCATGTCGAAGGCCACATTCGCGTTCCGGGTTACTGCCGGGGCAAAAGTGGCACGGTGCTCCACCGCACGACGGTGTCGTGGCCTTTCCCCGATACGATCGGACATGGCGACCAGAGCGCGGAACACCAGCCGACATATCACGTCGAATTCAGCGCCAAGGAGCTGTGGGGCGAAGAGGCGCGGGAAGGCTCAGTGGTGATCGATCTGTTCGAAGGATATCTGACCAGGATCGCTGCGGCAGACGATCAGTCGCAAACGCAGACAGCCCCCGCCCAGGCCTGAACCCATGCCGGTTGAAAGCCAAGGACGCCTGCCCGTTACGGTGTTGTCCGGCTTTCTCGGCGCCGGGAAGACAACCTTGCTCAATCGCGTGCTCCAAAACCGCGACGGCTTACGCGTGGCGGTCATCGTCAACGACATGAGCGAGATCAACATCGATCACGACGATGTCCAGCGTGACGCCGCGCTCAAGCGGGGCCACGACGAACTGGTGGAGATGAGCAACGGCTGTATCTGCTGCACGCTGCGCGCCGACTTGCTCGAGAAAGTCAGCGATCTCGCTCGGCGGGGCAGCTTCGACTATCTCTTGATCGAATCCACCGGCATTTCCGAGCCCCTCCCCGTCGCAGAGACCTTCGCCTTTCTCGACAGCAATGGGTTTTGTCTAAGCGAGCTAGCGAAGCTCGACACGATGGTGACGGTGGTCGACGGCGGCAATTTCGAAGCCATGCTTGCTTCCACGCCTGAATCTGTCTCGCCATCAGCTAGCCCTGAGGCGCACCGCCCGCTTTCGGAACTGCTTCTCGACCAGGTCGAGTTCGCCAACGTCATTCTCGTCAGCCGCCTCGACCTCATCGGCATCGAAGGGTTCGAGCGTCTCAAGACGGTTCTGCATGCGCTGAACCCGGACGCTGAGATCCTGCCGATGACGCGCGGCGAAATCGACCCTGCGAAGATCCTCAACACGGGGCGCTTTGATCTCGCCAAGCTCGCCCAGTCGCCGGGCTGGATGAGACATCTGGAAGCCTCGGCCGACGATCGCTCGGAGGCGGACGAATATGGCATCGGCGCCGGGTCCTATAGGGAAAGAATTCCGTTCCACCCGCAGCGCCTCGCCGAGCTCCTCCAGGGACCTTGGAGCAACGGCCAACTGTTGCGGTGCAAGGGCAGCTTCTGGGTCGCCAGCAACTTTCTGGAGATCGGCCGGCTCGCGCAGAGCGGAGGGCCGGTGCGCTGGGACTTCATCGGGCGATGGTGGCGGTTCCTGCCCCCCGAAGAATGGCCGCAGGACGCCTATCGGCGCAGCGCGATCATGGAGAAATGGGTCGAGCCCGCGGGGGACAGCCGGCAAGAGATCGTCTTTATCGGCAGAAACATCGATTTCGACCTGCTGAAGCACGACCTGGATAGTTGCCTTCTGACTCCGCAGGAGATTTTGGCTGGGCCGGACCTGTGGCTCACCCTGGACCCGGAGCAGACGTTCAAGTCGATGTCGACGCCTATCGCATCCGATCGCCAACCGGCGGCATGCCGGACCGCGACGGGTCTTGCGATGGGACAGGCGTCATGACGGCGGTCAGCCTGGAGCGGCGGCGCACCTATCACGTGGGCAATGTCCGCGGACAACTTCTGACCGCTACCAGGAATATCCTACAAGAGAACGGCCGCGCGGGTCTGTCGCTGCGGGCGATCGCCGACCGGGCCGGGGTCGCGCCGGGCACCGTCTACTATCACTATGCCGACAAGGCCGCGCTGCTGGCGGGGTTGGCGGTGGACGGCTTTCGCCAGCTGGCCGAGGCGATGCGGGTCGCCTACGAGACGGATGGCGACCAGGGCGGGCTGCGCTCGACGGGGGCCGCCTATCTGAACTTCCTGCGCCAGAAGCCCGAACTGTACGAGCTGATGTACGAAGCCCTCGACGTTGGACGGCGCGAGGACGTCGCCGCCGCCGAGGCCGAGGCGTTCGCGGTCTCGCGCGCGGCGATCATGGCCGACTTGGCTGACCGGCACCCGCCGGAGCTGGCCAGCAGCATCGCCGAGGCGATCTGGGTCTGGGGTCGCGGAATTGCGGCGGTGGCGCTGTCGCGCACCCTGCCCGGGCACGGTCCCGAGGACGGCGCCATGGAATCCGCGGTCCGCGGGCTGGAGGCGCTGATCGCCGCGCAGACTAGAGCCTGATCCTCGCTGAGTGAATCGCGAGGGATTCCCGATCGAGGGATCATGATTCAAGATGCTGGCTGGGGGGCCAGCATGGATGAGCCGACCCTATTCGGATGATCTGCAGGCTCGCGCCGTCGCGGAGGTGGAGGCCGGCGACATCGCAGTCCTCGACTGGCTTGGCTCCCACAGGAGCCCCAGGATCCAGCAGGTCATCGAGGCCTACGGAGCCAGCCTCAGCTACCTACCCAAATGCTCACGCACAAAGCATGTCCGCCTCTACATCCTCAGAGTCGCTCGCTACGCGGGCGAAGCTTGTTGAGCTTGGAGTGCGGCCTTCATCATCGCGAATTCGACGACCTGTTCGGCCACCGCGGCGAGTTGCGTCGCGTCCTTCGGATTGCAGCAGGCGCCGGCCTCGTCGAACAGAGGCGTCGCCGAATTCAACGCCGCCCCGAACGGGGTCGGCCACCCTCTCAGAGCGTGGACGATGGCGCGCATCGCCACCAAGCTCGTGCCGCCCGCCTGGGAGCCCGCCGCCGTGACGATGACCCCCACCGCCTTGCCCGCAAGGAACGGGTGCGCGCTTTCCCGCAGTAGATCGAGCGTGTCGAGGGCGTTCTTCATCACTCCCGAGATGGACCCATGGTACCCGGGGGAGGCGAGAATAATCCCATCAGCCTTCGCGACCGCTTCGACGAGCTCGACTTGCTCTGGGGTCGGTCCGCCCGGACGCGGATCAAACATCGGCAGGGTCGCCAGGAACGCGCCGCCGAGCAGCCTCGTCTCCGCGCCGGCCGCAGCCGCCACGTCGAGAGCCGCGACCAGAGCGCGTTCCGTGGAGGAGCCGGCTCGAACGGTCCCACCGAGGCCGAGAATGGTCGGACGATGCGACTGGGTGATGGGAGAGAGTTCCACGGGAGGCGCCTCCTGAGCGGCTGGGAAGGCCACATATTGATCAGTTGTATGATTTTGGTCAATTGACGAATATTGGTCGCGTCAGGTAGTTTTCAGCATCACGCCAGCACGTGCCGGCGGACGCTTGTGGGGGACGGCGAGACTCGCCGCGCCCCATTCGTCGGGCCGCCCCGTGCCGGGCAAAAAGCCGGCTTTCAGCCCAAGGCAATAAGGGAGTGGACGGACGCGATGCGCGAGCACCTCAAATTCTATATCGATGGCCAGTGGGTCGATCCTGTCGAGCTGAGGACGCTCGATGTCGAGAACCCGGCGACGGAACAAGTCGTCGGACGCATCGCGCTCGGCTCCGCGGCTGACGTGGACAAGGCCGTAGTGGCCGCGCGCAAGGCGTTCGCGACCTGGTCGCAGACCACTCGCGAAGAGCGCCTCGACGTCCTGAATCGCATTCTGGCGGAGTACCAGAAGCGCTTCGGCGACTTGGCTACCGCTATCACCGAAGAGATGGGGGCGCCGGCCAACCTGGCGCAACGCGCCCAGGCGCCGATCGGCATGGGCCACCTCGGCGCCGCGATCGAAGCGCTGAAGGCCTTCAAGTTCGAGGAAGACCGTGGCCCAACGAGGATCGTCAAGGAGGCGATCGGCGTCTGCGGACTGATCACGCCGTGGAACTGGCCGATGAACCAGATCGTCTGCAAGGTGGCCCCCGCCATCGCGACCGGCTGCACCATGGTGCTGAAGCCGTCGGAAATGGCGCCCTTCAGCGCGCACATCTTCGCTGAAATCCTGCACGCCGCCGGCGTGCCGGCAGGCGTGTTCAACCTGGTCCAGGGCGACGGCCTCGGCGTCGGCGTGCCGCTGTCCAGCCACCCGGACGTGGATNCGCCAAGGGCGTGGGCCGTGGCGTGGCCACCGTGATGACCAACTCCGGTCAGTCCTGCAACGCTCCAACCCGCATGCTGGTCCCGCAGGCGCGTATGGACGAAGCCATCGCCGTCGCCCGCGAAACCGCCAACCAGACGACCGTGGGCGACCCGAACGGCAACAGCCAGCTCGGACCGGTGGTCAACAAGGCCCAATTCGACAAGATCCAGAAGCTGATCCAGACCGGCATCGACGAGGGCGCGACCCTGGTCGCGGGCGGCGTCGGACGTCCAGGCGACCTGGATGTCGGCTACTATGTGAAGCCAACCGTCTTCGCCAACGTCACCCCGGACATGACCATCGCCAAGGAAGAGATCTTTGGTCCGGTGCTGTCGATCCTCGGCTACGAAAGCGTCGATCAGGCCATTCAGATCGGCAATGACTCCGAGTACGGCCTAGCCGCTTACGTCAACGGCGCGGACTTGGCCAAGGCACGCGGAGTGGCCTCCAAGCTGCGCGCCGGCCAAGTGATCATCAACGGAGCCAGCGATATGATGGCGCCCTTCGGTGGTTACAAGATGAGCGGCAACGGGCGCGAGTGGGGCGATTTCGGCTTCAACGAGTTCCTGGAAGTCAAGGCGGTCCTCGGCTACGCCCCGAGCAAAGCAGCCTACTAGAAGCCCTCGGACCCGTAGGCAGAACAGCCTTGTCGTCGCCCCAACTCTCGCAGTGGGGCGTCGGCAAGGCTGACGATGCGGCCGCCGACCCGCCGGTCCGCGCGCCACAGCCGCCGCGCTCCTGCTGGGATCGGCCCAGTTCTCTTGGGCGGGTTGGCGGGCTCTGGAAGCCCGATCCAGTGGCGGTAGGCGCGATGTAGCTCGGCCTTCAATCCCTCATCGTCCGCGAGCTGATCGCTCTCGGCCCCAGCGCTGGTTCGTTGGCGGCGTCACTGTTTGTCGCGCGGTACGGCGTTGAGGGCAGCGTCGGCTTGGCAGGCGGGCTGCTGTCCCTCGCGGCTGGCGCCTTCCTCGTTTCGGGTCGGTTGAGCCCGCCCCGCCAGTTCGGCTGCGCGCCTTGAGCCTGACGTCAGCCAGGCTCCCTGATCGGCTGAGGTACGGCGACAAGGCTCGGCTCACCAGCGGCACGCCGATCCTCCTCGATCGGCCGCCCGGCAGCGTCACGATAGCCAAAGACGTCGCCATCGAGCCGTACGGCCGGCAAGTCCGATTGCTCGGCCCAATAGTCCATGGTTTGCCAGTCCCGCGAAGGGCCGCGCTTTGGCATTAGATGCAGGGCGCGAAGAATGTAGCCGGCGTTGAACACATCGCTGTCCATGCCGGACTTGGAGCCCTCCTCCTGGGCTTCGGGCGGCAGCTGCACTTCGACGCTCGATGCGCCAATCACACGCATCTGGTTGAGAAGCCTGCAGACGAAGTCGCTGACCAAGTGAACGCGCAGCGTCCAACTGGACACTCGGAAGTACCCCATCGTTCGCGCCATGTTCGGGATACCGGTGTGCAAGATGCCCCGATAGCTGACGCTGTCGGAGAATTTCAGAGGCTCGCCGTCGATTTTCATGACGGTGTCCCCGAGCGCGGACATCTCGAACCCGGTCGCTGTGACGACGACATCTGCGTCTAGTTCACGACCGGAGACCAGCCGCAGCCCCGTCGGGGTGAAGCTCTCGATGTGATCAGTGACGACGCTGGCCTTGCCGGTCCGCAAGGCCTTGAAGAGATCCCCGTTCGGTACGAGCGCCACCCGCTGCTGCCAGGGCTTGTAGGTCGGTGTGAAGTGGGCTTCCACCTGATCCGGCGGCAGGAAGGTCGCAACCGTGGCCAACATGGCGGCCTTGGTGGCCTCCGGATCCTCCAGAGCACGGGTGAGCATGATCTGCTGATCGCGGACAATCTTCTTGCGCATGATGTCGTGAACGGTCGCCGGCTCAACGCCAAGGTCGCGCAAGGTGTCCGCGAGGGCATCGCGGTTCGGCGCCGGAGAGAAGTAGGTCGGCGAGCGCTGAAGCATCGTGACGTGTTCGCACTCGGGTGCGAGCGCTGGGACTAGGGTTGCTGCGGTGGCGCCCGAACCGATCACAACGACCCGTTTGCCGCTGAAGTCGAGTTCCTTCGGCCAGGTCTGCGGATGGACGATGCTACCTTCGAACTGCTCCATGCCGGGCCAGCTTGGCGTGTAGCCCTCTCCATGCCGGTAGTAGCCTTGGCACGACCACAGGAAACTGCAGGTGATCTGAAACGGCTTCTGGTCGGCGCCGCGCAGGACTGCGACACGCCAATGCCCTTGGTCGCTCCGCCAATCGGCGGAGATCACGCGACAGCCATAGTGAAAGTGCGATCCCAGGCCGTTCTCCTCGATGGTCTCACCGAGGTACTGGAGTATCTCGTCGCGAGACGCGATTGGACGGCCGGTCCATGGCTTGAAGCGGAAGCCGTAGGTGAACAGGTCGCTGTCGGAGCGTACCCCCGGATACCGATGCGCCAGCCAGGTACCGCCGAAACTCTCGAACGCCTCCAGGACGGCGAAGGATCGATCCGGACACTGACGGGTGAGCTCATAGGCCGCCCCGATCCCAGAGATGCCGGCGCCGAGGATAAGGACGTCGACGTGGTGGGGCAGCTCGGTTTCGTCGGTAGACACGTTCACGGATGCAGCCTTCTGTAGCCTGGGGTCGCGCCCCGTTTAAGATTGGGAATGCGCGTTCTGGTCACCGCCGCCCGCCGGCCAGCCGGATCGCGTCCGGACTGGCGCGCAGCCGAGCCATGGCGAGACAGCCGAACAGGGGACCCAGCGCCAGCATCGTAAAGGCTGCCGGCCAGCTGAGCGCCTGAGCCACGGGGGCCACCAGCTGGATGCTCACCAGAGTCAGGAGGAAGCCGGCGCAGGTCTGCAGGGTCAGCATGGTGCCGACGGAGTCGGGTTCGCTAAGCTCGGCGATGCTGGCGGAGAACTGGGCGGAGTCCGCAATGATGGTCACGCCCCAGACCACGGCGACAGTGCTTACCAGCCAGGGGGGCGCATCCATCAGCCAGCCGATCACGGCGG
This sequence comes from Phenylobacterium sp. Root700, assembly GCF_001429025.1. Taxonomy (GTDB): domain Bacteria; phylum Pseudomonadota; class Alphaproteobacteria; order Caulobacterales; family Caulobacteraceae; genus Phenylobacterium. The sequence continues at coordinate 401,618 of NZ_LMHT01000011.1, read as the reverse complement.
CGCACGCCCCGCTCGCGGCCATCGCTGAAATCGTAACTGTGGTGCGGCCCCATCGATCGGCGAAGACCCCGCCGAGCCACGCTCCGAGCGCGCCGGCGGCGATTGCGCCGAATGTTACGATCTCGGCCAGGGTGTGGTGGTCGGCCACGCCGGAGCGGCGGAAGCTCTCAGCCAGGAAGACCGCGAGCCACGTCCACATCGCGTAGAGTTCCCACATGTGCCCGAGATAGCCGAGATTGGTGAGGCGGACCGGACGACTTCTCCAAGCCTGCGACATGCGGCCTGGCGCAAGACGCACGGACCGAGGGGCGTTTGGACCCACGCCGGCAAAGAGGATCGCGAGCCCCCCGAAGATCGCGAAACCAGCCGCGGCGAGGTAGATCACCCGCCAGTCCAGGTGGCCGAAGGCGGCAAGCGCGTGCGGGCTTGCGGAGCCCAGAGTCAGCGCGCCCACTAGCAGGCCCACAAGCAGGCCCAAGTCCCCTGAGGCCCACGTGGCGGCCAAGCGCATGCCGATAGGGTAGACGCCCGCGAGCGCCACCCCGGTCAGAAACCGCAGGCCCAGGATACCTGCGCCCGTTGGGGGTAGCGCCGCCAGCGTTAGCGAGGCGACCCCGGCGGCGATCGCGGAGATCATGAAGATGCGTCGCGGATCGTAGCGATCGGGCAGGCCGAGGAATGCGCTGGCGAGGGTGCCCAGTACAAAGCCGGCCTGCACCGCACTCGTGAGCAGCCCGGATTCAAAGCCGGAAAGCGGCGCGCTCCTGGCAAGCGCTGAGGCCGCGGCCGCCGACGCGAACCAGACCGCCATCGCCGCGACCTGCGCCAGGAGTATGACCGCGATTGAAGGCCACTTCCCCGGTAGGCCACCGCCCCAGCCGGACGGGGACGACGCCGGCTTGACCGGCGCCGTAGCGGAACCCAGATCCGTTCCGTGGTTCAACTTAGCCTCCCGCACCGCGACGCCAGCGCGGGCCTAAACGCCTGCTTTCGCCGCGGCATGCTTGCGTAGACGCGCCGCCGGATGGTTGTCCTCCAGGCGCGCGCCTCGGCCGAACAGCTTCTCGCGGTAGGTCCCGGACGCGTAGTCCTTCTTGAACAGGCCGCGGCGCTGCAGTTCCGGGACGACGTAATCGACAATATCGGCGAAGGTTTCGGGCATGACCGCGTAGGCCAGGTTGAAGCCGTCCAGGTCGGACTCCGCCGCCCACGCCTCGAGCTCGTCGGCGATGCGCTGAGGGCCACCGACGAGGACCGGACCGCCACCGCCCAAGCCAACGGTCTGGGCTAGGCTGTCGAGGTCGCGATGTTCAGCCGGTCCGCCCTTGGTGAAGGCCCCGGCTGCGGTCTGGATGGCGTTGCTGCCGGCCGCGCCAGCCGCTACGAGGTCCGGCTTGGAGAAGTCGATCCCGGACCATCCCGCCATCAGCGCCAGGGCGCCCGGTGCGCTCACATACTGCTTGTAGTCCTCGAATTTCGCCTGGGCTTCTTCGTCGGTGGCCGCAGTGATCACCGTCGCCAAGGCGAAGATCTTGATGTCCGAGGGAGCGCGGCCGGCTTCGACCGCGAGCGCGCGCAGATTGGCGACGGCGGTCGCCATCTTGCTCCTCGAGTGTCCTCCGACGAACACGCATTCGGCGTGACGGGCGGCGAAGGCCGTGCCCTTTGAGGATGAGCCGGCCTGATAGAGAACAGGTGTGCGCTGCGGCGACGGCTCGCAGAGGTGGACGGCGTTCACCCGAAAATACTCGCCATCGTGGGCCACGCGGTGGACCTTGGCAGGATCGGTGAAGACGCCCGCGTTCCGATCCTTGCGAACCGCGTCCTCCTCCCAGCTTCCCTCCCAGAAGTCGTACTGGATCGTCACGAACTCTTCGGCGATGTCGTAGCGGGTGTCGTGAGCGACCTGCTTGCCCTGCCCGGCCCCTTTGGCGCCGCTGTCGAGATAGCCGGTGACAATATTCCAGCCGATCCGCCCGTCGGTCATGTGGTCGAGCGTCGACATCCGCCGCGCGAAGGGAAGCGGCGCTTCGTGCGAGAGATTGACCGTGACGGCGAAGGCCAGGTTGTCGGTCGCCTGGGCCATCGGCGGAATAATGAGCAACGGGTCATTGGTAGGCACCTGCACGGCTTCGCGCAGCGCGGTGTCCGGGCTGGCGCCATAGACGTCGTACACACCGACGACATCAGCCAGGAATAGGCCGTCGAACTTGCCCCGCTCCAGCAGGCGCGCGAGCTCGACCCAGTGATCGGTGTGCTTGTAGTCAGCCGACTTGTCGCGCGGATGTCGCCACGTGCCCTGTGACTGGTGTCCGACGCAGTTCATGGCGAAGGCGTTGAGGAAGAGTTCGCGTGCCATGGGGCCTCCCTTTGTTGTTATGTCGAACTTTATACGCCTTGTTCAATATTCGTCAATTGACCAAAATGTGGATCGGCCGAGTTTGTCGCCCGCTCGGCGGCCCGCCGACACGTCAGCGTCGAGGTCACCTGACGAAGCAACGAGAAACGGCTAGGACATGTTAGCTAGGCCTGCGGGAAGCTTGGCAGGCAGAGGACAGCAGAACAGATGATCGGCGCAGACCGCCTTCGCACGCGCACGGGTTCGGGCACTTACCAGACCGGTCGCGATCGCGTCGTCCAGATCCTCGAAACCGCGCTCGATATCATGATCGAGGATGGCTACCAGGCGCTGACCCTTCGGGAGGTCGCGCGCCGGTGCAATATCCAGATCGGCGCCGTCAGCTACTACTATAAGAGCCGCGCCGACCTGCTGCAGGATGTGATCAACATGGTGCTGGTCCCGTACGCGGACAATATCAGCTCCATTGTCCGCGAACCCAGCCTGTCGGCGGAGCAGAAGCTGGAGCGGTTCATCCGCCTCCTCCTGGACGACATCCAGACGAAGCGAACGACCCGTCTATTCCCGCACCTGTGGGTGCTCGCCAACTACGATCCCATCGTGGCCAAGGCGGTGGACAGTATCTACATTTTGGAGCGTCGGACGCTGACGCGCCTGATCGCCGAGATCAATCCTTCGCTCGCCGACCAGGAGCGAGAGGCCCTAGCGGTCTATGTCTCCGCAAGCGTGGCTGGGTCGACGATGTTCGTGGGCTTCGAGAAGCCATGGGCCGGTGAACTGCCGCTTTACAGCGCTATCGCCTGCCACGCTCTGGTCGGCCTGGTGAAGTCAATCACCCCAGACCAACTCAAGGCGTATGGCTGGCGACAGGAGGATCTGAAGCGCAAGTGGAAGACGCCGACCCTGCTCACCGACGAGGAATTTCGCGCACTGTTCACGCGTGCTGACTCGGACGACGCGTCGGCCCTTGCGGATCTCGAACGAGAAGGCTCTGGAGCGCAAGAGAGCGACGACGCGGCCGCGAGTTCGCCCTCCCCCGCCACAGAACAGCCGGCTCCAAAGACTCGCGGACGACGCCCCCGATCGAGCAAAGCAACGAGCTAGCTGGCGGGTCGAAGGCGGCGTGAAAGGGCGAGCGGCGCATCAGCGATGCAGCGGAACGGTGAATGTGGCCGCGATCCCTTCGAGACACGTGTCGCCGTCTTCATTCGTAACGGCGGTCTTCAAGGTGCAGATGGGTTTGTCATCGCGCACCGTGAGCACCTCCACTCGCGCGGTGATCGTTTCGCCCACGCCGACGGCTTTCAGGAACCTCCAATCGCAGGAGAGGAAAACGGTCCCTGGGCCCGGCAAGCTTTCAGCAACGCAAGCGTTGAGCAGCCCGGAGGTGACACCGCCCTGGACGATCAGCTTGCCGAAGACCCTGCTCTCGGCGAGGTCCTTGTCATAGTGGAGCGGGTTATGGTCGCCCGTCATTCCACTGAAGGCCTCGACATCATCCATGCGGGTCCTCCGCGCCCGCTCTGCGACCTGCCCCACGCGCGGCTTGCCCCGGATAGTTCCGGCCCACCCATCGGCCTGACTGAACGCGTCGTTCATGACTCCCTCGCAGACAGTCGATTTGGATCCGGCGCTGATCAGTCGGCCACGCCTGCCTGGCAGGCAGGCTGCGGAACTCGCGCAACGTTCGCCGCCGCAGCGTCGATAGCCTCGGTCTGATGCGGCAGCAGTTCCTGCCCGCCCAGCGCCTTGTGATACTCGAGGTGAGGATCAGACGTTCCGGTCGAAATTCCGGAGAGCTCCTCGAGCACGGCCAACCCGAAGTAGGGCACGGTCCAGCGCGAGTAACCTCCCTCGTGGAGGAACACGAGGCGGCCGCCACACAACTCATCGGCCGCCGCCATGAGCTTTCGCGTGAGTTGGCGGTACCCGTCGGAGTGCATCATCATCCGCCCCATAGGATCCATGGCCCCAGCATCGAAGCCGCTGGGGACGATGATGATGTCAGGTCGGAACGCCTGCAGAGCGGGAATGACGACACGGTCGTAGGCCGCACAATACGCCTCAACGCCACATCCCGGGGGCAGCGGAATGTTGAGATTGGTGCCTTCAGCCCTCCCCTCACCGATCTGCTCCACGAACCCGTCGTCGACGGGATAGAGGCGGTCCTGGTGGATTGAGATCGTCAGCGCGCGAGGCTCCTTGTAGAGCGCCGCCTGAGTGCCGTTGCCGTGATGCACATCCCAATCGACATAGGCGATCCGCTTCACATTGTGGAAGTCGAGGAGATGGCGCCCAGCGATCGCTGCGTTCGAGAAGATGCAAAATCCCATCGAACGGTCCGGCCTGGAGTGATGCCCGGCCGGCCTGAGGAGGGCATAGGCGTTGTCGACCTCGCCGCTCATGACCGCATCCACGGCGGCGATCGCCCCACCGGCGGCCAGCGACGCAATCTCGAAGGCCCCATACGGCACCGGAGCGTCATCCCCAGGTTCCCCACCTGTCGGGAAGCCCGACATGATCTTGATCTGGTTGATGTGATCGCTGGTGTGGACGCGCCCGATTTCGAGCCCCGTGGCAAGACGCGCTGGAATGTCCACGAGCTTCTTCAGAAGCCCGCTCACGTCAACGAGGTTGCGGAATCGTCTAACGACCTCCGGATCGTAAACGTGCCGATCTGGCTGCATCGAGTCGACCCCGCCGCGTACGACCCCGCCGTAGGCCTGAAGCTCGAACCAGGCGAACTTCTCATTCCAGACAAATCCGGTGCGTCTCATGTCAGATCACTCCCTGCTCGTCGCTGGCTGCGCTCGTCTCGCGCGCTCTAAAGGATCCCGCTCGGCCCTCACCTTGCTGACTGGCGGCGGCGTGAGCACGGCGCTCTCGCATCCACGTGCAGCGGCCAGGCGGCCTCGCAGCTGCGCAAATTTACAGCATGGTGACCAATATTAGTCAATCGACCAAAATTGTCGAAGGGCGGCGACACCAAATTCACTGGGATCGGCGCGCGCCAATTGCGCAATCGCTGTGGCTACGATGGCCCGTATTGGTCGAAGGGCAAACGCCGCCCAAACCAGTTGCGGCGCAGCCCTAACTCGACCGGCCTGACCCGCGACATCGGGCCGCCCGCATCCAGAATTTAGGCCGGAACGCCTTGAGGAACGTCAGACTCTTGGATGTTCGAGATCAAATCCATAAAGGCCTTCACAGTTATGGCCTCTATTTGATCCATTTGACCGTGAAACGGCTTCTTGTATCCCGCGAATACAGTCATTCCCTCAATCGAAGCCTGCACCACGATCGACAGTTGATTGCGAAGTTCCACAGACAGATCCGGCCTTAGCTCCGAAATAAGATCGAAGAAGACCTCCCGAGCGCTGTCGTACAGATCATTGACGATATTATAGACAAATTCGTCATGGTTCGACAGAGCCCACAGCTCTGGAAAGACCATCGTTGTCTTCCTGGTCTTGATGTCGTCCAGAAAGAAATTGCACAGATCGCGAAATCTTCCCGCAGGCTGCTCCTCTTCATTCGAAATCTTGTCAGTCACGACCGCCTGGTAGCTCAGACTAACGGCCTCAAACATCGAGCGGACAAGATCCTCCCTCGATGAGAAGTGATAGGTGACGTTGCCTATCTTCAGCCCGCATTCCTTTGCGACCCGGCGCATGGTGATGGCCCGATAGCCCTCGTCCATGAGCAGACGGAACGCCGCGCTGATGATCGTTTCGCGCGTATCGCGCCCGTTCGCGTAGCCCCCTTCTCGCGGCGGAAAAGTCAGGTCGCTGACGAGCGAATATCTGTGGCCATCAGTGTCGGACATGGAGCCCCTCGCACTAGGAATGGCGCGGCCTTAGTCGAATTTAGGACAGTTGACAACATTTGGCCCCGAGGAGCACTCCCCGGACAACGTCACGAATTTGGCGATGAGGGGGACCATGCGACTAGCAACAACGGCGCTCGCACTGATGCTGTCGGCGCCATGCGCAGCACAGACGGCATCGCAGCCGCTACCGGAGGAGGCGATCCCCAGCGTCGTCACCTTGCCGGCGTCGTATCCACCGAGCTGGATCCTAGTTCACGATCTTCACACCGCCTCGATCCTCGACGGCCGGATGGTGATCGCCGACACCGCGGACAAGTCCCGGCCCCTGAAGGGGATGGTCCGGGCGGCCCAGTTCGCCAGCTCGCTCTACTCCCCGTCGCGGCGGGAGATCCTCACAGCCGAGACCTTCTACCCGCGCCTGACCCGCGGTGAGCGGACGGACGCGATCACCATTTGGGATACCGCGACGCTGCGCCCCAAGGGCGAGATCATCCTGCCGGGCGGCAAGCGACAGCAGTCGGTCACCTATTCGGGCCTGTTCCAGCTCACAAACAGCGACAGATGGGCGCTCGTGGCCAACTTCACGCCGACGCAGTCGATCACCGTGGTCGATCTCGACGCGCGCAAGGTGCTGAACGAGATCGACCTGCCCGGCTGCTCGCATATCTATCCGACGGGGGAGCGAGGCTTTTCGAGCTTCTGCGCTGACGGCTCGATGATCAGCATCACGCTGGACGACAAGGGCGCCGTGGCCTCGTCTAAGACAATCGAGGGCGTCCAGGACATCGACAAGCAGCCGATGTTCCAGATGCCGGCGATGATCGGCAAAACGGCCTGGTTCGTGACCTATCACGGCCAGCTCAAGGCGTTCGACCTCTCGGGTCAGGTCGCCAAGCCCCTCGACGTGAATCTCAGCGTCGGCGCCGCCGAGGGCGGTGCGCCAGAGTGGCGCCCAGCCGGGTGGCAGGTCATCGCCTCCGACGCCAAGGGCCGGCTCTATGTGCTGATGAACCCCGCAGGCAAGGAGGGGAGCCACAAGGATGGCGGATCCGAAGTCTGGGTGATCGACCCCGCCAGCGGCGAACGTCTCTCGCGTATCTCTCTACCCAATGGGGCGACATCCATCGTCCTGACCCGTGAGCCGACCCCCCACCTTGTCGCGGCCAGGATGGACGGACCGATCGACGTGCTCGATGCCGCAACCGGCAAGCTGGTCCACAGCCTGGGCAGCAGGATCGCCTCCAACCCGACCGTCCTGACGCCGGGCTCGTGATGCTTTCCGTCACGATCTTCCTGGCCGCGATCCTGGCGTCCTCGGCGGCGCACAAGGTGATCGACTGGCGCAGGCTCGGCCCTGCGACAGCTAAACTGGCCGGCGTGAAGCCGGGCTGGGGCGAGCTGCTCCTGGCGATCGCCGGCTCAGTCGAGGCGTTGGCGGCCATAGCTCTGCTGATGCCGCAGGTGCGCGTCGGCGGCGCCCTAGCCGGCGCCGCCGTCTGGGGCGCTTACAGCCTTGCGCTCGCCGCTCGTCACGGCGCGGTCATCGACTGTGGGTGCTATTTCGCCGAACGTCCCAAGCCGGTCGACAAGATTGCGATCCTTCGTCCGGCCGCACTGGCCGCCCTCGCGCTCGCTGTCGCCGCCGCGCCTATCGGAACGTGGTCGATCGACACGCTCTTCGCTGTCGCAGGCTTCCTCGCCCTGTGGTTCGCCGTTGGCGAGCTCGCCTCCATCAAAGTCTTCGCAAGGACCGGACAATGATCCTGACCTCACAGGTATTGCTGTGGGCCGCTGTCGTGATCCAGGCGGTGCTCATCGCCGCGCTGGCACGGCAGGTCGGCGTTCTCCACGAACGCATCGCCCCCGCCGGCGCCCTCACCCTCCACCAAAATGTTCGAGTCGGCGACACGCCGACGCCGTTGGAACTGAAGGCGATCGACGGCGAAACGGTCGTAGTCGGCGGCAAGCGTTCAGGTCGCAGTCAGCTGGTCTTCTTCGCCTCACCCGACTGTCCGGTCTGCAAGAGCCTGCTGCCGGTTCTGCGCTCGTCGGCCGAGGCCGAACGCGACTGGCTCGACGTCGTGCTGGCCGGCGATGGGGATGCCGCTGCTTACCGCAGGCTGGCCGTTGAACATGGCCTCGGGCGCCTTCCTCTACTCCTGTCCGAGGCCCTAGGGCGGGCCTTCGGCGTCTCCAAGCTCCCCTACGGGGTTCTGCTCGACGAGGGTGGCAAGGTCGCCTCGCTCGGCCTGATCAACAGCCGCGAGCATCTCGAAAGCCTCTTCGAGGCGAAGGAGCGCGGCGTCGCCTCGCTCCAGGAATTTCTAGCCAAACGAAATGGGGCGGCATGACCATGTCTGGTCTCGATAAACTCACGGAAGGCTTCTCCCGCCACCTGGCGCGGACAACATCGCGGCGCAGTTCACTCGCCTGGTTGGGCGCGGCCTTGGCCGGCGCTGTGGCGGTTCCGGCGCTGCCGGTGTCCCGGGCCGCCGCGGCCGAACCTAAACGCGCCGCACGGGTCGCCGAGGATCCGGGCGATCCCACCAGCTGCGACTACTGGCGGTACTGCGCGATCGACGGCTTCTTGTGCTCATGCTGCGGCGGGTCGGTGAGCACCTGCCCCCCGGGAACTGAGATGTCGCCGATCACCTGGATCGGCACCTGCACCAATCCCTCCGACGGGCGAGCCTATGTGATCAGCTACAACGACTGTTGCGGCACGTCGTCCTGCGGTCAGTGTTCCTGCCACCGCAGCGAAGGCGATCGACCTCAGGTCCGACCCCAGTCGAACAACGACTACAATTGGTGTCTGGGCACCGAGAGCAGCATCTATCACTGCTCGGCGGCCGCGATCATCGGCGTGGCGATCGAGCCATGACGATGCGCGCCTTGTTCCTAGCAGCGAGCGCGGCCGTCCTAACGGCGTCCGCCTGCTCGGCGGCCGCGCAATCGGTAGACGGCGCGGCTATCTACAACCGGTGCGCGGCCTGTCACACCGCCACAGGTAAAGGCGTTCCGGGCGCCTACCCACCGCTGAGTCTCGATTTTCGACAGATGGCCGCCAAGCCAGATGGGCGTCGTTATCTGGTGGCGGTGGTGACCCGCGGCGTGGCCGGGCCCCTGACCGTCGAGGGCAAACCGTATCGCGGTTTTATGCCCGCTCAGTCGGGCCTGAACGACGCCTCAGTCGCGGCGGTTCTGAACCATGTCGGCGCCTCGATCGCAACGACCGGCCCGGCGTTCCGCCTCTTCACCGAGGTTGAGGTCGCCAAGCATCGGGCATCGTCCGCCGATCTCAATGGCGCCGCCGTCGCAAAACTCCATGCGTACCTCAGCGGCGCAAAATGAGGTTGGCGAAGCGCATCCTGTCCCTGGCGGGCGCCGCCCTGGCGATCACGGCCAGCTCGGCCGCTGGGCAGGAGCCTGGCGTCGCCAATCCGGCCCGGGCGCGCATCGACTACATGCTCAAGTGCCAGGGGTGCCACCAGCCGGACGGGATGGGGAACACCACAAACACGCCGCCACTGAAGAACGAGGTCGCGCGCTTTCTTTCCGTGCCTGGCGGTCGCGAATTTCTTGTTCGCGTCCCCGGCGTCGCTTCAACAGACCTCAAAGATGACCGGCTCGCCGAACTTCTGAACTGGACGCTCTTTCAGTTCGACGGCGCAAACGTGCCGCGTGACTTCACACCCTACACAGCATCGGAAGTCGGCAGACTACGAAAACGCCCCTTTCGATTAGAGCGAATGCCTGCTCGCGACGCCTTGGTTGCCGCAATCGAGGAGTTGTCCGCTGCCAAGCACAACCAAAAATGACCACCGACACATAAGGGGGACTAATGTATAATCGGTCGAATACTCGTAAATTCTTGCTTTCCAATGCGGCTCTGGCCGCCATGCTCTACGCGACGTCTGCAGGAGCGCAGACGTCGCCCGAGGCAGGCGGCGCTTTCGTCGAGGAGGTGATCGTCACGGCGGCCAAGCGCTCGGAAAACCTCCAGTCGGTCCCGATCTCTGTCTCCGCGATCACTGGCGATTCACTGGCCAAGTCCCGCATCGACAGCGTCGATGCGCTGGTCAGCAGGATTCCCAACCTCCAGCTGAGCTCGACTGTGGGTGCCAACACCCCGATCTTCGCGGTTCGCGGCGTCTCGATGTCGGACTACTCGCTCAGCCAGGCGAGCCCGGTCGCGACCTATTATGACGAGGTCTACAAGGGCAACTTCGCCTTGCTCGGCGTGGCGATGTACGACCTCGAGCGTGTTGAAGTGCTGCGGGGCCCCCAGGGGACGCTCTATGGCAAGAACACGACTGGCGGCGCAGTCAATCTCATCAGCCGCGACGCCAAGCTGGGCGAGACCAGCGGCTACGTTAGTGCGGGGTATGGCAACTACAACCGCGTCGATCTGAACGGCGCCGTCAACCTGCCGCTAGGGGAGGACGCCGCTCTGCGGTTAGCCGGCACCTATAGCCGCGCGGACGGCTGGTTCGAGAGCGTGACCCCTGGCATCCGGGACCTCAACGAAGTTCGCGAATACGGCGTGCGCGCGACCCTCAACTACGAGCCGGCCGACGGCGTCCACCTGAAGCTTGTTGGGTCGACAAGCCTCCAAAACCCGCAGAACTACGGGATCTACGCGACCCCGGAAGCGACCAATCGGCCCGGGCTCGACACTTGGGAAGTCGCCTCGAACATTCCCGATCGCCGCCGGGCGCGGACTTGGTCCCTTGCGCTCCACGCCGACGTCGACGTTTCCGACACCCTGACTTTGACGAGCATCACCTCCTGGGACAAAGGAACGCTTCACTTCGTAGAGGACACCGACGGGAAAGCGACCAGTGAGCTGGAAATCACCTACGGCGATCGGGCCAGTCAGTTCGCTCAGGATCTGCGCCTGACCAGCGACACCGGCGGTCCGTTCGACTTTATCCTCGGGGCCTATTTCAATCGTGAGAAGGTGTTCAACAACAACGTCCTGAAAATGATGAACGAGCTCGACGTCAACGGTGACGGCGCCATCGATTACAACGACTGCGTCGACAGTGGTTTTGTCGCAGCTTGCCAGCTCACGAACCAGTTCTATCAAACCAAGAAAAGCTACGCACTTTACACCGACGTGAAGTATGAGCTCGATGAGAACCTGACGCTTCGCGGCGGACTGCGCTACACCCGCGACGAAGGCGAGCAGGCCGACTACCAGTCCGACGCCTATGGCGCCGACGGCGTCCTGATCACGAACCTCATCCCGCCGACGAACCTTGAGTACTCGGCCAAAAACCTGTCGGGCAAGATCGGGGTCGACTATAAGCTGTCGTCGAACAAGATGGTCTACGCGACCATCAGCACCGGCTATCGTGCGCCGAGCTTCAACGCACAGGCTTTCTTCGACCCCAGCGAAATCACTGTAGCCAAGGCCGAGAAGGTCACTTCGTACGAGGTGGGTGCGAAGACGCAGTTCGCCGATCGCCGAGTGACGCTGAACATGGCCGCCTTCTACTACGACTATCGCAATCAGCAGTTTCTGAACATCGACGCGGCCACCGCGCGCCAACAGCTACTCAACATCCCGAAGTCTCGCATCTATGGCGGCGAGGCGGAACTGTCGGCATACGTGAACGAGAGCTTCAGCCTGCGCGCCGGCCTGGGCCTGCTATCGACCGAAATCCGAGAAGGTACGGTCAGCGGCGTCGATGTCAGCGGCAACAAGCTGTCCAATGCGCCAGAAGTCTCGGCCAATCTGGGGCTCGACCTCACCATCTTCGAAAACGAGAATGGCAAGCTCTCGCTACACCCGGAAGTGGCCTATCAATCGAGCCAGTACTTCGAAGTGATCAACATTCCGAGGCTCAGGCAGGACGGCTACGCGCTGCTGTCGGGACACATCAGCTATGAGACAACGGATGGTCGCTGGAACGCCTCGGCGTGGATCAAGAACGCCGCGAATGAGAAGTACTTCACGTCGCGCATCGATCTGCTCAACAACTGGGGCTTCGATTACAACCAGCTCGGCACACCGAGAACGTATGGGATCTCTATAGGAGCCAAATTCTAGCGCTCTAGATCTCGATGTCTAAAAGGCCCTCCCCCGTTCGGGCCATCGACGGCTATGCTGCGTCGGAATTGGGGGAGGTCGCCTTCGGACCAACTCGCAGTCGCTAGGCGGTCTCTACAGCCTTGGCGTCGACGCGAAACCGGCGGCGGTACTGCCCAGGCGTCAGGCCGACGAGTTTCGTGAAGACCTTCCGAAATGCGCCCGGGTCGGAGTAACCGACCTCCCATGCGATGGAGTCCGCAGAGAGATTGGCGAACTGAAGCAGCTCGCGCGCTTTGCCGACCTTCAGCCGCTGCACATACTCCGTCGTGGTGTAGCCGGTCGCTTTTTGGAATCGGCGAAGAAAGGTGCGCGGCTCAAGGCCGGCTTCGGCAGCCAGCGTCTTCAGATCCGCCTCACGGGCGGCCGTAGCCTGCAGCCAGTGCTGGACCTTCAGAACTCGCGCATCACCGTGAGACAGAATTGGCGAGAACGAACTGTAGTAGCTCTGCTCGCGGCCTGGCGGGTCCACCAAAAGCACTCGGGCGGTCTCGAGCATGACCTTAGGGCCGAGAAAGCGATCGACCAACTTCAGCGCCACGTCGATCCAGGCCATGACGCCGCCTGCTGTGATGATGTCTCCGTCATCGATGATCAGCCGATCGGTGTCGAGCCGGGCGGCCGGAAAGCGGCTCCGAAACTGCGGTTCGAAGCTCCAGTGCGTGGTGACCGTACGCCCATTCAGCAGCCCGGTTTCTCCAAGCATGAACGCACCGGCGCAGACAGAGCCCAGAATGACGCCGTTGTCGTATTGTTGCTTCAGCCAAGGGGCATACTCAGCGGCACATTGGCGCTCCATCGGCTTGCCGAGCGCAGGCGGCAGGAGAAGCACAGTGGCGTCTCCCGAGGCGCCGTCAGCAGTGTCGAATTCGCGCCGCAGCGCCTGTTTGGCCCCCGACCTGCTCCAGTGGCTCACCCGCAAAGTAGGCTCACGCCCATCCTGGCGGGCAAGATCAACAGCAACCTGCAGCAGATCCGTCATCCCGAGCACGGCAGCCATCTGTACACCGGGATAGATCACCAGACCGATTTCAGGAGGTTGGCCAGCCATGTCGTTCTTGCCCCGAAAAATGTCAGTAGCGCCACTGATGTAGGAGCATTGATCGCGCTAACCAAGACGACTTCTCAAGCCTTGAGGTCCATCAGATGAGCAAGCGCGCAGTGGTCGTTGTCGACCTGCAGAACGAGTACCTTTCCTCCGGCAAGCTGCCGCTCGTCGGCATTGGCCAAGCCGTCCAGAACGCAGCCAAGGTGATCGCTGCTGCTCGCGGGAGCGGTGATCTGATCGTGCACATCCGTCATGAGACGCCTGCTGCAAACGCTCCTGTTTTCACGCCCGGTTCTGAGGGCGTCCAGATCATTTCCGACGTCGCGCCGGCCACCGGCGAGCGCGTCATCGTTAAGAACTATCCCAACGCCTTCCGCGAGACGGACTTGGAGCAGATCTTGAAAGCGCAAGACGCTCAAGAAGTGGTCATTGTGGGCGCCATGAGTCACATGTGCGTGGCCGCAACCAGCCGGGCCGCGTCTGACCTCGGGTACAAGACGACTGTGGTGCACGACGCGTGCGCCACGATGGATCTCGAATTCAATGGGCAGGCGGTGCCGGCGGCGCAGGTCCATGCCGCGAACATGGCGGCGATCGCCTTTGCGCATGGCGCGGTGGTGAGCACCGAAGAACTTGTCCGCTGAATAGATCCAAGCCGCCCATAAAAACAACCGCGACCGACTGGTTGCGACCTTCCCCGCGCGATGAGTCTGTGGGCCAAGCAACCAACCCTTTCCGGCAAGTTTTGGTCGGTTGCTCCGGCTAAGTTCAATCATGATAGGGGCGACCGCTCATGGTCGCCCCTTCTTCGTAGAGGCAAAGGTCGATGTCAGAAACAGGCTTACATAACCTCGAATTGCTTGAAGTCAGCAGCCTGATCCAGTCTGGGCGGACGTCTTCGGTCGAGGTCACAAAGGCCCTCCTTCAACGCATCGCGGACATCGACCCCCAGCTCCATGCGTATGTGACCGTTCTGGCCGAACGCGCCCTCTCCGACGCCGCGGCGGCCGATGCAGAGATCGCGTCCGGCAAGATTCGCGGCCCTCTCCACGGCGTTCCTGTCGCGGTGAAGGATCTCCTATGGACTGTAGATGCGCCAACAACCCATGGCATGCCGCTCAATAAGGCCTTCATGGCGGGCGAGGACGCTACTGTGGTCCGCCGTCTACGCGAAGCGGGCGCGATCATTCTCGGAAAACTACAGCAGACCGAGGGCGCCTTCGGCGATCACCACCCCGAGATCCGCCCTCCCGTAAACCCTTGGAACGCCTCCATCTGGTCGGGCGTGTCATCAAGCGGCTCGGGCGTGGCCACAGCAGCAGGGATGTGCTTCGGTTCGATTGGAACCGACACAGGCGGCTCCATTCGCTTCCCATCCGCCGCCAACGGGCTGACCGGCTTGAAGCCCACCTGGGGGCGGGTGAGCCGGTTCGGCGCTTTCGAGCTAGCGGCATCTCTCGACCACATCGGACCGATGGCTCGTTCGGCGGCGGACGCCGCCGCGATACTCGCCGCGATTGCTGGTCCAGACCCCAAGGACGCCACAGCGGTTCACCTACCCGTACCCGACTATCTCAACGAAATGGCGGCCGGCATCAGCGGCCTTCGCATCGGTATCGATAGGGGGTGGGTGATCGACGGTGTCGATGCACCGAACCAGGCCGTCATCCGCAGCGTGATCGAAGTCTGCGAGGCTCAGGGCGCCATCGTCCAGGAAGTCCGCTTCCCCGACCCAACAGAAATAGTCGCTGATTGGACACCACTCTGCAGCGTAGAAGCCGCCGTCGCTCACGAAGACACCTTCCCATCGCAGCGCCAAGCCTATGGCCGAGCACTTGCCGGCCTGCTGGATCTAGGGCGAGCGCAGTCGGCGATGGACTATCAGAGACTGTTGCTGCGCCGGGCGGACTTCACAGGGCGCTTACGCGGGATATTCCAGACGATCGACCTGTTGCTGATCCCTGCAACGGGCGTGATCACCCCCACAGCGGAGAAGATGAAAGCTGTCGCCACCGACGGCGAGCTAGCCTCGGCAATGTTCAGCTTCACCATGCCGTTCGACATCACAGGCAATCCCACGATCACCCTGCCGGGTGGCATGAACGAAAACGGGACCCCTGTCGGATTCCAGTTCGTGGCGGATCACTTTCGCGAGGATCTGCTCTTCCGTGCGGGTTGGAGTTATCAGTCGGTCACTGATTGGCACCGCCGCCACCCATTCAGTTGATCAGGTCCTGTCACACCCCGGGGAGGGGCTGCGGCCCTGCCTGACCCTGTCGATGGAATTTCCATCGTAGGCTCCTAGCCGCAGCCCAACGACGAGCGACACCGTTCCCACAGCAATGGGAATGACCAGATAGGCGGCAAGCCAAGCGACCATGAGACCGGCATTCGCCACTGGGAGACCGCGGGCTGATTTACGGGAGCAGGTTTTATCCCGCCCCCGTCTTCTCCATAGCGCCGGACAATCCATCCAGAAGCCGTTCAATGACGGCGTTGACGCCGCGTTGGCGCAATAGCCGTGCGTCCCGGTCCGCGTCGGCGTCACCCAACTCGAACAGAGCGACCGCCACGGGTCCGTCGAAAAGATGGCCGTCCTCCATCGTCGGCGCGAAGCGAGAACGTAGGAGCGCCAACGCCATGAGGATGGTGTCGCCGTGGACGCCGTTCAGGGCCTCGATGAACTCGAGAATCGCCGCTTCGACGCCGCCTTCGATATGCTCGAGGCAGTAAACGAGATCATGGGCGTCCTTGCGCTCGCCGCGATGGTCGAAGGCAAAGGCCTTGAGGCAGGTGAAGCTAACGATGTTGGCATAGGCGATCGTCTCAGTCGCCCGGCCTCCGCCGCCGATCAGTTCGGCTGTCACCTCAATCTTGTCGTGCAGATCAAACACCATGGAGGCATAGGGAATGTGGGCGGCGGAGACCTTTCCCTCGGTCGGCAGAGAAAGAACCTTGGCGCCATCGGGATCAGGATGGTCGGCGAGAAACTCCAGGATCAGCATCCGCCCACCATCGAGCGTTATCGTCCAACGCCAGTTGACCCACTTGCCGTCAGGGTTCTGGAAGCGCTTGAACCCCATGTCTTCCAGGTTTTCTTCGAACTTCCAGTAAGCTTCCGTCTCCGTGAGCATCTTCAGGTCCACGACCACATCCAAGTCACCCGTGCCAGCGTGCACGGGAACCTCGGGTTCGCGACGCCTCACGAGATAGGCGGGGGCGAGCCCCCCGACGAGGACGATGGATTTGCGCCAAGGGCCTAAATTACGCAGCAGGGTCACGAGGACGCGCTCGGCGTCCGGACCGACCTGCTTGTCGAACAGGTTAGCGAATTTCGGTTTGCTCACGGGCGCTCCAGACGTTGGGCCCGAAGATGATCGGCGAGTTCCCGCGCCCGGCCTGGGCTCTGGAGGAGATCAAGATAGGTCTGCAGCGGACTCGAGAAGCACGCGCCCTCGATAGCTTCAGTAAGAGCGAAACCGCTATCGGTCTCAATGACGCCGAGGTTCCACCCTTCCCGAACGGTTCGAGCCCCAAGTCGCTCCAACACGGCGGCGGCCTGCGGCCCGGCCTGCATGCGGCAGACGAGCTGCGAAACGTTCGACAGATAGGGCGTGTAGACCTGCGCCGCCGCCTCTCCCGTTATCGCGTATAGGCAGTGTTCGGCGCGACAGGCCTCGTCAAGGCGGCCGATCAGACTCGCCACGTCCACGCCCGGCACGAAGTACCGACGGATCGGCGCGCTCTTAGCGGTACGCTGGTGCTCGGACCAGGCGTCAAGCAAGCCCCTGGGATTGACGAGCCGTCGAGATTTCGCGGGCCCGGACCCTAGGGAACTCACCCAATCGTGCCTGTCGAGCGCGGTCAGAGTCTCCGAAGCTGTGGCCGCCGAGACGCGAGCCCGTTTGGCGATCTCATTGACGCCAAATGCTTGGCCTTCCATCGCCCAGACCGCCTGCAGCGCCTGCGACCGTCGCCCCGTAAAGACAGAGGCCAGCGCCTTTTCGGCGCTCTTGCCTACCGGCTTATCAATCAGGATGAAGACGCCGGACGCCTTGAGGAACAGACTCCCGCCGATGTCGAAATAGCCGATGCCCTCCTCGCGTAGGATTTCACGCCCGCCAGTCGAAATAGACTCAGCGATCAGGACGGAAACCATGTCGTGTCCGAAATGTGCTTCGGACCGATATCGGGTGAGCTGATAGGCGGCCTCGCGCGCATCCCGTGGATAGGCCGTGCGTTTGACTTCGACAATGAGCCGAAGTCGGCGATCACCGATCTCCACATCGACAATCGCGTCGGCCGCGTGACTGCGGCCATGGGGCTCCCTTTCAACCCGCTCGACCACGGCCGCAACCCCTTCCAAGGCGTCGGTGAACGCCGATATCAGCGCGTGGTAACTCCAATGTTCGAGCGATCGCATTAATTTTGTGTCCAGTGAATATGGCCAATGTGGCGAATATTCGAGAAAATGTCAATATTCGCTGCGCAGGGAATTTCAGCGCAGTGCGCTCTGGATCAGATCCGCGCGCTGGGGGATCGCGTCGAGAAGTGAAACGCAAAGGTTGCCGCTAGACTCGTCAAATGAAGTGGCCGCCCCAGGTCCGCCTAAATCTCATGCCGCGCGCGCCGCGCGACGCGAAGGCGCGTCCAACATCCGCTCATCGAGCCCCTGGACCTGGCAACGCGCGGCCTGAATCTCCAACTTGCGAAGCGCAGAACGTGGCCCCCGCAACGCCCGCGCCTCGTCGGGCGACGCCAAGAGCAGGTCCTCCAGCTGCATGCGGCTGGTGCTGTTGAGCCAGCGCGACAGAGCCGGACTGGGCCGCCGACCACGGCCGACAACCGTGCCGATGATAAAGCTCGACAGCTTGTCCTGCTGGGCCCGCAGGTGGTCACCCATGAGCTTGGCGCGGGTGATGTAGCCGGCATTTACGCCAGGAAGCGCATGGTTCATCAGCAGGTGCATATCGACCTCGGAAAGGCCCGCAGCTTGGCCAAGAGTTCGATAGCTCTGGCGCAAATCGTTGCCCCACTTCGAGAGCACGACCCGCTTCTCCTTGTGCTCCTCCAGATGGCCGCTGGGCGCATCGCTGGGAAACAGCCAGATCTCCGCGCCCAGGGGATAGAGGATCGGCGCCAGACGCCGCAGTCTGAAGACCGTCTGCAGCATGGCGCGCGACAGGGGGATGTCAAACGCCCGCGCCTCCCCGCCCTTGGGCCTCGGGATGCGCAGTGATCTTGTCCGCAGGTCCAGGTCCTGGAGCCGGACATGCTTCAGTGCATCCGGCCGGCAGCCGGAGAGCAGTGACATGAGGTGAAACTCACGCCGCACTGGATTGTCGATCATGGCCAGTTGCTCGAACCAAGCCGGCAGATCGGCCACCCCGAGGGCCGTGTCGCGCCGCTTCTCCGGATTCCAGTCGACTGCAAAGGCGGGGTTCTGGTGCGGCAGCTGCGGCGCGGTCTTCCGCGCGTGGTTGTAGATGGCGCGGAAGCTACGCATGGCGCCGTTGGCGATGGCCGGACCGTTCTCACGGCTGATGGCGTCATGCCGGTCCGCCACCAGCCGGGGCTCCTCGCCAAGCACCGAAAGAGGCAGGTCGAGCCAGTCGACCAGAAGGCGCTCCACATGGTCACCGTAATGCCGGAGCGTCGCCGGGCTGCGCGCCTTGCGCACCAAGTGACCTGCGCGGAACCGAGCCCAGGCCTCCCGCAAGGTCGGAACGCCCTTGGGACGCGCCGAGGTGGCGCCGGACTTCTCCGGCCGTGGATCGTGCCCCCGGGCGATCTGACCGAGCAGCTCCTTGGCGCGAGCCCGTGCGTCACGGCAGGAGACATCTTCGGCATCTCCCACCTTCATGCGGATCGACCGTCGGACGCCGCCCTTCCGGAGATCGGCCTGGATCATGAAGCTCTTGGCGCGCCCGCCGACCAGGAGAAAGAACCCGCCTAGCTCGGCATCGCGCGCGAGGTACTGCTCACCGGGCGCAAGGGGCAGGCCTGCCACGTTCTTGTCGGTGAGGGGAAGACGAAGATCGCCCATGTCTGAACCTTGAAGCAATGTCCATTAGAACGGCACGGCTAGAACGGTTTTAGAACGTCAAAGTCTCAAACCACCAATCGCGCGCTACTAGACACCGTTCTTGCGCATGAGGCCCCCATCCGCAAGGACTACAAAGGCTTAGTAGTATGATTTCGCACTCACGGTTACTTTCTCGCACTTCACGAATACTTCTCTTAATCAGCGGGTCGTAGGTTCGAATCCTACTGCACCCACCAATTTCCTCAGTGAAATCAATGGTGGTCTCGGATGTTCGCAAGAACATTCCGCGCTACGTGCGACTTGGCTCAAGTCGCACGTGCGACCTGCTCTCCATCTTCGGTCGCCCCGGCCCAGTTGGAGCTATGCGGCCTTCTTCTCATCGAGGAAGGTCTCGCTGTGGGCATGGCATTCCCAACCGCTCGGCCCTCTGACCCATGTGGAGCTATCGGCCGCGCGCAACTCCGACGACTTTCCGTTCATCGTCACGCTCTGACGCACCGTATAGGCGATGATCGCCACATTGGGTGCAGGCGTCGCGACCTCGACGTCGTCGAACTCGTACGAATGAAGCGCCCAACCGCCATCCTCGGTCATCTTCCCCATCTTGTCCTTGGCGATGCTCATCACGCCTCGGGCGCCTGTCACCAGGCTGGTTTGTCCCGATAGCTTAGCGGTTCTGCGGCCGTCCTTGGCCTTCATGGCGTCCCAGTAGGATTTCTCCAGGGCGATGACTTCGTCGCTGGTGGGCGCTGATACGTCGGACATTGGAACCTCCTTTGCGTCGTCGCAGGAGGAAATCACTGCACGCCCGCCATGGTTCCAAACTCCTGGGCGTCGCGCAGCTCAACGCATCATTGCAAATAGCTCGCAATAGCGAGTATGGAGCAGCCCTCAGTTTCGAGTTCAGTGGGGGCGTATCACACCGAAACGCCCCTCTGTCGGAGAGCCGGCGCGGCGAGACGGGAACTATCCTCACGCAGGCGAGTTCACTCCGCGAATTCCCCACTGTCATGCTTAACAAGCCTGAATGTTCGAGTAATCCAGGCGGCCTATCGGTCGCCTGGCCTTGGCGTCTCGCGCTCGGCGGGTCGCCCGTTCCGCCGATGGCGGAATGCTGACGCCTCCGATCTCCCAGGATCGGAGGCGTTGTCGATTCCCCGGCCCCGGCGGCGCGTTCAGTACCTGGGACTGCCGTCTTCCCAGTAGTACCGCCTGGCGCTCGGATCATAGAAATAGTACCGGCCGGCGCGCTCATCGAAATACTGCCGCCGATTGACGTTGTCGAAGCGGGGCGTTGTCGCCGCGCCGATCGCCGCGCCCGCTGCGCCGCCGACCAACGCGCCGGTCAGGGAGCTGTCGACCGCCGCGCCAATCGCGGCGCCGGCGAGGCCGCCGGTCGCAGCCCGTTGCGTCGTCGTGGTCCCGCAGGCCGCCGCCAGCAGTCCGCATCCGACGATGATCACTGGCATGACCTTCATGGAGCATCCTCCTCAAGCCGCCCAGCGCCCACCAAGATCAACAGCCCTGCCCAATCAGCGGTTCCCGGGAGATAAACCGGGCCCCGCCGACGCGGCCGAAGCTTAGAGCCGGCGCCCGGACGGTGGCCGAGATAGGCGTCAGATGTACGGCACGGCCCCGTAGCGACCGTAGTAGTCGAACAACTTGGTGCGCCAGGAATCGCCGGCCCCGAGCTCCTCAAGATCCTGCCGGTCCAGGGAGGGCGCGGCTTCGAGTTGCGATTTTTCAAGCGCGACGACGTAGCCATCCTTGCCAAGGTCGTATTCCAGCATCGACCACGGGAGCGGATGCAGGCGCTCGCCGATCCCCAGGAACCCGCCGAACGACATCAGCGCGTAGACTACCTGTCCCGAAGCCTTGTGGATCGACAGATCCTCGACATGACCTATCCGTTCACCGGCTTGGTTGAAGACCGAGCTCCCCTTCACGCGACTGGCCGTGATCAGATGATGGGCCGAAACGTGGGCCGCCATGAGGTTTCTCCTCTTGATCAGGCCGTCCCACGGGCCGCGGGCGGCCACTATGGAGGTAACCGCAAGCCGCCATCCCGTGTTCCGCCAGGCCGTCGTCGCCGCGGGCGTCAGGCGCGCTGGGCCATCAGCCCGACCGCCGAGATCGCGGCGGCGGCGCACGCTTCGTCATTGTCGGAACTGTCGCCGGTGACGCCGACCGCGCCGATCGGCCGCTGCTCGCCGTCGACGATGATCAGGCCTCCAGCGGCCGGGACCATGCCATGGGGCGCTATCGGCCCCAGGGACCCCACGAAACCAGGTCTTTCAGCCGCCATCTCAGCGATGCCGCGCGACGAGATTCCAAGACCGAGCGCGCCTGAAGCCTTCCCGATCGCCAGCTGCGGCCGCAGCGTCGAGGCGCCGTCCTGCCGTTGGAAGGCGAGCAGGTGGCCCCCGGCGTCGAGCACCGCGACGCTCAAGGGGCGAAGGCCAAGTTCGCCCCCCTTGAGGATCGCCGCGCCGATGATCTGATTTGCCTGTTCCAGCGTCATGTGAGTCATCCTGGTCGTCCAAAGCGTTGATCGACCGCTTCCGCGGCGAGTTGAGCGGTGGCCGCCGAGAGCGTCCAACCAAGGTGCCCGTGGCCGGTGTTGTAGAACACCGACTTTCGGCCTCCTGGCCCGACGCGCGGCAGCATGCTGGGGGTCATGGGGCGCAGACCGGCCCACGGAACCACCTCGCCTGTCGGCATTCCAGGAAAGAGCCGTTCGGCCCACGCCACCAGCGGCGCGATGCGGTCAGCCCGGATGTCCCGGTTCTCGCCATTGAATTCGGCGGTCCCGGCGACCCGGAACCGGTCGCGGCCAAGCCGGCTCGTGACGATCTTGGCGTCTTCGTCCAGCAGACTGACGGTGGGCGCAGCGCGCCGCCCCGCTTCGTCCCCCAGGCCGACGGTGATGGAGTACCCCTTCACCGGATAGATGTTGACGCGGTCGCCCAGCATCCTGGCCAGCCGGCGGCTGGCGACGCCGGCGCAGATGACCACACCGTCCGCCGACAGCACCTCGTCGCCTTCCCCGCGGTCCGACACGTCCCGCACCCTCACGCTCACCCCGCGATCGTCGGCGTGCATCTGGCCGACATCGGCCTCGAGCCGCAGGACCCCGCCCAACCTGACGCAGGCCTCGGCCAGGCCACGGGTGAACTTATGGATGTCGCCGGTGCTGTCCGATGGAGTGAAGAATCCCGCATGATACCCGGCGTCGGCGTCCAGCGCCGGCTCGATGGCCAGCAGTTCCGACTTCGTGACGGCATGACGTTCGAGGCCACCCTCGCCCAGCAACCGGTTGGCTCTCGCCGCCCGCTCGAATGACGGCTTGTCGTAGTAGAGGTGCAGAATTCCACGCGGCTCGAAATCGAACGCGATGTTCTCCCGCTGGGCCATGGCCAGGAGGTGTTCGCGCGAGGCGATCGCCAGCCGGGTCGTTTGCAGGGTGTTCTGCTTGTAGTTGCGGATCTGACCGCAGAACTCAGCGAGCCAGGAGTATTTGTGCAGGCCGGGCCGCGGGTTCATCAGGAGAGGCGCGTCAGGACGCAACATCCATCGCAGGCCCTTCAGGATCGTGCTCCAGCTGTTCCAAACCTCGGCGTTGCTGGCCGAGAGTTGGCCGCCATTGGCGTATGACGTCTCCATCCCCGGGTAGCGACGCCGCTCGACGATGGTGACGCTGTGACCGCGCTGGAGCAGCGCATAGGCGGTGGTGACGCCTGTGATCCCCGCACCGATGACAATGATGGCCGCCATGCGACGTCTCCGAAATTCAGCAGCCCCGCGCGGCTTTGGCCCATTATTGTTGGTGTCTCGCAGCGAAACCCCGTCCAATCGAGGGGCCTGGAGCCTGAGGCCCGTCACCCCTCCCGCCGCCCGCCTGGCGTGGTGGGAGCCCCCCGTTTGAGGGGGGCCGCCGAGAGATCGGCGTTGGAGCATGACCGGTAGGGAGCTCGCGCTCAGACAAGGCGCAGGGCGTTTTGGAGACGACGATGCAGTTCGCGAAGATTGAGACGCCGCGCCGCAGCCGCTCGGCGCGGGGCCGGGCCATTTTCATCTCCGCCCTGCTGGGCTGCACCTCCATCGCAGGCGGCGCGGTCGGGCAGACCTACGACCTGGCGATCCTCCATGGCCGCGTCATGGATCCCGAGAGCGGCCTGGACGGCTTGCGCAACGTCGCCGTCTCGCAAGGCAAGATCGTCCGAGTGACGCGCCGGCCGATCCGTGGCCGCAGCGTCATCGACGCCAGCGGCCTGGTGGTGGCCCCCGGTTTCATCGACCTTCACGCCCACGACCACAGCCCCCTCACCCACCGGCTGCACGCCCAGGACGGGGTCACCACCGCCCTCGAGCTCGAGAACGGCGCCTTCCCGGTGCGCGCCTGGTACGCATCGCGGGTCGGCGTCTCGGCGATCAACTTCGGGGTGTCGGCCTCGCACGGGGTGATCCGCGCCATCGCGCTGACCGGGTTGGACGAACGGCGCGTCACCGGCGACCTCGAGGCGGACATCAAACTCCTCGAAGGCAAGGCGGACTGGCAAAACCCGCCGTCCGACGCCGCCGAGCGGCTACGAATGATCGATCTGGTGGGCAAGGAGCTCGACGACGGCGCCGTCGGCGTCGGGTATCATTTGGCGACCACTCCCGGCGCGGACACCGCTGAACTGAGTGCGCTTTTCGCGGCGGCCGCGCAGCGTTCGGCGCCGAACTTCATCCACATCCGCTCGGTCGGCCAGGTGACCCCGAGCACCGCCGCCCGCGAGGTCATCGCCATCGCGAAGTCCACCGGCGCCAGCGTCCATATCGTCCACGTCAACAGCAGCGGCCTTTGGGACACGGCCGATATCCTGACCCAGGTGAAGGAGGCCCAGCGGACCAGCCTTGACGTCACCACGGAGGCCTATCCCTACACCGGCGCCATGACCGCGCTTGATGACCCCCGGTCCGGGGCCGAGGGCATGGCGACCTACCGGAGCAGCTTCCACGACCTCGAGCTTGTCGCCACCGGGGAACGCCTGACGGCCGAGACCTATGAAGCGGCGAAGCGGCGCGATCCGCACGGGGCGCTCATCGCCCATGTGATGACCTTGGATAATGTCGACCTGGCCCTTGAGAACCCCCTGGTGATGGCCGCCAGCGACGGAGAAGCCTACCACGACGGCAAGGGCCACCCGCGGGGCGCCGGGACCTTTTCACGGATCTTCAGCCGCTACGTCCGGGAGAAGCAGACGGTGCCGCTGATGCAGGCCATCGCGAAGGTCAGCCTCATGCCGGCGCGGCGGCTTGAAGCCTATGTTCCGGACATGAAGCTGCGCGGGCGCATCCAGAAAGGGGCCATCGCGGACATCACGATCTTCGACGCCGACAAGATCGCGGATCGCGCGACCTACGAGAACCCGACGGCTCCATCGGCCGGCATCGCCTATGTCCTGGTCGCCGGGCGGGCCGTCGTTGACCGCTACAGGTTCCAGGACGACGTGAAGCCGGGCGTGCCCATCTATGGCGCTGGTCTGAAGGCCCCGGCCAAGCGTTAAGCTGGCGCGCCTTGCCCCTGGCACGGCTCTCGCCGGCCAGGGGTTCGGGTTTGAAGACCCCCGGGTTCAGCGCCCGAAACGGTAGGGATCGGGAAGGATCGTTGAGCGATCGACCTCTCCGGTTCGATAGTAGCGAGCGATCATGTCGCCCACCGCAGGCTCCTGGCGGGCGAAATCCGAGTGCCCGTAGTCCTTGAACACCACGAGCTGACCGTTGGGGAGATAGGGCATCAGCTCGGCTTGAACGAACACCAGCGGGGTCGCGACATCGAGGTCGCCATTGAGCACCAGGGTCTCGGTTTCGTCGTAGGCGCCGCGACGATACGCCGGCGGCGGCTCGTGCCTCGGCCATCGCTTCATGACCGCCTGGAACAGCATATCCAGCGGCGAGCCCATCGAGGCGGCCGACGCCCCGAAGCTCTTCTCCAGGCTGTCATACCGGTACCCGTCCAGGGCTCCCTTGGCGAGAATATCGCCCCAGATCACGCCCTTGAGCCCCTCGGCGCCGCCATCGCCGAACGCCTTCAGAGCCTGGGTGTCGCCGTTCTCAGCCGCCAATGCGGCGTCGATGAACGCCAGCGCGCCGGCGCGGCTGTAGAGCGAGACGAATAGACCCAGGCGCGACTTGCCGTCATCGACGCCACCGGCCGCGCTCGCCTCGCCGAGCCTGACCGCCTTGAGCAGGCTGGCCCGCAGATCGGGCGTGCGGCTCGCGCAGGCCTGGCCGTCGCGGCAAAGCTCGGCCAGCCGAGCCAGCACCTGATCGTTCACATGGGCGCTGAAGACGAAATGGCCCGGCGGATTGGCGCCGGCCATGACCGATCGCTGGATGACGCCAGGATGTGCGCGCGCATAGAACTGCGCCACGCGCGTCCCGTAGCTGACGCTAAGCAGGTTGATTTTCTCGGCGCCCAGCGCCGCGCGCGCGGCTTCAAGGTCGTCGATGACGCCGAACATCGAGTAGCGGGCAAGGTCGTAGCCCCCCTGCTCCAGCCGCTGCGCGCAGACCCCGCCGGCGACTTCCAGATTGTGCAGGCTGCCTGCGGACAGAAGGTCCGGCGCGGCGACCAGCTCGTCGATTTCAGGGCAGTCGAGCACGACCGGACCGTCGGCCCCGCGATACCCCAGATAATAGACGTCGCGATCCCTCGCGATCTGGCCGGTCGGCAGGTTCGAATGAAGGTTCGGGCTACCCGGACCGCCGTTGAGGACAAACACCGGCGCGCCCGGCGTCTTGCTGGTCGTCGGGATCTTGACCAGCGGCAGTTGGAGCCTGCGTCCCGCCGGCTTGGCGCTGTCCTCAAGGACGGTGAGGCTCGCGCACTGCGCCGTGGCGGGAAATTTGCCCGCCTGCCCCGGCCCGGCGCACGGGCCAAAGGGCGTCAGCTCCACAGCCTGCGCCGGCGAGACCTGGCAACACAGCGCCAGGGTCGCGGGAAGCAGGGTCAGCGCGAGCCGCGAGCCCGCCTTGGTGGTCTTGGGCGAGAACTGCATGGGTCATGTTCCTGATTGGCGTCGACGCACCTGGCGCGCGGTTCGGCGCCTCGGTGCGGACGCGCTGTCGCCAGCGCTGCGATCGTGGCTGCGAACAGCCGAGCCACATGCCCGCCGCAAGGCGACGGGCATGGGCAAGCGGGCTAGAACTCCCGCACGGCCTGGACGCCCCAGGTGCGTCCTGGCGCGAAGGTGCCGAAGTGGGCTCCGCCTGCGGAGGGCCGGAATTCAGAGGCGGTGTAGCGGTTGTCGAACAGGTTATCGACGAAGCCGCCCAGCTTCCAATTCTCGGCCTTCACACCCAACCTCAGGTCAACGACCTCGGGGTTGGACAGACGTTCGACGTTGTCGTTGTCGGTGAAGCCGCTCCAGCCATTTCGGTAGGAGGCGAAGCTGTACAGATCGAGGTCGTCCGTCAGCGGCCGGCTATAACTGACGATCGCCGACAGCGAGTACTTGAAGGTCCTGGGCAGTTGGTTGCCCGAGTAATCCACGCCGCCGGTGACGAAGTCCTTGAACTTCGCATCGAGGTAGCCGGCGGCGACGTCGATGCGCAGGCCCTCGATCGGCGCGGCGCTGACTTCCAGTTCCAGGCCCTTGTTCCGAACCCGGCCCGCGTTCACGCCGAGGTTGTTGATCTGCATGAAGGGGTCGGGGATCGAGACTAGGCTGTCCTTCCGGTCCTGCAGGAAGGCCGTCAGGTTCGCCCGGAGGCGGTGATCGAGCCAGTCCGTCTTCGCGCCGATTTCGTAGCCGACGCTCTTTTCCTCGTCGAACGGCAGCAGATTGACGGTCGATGCGACGCTGTTGAAACCGCCGCCTTTGAAGCCCGTCACCACCTTGGCGTAGGCGAGGAACGAGGGCGCGACCTTGTAGTTGAGCCCAAATCCGCCGCTGAGGTTATTGAACTTCGCCGCCGTCTCGGCGTGGATGCGCGGATCCAGGCCATTGAAGAACAATTCGAAGATCTCGGGGCAGGCTTGCTGGCAGTTGGCGGTGAAGTTCTGGGCGAAGTTGATGCTCTTCTCGTCGCGCGTGTAGCGCGCGTTCCCCCAGGCCTCCAGCTTGTCGGTCACGGCGTAGTTGACCTCGATGAAGGCCGCCGTCGATTTCAGGGCCTGCTCGTTCACGTAGGTCGTCGGGAAGCTGTCGCCGAGGTCGCCTGTCCAACCCGTAGCGAACGGGGTCAGGCCGATCGCTGAGATAGGCGTGCCCACCGGTGCGCCGAAAATTGGCGCGAACCCGGGGGTGACGACCCCGCCGGAATAGAGTTGGGCGATGTTGGCGCCGCCGATGGCTCCAGAGAACAGCCCTCCGACCAGGTTGTCGAAGTTGAGCGCGATCTCCTCGTCGAGGTAGTTGACCCCCGCCACGAAGCTGAGAGCGCCAAACTTCTCCGACGCGAACCGGAGCTCGGTGAAGAACGAGTCGTGCGAGGCGTCGTAGACGATGTCGTTCAGGTGGAAGTTCGTCCGGTCTTCATCGCGCCGGGCGTAGAAGTCGGCCGAACGATAGCTGGCGATGGCGGTGGCGAGGCCCGCCGCCGTTTGCCAGTTCACCTCCTGGAAGAGGTGGAACTGTTTGAAGTTACGCGCCTCCGGGACGTCCCGGAACTGGTTGCGGGTGTCTTCCGGCCGCGTCCCAGGAACCGGCACGGTACGGTTGCTGTCCAGGAACCCCGAGGCCGCGTCCGGCGCCTCGACCACCAGCGGCGAGCCGCCGTCCGCTTCGATGTATTCGAGCGTGGTGGTGAAATCCCAGTCCGGGTGCGGGGTCAGCAGGGACCGGATGCGGATCGACTTGGTGTCCTGGGCGTCGGCGTAGTGCGCCTGGTTGACGATGTAGTCGAAGCCCTTGTTCTGATCGATCAGCAGCCCCGAGACACGGACGGCCCACAGGTCGGCGGCGATCGGCACGTTGACGGCGGCGCGAAGTTCGCGGTGTTCCTTGGTGGCCAGCTGCAAGTCCACATAGCCGCCGAACGTGAAGTCGGGCTTCACCGTGATGACGTTGAGGGCGCCGCCGACGGCGTTGCGGCCATAGAGCCCGGCCTGGGGTCCCCGCAGGATCTCGACGCGCTCGGTGTCGTAGAAGGTCGCCGTGGAGAACAGCAGCCCGCCGATATAGATGCCGTCCCGGTACACCCCGACGCTGGGATCCTCGTCGCTGAGATTCCGGCCGCTGCCGCGGATGGAGATCTCGGCGGAGGTGTTGCTTTCCTGGGTGAAGGTGGCGTTCGGAACAAGGTCGACGAAGTCAGCGACTTCATCGAGGTTTCCGGCCTTGACGGTCTCGTTGGACAGCACGGAGATCGCGACCGGGACATCCTGGGCGCTCTCGGCGCGCTTGCGCGCGAAGACCGTGATCTCCTCGATGGTGAAGCTCTCGGCCTCGCCCGATGTCTGGGCGGCCGCGGAAGTCGCGGGGATCAGCGCCGCGGAGAAGGCGGCGCAGGCCAGCAGGTATGAAAGACGCGTGGAGCGTCCTTCCAGCTGCATTGCGGCACGGGGGCGATTGTCGCTGATCAGTACAGCGCTCCACCCGGAATTCATCTCACTCATAGGTCCCCCTAATTTGCTCTACGCCCCTGCCCCGCCGGCGCGAAGCGTCGGCGTGAAAGGCGTGACAAGGTCCATCCGCCCAGCTCGGCCTCGAGACCCGCAGGGCGCCCACCCAGGGCGCACCGTGGGCGGTCGTTCGCGGGCCGCTTGGCGGACATGGGTCTCGCTAATCAGAGGCTAGGAGCCAGAGCCGACAGCTTCCCCCCTCATTCGACCGGGGCGGTCAGATCTATGCGCGGGCGCGACCCAGCCATTTGAGGGGATCGGTGCGGTTAGAGGACCAGGGCCGGTCGCCTGGAGGCCAAAGGCGTCGAGGAATGTGCCGCGGCGCCCCGCCTTGTCGCTGACATAGGCAAGAGGTCGGCCTCGGTGAGACCGGCCGGTCGGCATGGTCATTTGTAATGGGAAGGCTGCGCGGTCGGGGCTGAGTTCAGAGTCCCAGCCCCCTGGCGCGGTCAGCCCGGCATGTGCACGCCCAGCAGCTTGAAGAAGCCGAACACCACGAGCAGGCCGAGGGTGGCGACGGCCACGAAGGTGACGTGGACGCGCCGGCCCCAGTGGCCCCAGCCCGCCGTGTGCGCCGGCGCTCGCCGCGTCCACATGCGGACGGCTTGGACCGACAGGGCGAGCGCGATCAAGACGGCCAGGTTGGCCACGACGACCATCATCCAAAAGCGGCCCTTGTCGCCGAGCGCCATCTGGTTGATCAGGCTGTCGCCCTTCGCAAAGCCCGCCAATATCGAGGCTGGGAACGCCAGCACGATGAGGGCTGCGGCCACGCCCAAGCCGTTGGTGAGGCTGCGGAAGCGGCCGGCTTGAGGCCATAGGAACAAGAAGAACCCTGTCGCCGCGACTCCGCCCAGGGCGATGAAAGCCAGGAGCATGGATTTCGGGTTGAAGATCGGGCTGGCCGGCGCCCAAGCCTGGTCGGCGAGTCCGGGCGTCAAATAGGCGACGGTCCCGTCGGCGTTCAGGGTGAAGGCGATGTACGGCGGCTGGTATCGATTGATCGTATAGGGGTCGTCCCAGATGTTCTTGCCGGTCGGGCTGGCGAACACGCCCCCGCCGATGTCGACATAGGGGCCGACACCGTTGAGCAGCAGGCCCCGACCGTCCTTCGAGCGTTCCACCTTGAAGACCGCCGCGGGATTGAACGCCTGGCCCAGAGCCTCAACGGTCGTGAACGGCCGCTTCTGGGTCCAATAGGTCCCAACGAGCGTCTTCAGATCGGATTTGCCTGGCGAGACCTGCGGCGCGGGCTGCTGGAGGAACCGTTCGACAAAGGACTCCCGCAGTTCGTAACCGGTGGGAGGGCCCTGAACCGGCAGTTTTCCGGCGGCCTTCTCGGCGCCGGTGTAGCTGGACCACCCCGCGAGCCCGCCCTGCATGGACGAAACAAAGAAGCCGAACCGCTTCTCCGGGATCATCACCATCATGCTTTGGAAGCCCGGGGCTCCGCCGCCATGCTCAATGGTCTGGGCCCCATTGAGTTTCATGGTCCAGAAGGTGTGCGCAAAGCCCAGAGAGATCGGCGCGTTGCGGTATCGCTCGGTCTGCAGCTCCTTGAACATGGCGGGGCTGACCAGAGGGTAGCCGCCGTCTTCGCCCCGGAACATCTGAGCTTGCATGTAGCGGGCGATGTCGTTGGCGGTCGAGACGATGGTCCCGGCGGGCACGATCCAAGGATGGGGAAGAGCAGGCTTTTGGGCGACCGGCGTCCCGTCCTTCTCGAACACATAGTTCAGGCTCAGGTTCGCGGGATACTTCCCGTAGGCCATGCTTGTGTGGGACATCCCGAGCGGGTCCCAGATGTTGGCTTTGAGGTAGGTGTCGAGCCGCTGGCCGGTCACATCCTCGATCAGGAAGCCCAGCAGGGAGAAACTCCAGTTGGAGTAGTTGGCCGGGCCGCCAGGCTCGAGCGCCAACTCGGGCATGAATCTTTCGATCTCAGCGGCGGACAAAGGAATGTTCGCCGTTTGGCTTGAGCGGTCCAGGAACCCGAAGTCGATGTCTTCAAAACCGGCCCGGTGATTGAGGAGCTGGCGGATCGTAACCCGCGCGCCGCGATCGCCAGGCAGCTGCACCCGCTTCAGATACTTGTTCGCCGGATCGTCGAGGGACTTGATCACGCCTCGATCGACCAGCTGGCCGATCGCCGTCGCGACGAAGGTCTTGGTGATGGAGCCGACGATGAAGCCCGACTCCTCAGGGCTCACCGGAATACGCTTGGCGTAGTCGGAGTAGCCGTAACCCTTGGCGAAGACGACCTGACCGTCCTGCACGACGGAGACGGTGATCCCGGCGGTCCGCTTTTCGGCGACGGCCTGGCCGTAATACTGGTCCGCCCAGGCTTCCAGCTGCACGGGGTCGACGAGCTTCTCGGCCCTCGCGGTCCCCGCGGTCATCAGGAGGCACATCACCGCGGCGAGGTGCGCCAACATTCTTCCGCCAAGCCGACGCATGTGAACCGTTCCAATTCCAACGCTGATATTCCTGGCGAGCTTGAGAGCACGAATGGCGACCGCATTGACCCGCCGAATGGAGGGGGAAGACGCCGGCGGTCGATCCTAGTGCTGGGCCGCGCAGGAGCGCCACACACCTGGCGCCTCTGCGGCTTGTCCTACGCAAAGCCGAAGCGGAACCAAAATGCTGACGAAACCACGCCTGTTGGCCCACGCCGCGACGGCCGCGCTGCTCGTCCTGGCGACGCCGGCCCTCGCCAGGGCCGAAACCCTCACCCTGAAGGCGGACCGCTATCTTGATGTGGCGCGAGGCGTGCTGGTGTCGCCGGCTGTCATCATCATCAAGGATCGCGCGATCACCGCGGTCAATCCGAGCCAACCGCCGACCACCGACCGAACGCTCGAACTCCCAGGCCTGACCTTGATGCCCGGGTTGATGGACGCCCACACCCACCTGACCCTGGACGTCGCGCGCGGGTGGCGGCACGACGCCGTGACCAAGACGGCGGGCGACCTCGCCCTGATCGGCGCGGCCAACGCCGAGAAGACCCTCATGGCCGGGTTCACGACCATCCGCGACCTTGGGGCCGCCGATTTCGCCGACGTGGCGATCGCCCGGGCCGTCGAGGACGGGCTGACGCCAGGTCCCCACATCATCGCCGCCGGACACGCCACCGGCATCACCGGCGGACACTGCGACATCACCGGATATGTTCCGTCCGTTCTTCCGCCGAGCCCCGAGCGGGGGATCGCCGATTCCCCCGACGAGTTCACCAAGGCGGTTCGCTACCAAATCAAGTACGGCGCGCGCGTCGTGAAGATCTGCGCGACGGCCGGAGTGATGTCCGACGAGGCGAGCGTCGGGGCCCAGCAGCCGAGCTTGGCCGAGCTCAAGGCCGCCGCGGACGAGGCCCACCGTCACGGCCTGAAGATCGCCGCCCACGCGGTCGGCGAGGCAGGTGTCATCGCCGCGGCGGAGGCGGGCGTCGACTCCATCGAACATGCCTCCCTGCTGACCCCCGCCGCCGCCGAGGTGGTGCGGCGGCACGGCGCGTACCTGGTCCCGACGCTCTATCTCCTGGACGCCGTCGACCCGGCGTCGCTGCCGCCCGCACTGATGAAGAAGGGCCTGCAAATCCGCGAAGCCTCCAAGGAGAGCTTCAAACTGGCCTTGCGCGCCAAGCTGAAGATCGTCTTCGGCACCGACGCGGGCGTCTATCCCCATGGCGACAACGCCAAGGAGTTCTACGTGCGCACCCAGCTCGGCCAATCGGCGCTGGAAGCGGTGAGAAGCTCGACCCTCTACGCCAGCGCGTTGCTGGACGTTCCCGACCGTGGACAGATCAAGGTCGGGCTGCTGGCCGACCTGATCGCGGTCGAGGGTGATCCCCTGACGGACGTCAGGATCCTGGAGAACGTGCGGTTCGTGATGAAGGAAGGCCACGTCTACAAGCAGCCGCCTCGGCCCTGAGGCCCGCCCGCAGCGGGGGCGTCGTCCTCCGCTGCGCCCAGGACGTGACCTCAGGTGGTCGGTCGCGGACTTCCGGCGCCAGGCGAGTCATCTAGCCGATATTCAAACGTGTGCTGCGAGATCCATTCGAGGAAGTCGCTCCACGCAGGACCTTCCGCCGCTCCGCCGCGGCGGATCAGCACCCAGATCCCCGAGGCATGAGCCTGGTCGATCTCAACCTCCGGCCTCGCCTGCGCTGGGAACGCGGCGTTCACCCGTTCGGTCACGACGGCGCGCACCGCCTCGGCGCGAAGCGCCGGCCGGAACACCTTGCCGATCGCCGTGACCGGAAGCGCTGGGAGCAGAATCACCGAGGCCGGTTTGGCCGGCGCCTCCGAGACGTTCTCGATGATGAAGTCCTTCAGCTCATCGGCGCTGACTGAAGCGCCCGGCCGCAAGACCGCGAACACCACCGGAACCTCCCCCGCGCGGACGTCAGGACAGCCGACCGCGGCCGCGTCTGCGACCTCCGGGTGGCTGCGAGCCACCTCCTCGATCGCGGCCGGGTCGATGTTGTGGCCGCTGCGGATGATCACGTCCTTCGACCGGCCGGTCACGAAGAGCCACCCTTCGGCGTCGAACCGCCCAAGGTCGCCGGTGTGGAACCATCCTCCGGCGTCGCCGACCGGTTCCAGGCCGCCGCCGCTACGGTGATAGCCTGCGGTGACGTTAGGTCCGCGCGCGAAGATGGCCCCCACCTCGCCCTGCGCGCACTCAAGGCCGGGCGAGCCATCCGCCGCCAGGTGGCGGATCTCCACCTCGACTCCGGACACCGGCTTGCCGACCGACGTCGGCGGCGGTCGCTCCGAACGCGGCGCGGCGCAGATCACGCCGGCGGTTTCCGTCATGCCATAGACTTGATGGATGGCGACCCCGGACGCGGTTTCGAATCCTCGCTGCAACCCCTCGGCCAACTGGGCGCCCCCGGCCATGCAGATCCGCCGTGGGTCCTGCGCGGGCGGTGGCCCATCGGCCCGGCGAAGAATGTCGGCCAGTGTCGTCGGCACGCCCCCCACCAGGGTCGCATTGTGATGCTCGGCGATCCGCCAGTAGTTCTTGACCAGCAGCGGGTCGCGGTTGCCCGAAGGCGTCGGCATGATCACCCGCGCGCCAGCCGACAAGGGAGCCAGGGTCAGGAGGATCGGACCCGCCACATGGAACATCGGCAAGCCGCACATCACGGTGTCTTGGCTGTTGAAGCCGTAGCTCTCTGCCGCCGCCTGCGCGGCATGGACCTGGTTGCCATGGGTGTGGACGACCAGCTTCGGCGCCCCGGTGGTCCCGCCGGTGTGGAAATAGGCCGCCCTGTCGCCCGGGGCTCTTGCCTCATCCGGTCTTGGCGGGGCGTCGCCCGCGCCCGCCATCAGGGCGGAGAAAGCGAGGGCGCCCTCGGGGGCCTCGCCGCCAAGCGTCACGATCGCTTTCAGGCTGGGTGTCCTGCGGCCGACCTCGAGCGCCTTGGCCCATATCTCCGGGTAGGTTTGCGGGCCTACCGTGACCAGCACCTTGCTGTCCGCGGCGCGCAGGATTTCCGATAGGTGCTCGATGCTGAGCAGGTAGTTCACCGGGTTGACGACGCCCGCGGTCTCGGCGCCCCAGAAGGCGAACTGCACATCGAGGAGGTTCGGCGCCAGGATGGAGACGACGTCCTCATGGCCGATGTCGAGGCGGCGGAACAGGTTGGCCGCGCGCGCCACGCCGGACGCGAACGCCGCGCGGGTGAGCCGGACCGGATCATCCTCCAACCTGGCCGTGGGCAGGAAGACCAGGGCCTCGGCCTCGGGCGAGCGCCGCGCCGGCCCAAGGATCAGGTCATAGACGTTGCGCGCCGTGGGGCCCGCCCGCACGGTCGATTGGCTCAGCGGCATGCCGGCGTCCCTTCAAAAAAGAAATGTAGCGGTCGACTAGCCGCCTGGGGCCTCCGCCAGAGGCGGGCTCCCCGCGCGCCCGGCTTTCCGGATCCGGTAGAGCCCGACCGTCAGCAGCGGCGCGATGAACACGCCGAGATAGACCCAGGCCATGACGCCGTAGCCCTGAGCCACGAGCGCGATGACCCCGAGATTGGCCAGCAGGACGCTGATCAGGATGGCCGACATGGTGAAGGCGGCGTTGGCCGTCCGGCTCGGGGGCCGCCACCCCTTCTCTTCGCAGAAGACCGCCACGCGCTCGAGCAGGCCCTGCAGGACGCCGGCGCCCGACCGGATGAAGGCGCCGAACAGCATCACCGAATAGATGACGAGGAAGCCGGGCGCCTTCAGCTCGCCGATCATCCAGTAGATCGGCACCGCCTGCTCCAGCACGCCCGGATAGGCGGCGAAGAAGGCGACATGGAAGATGGCGGCCGGGACCATCGTGATGAAGGCGGCGGCCACGCCGGCGCCGACCGCCTCGGTTCGCGTCTCGATGGGCCGCACCGCGTAGAGGATCAGAGGCGCGACGGAGAGGTTGTAGAAGGCGTACTTCAGGCCGCTCACGGTCCAGCCCGCCGAGGCGTCCCAGTTGGCCGCATGGACGGCGATCTGACCGCCTCCCCGGTCAAGGGCGATGACCAGGAAGATCGTGAAGACCGCGTAGAGGACGAAGGACCAAACGGTCATCACAGCCGTCAGCAAGGCTCGGCCGAAGAACGACAGCAGGCCGATGACCCCGGCCATGCCGACCAGCCCCAGGATCCGCGGCAGATGGAAAGCGTCGGTGACGATCGTGCCGGCCGCGGCCGTCAGGACCGACAGCATCAGCAGCAGCATCGCCACGGCGGTCAGCTCGAACACCACCCACCCTGGGCCCAGCAGCCCGCGAATGAAGGTGCGGTAGTCGTAATATTTGTAGAGCCGAGAGAACTCGAAGGTGATCGCAAGCACGAGCCCCATGCAGCCGATCGCCGCGGCGATCCCCATCAGGCCGCCCCAGAAACCGTACCGGGTGAAGTACTCCACGATCTCCCGGCCGGTGCCGTAGCCGCCGCCGATAATCACCGACTGCACCACGCACCCTGGCGCGATGTAGACGCGGAAGATCCTGTCGATGGATTGCATGGTCGCGCCCAAGACGATGCCCCGAGCTAGCCGACAGCCATGCAGACGGACTTGATCTCCGAATACAGGCCCACGGCTTCTTCCCCCATTTCGCGGCCGATCCCCGACTCCTTGTAGCCCCCAAACGGCAGGGCGGCGTCGAAGATGTTGTGGCAGTTCACCCACACCGTCCCGGCCTTGATCGCCGGCGTCAGCCGCTGGATGCGATTGACGTTGGTCGAGTAGATGCTCGAGGCTAGGCCGTACGGCGTGTCGTTGGCCAGTTTCACCGCCTCCGCCTCATCGTCGAAGCACTGGACCGCCAGCACGGGCCCGAAGATCTCCTCGCGCACGATGCTCATGGAGTGGTCGGTGTTGGCGAAAATCGTGGGCGAGACATAGAAGCCCTCGGAGGCGAGTTGACCGCCGCCGACCACAAGCTCCGCGCCCTCGGCGACGCCCGCCTCGATGTAGGCTTGAACGCTTCGTTGCTGGCCGGCCGACACCATCGGCCCCATCTGGGTCGCCGGATCGAGGCCCGGGCCGACCTTGATCGACTTCGCCGCGTCGCCGAGCGCCGCCATGAGGCGATCATAGATACCCCTCTGGATATAGAGGCGCGAGCCAGCCGAGCACACCTGGCCGCAATTGGCGAAAATACCCAGGATGATCCCGGGGATCGTGGCCGCCAGGTCGGCGTCGTCCAGGACGATGACCGGCGACTTGCCACCGAGTTCGAGCGAAATCCGCTTCATCGTATCGACGCCGCTGCGGGCGATCGCCTTGCCGACCGAGGTCGATCCGGTGAACGCGATCTTGTCGATGCCGGGATGGCTGACCATCGCATCGCCGATCTCGCCGCCGGCGCCAGTGATCACGTTGACGACGCCCTCGGGGAACCCCGCCTCAAGGACCAGTTCGCCGATGCGCAGCGCCGTCAGCGGGGTGTCGGACGCCGGCTTGAGGATGACCGTGCAGCCGGCAGCCAGAGCCGGTGCGAGTTTCCACACCGCCATGAGCAGCGGCATGTTCCAGGGGATGATCGCGCCGACGACGCCGACCGGTTCGCGCCGCGTGTAGGCGAAGAACCGCGTGTCGGGCGCATAGGGCACAGACACATCGAAGGTCCGGCCGTGGATCTTCGTGGCGAACCCGGCCATGTAGCGCACGAAGTTCACCGACAGCGGCACGTCGAGCCCCGTCGCTTGCGAGATCGGCTTGCCGTTGTCCAGCGACTCCAGCTCGGCGATATCGTCCGCGTGCTTTTCAAGCAGATCGGCCAGCCGCAGCAGGAGGCGTTCACGCTCCGCCGGCCGCGCCTCACCCCATGCCTTGCCCTCCAACGCCTTGCGGGCGGCGACCACGGCGGCGTCGACATCCTGCACCGACGCCTTCTGCACGCGGGTCAGTTCCTTACCCGACGACGGATCGCGCACGGCGAAGGTCGCGCCTGCCGAGGAGTCCACCCAGGCGCCGCCGATCAGCATCTGGCGGTCCCGAGAGATGAAGTCAGAATTGATCCGGCTGAGGGTCGTCAGGTCGTTGCACAAAGCAGTCATTATCGCCTCCAAGCGGCCTGAGCCGGGCTAAACGCCACGCGCGTCCACCGGCCAGATCGCGACGAGCTGATCTCCCCGGACACAGTGGTATTGGTCGTAGAGATTGATGGTCGGATCGCAGTGCGGGACGACGAACTCGATCCGCGCCCCCAGGCCTGGCTGTGGTTGGCCGGGCGGCGTGCGGACGAGGCCATGGACGTCGCCGAAGTATTCGTATTCCGAGGCCAGCGACGCGCCGCGCGCCACCACGGGGCGTCCACCATCGACCGCGAAGTGCTTGAAGCCGGCGTCGCACGTCACGTGGCCGGGATGGTTTGCGCTGATGACGGCGCTCTGGACGAACAGCGCGACGTCGAACGGCGGCGGCAGGGCGTTGGCGGCCCACACGTTGTTGTACTGATTGTCCATGACGACGTAGGAGCCCGCCTGCAGCTCCGTCAGGACCGCGGCCTGCGCGTCGATCAGATAGGTGCCCGTGCCCCCGCCGGAGATCACCGCCGGCGCCCAGTCGAGCGCCTTCAGCTCTTCGCAGAGCACGCGCAGCGCGCCCATGACGGCGAGGGAAGCCTCCTGCCGCGCCTCGGCGTCCTCAATGTGCTGGACGTGGCCCGCATAGCACTGCAGCCCCTGGTAACCGAGCGACGGCAGGCTCCGGACGTAACCGACCAACTCTATGGCCGCGATCTGCGACGCCACCCCGGTGCGGTGCATGCCCGGGTCCACGTCCACCAGCACGTCGATGGAGACGCCGGCCAGGGCGCACAGGTCTGAGAGCTGGGCGGCGTTCGCGGGGTTGTCGACCACCAGGCAAAGCTGGGCGTCCAGCTGGGTCAGGGCGATGGCCCTGCCGATCTTGTCCTCGCCGACCAGGGGGGACGTGATGAGGATGCTCGTGAAGCCGGCGGCGGCCATCATCTCGGCCTCGCCGATGGTCGCGCAGCAGAAGCTCATAGCGCCCGCCGCGCGCTGCAGGGCGGCGATCTGCGCGGACTTGTGGCACTTCACATGCGGCCGGATCGCGAGGTCATGATCCTGGCCGTGCTTGGACATCAGGAGGATGTTCCGCTCCAGTATGTCGAGGTCGAGAATGAGGGCCGGCGTATTGAGCCTCAGTCGACCATCGGGCTGGCCGACGAGGTGAGCGTTTGGTCCGAGGCTGGCGTTCAAGTTCACGAATTTACTCACAATCGCGCGTCGGACCGCGTCCAACCCGCCCTCAGGCGAGTGGCGGCGTCGGCTGTTCCATGGCTCGGATATGCGATAGGTTCGCCGTCAGAACCCCCCGCATTCTGAGGGGGCCTGTTTCCCCGGCGGGCGTAGAAGTTGGGGCGACTTCTTCCTCGACAAGGCGGCTCCCCGGTGACCTCAGACAGGACCACACGTCCGAGCCGTTCCTCCGCGGCCAACCCCCATTTGCCCACCCTGCTGGCGAACAAGGTGCGGCGTGTCGCGGGGCCGTCGGGGGCCTCAAGCCGGGCGCGCTTGTTGCCCAACCTTGGGGAGCTGAAGTCCACACGGCTCTTCGTGCTCAAGGCGCTGGCCGGCTACGGCAAAACCACCCTGCTCCGCCAGTACGCCGACCTGCTGGAACGGCACGACTTCGCGGTCGCGTGGCTGCGCCTTGACCGGTCGGACAATCAGCCTGGGAAAGCCGTCGCCTATCTGGTGGCGGCGTTCGCTGAAATCGAACCGCGCATCGCCACCGATTTGTCGCCGTTCATCTCGGCCGTCCCGCCGCTGCCGGTGGACGAGGTTCTCGCCGCCCTGATCCACCGGCTCGAGACCTGCGAGAAGGAGGTCTACCTCCTCATCGACGACTACCACTCCATCTCAAGTTCCGACGTTCATCGGGCCTTCTTCTACTTTCTCCGCAACCTGCCGCGGAATTTCCACGTCGTCGTCGCCAGTCGCCACCTCCCGCCGTGGGACCTGGCCGGCCTCGCCGAGGGCGGCGCGGTGCGGGTGCTGGAGGAAGCCGAGATCCGCTTCAGCCTTGATGAGATCGCCGACTATGTCGAACGGTGCCACGGCCTGCAGCTCGACGACGCCGGGCTCCGGTCGATGCACCGTCAGACGGACGGCTGGATCAGCGCCGTCAAACTGGTGTCCCATGACCTGCAGCGCCGCCACGGACGGCCGCTGACCCACAGGATGGACCCCGGCGCGCACCGCAATCTCATCGACTACCTGGCAAGCTCGGTCTTCGATTGGCTCGACCCGGAGATCCAGGACTTCCTCCTGCAGACGGCTCCGCTGGAGCGGCTCTCGCCGTCGCTCTGCGACGCCGTGACAGGCGCGAACAACGCCGCGGCCATGATCGACCGGCTGGTCCGGGAAAACCTGTTCATCGAGCCGCTGGATTCGCACGGCGGATGGCACAGGTATCACGCCCTGTTCTCAGAATTCCTCACGGACAGGCTCGACAAGCACCCGGTCCTCAAGCGCGCGACAATCCACCGGCGGGCCAGCTACTGGTTTGAAGTCAACCGCCAACCCCAGGCCGCGGCCGAGCACGCCATGGCCGCGGGCGACGGCGCGCGCAACGAGGCCCTGATCGAGTCCGCCATCCTGGCGATGGTCCGCGCCAGCCAGATCACCCTGGCCATGCGATGGTTCGAGACGCTCCCGGAGACCTTCTCCGACAACAAGCCCAATGTCCTGATCCCCCTCGCCTGGTGCAATCTGTATTCCCGGCGCACGAGCGCGGCGCAGCGGCTGCTCGACCGCGCCAAGCTCTCGCTCACCGAGGGCCTCCAGCAGCTCAGCGACGCAGATCGCGGCGGTCTGGAGGAGTTCACTGCCGAGATCGAGATCGCTCAGCTCGACCTGACCTGGAGCTCGCAAGGCGACTTGCCGGACGCCAAGCGGTTGCAGGCCATCAAGGAGAAGCTGGCGCCGCACTGGTACTTCCTGCGGGCCTATGTGGAGCTCCTCCTGTGCCACAGCTACATCCATCAAGACCGCCTGGACGCCGCCTTCGCAGCCGCCTCGGACTCCGTGGTGTTCGCAAAGAAGGTGCCCAACGCCTTCGTGGCGAACCTGGCCCTCGAGCAGTTGGCCCAGATCCGCTACCTGCAAGGCCGGCTGGGCGAAGCGCGCCAGCTCTGCGAGCAGGCCGTGGACGTCGCGCTAACCGAGAATGGCCAACCGCTCCCTGTGGTCTGCCACTTCCACCTCCTGCTTGCGCACCTGCACTATGAGACCAACGATCTGGAGGCCTCCCGGCGGCACCTGGACACCGCGGTCCACCTCACGGCCGAGCCGGACATACTGAGCGAGGCGGAAATCCTGTCGGCCAAGCACGCCGCCGTCTTCCAAGGGGAGCGAGCCGCCATCGGCCAGCTCATCGAGTACAACAACACCCGCCTCGATCAGAGCACTCCGCTCTCCATGAACGCCGTCCGCTCTCATCAGGCCTGGTTTCTCACCTCGGCCAGGGAGCTGGATTCGGCCGAGGGGGTCTTGAGGCAGCTCGGCGCTCCCGTCGCGCGGGCCGGACCGCCAGCGGCTGTGGTGGTCAATCCGCTGTTCGAATTCCAGTACCTGGCGATGTGCCACTACCTCATCGCCGCGGGAAAAGCCGAGGTCGCCGTCAATTGGCTACGGCAGCTCCTCCGGATCGCCGAGCGGAGCGGGCGGATTCGCTCCTGCATCTCTATCAACGGCCTGCTGGCCATGGCGCAGACGCAGCGCGACCAGCCCGAGAGCGCCCTACGATATCTGCGGGAGATGCTGGCCCTTGGCGAACAAGGGGGTTTCGCGCGAACCATCCTGGACCTGGGCGAGGACGTCATCCCGCTTCTGGTCGAATACCGAGCCAAGCTCGCCGAACCCGCCAGGGTCGCGACACAGGATCCCCGCGCCGACTATGTCCGTCAGCTGCTGGAGGCCGCGAAGGGCGCGGGCGGCCCCGTGACGGCCGGCGGTCCGCAGGCGCGCCGTCGCCCCGCCGAGACCGCGCCGGCCGACCGCGACTATGACACTCTCACCAAGCGGGAGGTCCAGATCCTGGAGATGATATCCAGCGGCCGCCGCAACCGCGATGTCGCCGAGGAGCTTCTCATCGCCGAGTCCAGCGTCCGCTGGCACGTCCGAAACCTCTACGCCAAGCTGGGCGTCCACAACCGCACCGAGGCCAGCGTCAAAGGGCGCTCGATGAAGTTGATCCACTGACGGCCTGCCCCCTGAACGGAGGGGGACGCCGCTCGCCGTCTGTCTACGCTCCGGTCATTCGTGATCGGAGAACGGCATGGGCTCGACGGCAAGACTCTCGGAAAATCGCAGGCGAGCGCTCCAACTTCTGGCGGGCTCAGTTTGCCTGGCGCAGGGCGCCTCCGCCGCCAAGGCCAAGGCAGCCGTACCCGATGGTATCGTTCTTGCGCGCCAAGCCGGCGGCGACGTCGTCAGGGACGAGACCCATTGGGCGTCGGTCCGCAGGCTCTTCCCGCTCAAGCCGGGGCTCGTCCACCTCAACTCAGCAAACCTGGCGCCCTCCTCCCTCGCCGTGCTGGACACCGAGGTCTCGCTCTCCCGGGACGTCTGCGGCGACCCCTCCTTCGAGAACCGCCTGAAATTCGAGGCGACCACCGAGGCCACGCGTCGAGCGCTCGCCACGATGCTGGGCGCCGACCCCGACGAGATCGCGATCACCCGCAACACCAGCGAGGGCAACCGCACGGTGATCGCCGGCCTGGACCTCGGCCCCGGCGACGAAGTCCTCATCTGGGACCAGAATCACGAGTCCAACAGCGCGGCCTGGGACGTCTGGGCGGCGCGGCTGGGGTTCAAGGTGGTCCGGGTCGCAACGCCCGCCGCGCCGCGCGACCGCGCCGACCTCGCCGCTGCGTTCACCTCGGCCTTCTCCGATCGCACCAAGGTCTTGGCCTTCAGCCAGGTCTCGAACATCTCAGGTGTGGCGCTGCCGGCCGACGCGCTCTGCCGCGCCGCCGCCGCGCGCGGAATCCTCACCTTGGTGGACGGCGCGCAGACCTTCGGCGTGCTCGACCTCGACCTTCACGCCATGGGCTGCGACTTCTACACCGCGAGCGCCCACAAGTGGCTCGGCGGGCCCCATGAAACCGGGGTTCTCTACGTGCGGAGCCTGCGGGCGGCGGCGCTCTGGCCATCGATGGTCACCCACAACTGGGATGCGCAGTCCAAGGCCGGCGCCCGGAAATTCGACTGTCTGGGCCAGCGCCAGGAGGGCCGGATCGCCGCCCTTCAT
Organism: Phenylobacterium sp. Root700; assembly: GCF_001429025.1. GTDB lineage: Bacteria > Pseudomonadota > Alphaproteobacteria > Caulobacterales > Caulobacteraceae > Phenylobacterium. The sequence continues at coordinate 358,866 of NZ_LMHT01000011.1, read as the reverse complement.
ACCGCGATCGCGCTGCAGGATCAGATCGGGCGACCACGGATCGAGCAGCGGATCAGACACCTTGTCGCCGAGCTCCGCGCCGGCTTGATGCAGACGGACCTGCGCCTCGAATTCGTGACGCCTCGGTCGCCCGACATGCACGCCGGCATCCTGATGTTCCTGATCGAGGCGAAGAATTCATCGCGGGTCATGGCGACCTTCTACGAGCGGTTCAGGGTGTCGGCCCTCGCCACCCCCGCCGGCGATCGGACCCTGGTCCGCTTCAGCCCCAATATCTACAACTCCCGCGCCGACGTCCTGACCGCCCTCGCCGCTGTGGCCAACGCGGTCATGAAGGGCTGAAGATCGCGTCGAAGCCCCCACATGACGCCAACTCGGGGAGGAGTTGGTTCACATGGGGGCTGACTGAGCGGGGGGGGACGTGAAGCGGGTGCTTCTTACGACACCGCTCAGTTCATGCGGCGGGGTCGCGTGCGCCGAGCGCCGCGGCCACACCGCCGGCGCCAATGAGCGTCTGCCCGCCATCGCTGACCATGATCGCGCCGGTGATGTTTCGAGCCGCTTCGCTGGAGAGGAAGACCGCCAAGGCCGCGATGTCGTCCTTGCCGCCGTACCGGCCCAGGGGGATCCGGCGCAGCAGCGCGTCGGTGGCCTCCGGATCTGGGCTCAGGCGATCCATGCCTTCGGTGTCGCCGATCGGCCCGGGAACGATCACATTGACCCGGATCCCGTCGCTCGCCCATTCCACGGCCAGGGTCTGCGACAGCGAGTTGACGCCCGCCTTGGCCGCGTTGACGTGGCACTGGTAAGCGAACGGCAGGAGACCTTGCGGCGCCGAGATGCTGATCAGGCTGGCTCCGGGCTTGCGCAGGTGCGCGTGACTGGCCCGAAAGACATGGAACGTGCCCAGCAGATCAATGTCGACGACGGTCTTGAAGCCGTTCGCGGACATGCCGAGCGCGGGCGCGACGAAGTTGCCCGCGGCCCCGGAGATCACGATGTCGATCTCGCCCCGGGTTACGGCTATGCGCTCGAACAGCGTCGCCACGCCGGGATAGTCGCGTACGTCCTGCGCGAAGCCCTCGGCGGAACAGCCGTCCTGCCGAAGGTCCTCGACAGCCGCGGCGATCTTGTCCTCGGATCGGCTGAAGATGACGACGTGCGCCCCGGCCTGGCCCAGGCGACGTGCGATCTGCAGGTTGATCCCGCTGCTCGCCCCGGCCACGACCGCGAGCTTGCCGGCGAACAGGCCGGGCGCGAATACACTGAACATCTTGAAACTCCGGAATTCTTAGATGAAGGCGGGTGCGGAACCGGGCGGGCTTAGCCACGCATTGAGCTGGGGCAGACGGTCCACGCCCCAGAACGGCTCACCATCGGCGATGATAAACGGCGAGCCGAAAACGCCTCTCGCCACCGCCGCCGTCACCTCGGCCTCCAGCCGCGCCTTCAGCTGCTCCGAGCCGAGCGCCGCAATGAGGTCATCGCCTGGGAGACCAAGCTTGGCCGCTTCGGCGACCACGACGGCGGGGTCACTGATGTCCTGGCCGTCCACCCACATCCGTTCGTAGACGGCCTTGGCGAAGCGCACCGCGATTTCCGGCGACTGATCGTGGATCCAATAAAAGGCGCGCGCCGCCGCGCGTGAATTCGTCGCCTTTGGATTTGGAGAACTCAGCGGCGCCTGCAGCCACGTCGCCAGTCGAAAGATGTCGATCAGGGTGTAGTCGGACTTGAGCGGCGTCTCCATCAGGGGCTTCAGCCCCATGATCTTGATGATCGGCACGCCCATCAGGAAGGGCCGCCAGGTCACCTCACGACCATGCCGCGCGGCGATCTCCTCCACCTTGGTCGAGGCGAGATATCCGTACGGCGAAATGAAGTCGAAATAGAAGTCGATCGGATCGGACATCAGGGGCGCCTCCGCCCCCTTTGAACCACCTGCCCCGGCGCAGGACGCCGTTCAAACGGAGGGGTTCACCTCGCAATGACGCCCGGGCCACGGGTTTTTGCGCCGAATTACGCCACCAGGTGGGCAGCCCCGAACGCTGGGCGCAACCCGACTAACGCCGTAGCTCCGGTGGGCTGCGACCGGCTAAGCTCGCCCGCATGATCGAGTCTCTCCTCTCCCGAATGATCAAGGTCGGCGACGTCACCCTGCACCTTCCTGGCGGCAAGGTGTTGCGGGTTGGCGATGGGACCGGCGCGCCGGTGGTCATCCGCCTGACCGCCAAGGGCCTGCGCCGTCTGGTGGCCAATCCCAGCCTCGCGCTCGCCGAGGCCTATATGGAGCAGGACCTGACCTTCGAGCGGGGCACGCTCTGGGAGTTGCTGGAGATCGTCGGGCGCAGCGGCGGACGGACGCCCAAGGGGCGCGGTTCGCTCTACAAGCGCCTCAAGCGCGCCATCAAGCGCAAGATCCAGCAGGCCAACGACCGCGCCGCCTCGCGCCGCAACGTGGCCCACCATTACGACCTCTCCAACGACCTCTACCGGCGCTTCCTCGACGCCGACATGCAGTATTCCTGCGCCTATTTCCCCCGCCCGGACATGACGCTGGAGGAGGCTCAGGTCGCCAAGAAGGCGCACATCGCCGCCAAGCTGAACCTTTCGCCTGGCCAGCGGGTGCTGGATATCGGCTCCGGCTGGGGCGGCATGGCCATGACGCTGGCCGCCGACCACGGCGTCGACGTCACCGGCGTCACCCTCTCCCAGGAGCAGATCGCGCTGGCGCGTGAGCGCACGCAGGCGGCGGGGCTAGCGGACCGCGTGCGTTTCGAACTCACCGACTATCGCGACATGCAGGGTCCCTTCGACCGCATCGTCTCGGTCGGGATGCTGGAACATGTCGGCGAGCCGCACTTCCGCACCTATTTCGAGGCGGTGAAACGCCTGCTCACCGACGACGGCAGCGCCCTGATCCACGCCATCGGCCGGATGTCGGGCCCTGGCCTGACCAACGCCTTCACCCACAAGTACATCTTCCCCGGCGGCTACATTCCAGGGCTGTCGGAGATCGTCCGCGCGGTCGAGGACGCCGGCCTATGGATCACCGACATCGAGATCCTGCGCCTGCACTATGCCGACACCCTGCACCACTGGCGGGTGCGGTTCATGGCCGATCCCGAGATCCCGGCCCTCTATGACGACCGCTTCCGGCGCATGTGGGAGTTCTACCTGGCCTCGGCCGAGCTCGGCTTCCGCTATGGCGGCCACATGGTCTTCCAGATCCAGGTGGCCAAGCGGGTCGGCGCCCTGCCGACCACCCGCGACTACATGGCCGACTAGGCCGTCATCGCGCGCAACGCCGCGACCAGGGCGTCGAGGTCGCCGGCGTTGTTGACGAACGACGGCGTGACCCGCACGCAGGCGCCTTTCGCTGGCCCGGCACGCTCGACGGTGAAGACGCGGTGCTCGTCGAACAGGGCCTTACGAACCGCAGCGTTGGCCGCCATCGTCGTGCGCCCGCTCAAGCGGAACGAGGTGATCCCGGCGTGCAGGGCCGGGTCGTCCGGCGTCAGGATCTCGATCCCCGGGCGACCGCGCAGCGCGCTCACCCAGCGGTCGCGTAGGTAGCGCAGGCGGCGGGCCTTAGCCGCCAACCCCACGCTCTCGTGGAAGTCGATGGCGTCGGCCACCGCCAGCACGCCCGCATAGCTCACCGTCCCGGTGTGAACCCGCGCATCGATCCGGGGGTCGCCCGGGATTTCCAGCATCGAGACGTCGATGTCGGGGATGCGGTCCTTCCGGATGTAGACGACGCCGACGCCCAGTGGACTGCCGATCCACTTGTGGAGATTGAGACCGGCGAAATCGACGCCGAGATCGCGCAGGGTGAACTCGGTCTGGCCCAGCGCATGACCACAATCGAGCAGCACCTCGACCTTCCGCGCCTTGGCCAGGGCGGCGATCTCCTGGATCGGCGGGATCAGTCCGGTGCGATGGCTGAGATGGGTCAGCAGCATCAGCCGCACATCGGGATTGGCGCTCAGCGCCCGCTCATAGGCGTCGATCAGGCCCTGGCGCGTCGCCGGTTCCGGCAGGTCGATCTTGACCACCCGCACCCCGCGCAGCCGCGCCAGCGCCTCCATGGCGGTCTGCATCGAGTCGTAGTCGAGATCGGCGTAGAGCACGGCGTCGCCGGGCCGCAGGCGGTTGTAGCCGCCGATCAAGGTCTGCATCGACTCCGTGCCGCCACGGGTGAAGGCGATCTCATCGACGCCGACGCCCAGCAGGCCGGCGACCCGCGCCCGCACGGCGACCAGGTCCCGGCCGACCGGACCACGGGTATAGAGGGTGGTCTCGCGGTTCACCCGCGCCAGCTTCTGTTCGTAGGCAACGCGCACCGGCCGCGCCATCGCCCCGAAGTGGCCGTTCTCCAACTGCACCACGCCAGCGGGCGGCGGGTCGTACAGCGCCGCGACCTTGGCCCAGTGCGCCTCGTCGCGAGCCAGGGCCTGCAAATCGCTGGTGGCGAGCGTCGGCGATGCGGCCAGGGCCGGAGCCGCAGGCGCCGCGGCGCCCGCAGCCAACAGGGCGCGGCGGGACAGGTCGGTCATGCGGGCTCAGCCTCCGAAGCGATACTTGCGGCGGCGAGGCCTATAGCGCCAGAGCGTCGGACTGATGACAGAGGAGAAAGCGCGTCTCCGCCCGATTTCGCGCCTAGTCCAACCCGACCGCCTGCGCGTCGGGCCGACGGGTGTCGGCGGCGCCCTGGAACACCCCGTCCTCGATCATGATCGACTGGGTCGAGCCCATGGTGAGCGAAGGTTTGGTCGTGTGCCCCCTCGCCTCCATCAGCTTCAGCATGTCGATCGGGAAGCCCGGCTCGAACTCTACCGGCGTGTCGCTGGCCGCCTGGAAGATGCGCGGCCGCTGGCTGGCCTCGGCGATGTTGAGTTTGTGGTCCACGACATTGACGATCAGCTGGGCCATGGCCGAGATGATCCGGGTGCCGCCCGGGGTTCCCGAGGCCAGCCAGGGCTTATCGTCCTTGAAGGCGATGATCGGGGTGATCGTGGAGATGACCCGCTTGCCGGGCTCGGGCGCATTGGCCGGCTCCGAGCCGCCCCAGGCGAAATTGGCCATGGCGTCGTTGAGGAAGAACCCGGTGCCCGGCGCCATCACGTGGGCGCCGAACGACGAGCCCAGGGTGAAGGTGTTGCTGACGACATTGCCCTGCGCGTCGGCGACCGAGTAGTGCGTCGTGTCGCGGCTCTCGAAGGTCAGCGGATCGCCGGGCATCGCCTTTTGCGCCATGGCGCGGGCCGGATCGATCAGCTTGGCGCGCTCGGCGCCATAGGCCTTGCTGGACAATCCCCCCACCGGCGGCCGGTACTGCGGGAAGCCGCCCATGAACCGCGCGCGGTCGGCGAAGACCAGCTTCATGGCCTCGGCTTCGATGTGGAGGGACTGGACGCTGTTCTGGCCATAGTCGGCCATCGGATAGCGCTCGACGATGTTCATCAGCTCGCAGAGCAGCACCCCGGCGGCCGGCGGCGGCATGTAGGCGATCGGCACGCCGCGATAGTCGCACCACAGCGGTTCCTCGACCCGGATGCGGTAGTCGGCAAGGTCTTGCAGGGTCAAGACGCCGCCGCCGGCCTGCACGCCCGCCACCACGCGCTTGCCCAGTTCGCCGCGATAGAACGCCTCGGCGCCGCCGTCGCGGATCTGGCGCAGCGACCAGGCCAGGTCGGGCTGCTTCATGCGCTCGCCCGGCGCGTACATCTGGCCGCCGGGCTTGTACTGGCTCTTGGCCGAAGGCGCGTCGGCGACCAGGCCCTCGCGATAGATCTCCAGCGCATAGGTCATGTCGTCGGTCAGCACGATGCCGCCCGTGGCCAGCTTCACCGCCGGCTCGACCACGTCGCGCCACGGCAGAACGCCGTACTGACGCTGGATCTCGTAGAAGCCCTTCACGGTCCCAGGCACGGCGACCGCGCGATGCGAGTAGCGCTTGGCGGTGTCCATCTTGCCGTTCGCGCCGAGCAGCAGCTTGGCGTCCGTCGCGGCCGGGGCCTGACCGTAATAGTCGATGGCCAGGGTGCGCTTCTCCTTGGCCAGATAGACCAGCATGAAACCGCCGCCACCCAGGTTGCCGGCGCGCGGCAAGGTCACCGCCAGGGCCAGCCCCGTCGCGACCGCGGCGTCCACCGCGTTGCCGCCGCGCTTCAGGATGTCGACGCCGACCTGGGACGCCACGGCGTTCTGGCTGGCGACCATGCCGCGCCGCGCCATCACCGGATGGTGGATGGCGTCGTAGTCGAGGATGTAGTCCGCCTTGGGCGGCGGGCTGGCCGCCAAGGCGCCCTGCCCCATCAGCGCCGCCACCGCGAGGGTCACGGCTCCCATGTGACGTAGACGAGCGTTNCGCGAACCCCTGGTTCGCGCGGGCCGGGCAGATCGATCAGAAGCTCTTGGAAACCTGGGCGAACCAGAAGCGGCCGCGGTTGCTGTAGAGCTTGGTGAAGTAGCCGAAGGTCTCGTCGGCCAACGGCGGATCCTTGTCGGCGAGGTTGTTCACGCCAAGCCGGATCGCGACGCCTTCCAGCGGCCCGTCCTCAGGCGTGTAGCCCACCGCCGCGTTGAAGGTCAGCCAGTCGTCGCCCTTGTAGAGCAAGGCCGAGGAGTCCTTCACGCCGCCGACATAGCGGGCGTAGCCGGTGACTTCCCAGGGACCGCTCAGCCAGGTCGCGTAGGCCGAACCGCGCGTGCGCGGATTGTCGTCCTGCTCGATCAGCGAGCCGCCGGCGCTGGCCGGAAGCCCAGCCGCCAGCAGGGCCGCCGATTCCGCCGACGGCGTCTGGTCGAACTTCTGCAGCAGGGCCACGTCGGCGCCGAACCGGAAGTCGCCGAAGGCGGTGCCGTTCAGCCGCCAGGTGGCGCCCAGGTCGATCCCCTCGATGGTGCGGGAATCCAGGTTCAGGAACTGGTTGGCGATGCGGATCGGCTCGCCGAAGGTGTTGCGGGTCAGGGCCGGATTGGGGCCGCCGCCGCCCAACCGGCCGATGGCGTCGAGGTTGAGGTGGTCTTGGGATTCGAAGACGCCGATGACGCCGTCCTGCTCGATCCGCCACCAGTCGATGGAGAACATCAGGTCGCGGGTCGGAGTGAACACCAGGCCGGCGCTGAAGTTGTCGCTGGTTTCCGACTTCAGTTTGCGGTTGCCCGCCCGAACGTCCTCGACGTTGAAACGATAGGCCGAGCAGCCGCTGCGGTTCAGGTTGGCGAAGTTGGTGACGCCCTGGGCGACCGCGCAGCTGTAATAGTCGGTGAGGTTCTCCTGCACGCGGCGGATTTCGGAGGCGTTGACCGTCTCCAGGTTCGGCGCGCGGAAGCCCTGCGAGTAGGCGGCCCGCACCAGCACCAGGTCATTGATCCGCCAGCCGAGCGCCACCTTGGGCTTCAGGACCTGCTCGTCGATGTCCGAATAGTTCTCGAAGCGAGCGGCCAGCTGCAGGTCGAGGCTCTGAACGAGGGGGATGCCCGCCTCTTCCGTCACCAACGGGGCCTGGAGTTCGGCATAGGCCGAAAAGACCTTGCGCGATCCCGAGGTGTCCGGGGTCGGGCTGCTGCCCATGGCGTCGCTGGTCGGGCCGCCGGCGGTGGCGAAGGTGATCGTGCCGTCGATGCGCGGGTCACGGTCGTCCTTGAACGTCTCGCGACGCCATTCGGCGCCGAACGCCATGCCGATGTCGCGATCCCACAGGTTGAAGGCGGCCGGATTGCTGACCTTGGCGTCCCAGAGGGCCAGGCTGGTCGTGCCGTCGCGGCTGATGCTGACCCGCAGCGGATCAACGACCGAGGCCAGGTTCGAGGTGGCGTCGAAGCCGCCGAGATTGGCCAGGTCGCCGCCGTTGAAGGGATTGTAGGCCCGCGTCGGATCGCTGCTGTTGAGCGCCGCCTGCAAGGCGGTGTTGCTGACCCGGTTGCTTTCGACGTCCTTGGTGCGGGCGTGCGAGTAGAGCAGCGCGCTTTCCCACTTCCAGTCGGCGATCTCGCCGCGCAGGCCGGTGAGCAGTCGGTAGGCGTCGGAATCGACGTCGATCCGGCGACGGCCGACGTCGTCGACCCGCAAGCCCACCACGGTGATCGCCTGGGCCGGGCCGGTGTAGCCCGCCAGACGTCCCGGACCCGAGCCGAAGGGGTTGTAGGGATTAGCCGCGCCGATGGTCAGCGGCGCGGAGGTCAGGTTCGTGGTGCCGCCGCGAACCGAGCTGGACTTGGCGCCGTAGAGCAGCGCCTCGCCGAACAGTTCGACCGCGCCGAAGTCGTGGCTGAACACGCCCATCACGCTGTAGCGGTCCGAACTGGGCGACATCGTCCGCTCCGGCCCCTCGTCGGTGCGCAGCGAGGCGTCGAGCGTGGCCGATCCGCCGTCGATGCAAACCCCGCTGGCGCCGACCTGGGCGTCCGAACCGGTGTAGGTGCAGGGCTGCATGTGGAAGGCGGTGAAGGATGGGCCGAAATTGGTCACCGCCGTGCCGACGCGGGCGGTCAGCCACGGCGTCAGCGACGAGCGGTTGTCGAAGCTGCCGGCGTACTGGCTCGGCACGCGGCTGCTGAGATTGTCGGTCGAGGCGTAGTCACGGTCGCTGGCTGGCATGTCCGTGCGGCTGAAGATTTCGCCGAACAGGGCGACATGGGTCGCGCCGTCATTGAAGGTCTGGCCCCACTTCAGGCCGAGCGAGGCCTCGCTGAGCTTGGTCTCTTCCGAACCGCCGTAGCGGGCCACGATCTGGGCGCCGACATAGTTGACGTCCAGCACGTTGTTCAGCACGCCGGCCACGGCGTCGGAGCCGTAGATCGCGCCGCCGCCGTCGCGCAGGACCTCGACCCGCTTCAAGGCGGTGGCCGGGATGGTGTTCAGGTTGACCACCTGGACGGGGACCGACCCCTCCTGCTGAGTGCCGGGGTGCCCGACCAGCCGGCGACCGTCGAGCAAGACCAGGGTGTTGCCCGAGCCGAGCCCGCGCAGGTTCGCCGAGGCGACGTCGCCGCGCGCCTGGTTCGGCCCCTGTTGTTCGTTGTTGAAGGCCTGGCCGCCCGACTGCGGCAGGGCGGCGATCATCTCGCCCGCCGTGGCCGCGCCGCTCATTTCGAGTTCACGACGATCCACGACCGAAACCGGCAGCAGGCCCCGCTCGAGCACGCCGGAGATGTTGCTGCCGACGACGACGATCTCGTCGACTTCGGCCGGCGACGCCGCCTCTACGGGAGCGGTCGAAACCGCCTCGCTCACCGCGGAGGCCTTGGTCACGCGCGCCGGGCTGCGCTCGATGACGATGGTCCGGCCGCTTTCGCGCGGACGCAGCGCCTGACCAGAGAGCAGACGTTCCATGGCCGCCGAGACCGCCATGTCGCCCTGCAGGGCCGGGGCGCGCTTGCCATTGACGAGGGCGGGGTCGAATAGCACTTCACGGCCCGACTGCAGGCCAAAGCTGCGCAGCGCCGCGCCGAGGTCCTGGGCCGGGATGTCGAACTGCGCGCGCGCGGGGGCCTGGGCCCAGGCCGGCGATCCGACGACGGCCACAACGGCCGAGGTCGCCAAGGCCATGGCCTTGAAGTGATGAAATTGCATGGTTCGCCCCCTCTTCGTCTCGGACCTACGGATGGTGTGATCCGACCTCGAAGACGCCAGGGCGGCGGGACACCTCAGCCCTTCGATGAAGTTTTTTTGTCCGACCGCGAACTGATGCTGATCTCGTGTTCCCCAACCTGCACCGAAACCGGGTGGGTCAAGGGCAGCGCTTCGAGGAAGCCGCTGTTCTCCCCCGAATAGAACACCCCGCTCACCCGCAGCCGTCCGACCGCCGGATCGCTCAGCACGATGGGCTTGCGGCGATAGCGGTTCATTTCAGCCACGGCCTCGGCCAGCGTGGCCGAGGCGAACTCTATACGGCCGTCGCGCCAGTCGCCCGCCACCGGCCCGGCGTCGGGACGCAGCATGGCGGTGTCGCCAACCACGTCCATGCGTTCTCCGGCCTTCACCTCCGACAGACGTGGCCCGCGAACGGCGTCGACCGCGACCCGCCCCTCGGTCACCGCCACGCGGAACCCGACGGGTTCCAGACGGACGTCGAACGAGGTGCCGACCGCCGTGACCGTGTGCTGTCCGGCCGTCACGACGAAGGGTCGGTTCGGGTCCTTGGCCACGTCGAACCAGGCCTCGCCGGAGACCAGGCGCAATCCTCGACGCTTGGCGACGTAGTCGACCGCCACCTCGCTGTTGGTGTTGAGCCGCAGGCTCGACCCGTCGGCCAGGGTCACGGTCGCCCGTTCCCCGATCGCGGTGCGATAGACCTGCGTCTTGGCCTCATGCTGGGCGGATGGCCCTTGCAGCGACAGGAACGCAACCCCGCCCGCGACCGCCGCCACGACCAGCACGGCCGCGATCCTCGCCAAGGGGCCGGCGCGAATGTGACGCGCCGGGGCCGCGGCCAGGGCCTGGGCGCGCAATGCGCGTACCCTGTCGCTGGCGGCGGCGCGTCCGGCCAGCTCCCAGGTCTCGGCGATTTCTCTGAGGCTCTCGCGATGAAGCGGATCGGCGGCGAGCCAGGCGTCGAGCAGCCGCGCGTCTTCTACGGTCCAGTCAGGCGAGCGGCGACGCAGGAACCAGTCGGCGGCGACCTCGTCCACGTCGGGCTCTGGCAGGGCGGCACGGCTCATGACCGCCTCCTGCTCTTCGCCAAATGGGCCAGCGCCTTCATCATGTGCTTCTCAATGGCGCTCGTAGATATCTGTAACCGCCGGGCGATCTCGGCATAGGTCATGTCCTCGAAGCGATTAAGGATGAAGATCACCCGCGTCCGCTCCGGCAGTTCGAGCAGCGCCTTCTCCACGACGGCGAGTTGCTCCTGCCCGAGGAAGACGCGCTCGGGCGAGAAGTCCTCACCGGCATGCTGCTGCTCATCGAAAAGCTGGTGCACGCCGCCCCGGCGCGCCTTGCGCCGGAAGCTGTCGTTGAGGACGCTGGCCGCCACCGTGAACAGGTAGTTCTCGGCGGCGCTGACCTCGTCCTGGCCCCGCCGGGCGGCCAGGCGCAGGAACACCTCCTGCACCAGATCGTCGACCTCGGCCGCCGCGCCCAACCGACTGCGGAAATATCGCGCCAGCGGCCCCGCATAGCGGCGCGCCAGGTCGTCGATATCGAACTGTCGGGCCGGGTCAGCGGTCACGGAGAACTCCTATCGAGCCGCAAATGGCCGAAACCCGCCCCCGAAGGCAAGCCTGCTCGACGTCGCCCCGGTGCTGGGCGGTCGGGGAATCAGGAGGCCGCTGGCGCGCGGCCCCCTCCCCTCTCGACTACCCCTCGGCCGTCGCCTGGGTCGCGACCAACGCCGTCATATTGACGATGCCGCGCGCCGTGGCGGTGGGGCTGAGCACGTGCAGCGGCCGCGAGAGGCCGAGCAGCAGAGGCCCGACATGCAGGCCGTCCGTCGCCGCGCTGAGCAGGGTCAGCGAGATGTTGGCCGCGTCCAAAGACGGCGCGATCAGCAGGTTCGCTTCGCCGGAGAAGGCGCCGTCGGAGACGTAGCGCGCCCGCACCGCTTCACTGAGCGCCGCATCTCCGTGCATCTCGCCATCGACCTCAAGCTGAGGCGCGAGTTCACGGATGAAGCCCAGAGCCTGACGCATCTTGCGGGCCGAGGGCGAGTTGCTGGACCCAAAGCTGGAGTGCGACAGCAGCGCGATCTTCGGCACGATGCCGAACCCACGCACGGCCTCGGCGGCCAGGATCGTCGCTTCGGCCAGTTGCTCGGCGGTCGGATCGACATTGACGTGGGTGTCGCAGAAGAACAGCGCGCCCTTGGGCATGATCACGCCCGAAAGCGCCGAAACCCGCGAGACGCCCGGACGCGAAGGCACGATCGGCAGGGCGTAGGTGAAGTGCCGCCACCAGTCGCCGCTGCCACCGACCAGGGCGCCGTCCACCACGCCCCGACGCAGCAGCATGGCCGCCGTCACGGTCGGACGGCTGGTGACCCGCCGCATCGCCGCGCCGGGCGGAGTGCCGCGGCGTTCCACGATGGCGCGGTACTCGGCGGTCATGTCCTCCACCGACGGATCGGTGAAGGGATCAAACACCTCGATGTCCTGGTCGAGCGTCAGGCGCAGGCCCAGCTCGCGGACCTTGGCCTCGACGATTTCGCGGCGGCCGACCAGGACCGGACGCGCCAGCTGCTCGTCGACCACCGTCTGCACGGCGCGCAGCACGCGTTCGTCCTCGCCCTCGGCGAAGGCGATGCGGCGCTTGCACTCGCGAGCGCGGGTGAAGACGGGGCGCATGAGCTGACCGGAGCGATAGACGTATTGCTCCAGTTCGCGGCGATAGGCCTCGAAGTCGGAGATCGGCCGGCGTGCGACGCCGGAATCCATCGCCGCCTGGGCCACGGCCGGAGCGATCTCCAGGATCAGACGCGGGTCGAAGGGCTTGGGGATCACATAGTCGCGGCCGAACAGCGGAGCCTGGCCGGCATAGGCGCTGGCCACGACTTCGCTCGCCTCGACGCGGGCGAGATTGGCGATCGCCTCGGCGGCGGCCTTCTTCATCGCCTCGTTGATCTCGGTGGCGCCGACGTCCAGCGCGCCCCGGAAGATGAACGGGAAGCAGAGGACGTTGTTGACCTGGTTCGGATAGTCGGACCGGCCGGTGGCCATGATGGCGTCGGGCCGCACCTCCATCACGTCCTCGGGCAGGATCTCCGGCTCGGGGTTGGCCAGGGCCATGATGACCGGGTTTTTGGCCAGCAGCGGCAGCCATTCCTTCTTCAGCACCCGAGGCGCCGAGAGGCCGAGGAAAATGTCAGCGCCCGCCAGCACGTCGGGCAGCAGGCGCGCGTCGGTGGTGCGGGCGTAGCGCTCCAGCTCCGGGGTCAGGTCGCCGCGGTTCTTGTGCACAACGCCGTTGATGTCGGTCAGGGTGACATTGTCGGCCGGCAGGCCCATGCTGACCAGCAGGTCCACGCAGGCCAGGGCCGCGGCGCCGGCGCCGGATGTGACCAGCTTCACGTCGGCCAGGCTCTTGCCCTGGATGGTCAGGGCGTTGCGAACGGCGGCGGCGCAGACGATGGCGGTGCCGTGCTGATCGTCATGGAACACCGGGATCTTCATCCGGGCGCGCAGCTCTCGCTCGATGGCGAAGCACTCGGGCGCCTTGATGTCTTCCAGATTGATGCCGCCGAAGGTCGGCTCCAACGCGGCGACCACCTCGATGAACAGGGCTGGGTCGGTGGCGTCCACCTCCAGGTCGAAGACGTCGATGCCGGCGAACTTCTTGAAGAGGACAGCCTTGCCCTCCATCACCGGCTTGGAGGCCAGCGGTCCGATATTGCCCAGGCCCAGCACCGCCGTGCCGTTGGTGATCACCGCGACCAGATTGCCCCGCGCCGTCAGGCGCTCGGCCATGTCGGGGTTTTCGACGATCGCCTCACAGGCCGCAGCCACGCCTGGCGAATAGGCCAGCGCCAGATCGCGCTGGGTCGCCATGGGCTTGGTCGGTTCGACGCTCAGCTTCCCCGGCCGTCCGATCTGGTGATAGGCGAGCGCCGCGCGCCGNCCTTCTCGATACGACGGGGTCCGACACCGATTCTAGTGCACGCGGACCGATTTATCGGCCCAAGCCCAGCTTATCGACGTTCAGGCGGTGATCTTGCCGGCCACCACAGCCTCGACCACGTGCGCACGGTAGAGCACGGCGATCAGATCGGTCTGGGTGATGATCCCCAGCAGAACCCGGTTCTCGTCGACGACCATCGCCTCGTGCGCCGCGCCGCTGGAGAGCAACGGCAGCAGGGCTTCGATCGGCGTGCCTTCGCGAACCTTGTGAACAAAGGGGTCCAGCGCCGATTCGACCAGCCGGTCGCGCGCGGCCTGCAGTTCAGCGCGCCGCGCCATCCCCACCACCCGGCCGCCCGCGTCGATCACCGGGGCGGTCCGCAGATCGTGCTGCCGCAGGAACGCCAAAGCGCTCTCGGCGGTCTGGTGAGCGTCGATGGTGACGACATCGCGCGACATTATGTCCCCGCACAGGATCTGGGAGTGCAGGCGCTGGTGGGTTTGGAGCTCAACCTGGCGGAACAGGGCGTCGAGGTCTTCGCGGCTGACGTCCAGCAGTTCGCCATACTGCGCCAACGCCTTGTCCAGATCGGCGGGAGTGTAGCCCATGCGCGCGTCGGGAACCGGGTCGGCCGTGGCGTGCGGACTGGCCGGGGTTTTCACCCGGTGCGGGTAGGATCGTCCGACCAAGGTGTTGAACGCGATAGCCGAGAGCACCAGCAGCACCGCCCCCAGGCCGACCGGCACGAAGGCGAAGCCGTATCCAAGGTCGGTGACCGACGCGCCGCCGATCACCGAGGTCAGGGCCACCGCCCCGCCCGGCGGGTGCAGACATCCCAGCAGCGACATCAGCGCGATGGAGGCCCCCACGGCCAGCGAGGCGGCCAGGATCGGCTCGGGCACGAACTTGGCGCAGGTCACCCCGACCAGGGCCGAGAGGATGCTGCCGCCGATCACCGCGCGCGGCTGGGTGAGCGGACTGGCGGGCACGGCGAACAGCAGCACCGCCGAGGCGCCCAGCGGGGCGACCAGCAGCGGATCGGCCAGGGCGTCGCCGCCCAGCACCAACCGCGCCAGCACACCGGTCACGGCGATGCCGAGCAGACTGCCCAGCCCCGCGCGCCACACATCCCCGAACCGAACGGGCGTTCCGCGGCGAAGCGCCGCCTCAATCCGACTGATCATGCGCGGGCTTATGCGCCAGACGATCGGCCGGGGGGAGCCCCCGAACTCTAATCCCGCCCCTAGTTTTTCGGGCCTCCCGCCGGCGGGCTTGCCAAGGGCGAGGCGGCTGATACAAAAACCTAGTGCTCACAAGAATTCTTCGCGGCAGGCACAGGGCGGACATGATCTTCATCGGGCTCGACAGCGGCGGCGCGAAGACTGCGGGCGTGTTGTGCGACGACAACGGGCGCGTGCTGGCCCGGGTCCGCGATGTCGGCGCGGCGATCATAGGCCTGCCTGACCAACGCTTCTTCGACGTGGTCGAGCCGATGATCGGCCATCTCTGCGCCCAGGCGCGGGTCGCTCCTACCGACGTCAGCCATATCGCCATCGGCCTGAGCGGCGTCGACTATCGCGACGAACAACGCGAGCAGCATCGGCTGATTGGCCAGCGCCTGGGCTGCGCCGAGCGCCTGACCCTGGTCAATGACGGGCTGGTCGCCCTGTGGGGCGTCTCGCCGGCCGAGCGCTGCGCGCTGGTGCAGCATGGCAGCGGGATCACCACCGCCTGGCGCGAACGGTACGGTCAGGAGGTCATCTATGACAGCATCGACGTCGCCGAGGTCTACGACCTGCGCCGCGCGGCCATCGCCCTCACCGCCCGCATGATCGACGGCCGGGCCGCTCCAACCGGTCTGCGCGACCGGGTCCTGGCCCATTGCGGCGTCGAGGCCCACGCCTTCGCCGCGTGGTTCTTCCGCGAACCGGCGGCCAAGGCCTACCGAGCGTCGGTCGCCCCGGTGGTCTTCGCGGCCTGGCGGGACAAAGACCCGGCCGCCACCGAGATCGTGGAGCGCGCCGCCGCCGACTATGTGCTGACCGCCCAGGCCATGACCGCCGACATCGACGGCGAGATCCAGATCGCCTTTGGCGGCGGGGTGATCGCCCAAGGCGGCGCCGAGCTTCAGAACCTGTTGAATGCCCGGCTGGCGAGCGCCTGCCCGCGCGCCACCGCCACCCCCGTCGCCCTGCCCCCCGAAGATGGCGCGGCGGTCCTGGCCGGGTTCCAGGCCGGCCTGCCCCCTCGCCCTCTGTTCGAAAACCTCGCCCGCGCCCTGGAGACCGCCCGATGAACGAGATCAGCCTGTGCATCGTCGGGGCCGGCGGCAGCTATACGCCCGAGATCGTCGAAGGCGTGCTGGAGCGGGCCGATCTGGGGATCGCCGAGCTCAGCCTGACCGACTCGAACCCCGAGCGCCTCGCGGTCATGGCAGGTCTCGCCCGCCGGATGGTCGCCGCCAGCGGCCGCAAGATCGCCGTGCGCGAGAGCGCCGACCTCGCACTCGCCGCCAAGGGCGCCGATTTCGTGGTGACCCAGATCCGGGTCGGCGGCATGGCCGCGCGCCAGATCGATGAGACCATTCCCCTGCGCTACGGCGTCATCGGCCAGGAGACGACCGGCCCCGGCGGCATGTTCAAGGCCCTGCGGACCATTCCGGTGATGATCGAGGTCGCCCAGGTCATCGCGCAGGTCGCCCCGAAAGCGGTGATCTTGAACTACACCAACCCCAGCGGCGTGGTGACCGAGGCCGTGCTCAACCACACCTCCGCCAGACTGGTCGGCCTCTGCTCCAGCATTCCCCTGATGCAGGGGCGGCTGCGCAAGCTGCTGGCCGCCGAGTTCGGCAAGGTCGAAATCGCCAGTGTCGGCCTCAATCATCTGGGCTTCATCAATCGGATCACGGCGGGCGGCCAGGACGTGACCCTGCCGGCCATCGCCTGGCTCGCGAAGACCTATGCCGGCAACAACGCCCTCTTCGCCTCGGCCCTGAAGATCGCCCCGCTGCTGGGCGCGATCCCGGTCGAGAAGTACGGCGATCTCTATTTCCATCGCCGGGCCGAGCTGGCGGAGATGCAGGACGCCCCCCGTACAAGGGCCCAGGCGGTCACGGACATCGAGGCCGAGGTCCTGGCCGAGGCCGCGGACCTGGCGGTGCAGGCCAAGCCGCCCGCCCTGATCCGGCGAGGCGGCGAGGGCTATAGCGGCGTCACCTTCGACACCCTGGACGCCATCCTTAACGACCGGGGAGCCATGATCGTCATGAGCACCCTGAACAGGGGCGCGATCACCGGACTGCCCGACGACGCCTCGGTCGAGACGCTGTGCCGCGTCGACGCACGCGGCGCCACCGCCCTGCCGACCGGCGAGATCCCCCTGGCCTATCGCGGGCTGGTGCAGGCGGTGAAGGCGCATGAGAGCCTGACGGTCCAGGCCGCCGTCACCCGCAGCCGCGACATCGCCCTCCAGGCCCTGCTCGCCCACCCGCTGGTCGGCGACATCGACATCGCCGCGCCGATGCTTGACGATCTCCTGCAAGCCCACGGCCTGAACTTCCATTGAGGATCGCGCGATGCTGAGCCTTGTCGAACGCCTGGGCCATGGCCCGCAGGACCGGCTGCTGATCGTCAATTGCGACGACATCGGCTCCAGCCACGCGGCCAACCTCGCCTGCCTCGAGGCCATGAGTGAGGGCGTGGCGACCAGCGCCACCCTGATGGTCCCCTGCCCCTGGGCGCTGGAAGCCGTCGAAATGTTCGCCGGCCTCGACGTCGGGGTGCACCTCACCCTGACCGCGGAGTACCCCGGCTATCGCTGGCGCTCGTTGACCGGGGCCGGGTCGCTGCACGACGCCCAAGGCTATCTGCCGACCAAGACCAGCCACGTCATGCGCTACGCCGACCCCGATGACGTGCGCCGCGAATGCCGCGCCCAGATCGAGCAGGCCCTGGCCTGGGGCGTGGACGTCACCCACATCGACTCCCACATGGGCGGCAACCAGATCGATCCGCGCTTCTTCGAGATCTACATGGAGATGGCGGTCGAGTTCGCCCTGCCGCTGCGGATGGTGGGTCCCGACATCGAGACGCTGCTCAGCTTCCCCTGCAGGGCGCCAGCGCAGGCCCGGGGCATCGTCTTTCCGGACGAGTTCGTCTCGGAATGGGGCCGTCCGACCCATGAACTGCTGGCGCAGGCCCTGCCCGCCCTCGCCCCAGGCGTCGCCGAGGTCAATCTGCATCCGGTCTATGAGGGCGCTGAGCTGCACGGCTACGACACCACCCAGGCCTGGATCCGTATCGGCGACCAGGCCTGCGCCATGGCGCAGTCCACCGCCGAACTGATCGCCGGCCAGCAACTCCGGCCGATCAGCTTCCGGCCGCTGCGCGACCTGCAACGCGGACTGATCTGATGACGACCGCGCCGGGAACTCGCCAGCCTCGCGGCCGGGCTCGGCGCGCCGCGGTGCTGGACGCCGCGCGGCGGCTGTTCTCGCGCCAGGGCTTCAAGGGCGCCAGCCTGGCCGCCATCGCCCAGGAGGCGGGCCTGACCGACGCCGGCCTGCTCTATCACTTCCCCACCAAGAACGACCTGCTGCTGGCGGTGATCGCCCAGGGCGATGAGGAGCAGGACGCCGCCTTGGCGCAGGTCCGCGCCGCGCGCGGCCTGCCGCTGCTGCACCGCATGGCCGCGTTCGGCGCCGATCTGGAGGCCGATCCCATTCTGACCGCCCTGGATGTCACGCTGGCGTCCGAACACCTGCAGGACGGCTCGGCCATCAACGCCTATTTCGTCGACCGCTACGAGACGTTCCGCGCCATGTTGGCTGAAGCGTTTCGGGAAGCCGCCCAGTCCGGCGACCTTCGCGCCGACCTCGACGCCGAGGTCGAGGCCGCCAACATGACGGCGGTGCTGGACGGCCTGCGGCTGCAATGGCTGCTGAGCGGCGGCGCGGTCTCGATGGCGGGCGGCATGCGCGCCTATGTCGAGGGCGCCCTAGCCCGGCTGTCGCCCCGTTAACCTTACGGCGCGACGACACGCCGCCTTTCGCAGGCCGCGCATTTCATGTGCTTTCAAGGCGATACGCCGACGGCAAGATTAAGCTCGCCGAAAGCGTTTGCTGCCAGGATGGCCTCGTGACCGCCCAAAATGACATCGACCGCCGCGAACATCCCCGCGAGGACACCAATCTCCGCGCGCGGGTCTTCTATGGTCAGGGCATGGCCCACTGGGCCGACTGCACCATCGTCGATCTCAGCAAGGGCGGCGCGCGCTTGCAGATCTCAGCCATCTACCCGCTGCCCCCGCGTTTCGTGGTGCTGCAGCTGAACGGCGGCATGGTCTATGACGTGCGCACCCGCTGGCGGCGCGGCGACATGACCGGCGTGGCCTTCGACGCCCAAAGCCATATCGAGACCAACACCGAGGAACGCCTCACCGCGGCGCGCCACGCCTGGCACGCCCTGAAGGCCGCCTAGGCCGCAGGTCGCCGCTCAAGGCAGGGACCGTCCTTGGCCAGCACCCGCTCGCTCGACGCTGGGCGGTGCGCCAACAAGGCCGCCGGCCGGATCGGCCTGGGAACGAGGTTCCCGCCGCAATTCGGACAGGCGCCGTTCAGCACCTGATCCACGCAGTCCGCGCAGAACGTGCATTCGAACGAACAGATGCGCGCATCGGCCGAGGCCGGCGGCAGGTCGCGGTCACAACATTCGCAATTGGGCTTCAGCAACAGCATGCAAGGCTCCTCGCCACGATGGGACCCGAGCGATGTAGCCCCGCCGCGATCAGAGGCGAAACGACATAATTCCCTCGATAAGCGACAAACTCCCTCCCAGGTGGCGCCGCCTTTGCGATGTGACAGTTCGTGAATTCAAATTGGGACGCCGCGGCGCCCCACCCGAGGGGACTACAAAATGAACATCAAAGGTCTGGTCCTGGCGCTGGCCGCCGGTCTGTCGATCTCCACCGCCGCCCATGCCGGCGTCACCGTCCACAATGACGACTTCCTGGGCGCGACCGGGAACTTCAACGGCTTCGAAGGCATCAGCAGCCCGTTCTATCCCGGTACGCAAAGCTACACCGAAGGCGGGATCAAGGTTCAGTATGTCGGTGGTCAGCTCACCACCCTGACCACCCTGAAGCCGTACGACCAACGTAGCTGGACCCCGCTGGGCGGCGGCCTCGGCTACACCAAGATCTCGCTGGCCAACGGCGGCGATTTCGACGCCATCGAATTCCTGGCGGGCACCAGCGCCCTGATCGGCGGGTCGCGCCTCCAGTATGAACTGTTCCTTGATGGGGCCATGGTGTTCAGCGGCTTCACCGGCTCGCTCGGCAACATCCACTCGACGCTGAAGACCATCGGTTTCGCGGGCACCGCCGGCCAGGTGTTCGACGAACTGCGCGTCCAGAACCTGTTCAGCAAGAACTTCAACGATAACGGCTTCGATCAGCTCGTGCTCGACAACATCACCGTCAACGCCATCAGCAGCGCCGTGCCGGAACCGGCCACCTGGGCGATGATGATCATCGGCTTCGGCGCCGTCGGCTCCATGGTCCGCAGCTCGCGCCGCCGCCAGGCCTACGCCTTCGCCTAAGACCGCCGAGTTGAGATCCGAAGACGCCGTCCGCTGAAAGGCGGGCGGCGTTTTTCGTCAGGCGTCCCAGAAACGCCGGCCGCCGGTGCGAGCGACATGGAAATCGCCGCTGACCGACAGCACGATCCAGTCGCCGGGCTGGGCGATGGTCCAGCCATCGGGGGTGCAGACCTGCACGGCGCCAGCCTCGGTCATGGCCTGGGCGTCGTCGCCCAGCCAAGCCCAAAGCTTATGCCAGCTACGGGTGTCGTGCGGAGGCGGCACCCTTAGCGCGGCGCCGTGATCGAATGCGGGACTGGTGGTTTGGGCGGACCTCATGAACAGGAATACGCCCTGCGTCGGTGACCAGATTCTTAATATGGGACAATCATTCGGCGCGGAGGGCCGCGGCCGGTCGTTTGGCGAGCGCATGCAGCGAGGCCAGCACGCCGCCCAACCCGGCCAGCAACGCCGCCCCGGCCACCAGCGCCGCGACCCCGGTCCAGTCCACGGCCCAGTCGGCCTTGAAGACCAGCGTCACCACCGGCCAGGCCGCCAGGCATCCCAGCCCGACCCCGGTCACCCCGGCGATCACTCCCACCGCGCCGTATTCCAGCACGTAGGCTGAAAGGATCTGCAGCCGTGAGGCGCCCAGGACTTTCAGGATCGAGGCCTCTCGCGTCCTGGCCTGAGCCCTGGCCGCGATCGCCCCGGTCAGCACCAACAGCCCCGCCAGGGCGGCGACCGCCGCCGCGCCACGGATCGCCAGCGCCAGGCGGTCGAAGAGTTCTGTCGCCGCCTCAAGCTGCTCGCGCACGGAAATGACGTTCACCTCCGGGAAGTCGCGCCCGAGCGCCCGGATCACGCGCGTCTCCTGATCCTTGCCGCCCTTGGCGATGGCGACGTGGCGCAGGTCCGCGCCCTCCAGGGCCGATGGCGTCAGCACCAGGGGGAAGCTCGCGCCGAAGCCGCCGACATCGACCTTGCGCAACACCGCGATCCTGGCCTCGATATCGCGGCCCAGGACCGACAAGGTGACGTTGTCGCCGACCTTCAGCCCGCCGGCCTTGGCGGCGTCGACCTCCATAGCCAGCAGCGGCGGGCCGCGATAGCCGGCGGCCCACCATTTGCCCTCGACGATATCGGCCGAGGGCGGCTGCGGCCCGATCGCCGAGATCGAGATGTCGTTGTCATAGGCCCAGCGCTCCTGCTCGGCGATCGCCTTGCGGTTCACCGGCTGGCCTTTCAGCGCCACGATGCGTCCGGTCAGGAACGGCGCCCGCAGATAGTTCTCCGTGGTCAGCTTCTCGCCGAACGCGGCGGCCACCACGCGGTCGAACTGCGCGGTCCGGGCGCCGGGAATTTCAGTGAACACCATGGCCGGCGCGGTCTTGGGCGCCACCTCGGCCACCTGGCGCAGCAGGCTGGACTGGATCAGCACCACGCTGGCCAGCAGCGCGACGCCAAGACCGATGGCCGGCGCCGCGGTCCGCGCCGCCGAGCGCGGCCCCGCCAGATTGGCCAGTCCCATGCGCAGCGCCCCGCGCGTACCGGCCCGCACCCGCCCAGCGCCCTTGGCCGCCAACAGGCCGAGGCCCCAGAGCAGGCCGAACGAAACCGCCACCCCGCCGATCATCAGACCCGCGGCCAGCGGCGTCGGGGCGGTCAGCACCGACAAGGCGGCGAGCGCCAGGCCTGCGATCGCCGCGCCCACCGTCTCGACGCTCAGCTTGAGGCCGCCCTGCACGTCGCGGCGAAACAGGCTGGCCGGCGGCGTCGCCCTAGCCCGCGCCAGCGGGACCAGCGAGAAAGCGGCGGCCGACAGCAGGCCAAAGGCCCCGGCCCGGATCAACGGCCCGGGATAGACGGCGAACAGGGCCGGAACCGGCAGGTCGGCGGGGACCAATCCCCCGAGGACGAAGGGCGCCGCGGCCCCCAGGACGAGGCCGATGGCCACGCCCAGCAGGGCCAGCACCCCGATCTGCGTCAGATAGAGATTCCTGATGAACGGTCCCTCGGCGCCCAACGCTTTGAGCACCGCGATGGCGGGCTTGCGATCTTCCAGAAAGGCGGTGACGGCGCCGAAGACGCCCAGGCCGCCGGCCACCAGGGAGGCCAGCCCGATGAAGCCCAGGAAGTATTCGAGCTGATCGATCAGCCAGCGCACGCCCGGCGCGGCGTCCTCGCGGTCGCGCATCCGCACGCTGCGATCCTCGATGGTCGTGCGCAGAGCCTTGCGCGCCTGCGTCGGCACAGCCCCCTGCGGCAGGGCGATCCGCGCCGTCTCCACGAATTGCAGACCCGGCTGCAGGAACCCCGCGTCCTCCACCGCCTGACGCCGGACCATGACCCGAGGCCCCAGCGCAAAGCCGCGCGACAGGCGGTCCGGCTCCTGAACCAGAACGCCGCGGACGATCACCGGCAGCTCGCCGACCAGCAGCCGGTCGCCGATCCGCAGGCCGAGCCGCTCCAACAGCACCCGCTCGACCACCGCGCCGGCCACGCCGCCGCTCGGCGCCAGGGCCGCAGCCAAGGCGCCGCCGCCCTCCAGGGTGACCTGTCCCGCAAGGGGATAGCTGTCGCTGACCCCACGCAACTCCACCAGACGGCGCTCGCCGGACGGCGCCTGCGCCATGGCGCGGGCTGCGACGGCCCAGGCCGTGCGGCCGGTCCCCTCGATGGCCTTGCGTTCTTCCGGCGTAAACAGCCGCTGTTCGACCGTGACGGCGAGGTCGCCGCCGAGGATCTCGCGAGCCTGGCTGGCCAGGCCCTGGCGGAAGGCTTCAGCCGTCGATCCGGCCGCGGCGATGGCCGCCACGCCCAGCGCCAGGCAGGCGAGGAAGATGCGAAAGCCCTTCACCCCCGAGCGTAGCTCGCGGGCGGCGAAGCGCAGGGCGAGCAGGTTCATGCCGGCAGCGCCACGCCGTCGCCCAGCCGGACCTGTCGGTCGGCGCGGGCGGCCAGGCGCGCGTCGTGGGTGACCAGCACCATCGCCGCCCCCTCCTCTGACACCAGGCCGAACAGCAGGTCGGCGACCATGGCGGCGTTGACGGCGTCGAGATTGCCGGTGGGCTCGTCGGCGAACAGCAGGGCCGGCCTGGGCGCCAACGCGCGGGCCAGGGCCACGCGCTGTTGCTCCCCGCCAGATAGCTGGTGCGGATAGTGCCGCAGGCGGCCCGACAGGCCGACCCGGTCCAGCCAGCCGCGCGCCACGCCGTCGGCGTCCGCCACCCCGGCGATCTCCAGCGGCGCGGCGACATTCTCCTCGGCGGTCATGTTGGGCAGCAGGTGGAAGGCCTGGAAGACCAGCGACACCCGGCCCCGGCGCAGCCGCGCACGGCCGTCCTCGGTCATCTTGGCCAGTTGCCGGCCGAGCAGCTCCACGGTTCCCGAGGTGGGACGCTCCAAGCCGGCGGCCACGGCGATCAAGGAGGACTTGCCCGAGCCCGACGGCCCGGTGATCGCCACCCGCTCACGCGGCGCCACGGAAAAGCTCAGGTCTCGCAGGATCTCAACGGGACCGGCCGCCGACGGAAGGGTGAGGCAGACCTCACGGACGACGAGCGGCGGATAGTCTTCGGACAAGGAGACCTCAGGGGTGATTGAGCTTCACGGGCTATGGCCTAGATAGGACAGCAGAATGGATCAGACACCCAGCAGGTTTCCGACAAGACGCGTCCTGATCGCCGGCGCCCTGGCCGCATGGCCGGTCCAGGCCCTGGCGCAGCGCCGCCGCGTCGTCACGGTGCTGGGCGACTCGATCACCGCGGGCCTTGGCCTGCCGGCCAGCGCGGCCCTGCCCGTTCAGCTCCAGGCCCAACTTCGCAAACTGGGGACGAACGCCCTGGTGCGCGGCGCCGGCGTCTCGGGCGACACCACGGCCGGCGGCTTGGCCAGGGTCGATTTCAGCGTCCAGAACGACACCGATGTCTGCATCGTGGCGCTGGGCGGCAACGACCTGCTGCAAGGCGTCGACCCCAAGCGGACCAAGGCCAATCTGGACAAGATCGTCGCCAAGCTCCGCGCTCGGAAGATCGCCGTGGTGTTGGCCGGACTACAGCCCCCGCCGGTGATCGGACGCACCTATGCGCGCGAGTTCCAGGCGGTGTTCCCGGCCGTGGCCAAGGCGCATGGGGCGCTTCTCTATCCCAACCTGTTGGCGGGCGTCGCCCAGGTCGCCCGGCTCAACCAGCGTGACGGCTTCCACCCCAACGCCCAGGGCGTGATCGTGATCGCCCAGGGCCTGGCGCCGGTGGTGGCCGGCGCCCTGAAGGCCCGCGCCTAGGTCTTCGAGGCCGAGACCGGCAACGGCGCGGAGGGCGGCGTATCGACGGCGTCGCTGCCGTCGTCGAACACCACGCGGCCCGAACCGGCGCGATCGGTCTCAAGATGTTCCGGACGGGTCGTCAGCTTCACCTCGCTCGACCCCGACGTCTCGATCTTGGCCGACAGCTTGGGCGCGATGGACGCCTCGCTGGAGCCTGACACGTCGGCCGTGGCGGTCTCTGCGCCAAGCGCCGAGAGATCGGCCTCGCTGGATCCCGACAGGTCGAGAACCACCTGCTTGGCCTCGCCCCGCGCCGTCACCTCCGAAGAGCCGCTGCCGACGATGGAGATCTTGTCCTGGCGGTACTCCATGATCTCTAGCTGATCGTCGCCGCCGACGTCGAAGTGGGTGACGCCCGGCGCGCTCATGACCACCCGCAGGCGGACATAACCCTCGACCGGCTTGTCGAAGCTGAGCTTGCCCTGCGACAGCCGCACCCGCTCGACGATGTCTCGCGGGCCGGTGATGCTGACCTTGCCAGGGCCAGGCGCCTGGGTGAACTCGATGGCGGCGGGAATGGCGAACTCGACCTTGGACGAACCGTCCCAGGCCAGTTCCCGCGTCGCGGTCGAGGCGGCGCGCTCTTCGTCGCGGTCGTCACGATCATGGCCGTGGTGGCGTTCGAAGCGGTCGCTTTCCTTCCAATCCGAATACCAGCCCCACTTGTGGGTGGCGAGGTCGGGGCCTCCCAGGGCCGCGGCGCCGGCGAAGGCGACGATGGCCACGAAGAAGCCGGTGATGGCGATCAGGACAAGGACACGGATCATGGGGCTGGCCACCTTGCTCATGACTGGGATTCGATCGCCGGCTTCAGCAGCCGGTAGTGGAGACGGCCGTACCAGACCAGGGCGTTGACCAGGCCGATCACGATCAAGGTCAGGATCGCGCCGAGCGAAGCGCCCGCCGCCATCAGGCCGATGCCGCCCAGCAGCGCCGTCAGCGGTCCGCCGGGCGGATCAAGGAACGGCCCGGCCGCGAACACCACGCCGCCGCCGGCGAAGATGGCGACCGCCGCGACGATCAGGCCAAACAGGGTCCCGGCCACCGTCATCAGAATCGGCAGCAGGATCAGCAGGTCGATGGCGCCCAGGCCCAGCACGGCGAAGATCGCCCCGGCGGCCGAGGTCGGATTGCGTTGTTCCTCCCACTTCTTCAGGCCGATCTCGGCGCGAAGCTCGCGAGCCAGCCGGGCCGGATCGCCCAGCGCGGCGGCGACTTCGTCCTCGGAACGGCCGGCGGCCAGCCCTTCGGCGAAGTGGGTCTCATAGTCGGCGACGGCTTCGGCGATCGCCTTGGCCGGCAGGCCCGACAGGCCCAGGCGCAGCCGGTCGATGAACGCTTGGCGGTTCATGCGGCGTCTCCCAGAATGATCTCGACCGCGCGGGAAAATGCAGCCCATTCCGCCTTTTGCGTGGAAAAGCTCATCGTTCCGGCCTCGGTCAGCTTGTAGTACTTGCGCGGCGGTCCCGCGGAGCTTTCGACCAGATAGGTGTCCACCAGCCCGTCGCTCTGCATCCTCCGCATCAGCGGATAGATGGTGCCTTCCCCCATATCGATTCCCTCGGCCAGTCGGCTCGCGATCTCGTAGGCGTAGCTGTCGTGCTGGGAGAGCAAGGCGAGCACGCAAAGCTCGAGCACCCCCTTCTTCAGCTGGACTTGAACGGCTTCGACCACGACGCATCTCCAATGTGCGCTAACAGGTACCGCAAGGTAGCGTGCGTAACAAGGTAGCTTGCATTACATCTTAGTAAGCTGGACCTAGGCGGACGCTCCGGCCTCGCCGATAGTCGCAGCCATGATCCGCCCTCTCCTCGCCGCCGCCCTCCTCGCCCTCGCGCCAGCCGCCCACGCCGCCGACTGGCGCGCGCTGGACCCGGCCCAGACCCTGGTGATCGACACCTCCAAGGGCCAGATCATCGTGGAGATGCGGCCGGACTTCGCGCCGCTGGCCGTCGAGCGGATCAAGCTGCTGGCCCGCGAGGGCGTCTATGACGGCCTGCTGTTCCATCGCGTGGTCGATCATTTCGTCGACCAGACCGGCAACCCCAACAACAAGGACGGCGGGGTCTCGCGCCATCCCGACCTGGCGCCGGAGTTCACCTTCCGCCTGCAGGAGGGCGACAAGGCCGCTGTCGTCTCGCGCTCCAGCGACGCCGTCTCCGGCTTCATCGGCGCCACGCCCTTCACCGCGGCGTCCGACGTCGAGCTGAAGCGCAATCCGGCCGCCGGCCGCCTGGCCTGGGGCGCCTATTGCCCGGGCGTGGCCGGCATGGGCCGCCAGGCGGGCGAGACCACCGCCAATTCCGAGATCTTCTTCATGCGCGAGGCCAGCCGCCGGCTGGACCGCGACTACACCGTCTGGGGCGCGGTCGTTCAGGGGCTGGACGTGGTCCGCGCCATGACCGTCGGCGAGCCGCCGGCCAATCCAGACCGCATGATCAAGATCCGCCTCGCCGCCGACCTGCCGGCGGCTGAGCGCCCCCGGATCGAGGTGCTGGACGAGCACGGCCCGGCCTTCAAGGCCCTGGCCCAACAGGTCCGCACCGCCAAGGGCGCCGATTTCAGCGTCTGCGACATCCAGCTGCCGACCCGCCCGATTCCGTAGCACCCCCGGCGATCTATCGCCTCAAGGCGGAAAACTGATGCGACGACTTCGCCGACCTCGCCTATGACGCCTCACGAACGGAGGGACGTCGCATGGTCGCCTGGACGGATTGGATTGCTTTCGGATTGATCGCGCTGGGCATGGCGCTGACGCCCGGCCCGAACATGGTCTACCTGATCTCCAGATCGATCTCGCAGGGCAAGCGCGCGGGCCTGGTCTCGCTGGGCGGCGTGGCCCTGGGCTTCATCTTCTACATGCTCTCGGCGGTGGTCGGGCTGACGGCCTTGGTCATGGCCGTGCCGCTGGCCTATGACGCCCTGCGGATCGCGGGCGCGGCCTATCTGGCCTGGTTGGCCTGGAACGCCCTGAAGCCCGGCGGCGCCTCCCCCTTCGCCGTCCGCGAGCTGGAGCCGCACTCCGACGCCAAGCTGTTCGCCATGGGCCTGTTCACCAACCTGCTGAACCCCAAGGCCGCTGTGCTCTACCTCTCACTGCTGCCGCAGTTCATGCACCCCGAGCGTGGAAACATGCTGCTGCAAGGCGTCACCCTAGGCGCCACCCAGATCGCCGCCAGCGTCGCCGTCAACGGCGTGATGATCCTGGCGGCCGGATCGGTGGCCAGCTTCCTGGCCGCGCGGCCGACCTGGGCCATGGTCCAGCGCTGGCTGATGGGCACGGTGCTGGGCGCCCTGGCCGTGCGGATGGCGCTGGATTCGCGACGCTAAGCCAAGGCAGGCTTCGCGCTGCGGCGGATCATCAGCGAGGCGGCGGCGGCGACCAGGGCCGCGACGCCGGCCAGGACGAAGGCTTCCAGATAGCGTCCCTGCGAGGCCCGCAGCACGCCGGCCATCACCGCGGCGGTGGCCGCGCCGGCCTGATGGCCCGCGGCGATCCAGCCGAACACGATAGGTCCGTCGCGGTCGCCGAAGGCCTCGGTCGCCAGCCGCACGGTCGGCGGCACCGTGGCGATCCAGTCGAGGCCGTAGAAGACCGCGAACACGCCGAGCGCGACGATCGAGAAGTCTGTGTAGGGCAGCACCAACAGCGAAAGGCCGCGCAGGGCGTAATAGACGAACAGCAGCTTGCGTGGGTCGTAGCGGTCGGTCAGCCAGCCCGACAGGGTGGTGCCCACCAGGTCGAACAGCCCCATCACCGCCAGCAACGTCGCCGCCCGCGTTTCCGGCAAGCCCTGGTCCGCGCACATGGCGATCATGTGGACGCCCACCAGGCCGTTGGTGGTCAGGCCGCAGACGAAGAAGCCCCCGAACAATAGCCAGAAGGTCCGCGTCCGCGCCGCTCGGAACAGCGCGCCGAACGCCACCCGCAGCGCCCCGCCCGCCGCCGCCTGCGGCGCGACATAGTCGCCCGGCGCGCCATAGGGCCGCTGACCGATCGCCTCGGGCCGCTCAGGCAACAGGAACCAGACCAGCGGCGCCAGCACCGCCATCACCACCGCTATGGTCAGCACCACCGGACGCCAGCCGCCGGCCTGCGCCATCATCGCCATGCCCGGCAGGAAGATCAGCGAGCCGGTGGCGGTCGAGGCGGTCAGCAGCCCCATCATCAGGCCGCGCCGCGCGACGAACCAGCGGTTCACCACCGTCGCGCCCAGCACCATCGCCACCGCGCCAGAGCCCAGGCCCGACAACACGCCCCAGGTGAGGACATAGTGCCAGGGCTGCGTCATCATCGCCGACAGCGCCGTCGAGGCCGCCATCAGGATCAGCGCCAGGGTCACCGTCCGGCGCACGCCGAACGACTGCATCAGCGCCGCCGCGAACGGCCCGGTCAGCCCGTAGATGAAGATGCCGATGGCCGCGGCCGCCGAGATCGCGCCCCGATCCCAGCCGAAGGCCCGCTCCAGCGGCAGCATCAGCACGCCCGGCGCGGCGCGCAGCCCGGCCGCCGCCATCAGGGCGATAAACACCGCGCCGGCCGCCACGAATGCGTAGTTCTGGCCAAACGGTCGGGAGCGCGCTATCGTCATGTTACTGACCTGTAAGTTTCAATCCCGATATACGTACCGGTCAGTTACATCGTCAAGCAGGCAATCATGGCCGACCCGAAAAGTCCTGAGACCACTCCCCTTCGCGCCGCCGACAAGATCCGGCAGACGGCGCGCGAGCTGTTCTATCGCGACGGCATCCGCGCCGTCGGGGTCGATGAGATCGTCGCCCGCGCCGGCGTGACGAAACCGAGCCTCTACCGGACCTACCGCTCCAAGGACGAGCTGACGGTCGCCGTCCTGGTGGAGAGCAGCGGGACGTTCTGGGGCTACCTGAATGAGGCTGTCGACGCCCACCCGGGCGAGCCGCGCGCCCAGCTCCTAGCCTTCTTCGCGGCCCTGGCCGAACGCACGGTCCAAGCTGACTATCGCGGTTGCCCGTTGAGCAACGCCGCGGTCGAGTACCCGCAGAAGGGCCACATCGCCCGCGCCGCCGCCCAGGATCACAAGGGCGAGGTGCGCCAACGCCTACGCGACAAGGCCCGCGAACTCGGCGTCGCCAATCCCGACGGTCTGGGCGACGCCCTGTTGCTGCTGCTGGAGGGGGCCTATCTCACCACCCAGCTGTTCGACACCGGCCGCCCCTCGGCCGAGGTCGGCCGCGCCGCCGAGGCCCTGATCGACGCCTATCGGGGCGCTTCGTAGACGACCCTGCCCCCGACGATGGTCATCACCGCATGGGCCTTGGCGATCTCGGCGAACGGCGCGGTCATCAGGTCGACCGAGAACACCGAGACATCGGCCGGCTTGCCGAGCGCCAGGACTCCCAACTCATCCTCGTGGAAGGCTGCGTAGGCCGGCCCCTTGGTCAGCATGGTCAAGGCCTGCTGGCGGGTGACGGCCTCATCCAATCCCCACTCCGGCCCAGCGAAGCCCTTCAGGTCATGGCGGTAGGCCGCGGCGTAGAACTCGACCAGGGGGTCGCCCTTCTCCACGGGGGCGTCCGATCCAGCCGCGATCACCGCGCCGGTCTTCAGCAAGCTCTCCCAGGCATAGGCGCCCTTCAGCCGCTCGGTCCCCAGTCGACCCGGCGCGAAATAGAGATCGCCGATCGCATGCGACGGCTGCATCGAGGCCACGACGCCAAGCTGGGCGAAACGCGGCAGGTCTTCTGGGGCCAGGACCTGGGCGTGCTCCACCCGCCAGCGCGCCGCCTTCAAGCCTGCGGCGTCGGCGCCATAGGCCTGCTGATAGGCGTCAAGCACCAGACGGTTGCCGCGATCACCGATGGCGTGGGTGGCGATCTGGGCGCCGGAGGCCTTGGCCTGGACCAGCACAGCCTTGATGGTCTCGGGCGGGGTGAGCAGCAGGCCGGTCCCTTCGGCGTCGGCGTAGGGCGCCAGCAGCGCCGCGCCGCGCGATCCCAGCGCGCCGTCCATGTACATCTTCACGCCGCGGATGCGGACCAGGCCGGTGACGTCCTGCGAGGGGCCGTCCTTCAGAACCCCCTGCCCCTGCGCCTGGCTCATATAGTTGTCGACGCGGATCGGCAGTTGCCCTCGCCCAGCCAGCGCCGCCTGCATCGCCACCTCGTCAACCGAGGCCCCCATATTGTGCAGGCCCGTCCAGCCCCGTGAGGCGTAGAGGTCGACGCCGCGCTTCACCGCCTGCGCCTGCGCCGCCGCGCTCGGCTTCGGCAGCTTGGCCTCGACCAGATCCATCGCATTATCGATCAGCATGCCGGTGGGCTCGCCCGCCGCGTCCTTCAGGATCTGGCCGCCAGCCGGCGCCGGCGTGTCGCGATCGATCTGGGCCAGGGCCAACATCTGCGAATTGGCGACCAGGGCGTGACCGTCGGCGCGGGTCAGCACCACCGGCCGGTCAGGAACCGCGCGATCCAGATCGGCGCGGCTGGGGAAGCGCTTCTCCGGCCAATGGGTCTCGATCCAGCCACGTCCGACAATCGGATCAGAGCCAGGATGCTGGGCCGCCCAGTCCTTCAGCCGAACGACCAGCGCCTCGATCGAGGGCGTTCCCTCCAAGGTCAGGGTCATTTCGCGAAAGCCGATACCCGACAGATGGGCGTGGGCGTCAACGAAGCCCGGATAGGCCGCCGCGCCCTTTAGGTCGACATCCTTGGCGCCAGGCGCCGCCTTGCGGGCGCCCGCTAGGCTCCCGGCGAAGGCGACCTTGCCATCCTTGACCGCCAGGGCCTCGACCTTGGCCGCGCCGGTATAGATCGGCCCGCCGTGGATCAGCAGGCTCTGGGCGGCGGCTGGCGCGGCGAGCGCCAGGCCGACCGTGAGGATCAGGGGGCTGAGGATCGCGCGCATATCGGCCTCATCGAGTCATTGAGGCGTCATTGATCGGCGATCTTGGCGGGCAAGGAAACAAGCAAGCGCCGCAGTAGCACTAGCCACGCTTTCGCAGACCAGCCAGATTGTGGTCATGAGTCCGGGGGGCGAAGGACGGTCGACAGGGAGGGTCTCGCGCATCGGCGCGGGCCTGCAGATGCTCGTCGTGCTGGCCGTCCTCGCCGTCTACGCCAACCGCGCGGCGCTGGACCTGCCGCTCTATCCGGCGACCGAGGGCGGCTATCTTATCCATGCGCTGTACGGCAAGGCGTTGAGCGCCCAGCCGGCCCTGTTCGCGCAAGTCGAGCGTCTGAACGGCACGGCCTATTTCCTGATCATCCGGGCGGCGACCTACGCCACGCACGACCTGCTGCCCTGGATGCGCGTCCTCGGCGGCCTCGCCTATTTCGCGGGCCTGCTGCTGGTCTATCAGAGCGTCCGCGTCCACCTTCAACGGGGTCAGGCGCTCGGCTTCCTGCTGCTGGCGCTCGCCTTCCCCTATTACCGCTTCGCCTTCGCCGTCCTGCCGGAGGGCTGGTTCGTCGGGGTCCTTGGCCTGATCGTCCTGCTGACCACCCGGCTCTATACGCCCCGGCCGCTCCTTCACGCGATCCTCGCCGGCGCCCTGACCGGGCTGCTGGTGATGTTGAAGCCGCAGGGCCTGGCTGTCGCCGCGGCCTTCCTGGTCCTGGCCGTCCTCGACCTGCTGCTGGGACGGCGCGACGCGCGTATCCTGGCCGGACGCATCCTGGTGTTCACCGCCGGTTTCCTGGTCTCGGGCCACCTCACCGCCCTGGCGGCCAACCAGCCGATCACCTCGCCCTTCGACTTCGTCACCAGCGCTCTGAACAGCCAGGTCATGGCCGGCGCCGTCGCGCTCGCGCCGGTGGCCTCATCGATGCTGATCTTCGCTGGCGTTCCCGCGCTGGCCGGCCTGGTGCGGATCGAGATGCGATGGCGCTGGTATCGCCAGCACAGGCGAGGCTTCCGCCTGGAGCCGCTCGAGGTCGGCTTCCTGCTGGTGCTGCTGTCGTTGCTGGCCACCCTGGCCACGACCGGGATCGGCCATGGCGGCGGGATCGCCGGCCGGGTATGGGGCCGTGACCTCGAACTCTTCGTCCCGATCCTCTGGCTGACGGCGGCGGCCTTCATCGGCGAGTTCGATCGGGCCGGCCTGCGCTGGTGGCGGGTCGCCATGGCGATCGTCCCGGTCGTCGGCGTCGCGGGGTTGGTCGCCTGCCTGCTGAACGGGGCGATGCTCCTGCCCTGGGATTCCGCGGCGGCGAGCGCCTTCTTCCGCCCCGACCTGACGAAGTTCGACCTCGCGCCGGCCGTTTCCTATTTCGCGCTCGCCATCGCCGCCATCCTCGCGGCGGCGGGAGCCATGGCGTTCACCGCCGGGCCGTCGCACCGAATCTGGCTCACCTACGTCGTCGCCGTGGCCGTGCTCTCCACGGCGGTGGATATCGCGTGGGAAAACTCGATTGAAGCCAAGCGGGCGCAATTGAGCGTCGAGCTTCGCACCGCCAAGGCGATCATGATGAAAAGGCGTGGCGGCGTGGCCGTCGTGGTCGACGATCGAAGCACCGCCAACACCCTGTTCTGGGGTCTGCAGGCCAGGCCGGAAGTCGTTCTTGCCAGCCCCGGCCAAGCGCTCGCCGCGCCTCGCCTGGCCCAGGCCGACACCGTGATCGTGTCGGGCCGTCATCGCCTCGACGGGACCTGGACGCCGGTGTTCCAGGGCAAGTCATTGAAGGTGTTCAGCCGCGCCGCACGGCCGCACCCGCGCGCCGACAGCGGCGAGGCTCTTGGGTCAAACGCAGGAAGCGGCTAAGAGCGCGCGGGAACAGCGCGCCTCCGCGGTCGCGACCCACATACGACGGACGGGAAAGATGCTGAGCTGGTTCCAGGCGATTATGCCGAAGGAATTGAAATTCTTCACGCTTTTCAGCAATCACGCTGAAACGCTGGTCGAAGGCGCGAGCGCCCTGCGCGACGTCATGAAGGGCGGCGACGGGGTCCCCGAGGCCTGCGCCCGAGTCGTCGCGCACGAAGACGCCGCCGACGTGATCACCCGCGAGGTGCTGCTCAACGTCCGCCGGACCTTCATCACCCCCTTCGACCGGGGCGATATCAAGGACCTGATCACCTCGCTCGACGACGCCATCGACCAGATGCAGAAGACCGCCAAGGTGGTCACCCTGTTCGAGCTGCGCGAATTCGAAGATCCGATGCGCGAGATGGCCGACATCATCGTCGAGGCCGCCGTGCTGACCCGCGAAGCCGTCGGCCTGATGGCCAACATGCGCCAGAACGTGGCGCGCCTGAATCAGCTGACCGAGCAGATCACCCATATCGAGGATCGCTCCGACGCCATCTACGACGCCGGGCGCAAGGCGCTGTTCCTGGCCCACCGCCATGACGACCCGATGGCCTTCGTCGTCGGCGTCGACATCTACAGCCACCTTGAGAAGGTGATGGACCGCTTCGAGGATGTGGCGAACCGCATCAGCGGCATTGTGATCGAGCAGGTCTAGGCGCGTGGAGCTCCTTGCTGGCTACGGGCCGCTGCTGATCTTCCTGATCGTTGTCGCGCTGGCGTTCGACTTCCTGAACGGCCTGCACGACGCGGCCAACTCCATCGCCACCATCGTGGCGACGCGGGTGCTGCCGCCCTTCGCCGCCGTGGCCTGGGCGGCGTTCTTCAACTTCATCGCCTTCCTGTTCTTCGGACTGCACGTCGCCAAGACAGTCGGCTCGGGCATCGTCATGCCGGAGTTGATCAGCGACGGCCTGATCTTCTCGGCCCTGATCGGGGCCATCGGCTGGAACCTGCTGACCTGGTGGATGGCGATCCCCTCCTCCTCGTCCCACGCCCTGATCGGCGGCTTGGTCGGCGCGGGCGTGGCCAAGGCCGGCGCCAGCGCCGTGCTCTGGAGCGGCCTCAGCAAGACCGTCTTCGCCATCGTGCTGTCCCCGGCGACCGGCTTCTTCCTGGCCCTGCTGCTGGTGCTGATCGTGTCCTGGACCTTCGTGAAATTCACGCCCTGGGCCGTCGACGGCGTGTTCCGCAAGATGCAGTTCGTCTCGGCCTCGCTCTATTCGCTCGGCCACGGCGGCAACGACGCCCAGAAGACCATGGGCATCATCGCCGCCCTGCTGATCGCCCACGGCATGGGCCCCGCCGACGGCCAGTTCCACGTGCCCCTGTGGGTCGTGCTGTCCTGTCAGGCCGCCATGGGCCTGGGCACCCTGTTCGGCGGTTGGCGGATCGTCCACACCATGGGCTCGAAGATCACCAAGCTCTCGCCGATGCAGGGCTTCTGCGCCGAAACCGGTGGGGCGATCACCTTGTTCGCCGCCACCAGCCTGGGCGTCCCGGTCTCCACCACCCACACCATCACCGGCGCCATCGTCGGCGTCGGCGCCGCGCGCCGGGTCTCGGCCGTGCGCTGGGGCGTGGCCAAGGAGATCGTCACCGCCTGGGTTGTCACCCTGCCCGCGGCGGCGCTGATCAGCGCCCTGACCTACTGGGTCGCCGGCCGCTTCATGGGTTGAGGCCGTAAGCGCCTCGGCGCTCGAAAACACGGCGAGATAGAAATCAGGGCGCGCCTCCGTTCGATCTGAGCCGCGCCCTATATTTTAGCCCCAGACCCGCTCGGCGTAGGACACGAAGTTCGCGCCCAGCACCTTCTCGATCACCCGCGGCTTGTGGCCCTTGGCCTTCATCATCGCGGTCAGCTTGCGGAACTGGTCGGGCCCGCGCAGGTCGATGATGAAGGGGTGGGTGTCGGCCCGCTCGCCCTTGGCGGCGATGCCGGCGGCCTTGCGCTCTTCATGCTCTACGGCGATCGCGGACTTGTAGGCGTCCATGTCGTCGATGGTGGCCACCGAGCCGTCGGTGCCGATCCCGACATGGTCCTCGCCGCAGACCTTCAGGGCGTGGCCGATATGGGCCACCACGTCGTCGGCCTTGGCGTAGCTGTCAGGGGCCAGGAACGGCATGAAGTAGATGCCGACGAAGCCGCCCTTTTCCGCCACGCCGCGCAGTTCGGCGTCGGTCTTGTTGCGCGGCAGGTCGGTCAGGGCCCGGCAACCTGTGTGGTTGATCGAGATCGGCGTCTTCGAAGCGGCGATGGCGTCCAGGCAGGTGCGCTCGCCCGAGTGCGACAGGTCCACCATCACCTTGGCGGCGTTCAGCTTCGCGACCACCTTGCGACCCTGCTCGGTCAGGCCCCGGTTTTCCGGAACCATCGAGCCGTCGCCCAGCATGTTGGCCGGATTGTAGGTCAGTTGGATGATCCGGACGCCGCGCGCGGCGAACTCGTCGACCCGTTCGGCGTGCTCGCCGATCTGGACCGCGTTCTGGAAGCCGTAAATCACCCCGATCTTGCCGTCCGCCTTGGCGCGGCGGATATCGGCGGCGGTGCGGACCAGCAGCAGCTTGCCGCTGTTGTCGGCGATCACCTTGTCCCAGGCGTCGATGGTTTCCAGCGTATAGGCGTAGGGGTCCTGGGGACCGGCCACATAGCCAAGCGTGATGTTCACCGCCGTCAGGCCCGAGGCCAAGGCGTCACGCAGCGCACGCTCGTCGAAGTCCAGCCTCGAGGTGTCGGCGGCGAGGCCGGCCGGGCGGCCGATCTGCAGGTTCGGGTTCGCCAGGCCGCCCAGGGCGTTGACGATGATCGGCTCGCCGCTCGCCGCGCGGGCGAGAGCGGGTGTGGCGGCGAGTGCGGCGGCGTAGCCCAGGGTTTGGCGGCGCGAGATCATCAGTCTTCCTTCCGAACGGCGGCGTCCGCCTTGGGATCAAAATCGGCTCGCGGATAGGTCTTTCCGCGCTTGATGGTCAGGGTCAGGGTCCGCAGAGCTCGAATGTCCTTCGACGGGTCCTGGTGGGTGAAAATCAGATTGGCCAGCTTGCCGGCCTCGACCGTGCCGAAGTCCGGGTCCTTGCGGACCGCCAGCGCCCCGTTGCGGGTCGCCGCGACAATGGCCTGCATCGGGGTGAAACCGGCCCGGTCGACCAGCAGCCCCAGTTCTTCGTAAAGCGCCGGATAGGCCGCGTCAGGGGCCGAGAAGCCATCGGTCCCGGCCGAGACGATCACCCCGGCGCGCAGCGCCTGGTTGGTAAGTTGGGCCGCCAGCTCGGTCGAGCAATAGGGCTTGGTCGGCCGATCCTTCATGGCCTCATAGATCCGCACGGTGGCGTCCAGCACGACGCCGCCCGCCTTCATCTTGGCCAGCAGCTTGGCGATTTCCGGATGCACGGACTTGCCGAACTTCTCTTCCTGGACGGCGGCGCGGTTGTGGTACTGGCCCGGGATCTGGTCGGAGACCTGATAGGCCAAC
This sequence comes from Phenylobacterium sp. Root700, assembly GCF_001429025.1. Classification (GTDB taxonomy): domain Bacteria; phylum Pseudomonadota; class Alphaproteobacteria; order Caulobacterales; family Caulobacteraceae; genus Phenylobacterium. Next base: position 322,150 of record NZ_LMHT01000011.1, on the reverse strand, counting down.
ATGCAGACGTGGCTGACGGCGTCGACGCCGGCGTCCAGCACCTCTCCCGGCGTGGCCGGGAACACCGCGGCATGCGCCCAGACCGGCACGCCCTGACGATGAGCTGCGGCGGTGATACGCGCCACCTCCTCGCCCGGCAGGTTCGCATAGATCTTGATCGCCGAGGCCCCGATGCCGCGCGCCTGGGCCACGGCCAGCGGCAAGTCGGTCTGCGGCGTGATCGCCTGCATCCAGGAGACCTCGCCGCCCTTGGCGCCCAGCGAGGCGGCCTGCACCCGCTTGTCCTCGAAGAACGAGGGGCCAGCCATCAGGGCGGCGTAGTAGATGTCGGGTCCGGGGATCTCGCCTATGCGGGTGGCGCGCGACAGATCGGCGACATTGCGCAGATCGTCGGCCATGTCGCGGATCGCGGTGACGCCGCTGTAGAGGTCGCGCTTCAGATGCGCCTCGGCGAACCGGCGGTTCGGCGGCGTCGCCAGATGTTCGTGACTGTCGATCAGGCCCGGCAGCACATATTGGCCAGCCACATCGACCACCACCGTCTGCGGCGGCAGCTTGAAGGCGATCTCGCCGTCCTTCCAGACGCGCTCGATCCGCTCGCCCTTGACCAGGATCGACATGCCCGGCCGGGCCGGCGCGCCGGTCCCGTCGATCAGGGTCGCGCCCTTGTAGACGGTCAGTCGTTCGGCCGAGGCCTGTGCCGCGGCGAGCTGAGGGAAAAGCGCAAGGCAGGCCGCCAGGACCGCGAACGACGAACGGATCATCCCGCAGCCTATCGCGGCCCGACTTGCGCCTACAACGGTTAAGCTGTCAGCGCGGCAGCTTGCTGGTTCCCATCAGGTAGGTGTCGACCGCCTGGGCGCACTGGCGGCCCTCACGGATGGCCCAGACCACCAGCGACTGGCCGCGACGCATGTCGCCGCAGGAGAAGATGTTCGGGGCCGTGGTCTTGTAGTCGCTGACCGGCGCCTTGACGTTGCCGCGCGGGTCCAGATCGACGCCCGCCTGGGTGACGAAGCCGTCGTGGCGCGGGCCGACGAAGCCCATGGCCAGCAGGACCAGATCGGCCTTCAGCTCGAACTCGCTGCCCTCGACCTCGCGCAGGGACTGGCGGCCGTCGTCGCCGACCACCCACTCCATCCGCGCGCACACCATGGCCTCGAGCTTGCCGTTCGAGCCGACGAACCGCTTGGTGGTGACGGCGAAGTCGCGCTCACAGCCCTCTTCGTGGCTGGACGAGGTGCGCAGCTTGAGCGGCCAATCGGGCCAGGTCAGTTGCTTGTTCTCGCGGGCCGGCGGCTGCGGCATGATTTCGAGCTGGGTCACCGCCGCCGCGCCGTGGCGGTTGGAGGTGCCGATGCAGTCCGACCCCGTATCGCCGCCGCCGATCACCACGACATGCTTGCCGGTGGCCGAGATGGCGCCGGCCGGAGCCGCGCGCAGTTCGTCGTCGCCGGCGTTGCGCTTGTTCTGCTGGGTCAGGAAATCCATCGCGAAATGGACGCCCGAAAGCTCACGGCCAGGGATCGCCAGGTCGCGCGGGTCTTCGGCGCCGCCGGCCATCACCAGCACGTCGTAATCGTCCAGCAGCCGCTGGACCGAGACCGTCACGCCGACTTCGAAATTGGTGCGGAAGATCACGCCTTCCTGCTCCATCTGCGCGACCCGGCGGTCGATCAGATGCTTCTCCATCTTGAAGTCGGGAATGCCGTAACGCAGCAGGCCGCCGATGCGGTCGCTCTTTTCGAACACGGTCGGGGCGTGGCCGGCGCGTGCCAGTTGCTGGGCGCAGGCCAGGCCCGCGGGGCCCGAGCCCACGACGGCGACGCGCTTGCCGGTGCCGCGCTCCGACATCGCCGGCTTGATCCAGCCTTCTTGCCATCCACGGTCGACGATCTCGCACTCGATCGTCTTGATGGTCACCGGGGTGTCGACGATGTTCAGCGTGCAGGACGCCTCGCACGGCGCGGGGCAAACCCGGCCCGTGAACTCCGGGAAGTTGTTGGTCGACTGGAGGTTCTCCAGCGCCGTCATCCACTGATCGCGATAGACCAGATTGTTGAAGTCCGGGATCTGGTTGTTCACCGGGCAACCCTGGTGACAGAACGGAATCCCACAATCCATGCAGCGCGACGCCTGCTTGCCGACATCGGCCTGCGGCATCGGATGGACGAACTCTTTCCAGGTCTTCAGGCGCTCCTGCGGAGCGTCATAGGAGCGCTCCTGGCGCTCGATCTCAAGAAAGCCGGTGGGCTTACCCATGTTCTTACTCCGACTTCTAAGGGCTATTCGGCCGCGACGGCGGCGGCCGCCTGGCGTTCGGCGGCCATGTCCATCAAGGCGCGCCGATAGTCCTTAGGCATGACTTTCACGAACGAGCCCAAGGCCTCGTCCCAGTTCTCGAGGATTTCGCGGGCGCGGGCCGAGCCCGTATATAGGTGATGCCGCTCGATCAGGATGCGCAGGCGCTCGGCGTCGAAACGCAGCACGTCGCCCATCCCGTTGTTCTCCACCGACAGCGAGCGCTGGCTCGGCCGGAAGGGTTCGTCCTCGCGGGTCGTGGGCGACGAAGGCTCCACCTTCTCCAGCTCGACCATGGCCGAGTTGCAGAGCGGCGCGAACCGGCCCTTGGGATCGTAGACATAGGCCACGCCGCCGGACATCCCGGCCGCGAAGTTACGCCCCGTATCGCCCAGCACCACGACGACGCCGCCGGTCATGTACTCGCAACCGTGGTCGCCCAGGCCCTCGACCACCGTCACGGCGCCCGAGTTGCGCACGGCGAAGCGCTCGCCGGCCACGCCCTGGAAGTAGGCCTCGCCCGCGATGGCGCCGTAGAGCACCGTATTGCCGACGATGATGTTCTCCGTCGGGTCGCGGTTGGCTTCGGCCGGCTGACGCACGACCACCCGGCCGCCCGACAGACCCTTGCCCACATAGTCGTTGCCGTCGCCGGTCAGCTCCAGGCTGACGCCGCGCGCGGCGAAGGCGCCGAAGCTCTGCCCCGCCTGGCCACGGAACTTCAGCGCGATGGTGTCTTCCGGCAGGCCGGCGTGACCGTAGCGGCGCGCGACCTCGCCCGACAGCATGGCGCCGGCGGTGCGGTTGACGTTCTTGATCGCGTATTCGCCCAGCACCGGCTCGCCCCGTTCCAACGCCGGCATGGCGTCGGCGATCAGGGTGTTGTCCAGCGCCTTGCCCAGGCCGTGGTCCTGGCGGTCCATGTTCCAGAGGCCCTTGGCCCCTTCGGGAGCCGCGGCGTAGAGCAGCTTCGACAGGTCGACCCCGCCGGCTTTCCAGTGATCGACGGCCTCGCGCATGTCGATCCGGTCGACCCGGCCGATCATCTCGTTGATGGTCCGGAAGCCGAGCTCGGCCATGATCTCCCGCAGCTCTTCAGCCACGAAGAAGAAGTAGTTGATCACGTGTTCGGGCTGGCCGGTGAAGCGCGCGCGCAGCACCGGGTCCTGGGTCGCCACGCCCACCGGGCAGGTGTTCAGGTGGCACTTGCGCATCATGATGCAGCCGGCCGCGATCAGCGGGGCGGTGGCGAAGCCGAACTCGTCGGCGCCCAGCAGGGCGGCGATGGCGACGTCACGGCCGGTGCGCAGGCCGCCGTCGGCCTGGACCGCCACGCGGGTGCGCAGGCCGTTCAGCAACAGGGTCTGCTGGGTCTCGGCCAGGCCGATCTCCCAGGGCGAGCCAGCGTGTTGCAGCGAGGTCAGCGGCGAGGCGCCGGTGCCCCCCTCGAAGCCCGAGATGGTGATGTGGTCGGCGCGGGCCTTGGCGACGCCGGCGGCCACGGTCCCCACGCCCACTTCCGAAACCAGCTTCACTGAGATGCGGGCCTTGGAGTTCACGTTCTTCAGGTCGTGGATCAGCTGAGCCAGATCCTCGATCGAATAGATGTCGTGGTGCGGCGGCGGCGAGATCAGGCCCACGCCTGGAGTCGAGTGGCGAACCCGGGCGATGTTCTTGTCGACCTTGTGGCCGGGCAGCTGGCCGCCCTCGCCCGGCTTGGCGCCTTGGGCCATCTTGATCTGGATGTCGTCGGCGTTGACCAGGTACTCGGCGGTGACGCCGAAGCGGCCCGAAGCCACCTGCTTGATGGCCGAACGCATCGAGTCGCCGTTCGGCAGCGGCGTGAAGCGGTCGGACTCTTCGCCGCCCTCGCCTGTGTTCGAGCGGCCGCCGATACGGTTCATGGCGACGGCGAGCGTCGTGTGGGCTTCACGGCTGATCGAGCCGAAGCTCATCGCCCCGGTGGCGAAGCGCTTGACGATGTCGGCGGCGGTCTCGACCTCGGCGATCGGAACCGGCGTCTCGTTGTAGTTGAAGCGCATCAGACCACGGATGGTCAGCAGGCGCTCCGACTGCTCGTTGATCGCCGCGGCGAAGGTCCGGTAGTCGTCCGAGCGGCCGCCGCGCACGGCGTGCTGCAGGCTCGACACCGTTTCCGGCGTCCAGGCGTGATGCTCGCCGCGCAGACGGAAGGCGTAGGTGCCGCCAACGTCCAGCATCGAGGCGTAGATCGGGTTGTCGCTATAGGCGTCGCGGTGACGGCGCACCGACTCCTCGGCCACCTCGTGCAGGCCGACGCCCTCGATGGTCGTGGCGGTGCCGGTGAAGTACTTCTCGATCAGCGCCGACGACAGGCCGACGGCGTCGAAGATCTGGGCGCCGCAATAGGACTGGTAGGTCGAGATGCCCATCTTGGACATCACCTTCAGCACGCCCTTGCCGATGGCCTTGATGTAGTTCTTGCGAACCTCATAGGCGCTCAACGAGACGCCGTTGCGGATCCGCAGGCTCTCCAGGGTCTCGAAGGCGAGATACGGGTTCACCGCCTCGGCGCCGTAACCGGCCAGGACGCAGAAGTGGTGCACTTCGCGCGCTTCGCCGGTCTCGATGACCAGGCCGGTCTGCATGCGCAGGCCCTGGCGGATCAGGTGATGGTGCACGGCCGCGGTGGCCAGGGCCGCCGGGATCGGGATGCGGTCGGACCCGACGCGGCGGTCCGACAGGATCAGGATGTTCTTGTCGGCCAGCACATTGTCGGTGGCCTCGCTGCAGATGCGCTCCAGCGCCCGCTCCAGCCCGGCCGCGCCTTCATCGGCCGCCCAGGTGGTGTCGAGGGTGGCGGTGCGGAACGAGCCGTCCAGCAGTTCGCTGATCGAGCGGATCTTGGCCAGGTCCTCATTGGTGAGGATCGGCTGCGAGACTTCCAGGCGCTTGTGAGTGCCGGCGTGGCGGCCCAGCAGGTTCGGACGCGGACCGATCATCGAGACCAGGCTCATGACCAGTTCCTCGCGGATCGGGTCGATGGGCGGGTTCGTGACCTGGGCGAAGTTCTGCTTGAAGTAGTCGTAGAGCAGCTTCGAGCGCTTCGAGAGCACGGCGATCGGCACGTCGGCGCCCATCGAACCGATGGGGTCCTCGCCGGTCAGGGCCATGGGCTCCAGGAAGAACTGCTCGTCCTCCTGGGTGTAGCCAAAGGCTTGCTGGCGATCGAGCAACTGAGCGGTGTCGTTGGACAGCGCCTCGTTGAAGGCGATCTCCGGCAGCTCTTCCAGCTTGAACTGGGTTTCCTTCAGCCAGTCGGCATAGGGCTCGGCCTGGGACAGGGAGGCCTTGATCTCCTCGTCCTCGATGATCCGACCTTCTTCCATGTCGATCAGCAGCATCTTGCCGGGCTGCAGACGCCACTTACGGACGATGCGCTCTTCGGGGATCGTCAGCACGCCGACTTCCGAGGCCATGATCACATGGTCTTCGTCGGTGACGATGAAGCGGGCCGGACGCAGGCCGTTGCGGTCGAGGGTCGCGCCGATCTGACGGCCATCGGTGAAGGCGACGGCGGCGGGGCCGTCCCACGGCTCCATCAGGGCCGCGTGATACTCGTAGAAGGCCTTGCGCTGGGCGTCCATCAGCGGATTTCCGGCCCAGGCTTCCGGGATCAGCATCATGACGGCGTGGGCCAGCGGATAGCCCCCGGCCAGCAGCAGCTCGAGCGCGTTGTCGAGGCAGGCGGTGTCCGACTGACCATGCGGGATCAGCGGCCACATCTTGTTGAGGTCGGGTCCCAGCAGGTCGCTTTCCAGCGTGCGCCGGCGGGCGTTCATCCAGTTGACGTTGCCGCGCACGGTGTTGATCTCGCCGTTGTGGGCGATGAACCGGTACGGGTGGGCCAGCTTCCAGGACGGGAAGGTGTTGGTCGAGAAGCGCTGGTGAACCAGGGCCAGGGCCGATTGCGTCAGCGGGTTCGACAGGTCCTCGTAGAAGGTCCCCACCTGGTCGGCCAGCAGCAGGCCCTTGTAGACGATGGTCCGCGTCGAGAACGACGGCAGATAGAGCTGCGTCAGGGCCGGCAGGTTCTTCTTGGCGGCGAGCTCAGCCAGCGGGTTCTGCAATTGCTTGCGGACGGTCAGCAGCTTGCGCTCGAAGGCGTCCTGATCCTTCACGTTCGGACCACGCCCGACGATGGCCTGGCGGATCATCGGCATCTCGGCCAGCACGGCCTCGCCCAGGCCCTTGGTGTTCACCGGCACGTCGCGCCAGGCGATGAAGGTCTGACCTTCCACCTTCAGGAAGTGCTCGAACTGGCTGACGGCCACGGCGCGCGCCTCGTCGTCGCGCGGCATGAAGCACATGGCCACGGCGTAGTCGCCCGGCGGCGGCAGATCGACGCCTTCCTTGCCGGCCCAGTCACGCAACAGCGCGTCCGGAATCTGAATCAGAATCCCAGCCCCATCGCCGACCAACGGATCGGCGCCGACGGCGCCGCGGTGGTCGAGATTGATCAGGATCTCGAGGCCAGAGGCCACGACTTCATGCGATTTGCGGCCTTTGATATTGGCCACGAAACCCACGCCGCACGCATCGTGTTCGTTGCGCGGGTCGTACAGACCTTGCCGCTCGGGAGCTCCCATAAGGATTCCTCACTCTAAACTCGCAGGCGCGCGCAATGACGGCGTTAACCGACCGATGTGCGCGCAAATTCGGCGCGCATTTACCCGGCAAGATCAGCCCTTGTCGATGGGCCTGCGGGGCCTGGATTGAAAAGATTTTCTAAAGTGCGACGTCTAGTAGCAACTTATCGGCGTTTCGCGCCTCATTACAGCCTGTCAGCACCATGGCCGTGGCGAGCTCGGCGCGCAGGGTTCCCAACATCTTGGAAATCATCGGTTTCCCGCCAGCGCCCAGGGCGTAGGCCCATGCCCGCCCCACGAAACAGGCCTTGGCGCCCAGCGACATGGCCTTCAGCACGTCGAGGCCGGAGCGGATTCCGCCGTCCATGAACACTTCAAGGTCGCCGCCCACCGCGTCGACCACCCGCGGCAAGGCCGAGATCGAGGACCGCACGCCGTCGAGTTGCCGCCCCCCATGGTTGGAGACGATGATTCCCTGGGCCCCTGCCCGCACCGCGTCGCGCGCGTCGTCGGGGTCGAGGACGCCCTTGATGACGATGGGCCCGTCCCAGACCTCGCGCACGAAGTCCAGATCGGCCCAGGTGACGGAGCGATCGAAGTTCTTGGCGATCCAGCTCAGGAAATCGGTGACGCTGCGCCCCTGCGGGATCGCGCCGACCACCGAGCCCAACGTGTGCGGCCGCCCGTGCAACCAGACGTCCCACAGCCACGCCGGATGGGTCGCGCCCTGCCAGGCGGTGCTGAGCGCCCCGGAGAACTTGGTGGCGCCGGTGAAGCCCGAGCGAACATCACGATAGCGTGCGCCCGGCAACGGCAAGTCGACGGTGAAGACCAGGACCGGGCAGCCCGCCGCCTTCGCCCGAACCAGCAGCTCGCGCATGTAGCCGCGGTCTTTCAGCATATAGAGCTGGAACCAGGGCGGCGTTCCGGCGGCGGCCACCTCCTCCACCGAACAGACCCCCACCGTCGACAGGCAGAACGGCACGCCGGCCTCGGCCGCCGCCTTGGCCGCCTGGACCTCCCCGCGCCGGCCGTACATACCGGCCATCCCGACCGGCGATAAACCCAGCGGCATGTCCAGCTTCTGGCCGAACACCTCCACCGACATGTCGAGCTTGGTCATGTCGCGCATCACCCGTTGGCGCAGGGCGATGGCCTCCAGGTCCGAGACGTTCCGTCCCAGGGTCACCTCGGCGTAGGAGCCGCCGTCGATATACTCGAAGAACATCTTGGGCAGGCGGCGGCGCGCCAACTCGCGATAGTCCGAAACCGACGCCGGTGTCATGCCACGCTCCCCTGTTGCTTCCTTCGTACGGCTGAGCGTCGGCGTTGACAAATGTGCTAGGCGTGAAGCCTCGAAGACAGGTCCTGGAGGGGCGCGTGCGGAACTTGAGAACCTGGATGTCGCTGGCGGCCGTCGGCGGCTTCCTGGCCGTGGCCTTCGGCGCCTTCGCCGCGCACGGGATCACCGATCCGAAAGCCCAGGGCTGGATGCACACCGGGGCGACCTACGCCTTCATGCACTGCCTGGCGGTGTTCGCCGCGGCCTTCGTCGTCAGCCTGGGCGGGCGACGCGCGCGCTTCGCGCCGCCGCTGTTCCTGGCCGGCGCGCTCATCTTCTCAGGCTCGCTGTTCGCCATGGCGCTCGGCGCGCCGCGCTGGTTCGGCGCCATCACCCCGATCGGCGGCGTACTGTTCCTGGTCGGCTGGGCGTGCCTGGCCTGGGCGGCCCTGCAGATTGACGAACCTCAGGCCTGAGGTTTCGGCAGGGCGAGCATCCGAAGCGAGATCCCCGAGCCGATCAGGGCCAGCATCATGACGATGGCCATCGGGGCCGGCGTGCCGTCATGGAAGACGCCGGCCAGACTGGCGGCCAGGGCCCCGATCCCGAACGATGCGCCGCCCATCAAGGCCGAAATCGACCCGGAGCGCTTGGGATCGACATTCAGCGCCCCCGCCATGGTGTTGCCCGCCATGAAGCCGTAGCTGGCCAACAGCACGAACAGCAGCGGCAGGACGCTCCAGCGCTCTCCGAGCCCGGTGAGCGCGGCGATGGTCAGGGCGATGGAGGCGATCACGGCGATGACGCTGGCGCGCGACAGCACCTGGTCCGGCGTGGCGCGTCGCAGCAGATAGCGGTTCACCTGGCTGGCCCCGATCACTCCAAACGCGTTCAGGCCGAACACCCAGCCGAACTGTGAAGGCGAAATGCCGTAGGTCCCGATCAACAGGTCCGGCGAGGCCGAGATGTAGGTGAACAGCGTCGCGCCGTTCAGGCCGCCGGCTAGGGCGTAACCGATCAATCGCGGCTGCCCCAGCAGCGCCCGATAGGCCTTGAGCGCGGTCTCCGACGCGGCCTGCGCGGCGGTCTCGGCCGAGCGCGACTCCTTGAGCCAGAACCAGGTGGCCGCCCCGCAGGCCAGACCAAACAGGACCAGCACCCAGAAATTCAGCCTCCAGCCGCCCAGGGTGAGCAGCACCCCGCCCAGCACGGGAGCAAGGATCGGCGCCAGTCCCATGATCAGGGTCAGCAGCGACAGCATCCGCGCGGTCTCGGTGTGATTGAAGCGGTCGCGCACCACCGCCCTGGCCACCACGCCGCCGGCGCAGCCGCCCAGGGCCTGGACGAACCGCGCCCCGATCAGCATCTCCGGCGAGGTCGCCAACGCGCAGGCGGCCGAGGCGGCGATGTAGATCCCCACGCCGAACAGGACCGGCGTTCGTCTCCCGAACCGATCGGAGGCCGGCCCATAGAAGAACTGACCGATCGCCATGCCGGCGAAGAAGGCCGCCACCGTCGCCTGGGTCTGGCCGGCGCTGGCCTTCAGGTCGGCCCCGATGGCCGGCAGGCTGGGCAGATACATGTCGATGGACATGGGGGCGAAGGCGGTCAGCGCCCCCAGCAGGAACACCAGTCCCCACGGCGTGGGCGCTTGCGCGGTACGTGTCTCGCTCATGGAGCCTTCTAGCCCAATTCCCCGGCCGCTTCGCAAGCCGCCTTGCTTTCCGCAGGAACAAGCCTGCCAATCTGCTCGCAAATCACAGAGGAACCCGCCCCATGTCAGCCCTCGCCCGCCAGATGCCCCCCGTGAAGCACGCCCAGGTGAACGGGATCGACATGGCCTATTACGAGGTCGGACCGCGCGAGGGCGTTCCCATCATCTTCTGCCACGGCTTCCCGGAGCTTGCCTTCTCCTGGCGCCATCAGCTGAAGGCCTGCGAGGCCGCCGGTCGCTGGGCCATCGCGCCGGACCAGCGCGGCTATGGCCTGACCTCGCGTCCCGAGGGCGCCGAGAACTACGACATGGCGCACCTGACCGGCGACCTGATCGGTCTGCTGGATCACCTGGGCGTCGAGAAGGCGGTCTTCTGCGGCCACGATTGGGGCGGCATCGTCACCTGGCAGCTGCCGCTGATGTATCCGGATCGCGTCGCCGGGATCATCGGCCTCAACACCCCCTTCATGCGCCGCGCGCCCATCGATCCGATCGCCGGCATGCGGGCGGTGTTCGGTGAGGACATGTACATCGTATGGTTCCAGAAGCCGGGCGTCGCCGACGCGGCCCTCGGCGCCGATGTCGACAAGACCATGCGCTTCTTCATGCGTACCCCGGCCGCCGTCGCGCAGGCAGCGCCGCCGCCGGAAGGCGCCTCCACCTTCGCGTTCGGCGCGGCGCTGGCGGCCTGGGACAAGTCCGACACCGCCAACCAGCTGTTGAACGCCGATGAACTCGCCGCCTTCGTGGAGACCTTCGAGGCCACCAGCTTCACCGGCGGGATCAACTGGTATCGCAACTTCACCCGCAACTGGGAGGCCTCGGTCGACCTGCCGACCCGGATCGACGGCATCCCCTGCTTCATGATCATGGCCGAGAAGGACGTGGTGCTGTCGCCCGCCATGGCCAACGGCATGGAAGAGGTGATCTCCGATCTGGAAAAGGCGCTGATCAAGGAATCCGGCCACTGGACGCAGCAGGAGAAGCCGGAAGAGGTCAATCGGCTCATCCTGGACTGGATGGATCGCCGCTTCCCGACGTAGACTGAGGGGGATGGAACGCTACGCCCCTCCGCCCACCTTCTCGGCTTCCGGCAATCGGAGGGGGCTGTTCGCTGACAATGAGCCCTATGCCTATGGCTGGCTCCCGACCGGCGGGCCGCATGAGATCTTCTACGAAGAGTGCGGCAATCCCGAAGGCAAGCCGTGCGTCATCCTGCACGGCGGCCCCGGCGGGGCGGTCAATCCGACCATGCGGCGGTTCTTCAATCCGGCGAAGTGGCGGATGGCGCTGTTCGACCAGCGCGGCTGCGGCAAGTCGCGCCCCAACGCCAGCCTGGACGACAACACCACCTGGTCGCTGATCGAGGACATCGAGCGCCTGCGCATCCACCTCGGCGTCGAGAAGTGGACGGTGTTCGGCGGTTCCTGGGGTTCGACCCTAGCCCTGGCCTACGCCATCACCCACCCGCACCGGGTCGAGGCGCTGGTGCTGCGCGGCATATTCCTGCTGACCCAGCGCGAGCTGCGCTGGTTCTACCAGGACGGCGCCTCGATGCTGTTCCCGGACGCTTGGGCGCGGTTCTGCGCCCCGATCCCGCTCGCCGAGCGCGGCGACATGATGAGCGCCTATCACAAGCGCCTCACCCACCCCGACCGCCGCATCCAGGCCGAGGCCGCCCAGGCCTGGAGCCAGTGGGAGGGCGACACCATTTCGATCCGCGGTCCCGAGGCCCGGCCCTCGAAGTTCAACGAGATCGACTTCGCCATCGCCTTCGCCCGGATCGAGTGCCACTTCTTCGCCAACGGCGGCTTCTTCAAGGAAGACGGCTGGATCCTGAACAACATCGGCAAGATCCGCGGCATCCCCGGCTGGATCGTCCAGGGCCGCTTCGACGTGGTGACGCCGATGGACAGCGCCTGGTCGCTGAAGAACGCCTGGCCCGAAGCCAGCTTCGACATCGTCTGGGACGCCGGTCACGCCTCGACCGAGCCCGGCATAGTCGACGGCCTGGTGCGGGCGACGGATCAGGCGCTGAAGATCTAGATCCTCTCGCCAATTGAAATGTCATCCCGGAAGCCGCGCAGCGGCTGTCCGGGACCCATGAACACCTGATGGATCAGACGTTAGCGAGGCCTCGCCTCATTCCGCCACGCAGCGCGAATGGGTCCCGGTCTTGCTTCGCAAACCGGGATGACACGCGCGAGCGTGGACCTACATCAGCGCGCCCTTGCCGCTGGTGACTTCCGAATAGCGTTGAACGCGGACGGCTTGGACCAGGCCAAAGCCGATCATCACGGTCAGCATGACGGTGCCCCCATAGGACAGCATCGGCATCGGCACCCCGACCACCGGCGCCAGGCCCATCACCATCGCCCCATTGATCAGCACATAGAGCGCGAAGGTCGCCGTGGTGCCCGCCGCCGCCAGACGCCCGAAGTGCGAGTGGGACAGCGCCGCCGTCCTGAGCGCCATGAAGATCACCAGCGCATAGAGCACCAGGATCGAGAAGCAGCCCAGGAAGCCGAACTCCTCGGCGAGCGTGGCGAAGATGAAGTCGGTCTGTTTCTCGGGCAGGAAGTTCAGCTGGCTCTGCGAGCCCAGGCCGTAGCCCTTGCCGAAGAAGCCCCCCGAGCCCAGGGCGATCTTGGACTGCAGGATGTGATAGCCCGAACCTGACGGATCACTTTCCGGATCGAGGAAGGTCAGCACCCGTTTGCGCTGATAGTCGTGCAGCACGAACATCACCAGCGGCGGAACGGCGACGACAAAAGAGATCACGCCCGCGGCGATGATCCGCCAGGACAGTCCCGCCAAAACCACGATGGCCACGCCGGTCATGGCGATCAGCATGGCTGTGCCCAGGTCAGGCTGGTGCATGACCAGGACGACCGGCGCGGCGATCATCGCGGCCGGCACCAGCAGCCACCAGGACAGCCGGGCGCTGTCGGCCGACATGCCGTGATAGAAGCGCGCCAGCGCCAGCACGATACCCAGCTTCATGATTTCCGAGGGCTGGAAGCTGAACGGGCCCAACGACAGCCATCGCTGCGCGCCCATGCGGACGTCGCCCATCACCTCGACGGCGACCAACAGCAGCAGGCCGATCCCGTAGATCGGGTAGGCCAGCGTGAACCAGACCCGAAGGTCGATCATCGCCAGGCCGATCATCAGGAAGAAGCATAAGCCAAAGCGGATCAGGTGCTTGGCGGCCCAAGGGTCCCAGGACGAACCGGCGATGGAGAACATCATCAGGGCGCCGGCGCCGGCGATCAGGCACAGGGCCAAGGCGAACAGCCAATCGATCTCGGCGATCTTGACGACCAGGCGGTCGCGTTCGCCGGGGCGGGTCAGGGCGCTGACAGTCATGTCGGGCCTCCGGGCGGCAAGGGCGGCGGCGGCGTCACGGTCGGCGCCTCCGGCGCCACCCCTTCGGCCTCTACGTCATCAGGGATCGCCGGCATGGGCAACGGCGTTTCGATGCGCGCGCGCAGTTCGGGATCCTTCAGCAGGGCGACCCGCATCACCTCGCGCGCGCGGGGGGCGCCGGCGGTGGCCCCGCCCAGGCCGCCATGCTCGATGATGACCGCCACGGCGTAGCGCGGCGCATCGACCGGCGCGAAGGCGACGAACAGGTTGTGGTCCTTCAGCCGCCAGGTCACCCCGGCGCTGCTGCGCGAGGCCACCTTGTCGAAGCTGCGAACCTGGGCGGTGCCGGTCTTGCCGGCCATCTGGATGTCGCCGAGACCCAGCTGACTCTGGCGATAGGCGGTGCCGCCGGTGTCGTTGGCCACCGCCACCATGCCGCCGCGCACATAGGCGATCTGCTCGTCGGTGAACGGCAGGTCCGGCGCGGCGTCGCCGCGCGGCATCTCCACGCCGCCGACCGACCGGATCAGCCGCGGATTGAGCGCCTTCTTGCCGTTGGCCAGCCGCGCGGTCATCACCGCCAGCTGCAGGGCGTTGACCGCCACATAGCCCTGCCCGATCCCGTAGCTCACCGAGTCGCCGGGCTGCCAGACCGGCTCGCGCTTCACCGCCTTGCGCTTCCACTCACGCGACCCGACGACGCCCTTCTTCTGACCGGGAATACCGATGTCGAAGATCTGGCCAAAGCCCATGGCATGAGCCGCCTTGGCGATCGGATCAGGTCCGATGCGCAGCGCCGTCTGGTAGAAATAGATGTCGCAGGAGTTCTTGATGGCGTCGTGCATGTTCTGCGAGCCGTGCCCGCCATGCCGCCAGCACCGCCAGGTGCGGCCGCCATAGTACCAACCGCCCGAGCAGTTCACCCGCATCTCCGGGTCGACGCCGGCCGTCAACGCCGCCAGAGCCACGGTCGGTTTGAAGGTCGAGCCCGGCGGATAGGTGCCGGTCATCGCCTTGTCGAGCAGCGGCTTGCGTTCATAGCCGGCCAGCGCCCGGTACTCCGGACCCGACAGCCCCTTGACGAACCGGTTGGCGTCGAAGCTCGGCGACGAGGCCATGCACAGCAGGTCGCCGGTGCGGCAATCCATCATGACGATGGCCCCGCTCTCATCGCCCATCACCTCCAGGGCGCGGTTCTGGATGTCGACGTCGAGGGTGAGCTGGATGGTCTTGCCAGGCGTGGCCGGGATATCGCCGGCCTCGTCCTGCCGGACCTCGCGGCCATTGGCGTCGACCTCGACCTTACGGGCGCCGGGCTTGCCGCGCAGCGGAAGATCGAACGCCTTTTCAACGCCTTGCCGCCCGATCCGGAAGCCGGGGTGCAGCAGGATGGAATCGGAATTGGGCCCGGTCGGCGTCAGGTCCTCCCGGTTCACCTTGGCGACATAGCCGATCACGTGGGCGAAGGCGCCGCCGTACGGATAGACTCGCACCTCGCCCATGTCGGCGGTCACGCCCGGCAGCTCCGGCGCGCGGACATTGATCGCCGAGAACTCTTCCCAGGTCATGTCCTCCATGACCGCCACGGGCACCCGTTTGGGCGTGCGCTCGATGTCCTTGACCAGCCGCAGTTGCCGCGCCTCGTCCAGGGGCACGAAGTGGGCCAGGGTCTTCAGCATCGCCTGCGGATCGGAGCCTTCCTCCCGCGCGAGCAGCAGGCGGAAGTTGGGCCGGTTGGAGGCCAGGATCGCGCCGTTGCGGTCGACGATCAGGCCGCGCGGCGGCGGCACCAGGCGGAAGTTGAACTGGTTGGAGGCCGAGAGCTTCTCGTAGCGCTGGGTCTCGACGATCTGCAGGTGCGCCAGGCGACCGCCCAGCGCCGCCAGCCCCAGGCCCGCAAAGCCGCCCATGAGGAACATCCGGCGGTGGAAGACCCCCTGCCGCTCATTGACTTCGGAAAAGAAGATCGACGGCTCGGCCATCGCCTTAAAACCTAGCGGAAGCGGACATCTGCATCCTCGAAGCGATCGATGAGCAGGTGCGCGAACGGAAACAATAGAAGCGTCACAAGGAATTGCCAGGCCACCGCCACCAGGCTCGCGGTCGCATGGGAGTCCAGCATCGTGAACAAGAACGCGGCCCCCATGGCCAGGCCGCTGGTCACCGCATACCAGGACCACATCACCGGCCAGCTCTGCCCCGCCATCATGTTGCGCCCGACCAGGGCCGCGCCATAGGTGATCAGCAGCGACAGCGCCCAGAGGCCCAGAGGCGCGCCCCAGAACACGTCCAGGAACAGCCCCATGATCAGCACGCCCACCGGCGCCAGGATCGAGGGCCGGATCACCGCCCAGGCGAAGGCGGGAACCATCGGAAAGATCGGCTCAGGCAGGCTCAGGCCGAAGGCGCGGAACGGCAGCGAGAACAGCACCGTCAGCACCAGGCACTGAACAAGCGGAACCCCGAGCCAGCGCCAAGGAGCCAGGGGGCGAGCGCCGCCCATCCTAGAACGGAACTTCGGAAGGCGGCGGCGCGGCCGGCGCGGGTGTGGGCGCAGGCGCAGGTCTCGGCGTCGCGGCCTTGGGCGCGGGCGCCCTCGCCGGCGAGGCCCTAGGCGCAGGCGCCCGAGGTGCGGTCGCCGCTGCGGCGGGACGCGCCGCGCCGGTGGCGGGCGTCGCGACGGCCGGCCGCAGGGCCGGCGCTGCCGCAGCCGTCGCCGGAGCAGCCGCGGTCACGCCCACGGTCGGCGGCGAACTCGCCGGCGGCGGTACGGGCATCTTGTTCAATTCGGCCGCAGCGGCGGTCGCCAGCTGCGAGAAGTCCTGGAACAGCAGGATGCGCACGAAGTCGACAGGCGCGGCGTCGGAGGCCAGCACCGCGCGCCAGCGGCCATCCAGCCCCTTCACCGCCACGCCGACCGGCAGGCCGCGCGGCAGCACGCCGCCGTCGCCCGAGGTCACCAGACGGTCGCCCTGCTTCACCGGGTCCTGGCCGCGGAGATATTCGAGCCTGGGATTGGGGCCGCCGTCGCCGGCCAGGATGGCGCGTGCGTTGGTGCGGTCGACCATGACCGGCGTGCGCGAGGCGATGTCGGTCAGCAACAGGATCCGGCTGGCGCCGTTGGTGACGCCGATGACGCGTCCGACCAGGCCGTTCTCGCTCATCACCGGATTGCCGGTGATCACGCCCTTTTCCCGACCGGCGTTGGCCAGGCGGGTGTTGGAGAACGGGCCACGGGCCTCGCTGACGGTGCGCGCCGCAACCATCGGGATCGGCGGATCGGTCTTCAGGCCCAGCAGCGCCTTGTAGCGATCGTTGGTGTCACGCAGCGCCAGCGCCGCGATCTTCCACTCCTGGGCCTCGCGAAGCTCGGCCTTGAGCTGCGTGTTCTCCGACACCGCGAAGAAATAGCCGCGAATCGAATTCACGCCGTCGCCCACCCAGCGGCCGGGCGTGGCGAAGAAGCCGGTGACCGGCGCGGAGATCGCATCGCCCATCTGACGCGACGCGCCATAGGCTTCGGATTGGAAGGTTTCCCGGCGGTCGGACATCAGCAGGACCACGGCCACGACAATGGCCACGATAAGGGCCACCCCGGCTGTCCATGCCAGCGGGACTCTTAGCTCGCCGAACGGATTCTCACGAAGAGCCACCTGAACCTGCTCGCTTCCAAGGCGCGGCCTGAGAGACCTCTCTCATGCCGCGACTCGCGAATTCTACGCCAGGGTGGACTCGAGAACGCCCTTCATCCACTTCGGATGTTCAAGGACCTTGCCGCAGCCGAGCGCGACGCAGGACAGCGGGTCGTCCGCCACCGTCACCGGCAGGCCGGTATGGTCGCGAATTTCGGCATCCAGACCGCGCAGCAGCGCGCCGCCGCCGGTCAGCATGATTCCCTTGTCGGCGATGTCGGAAGCCAGTTCCGGCGGCGTGGCTTCCAGCGCCATCTTCACCGCGTCGACGATCTGGCTGACCGGCTCCGACAGCGAATCCGACGCCTGCTTCTCGCTGATGCGGACTTCGCGCGGCACGCCCTGCATCAGGTCGCGGCCCTTGACCTCGATGGACAGGCCCTCGCCGTCGGCCGGAGCCCGGGCGGTGCCGATTTCCTTCTTGATGCGCTCGGCGGTGGTTTCGCCGATCAGCAGGTTATGATTGCGACGCATGTAGCTGATGATCGCTTCGTCCATCTTGTCGCCGCCGACGCGGACCGAACGCGAATAGACGATGCCCGACAGCGACAGCACGGCCACCTCGGTGGTGCCGCCGCCGATGTCGACGACCATGGAGCCGGTCGGCTCGTGGATCGGCAGGCCCGCCCCAATCGCGGCGGCCATGGGTTCGTCGATCAGGCCGACGCGGCGCCCGCCGGCGTTCAGGCAGCTGTCGTTGATGGCGCGGCGCTCGACCGCGGTGGCGCCGGACGGCACGCACACGATCACCTTCGGATTCACGAAGCCCTTACGGTTGTGAACCTTGCGGATGAAATACTTGATCATCTCTTCGGCGACTTCGAAGTCGGCGATGACCCCGTCGCGCATGGGGCGGATCGCCTCCATGTGACCGGGGGTCCGGCCCAGCATCTGCTTGGCCTCTATGCCCACGGCGTGGACGACCTTGCGGCCGCCGACGTTGCGAAGCGCCACGACGGAGGGCTCGTTCAGAACGATGCCCTTACCCTTCATGTAGATGAGGGTGTTGGCGGTGCCGAGATCAATGGCGATGTCGTTGGAGATAGCGCCGAAGAGGGACGAAAACATGCAGGGCCCTGGGGGTGGAGAGCGGATTGGCGGGGTATGCGAAGCCCAGGCTGCCAACGCTTCGTTTCGAATCTCGAAACGTCATGCGGCGTCAGCCTCCGCTTGCAGGACAGATGGTCCGTGTGCCCTGCCATTGGGTTCATTTCAAGGCTTAATGACACGCGTGTGGTTTCGCGTCGCACGTGTGCGATCCCGCGCACAGTCGCGCGACCTCGCCAAGCATGGCTGAGCGTCAAGTCGCGACCGTCAGCGGGGCCGAGATCCGGCAGCGCAGACCGGTTTCGACAAAGTCGAAATCGACCGTTCCGGCCAGTTCCCGCTCGATCGCGCCGCGAATGAATCTGAGCCCGAAACCCTTATGCTGCGGGGGTTTCACCGCCGGACCGTGGCTCTCGCGCCATTCCAGGGACAGACCCTCCGGGGTCGTGGCCCAATGGACAAGCAGCCGCCCGTCCCCATTCGCCAGGGCACCGTACTTGCCTGCATTGGTCGCCAATTCGTGGAGCACCATGGCGAAGGTCACCGAGGCCCGGGTCGAGAGCTGAATCGAAGGCCCCTCGCAGAACACCGCCTCGCCGCCATAGGGCGCGAGAACGCCCGCCACGATATCGAGCAGGTCGGCGGCCTCCCATCGCCGGTCGGCCAGCTGATTATGCGCGCCGGAAAGCGCCATCAGCCGGGCCTCGAAGGCCTGGCGCATCCCGGCCGGATCGCCCACGTCGCTGAAACTGTGGGCCGCCAGCGACTGGACCGTGGCCAGGGTGTTCTTCACCCGGTGGTTCAACTCGTCCAGCAGGGTCTTCTGGAGATCCTCGGCGCGTTTGCGCTCGGTTATGTCCACCAGCAGATTGACCGCGCCCACCAGCTGGCCGTCGGCGTCGAACAAAGGCGTCGGATAGGCCAGGAACGCGCCGCGCCCGCCGTCGGGACGTTCGAAAATCGCCTCGGCGCCCGCGATCTGCCGCCGCTCCCGAATCGCCTGGGCCATCGGACAGGTCTCCAGCGGCATCGGCGAGCCGTCCGGCCAAAAGAGCTTGTAGGATCCGCACCAGCGATCCTCGCCGATCCTCGGCTCGCGCCCCCACAGCGCGGCGGCGGCGGAATTGAAGCCCAGGAGCACGCCCTCGGAATCAGTCTGGTAGATCGCCACGGGAGACGACTCCAGCACCCGCTGCGACCATCCCTGCCGCGCGCGCAGCATGTTGCGCGCCTGCCGCAGATCGGTGACGTCCTGGATGCAGTTCACGGCGCCCACCAAGGCCCCGTGGTCGTCGAACAGCGGCTCGGCGTTGGTCAGGAGGTGAAGCCGCCGGCCATCGACATGCTCGACGATCACCTCGCGGTCCTTCACCGGCGCGCCGGTGGCCAGCACCTCGGCGACCGCCGACTGGTGCGGCTCCAGCCGTTGACCGTCGGCGTGGAAGATCCGCAACGCTCCGTAGAGCTCGTCGGCGCCGAGGTCGGGGCTGCGGCCCCAAAGCTCGGCCGCGCGCCGGTTGTAGTGAACGATCACCCCGCCTGCGTCGCAGACATAGACGCCCACAGGCAGCCGTTCCACGAGCCCTTCCCAGGAACGGAAAATCCGTTGGAGCGCCTGGCGCGACGAGGCACGCCCGTCCCGGCTTGCGAGACCCGCCTCACGCATGGACCGCCCCCCGGAGCCGTCGATATCGCCAACCAATAGACATTGGGGCCTCAATCCAGGAAACCAGGGATTGTTCCGTCGAGTCGGGCGACCTTGGCGACTCTGGCCGCGATCGTCGCCGAAGTGTCGCATTGGGGTTACAGCTTCGGCCTCGCCCGGCGACTACAAGACCCAACTCGCCTATCACCGTTACGGCCAAGCAAGCGTGCATTCCGATGTCATCCCGTCAGGCCGTCCTGGGCGTCGAGAACGCCAGCTTCTTCTATGGCTCCAGCCGCGTCTTCGAGGGCGTCAGCTTCCAGCTGGACGACGCTCGCACCGCTCTGGTCGGTGAAAACGGCGCGGGGAAGTCGACCCTGCTCAAGTGCCTGTTGGGCGAACTGGAGCTGATCGACGGCCAGATCGTCCGCTCGCGCGGCCTGAAGATCGGCTACGTGCCCCAGGACGTGCCCAAGGGACTGGCCGAGCGCACGGTCCGCGAGGTGCTGGAAAGCGCCCTGCCCCTCACCGATGGATCGGAGGACTGGAAAGTCGACGTCCTGCTGGATGAGATCGGCGTGTCCTACGAGACCGCGCAGCAGGCCTTCGGATCGCTGAGCGGCGGCTGGCAGCGGCTGATGCTGATCGCCGCGGCGGCGCGGCTCTCGGAGCCCGACCTGCTGATCCTCGACGAACCGACCAACCACCTCGACCTCTCCAACATCAACACGCTGGAGACCTGGCTGGGGGCGAATGACCGGCTGCCAATGTTGATCGTCAGCCACGACCGGGAGTTCCTGGAGCGGACCACCACCCGCACCCTGTTCCTGCGCGCTGACGGCGCCCACAGTTTCAAGACCCCGTTCATCGAGGCGCGCGAAGCGCTGCTGCAACGCGACGCCGCCGACGCCGTGCGGCGACAGCTCGAATCCAAGGAGATCGAGCGGCTGCAGAAGGTCGCCGCCCGCTACCGCGTCTGGGGCGTGAAGAACGACAAGTTCCACAAGCGCGCCAAGGCCACCGAGAAGCGCATCGACCGGATCGAGGCCGAGCGCACCGGCGCCTATTCAGCCCGTGAGCGCCGGCTGGAGCTGCACGACGGGGAGATGGACGCCAAGGTCGCCCTGCGCATCCAGAACTACGGCGTCACCACCCCGGATGGCGGGCGCAAGCTGTTCCATATCGACCGGCTGGCGGTGTCGGCGGGCGACCGGATCGCGCTGCTGGGCGTCAACGGTACCGGCAAGTCGATGCTGCTGGGCGCGCTGGCCCGCGCCTTCGATCCCGAGCGCGAGCACTATGACGGCCAGGCGCCGATCCGCTTCAACCCGCAGAGCCGGCTGGTCTATTTCGACCAGCGGATGGCGGCCCTGCCGCTGAAGACCAGCCTGGTCGACTACCTGACGGAGATCGACGGCGCGACCACCCGCGACGCCAACGCCTTGCTGGCCAAGGCGGGGTTCCCCTATGTGCGGATCAAGGGTCCGATCGGCGACCTCAGCCATGGCGAGCGCGCGCGCCTGACCTTCCTGCGCATGCAGCTCTCCAAGCCGAACCTCTACCTGCTCGACGAACCGACCAACCACCTGGACATCGAGGGCCAGGAGGCGCTGGAGGCGCAGCTGGAAAGCTCCGACGTCGCCTGCCTGTTCGTCTCCCACGACCGTTACTTCACCCGCTCGGCCGCGACCCGGTTCCTGGAGATCCGCAAGGGCCGGCTGATCGAGGTCGATGATCCAGACGCGTTCTTCGCCGCCCAATAGGCGAGCGCGGCGAAGCGCGCTAACGGAAGGCGCATGCAGAAAGTGATCACCTGGGGCGGTCGGGCCGCCCTGCTCGTCGTCCTGGCCGTCTGCCTCGCCGGCGCGCTGGACCCGCACTACAACGCCCGCAAATGGGCGCCGCCGGCCGACGCGACCATGCACGTCATCTACGGCTACCTGCTGACCGTGCTGACCATCCTGTCTCTGCCCCGGACCAAGCCATGGCTGATCGGCGGCTTCTACCTGGCGCTAGGGGCCGGGCTCGAGATCACGCAGATCTTTGGCGTCGTGTCCGGCACGTTCCAGTTCAAGGACCTGGTGTCCAACGTCGCCGGCGTGGCCGCGGCATTGGTCCCGATGGCGCTCGCCAAGCGCAAGGCGCGCTAAACCCTTCAGGCGTACTGAAGGTAGAGGTCCTGGCCGGCCAAGCGTACGTCCGCGTCCTGCGGGGCCGAGGCTTCCACCTTCTGATCGAGATAGGCCAGGGCCGCAGCCGCCGTGGGC
This sequence comes from Phenylobacterium sp. Root700, assembly GCF_001429025.1. GTDB lineage: Bacteria > Pseudomonadota > Alphaproteobacteria > Caulobacterales > Caulobacteraceae > Phenylobacterium. The sequence goes on along the minus strand of NZ_LMHT01000011.1, from coordinate 300,205 downwards.
GCCGTTCGCAGCAGCTTGCGCGTCCGGCCGCTACGCATCACCCGGGCGATCTGGGCCAAGCCCGGCAGGAACCCGCGGGTGTCATGCTTGGGCCATAGCAGCCCCAGGGCGATGTCCACCGGGCGCTCGTCGATGGCGTCGTAGGCCACGGGCTGGCCAAGCAGCAGGAGACAGGCGGTCGGCGCCGAAATTCCACCGACCAACGCATGCGGGATAGCGACGCCCGAGCCGAAACCGGTGGAGCCCGTCTGCTCGCGCGCGACCAGCGCCTCTCCGATGGTTTGCTGATCAGCGCCGGCGGTGCGAGCGAGGAGGATAGCGGCGCGCGCCAGCACCGCGGCCTTATCCGTCGCCAAGACATCAAGCACGATGTCGCGTTCCGTCAGAATGTCCCGGATCAGCATCTTTTACTCCAAACCAACTCGACGCCCCACGCTTCGTCCTGGCGCCGACAACCGCCGGGCCATGACGCAACTTCACCTCCAACATGGGCTGCATTGGCGCGAAACGAAGGCGTGCCGGGTCGCAATCTCGTGAACGCGCGCAGGTGACCATCCGGCGCCCATCGGATCGCTGGACTGATGTGTTGGCGAGCAGTGGCGCCCTAGCGGCGCGGCAGGACCGTGAAGCCGTATTTGCGGAAGATGGCCGCGGCCTGCGAGCCGCTCATATAGGCCAGGAACTTCGCCGCATCCGGGTTCGTGGAGGCCGCGACCACGGCGGCCGGATAGACGATCCTCGGATGGGTTCCTTCCGGGAACAGCCCGACGATACGCACCTTGGGCTCCACCTTGGCGTCGGTGTCATAGACGATCCCCAGCGGGCTCTCGCCGCGCGCCACATATTGCAGCGCCGTGCGCACGTTCTCGGCCTGGGCGAGCTTGCCCGAGACGCCGTCCCAGACCCCCAGCGCGCTCAGCGAGGCCTTGGCGTACTTGCCGGCCGGGACGTCGGGGCCGGCCACCGCCAGCCGGCCCTCGCCCAGGGCGCGGGCGATGGGCATGCCGCGAGCGATCTTCAGCGCCACCTTCGAGTCGGCCGGCGCGATCAGCGCCAGGCGGTTGGTCAGCAGGTCGCGCCGGGTCGCCGCCACGATCAGCTTGCGCTCGGCCAGGTAGATCATCCAGTCGCTGTCGGCCGACACATAGACGTCGGCCGGCGCGCCCTGCTCGATCTGGCGGGCGATGGCCGAGGACGCCGCATAGGAGAACCGCGCCTCCCCGCCGCTCTTGGCGTACTGCGCGCCGACCTCGTCGAGGGCGTTCTTCAACGAGGCGGCGGCGAACACCGTCACCGGCGCGGCCTGGGCGGCGCTCGCCATCAGCGAGGCGGCGAGGACGGCGGCGATCCAACGGAGCAGCTTCATCTGGTCTATCCCCTAGTGATGCGCGGCGGCGGCGGGCTTGGTGTTTGAAAGGCGGATGACCTCGATGCGTTCGACCATCCGCGCCGAGCGCGCCGGGCGCAGGTCGTCCTCGACGACCAGACGGAATGGGCCGTCATCCTTCAGCGGCGCGCCGTCGGCGCGGTCGGCCAGGATGATGGCGCCCTTGCGGGTGCCGGAATCGGTCTCGGCCAGGCCCAGCACCACCTGATAGCCGTCCTTGGCGGTGACGCGGATCACGGTGGCCAGTTCGGGGCCATGCACGGCCTTGCCGCTGGCCGCGCCGACCTGGGTGACGATCTCACCCAGCGGCACACCCTCGAAAGTCGAGGTTTTTCCGTGCTGTATCACGGTCATCTTCACGTGCGGCAGGGCGGCGAGATCGGCGGCCGACAAGGTCGCGACCTGACCGTCCGGCCCTTTCAGCGCGACGCTCTGCGCCAGGGCGGGAAAGGCCAGCAGCGCCGCCGCCAAGGCCGTGGCGGCAAAGACATGATTTCGCATGGGCAGGTCCTATTCGACGGCTAGGATGACGTGAGGCGCCTTGATCAGCGCGGTGACCACCTCGCCGACCGCCAGCCCCAAGGCCTGCGCGCTCTCGCGGGTGATGGTGGCGGTGAGGGTCTTGCCGTCGGCCAGCGACAGGGTGATCTCGCTGCTGACCGCGCCGTCCTCGCGATGGCTGACCTCGCCGCGAAGCTGGTTGCGGGCCGAGGTCACCAGGCCCTCGCCCTTGGCCAGGACGACGAAGCTGGACTTGATCAGGGCGATGGCCGGCTTGCCGGGTGCAAGGCCCAGGTCCAGGGCGCTCTGGCGCGTGACGACGGCGACGATGTCGACGCCGTTGGCCACTCTCAGGGACACCTCGGAATTGACCGCGCCTTCTGTGACGTGGCTGACCACGCCCCGCAGGGCGTTGCGCGCGCTGGTTTTCATGCCGAGGCTCCAGAACAGTCCATCGAGTTCACCGTCACCCGCCAGCCTGGCCTCCAGCCGCGCCAGGGTCTCGCCAAGCTCGGCCTCGACCTTCTGGAAGGCGGCGATCACCGCATGGCCGCGCGGGGTGACGCTGGCCGCCCCGCCCTGCCGGCCGCCAGATTGCGCGGCGATCAGCGGGCCGTCGAACAGGTTGTTCAGCGCCTGCACGCCGTCCCAGGCGCCCTTGTAGCTGAGCCCCACCTGCTTGGCCGCCGCGCTGATCGAGCCCAGCTGCGCCACCGCCTGCAGCAGAGCGATCCGCTCAGCGCCGACACGGCTTGCGCCGCGCCGAAGGAACAGGGCTGCATCCAGGTGACCGTCGGCGCTCATGTCTACAGCCTCATACGAAGATCGGCGAAGGCTGGCGTCACGCAGGCGGTCGAGGCCAGGAGGGCCGATAGGGCAAGGCGTCGCAAGGGGGCGTCCTGTCTCGTTATGAAGATAAACTACATAACGCGACTCCGCGACGATATCCAAGGCCAAGCTGAGCTATCTAGCCCAGGGCGGTGACCACCACGCCCAAGGCCGTGACGACGCCGCCCACCACTTGCCGAACCGTCAGGCGCTCCTTGAACAACCGGCGACCGACGGCGGCGGCGACGGGCAGTTCAATGACGCCGACCGCTCTCACCTGCCCGGCCGGAGCCAAGGCCAGGGCGCTGAACCAGAAAGCCGAGGCCGCCGCACCGCAGAAGCCGGCCCCGAGCGATTCGCGCCAAGAGGCCGCCACCGCCCGCAGGGCCGCCGGCCGGGTCATCGCCAGGATCGCGGTCAGGCCGAGCGACTGCAGCGCCTGGGCCACGCAAACAGCGGCGGTCGCCGCATAGATCGGATGGGCCGGCTCCAGCGCCAGGCCCGCTTGACGATAGGCGTTCAACACCACCGCCATCGCCGCGCCTGAAGCGACGCCCAGAACCGAGCCCGCCAACGCTCCCCTGGTCATGGCCTGCGAAGGCCAGGACAGGATGCCCAGACCAACGGTGGTGGCGGCCAGGCCTATCCAACCGCCCAGCCCTATGGCGTCACCGAACACGAACAACCCCAGCAGCCCCGCCAACGGCAGATTGGTCTGCTGCATGAAGGTCGCGACCGCGAAGCCCGAGCGGCGCATGGCCAGCAACAGCAGTCCGGTCTGCACCACCTGCCCGAAGGCCCCGACCGAAATGGCGATCCAGAACCGCCACGAGGACTGCGGCGCGGCGCCCGGGGTCAGCAACGCCACGACGGCGAAGATGGCCAAGGCGAACGGCAGCCCGAACAGGAACCGCACCAGGGTCGCGCCCCACGGCCCAGCGTCGCCCACCAGGCCGCGCTGCAGCGCGTTGCGCGCCACCTGCAGCGGCGCGGCCACCGCGGTCAGAACAATCCACAGCATGTCTTTTGGTCCCGCTCACGCGCACGCGGTCGGAGGTTCAGTCTTGAACCTCCGTGGCGCGAAGAGATTGCCTTGAAATCCCGCCTGCGCGGGGACGCTTAGAAGCCGCTGGCGATCGCCTCGGGGGCGGTCTTCTCTTTGCGGGCGAAGAGATTGTTGAGCGCGTTCACATAGGCCTTGGCCGAGGCGGTCAGGGTGTCGGTGTCGGCGGCCTGGCCGGTGGCGATCCGGCCATCCTCCTCCAGACGAACCGAGACCTGGGCCTGGGCGTCGGTGCCCTCGGTCACCGCATGCACCTGGAACAGACGCAGCATGGCGGTGTGCGGCACCACCTCGTGGATGGCGTTGAACACCGCGTCGACCGGGCCGTCGCCGGTGGCGGTGGCCGAACGCTCGTCGCCGTCGACCGACACGGTCAGGGTGGCTTCCTGCGGGCCGTCGGTGCCGGCGATCACGCGCAGATGCTTGACCTGGATGCGGTCGGCGCCCGAGGCCAGGGCGTCGTCGACCAGGGCCACGATGTCGTCGTCGAAGACGTGCTTCTTCTTGTCGGCCAGATCCTTGAAGCGCTGGAAGGCTTCGTTCAGGGCGTTCTGGCCCAGCTCGTAGCCCAGTTCCTTCAGCTTCTCGCGGAAGCCCGCCCGGCCGGCATGCTTGCCCATGACCAGGTTGGAAGCGCCCTGCCCCACGGTCTCGGGGCTCATGATCTCGTAGGTGCCGCGGTCCTTCAGCATCCCGTCCTGGTGGATGCCGCTCTCGTGGGCGAAGGCGTTCTTGCCGACGATCGCCTTGTTGAACTGCACCGGGAAGCCGGTGATGGCCGAGACGTAGCGGCTGGCGCGGGTGATGTGCTGGGTCTCGACGCCCGTATAGTAAGGCAGAGCGTCGCCGCGCACCTTCAGGGCCATGACGACCTCTTCCAGCGCCGCATTGCCGGCCCGCTCGCCGATGCCGTTGACGGCGACTTCGATCTGCCGCGCCCCGCCCTGCACGCCAGCCAGGCTGTTGGCCACGGCCAGCCCCAGGTCGTTGTGGCAGTGGGTCGACAGGATGATCTCGTCCGCGCCGGGGACGTTCTCGATGATGTCGCGGAAGATGTCGGCGTATTCGCTGGGATAGGAATAGCCGACCGTGTCGGGGATGTTCACGGTCTTGGCGCCGGCCTTGATCGCGGCCTCGACGCAGCGACGCAGGAAGTCCTGCTCGGTGCGCGTGGCGTCCTGGGCCGACCATTCGATGTCGTCGCACAGGTTGCGCGCGTGGGTCACCGACTTGGTGATCATCTCCAGGATGTCTTCCTGGCTGGCCTTCAGGATGTGATCGCGGTGGCTGGGGCTGGTCGACAGGAAGGTGTGGATGCGGCCGCGCTTGGCCGGGCGGATCGCCTCGGCGCAGCGCTCGATGTCCACCATGCCGGCGCGGGCCAGGCCACAGATCGTGCTCTCGGTGACGATCTTCGAAATTTCGCGGACGGCCTCGAAGTCGCCGTTCGAGGCGATCGGGAAGCCGGCCTCGATGACGTCGACCCGCATATCCTCGAGGATCTTCGCCAGTTCCAGCTTCTCGTCCAGAGACATGGAGGCGCCAGGCGACTGCTCGCCATCGCGCATGGTGGTGTCGAATACAATGACGCGATCACGCGAATCGCGAGCGGTGTCGTTGGGAGCGGTGGTCATTTTGCGAACTCTCTTCGCGGGTCATTCTATAGGGGCGGGCGACGGGTGATATCCCCTGAGCGCCCGGCCGCGAAGTCGCGCAGCCTAACGGGCCCAGGGGCGGCTAAGCCCCAGGTCGAGAAGAAGCAGGTTGGTCGACTGCGTGCGCATGACGGCGTGTGTACCCAAACAGGGGTCGAGCCGCAAGACTATTGCGCGAAAACCACGTTATCGGCCCCTCCACGCAAGAACCTTCCTCGCGGCGAGGAATAGGCCAGAGGCGGCGTCAATCCTTCCTGGGACCGCTGATCGCGTCTTCCCGGGACTTGAGCCAATTGCGCGCAAACCAGCCGATGGCGATCCAGACCGCGACGATGACCACCAGCCACACGATGTGGCTGCCGCCCTCCCCCTTCAGCACCTGGACGATGGAGTTGCCCGCAAAGGCGGTGAGCACGATCTTCGGAATGATCCCGAGGGCAGTGCCGGCCGCGAAATCGCGCATCCGCATCGGGGTGACGCCCGCCGCCATGTTGACGACGATGAACGGCGCCGAGGGCACCAGCCGCACGATCAGGCTGGCCAGGAAACCGTTGCGGCCCACCAGGTCCATGAACCGCTGCATGCTCTCGCCCGACAGCGTCTTCAGCGCCCGCGCCCCGGCCGCCCGGCCCAGATAGAAGCCGACCAGCGAGGAGACCATGGTGCCAATCCAGCTATAGGCGAAGCCGGTCCAGGCCCCGAACGCCACCACCGCCGCGGCGATCAGCACGAACTGCGGTACGCCCACAAAGGCCAGGGCCGCGAAGGCCGTCACCGCCACCGGCAGGGCCCAGGGACCGTCGGAGGCCAGGCCCAGCCAACGCTCGACCGTCGCCTCGCCGTTGAAGCCCAGGACCTGCGCGCCGAATAGGAAGACGACGCCTACGCCGCCGAACAGCACGAACGATACGAGCACCGAGCGCCAAGCCTTGGCGTCCATTTCGTAGATGAAGCGGAAGATGCGGCCCATGAACCTCCCGTCGCCGATCAGGGACAAAGGGTCAAGGCTGGCGCGAGACGCCCGAGGTCCTTTCACGGACGCCAGCCTCAATGTTGTTTCCGTCTGCGTCGAGCAGGTACGCCCCGTAGTAGTCTGGTCGTCGAAGCCCTGGCGCCCCGTTGTCACGGCCACCGGCCGCCAGCCCCGCCTTGTAGAACGCGTCCACCGCCGCGCGATCCCTGGCTGCAAAGCCGAAATGCGCCGGTGACGCGCCGGCCTGCGCGGCGTCTGTCCAGAAGGTCGGCCGCCCTGTCCCGATGAACACGAAGGGTATGGGCTGATCCTTGCGCGCGAGGATGAAGGCCTGCGGCTGTTCCTCCACCACCGACAGGCCCAGCGGCGCCAGCGCGGCCTCATAGAACCGCCGTGCGGCGGCCAGATCGCTGACGATGAAACCGAAGTGATCGAGCATTTGGCTCCCTTTTCAGGCCTCAGACGCAAACGGCCGCGGCGAAACGCCGTTCCAGGTCCGAACTCGGGTTTGCCTCAGGCCCGCCATCGGCTACACCGCCGCGGTTTCCTTTCATTCCTCGCCTGGGAGTCTCCCCGCCATGTCGCTCGAATCCGCTGCGCTGTCCCGCGTCAAGCCGTCCGCCACCCTGGCGGCGGATGCGAAAGCACGTGAGCTGAAAGCGCAGGGCCGGGATGTGATTTCCCTGGCCGCGGGCGAACCCGACTTCGACACGCCGGACAACATCAAGGAAGCCGCCATCAAGGCGATCCGCGACGGCAAGACGAAGTACACCAATGTCGACGGCATCGTTGAGCTGAAGGAAGCCATCGTCGCCAAGTTCCAGCGCGAAAACGGCCTGACCTACAAGACCAGCCAGGTGAACGTGTCGCCCGGCGGCAAGCCGGTGATCTGGAACGCCATGATCTCGACGCTGAACCCCGGCGACGAAGTGATCATCCCGACGCCGTACTGGGTCAGCTACTGGGACATCGTGCTGCTGGCCGGCGGCGCGCCCAAGGCCGTGCCCACCTCCGATGCGACCGGCTTCAAGCTGCAGCCCGCCGATCTGGAAGCGGCGATCACGCCGAAGACCAAGTGGGTGTTCCTGAACTCGCCGTCGAACCCGTCGGGCGCGGCCTACACCAAGGCCGAGCTGCGCGCCCTGGCCGACGTGCTGCTGCGCCACCCGCACGTCTGGATCCTGACCGACGACATGTACGAGCACCTGGTGTTCGGCGATTTCGAGTTCTTCACCATCGCCCAGGTCGAGCCACAGCTCTACGACCGCACCCTGACCATGAACGGGGTCTCCAAGGCCTACGCCATGACAGGCTGGCGGATCGGCTACGCCGCCGGCCCCGAGGCGCTGATCAAGTCGATGGCCAAGGTCATGAGCCAGACCACCTCCAACCCCTCGTCCATTTCGCAATGGGCGGCGGTCGAGGCGCTGAACGGCACTCAGGAGTTCATCAAGCCGAACGCCAAGTTGTTCGAACAGCGCCGCGACCTGGTGGTCTCCATGCTGAACCAAGCCAACGGCATCCACTGCCCGACCCCGGAAGGCGCCTTCTACGTCTATCCGTCGATGGAGAAGCTGCTGGGCAAGACCACCCAGAGCGGCGCGGTCATCAACAGCGACGCCGACTTCGCGGTCGCGCTGCTGGAGCAAGAGGGCGTCTCGGTGGTGTTCGGCGCGGCCTTCGGCCTCTCGCCGTTCTTCCGCATCAGCTACGCGACCTCCAACGCCGTGCTGGAAGACGCCTGCACCCGCATCCAACGCTTCACCGCCTCGGTTAAGTAGGGTGAGCGCGGAAGCCCGGGCCCAGCTCGCAGCCGATATCGACGCGGCCGCGCGCCTGACCGGCAGCTTCCGCCTCCGCTCCGGCGCTCAAGCCACCGAGTACTTCGACAAGTACCGGTTCGAGGCCGACCCGCGCCTGCTCGCGCGGGTCGCCAAGGCCATGGTCCTGCTGGTGCCCGACGAGGTCGAGGTGCTGGCCGGCGTCGAACTCGGCGGCGTGCCGATCGCCACGGCCATGTCGCTGTTCAACGGACGGCCTGCCGCCTTCGTGCGCAAGGAGGCCAAGACCTACGGCACCTGCCTGGCCGTCGAGGGCGGCGACCTGCGCGGCAAGCACGTGGCGATCATCGAGGACGTCATCTCCACCGGCGGCGCCGTCCGCGACGCCAAGGCCCGCCTGGACGAGGTCGGCGCGATCACCGTGGCCGTGGTCTGCGCGGTCTGGCGGGCGGACCGACCGCCAGCCATCGAAGGCCTCGACATCCCGGTCTTCGCGGCCCTGACCCTGGCCGACCTGAAGCCCCGATAACAAACGGCCCGGATCGCTCCGGGCCGTTTTTGGTTTGGCCTAGTGTTTCTCGCGCCAGGCCGCCTTGGCGGCGTCCTTGGTGAGGTTGAGGCGGACCTTCTCGTTGGCCACGTCATCGACCCAGCTCGCCGGGATCAGGTGATGCTTGAGGCCGCCGCCAAGGTCGAGCTTGGCCAGTTCGATGTCTTCGCCAATCACGTGGTCCACGCGGCCGACGTGGCCGCCGTCCGAGCCGATGACTTCCATATGTTCACGAATGCCGGGATGCATGGTGTCGTCTCCTTTTCGGGGTCGCAAGGAAACGGCTCGCAGGCGATTGGGTTTCAAGCCGCCGAACCTAATCGCAGCATCTCCTCCTCCACCCCGGAAGGCGGCAGCCGAAAGACGATGGTGCAGACCGCCCCGGTCGGCGGGAACGACAGGTCGACCACGCCGTCCAGCTGATGGGCCAGGCCGCCGACGATGACCCGCGATCCGAACCCGCGCCGGGTCGGGGATTTGACCGGCGGTCCGCCCTCCTCGCGCCAGACGATCCGCAGTTGGCGGTCCTGCCCGGCGGGCGTGACCTTCCAGCCCACCTCGACCCGCCCGTCCGGGCCGCAGAGCGCGCCGTACTTCACGGCGTTGGTGGCCAGTTCGTGGAACGCCATGCCCAGCGCCACGGCGGTGTTGGGCGCCAGCCAGACCTCCTCGCCGGTGATCGAAACCCGCTCGCCTTCGGCCCCGCCATAGGGCGCAAGCTCGCTCCTCGCCAATTCGGCCAGGCTCGCGCCGCGCCAGTTGTCGCGGGTCAGCAGGTTATGGGCCTGGGACAGGGCGATCAGCCGAGCCTCGAAGCTCTCGCGCACGCTGCCGACATCGGTTCCATGGCGCAGGCTTTGGGCGGCGATCGACTGCACGGTGGCGAGCGTGTTCTTCACCCGGTGGTTCAACTCGTCCAGCAGCAGCTTCTGCCGCGCCTCGGCGGCGATCCGGGCGACGATCTCGCGCTCGGCGGCGACGCGGGCGCGCACCTGCCGCCAGGTGGCGAGGCCGATCAGCAGGCTGACCAGAGCCCCTGTCGCCATGAACTCTAAGGTCAGGCCGGCCTCCGAGGCCCGCGCGTCGTCCGGTCGTCCCCGATAGATAATGGTCCATGTCCGGCCGGTGATATTCAGCTTGCGGGTCGCCGACAGGCCGTCCTCGCCGGCCACGGGGGCCGTCGACCGATAGAGCAGGGTCGCGGCGCTCGGGCGGCCGTCATAGACCGCATAATCGAACCCGGCCGGCCGGGCGGACGCCAACACGCTGCTCAGCAGGTCGCCCGCGCGGAACGGCGCATAGACGAAGCCCAGCAGCCGGCTGCGGCGCTCGGACACGCTTTCCGGCACGTCCCCGCCTTCATAGACCGGCTCGTAGAGCAGGAACCCCGCCTGGTCGCGATCGACCGCGTTGATCAACTCCACCTTGCCCGACAGCGCCGGCGCGCCGGTGTCGCGTGCCCTGTCCATGGCTTCGCGACGCACTGGGGACGCGTGCATGTTGAAACTGGGGGCGACGGCGTTCCGCAGGTCCGCGGGTTCCAGATAGATGATCGCGTGCGTCTCGCCCTCGCTAGGCGGCAAGTCGAAGTCGGGCATGCCCTCGGCGCGCATGCGGGCGATCAGCCGCGGAGCCTGGCCCGGCGGGATGCGGATCGAAAAGCCGATCCCCTCAATGCCGGGATAGCGGCGGGTCAGCTCCACCCGCTCGGCGAAGGCCCGGAACTCCGAACGGTTCACATCCTGGCTGGCGGCGAACAGGCCTGCCCCGGCCCGCAGCACGGCGATGTAGGTGTCCAGGCGCCCAGCGACCGCGTCGTTGGCCTCATCGACGACGGCGTCGAACCTCAGCTGCTCGCGCGCCAGCCGCCCCTGCTCGATCAGGTATCCGCCAGCGCAGGTGGTGATCAGGCCTATGGCCACGACCAAGGCGGGCAGAGCCAGATTGGGCCAGCCACGAACGCTGTTCCGCAACCTTCTAAGCAGCTCTATCGCCAAGGCTTTCCCCCCGACCTGAGTGCTGTCTGCGTGCGCCATTCCTATGGAGATGTCGAGAAAAGCCCAACCCGGCTAGGTTGTTCGCCGTCGACCTTCAGATACCGCTCGCGGTAAGAACGGGGCCATGAGCAACGTCGTGAACCTCAACAAGGCCCGCAAGATCAAGGATCGTCTGGGGGCCCGAGATCAGGCCCAGGAGAACCGCGTGAAGTTCGGCCGCGCCAAGAGCGAAAAGGCCGCCGCCAAGGCGCAGGCGGACAAGGCGCGCCGCGCCCTCGACGGCGCCAAGCGCGAACCCGAGGCCTGAGAGCCCAGGATCTGAAGGAATGGCGATGGGTGGAGGAGGCTCGACACTCCCCCACCCGCCTGGCGCATCCGCGCCATCCGCGCGCCGTCCCCCCGGATCAGCGCACGAAGTTTGTTACATCTTGCTGGGAACGGCGCTGTCGCGCGCCTCGGGCGGAATGGCGTCGTAGAGCGTCGGCGGGCTGATGCCGAGCCGCTTGCGGGCGACCTCCAGCGGCTCGTTCAGCAGCCGGTCGTAGTCTTCACCCAGCAGCCACGCGGCGGCCTTGCCGCGCCTATAGCCCTGCCAGATCGCCTTGGCGTAGGGATGCTCGCCGCCGCGCGAGCGCAGGGTCGCGCCGACCGCGATCAGCGCCCAGCCCAGGCCCTTGGTCTGGGCGTAGGAGAACGCCACCAGGCAGGACTCGCCCAGGCCGTCGCGGTGATAGCCGGACAGGATGTGCCAGATGTCGTGAATGTCGCGCGTCCGGCGGCCGAACCAGGCGTAGGGATGCTGGATGTCGATATCATTGCCGTCGATGCGGCTGATCTCGGCCAGGCCCTCGGCGGAGAGCTGCTCGGCGCGCACGAAGTCGCGATAGATCGCGCCGACGCTGCCGTCCTTGAAGGAGTCGAGCCAGGCGTCGTCCATCAGCCGAACCGCCAGTTCCTCGCGCTCATAGGCGATGCGACCGCCCTGCACGGTGGTCAGCAGGCGCTGATAGCCGTCGGCGGTGGCGGTCCCGTTCAGGGCCCGCATGATCTCGAACACCTGGCCGGTGTCTTCTTTGTCGTTCAGCAGACGCTGCAGCGCCTTCAGCGCCGCGCCCCAGTGGAGCTTCGGCTTGGCCAAGGGCGTCGGCCCCGCGGCGGGGCCGGCTTGGCGACGGATCGGGGCGTCAAGGGCGTCAGCGGTCATGGCCATGGGGGGCAGCCTCAAGCAAACAACGTTCGGATTGAAAGTGACGCCAGCGTCATCTTTTGGCAAGGCGCGAATTGAACACTTGGCCGCGACGTGGCGCCTGGGCCACAAGGGCGGTCATGCCACGGCTGCGCAAACGTTCGATCCTGCTCTCCGGCCACGCCACCTCGATGGCGCTGGAACCCGAGTTCTGGGCGGTCCTGGACGAGATGGCCCTGGTCCGGGGCGTCAGCCTCGCGGGCCTGATCGCCCAGATCGACGAGGGCCGGGCCGATCGCGCCCTGGCCTCGGCCTGCCGCGTCGCCGCCCTCGCCTTCGCAAAGGCGTCCTGACCAGGCGTTTGCATCGCTGAGCGCCCTAATGGATCCGCGCCAGGGCGTCCTTGACCGGCAGGATGTCGAGGCCGGCCGCCTTGGCCGCCAGGATCATCCGCTCCAACTGCTTGGGGCTGCAGCCGTAGGGCGAAGACCGATCGCCGACGTCGTGGCCATAGAGCACCAGCCAGGCGCCTTGGGCGGCCGCCTTGACGGCGACGGCCTCCATGTCGAAAGTGGCCAAGCTCTTGCTCTCGAGGCCGATGGACACCAGGCCCGCGCGGTCGACCTTGCCGTTGTTGACGCCACGGAGGACGCCGCGCGCGCACTTGAACCGCTTGGCGACCGAACGCTTCGTGCCGATGGACCAGTCGCCGAACGGATAGGCGAAGGTCTCCATGGCGTAGCCGTCCAGGCGCTCGGCCACCCAATGGGCGTTACGGTCGATCGAGGCGTGGAACTCGGCGGCCCGCGCCTTCAGCGCGCTGATGTGATCAAAGGTATGGCAGCCGATCTCATGCCCGGCCTCCGCCACGGCCTGCAGATGGGCGACCTCGAACTGCCGCATGTCGTCGTGGACCTGGCCACACAGGCTGCCGGACACGTAGTAGGTTGCGTGCACTCCGTGGTCGGCCATGACCCGGCCGCCCTCCGTCCAGGCGCTGATTGGGAAGTCGTCAAAGCTCAGGCTCATCATGCCGCGCTGCGAGCCGACCGCGATCGGCGCCGCCCGCGAAAGCGGCGCGATCCGAAGCCGCACCTGGTCGAGCAAGGTCAGAACTCTGGCCATCGGGTCCCACAAACAGCGAAGGCTGCTCGGTCAGGTTGCCGCAAAAGGCTCTCGATTGAGTTACCGCCTAGGGCCTCGGCTTCACGTCCGGCAGCGGCGCCGGCGTGGGATTGGTCGGCACGGCGATGATCGGCGAGGCCGGTCCGATGCCGGCGGACGGCGGGTTGAGCGCACGCATCAGGACTATGAAGCCGAACACCAGCACGAATCCGATCAACGCCCAAAGCAGGAGCGGGATCGGCTTGCGCGGCCTGGGGTCCTGGTCGTTCACGGTCTATTTCGGCGTCGGGATCGGGGGCGTTGGGATAGTCGGGACATCAGGAATGGGCGGCGCCTTAGGCAGATCGATATCCACATTGATGCTGGCCGGCAGGTCCCGCTCGACCACTCTGCGTCCCGCATAGGCGAAGTAGCTGACCACAGCGACCGCGATGATCACGCAGCCCAATAGCAAGGTCAGCCAGGTCGCGGCTCCGCTTCTCGGATTCTCGGCCATAACCTCCTCCGTTGGTTGTCATGGTCGCGAGAAAGAACGAACCGCATCCGGCGCGGTTCCGGTCTTAAGCCCCAGCTCGTTTGTGCTACATATGTTCCAATGTCAGTGCCTGAATCGTTCGACAACGCCCTCCCCGCCGCCCGCGTCAGCGACCTCGCGCGCGTGCGCGGCCCCGACTATCTCGAGGGCCTGAACCCCGAGCAGCGCGCCGCGGTCGAGGCGACCGAGGGGCCGGTCCTGGTGCTGGCTGGCGCCGGCACCGGCAAGACCCGCGTGCTGACGACGCGGCTGGCCCACATCCTGGCCACCGGCCGGGCCAAGCCGTGGGAACTGCTGGTCGTCACCTTCACCAACAAGGCCGCGCGCGAGATGCGCGAGCGGATCACCCACATCATCGGCCCGGCCGCCGAAGGCCTGCGCTGGCTGGGCACCTTCCACTCGGTCGCCGCCCAGATCCTGCGCCGCAACGCCGAGCTGGTGGGGCTGAAGTCGAACTTCACTATCCTCGACACCGACGACCAGGAACGGCTGATCAAGCAGGTGCTGGAGGCCGAGAACGTCGACGCCAAGCGCTGGACGCCCAAGGCCATGGCTGGGCTGATCGACCACTGGAAAAACCGCGGCTGGACGCCGGACCGGCTACCGCCGTCCGAGGGGACCGAGTTCGCCGGCGGCAAGGGCCAGACCCTCTACCGGCTCTATCAGGAGCGCCTGCGGGTGCTGAACGCCTGCGATTTCGGCGACCTGCTGCTGCACAACCTGACGATCTTCATGAACAATCCGGACGTGCTGGCCGACTTCCACGAGCGGTTCAAATACGTGCTGGTCGACGAGTACCAGGACACCAACGTCGCCCAGTACCTGTGGCTGCGGTTGCTGGCCCAGAAGCGCCAGAACGTCTGCTGCGTCGGCGACGACGACCAGTCGATCTATGGCTGGCGCGGCGCCGAGGTGGACAACATCCTGCGTTTCGAGCGCGACTTCCCGGGCGCGACGGTGATCCGGCTGGAGCGCAACTACCGCTCGACCAGCCACATCCTGGCCGCCGCGTCTGGGCTGATCAAGGCCAACAAGGGACGGCTGGGCAAGACGCTCTGGACCGAGAGCAATGACGGCGAAAAGGTCATCATCCGCGGGGTTTGGGACGGCGAGGCCGAAAGCCGGCTCGTCGCCGAGGAGATCGAGCGCGCCAAGAAGGGCGGGACCGAGAAGGAGCCGCGCAAGTTCCGCGACATGGCCATCCTGGTCCGCGCCTCGTTCCAAATGCGGGCCTTCGAAGAGCGCTTCGTGATGCTGCAGATCCCCTACACGGTGGTCGGCGGCCCCAGGTTCTTCGAGCGGGCGGAAATCCGCGACGTCCACGCCTATCTGCGGCTGATCCAATCGCCCGACGACGACCTGGCCTTCGAGCGCATCGTCAACACGCCCAAGCGCGGCATCGGCGACACCACCGTCCAGAAGCTGCTGCACATCGCCCGGGTCGGCGGCGTGCCGGTGATGCAGGCCGCCCGTGAGGCGGTACAGACCGACGAACTGGCCGCCCGCACCCGCACGGCCCTGTCCAACTTCCTGCGCGACCTCGACCGCTGGCGCGCCCAGGCCCAGACCCTGCACCACGCCCGCGTCACTGAGCAGGTGCTGGAGGAGAGCGGCTATACCGACGCCCTGCGCCTAGACAAGACGCCGACCGCCCAGACCCGGCTGGAGAACCTCAAGGAACTCGTCCAGTCGATGAGCGCCTTCGACAACCTCGAATCCTATCTCGAACACGTCTCGCTGGTGATGGACATGGACCGCGGCCCCCAGGCCGACGCGGTGCAGATCATGACCCTGCACTCGGCCAAGGGTCTGGAATTCCCGCTGGTCTTCCTGCCCGGCTGGGAGGAAGGCGTCTTCCCCTCGCAGCGCAGCGTCGACGAGAAGGGCGAAAAGGGCCTCGAGGAGGAACGCCGCCTGGCCTATGTCGGCATCACCCGCGCCCGCGAAGAGGCCCGCATCTCCTTCGCCGCCAACCGCCAGGTCTATGGCCGCTGGACCAGCCAGCTCCCCTCGCGCTTCGTCGACGAATTGCCGATCGAGAACGTCGAGGCTGCGTCCGAGACCGGCTACTACGGCGGCGGTCCCGGCATGCAGCAGCACGGCTCACGCTGGGATGAAACGCCCTCGTTCGGCGCCGGCTATTCCTCGCCGGGCTGGAAGCGCGCCCAGGACCGCAATTTCCACGGCAGCCATCCAGGGCGCGGCGCGGTCATCGAGGGCGAAGGCCGGCTGGTCGTCTCCGAATCCTCGGCCGCCAGCGACTTCAAGCGCGGCGAGCGGGTGTTCCACCAGAAGTTCGGCTACGGCAAGATCAAGTCGGTGGACGGCAACAAGCTCACCGTCTCGTTCGACAAGGCCGGCGACAAGAAGGTCATCGACAGCTTCGTCCAGAAGGGCTGAGGGCTCTCCCCACACGCTCGTCATGGCCGGCCTCTTGAGCCGGCCAGCCATAGACTCCGCATTGGGAAATCTGCTCGGGAGCTGCGTGTATGGATCCCCGGGACAAGAGCCCGGGGATGACGAACCTTGTGGTGATGACCTCGCCCAAAACGCCGCTAGGCCGCACCGCCGCCATTGCTCACGCCCGCGCTCTAAGCCAACCTGCCCGCAACCAATCCCTGGGAGGGACCCGCATGCCTGAGATCACCGCCAACGGCGTTCGCCTGCACTATGACATCCACGGCCCGGAGGCCGGCGAGCCGCTGCTGCTGATCATGGGCCTGGGCGCCCAGATGACCCGCTGGCCGATGGAGTTTGTCGATGAGCTGGCCGGCCGCGGCTACCGGGTCATCCGTTACGACAACCGCGACGTCGGCCTGTCGGAGAAGCTGGACGCGGCCGGCGCGCCGGACATGCCGGCGGTCTACACCGCCCTGATGGTGGGCCAGAAGCCGAACGTCCCCTATCTGCTCTCGGACATGGCCGCCGACGCGGTCGGCCTGATGGACGGGCTCGGCGTCGAGCGCGCCCACATTGTCGGCGCCTCGATGGGCGGGATGATCGCCCAGATGGTCGCGGCCGAATATCCGCAGCGGGTGCTGTCGCTGAGCTCGATCATGTCCAGCACCGGCAACCCCGCCCTGCCCCCGGCCAGTCCCCAGGCCATGGAGCGGCTGACCAACCGCGGCCCCGATCCGCAGCATGACCTGGAGGCCTTCCTCGATCACGGCGTGCAGAGCTCGAAAGTCTTGGGCAGCCCCGGCTATCCGGTCGACGAGGCCGAGTTGAAGGCCCAGCTGCGCTCCGACTATCAGCGCTCGTTCTATCCGGTCGGCTTCGCGCGGCAGATGGCCGCCATCGTCGCCAGCGGCGACCGCCGCAAGGCGCTGGCCACGATCACCGCCCCGACCGTGGTGATCCACGGTGCCGACGATCCGCTGGTGCCCAAGGCCGGCGGCGAGGACACCGCGGCCAACATCCCCGGCGCTGAACTGCATCTGATCCCCGGCATGGGCCACAACCTGCCCAAGGCCGTGATCACCCCGATCTGCGACCTGATCGAGTTGGCGACCGCGCGGGCCAGAGCGCCCGCAAGCGCCTAGGCGCGGCGGGCCTTCAGCATCCTGGCCGCCAGCACGCCCAGGCCCGCGATCACCGCGACCGCACCACCGACCAGCGCGGTGACGCCAATCGCTCGTTGCCTATCGGACGGCGCATTGGCGCTCTGGGGATGGACTTCATCGGCGGGGCGGTCACGTCGGAACGTGATCGTCCCCGCCGCCTTGTCGACCGCCTCCACCCGCCAGCCAAGGTCCAGCCAGGTCCGGTGATGCGGCTTCTCGACCTCGCCCACCCACCAGGCGTTCTGCTGGGCGGCCTTGGGCAGCGACGCGCGCAGGACCTTCTCTATGTCCGCGAACGAGGCTCGCCATTCGTCGCCGGCATGGCGCGACAAATGCTCCGACAGGGGCAGGTACTTGCTCATCCAAAGGTCTCCGCGATCGGGGGGCGGCCCATGATGCCAGCCCCCGGCTCAGCCGCCCAAGCGAAAAGAGGCTCGGCGATTGCACCGCCGCCCTGAAGGCGCGAGATCGCGCCGAAATGGGACAGGTCGGATGGGCGATCGGCTCACGGCGATAAGATTGATCGAGACGCTAATGGCGATGGTCATCATCGTCATGATGTCCAACGCCCTGATCGGCCCGGTGCTCGACCCGCTGCAGACCGGCGGCGATTCCAATCCGATCCTGCGCCTCATGTGGCTCCCGATCTACGGCATGACCGGGGTGCTGGCGGCGCTGCGGTTCCCGCAACTGCTCAGGTTCTGGCTGCCTGCCGCGCTCCTCTTCCTGCTGGTCGGCTGGGCGCTGGCCTCGGTCAGTTGGTCTATCTTCCCCGATATCAGCCAGAGACGCGTCGTCGCCCTGGCCGCCACCACCCTCTTCGGCCTCTATCTGGCCGCCAGTTTCAGCGGGCGCATGCTGTCCGAGGTCATCGCCGCGACCTTCCTGTTCCTCGCGCTCGGCAGCTACTTCGTCTGCCTCGCCGTCCCTTCGATCGGCGTTCACCAAGACGTCAACGCCGGCCTCTGGCGCGGGCTCTGGTACGAGAAGAACCAGATGGGGGCGATGATGGTCTATGGGGCGCTGGCCTCGGTCGCAGCGGCGATCACCAGCCCCCCACGTCGACCGCTCTGGCTGTTCAGCCTGGCGCTCTGCATCGGCCTGATCGTCATGACCCGGTCGGCCACGTCGGCCCTGGCGCTCGCGGTCGTGCTGTTCGGCTCGGCGACTCTGGCCTTCATGGGCCGGGGCCCGGCCGCCACGATCACCGCGATCTGGGCCGGCGTCACCGGCGTCCTGCTGCTGGGCGGGTTCTATCTGCTGGCCCCGGACCTGCTCTATGAGGCCATCGGCAAGGACCCGTCGCTGACCGGCCGCACCCAGATCTGGGCGGCGGTGGAGCGGGCCTCGGACAAGTCGCCGTTGCTCGGCTACGGCTTCGCCGCCTTCTGGGACATCAAGTCGGCCCCGGCCAACTGGATCCGCGACCAACTCCAATGGGTGGTGCCGACCGCCCATAACGGCTGGCTCGATCTGAAAATTCAGTTGGGCCAGATCGGCGTCAGCCTGTTCGCCGCGGTCCTCGTCACCGCGCTGATCGCCGGGGTCTTCCGGCATCGCCGCCTGAAGGACGGTTCCTTCGCCATCCTGTTCCTGGCGGTCTATGCTCTGACCATCATGTCGGAGAGCTTCATCCTGGCCTATAACAGCCTTCCGTGGGTGCTGGCGGTGGCCGCCATGGCTCGTGTGCTGGGGCCGGCGCCGCAGACGCAGCCCGCCGCCAGACCCGCCGCGCCGACACCGAGCCAACCCCTACCTGAACCCTGGACGCCGCCGCTGGCCTGGGAGCCGCCGCCGCTGGCGCCGTGGCCGACCGACGCCCCGAGCCGCGCCACCGGCACGAGATGATGCCGAAGCTATCCAACAGAAACCGCTGGCTGATCATCGGCGCGGCGATCCTGGCCGCCGTGGCCCTGGTCGTCGGTCTGGCCCTGAAGCCGAGACCGAACGACTTCGAGGCGACCTCGCGCCGGCTCGACGTCGAGCCTCCTGTCACCACGCCCTATGTGCCGCCCCCTGAGCCGCGCCCAGCGCAACCTGCGCCGACAACACCGCCACCGCCACCGCCGGCCGACCAGCCCGACTATCCGCCGATCGACCACGGCGTCCCGCCGCCGCCGGAGCCGCCTTACGCCCCCGAGCCGCCGCTCCCCCCGGACGCGCCCGAGGCTCCCTGGGCGCCGCAGCCGCCTCAGGCGCCGGAACCTCCAGAGCCCCCGCCCGCCTAAGCCCCCTCGCCTTTCGGCGCTTGTGGCTCTAAAGGGCGCGCATGACCGAAGACGCCGTCCAGATCGTCGCGCGCGGCCCGCGCGCCATAGCCGAAGCCGCCGCCGAGGCCATCGACGCCAATCCGCGCCTCGAAGGCGTGACCTATTCCATCCTGGAAGAGGACGAAGACCGCGGCATCTGGCGGATCGACGCCTTCCCCACTGACTCCGAAGAGGCTGACGGCCTGGTCGCGGCGCTGAGTGACTACCCCGAGCTCAAGACCGTGGTCGAAAAGCTGGCCGACGCCGACTGGCTGGCCATGGCGCTGTCGGGTCTGCCGCCCGTGCGGGCTGGCCGCTTCTTCGTCTTCGGCGCCCACGACAAGGGCCGCGCGCCCACCAACACCGTCAACCTGCGCATCGAGGCGGGCGCCGCCTTCGGCACCGGCCACCACGGCACCACCGTCGGCTGCCTGTTCGCCTATGACCAGTTGATCAAGGCCCGCCGCTTCGACCGCGTGCTCGACGTCGGCGCCGGCACCGGCGTCCTGGCCATCGCCGCGGCCCGCACCGGCAGCGCCAAGGCGGTCGGCACCGACATCGACGCTCCGTCGGTCCGCATCTCGCGCGAGAACGCCAAGCTCAACAAGGCGAACGCCCGCTTCGTCCACGCCTCGGGCCTCGGCCACCGGCTGGTGCGCGACGCCGCCCCCTACGACCTGGTGTTCGCCAATATCCTGGCCCCGCCGCTGGTCGCC
Organism: Phenylobacterium sp. Root700; assembly: GCF_001429025.1. Taxonomy (GTDB): domain Bacteria; phylum Pseudomonadota; class Alphaproteobacteria; order Caulobacterales; family Caulobacteraceae; genus Phenylobacterium. The sequence goes on along the minus strand of NZ_LMHT01000011.1, from coordinate 280,096 downwards.
CTGTCGCACGACATCAAGGGCGCCTTGAAGCCCGGCGGCTTCGCGATCCTGTCGGGCCTGCTCCGCACCCAGGAGCGCCGGGTGCTGGCCGCCTACCTCTCCAAAGGTTTCCGCCTGCACAAGCGTCTGCACCGTGACGCCTGGGCCACGCTGGTGCTGCGCCGGGCCTAAAGACCGGAACCGGCGCGGGATCGCCACGTTCCTCCGTCCGTCAAAGCGGCCTCTCCGAGCGCCGCCAGATGAGTAGGAGGAGGTTCAAATGGCCAGTCCCAAAGAACCCTATGTCGAAAAGATCGTAATCGAAGAGCCGGCCACGATCCGGCGCGAGGTCGCGCCGGCCCGCAGCTCCAGCTCTGCATGGTGGATCGCGGCCCTGGTGGCGATCATCGCCGTCGCCGGCCTGTTCTTCATGATGAGCGGCCGCACCGCCACCGAAGACGCCCTGCAAGCCGCCCGCGACGGCGGCCGCGCGCAAGCCACCCTCGACAATGCCGCCACGCAGGCTCAGTCGGCCGCGCTCAGCGCCAGCCAGGCCTCGGCCAACGCCGCCGCGAGCATGGCCGACGCCACCCGCTCGGCCGCCGACAGCGCCAGTTCGGCGGCTGAACGCGCGGCTGAAACCAGCCAGAACGCGGCCGCCAGCGCCACTGACGCCGCGACCGACGCCAGCAACGCCGAGCCCAAGAGCTAGGCCCGTTCGGCCCGGCGGGCCTCCCACTCCTCCGCCAGCAAGGCGTAGACGTGGGTGTCCCGCCACCGGCCGCGGATCTCCTGATCCTTCATGAGCGTCCCTTCGCGCCGCATGCCGAGCTTCTCCATCACCCGATAGGAGCCGACGTTCCGCACGTCGCAGGTCGCGAAGACCCGGTGCAGGCCAAGCGTCGTGAACGCCGCCTCGATGATGGCGCCGGCCGCCTCGGTCGCGATGCCCTGGCGCCAGTAGTCCTTGCCGAAGGTGTAGCCGAAGTCCGCCGTGCGGTTGGCCTTGCTCTGGATCGCCAGGCGGATCGAGCCGATCACCCGGCCGGTCTCCAGAAGCTCCACCGCCAGGTTCACCTCATCGCGCGGCCACAGGGCCGACATCGCCACCCAGCGGCCGACGACCTGCGCGGTCACCTCCGGGGTGTTCGGCCCCCAGTCCATGAACTTGGAGACCTCCGGATCGGCGCCGTAGGCATGGACGTCGTCATAGTCGCTAAGCCGCGCCTCGCGCAGCAACAGGCGCTCGGTGCGTATGGGGAACCAGGGTTTCAGCGGGTCTTCGGTCATTTCGAACTCCTTCCGAGGGGCATGCCGTCGGCGGGGTTCGTCTCCTCGACCCCGGCCGGTAGGGCGGGGTCGTGGGTCTTCTAGAGCAGGCGGTCAGCCCACGCGAAGACGCACGGCCCCAAGGGGACCAGACGAATTCGACAGGGTGCGGGCGCTGCGCATGACGCTGTTATGTCGGGGAACGGCGCGGCCGTCTAGATCGCCGCCCCCGTCTCGCTCGCCATGGCCGGCCTCTTGTGCCGGCCACCCATAAACGTCGGCGTTCGAGATTTGCCTGCACCGGTCACGTGTGTGGGTCCCCGGGACAAGCCCGTGCATTAACTGAGGGCGACAGAGAGTCAGCCGGAAAGCCCGTCAGGGCTTCCCGCCGCTGACCTCCCTGGTCATTGGCTCAGGCCAGAATGGTCTCCAGATCGCCGTATAGCGTCGCCAAGACCTGGCCGCGCGCGGGTCCTGGCTCCAGCACGATCCTGTCGATTGGCGCCCGCAACGCCTGGGCGGCCTCGTCGCGCTCCTCGGGCTGGTCCAAAGCTTGAGACAGTCGCCGACCTTGCGCCGATGAAGCTCGGCGACATTGGGATGAATGTCAGGCACATCGCGCGGCGCTTCGGCCAGCTTGGTCTCGATCTCCTCGACCTCGACCTCAAGCCTCCTCAGGCGCTCCATGAGTGGCCTGCTGTAACCGCCGTCTTCAATGGCCGCCACGATACCGCCGATAGCCTTGCGCGCCTCCTCCAGGCGTTCGACGTCGGCGCCGCGATTGGCGCGGCGAAGGTGGTTGAGCCGATTGGTCTCCTCTATGAACGACCGCATCGCCTCGGCGAACGCTTCGGGCTCCATGAGCCGGTCTTGGAGCCCGGCGAGGACACGCGTCTCAAGCACATCGCGCACGATCGTCCGGCTGTTGGTGCAGCCCTTGCCCATGATGTGGCTTACGCAGCCGAACCGGTTGTTGCCGCGCTTGGCGACGGCGCCGCCGCACACGCCGCAGAACAACAGGCCCGCCACGCGGGTCATGACGATCTCCTTAGCTGCCCTGATCGGTCTCCGATCGCGGGGCGTGGTCGTTTGCGGCGTTAAAGCTGCGCTGGAACTCCTCGCGGGCGATCTGGCGGCCGATCAAGCGGGCCAGGGCCAGAACTGCATCTTGCGGGGGTGAAACCGTACCTACAGCGTAGAGAGCGCGGTCTTGGTTGGCGGGGCGGAAGCGTTGGAGCGCGGGGCGCTGGGCGCTGGGCGCTGGGCGCTGGGCGCTGGTCATGGCTGGCGATTCCTGTCGAGCGGAACGCCAAGCCTCGATCCAGGCCCGCAGGGCTTCAACGACGCCTATGCCCCGGTTGACCACGGTTCAGACCCTTCCGCCTTGATCGACCCGCGTTGACCACCCGATCCAGGCCTCCGTGACCAAGGGCTGGTTACAGCCGGGGCAGCGCATGGCGGCCATGTCTCGGGTCGCACCGCTGAGAAGGTGATGAACCTCCTCGTGGTCTTCGGGATCGATCGCTTTGGCCGCCGCAGCGATCTTGGCGGCGATGGCGGTCGGATCGGTGGCAACTGACTGGGGCAGCGACTTGAGCAGCTTCTCGCGCTCTCGGAACAGGCGGGAAAGCTCCCTGTCGATCCGGGCCATCTCCTGCCCCTGCGCCGACTCCAACTGCTCCCGTCGGGTGAGCTTAAACCAGCTGTAGTTTTTCGCGGCGTCGCTTTCCAGATCGCCCCAGCGCATGAGCAGCCGGCGAATGCGAATGTCGGTGGCAACGAACGTGCCGCAACGGTCGGTGAGGCTGTCGGGCGTCGCTGTGCCGGCAGCATTGGCCATGACCGGCGCGGCGCTGGCGGCGCCTATAACGGATCGTCTGGTAATGTCAGGCAGGCGCACAGCGTCGCGGCCCGTCTTTCGACGCGAGCCCATGGTCAGAATCCTAAAACTGCGATTATCCTTTTCCTATCATATCGACACACAAAGATCAACGTAAAATGATCACAAGAGCGCAAAACGATCAAAAAGTGCCGACTGCTGACCAGATTCGCGCGGCACGAGCGCTCTTGGATTGGAGTCAGCCGAAGCTTGCAGAGATGGCCAAGCTCTCGCTCCCCACTATCCGTCGTATGGAAGGCCCACTTGGCCCTGGTCGAAGCACGGTTGCGAACATCGACGCCGTGCTCCGCGCCCTGGAGGACGCAGGCGTCCTATTCATGGAGGCGGGTGAGTTGAAGCCGGGTGGCCCAGGTGTTCGCCTCAAAGCCTAGATCGCGGTTAAGCCGCAGGCGCCTCGCGCCTGATCAGGCTTAACCGCTTGCCGAGCCCAAGCCGGACGGCAAGCTGACGGTCAAGGGTGCGCAAAGCGCATCGCCGGAGGCGGCGGCGCAGCCGCCCTTGATGGGCAGATTAGCGACGGGACGGACACGCGGGGGGTGATGGAATTTAGAGCCAAGCAGATTGCTCCACCTAGGAGCTGGGAGCTGTTCGAGGATCTGTGTCACACCTTGTTCAAGCAGGTGTGGGCCGACCCCCTGGCTCAAACGCACGGGCGTCGGGGCCAGGCGCAGCAGGGCGTCGATGTCTTCGGCTCGCTAAGCGCCGAGCGATCAAGGTTTCACGGGGTCCAATGTAAGGGCAAGGATGCGAACTATCGCCAACGGCCTTTCCGGCCAGAACGCGAGCTGGTTTGCCGAATCTGGAGCGTTTCTGAAAAGCCTTCGGGAGCATGCCCACGGGCATCTCTGTTCAATATTGGCGCTGGTCGATGTCGCGGCCGCGTCGAAGGGCTGGACAGACAGTTTGCAGAAGGTCGGTACCGCGCGCACCGCCGTGGCAATCCTAGTTGATGTCGCCTACAGCGAACCCGGCCAGATCGGCGCGCTTGGCCAGGAACTGCGCGAGCGCTTCCCTATTGCTTCCCTGCCCAAGGGCAAGCCGCAGCTCCTTGCACGGCGCCGTCGCCGGACGCGGCGGCGAAACTAGACCTAAATAGTGGCCCAGACGGAGTGTCGGTTCTGGTCAACGCACGCCCGGGGATGACGATTTGGAGCAAGGGCTAGATCGCCGGCTTCGCGCCCAGCGCCTCGAGCCAATAACGCTCGCGTTCCTTCAACCAGCTCCCCCTGCCGAGCGGCCCAAGCTCGTCGTTCTCCAGCAGTTCGACCACGGAGAACTCAAAACCCTCCTCGCCGCCGTTCGCCTTCCAGGCCGCCTGCATGCCCTGATTGCGGTGCGAGCCTTGGCGCAGGCTGAAGAACGAACTGTTGCGTTGACCATCCAGGTTGCGCGAGGCGCCCACCCAGGTCTGCCCCGTCGCCGTGCAACGCAGGCTGAAGATCCCGATCGGGGTCTTGCGATCCTTGTACTCGCGGATGGCCTCTCGGCGGCTTTGCTTGTCCATCTCCGCCAAATGAGCGTCCTCGCGCGAGATGTCAATTATATCCGGGTAAATTAATTGACCGCGCCTAGGCGTCGACTCTGCTTAGGCCCATAACGACCAGGCAAGTGGGAGCGTCGATCCATGGGAGAGCCCGAGGCCAGCCCGGCCATCACGCCGCGTCGCGCGGTGTGGACCCTCGGCGTCACCCAACTGGTCGGCTATGGCTGCACCAGCTATCTGCCGGCCACGCTAGCCGCCGCGCAAGGCAAGACCCTGGGCGTCTCCACCGCCTTCATCTTCGGCGCCTTCTCAGGCGCCCTGCTGATCTCGGGCCTACTCGGTCCGGTCACCGGCCGGGCCGTCGACCGCCATGGCGCCCGGCGTCCGCTGGCGGCGGGCAGCATCGTCCTGGCCCTGGCGCTGGTCGGCATGGCGCTCTCGCAAAACACCTTCCAACTCGTGGCCGCCTGGCTGGTGCTGGGCGTCGGCATGTCGCTGGCGCTCTACGACATCGCCTTCGCCGGTCTGGTCGGCTGGTTTGGCCTGGACGCGCGCGAGTCGATCACCGGCGTCACCCTGATCGCCGGGTTCGCCAGCACCATCGCCTGGCCGCTCACCGCCTGGCTGGAGGCGACCTTCGGCTGGCGCGAGGCCGCCCTGGTCTGGGCCGCCGCCAACCTGCTGATCGCCCTGCCCCTGCACCTCACCTTGCCCCGCCAGGCGCCCCAGCCCGCCGCCGCCCGACGCAAGGCCGACGAGGAACCCGAGACGCCGCAGCCCGGCGTCGCCCTCCAGATGGTGCTGCTGGCCGTCGCCCTGGCGGTGATGGCGGGGATCGGCTCGATCATGGGCGCGCATCTGCCCCCGCTGCTGATCGGCATCGGGGCCAGCGCCACCGCCGCCGTCGTCGCTGGCATGCTGGTCGGCCCGGCCCAGGTCGCCGCGCGGCTGGCCGAGTTCGCCCTGGTGCGCCGGATCCATCCGCTGGTCTCGGCCCGGGTCGCGGTGGGGCTGTTCCCGATCGGCGCGGGCCTGTTGCTGGCGCTGGGACCTCTGGCCGCCGCCCCGTTCGCCATCCTCTACGGCGCGGGCAATGGGCTCTTCACCATCGTGCGCGGAACCCTGCCGCTGGTGCTGTTCGGGACCAAGAACTACGGCGGCCGGCTCGGCGCGCTCAACGTGCCCGCGCGGCTGGTCGGGGCGCTGGCGCCGCTGCTGTTCGCGCTCGGCCTGGCCAGGTCGGAGCCTAGGGCGCTGGGCGTCCTGATCGCCGCCTGCCTGCTGGCGCTTGGCTGCCTGTTCGCCCTGCGCAAACCCGCGCCCTAGGCTGGCGCGCGGAGGCGCACGCGACTAAGTTCGCGCCATGCGCCAGACCTTCGATGAAAGCACCGATCCCTCCTTCGGGCCCAAGCACGTCCCCTTGATCCGCCAGGCCATGAAGGCCCAGGGGTTGGACGGCTTCCTCGTGCCCCATGAGGACGAGCACCAGAACGAATACCTGCCCGCCGCCAACGACCGGCTGGGCTGGGCCACCGGCTTCACCGGCTCGGCCGGCGCCGCGGTGATCCTGGCCGACAAGGCCGCGGTCTTCGTCGACGGCCGCTACACCCTGCAGGTCCGCGACCAGGTGGACGCCGACGTGTTCGAGATCCGCGACCTCGTCGAGGGCGGCGTCTCGGCCTATCTGGAAACCGCGACCACGCGCGGCCAGACCATCGGCTACGACCCGCGCCTGCACGCCCCGGACGCGCTGGAACGCCTGAAGGCCGCCGCCGCCAAGGCCGGCGCGACCCTGAAGCCGGTCAATTCCAATCCGCTGGACGAGGCCTGGGGCGAGGCCCGCCCGCCGCAGCCCACCGCCCCGGTCGTGCCGCACCCGCTGGAGTTCTCCGGCGAGGACTCAGGCGCCAAGCGCGCCCGGGTCGGCGAGGTCCTGAGCGCCCGCAACGCCGACGCCACCGTGCTGACCGCGCCCTCATCGATCGCCTGGCTGTTCAATGTGCGCGGCGGCGACGTGATCCGCTCGCCGCTGCCGCTCGGCCAGGCCATCCTGAACCGTGACGGCACGGCGCGCCTGTTCCTCGATCCGGTGAAGGTTTCGCCCGAACTGCGCGCCTGGCTGGGCAACGAGGTTCAGCTGGAAACCCCCGACGAGCTGCCCGGCGCGCTCACCGCCCTGAAGGGCAAGCGGGTCCTGGTCGATCCGAGCCAGTCCTCGGCCTGGTATTTCGCCGCCCTGCACCGGGCCGGCGCCGAGGTGGTCCGCGGCGATGATCCCTGCGCCCTGCCGCGCGCCTGCAAGAACGACGTCGAGATCGACGGGACCCGCGAGGCTCACGCCCGCGACGGCGTGGCCGTCACCCGCTTCCTGCACTGGCTGGCCACCGATGCCCAAGGCCGCACGGTCGACGAGGTCGAGGTCGTCACCCGATTGGAAGGCTTCCGCCAGGACACCGGGGCGCTGAAGGATCTGTCCTTCGACACCATCGCTGGCGCAGCCTCCAACGGCGCCATCGTCCACTATCGCCCGACCACCCGGCTCAACAAGCAAGCCGAACAGGGCTCGCTGCTGCTGGTCGATTCCGGCGCCCAGTACCTGGACGGCACCACCGACATCACCCGCACCGTCGCGGTCGGCCAGCCCAGCCAGGAAATGGCCGAGCGTTTCACCCTGGTGCTGAAGGGCCATCTGGCCCTGGCCGCGATCCGCTTCCCGGCCGGGACCACCGGCTCGGCCCTCGACGCCCTGGCCCGCGCGCCGCTCTGGCTGCAGGGGCTCGACTACGACCACGGCACCGGCCACGGCGTCGGCTCCTACCTCGGCGTCCATGAAGGCCCGCAGCGGATCTCCAAGCTGCCGAACTTCGTCGCCTTGCAGCCGGGGATGATCGTCTCCAACGAGCCCGGCTATTACAAGGAAGGCGCCTACGGCATCCGGATCGAGAACCTCCAGTTCGTCACCGAAGCCGCCATGGTTCCCGGCGGCGAGCGTCCGATGCTGGGCTTCGAGACCCTGACCCTGGCCCCCATGGATCGCCGCCTGATCGTGGTGGAGATGCTGACCGCCGCCGAACGCGCGCAGATGGACGCCTATCACGCCCGCGTCCTGAAGGTGATCGGCCCACGCCTGGAACAGGCCGACGTCCGCGCCTGGCTGGAAGGCGCCTGCGCGCCGCTATAGTCCGCGTGTCATCCCGGTTTGCGCAGCAAGACCGGGACCCATTCGCTCCGAGGTCGCGGAAGAGGGCACGGCCAAGCTAGGCCCGCCAAATCTGGTGTTGATGGGTCCCGGACAGCCGCTTCACGGCTTCCGGGATGACACCCGAGAGAGTGTCCCTACTCGCCCGCCATTTTCAGGATGGTCGCCCAATCGGCGTCGCTGACCGGCGAGACCGAGAGCCGGCCTTGGCGCAGCATGGCCATGTCGGCCAGGGCGGGGTTGGCCTTCATCTGCGCCAGCGTCACGGAACGCGGCAGCTTGCGCACCGGCGTCAGCTCGACCGCCACGAACTTGCCGGTGGGATCGCTGGCGTCGGGAAAGGCCTCGCGCGCCACCTGGGCGACGGCGACCACGTCCTTGCCTTCCTGCGAATGGTAGAACAGCACCTGATCGCCGACCTTCATCGCCTTCAGGTGCCCCGCGGCGGCGTGGTTGCGCACCCCGTCCCAGACGGTGCGGCCGTCGCGCACCAGGTCGTCGTACGAAAAAGTCGCCGGTTCGGACTTCACGAGCCAATGAGACGCCACGAGATCCTCCTCCCTCAAATCGTCATGGCCGGCCTTCGTGCCGGCCACCCATAGACTCCGCACTTGCGAGCCTATCCGCAGAGGTTCGTGTGTATGGGTCCCCGGGACAAGCCCGGGGATGACGAATTGAGAAGGGAGCTACCCGCCCACCATCGCCAGCCATTCGTCCTCGGTCATCACCTGGATGCCGAGATCGGTGGCGGTCTTGAGTTTCGAGCCCGCCCCGGGGCCGGCCACCACCAGATCGGTCTTCTTCGACACTGAGCCCGCGACCTTGGCGCCCAGCGCCTCGGCCTGGGCCTTGGCCTCGTCGCGGGTCATCTTTTCAAGGCTACCGGTGAAGACGATGGTCTTGCCGGCCACGGCGGTGTCGGTCTTCGGCCGCTCAGCGGGGATCACCGACAGTTCGGCCAACAGGGCGTCGACCTTGGCGCGGTTGTGATCCTCGCCGAAAAACTCGGCGACCATGCGCGCGGCCACCGGCCCCACGGCGTCCACCGACGAGATCTCGCGGAACTCCTCGCCCGGCATTTCCGACAGTGCGGCCTTGGCCGCCGCCTGGAACGTCGGCCAGTCTCCGAACCGCTCCGCCAGCGACTGGCGCGCGCGGGTGTTGAGGCGCGGGATGGCCAGCCGCAGGTGCTCTTCCAATGAAGCCCCCGCCGGGATCAGCAAGGCCTGGGGATGGCGGGCATAGGCCAAGATCGCCTCGACCGCCGTCGGTCCGACGCCATCCAACTCCGACAGCGCCTGAGCCCCGGCTCCAGGCCGCTGCGCCGCCGCCGCGATCGCCGTCGCGATGAAGTGCTCCACCGTCTCGAAATGCCGCGCCAGCGCCGTCGAGGTGGTCTCGCCGATATGGCGGATGCCCAGGCCGAAGATGAACCGGTCCAGCGGGATCGCCCGCTTGGCCTCGATCCCGGCGATCAGGTTGCGGACCGAGGTCTCGCCATAGCCGTCCGTCGTGCGCAGTTCGGCCAGCTTCTCCTCGTCGCGGGCCAGCCGGAAGATATCGGCGGGCTCCTTGACCCAGCCGCGTTCATAAAAGGCGGTCAGCTGCTTCTCGCCCAGGCCCTCGATGTCGTAGGCGCGGCGGGACACGAAGTGGCGCAGGTGCTCGATGCGCTGAAACGGACAGGCGAACTCGCCGGTGCAGCGGCGCACCACCGTCTCCACCCCGGCCGCCGTGGTCTCCTTGGCCAGCGGCGTCTTCAGCGGACACGGGCAATGGGTCGGGAACTCGAACGGAACCGAGTCGGCCGGTCGCTCATCCAGCACCGGCCCAACAATCTGCGGGATCACGTCGCCGGCCCGTTGCAGGATCACCGTGTCGCCGATCCGCACGTCCTTGCGGGCGATCTCGTCGGCGTTGTGCAGGGTGGCGTTCTCGACCACCACGCCGCCCACCGTCACCGGCCGCAGCCGCGCCACCGGCGTCACCGCGCCGGTCCGCCCGACCTGGACGTCGATGGCTTCCAGAATGGTGCGCGCCTGCTGCGCCGGGAACTTGCGCGCCACGGCCCAGCGCGGCGTGCGGGTGATGAACCCCAGCCGCTGCTGCCAGTCCAGGCGGTCGACCTTGTAGACGACGCCGTCGATATCGTAGCCGAGCTTGGGCCGCACGGCCTCCATCGCCGCGTAGGCGTCCAGCAGCCCCTGCCCGCTGATCACCCGCTGGCTTTCCGGCGTGGTCTGGAAGCCCCAGGACTTCAGCAGCGCCAGCGCTTCCCACTGTGTCTGGGCGAACGGCTGGCTGAAGAGGCCCCAGGCATAGGCGAAGAACCGCAACGGCCGGGTGGCGGTGATCTTCGGATCGATCTGGCGCAGCGAGCCTGCCGCCGCGTTGCGCGGATTGGCGTAAGTCTTCTGACCGGCCGCCTCATTGGCGGCGTTGAGCGAGGCGAACTCCTCGTGGCCCAGATAGACCTCGCCGCGGATCTCGATCACGTCGGGCCAGCCCTGCCCCGACAGCCGCTTGGGGATCTCGGCCAGGGTGCGCAGGTTCTCGGTGACGTCTTCGCCGGTCTTGCCGTCGCCGCGCGTCGCGCCCTGGACCAGGACGCCCTTCTCATAGCGCAGCGAGGCCGACAGGCCGTCAATCTTCGGCTCGGCCGTATAGGCCACCTCCTCGGCGCCCGACAGCCGCAGGAACCGGCGGATCTTGGCGTCGAACTCCAGCGCGTCGTCGTTCGAGAAGGCGTTGTCCAGGCTGAGCATCGGCACGCCGTGCTCGACCGGCGAGAACTGCTCGGCCCGCGCCGCGCCGACCCGCGTCGAGGGCGAATTCTCGCGCACCAGATGCGGGAACGCCGCCTCCAGCGCCGCATTGCGCCGCTTCAGCTCGTCATAGTCGCCGTCCGAGATGCTCGGCGCGTCTTGCTGGTGATAGCGGATGTCGTGGGCGGCGAGCTCGTCGGCGAGCTTCGTCAGCTCTTCGAGCGCCTGCGCCTCGGTCAGTTGGGAAACGTCGGTCATCCTTCAGATCCTCCCCCTCTGGGGGAGGTGGCGCG
>NZ_LMHT01000011.1:0-269191 GCF_001429025.1 Phenylobacterium sp. Root700 | reverse complement strand
CCGCCGTGGCCGCGGTCAAAGTCCCCCTCAGCCGGCTGCGCCGACAGCTCCCCCAAGGGGGGAGCATCTACGATCATCTCAGGCATCCATCAGGGCCCTGGCCGCAGCGCGCGCGGCGTCGGTGATTTGAGCGCCGGCCAGCATGCGGGCGATTTCTTCCTCGCGGTCCTCCAGGGACAGCGTCTCGACGGCGGTGCGGATCCGCTCGCTGTCGCCGGCCTTGGAGATTCGCCAGTGCGCCTCGGCGCGGGCGGCGACCTGCGGCGAATGGGTGACGACCAACACCTGGGCGTCGGCGGCCAGCCGCTTGAGGCGCAGGCCCACGGCGTCGGCGACGGCGCCGCCTACCCCCTGGTCGACTTCATCGAAGATCATCAGCGGCTGCGGGCCCTCGGCGCGGCCGGCCAGCGAGGCCTTCAGCGCCAAGGCGAACCGCGCCAGCTCCCCGCCCGAAGCGATGGCGCCCAGGTCGCCGAACGGTGCCCCGGGATTGGTGGCGATCTCGAAGGCGACGCGGTCCTGGCCGGTGGGACCGGCGCGGTCCTCGGCCAGGGTTTCAACGGCCACCCGGAACCGGGCCTTGTCGAGCTTGAGCGGCGCCAGCTCGGCCATGACCGAGGTCGCCAGCCGATCGCCGGCCGCGCGACGCGCGTCCGACAGCTTGCCGGCGTCAGCCAGATAGGCGGCGCGCGCGGCGGCGACGGCGGCGTCGGCGGCCTTCAAATCGTCCTCGGAGGACTCCATCGCCCGCAGGCGCTCGGCGAAGCGCACCCGCAGGATCGGCAGCTCCTCGACGCTGACCGACAGCTTGCGAGCCATGGCGCGCAGCTCGAACAGCCGCTCCTCGGTCTTTTCCAACTGGTCGGGTCGGAAGTCGAAGGCGTCGGCGACGGCGTCGACGGCGGCCTCGGCCTCCTGGGCCTCGCTGAACACCCGGTCGATGGCGGTGCTGGCGGCGGCCAGCCGCGTGACGGCAGCTCCGTCCTCAGCCGCCCCAGCGGCGATGGCCCGGGTCCTGGCGTGCTCGACGGCGCGCACGGCTTGGGCCAGACGCCCGGTCAGGCCGTCGAAGGCCTGGCGGGCCTCGGAAATGTCGGTCAGCGCCTTCTCGGCGGCGCCCAGGATGGCGCGCTCCTCGGCCAGCTTCACCTCTTCGCCCTCGTGCGGGTCCAGCCGGTCAAGCTCGGAGAGCCGCAGGGCCAGCTCCTCGGACTCCGCGGCGGCGCGCTCGACCGCCTCGCGCAGCTCGTCGGCGCGGCCGCGGGCGGCGCGCCATGCGGTCCAGCGCTGGGCGACAGCGGTGTTCAGGGTCGCCAGCGCTCCATAGGCGTCCAGCAACGGCCGATGCGTGCGGGCGTCCAGCAGGCCGACCGTCTCGTGCTGGCCGTGAACCTCCAGCAGCATCTCGCTCAGTTCGCGCAGCACCGTGGCGCTGGTGGCCTGGTCATTGACGAAGGCGCGGCTGCGGCCGTCGGCCGACAGCGTGCGGCGCAGGACTAGATCCTCGTCGCGCGCGTAGGAGATGCCCTTCTCTTCCAGGATCTCCCAGATGGGATGGGCCTGCGCAGGCGCGAACACCGCCGAGACGACGGCCTGATTCGAGCCCTGGCGCACCAGGCCTGCTTCTGCGCGCGCGCCCGTGGCGAGGCCCAGGGCGTCGAGAATGATCGACTTCCCCGCCCCTGTCTCGCCCGTAAGCGCCGTAAGGCCCGGACCTATCGAAAGGTCCAGCGCCTCGATCAGCACCACGTCGCGGATCCATAGTCCGATCAGCATGTCGGCAAGATCGCCTGGAATCAGACGGCGCGGAAGCCGTCAGTTCACATAAAGTTCTATTTGTCGTCGCCGCCCTTCATGAACGGCAGGCGGGAGAGCAGACCCTTGCGCTTCGCAGGCTCAGCCTTGGCCGGTTCGGCCGGGGCTGGAGCAGCCTCGGGCGCGCTCGGCGCGGCCTGAACCGCCGGCGGCGCAGCCGACACCTGGTCAGCGACTGGGGCGGCCGGCGCGTCGGCGACCGGCGGCTTCACGGTGGCGTCCTTGTCCTTCACGAACGGCAGGCGCGAGATCAGGCTGCGGCGCTCGTTCTGGGCCGGCTCGACGGCGGGGCGCAGGCCCTTGTCGGTCAGCAGCCGGTAGGCGTCGCGATACCAGGCGTCGCCCGGATAGTTGTAGCCCAGCACCGCACCGTTGCGCTTGGCTTCTTCGCCCAGGCCCAGGGTCAGATAGGCCTCGACCAGGCGATAGAGCGCCTCGGGCGTGTGGCTGGTGGTCTGATAGCGATCGATGACGGTCTTGAACCGGCCGACCGCGGCCAGGGTGTCGCCCTGACGCAGGTAGTAGCGGCCGATGGTCATTTCCTTGCCGGCCAACTGGTCGTTGACCATGTCGATCTTCAGGCGCGCATCGGCGGCGTATTCGGTGCGCGGATAGCGCTGGACGATTTCCTGCAGGTTGTTCAGCGCCTGGCCGGTCGCGGCCTGGTCGCGCCCCACATCGACGATCTGCTCGAAATAGCAGATGGCCTTCAGATAGTGGGCGTAGGCGGCCGCCGGATTGCCCGGATAGAGCGAGATGAAGCGGTCGGCGTCGCCGATGGCCTCGGCGTAGTCGTTGCCCTGATAGTGGGCGTAGGCGGTCATCAGGATCGCGCGGCGCGACCACTCCGAATAGGGATGCTGACGCTCGACCTCGCCGAAATACTGAACGGCCTGGTTCCACAGGCCACGGTCCAACCGGTCGGCGCCGGTGGCGTAGAGCAGCTCGACGGGCCGCTCCTCATAGGCGAGCCGTGGTTTCTTGTCCTTGCCGGCGCAGCCGGCCAGAGCGAGGACGGCGACGCTGACGACGAGAGCCGTGCGAGTCCGGGAATTGCGAAGCAAGGACACCTACACCTCAAATGGAACGACGCGCGCCCCCGCGCCGCGAGTCCCCGCTTCTACATCATGCAATGCGGGGCGCAAATGCGGCGAAGACGTTGGGACGTAGGAGAATCCCTGACGGTCAGACCGCCTGGGCGAGTTCCGTCACCAGGGTGCGGTAGCGCCACGACTTCGGCGAGGCCAGAAGCGCACGAACCAGCTGGTTGTTGACGCCGTGTCCGGCCAGCACGCCCTCGAAACGGCCAAGGATCGGCGCGCCCAGCACATAGAGGTCGCCAATGGCGTCCAGGGCCTTGTGGCGCACGAATTCGTCCGGGCGGCGCAGGCCCTCCGGATTGAGGATTCGGTCGCCCTCGATGACGACGGCGTTCTCCATCGAGCCGCCGCGGGCCAGGCCGATGCTGCGCAGGTACTCGACCTCGTGCAGGAAGCCGAAGGTCCGGCAGTTGGCCAGTTCGGTGCGGAAGGCGCGCTCGTCCATCACCATGTCGATCCGCTGACGCCCGATGGCGGCGGAATCGAAGGCGATCTCGAAGGCGACTTCGAAATGGTCCGAAGGCGTCAGGGTGGCGCGCTTGTCGCCGTCGATGAATTCGATGGGTTCGATGATCTCGATATAGCGGCGCGGCGCATCCTGCGGACGGCGGCCGGCGCGGTCGAGGATTTGCACGAAGGGCGCCGACGAGCCGTCCATGATCGGCATTTCCGGGCCGTCCAGCTCGACCACTGCGTTGTCGATCCCCAGCATGACCATAGCGGCCATCAGGTGTTCGATGGTGGAGACGCTGACGCCGGCGGCGTTCTCGATCACGGTGCCCAGCTGGGTCTTGGTGACGGCCTCGCCCGACACCGGAACCCGGTTGTCGCGGTCGGTCACGTCGGTGCGGACAAAGACGATGCCGGAATCGGCGGGAGCGGCTCGAACAGCCACGCGGGTGTAGGCGCCGGTGTGGACGCCGACGCCGGCGAAGATGGCCGGACCCTGCAGGGTGTTCTGAAACTCTTGTGCGCGCAAAGCTCGCTGCCTTCTCGGTTCGATCTTGCGGCCGGAGTGGCCACGGTACGCCCCAGCTGTCAGATAAGGGATTATGCTGCGGCGCCGCAAAACACTTCCTGTTTCGCAATGTTTCGCTTTGGGACGCTTAAGATTCCCTTAGGAATCAAGGCGAAAGCGGGGCGAGTTGCGGGCTCGCGGAGGCCCTTGGTTGGGGGCGTTTGGGAGCAGGCCTTCTCCAAACTGAGGCTGCCGGAGTAGCCCCTCACCAAAGCTCGATAATGGCGGTTCTCCGCCATCGACCTAGCGCCCTACTAGATGGACGGCTCCTGTTGCTGAAAGCGGACGGCCACTCCCTCGGCTTCGATCGTGCCCTGGAGCCCGAAAGCGGCCTCGATGCTCATGAGAAACCCTCGCTCGCAACGTTCCACCTTCAATACGTCCACCACCGACTGAGGGTGAAAATCCACCAGGTCCACAGCGCGGATGTGCTCAAACTCGAACGTGACCCGGCCAGGTTCGTCACTGCGATAGTTGCCTTCCGCATCCAAAGGCCACGTCCTGAGCGTCAAGCTACCTGATCCCGCTATCGAGATCCGAAAGTCCAAGACTGGACAATCGCCGAAGGTCGGCGCCGCTCCAATCCACGCGCAAAGTGCTGGGCCGCCAACGATCTGTTCGAGCGGATCTATCATCTCGCAATTCTCACACGATAGGAGACGCCAGCCCTAACCTACTTCGGCGCCCCTGAAGATCTCGCGAAGGCCCGAAACCTGTAAGGCCCGGCCCAGGCCGATCACGCGCTCGCCGCCGAGTTCGGGCGTTGGCTCCAGGCGGAGGGGCGACGGGACGCCAAGACTCCGGTGCTCGAAGGACCGCGTTGACCGACCTGAACTGCGCCCTGTAGCGTTCACCCCAGCGCAGATCACGCGGGAGGCGACGATGAAGACATCCAACGCAAGTTCATCGAGCGTGGCGCACGGCGTGAGCCAAGTTTCCGGCTAACTCCCGACCGTCACGATATCGGGCCGACCGGCCCAGCGGGCGCACGCGCCCTGTGACGAGACACTTTCAATGCCTATTCCAATCCAAGCCGCCCCGACGGGCGCGGCCGCTCCTGCCCTGTCGGCCTGGAGCCTTATCAACACCGAACTGCGGGCGCGGTTTTGCCTGACGCCTGACGGCCGCATCGAGCGCGAGGCCGACCCCGATGGATCGCCTGGACCGCTGATGTTCCTGGCCGGCTGCGATAGCGGCAATCTCATCTCGTTCGGGCACGAGCTTCCGGGTGATCTCGCCCATGAGCTAACTGTCCTCGCCGCCACCGAACCACCTCTGGCGACGCCGGACAGTGCTCCGGTCCACCTTGAGCGATATCTTGAACTCCTGGCGCCGCTGGGAACCGTCGAGACGCATCCTGGCCTCAGCTTCCATCTGCCCCACGGGTCGCCGGCGCCGACCACCGCGCCGTTTGTCGCCTCGGGAACCGCCGAGGGCGCACGCCTGGAGGCGGACCTCGCCCGCGACGGCATGCCGCCCGACCTGGTCGAGATGGGGTTTCGCGATGTCAGCGACCTCTGGGCGCCGTGGTGCCTGGCCTTGCAAGACGGCCAGATCGCCTCCCTGGCTTTCGCCGCAAGGCTGGGCGCAGGCGGCGCCGAGCTTGGGTTGGCGACCTTGCCGGCCTTCCGGGGGCGAGGACTGGCCGCCGCGGCCACAGCCGGGTGGAGCGCCCTGCCCGCCCTGGCCGATCGCACGCTGTTCTACAGCACGGCGAAGGCGAACCTCGCCTCCCAGCGGGTCGTCGCCAAGCTGAGGTTGAGGTTCATCGGCCCGACCTGGGACATTTCCAGGGCCTGAAACGCAAAATGGCCGGGCGCGAGCCCGGCCATTCCACGTATCGATCAGTGAAGGTCTTTAGTTGGCCAGGCGGCGCAGGAAGGACGGGATTTCCAGGTCTTCCTGGTTCTCCACCTGGGCCTCTTCCATGGGCTGCTCGGCCGGCATCGCTCCGCCACGGCTGACCGGGGCTTGGCGTTGCGGCGCGGGGGCCGGGGTTTCGTAGCGCGGACGGCTGCCGAACAGGCTCAGGAAACCGCCGCGTTGCGGGCGACGATCCTCATAGGCGGCCTCTGCGAACAGCGGCTCCTCGTCATGTTCCTCGACCATCGGATCGATGATCTTGGTCAGCGGACGGCTGATCTGCGGCTCGGGAGCCGACACCACCGGGGCCGGGGCGGGAGCCGCGGCGACGGGAGCGGAATAGAGATCGCCCTGCTCTTCTTCCTCGAAGGTCGCGACCAGCGGAGCCGGCGCAGGCGTCGGGATCGGCGCGGGCGCGGCGGCCTGAGGCGTCGGCGGCACGTAGGCCGCAGGCTCCGGGTAACGCGGCGCGGGCCGGTCGGCGAAGCTCGGCGGCGCCGGACGCTCATAGGACGGGGTCGTGCGCATCACCGGCTGGGTGACGGGCGCGGGACGGCCGACATCGGCGCGCAGCGGCGGGGCGGTGAGCGGCATCCGCTCGGCCTTCGGCTCAATGGCGGCGATCGAGGCGCCGTCCATGCCGGTGGCGACCACGGAAACCCGGATCATGCCTTCCAGCGTCGGATCGAAGGCCGCGCCGAAGATGATGTTGGCCTCGGCGTCGACCTGCTCGGAGATCGCGTTCGCGGCTTCGTCGACTTCCAGCAGGGTCATGTCGAGACCGCCGGTGACGTTGACCAGGACCGCCTTGGCGCCCTTCAGCGAAACTTCGTCCAGCAGCGGGTTGGCGATGGCGTTCTGGGCGGCCATCAGGGCGCGATCGTCGCCGGTCGCCTCCCCGGTGCCCATCATCGCCTTGCCCATCTCGGTCATGACCGTGCGGACGTCGGCGAAGTCGAGGTTGATCAGGCCCGGCAGCACCATCAGGTCGGTGATCGAGCGGACGCCCGAGTGCAGGACCTGGTCGGCCATGCCGAAAGCTTCGGCGAAGGTGGTGCGTTCGTTGGCGACCCGGAACAGGTTCTGGTTCGGGATGACGATCAGGGTGTCGACGTAGCGCTGCAGCTCGCCGATGCCGGCGTCGGCCAGGCGCATCCGGTGACGGCCTTCGAAGTGGAAGGGCTTGGTGACCACGCCCACCGTCAGGATGCCGCGTTCACGCGCGCACTTGGCGATGATCGGCGCGGCGCCAGTGCCGGTGCCGCCGCCCATGCCGGCGGTGATGAAGATCATGTGGGCGCCGTCGAGGTGTTCGCCGATCTCGGGGATCGACTCCTCGGCTGCGCTCATCCCGACCTCAGGATGCGCCCCGGCCCCGAGGCCCTGGGTCACCTGAACGCCCAGCTGGATGCGCCGGTCGGTCTTGGAGAAGGAAAGCTGTTGAGCGTCGGTGTTGGCGACGACGAACTCGACGCCTTCCAGCCCGGCCTCAATCATATTGTTGACAGCGTTACCGCCGGCGCCCCCGACGCCGAAGACGACGATGCGCGGCTTGAGTTCGGTCGCGCGCGGCGCGGAAAGTGCAATAGCCATTGGGACCCTATGTCCTCCGTACCGTGGTCAAGGGAACCGTCGGCGACCCGCCCGCCTGGCTCCCGCGACGGCAGGCGTTAAGGAAGCGCCCACCATCGTTAATTGGCGGTTAACTGCATAAGGCGAGTCGGAGCCGCGTCGACCCGGATCAACCGGCATCCACAACAAAATTTCTTGCTGTGTAAGGCTTGGCCGTTAACCACGCCGCTCGGCGGCGGCGTCACGACTCAGCAATCGCCCTTTTAGCCCAAGATGCTCATCGAACAGAGTTTTACATCCAGGGCGAGCGCAGCCGCCGGCCACGCTCAACCTTAACCATACGTCCCGTCGAAACGACTCAGAGGTTTTCGCGCAGCCAGGCGGCGGCCTTGGCCACCGGATTGGCGCGAGGATCGAGCGGCTCGCGGCGCAGCTTCACCGAAGCCAGGGCCTTGGCCGAGACCGCCTCGCGCGGACCGAAGGCGGCGCGTTGCAGGACGCCGGCGGCGGCGCAGAAGGCCGGCCCTGAGGCGGCGTCGGCCAGATGCGGCACGCGGCGCGGACGGCCCAAGCGGACCGGACGGTCGAACACCCGCACCGCGACCTCGCGCACGCCGGCCAGTTGGCTGGCGCCGCCGGTCAGGACCAGGCCCGCGCCGGACTCCACCGGAGCGCCCGAGGCCTTCAACCGGTCGCGCAGCAGTTCCAGGGTCTCTTCAACGCGCGGGGCGATGATGCCTTTCAGCAGCGAGCGCGGCGCGATCACCGGGCCCGCCCCCGGATCGTCGCCACGCGGCGGAGCTTCGATCATCTCGCGGTCTTCGTTGGCCGAGGCGATGGCCGAACCGTGCAGGGTCTTGATCCGCTCGGCGCCGGCGATGGAGGTCGACAGACCGCGCGCGATGTCGGCGGTCACGTGGCTGCCGCCGACCGCCAGGGTTTCGACGTGGACCAGGCTACCGCCGCTGAACACCGCCGCGGAGGTCGAACCGCCGCCCATGTCGATGCAGACCGCGCCCAGGTCCATCTCGTCTTCTTCCAAGGCGGCCAGCGCCGAGGTGAAGGGCGCGGCGACCACGCCTTCGAATTGCAGGTGAGCCCGCTCGACGCAGGCGCCCAGGGTCTGGAAGACCGCTTCGCTCACCGAGACCACCAACAGCTCGACGCCCAACGAACGGCCAAACATGGCGCGCGGGTCGCGGATGGCGTTCTGGCCGTCGACGGTCCAGGCGACCGGCAGGATGTGGGCGGCGCGGCGGCCGGGGATCTTGATCTGGGCCAGGGCCTGCTGGATGGCGCGCACCAGGTCGCCGTCCGAGATCGGACGGGCGCCGATCGAGACGCGGCCGGAGATGCGATGGCTGGCCAGTTGGCCGCCGGCGGTTGCGACCGTGACGCTCTGCACCTGGACGCCGGCCACGTTCTCGGCCCGCTCGACCGCCTGGGCGATGGCGTCGGACGCCTCATCCAGATTGATGATCGCGCCGCCGCGCACGCCGCGCGATTGCACATAGCCGACGCCGGCGGCGGTCAGGGTCCGGTCGCCCCGACGCACGCCGTCCGGCTTCATGATGAAGCAGGTGACCTTGGACGCGCCCAGATCCACGGCCGCGACCACGGGCTGACGGCCCAGCGCGGCCTTCAGGCCTTCGCGGTTTTCCTTGCGGTCCTCAACGCGGCTCGACAAGTCCTCAGTCCCTTCTAGATCAAGCGCCGTTGGCGACGAGTTGGCCCGGAAGGACCCCGTCGCGCGGGCGAACAGCAACAACAGTCGGATCGCGCAGGTCGATCCGTTCGAAGCCCAGCTCCAGGATCCGCGAGCGCTGGTCGAGCTGCTCGAGCTGGATCAGGGCCGCGCCCTCGTCCACCGCCGGCAACTGCACCAGCGATCCGTCCTTCATCCGCAGGTCCCAGCGACGACCGTCGACCCGCACCAGGGCCTCCAGGCGCTCGGCCAGGCGCGGCCTGGCGGCCACTTCCGGCAAGATCGCGGCGGCGGCCTCGTTGGCCCCTGCCCCGACGATCAACGGCAGGGTCGGGAAACGGGCGGGGTTGGCTTCGGGAATGACCCGGCCGGTTTCGTCAATGACGTGGCTGCGGCCGCCGCTCTGCCAAACGGCGAGCTGACGACGTTCGACCACGGCCAGCACCAGGGTGTCGGGCAGCAGGCGCACGACGCGCGCCTCCTTCACCCAGCCCACGGCTTCCACGCGCTGACGGACCTGCTCCAGGTCGATGCCCAGCATGGGCTGGTCCTGATAGATGCCGGCCGCCCGCAGGATATCGGGGGTCGCCATCTCGGACGCGCCCTGCACGTGGACGGCCTTCAGCTTGAAGCCCATGCCGGCCAGTTGGCCGCCGACGCCCGTGCCGACCGAGGAACCCAGCTTCTCGGCGCGGTGGCCGGTGGCCATGGTCACCACCAGGGCGACAGCCACGACCCCGCCGGCCGCGATCAGCGCATGCCAGGGCGACAGGCCGACGCCGCGCGTGGCGCCCAACTTGGCAGGCGAATACGAGGTCCCGGGCTTGCTTGCCCGGGGCCGAGATTTGGAGCTAGCGGGCGTTTTGGCCCGGGGCTTCGCCGATACTCGCGACTCCCCCCGCACTGCCGCGGGCATACGCATCCTCCGTGATCCAAAGCACCAGACGGTCGAAGTCCACGCCCTTCAGCGCCGCTTGCTCGGGGACGAGCGAGGTAGGCGTCATGCCGGGCTGTGTGTTCACCTCTAGAAGGACCAGAATGTCGTTAATGTCGTCATAACGAAGGTCAGATCGGGTAACCCCTCGGCAACCAAGTGCGGCATGCGCACGCTCGGCCATCTCCAGGGCTTTTTCGAAGGCGGGGTAAGGGATTGCGGCCGGCAAAACGTGCTCCGAACCGCCCTGCGCGTACTTGGCTTCGTAATCGTAAAAGTCTGTGCGCGGCACAATTTCGGTAACAGTTACCGCCTTGCCGCCCATCACCGCCACCGCCAGCTCCTTGCCGCGGATATAAGGTTCGATCATCACCTCCTCGCCGAAGGTCCAACTGGGAGCGGCCAGCTCCTGCGGCGGCTGGTTGGCGCCCTCGCGGACGATGAAGACGCCGACCGAGGATCCCTCGGCGTTGGGCTTCACCACATAGGGCGGCGCCATCACGTGATCGGCGGCGGCGACATGGCGGTTGAACAGGCCACCGCCCGGCACCGTGACGCCTGCAGCGGCGATCACCGCCTTGGCCTTGGCCTTATCCATGGCCAGGGCCGAGGCCAGCACCCCCGAGTGGGTGTAGGGCAGGTCCAGCGTCTCCAGCACGCCCTGCACGCAGCCGTCCTCGCCCCATTCCCCATGCAGGGCGTTGAAGCAGACGTCCGGCTTCAGCCCCGCCAGCACCTGGGCCAGGTCGCGACCGGCGTCGACATAGGAGACCTTGGCCCCCAGCCGCTCCAGCGCCGCGCCGCATTCACGCCCTGAGGACAGGCTGACCTCGCGCTCGGCCGAAAGACCGCCCCACAGCAGGGCGACGTGGCGGCCCGACAGCGGCAGGCTCATTGACCCGCCGCCTTGCGGAAGTCGATGTCGCTGTCGGCGACGGTGTAGACGAAGGCCGCCCAGACCGCGACGTTCTGGGCCAGCTCCTTCGGATCGACCTTGTCGAGCGTGTCGTCGGCCGAGTGATGCAGGTCGAAGTAGCGGCCAGCGTCCTGCTGGAACTCGGTCACCGGCACGCCCAGCTGCTGCAAGCCGGCGATGTCGGAGCCGCCGTTCTTCGCCGGCTCCGACGAGATGATGGTGTTCAGCGGTAAGATCGCCGCGGCGAAAGCCTTCATCGCCGGGTGCCCCAGGCTGCCTTGCGGCAGCTTGGCGTTGAAGATCTCCCCCGCCCCCAGGTCGCTCTCGCCCGCCACGATGATGTTCCCGACTTCGCCCTTGTGGGCCTCGGCGTAGGCCGGACCTGAGCCGCCCTGCTCCTCAGCGCCCCACATCACCACGCGGACCGTGCGGCGCGGGCGTTGCGGCAGGTCGGCGATCAGCTTGGCGGCGGCGGTGGTGATGGCGATGCCGGCCGCGTCGTCCACGGCGCCGGTGCCGGCGTCCCAGGAATCCAGGTGGCCGCCGATGACGACGATCTCCTCGGGCTTCTCGCGGCCCCGGATCTCGCCGACCACGTTGTAGCCCGGCGCCTTGTCCCGCTGGGTCGAGGCCATGGCGAGCTTGATGCGGACCGGCTTGCCGCGCGCGACCATCCGCTCCAGCAGGTCGGCGTCGGGGGTGGACAGCGCCGCGGTCGGGATGCCCGACACCCCGCCCCCGCCGGTGTGCGGCAGCCGGGTGTCGTCGGTGGAGATCGAACGGACCAGGTAGGCGACCGCCCCGCGCTTGGCGGCCTCGGCCCCGCCGGACGAGCGCGCCCGCACGGCGGCGGCGTAGCCCTTGATGTCCTGGGTCTTGCGGGTCTTCTGGGTGACGACGGCGATCTTGCCCTTCAAGGCGCCGGGCGGCTGGGCCAGCATCTCGTCGAGGGTCTTGAAGAGCGCGATCTCGGCTTCCAGCCCGCCGGCCGGCGTCGGCGTCGAGCGGCCGAGGCCCAGGATCTGCAGCTTCTGCGGATAGGGCGAGACCACCTCGGCGCTCTCGGCGCCGCGCATCCAGGAGACCGCCTCGAAGGTCTCCACATGGACGTTCTCGAACCCGAGACTGTTGAGCTTCGCCACGCCCCAGTCGCGGGCCCGGTCCATGCCGGGCGAGCCCTGCGGCCGGGCGCCGACCTCGGTGGTCAGGGACTCGGTGACGTCCCAGGCGGTGGAGTCCTTCAAAGCCTTGTCGCGAAGCGCGGCGGCTGTGGCGGCCAGGTCGGCGGCGTGGACGGGATGGATGGCGAGAAGGCTGGCCGCGGAGGCCGCAAGGAGAGCGATGCGCATGATCGGCGGGTGCGCTTCGCACAGAGTCCTGTCAAGGCCGCGCGCTGCTGACAGCACGCTGGCCGCAGCCATGGCGCATCCTTCGCCTCAATCGGAGACCGAAATGCCCGTCGCAACCGCCCTCGACCACCTGCCCGCCCCGCCCTGCGCCCACCTGCTGGGCTGGAAAGTCCTGGACGCCAGACCGGCCGAAGGCTGGATCCGCATCGGCTTCGAGGCCCGGCCCGAATTCCGCAATCCGGCCGGTTTCATCCAGGGCGGTTTCCTCGCCGCCATGCTCGACGACACCATGGGACCGGCGATCTTCACCCACACGCAGGGGGCGCTCTTTTGCGCCACCATCGACATGCACGTGCACTATCTCGCCCCGGCCAAGGTCGGCCCTATCATCGGCGAGGGCCAGGTCGTGCAGTTGGGCAAGAGCGTCGGATTTGTCGAGGCCCGCCTGTACGATCAGACTGGAACCTGGCTGACCAAGGCCACGGCCAGCGTCCGGCTAGTGGCGGCCGATCAGGCTCTGGGCGCGAGCCGGCTCCAGACGGCCATCTGAGTCTTCCACCGTAAGTAGCCAGCACCTTTCATCGTATGGATGAGTCTCTGAACGTCACGACGCAACAATTCCGAGTAGATTCTTGGCCTTGGATGAGCAAGGCGCCGCCAACATTCAGGCAGTCTTGGCGTAATTGCTGGGCTTCGGCGACGAACCAATTGACATCTTCCGCGACCTTGGCGGGCTGAACCCGATTTTTTCGCCCCGGCGGTGAAATCCTATCAGCACTCGCAAAAGTGGTTGCTGATTGGTTAATGAGATAATAGCGTTCGACGAAGATCGTTATATTTCAATTCGTGGGGCACCCATGACCATCAAACTGACGTCCAATCTCCGCCTCGCAGCGGTTTCCGTCGCTGCGGCTGCTCTAACCTTGCTCAGCGCTGGAACCAGCGCCGCGGCGCCGTACACCGATACGGTCGAAGCGCCTCTCGGATACTTCACGCCGACCCCCGCCGACACGGTCAGCAGCCCCTATTATCGCGGGTTTGGCCAGGACTGGGGCTACACCCATGGCGCGATCGCCGGCGCCTTCACGACGGCCACGCTCAACATCAGCGCGTTCGACGTCGATGCGGCGCAAGGTGAGATCGACAAGATCTACGCCTATGACAACGGCGTCCTGACTGAGATCGGCAGCCTGGCCGGCGCCAACGACATCTACTCGTTCACCGGCTTCAACCTGGGCTCGAACTTCTTCGACGATATCGCCGGCGGCCTGCAGGTCTTCATGAAGATCGACATCAACGACGCCGGCTGGTTCGTTTCCTTGGCCAAGTCGTCGCTGTCGGTCGACAATGGCAGCCTGCCGAACCCGAACCCGGGCGGCGTACCCGAACCGGCCACCTGGGCGATGATGATCATCGGCTTCGGCGCGGTCGGCTCGATGGTCCGCAACAACCGTCGCCGGAACGTCTTCGCGGCCGTCTGATCGCCGCAAGCTCTACAGTCACGCCGTCGGTCGAGAGGCCGGCGGCGTTGTCCTGTCGCCTAGGCCCCGACGATCTCCACCGCGCTAACGAAGATCAGCCGGCCGGGCGGCCGATTCGCTTGATTTCCCATTCCAGCTCGACCCCCAGCTTGGCCTTCACGTCGGCGCGGACGGCCTCGCCCAGGCCTTCCAGATCGGCCGCGGTGGCCTCACCGGTGTTGATCAGGAAGTTCGAATGCAGCGGCGAGAACATCGCCCCGCCGTGCAGCTTGCCGCGCCAACCGGCCTCGTCGACCAGCTTCCAGGAGGAATGGCCCGGCGGGTTCTTGAAGGTCGAGCCGCCGGTCTTCTCGCGGATCGGTTGGGTGGTCTCGCGCCGCGAGGTGATCTCGGCCATCCGCGCCTCGATGGCGGCGGGATCGTCGGGCCGGCCCTCGAACAAGGCGCCGGTAAAGATCAGGCCGCCCTGCGCGGCCTTGGCCGACTTGCGATAGGTGAAGCCCATCTCGGCGTTGCTGAAGGTCACCCGCTCGCCGGCCCGCGTCACCGCGTAGGCCTCGACCAGCACGTCCTTGGTTTCGGCGCCGTAGCACCCGGCGTTCATCACCGTGGCGCCGCCGATGGAGCCCGGCACCCCGCGATAGAACTCCAGCCCGGCGATCCCCGCCCTGCCCGCCTCACGGGCCAGCACGGCGTCGAGCACGGCGGCGCCGGCGAAAATCCTGTTGTCGCCGCGCGGTTCGACCTCGCCGAACGCCTTGCCCAGCCGGATCACCACCCCGTCGACCCCGCCGTCGCGGACCAGGGTGTTGGAGCCGACGCCGATCGGCGTCACCGGCACCGACGGATCGAGCCCCTTCAGGAAGGCCGCGAGATCGGCCTCGTCCTGCGGCAGGAAGATTACGTCGGCCGGACCGCCGACCCGGAACCAGGTGAAGGGCGCCAGCGGCTCATCCTTCAGGATGCGGCCGCGGACCTCCGGCAGGCTGTCTCGCCAGCTCACTTGGAGAGCGCCTCGAGTTGAGCCGGCAGGGCGTGCGCCCAGACGGTGATGTCGCCGGCCCCCAGGCAGACCACCAGATCGCCGGCCTTAGCCTCCTCGGCGATCAAGGCGGCCAGGTGCGCCGGGCTGTCCAGCGGCACCGCGCGGCGATGGCCAAAGCGGCGCAGGCCCTCGACCAGTCCGTCGCGGTCTGCGCCGGGGATCGGGCTCTCGCCCGCCGTATAGACGTCGGCCACGATCACCGTGTCGGCGTCGTTGAAGCAGCCGCAGAACTCGTTGAACAGGTCGTGCAGGCGCGAATAGCGGTGCGGCTGCACCACGGCGATCACCCGGCCCTCAGTCACCGCGCGCGCGGCCTTGAGCACCGAGGAGATCTCCACGGGGTGATGACCGTAGTCGTCGATCACCCGCACGCCGTTGGCCACGCCGATGGTGGTGAAGCGGCGCTTCACCCCGCCGAACCCGGTCAGGCCCTTGCGGATGTCCGCGTCGGAAACGCCCAACTCGCGGGCGACCGCGATGGCGGCCGTGGCGTTCAGCACGTTGTGCTGGCCGGCCATCGGCAGGTGCAGGTCTTCCAGGCGCACGACCTCGCCGTCCTGCGGGGCGAACACCGCGTCGAACCGCGAGCCGTCCGGCCCCATGCTGATCTTCTCGGCGCGGACCTCGGCCTGGGGATTGGTCCCATAGGCGATAACCCGGCGGTTCTGGACCCGCGCGGCCATGGCCTGGACCTCCGGATGGTCGGTGCAGACCGCCGCGAAGCCGTAGAACGGCACGTTCTCCACGAAGTCCTGGAACGCCTTCTTCACGGCGTCGAAGTCGCCGTAGTGGTCCAGGTGCTCGGGGTCGATATTGGTGACGATGACGCAGGTGGACTTCAGCTTCAGGAAGGTGCCGTCGCTCTCGTCGGCCTCCACCACCATCCACTCGCCTTCGCCGACCTTGGCGTTGGTGCCGTAGGCGTTGATGATCCCGCCGTTGATCACTGTCGGGTCGAGGTTTCCCGCGTCCAGCAGCGCCGCGACCATCGAGGTGGTGGTGGTCTTGCCGTGGGTGCCGCCGACCGCGACCGAGTATTGCAGGCGGGTCAGTTCGGCCAGCATCTCGCCGCGATGCACCAGCGGGATGCGCCGCTCGCGCGCGGCGACCATCTCGGGATTATCGGCCTTGATCGCCGTCGAATAGACGATGGCCGACGCGCCTTCGACATTGGCGCCGCTCTGGCCGATGAAGACCTTGGCGCCCAGCTTCTCCAGCCGCTCGGTGTTGGCGCTGGCCTTGGCGTCGGAGCCCTGCACCGTATAGCCGATCCGCAGCATGATCTCGGCGATGCCGCTCATGCCGATCCCGCCGATACCGACGAAATGCACGGGGCCGAGGGCGAAGGGGACGGGGCGCTTGTTCATCTTTGGACGGCGGTTCTCTCGACCAGATCGGCCAGGCGTTCGGCGGCGTCAGGCTTGGCGATGGATCGCGCGCCGGCCGCCATGCGCGCCAGGCGCTCGGGGTTGGTCAGCAGTTTCAGAAGGGCGTTCGACATGGTGTCGACGGTGAGTTGGTTCTCGCGGGCGACCTCGGCCCCGCCGGCGTCGGCCATGACCCGGGCGTTCTGGCCCTGGTCGTCGTCCAGCGCGATGGCCAATGGGATCAAGATGGCGGGCTTTCCGGCCACCGCGAACTCGCAGACCGTGCCCGCGCCCGAGCGGCCGATCACCAGATGGGCGTCACGCAGGCGGCTGGCCATGTCGCGGAAGAACGGCGCGATCTCGGCCTCGACCATGGCGTTGGCGTAGATGCGGCGGGCGCCGTCCATCGACTCCTTGCGGGTCTGCTGCTGCACCTTCAGCCGCACGCGCAGCTCCTCGGGCAGCTTGGCGATGGCCTCGGGCATCAGTTCGGAGAGCAGGCGCGCGCCTTGGCTGCCGCCGGTGATCAGCAGGTGCACCGGGCCGTCGGCGGTCGGCGGCGTATAGGGCAGATCGGCCAGGGCCCGGATGTCGGGACGCACCGGGTTGCCGACCACCACGGCGTTCTCGGCGACGCGGCCTGGCGCCTTCTGCAACACGGGGAAGGCGCAGGCGACGGAGCGGACATGGCTGGCCAGCTGGCGGTTGGCCCGGCCCATGACCGCGTTCTGTTCGTGCAGCAGGGTCGGCCGCCGCTGGGTGATCCCAGCCAGCAGGCCCGGCACCGACGGATAGCCGCCGAAGCCCACCACCACGGCCGGATCGATCCGGGTGAAGGCGGCGCGCGCCTGCAGCAAGCCGCGCACGATGGCGATCCCGGCCTGGGCCATGCTGACAGGGTTGCCGCGCTCGAAGGTGCGGGCCGACAGCCCGATACGCTCTTCGGCGGGGAAGCTCTCGGCGAAGGCGGCGGCGCGCTCGTCGGTGGCCAGCACGATGCGCCAGCCTCGCGCGATCAGGGCCTCGGCCAGCGCTTGAGCCGGAAACAGATGCCCCCCGGTTCCCCCGGCGGCGACGACGGCGATCTTACGCATCACGAGCCTTTAGGCGAAGGCGCCGGCCTTGGCGAGGCCCTCGCCTTGGGAATAGGCCCCCGGCCTGCGACGGGTCAGCGCCAGGGCCATGCCCAGGGTCAGACAGATCGCCAGCATGGACGAGCCGCCGTAGGAGATGAACGGCAAGGTCATGCCTTTCGTCGGGATCATATTCAGGTTCACGGCCACATTGATGAAGGCCTGTTGGCCGACGAGGACGAATAGGCCGGCCGCAGCCACCTGCTCGAAGGGATCGCTCAGCTTCATGGCGCGATAGAGGCCGCGGATGACGATGAACGAGAACAAGGCGATCAGCAGCAGCGAGAAGATCAGGCCGTATTCCTCGGCGCCGACCGAATAGATGAAGTCGGTGTGCAGGTCGGGCACGTGGCGCTTCATCACGCCCTCCCCCGGCCCGCGCCCGAAGAAGCCTCCAGCGGCGATGGCCTCGGCGGCGCGGTCGACCTGGTGGGTGTCGGCGCGTTCCGGACTGAGGAACCGGTCAACCCGGCTCGCGACGTGCGGGAACAGGAAATAGGTCGATGACAGGCCGGTCACGGCTACGCCGCCCAGCAGCATCACCCAGGACAGCGGCACCCCCGCCATCCAGAAGGCCGCGCCGAACGCCACGGTGATCAGCACGGTCTGGCCGACGTCCGGCTGCACCAGCAGCAGGCCGACCGACAGGAAGTAGAGGCCAAAGGCGATGGAGACGCCGGGCACGCCCTGGCCCTTCTGCCCTTCTGCGAACATCCAGGAGACCAGCACGATCAGGGCTGGCTTCATGAATTCCGAGGGCTGCAGGGTGAAGCCGCCAAGCTGCACCCAGCGCGTCGCGCCCTTGGCCGTGTGCCCCATGAACGGCAGGGCGATCATGATGGCGATGGCGATCACATAGATGAAGAACGCCGCACGCCTGACGCCGCGCCCATCTAGCATCGAGGTCGAGACCAGGATCATCGCTCCGGCGGCGGCGAACACGCACTGACGCACCGCGAAATGGAAGGGATCGCCGACATTCATCCGCGCCGCGGCCGCGGGGCTCGCGGCGAAGGACATCATCACGCCGATGAAGATCAGCGCCGCCACGGCGCCCAGCATCCAGCGATCGGTGGTCCACCACCACACGCCCACCGGCGACCTGTCGCTGCGTGCGAAGGCGTGGGCTTGGTTGGCTTTCATGAACAGGTCCGTTGGGCTTTCGGGTGCGCGCTATTCGCACGCCGCAGAAGACCCTCTTATGATTAATTTTCCTTAACTCCCGACAGCTCCGCGCTGCGACCGATAGGCCGCCGAGGCGGGCGCCCCTCGAGAGCTCATCCAACACGCGTCCAGGCCACCTGTTAGGTCGCCAAGTTCAAATTGGCCGCCTCGCTGGCGTGTTCATTCGCGCGAGCGGTGAATCACCTTCTCCATCTGAGATTGAAAGGCATGTTGCANGGGGGGGGGTGAAATCACCCTGGCTATCCCGGGCTGACGCCAGTTCTTCGAACCATTCAGCGCCACAGGGGCCACACAGATGAAACTGCGCAACCTTCTACTCGGGGCGGCGATGGCCGTCGCGACCGCTTCGTCGGCCAATGCGGCCGTCGTCGTCCTCGACTTCGAGGGCGTGGGCAACCAAGCCGCGATCAACAACTTCTACAATGGCGGGACCGATAGCCAGGGCAACAGCGGCGCGAACTACGGCGTGGCCTTCTCATCCTCGTCGCTCGGCCTGATCGATACCGACGCCGGCGGCAGCGGGAACTTCGCCAACGAACCGTCGGCAAGCACGATCCTGTTCTTCCAGAACGCCAACAACGCCGTCCTGAACTACGCGGCCGGCTTCTCGACCGGCTTCTCGTTCTTCTACACTTCCTCCACCGCCGCCACCGTGAACGTCTATGACGGACTGAACGCCACCGGGAACCTGCTGGGCAGCCTGAATCTGGCGGCCCAGTACAGCCAAAACTGCGCCGGCGACCCGACCGGCGGCTTCTGCAACTGGACCTCGGTCGGCGTGGCGTTCGGCGGCCTCGCCAAGTCGATCGACTTCGGCGGCGCGGCCGGCCAGACGGGCTTCGACAATATCACCTTCGGCTCGGCCACGCCCGGCAGCGCCGTCCCCGAGCCCGCGACCTGGGCCATGATGATCGCCGGCTTCGGCATGGCCGGCGCCGCCCTGCGGCGGCGTCGCCAAGTCGCACTGCTGGCCTAGCACTCGCCTATCGTCGCCGCCGGTCCCTGGATCGGCGGCGGCGACAAGCGCCGCTCGCAAACCACTGATCGGCAATGCCCGACCTGTGCTATTCTCCTGCATCCACAGGAGAAACGTCATGCTTAAGGCAGTTGTTCTCGTGAGTGGCTTGCTGTGCTTCACCTCGCCCGCTGCGGCGCAGGTCAACACCGGCGACCTGAAGTGGGGTCCGGCTCCAGCGGTCTTCCCGGCCGGCGCGCAGATGAGCGTACTGTCGGGCGATCCGACGAAGGCCGGCCTCTTCGTGCTCAGGCTCAAGATGCCCGCCGGCTACAAGATCCCGGCCCATCAACATCCGTCCGACGAGTACGTCACCGTCATCTCCGGCGACCTGTCGCTGGGCATGGGCGACAAGCTCGACCCGGCCATGAGCGCCAAGCTGGCCCCAGGCGGGTTCGCGGTGGCGGGAGCGAAGATGAACCACTTCGCGTTCTCAAACGGCGGGGCGGTGGTGCAGGTCTCGGCCGAGGGTCCGTTCGGCATGACCTACGTCAATCCGGCCGACGACCCGACCCGGCGCTAAGCCCGCGCGCCCTTGGCGGCCGGCGCGGTGAGCGCGGCGACGGCGGCGCGGAACGCTTCGCCGCGAGCCTCGAAGTCCGCGAACTGGTCGAACGAGGCGCAGGCCGGCGACAGCAGCACGACCGCCTCCTGGCCCGAGGCCGCGGCGTCGGCATAGGCCATGGCGACGGCGGCCTCGATCGTGCCGCACTCGGCGACCGGCGCCTTACCGGCCAGCGTCTTGGCGAAGGCCTGCTGCGCCTCGCCGATCAGATAGGCCTTCTCGATCCTCGGGAAGAGGTCGGTCAGGTCGTCGATGCCGCCGCTCTTCGGCTGGCCTCCGGCGATCCAGTAGAACTTCGGATAGCTCGACATCGCCTGGCGGGCGGCGTCGGCGTTGGTGGCCTTGCTGTCGTTTACGAAGCGGATCTTGCCGACATGGCCGACCGTCTCCATCCGGTGCGCCAGGCCCGGGAAGGTCATCAGGCCGTCGGCGGCTTCTTGCGAGGTCAGGCCCAGCCCGCGCACGGCGGTGTAGGCGGCCGCCGCATTCTGCCAGTTGTGCCGGCCGGGCAGCGACTTGGCGCGCAGCAGGTCGGCGATCTCCACCGCCCGCTCGCCGGTGGCGTCGTAGAGCAGGCCCTGCAGGACATAGACGCCGCGCCCCATGGCCTTGGAGGCCGAGACCGGCACGATGGTCCGGCGGTTGGCGGCGGTGATCTCGGTGCAGATCCGCTGGCCCCAGGGATCGTCGACCCCGATGACGGCGGTGTCGCCCTTGCCCTGGTTCAGCAATACCCGGCGCTTGGCGGCGACATAGCCCTCCATGCCGCCGTGGCGATCCAGGTGGTCGGGCGAGACGTTCAGCAACACCGACACGTCGGGCTTCAGGCTGGAGGTCAGGTCGAGCTGGTAGGAGCTCATCTCCAGCACGTAGACCGCCCCGCCATGCATGTCGTCCAGGTCCAGGACCCCGACGCCGATATTGCCGCCGACCCGCGTGTCGCGACCAGCGGCGGCGCAGATGTGGCCGATCAGGGCGGTGGTGGTCGACTTGCCGTTGGTGCCGGTGATGGCGACGATCTTCGGGCGCTTGTGCTCGGGCGCGGCGTTCACCGTGCGGGCGAACAGCTCCAGGTCGCCCAGGATCTCGACACCCGCCGCCTTGGCCTTCTCGACGGTCCAGTGCGGCTTGGGATGGGTCAGCGGCACGCCTGGCGACAGCATCAGGGCCGCGAACTTGCTCCAGTCGGCGGTGGTCAGGTCGACCAGCGGCAGGCCCTCGGCCTCGGCGATCGCGCGGCTCTCGGGGCGTTCGTCCCAGACCGCGACCTGCGCTCCGCCCAGCATCAGGGCGCGCGCGGCCGTCAGCCCGGTACGGGCCAGGCCGAACACGGCGACCGTCTTGCCTTCAAAGCCGCGGACCGGGATCATGACCTACGCCTGCCCTCCCCTACCGCAGCTTCAGGGTTGCGAGGCCCAGCAGAGCGAGCATCACCGCGATGATCCAGAAGCGGATCACGACGGTCGATTCCGACCAGCCCAGCTTTTCGAAATGGTGGTGGATCGGCGCCATGCGGAACACCCGCTTGCCGGTCAGCTTGAACGACACGACCTGGATCATCACCGACAGGGTCTCCATCACGAAGAGGCCCCCGATGATGCCCAGCACGATCTCGTGCTTGGTCGCCACGGCCACCGCGCCGATACCGCCGCCGAGCGCCAGCGAACCGGTGTCGCCCATGAAGATCTTGGCGG
Source organism: Phenylobacterium sp. Root700 (assembly GCF_001429025.1). Lineage (GTDB taxonomy): Bacteria > Pseudomonadota > Alphaproteobacteria > Caulobacterales > Caulobacteraceae > Phenylobacterium. Next base: position 247,434 of record NZ_LMHT01000011.1, on the reverse strand, counting down.
GCGGCGCGTTGTACCAGAGGAAGCCGAGACCAGCCCCGATCATCGCCCCGCAATAGACCGCCACCTCGCCCACGCCGGGCACGAAGTGCAGCTTCAGATACTGGGCGAAGACGAAATTGCCGACGAGGTAGGCGATGAAGCCGAAGGCGGCGGCGGCGATCATCACCGGCACCGTGGCCAGGCCGTCCAGCCCGTCGGTGAAGTTCACGGCGTTGGCCGCGCCGACGATGATGAAGGCGCCGAAGGCCAGATAGAACCAGCCCAGCGGCATCAGCAGCTGCTTGAAGATCGGGAACGCGACCGAGGTCGACAGGTCCGGGGTCTCCGGCGGATTGGTGCCGAACACCACCATCAGGGCGACGGCGGCGAGCGCGATGAGCGCCTCCATCAGCAGCCTGACCTTGCCCGAGACGCCGTCCGTCGTCTGCTTGGTGACCTTGGCGTAGTCATCGGTGAATCCGAGCACGCCGTAGCCGGCGGTCACCAGGATCACGGCCCAGACATAGACGTTGGTCAGGTCCGACCACAGCAGCGTGCCGACCAACAGGCCGGCCAGGATCATCACCCCGCCCATCGTCGGGGTGCCGGCCTTCTCGACCACGTGGCGTTCGATGCCGTCGGCGCGGATCGGCTGGCCCTTGCCCTGTTTGGCCTGCATCCAGCGAATGAAGCGCGAGCCCATGGCCACCACCACGAGCTGCGCCGTGAACAGCGCCATGCCCGTGCGGAAAGTCTGATATTTCAACAGGTTCAGGAACGGAACATATCCGTCGGCCGACAGCTGTTGATACAGCCAATAGAGCATCAGCCCTTCTCCAACGAACGCACGTCGAGAGCGACCAGCGCGGCGGCCACCGCGCCGGCTCTCGAGCCGTTCGAACCCTTGACCATCACCAGATCGCCCGGCTCTACGGCCGCGCTGATCAGCGGCGCCAGCTCCGCTGCTGTCTCCGCGTAACCGCCCCTACGAGTCGGAGGAAGGGCGCCCCACAGCGATTTCATCAGCGGCCCGGCGCAGAACACCAGGTCCACCCCGGCGCTGTTCAGCGGCTCGGCCAAGCCGGCGTGGAAAGCTGGGCCGTCAGCCCCCAATTCCAACATGTCGGTCAGCGCGACGATCCGTCGCCCCGCGCTCTTGCGCGCGCCGAGCGAGGCGAAGGCCGCGCCCATCGAGATCGGATTGGCGTTGTAGCTCTCGTCGATCAGGGTGAAGTCGCCGCCCGCCAGCTTGACGACCTGTTCGGCCCCGCGGCCGGCCAGCGGCTCGAAGTCTCCGAGCGCGGTCAGGCTGTCGTTCAGATCGACGCCCAGCGCCTCCAGCATCAGCAGGACGGCCATGCTGTTCGGCCCCCAGTGGAAGCCGGTCTGCAGGATCGGAAAGTCCAAGGCCCGGCCATGCAGGCGGGCGCGGACGTTCGCTCGGCCGGCCTGCGGCTGGAAGTCGATCAACCGCGCGTCACAGCCCTCGCCGGAGCCGAAGCTGCGGACCTCCGCGCCGGCCTTGCGGGCCTCGGCGCTCAGCAGATCGAACCATTTGTTGTCGGCGTTCAGCACCGCCACGCCGCCCGGCTCGATACCGGCGAAGATCTCGGCCTTGGCGCGGGCGACGCCCGTCTCGCCGTCCGGGAAGTTTTCGACATGGACCGGCCCGACCGTGGTGATCGCCACAGCATGCGGCCGCACGAACCGCGACAGCGGCGCGATCTCGTCGGCGTGGTTCATGCCGATCTCGAACACCGCGCGCTCAGTATCGCGCGGCATGCGGGCCAGGGTCAGGGGCACGCCGATATGGTTGTTGTAGCTCTTCACCGACGAGTGGGCCTTGCCGGCCAGCATCAAGCCGGCGCGCACCGCCTGGGTGACGCTGGTCTTGCCGACCGATCCGGTGACCGCCCCGCGACGTGTCTGCGGCGCCCGGTCACGCGCGGCTTCTCCAAGTCTTTCCAAGGCCTTGAGCGTGTCTTCGACGACGACGCTCAAGCCCTCGACGCCTTGCGACACCAGTGCGCCCGAGGCGCCGGCCGCCAGGGCCTGGGCCACGAACTCATGGCCGTCCCGCACGCCGGCCAGGGCCGCGAACAGATCGCCGGTCTCGATGGAGCGGGTGTCGATGGAGACCCCGTTCACGACGAACGGCGCGCCCGACAAGCGCCCGCCCGTGGCCGCGACGATCTCCTGCGAGGTCCACAGCGGCTCAGCCACGGAGCGCCTCCAGGGCTTGAGCGACTTCGGTCACGTCGTCAAAGGGATGCACGACGCCGGCGATGGTCTGGCCCTGCTCGTGGCCCTTGCCGGCCACCACCAGCACGTCGCCCGCGCCCATCAGGGCCACGGCTGCGGTGATCGCTTCGCGGCGGTCGCCGATCTCCTGCGCGCCCTTGGCGCCGGCCAGGACCTCGGCGCGGATCGCGGCCGGAACCTCGCTGCGCGGGTTGTCGTCGGTGACGATGGCGATGTCGGCATGGTCGGCCGCCGCCTTGCCCATCAACGGGCGCTTGGCGCGGTCACGGTCGCCGCCGGCGCCGAACACCACGATCAGCCGGCCCTCGACGTGCGGGCGCAGCGCCTTCAGCACCGTCTCCAGGCCGTCAGGCGTATGGGCGTAGTCGACATAGGCCTCGCCGCCCTTCGGACCGGTCCCGATCCGTTGCAGCCGACCCGGCGCGCCCTCGATGGTTTCCAGTGCGGACATCACGCTCGCCACGTCCTCGCCAGCGGCGATGCACAGGCCCGCCGCCACCAGAACGTTCGAAGCCTGGTATCCGCCCACCAGCGGCAGACGAACTTCGTAAGTCTTTCCAGCCGCCTCGATCTTCAGGGTCTGGCCTTCCGGGGTCGGCTGACGGCTCAGCAGCTTCAAACCCTGCCCCGCCTCGCCCACCGAATAGATGCTCTGGCCGGAGGTCACGGCGGTCGCCGCGAAAGCGCCATAGGCGTCGGAATCGGCGTTCAGCACAGCGGTCGCGCCACGCGGCAGCAGGGTTTCGAACAGCCGCAGCTTGGCGTCCCGATAGGCGTCCATCGTGTGGTGATAGTCGAGATGGTCCTGGGTCAGGTTCAGGAACCCGGCGGCTGTCAGGGTCACGCCGTCCAGCCGGCGCTGATCAACGCCGTGCGACGAGGCCTCCAGCGCCAAGTGGGTCACGCCCTTGGCGGCCAGGATCGACATCAGTTCGGCGACGTCGGCGGCGTCCGGCGTGGTCAGGCCCGGCGGCGTGATCTGCTCGTCCAATCCAGGTCCCGTGGCGCGCACGCCCAGGGTGCCCATGCTGGCGGCGGTCTTGCCCGTATAGTTGAAAATCTGCCGGCAGAAGGCGGCGACCGAGGTCTTGCCGTTGGTCCCCGTGACCGCGACCACAACCGGCGGCTGGGCCCGCCAGAACGCCTTGGCCGCCAGGGCGTAGGCCCGGCGCGGGTCCGGGGTGACAATGACCGGAACGCCGAGGTCCGGCAGGTCCACGGCCGAGATCACCGCCACGGCGCCGCCCGCGACCGCCTTGGTCGCGAACTCACGCCCGTCGACCTTGGACCCCGGCAAGGCGGCGAACAGGAAGCCCGGCTTCACCTTGCGGCTGTCGGCGGTGACGCCCTCGATCACCGGATCGGCGTCAAGGCTGCGCTGGACCAGCGCGGAAAGAGGCGCCGCCATCAGTGACCGTCCGCCAGGGGTTGAGCCACGCCGTCTTCACCCACGACCTTGATGATCTCGTTCTGGCGCTGGACGCCCAGGAACGGGGCGATGCGGTCGATCACCCGGCCGGCGGCCGGCGCGGCGACCCAGCCGCCGGTCGAATAGCCGTAGGTCTTGGCGTTGCCATGCGGCTCGTCCATCAGGATCAGCACGAAGTAGCGCTTGTCCTCGACGGGACCGGAGGTCGGGAACACCGCGGCGAAGGACGACACCTGCTTTTGGGTCGAGTAGCCGCGAATGGTCGGATCATACTTCTCGCCGGTGCCGGTCTTGCCGCCGACGCTGAGGCCGGGCGCATTGGCCGACTTGCCGCTGCCGCCGATGACATTGGCGCGCATGATCTGCAGCATCTGCATCGAGGTCTGTTCGGAGACCGCCCGCACGCCTTGGGGCCGCTGGTTCGGCTCCAGCTTGCGGATGGTGAGCGGCACCAGATTGCCGCCGTTGAGCAGCGCGCCCATGGCGCTGGAGAGCGCCAGCGGGCTGACGTTCATGCCGTGACCGAAGGAGGTCGAGGCCACCGCGTCCATGTCCCACTTGCGCGGCGTCAGCGGGCGAGCCGACTCCATCAGCTCGACCTTGGCCGGCTTGGTGAGGCCAAGCGCGGTGAAATAGTGGCTCAGGCGATCGGCGCCGATGCTCTCGGCGAGCTTGGCGGTGCCGATATTGGAGGAGTGCTGGAACACCTCGACCAGGGTCAGGATCTTCCGGGCCGCGTGGTAGTCCTTGATGGTCCGATAGCCCAGTTGATAGGGCTCGCGGGCGTCGAAGGTCGAGGACGGATTAGCGACCCCGGTGTCCAGGCCGATGGCCACGGTGAAGGCCTTGAAGGTAGAGCCCATCTCATAGATCGCCGCGGCGGCGCGGTTCAGTTTGGCGTCGTCGCTCGCCACCGAGACCCGGTTCGGATCGAAGGTGGGATAGCTGGCCATGCCGAGAATTTCGCCGGTGTGGACGTCGGTGACGATGCCCACGGCGCCGCGCGGCTGGAACTCGGCGGCGGCCTTGTAGAGCTCGTCCTCCAGCGCCGCCTGGACGCGCAGGTCGATGGACAGCGCCACCGCCCCGTTCGAGGCCGCGCCCGCCCGCAGGCTGTCGTTCAGCGCCCGCTCGGCGCCGGCGATCCCGACTCCGCCGGTGTCGGCGAAACCGATCAGGTGCGCGGCGGTGTGGCCCAGCGGATAGACCCGGCGCTCTTCACCCTCGAAGCTGACGCCCGGCAGGCCCAGCGCATTGACCCGCGCGCGCTCTTCCGGCGTCAGGCCGCTGGCGACGAAGCCGCGGCGCTCGCCCTTCAGCGCCTTTTCCAGGCGCGCGCGAGAGACGTTCGGCAGGGCCGATCGCAGCGCCCGGCGGGTTTCGTTGGCGTCCCAGATCTCGCGCGGATCGACATAGAGGCCGTAGTGCAACAGGTCGGCGGCCAGCATCGCGCCGTTGCGGTCGGTCAGGTCGGCCCGCGCCGCGCCGACCGGCCCCACCAGGCCGTTGCCGTGCCCGACATCGGAGAACAGCGCTGCGCGCGTGGCGCCGACCGCCAGCATCGCGAAGCTGGCCGAGAACAGCGCCAGCACGAAGAAGATGCGGATACGGGTGTCGTCCTCGGCCTTGCCGGCGGCCTTGGCGCGCTCGAAGGCGTGCTCCAGCCCCCAGACCTTGGCCTTCAGCCAGCGCCAGCCCGGCGCTTCGAACGAGGGGTGCGCCATAGTCACGGCTTTTGCTTCCCGAGGGCGATTTCCGACAGCTTGTCGACGGTCGTCTCGTGCTTGGCTTGCAGCGGCGCCATGCCGAGATGGGTCGTGGACAGGGTTTCGATGCGAGCCGGCTGCTCCAGGTGAGCGACCTCGGCCTGCAGCAGGCGGATGCGCGCCTTCTCGCCGTCGATCAGCTTCTCGACCGAGGCGATCTCGGCGCGCTCCTTACCGGCGATGGTCTTGGCCAGGTAGACCGACAGGATGATGGCCAGCAGAACGGCCAGGGCGACCACGTCGATCAGCCGGAAACCGCGAACCTTGCGATCGAGAATGCTCATGTCGCATCGCTCCACACCGGGGCGGCCGTACGCACGCCCACGCGAAGTTTGGCTGACCGCGCGCGCGGATTGGCCGAGGTCTCAGCCTCCCCCGCCGTGCGCGCGCCGTTGAACAGCAGGTCGAAACTCGGCGCCGCCAGGGCTTCCACCGGCGGCAGGTGACGCGACCCGCCCGGGGTCTTGCCGGCCCGGGCGGTGAAGAAGGCTTTGACGATCCGGTCTTCCAGCGAATGGAAGGTCACCACGGCCAGGCGGCCGCCGACCTTCAGCACGCGCTCGGCGGCTTCGAGGCCAGCCTCCAGCTCGCTGAGCTCTTCGTTGACCGCGATGCGCAGCGCCTGGAACGAGCGGGTCGCCGGATGCACCTTGGCGCCGCGTCGGCCGCCCAGCGCGCGCTCGATGACCTCGGCCAGATCCAGGGTGCGGGTGAAGGGCTGCTCAATACGCCGGCGCATGATGAAGGCGGCGATCCGGCGCGACTGGCGCTCTTCGCCATAGAGCCAGATGATCCGCGCCAGCTCGGCCGGCTCGGCGGTGTTGACGATGTCGGCGGCGGTCGGTCCGCTCGCACCCATCCGCATGTCCAGCGGACCATCGCGCATGAACGAGAAGCCGCGCTCGGCCTGGTCGAGCTGCATGGACGACACGCCGAGATCCAGCGCCACCCCGTCGACCGAGCGCTCGCCCAGCTCGGCGGCCATTTCGGAGAACCGCGCGTCGACCAGGCGGAAGTTGTCGCCCAGGCCCTCGGCGAACTGCCGGGCGCTCGGATCGCGGTCGAAGGCCACCACGTTTGCGCCGGTCGCCAGGAAGCCGCGCGAATAACCGCCGGCCCCGAAGGTGCCGTCGACGATGATCTTGCCCGGCGCAGGCTCGAGCGCGGCGATCACCTCGTCCAGCAGCACCGATGTGTGGGGCGCGCTCATTGACCGACCGCCAGCTTCGCGGCCCGCTGCTGGGCGCGCAGTTGGGCCAGCCCGTCACGGGCGAGTTCACGTTGGGCGGCGCGGTGGGCCTGGAACGCCTCGCGCTCCCAGATCTGGAAGCGGTCGCCGAGGCCGACCAGCACGACCCAGTCGGTCAGGCCGAACTGGTCGCAGAGTTGTTCTGGCAAGGTGATGCGGCCAGCGGTGTCGAAGCTCATCTTCGCCTGCCCGCCCAGCACCGAAAGCTCGATGGCCGAACGCGTCGGATCACCGAAGGGCATTTCCTCGATCAGCGAAAGGTAACGGTCGAACAAGGCCTTGCCGCCACCTTCGACGCAATCGGCTTCGATGGACGGGAAGCAGACGATGCCGTCGAACGGCCCCGACACGAGCGCGCGGAATTCCTGCGGCACAACGATGCGCCGCTTGGCGTCCACTTGTTTCTCGAAGGTCGAGAGAAACATCCCCGCCGTCGCCCCAGTTCGCGGCCCCACGTGGACCGCCCGTTCAGCCCCGCTTCCGGTCCCCGGCGCCCCCGAAAACGGCGACGCCAAGATCCTTAACGGATGCTGATTGGGTTAACATGGGATCAATTGGGAGACAATGACTCCAAGAGCTCAATTCTCGTAAAAACAAAGGTGTCATGGCCCCGCTCGAAGGCCGAACATTAACGATCCACAGAACATACAGCGAACTCGTTAAGTATAGCGACCCACCCGTCGCCGGGGTGTGGATAAGCTGTGGGGATCGATGGACCAGACGGCCTATAAGCCGGGTTCTGTCTCGTCTGCGAACAGACGCGGCGATCATTCCTCTGGACCGCCCATTGCTGGACGGTTCTCGCGACCTACCCGGACGTCTCGGGCCTACGACAGCCCTACCCGCACAAGGCGGGCGCAACGTCCCTATTCGGTCTTGCTCCTGGCGGGGCTTGCCGTGCCGTCCCTGTCACCAGGTCCGCGGTGGGCTCTTACCCCACCCTTTCACCCTTACCTCGGCCGCAGCCGAGGCGGTCTGCTCTCTGTGGCGCTATCCCTGGGGTCGCCCCCGGCGGGCGTTACCCGCCGCCATGTCGTCGTGGAGCCCGGACTTTCCTCGACCGCCCGAAGGCAGCCGCGATCGCCCAGCCGTCTGGTCCGCGCGTTCAGTGAGGCCCAAGCCGCCCCAGGTCAAGCGGCGCGAGCAACCAGCTCCATCCCAATTCGTCCCAATGGGCGCAGCGTCATGCGCGGCTTCATCGCCACGACCTGTCCCGGCGCCAGTTTCAGGCGATATCGCCGCGCCACCTCGGTCAGCACGATCGCCACCTCGGTGAGCGCCAGCGAGGCCCCGATGCAGCCCCGCGGCCCCGCCCCGAACGGCAGATAGGAAAAGCGCGCCGGCCGCTCGCCTGCGAACCGGCCGGGATCAAACCGCTCGGGATCTTTCCACAGGCTGCGGTGGCGATGGATCACCCACGGCGCGACGCAGACATAAGCGCCCTTCGGTATCTGCACGCCGCAGATCACGTCGTCCGCCGCCGCCCGCCGCAGCGGGATGCGCGGAACCGGCGGAAAGATCCGCATCGCCTCCTCCACCACCTGGCGCGCATAGGCCGGCGGCGCGCCGGGCGACGCATCGAGCTCGGCGTGTAGCCGCGCCTCCGCCTCGGGGTTCTGCGACAGCAGGTACCAGGTCCAGGCCAGCACCACGGCCGTGGTCTCATGCCCAGCCACGAAGATCGTCACCAACTGGTCGCGCACCTGCCGGTCACTCAGGCCAAGCCCGGTCTCGGGATCGCGCGCGGCGATCAGGCGGTCGAGCAGATCACCTCCGGCCGGCGCCGCGCGACGCGAACCGATCAACTCGGCGATCCAGCTGTCGAAGACCGCGAACCCAGCCGCGATGCGCCGCTCCCGCGCCCGCCAGCGCAGGCCCCGAACGCCCGGAACCACGTCGATAAGGCCAAAGTCCGCCAAGATCACATCCATGGCCCGCAGGGTCTGATCCATCCGTGGCCCCAGGTCGTCTCCCGCACCGGAGAACATCGCCCGTGCGATGATTTTCAGGCTGAGCTCGGCCATGGCCTGGGCGACGTCGATCGTCTCTCCCGGCCGCCAGCCGTCGACGAAAGCGCGCGCGGTCGCCGCCATCATCGGGGCGTGGGCCTCGACGCTGCGCGGATCGAAGGCAGGCGCCATCAACCGCCGATGCGCCTTCCAGGTCTCTCCCCCGCTGGTCAGGATGCCGTCGCCGAACGCCGCGGCGAAGATCCGGTTCTGAAACTCCGACTTCGGGTAGTTGGCGACCTCGTCCAGCAGCACTCGTTTCACGCCCTCCGGATCACTGACCAGGAAGCTGCGCCCGAGGATCGCGCTCGACTGGTCAAAGACCGGGACCTCGAAGGCCTGCGCTGGGATCACCGCCAAGGTGTTGCCTCTGGCCACCTTGATGGCGCGCCAGAGCGGCAGCGACCTGGCCGGCGGAACCGGGACCGGAGGAAGGGAAGCCTGCACGCTGAACCTCCTTATTTAACGTTGTTAAATTGAAAGCTAGCGAGCTCACTCGCACTTTACAACGTTAAATAAACCCGGCTCTTTCCACACATGCCCCGCAAGCTCGGCCCCCAACTCACCCGCGAAGACATCGTCCAGGCCGCCGCGCGCCTGCTGGACCGCAACGGCTATGATCGCCTGACCATGCGCAGCGTCGCCGCCGAACTCGGCGTCCAGGCTCCCGCCCTCTACTGGCACGTGAAGAACAAGGAGGACCTCGGCCTCCTGCTGTTCGACCACCTGATCGACAACCTCGACTATGGCGCCCCGAGCGGCGACTGGCGCGGCGACCTCCGCCGTATGGCCCACGCCTTGCGCCGCCGCCTGGTCGAGACCCGCGACATCACGCGGCTGTTCCCGGAGGACTACAGCTCAGGACCACGGGCGATCCGCCCCCTGGAGCTGGGCCTCGGCGTCATGCGCCGGGCGGGAGTGCCGGCTGACGAGGCCCTGCACGCCTATGGCGTGGCGCTATCTTTCATCGTCGGCTGGGCGCGCTTTGAGGTCACCCGCCGCGCCAACCCGGCCGGCGCCGCCGCCCCGCCCGCCGATCTCTTCCCCAACATCGCCTGGGCGCTCGCCGGCCAGCAAAAGCCGGAGAACGGCTTCGACTACGGCCTCGACCTGCTGGTCGCCGGCCTGGAACGCCGGCTGCGCTGATGGAACCGCGCCTCCCGACCGCTCCGGCCGGGAGGCGCCAGGCCCTTAGAATTCGGCCGAACCGCCGTCGCAGGGGACGACCGTGCCGGTGGTGTAGGCGCTGGCGCGGCTGGCCAGGAAGATCGCCACCCCGGCGATGTCCTCCGGCGTGCCGATCCGGCCGCGCGGATTGGCCTTGGCGATGGCGTCGCCGGCCTGCGCCAGGGTCGCGGCCATCATGTGGCTCTGGAAGGGGCCGGGCGCGATGGCGTTGACCAGGATGTGCTCGGGCGCCAGCCGCTTGGCCAGGTGGCGGGTCAGCATGATGCAGCCGGCCTTCGAGGTCGAATAGGCGTAGGTCTCCAGGGACGGCGGCTCGATGCCGTTGACCGAGGCGATGTTGATCACCCGCGAGGGCTCTTCATGCGTGGCGGCGGCGCGCAGTTGCGGCAACAGCTTCTGGGTCAGGAAGAAGATCGACTTCACGTTCAGGTCGACGGTCTTGTCCCAGCCGTCTTCCGGATACTCGTCGATCGGCGCGCCCCAGGTGGCGCCGGCGTTGTTGACCAGGATGTCCAGCTTGCTCTCGCGCTCGGCCAGCGCGCCCGCCAGACCGACGATCCCGGCCATGTTCGACAGGTCGAACGGCAGCGAGATGCAGGTCCCGTACTGCGACAGCTCCTCGGCGACCCGGTCGCAGACATCGGCCTTGCGCGAGGAGACATAGACCTTGGCGCCGTTCTCGACATAGCCGCGGGCGATCATCTCGCCGATGCCGCGGCTGCCGCCGGTGACCAGGGCGACCTTGCCTTCAACGCTGAACAAATTGCGCATCAAAACGATCCTTAGTTTTCGAAAAGTGGGTATGAATTAGAACGCAAAACCTCTGACCGGCAGTGCTGACGGCGGAGGCAAGCGACGTCAAGCCGCGCCGCCGGCGGCGGGGATCAGCAGGCCCATGGCGATGTCGGCCTCCAGCCGGCCGTCGGGCGTCCGCACCCGCCCCTCGAACCGCCCGTCGACCACGAAGCCCAGCGCCTGATAGAGCCGGATGGCGCCGCCATTGCCCTCGCGCGCCATCAGCTCGATGCGGGTCACCTGCGGGCTCAGCTGCGCGGCGGCGGCGAACAGCGCCTGGAACAGAGCCCGCCCCACGCCCTGGCCCTGCCAGGCCGGATCGACCGCGACCGTCAGGTCAGACAGCACATGGGCGAACTGGTCGGGCCCGATGCGCGAAGCGTGGATCTCGCCGCACAGCGCCTCGCCGCGCCAGGCGCCCAGGCTCACGCCGCCAGCCAAGGCCTTGGCCAGGAAGCCCTCGACATAGGCCAGGTCCATCTCATCAGGCCTGCGGGCCAGCCCCCCGGAACCCGCCGCCGCCGCGCGATAGAGCGCCAGCACCGCCGGAGCCTGCGAGGCCTCGGTCGGCCGGATCTCGAACGCGCTCACCTCAGGCCGCCGCGCGCAGCAACGCGATCAGCCGCGCCCGGGTCATGCCGTCGGCCACGCCATCGACCTTCTCCTGGCGCCAGTGGCGCTGGAAGGCGCGGACCACCGCCGTGGTGCGGGCGTCGTACTTACCCGACGGCGCGCAGTCATAGCCCAGTCGCGTGAAGCCGGCCTGCAGCGCGAATACGCCAGCCCCCTCCTCGCCCTCGGATAGCGGGAGGCCCGGCGCGGCGTCCGGCTCGGCCCACAGGCCGTGGCCGGCCTGCGCCAACTGCTTCCAGGGGAACAGTTCGCCGGGATCGTCCTTGCGGTCGGGCGCGACGTCGGAATGGCCGACGATCCGGCTGTCCTCGATGCTCCAGCGCGTGCGGATGTCAGCGATCAGCTCGATCACCGCGGCGATCTGCGCGGCCGGAAAAGCGCGATAGCCGAACTCATGGCCCGGATTGACGATCTCGATCCCGATCGAGCGGCCGTTGATATCGGTCTGTCCCTTCCAGGACGACAGCCCCGCATGCCAGGCGCGGCGCTCCTCGGCCACCAGCGCGAACACCCGCCCGTCCTCCTCGACCAGATAGTGCGACGAGACCTTGGCCGCCTCGTCGCACAGCCGGGCCAGCGCCTCGGGCCCGGTCCGCATGCCGGTATAGTGCAGCACCAGCATGTCCGGCGGCGTGGTGCGTTCGTTGAAGTTCGGCGAGGCCGCCTCGATGACGTTCACTTGGGGCTCCGAGTGGTCGCGCCGCGCAGGGCGTAGATGAGCAGCATGATCTGGTTGGGCCGCATGGCGATGATCAGCACCCCGGCCAGCGCCACGGCGGCCCCGAAAGCCATCCGCGCGTCGAACGGATCATGCGTGATCGCCACGCCAAGGCCGATGGTGGCCAGCGGCGTCATCAGGGTCAACGGCGAGATCAGGTTCGCCTCATACCGCTGGATCAGCCAGTAATAGGCCGTGTGGCCGAAGACCGAGACGATCAGGGCCGAGAACGTCACCGCCAGCCAGAACTTCCACCCGATGGCGATGCCGGCCTGCAGCGCGCCCGGCTCGAACGCCGCCGACAGCGCCGTCAGCACCACCGCCGAGGCCAGCCCGACCCAGGCCTGGAACTGCAGCGGCTTCACCCCGTCCATCTGCTTCATCAGCACCGCCCCCAGCGAGCCCGTGCCCACCGACGCCAGCACAAGCAGCAGGCCGGCCGAGATGCTCACCCCGTGCGGGTCCCACATCACCGCCAAGGCGCCCGTCAGCGTCAGGCCGATGCCCAGCAGTCGCCGGCGGCTCAGCCGCTCGCCCAGGATCAGGAAGGACAGGAAAGTGGTGGTCGGCACCATCAGCTGGCTGACGATGGCCGCCGACGACGGGCTGACCGTTCGCAGCGCCATGAACATGAAGGCGAACGAGCCCGCGCCCATGCACACCGCGATCAACAGCAGGCGCCAGAGCGGTCGCGGCGGGTTCCTCAGCCAGGGGAATACGGCCAGCGCCACGATGCCGAACCGCACGGCGGCGTAGAACAGCGGCGGCGCATGCAGATAGGCCACCACGTACTTGGATACGATGTTGTTCGTCGCCCAGAGCAGGCAGACCAGGACCAGGAGGGCGAAGTCGCGAAACGCCATGGCTCGGGTTAGGCGCGGTCGCGCCGACTTTGGCAAGCCCGAGGCTTGTCTGACGCGCGGGAAATCTAGAAGTGTGCCGCCAATTCACCGGAGACCGCCCCATGACCGCCACGCCCTTCCTCGGCCCCGACGTCCGCGACCTTGGCTCGGCCTGGATCGATCCGTCCGCGCGCATCTTTGGCGAGGTCGAGATCGCCGCCGAGGCCTCGATCTGGTGCAATGTCGTGGTCCGCGCCGAGAGCCAGCGCGTGGTCATCGGCCCGCGCACCAACATCCAGGACTTCGTGATGGTCCATGTCGGATCGGGCACGCCGACCATTGTCGGGGCCAATTGCTCGATCACCCACCATGTCACGCTGCACGGCTGCGATATCGGCGACAACTGCCTGATCGGCATCGGCGCCACCATCATGGACGGCTGCGTGGTCGGCGCCGGCTCCATCGTCGCCGGGGGCGCGTTCCTGAAGGAAGGAACCGTCATCCCGCCGAACTCCATCGTCATGGGCTCGCCCGGCGCGGTCACCAAGACCCGCGACAACTCGGTCGCCAACGCGATGAACGCCTTCCTCTATTGGCGCAACGCCCAGGCCTACACTCAGGGCGACTACCGGCTGTGGTCAAAGGACAGCTTCCGCGCCGAGATGGCCGCCGAACACGCCCGGCTCACGGCCGCCGCCTAGAGCCACATTCAACACCGCTCCTCCCGGCGAAAGCCGGGATCCAGATCTCATAAGTCAGTGGCTGTCTGGATCAGTTCTGAGCCGGTAGAGCCCACGTCTGCGCCACCCCATCTGGATCCCGGCTTTCGCCGGGAGGAGCGGGTTGGTGACAAGGCGGCGCCGCCGATCTCCGCGATGGGTTAGCGCGTCTGGCCGCGAAACCACGCAGTTGATGTGATGAAGCGTTCAGCGTGCGCGGGAGATTTGAACGGGCCGACCATGCTGCCTGAACGACGGTCCGTGAACGTGGTCCCTTCGACCCATTCGCTTTCGACGAGATAGGTTTTGCGGTTGGAGAACTCGCGGATCTCGACCGCGCGTTCGCCATCCTCGCTGTAGAGCGTGCAGGCTGTCCGGTAGCTGCTTCCATCCAGCGCTAATTTCGCTGCTCGTCGGAACAGCCGATCCAACCATTCCATGCCCTACCCCCAGGCCGACGTAGCTCTACAACCCAGAAATATCGAGTTTAGCTAGCCGTTCTCGACGCGCGGCATACCGCTCCCCTACGGCGGCGGTGTTCAAGAACGCCTTGAGGATGTGCTCAGCCGTGACGTCGTCGGTGGCGTCTGCGCCCAATACCAGCATGTTGGCGTCACCGTGTTCGCGGGCGCCGACGGTCTCTTCTGCGGCATGAAGAAGTGTCGCCCGTATGAAGGGAAAGCGGTTGGCCGTTATCGCCATCATCTGCCCGCTACCGCATATCCCGATGGCGAAGTCAGACCGGCCGGCCTTGATTTCCGCGGCCAGCTGAAGCGCGTAGTCCATCGCATCGACCCGCTCGGCGTCGCTGTCCGTCCCGCAATCCTTCACCGTGTAACCATTGGCGAGCAGCCAGGCTTTTAGTCGCGCCTTCAAAGCGACTCCGCGATGGTCCGCCGCGATTGAGATGGGCCTATCGGTCAGCTTCTGGGTCATGCCGCAATCTAGCGCGCCTCTGGAGTCAGGTGCAATTCGCCGCCCTGACCTGCGTCCGCCACCAGCGCATCGCCGACGTCGGCTCCCTGGTGATCGAGGCGGGTGGTTATCGAAGGCCGCTCCTAGACTGTCACGAGACAGACGCTGTTCGTTGCAATTGAATCCAGTTCATCGCTCGGTATCCACCGCACAGGTCCAACATCACGACGATCTCCCAGGGACGGTCGACCTCCGGTGTGGTGATCCCGACCTGCCATTCGGGAGCGGATCCATCACCCGGGGACAGTTGGTCCACGCGACAGCAATCAGGACTATGCAGGACCTCGGCGAACTTGTCGGCGGAGTATCCTATCTCCCTGAGCATCAGGGGCTCGCGGAGGGAAAACGTCGAGGCTCGCTGGATTGCGGTGGCTGCATCGATGTGGCTAGCGCCAGGGCCACAGGCGCGAGGCGCGGTGCGCGCGCATCCTACCGTACTTAGGCCGCAGGCAACCGCTAGGCTTGCGAATGCGAGCTTCACAAAGCAGGACCGCTGGGGCCTAGCGACCACGAGAGAGTCCAGAGAGACCAATCCCTTGCGCATCACCTCCCCCTATCGGCCAGTCGCATAGAAGAGCGTCCGGGATCACCATGCGGCGTGAGGGTTGAGGGGGCCCTAAGAGTCGATAGCCGCCTTAAGCCGGTTGCCCCGAAGCGGGCGAACAGGCCTCGATGCACTTCGCCTGAAACCAAAAACCTGAGAGGCGGATAGTCTACGCCCCTACAAGGCCGGCGACACCCTCAGTGCACGATGAAGCGAGGCGCACCACAGCACCCCGGCCACCAGGCAGGCGATCGCCAGGACCTCCAGGCCGGTGGGCCAGCGCTGCGACCAGAGGAAGCCATAGAGCAAGGCGAACAGCGTCTCGAACACAATCAGCTGGCCGCTGAGCGTCAGGGGCAGCAGGCGGCTGGCCTGGTTCCACAGGCCGTTGCCGACCACGGAGGCCAGGATCGCCACCCCGGTCGCGACACCCCAGAACCTGGCCCACTCCGCCGGCCCGTGCCCGGCCCCGCCCCAGAACGCCGGGATCGCCAGCAGCAGCGCCAACGCGCCGGTCACCACGCCAGTCAGCAACGACCAGTCGTAGGCGGAGATATCCGGCCGCCGGGCCAGCCAGCGAGCGTTGTCCACCGAATAGGCCGACCACGCGGCCAGCGCCCCGACCGCGCAGACCAATCCCAACAGCCGGACGACCGGATCGCCGCTCCCGGTGTCGAGCCGGAACGCCTCGAACGCCACCAGCCCCACCCCGGCCAAGCACAGCGCCATCGACGGAACCAGGGCGCGAAAGCTCACCGCGCCCGCCTCGCGCGCGCCGACCACGCTCAACGCCACCGGCAGCAGTCCGACGATCAGCGAGGCCGAGGCGCCGCCCGCCCACTGCACGGCGCTCGCCAGCAGCACGTAGTAGAGGATGTTGCCGAGCAGGCTCAGCCGAACCAGGCCGATCCATTCAGCCCGCCCCAGCCGTGCGGCCAGCGGGCGCCAACGCGGGGCGAGCAGCAGCGCCGCCACCGCGCCATAGGCGAGATAGCGCGCGGCCGAGAGTTGGAACGGGCTGAAATCGCCCAGCATCTGGGGCGCCAGGAACACCAGGCCCCAGGCCGCGCCCGCCGCGACTCCGTTTGCGATTCCACGCACCACCTGCCCGTTCCTCTTCATCTCGCCTGACTGCGGAGATCAGGGTGGCGAGGTGCGAGGTGCGCGTCTTGGCCGAGGCTACCTAAGCTTGGACCCAGGCTATCGCCGGAAACGCTTGCGGTATGCGGCGGGGGTGAGGCCGGTGGCCCGGCGCATCGCCCGGGTCAGCGCGCCCTGGTCGGAATAGCCGGCCTGGAACGCCAATTCGGCGATCGAGGCGGTGGAGGTGGCCAGGCCGTCCTGCACGGCGCGCAGCCGCAGCTCCGTCAGCACCTGCCCCGGCGTCTGGCCCAGTTCGGCGAGGAACAGCGCGTGCAGCCGGCTGGCGCTCACCCCCGCCGCCTGGGCCATGGCGGCGACCGACCAATCGCGACCGGGATCAGCCTCGATCCGCCGCTTCAGCATCTCCAGCCGCGAGGGCGCCTGGGGCGTGTCCAGCAAGGCCTCGAGCAACAACGGCGTGCAGCGCCAGGCGGTCGCGGCCGACATCGGCTGGCGGCGGCCCGACAGGTCGACAAATTCGATCAGCCGCCGCGCCACCGGCGATATGGGCAGGAACACCTGGCGGCTCATGCGCTCGACCGCCGCCTCGCCGACGTCGGCCATCGCGCAGTCGACGACCAGCAGGCGATTGGCGCCGTCGCCCGATTGCACGTGATCGGCGCCCGGCGCAACGAAGGCGGCGCGCGCGGCGTCCAACCGGCCGCCGCGCCCGCCCACCTCGATCTCCAGCTGGCCGATCACCGGCAGCACCAGCTGCACATGGTCGTGCCGGTGCATCGCGCCGTCCGCGCCATAGCTGCGAAAGCTGAGAGGGTGAGCTGCGTTCACACCCCACCCAATATCCCTCTAGGCGATCAAACTCTAGGCGCTGGCCTCGGCGGCCTCACCCATCTCGGCCATCGCCGCCTGGTCCATGTACATCAGTTCCCAGACGTGGCCGTCGAGGTCCTGGAAGCTGCAGCCGTACATCGGCCCCATGTCGAGGATCGGTTTCCAAGGCTTGCCGCCCGCCGCCAGCGCCTTGGCCAGGGTGCCGTCCACCTGGGCGCGGCTGTCGGCCGACAGGCAGGTCAGAACCTCGGTGGCCTTGGTGGCGTCGCTGATCTCGCCGGTGATGAAATCCTTGAAGCGATCATGCTCCAGCAGCATGGCGAAGATGTTCTCTTCGATGACCATGCAGGCGGTGTTCTCGTTCGAGAACTGCGGATTGAAGTCGAAGCCCAGGGCGCCGAAGAAGCGCCGCGACGCCTCGACGTTCTTCACGGGCAGGTTGACGAAGATCATTCGCATGGGGGGTCTCCTCCGGGGGGTTTTACGAACCCTAGGACGAACCAGCCAGCCGTGTCCCGACACCCCCATGCAAATTTTTTGACGTCAGACCGGCGGCGGATTGACCGCCTTGAAGCCGCCCTCGCGCCAGTAGGGATAGTGAGGATAGCTCGGCGTCACCGCGCTGGCGGCGTCCAGGCGCGCGATCTGGTCAGGGCTCAGCGCCCAGCCGACCGCGCCCAGATTGTCGCGAAGCTGTGTCTCGTTACGCGCGCCGATGATGACGCTGGACACGGTTGGTCGGCGCAGCAGCCAGTTGATGGCGATCTGCGGCAGGGTCTTGCCGGTCTCGGCGGCGATGACGTCGAGCGCCTCCACCACCTGGTAGAGCCGCTCGTCATCGACTGGCGGGCCGAAGTCGGCGGTCTCGTGCAGGCGGCTGCTCTCGGGCAGCGGCTGGCCGCGGCGGATCTTGCCGGTCAACCGGCCCCAGCCCAGCGGGCTCCAGACCATCGCGCCGACGCCCTGGTCGAGGCCGAGCGGCATCAGGTCCCACTCGTAGTCGCGGCCGACCAGCGAATAATAGGCCTGGTTGGCGACATAGCGCGGCCAGCCGTGGCGGTCGGCGGCGGCCAGCGACTTCATCAATTGCCAGCCCGAGAAATTCGAGGCGCCGACATAGAGCACCTTGCCCGCGCTCACGAGGTCGTCGAGCGCCGACAACGTCTCCTCGACCGGGGTCGCGGCGTCGAAGGCGTGGAGTTGTAAGAGGTCGATCCTGTCGGTGCGCAGGCGCTTCAGCGCCGCCTCGACGCCGCGGACCAGCCGCAGCCGCGAGGTCCCGGCGTCCAGCGGGCCATCGCCCATCGGCAGGCCAAGCTTGGTCGAGATCAGCGCCTGGTCGCGCAGCCCCTGCAGCGCCTCGCCCAGCACGTCCTCCGAGGCGCCGTTCGAATAGACGTCGGCGGTGTCGAACAGGTTCACACCCGCCTCCAGGCAGATCTCGATCAGCCTGCGCGCCTGGGCGGCGTCGGTGTCGCCCCAGGCGCTGAACAGCGGTCCCTGCCCGCCAAAGGTGCCGGCGCCGAAGCTCAAGGCCGGGACCTTGAGACCCGACTTGCCGAGGGTTCTGTATTCCATGGTGGCTCTCCTTGCCGCTGAGGCATGGAGATAGCGGCGACCCGGCCTGGGAATTAGAGGCGCAGTCAGACAATCACTTGTGACTAAGCGGCACAGATCGCCCCTCACCCGCCGACCTCGGCGAAAGCCAGCTGAATGGCCCATAAAAAACGGCGCTCCAGCAAGCCGGAGCGCCGCCTAGGTCCCGGCTTTCGCCGGGATGCGTTCTAGTGCTTAGGCCACCTTGCCGAGGCTGAGGCCTTCGTAGCGGGCCAGGTGGTGATCGGTGGAGCCGAAGGCGCTCTCGATCATCGTGGAGCGCTTGAAGTAGTGGCCGATGGCCATTTCGTCGGTCATGCCCATGCCGCCGTGCAGCTGGATGGCGTTCTGGCCGATGAACTTGGCCGCCTTGCCGATCTGGACCTTGGCCGCCGAGGCGCCCTTGGCCCGTTCGGCGTCGCTGTCGTTCAGCTTGATGTCGGCCATATAGGTCATCGAGATCGACTGCTCGAGCTGGATGAACATGTCCACCATCCGGTGCTGCAGCACCTGGAACTGGCTGATGGGCTGACCGAACTGCTTGCGCTGCTTGGTGTATTCCAGCGTGCCTTCATGCAGGCGGCGGAACACGCCGCAGGCTTCGGCGCAGGTGGCGACGATGGCTTCGTCGATCACCTTCTCGACCAGCGGCAGGGCCGCGCCCTCCGCGCCGATCAGGGCGTCGGCGCCCAGGGCGACGTTCTCGAAGGTCACTTCCGAAGCGCGGAAGCCGTCGACCGTCGGATAGTCGCGGGTGGTCACGCCCTTGGCGCTCTTCGGCACGATGAACACCGAGACGCCCCCGGCGTCGCGCTGAGCGCCGCCGGTGCGGGCGGTGACGATCAGGTGCGTGGCGTAGGGCGCGCCGATGACGACCGCCTTCTGGCCGTTCAGCACATAGCCCGCGCCGTCCTTCTTGGCCGTGGTCTTCAGGTCCTGCCAGGTGTAGCGGGCCTGCGGTTCGGCGTAGGCGAAGGCGATGATCGTCTCGCCGCCGATGATGCTGGCGATCATGTCGGCCGCGCCGGCGTAGCCGGAGTGCTTCAGGAAGCCGCCGCCGATCACCACGGTGCCGAGATAGGGCTCGACCACCAGGGATTTGCCCAGCTCTTCCATGATGACCATGTTGTCGGTCGAGCCGCCGCCGAGGCCGCCAAGCTCTTCGGAGAACGGCGCGCCGAGGATGCCGAGCTCTTCGGCGAAGGCCTTCCAGACCGCCGGGCGCCAGCCCGGTTCGGCCTTCAGCGCGTCACGGCGCTGTTCGAAGCTGTAGTGGTCGGCCAGATAGCTCGCGACCGTATCGCGCAGCATCGACTGTTCTTCGGTGAAGCTGAAATCCATCTGGTTTCCCCGTGCAACACCCCACCCCGGCTCATCGTCCGGGGCGGGCTTAGGCTTGTTGTGAAACTTAAAACGATCGGCGCTTAGAGGCCCAGCACCATCTTGGCGATGATGTTGCGCTGGATCTCGTTCGACCCGCCGTAGATCGAGGTCTTGCGGCCGTTGAAGTAGTCGCCGGCCAGGCCGTCGGCGTAGCTGGGGCCGATGTTGGCGTTGTGGCCGAGGTCGCGCAGGTAGGGCGCGCCGTAGTGGCCGACGGCCTCCAGGGCGAGCTCGTGCAGGCGCTGCTGGATCTCGGTGCCCTTGATCTTGAGGATCGAGCTTTCCGTGCCCGGACCCTTGCCGCTACTTTCGCCGGCCAGGGTGCGCAGTTCGGTATATTCCAGCGCCGTCAAGTCGATCTCGAGTTCGGCGACCTTGCGCTTGAAAAACGGGTCGGCCAGCAGCGGGCCGCCGGCGTCCGAACGCTCGGTGGTGGCGATCTCGCGAACCCGCTCCAGGCCACGCTTCGAACGCGCGACGCCGGCGATGCCCGAACGCTCATGGGCCAGCAGCGCCTTGGCGCAGGTCCAGCCTTGGTTCTCGTGGAAGACGCGGTTCTCGACCGGCACCTTCACATTGTCGAGGAAGACGTCATTGACCTCATGGCCGCCTTCCAGGGTCGTGATGCGGCGCACCTCGATACCCGGCGACTTCATGTCGATCAGCAGGAAGGAGATCCCGGCCTGCGGCTTCGAATTCGGGTCGGTGCGGACCAGGAAGAAGCCCCAGTCGGCGTGCTGGCCGAGGGTCGTCCACGTCTTTTGGCCGTTGACGATGTAGTACTCTTTGCCGTCGTCGCCGGTGACGCGCTCGGCCTTGCACTTCAGCGAGGCGAGGTCGGAACCCGCGCCCGGCTCGGAATAGCCCTGGCACCACCACACCTGGCCGTCACGGATGCCCGGCAGGAACTTCTCTTTCTGCTCCTGGGTGCCGAAGGTGTAGATCACCGGCGCCAGCATCGCGACGCCGAACGGCAAGATGCCGATGGTGTCGGCGCGGGCTTGTTCCTCGGACCAGATGTACTTCTGGGTGGGGGTCCACTCGGTGCCGCCGAATTCCTTCGGCCACGAAGGGGTCGACCAGCCCTTTTTCGCCAGGGTGCGGTGCCAGGACAGATAGTCCTCACGACCGAGATCCTCGCCGCGATTCTGCTTTTCACGCAGCTCCTGCGGATAGTTCTGGGCGATGAAGTTGCGGGCTTCCTCGCGGAAAGCGTTGTCTTCAGGCGAAAAATCGAGGTCCATGGCGGGCTCCCTGGCGTGAGCATTTACAGCGTATTTCGTTGGCGCGGACCATAGACGCCCCGCGTGACGATGTGAAGATGACGCTTACGTAAACGGCAGCATAAGTTATCGCGGTTCAGTTGACGCCACGCGTGACGCTGCTCCAAGGCCCCATGAACCGCAAAGGGATCTTGATTGTGCCCCCTTTGACGGGCGTTCCGTCGGGAAGCGCCGGGTGCAATCGAAATTTCGGAGCAAGCTTGAGCGCCGCCTCCCGGAAGCCGTAGCCAGGCGGCTCCTCAGTCAGAATGACGCAGGCGTTCATGCGACCATCGGCGACAACACGGCACTCCATCGTGACTCGGGCATCTACGCGCTCTCGGCGTGCCTTTGGCGGATAGACCCTTGCAACATCTTCACCGGTCGCGCGGCTGCGCCAAGGCGGCGCTGTAATCTGAAACGTCTCAGGCGCTGCGGACGGTTCAACAACGCCGGGCGCCTGAACGGCCGCGGCCATTAAACCTATCGCCAAGCTCAACATCGCGGCTCCCTCCATGCTGCCTGAACAGATATCTCGCGAACCTTCGCCGTGCGCCAGCGTTCGACCCGTTGCGCCGCGCGCCTGCGGCGTGCATCGCTGAGCCCCATGCCCCGCATCATCACCTACAACGTCCATCGCTGCGTCGGCACCGACCGCCGCCTGGACGTCGGGCGGGTGGCCGAGGTGATCGCCCGGCTGCAGCCCGACATCGTCGCCCTGCAGGAGCTGGATGTCGGCCGCGCCCGAACCGGCGGGGTGGACCAGGCCCACCAGATCGCCCGGCGCCTGAAGATGGCTTTCCACTTCCATCCGGCATTGCGGGTGGAAGAGGAGCTCTATGGCGACGCGATCCTCACCACCTATCCCGAGCGCCTGATCCAGACCGGCCCCCTGCCCGGCCACCCGGCCATCCCCCGGCTGGAGCCACGGGGCGCGGTGTGGCTGGCGGCGGAGATCGACGGCAAGCCGGTTCAGATCATCAACACCCACCTGGGCCTGGTGCCGAAGGAACAGCAGATCCAGGCCGCGTGGCTGGCCGGGCCTTCGTGGCTCGGCCACCCGATGCGCGAGGGCCCAAGCATCCTGCTGGGCGACTTCAACGCCACCGGCAGCTCGGTGGTCTACCGCACCCTGTGCGCCAAGCTGGCGGCGGCGCGGCGGCTCGCCCCCAACAAGTCGCCGACCTCGACATTCCCCTCGGCCCTGCCGGTGCTGCGCATCGACCACATCTTCGTCAGCCCGGAGATCAAGGTGCTGGACGTCTTCGCCCCCTTCGATCCCCTCACCCGCATCGCGTCCGATCACCTGCCGCTGGTGATGGACTTCAGCGTGGCATGAAGCGGCGGCGGCGCGGCTCGTTGTAGAGCAGGTCGCGGCGGCGTGTGGCCTTCCAGGAGTCGGTGACGTTGTAGGGGTCGCCAAGGTGGTAGGTCGCGATGATCTCGCCCAGCGGCGTCTGCTTCATCGGCAGGATCGGCGACAGCCGCCCCTCGCGGTTCAGGGCGTCGATGGCCGGGATCAGGCCGCCCCGCTCCTTGCGCGCCTTGGCCACCGCGTCGCCGGTGTGACCAAGGAAGTGACCGACCAGCCGGTCGCGCAGGGCCGCGATGCACAGCTCCTGCGTCTCGGTGCCGGCCTCCACGGCGATCTCGACCTCGGTGTCAAACCCGCCGGAGCGGTTGTTGATATTGGCCGAACCGATCCGGGCCAGGCTGTCGTCGATCACCGTGACCTTCGAGTGGACGATGATCTTGGTGCCGGCCGGCGTGGTCGGATACCAGGCCCGGAAGCGGCCGAAGACGTCGGCCGCCCGCAGCCGCCACAGCATGTTCGAACGCGCCCGGTCCATGGTCAGCTGGTCGAACCAGCTCGGGCTCTGGCCGGTGGAGATCAGCACCACCTCGGGCCCGTCCGGCTCGCTGAGCCGCTTGGCGATGGCCTCGGCCACCAGCGGCGAGGTGAAGTACTGGTTCTCCAGATAGACGGTCGAGCGCGCCTCCAGCACCGAGGCGATCATCAGCTTGCGGATTTCGGTGACGCCCGGCCGCCCGTCCCACTCCGGCTCGGTCCGTTGGATCGAGATGTCGATGTCCTGCAGGTGGGCCGGAATGTGCGCCGGCCAGGGATCTTCGGGCGGCACGGATTCTGGGACCGGCAGCACCTGCCCAGTCGCACGCCGCCAGCGCTCGCGCGCCAGGTCGCCCAGGGCCTGGGCCGCCTCGCCGTCGACCATCATCATCACCTCGTGGCGGGGCGCATGATGGTGTTGATCGGGCATGATCCGGCGCGGATCGTGCTCCAGATGCCCGGCTGTATCCCAGCGGTCGACGCTGATGTCGCCGCCGCCGCAGAAGGCCAGCGCGTCGTCGATCACCAGCACCTTCTGATGATGGCAGGCGCCGAACGGCACATGGTCGTCGAGGACGAACTGCACGCCGGTTCCCCGGAACCAGGCGCGAGCCTTGTGCGGAAAGAACTGTTGGCTGGCGGCGATCGGCAGGGCCGATTTCCAGATCAGCAGCCGGATCTCCAGGTCCGGCCGGGCGCGCGCCAGGGCCACCAGGATCCGCCCGACCTCATCGGGGTCGGCCGGGCCGTCGAAGCCATCGGGAAATAGCCTGGCCCGTGGATCGAAGCCCCAGCCCAGCAGGGTCACCGAGCGACGCGCCTTGCGCAGCGCCTCGAAAACCGCGGTGAAATAGGCTTCCGTATCGACCAGGAAGGCGGCGCGAGCGGCCCGGGCCTTCCGCCAGCAGGTGTCGCCAGGCCTCAAGAAGCTCATCTACAGACCCAAGCCCCGCTGCCACGCACCCCGAGTCAGAAAGCCTACGGCCAAGGCTGGTTCCGTGCGAGCGCCGGTCTTCGCAAGATCGAAACAAAAAAGCGCGCCCGGGGGGAGCCGGGCGCGCAATCAAGGTGACGGCGGTTAGGGCTGGGAGCCGTCAGCTCTTGTAGACTTGGCAGGGACCGGTCAGCTCGGCGGCCAGGCGCGCCTTGCGCTCGGCGCTGTCGCTCTTGGCTTCGCGACGAGCCTTGTCGTACTCGGCCTTGCCACGCTCGAGCACATAGGCCGAGCGGCTGCGCTGTTCGGTCTTGAGGAAGGACTGCATGGCTGCGGTGTCCACCTCGGCGACATTGGCCTCGGCCAGCGCGCGGCAACGATTGGCCCGGATGAAATCGACGTCGCTGACAGCGGCGGCGGCGGAACCAGCGGCGGCCAACATACCGGTGGCGGCGAATGCGATGGCGATCAGTTTCATGGTGTAACTCCCTCGAGATCCTGGAGGGGAAACTGCTCGCGAGACCGCGATGACTCAAATGAATTCCCGGCAACAATCAGTATTCGGGCATTAAAATACTGTCATGAAATAGCACCGTTACTCCAATAACATAAACATCTTGTAATGTTCGCCGCGCTCCGCAAAGCTTGACCAATGACCCCAGAGCTCAAACTCGACGCGGCCCGCGTCAACGCCCTTATCTTCAACGCCTTCCCGGGAAATACGCTGGAGCTGTTTCCACGGATCACGGAAGTTGAACCGGGGCGCGTCCACGCCCTCCTGCCCTATCGCGAGGGGATGCTGCGTCCCGGCAACCTGGTTTCGGGGCCGACCCTGATGGGGCATGCCGACACCACCGCCTACGCCCTGGTGCTCTGCCATGTCGGCGAGGAGCTGATGGCGGTCACCAGCTCGCTGGTCATGAACTTCCTGCGCGGCGCCAAGCCGGGCGATGTCCACGCCGAAGGCCGGCTGCTGCGCCTGGGTCGCCGCAACGCGGTCTGCGACATTCGGCTATGGACCGAGGGGCCAGATCGACTGGCGGCCCAGGCCACCGTGACCTACGCTATCCCCTGATCATGACCGACCAACCGCTTCGCCCGCCCGCCCCGATCAAGACGCCCTGCATCAAGGTCTGCGTCGTCGATGGCGAGAGCGGACTGTGCATGGGCTGTTACCGGCAACTTTCCGAAGTCGCCGGCTGGGCCAAGCTGACCGACGACGATCGCGCCCGCATCATGGCCGAACTGCCCGAGCGCCGCAGCCGCATCCGCCCTGAAAAGTTGGCGATGTTTTAACCTTAACCGCTTGTGCTTGTTAGGATTTCGGCAAGTTTCGATTCACGGGTTGCAAACCCAACCCGCCTAATCTGCGCCCCGAACACGACCGAGAACGGTCACGGGTCTGCCGAAACGGCGAGGTATCGAGATGCTGAAATTGGCGGTGTTGGCGCTCATGGGCGCGGTCTCGGCGGTCGGTGCTGCGGAAACGCTCGCCTCGATCAGCGGCGGCAATCAACCCCCCGAACTGCGCGCAGCGGTGGCCATGGCGCCGCAGGCCGTCTCGACGCAGGCGGCCTCGATCGCCAAGGGCCGCGACGGCCACTATTGGGCCGAGGCCGACGTCAACGGCTCGCGCGTGCGCTTCCTGGTCGACACCGGCGCCAGCGCCGTGGCCCTGACCGTGGCCGACGCCCAACGCCTGGGCATCGCCACCGACAAGCTCGACTACACCTACAAGGTCGTCACCGCCTCAGGTCAGACCCGGGCCGCGGCCGTGAAGCTCGGCCGCGTATCGGTGGCCGGCGCCCGGCTGGACAATGTCGAGGCCCTGGTCATCGAGCAGGGGCTGGAAAGCTCCCTGCTCGGCATGAGCTATCTAGGCCGCCTCGCCAGCTTCGAGGCGACGCAGACGGCGCTCATCCTGCGCCCCTGACACCGCCGCCAGCGCCGCGTCGATCACCTCGATCCCGGCGCCGCTCTTCACGCCTTCGACCGTCAGGATCCGGCGCCAGCTCCGCGCGCCCGGCAGGCCGTGGAACAGCCCCAGCATGTGGCGGGTCATGGCGGCCAGGTGCACGCCCTTGGCCAACTGCCCCATGACATAGGGCCGGTAGAGTTCGACGGCCTGGAAGGCGTCGATATCCTCGCCTCGTCCAAACACCCGGCGGTCGACCTGCCCAAGGATGGCGGGGTCGTGATAGGCCGCGCGGCCCAGCATCACCCCGTCCACCTGCTCCAGATGCGCCAGCGTCTCGTCCAGCGAGGCGATCCCGCCATTGATGACGATGGTCAGGTCCGGCCGTTCGCGCTTCAGCCGGTAGACCAGCGGATAATCCAGCGGTGGCACGTCGCGGTTTTCCTTGGGCGACAGGCCCTTCAGCCAGGCCTTGCGGGCGTGGACCACGAAGCTGCTCACCCCGGCCTGGACGCAGAGATCGACCAGGCGGAACAGGCTATCCGACGGTTCCTGGTCATCGACGCCGATCCGGCATTTGACCGTCACCGGGACCTTCACCGCCGCGGCCATCGCCGCCATGCACTCGGCCACCAGCTCGGGCTCACGCATCAGGCAGGCGCCGAACCGGCCGCTCTGCACCCGGTCCGAAGGGCAGCCGACATTGAGATTGATCTCGTCATAGCCCTCGGCCTCGCCGATCAGCGCCGCAGCCACAAGATCGGCCGCGTCCGAGCCGCCAAGCTGCAGGGCCACCGGATGCTCGGCCGGGTCATAGGCCAGAAGCCTTTCACGATCGCCATGCAGGATCGCGCCCGTGGTCAGCATCTCCGTATAGAGCAGCGCATGGGCCGACAGCGTCCGGTGCAGGACACGGCAATGCCGGTCCGTCCAGTCCATCATCGGTGCAACAGACAGCCTATGCGCTTGAAATTTCACGTCTTTCAGCATACACTTCAGTAGGTTAGTCAGACATTCGGGTGCGAGCTTCTACGCCATTTTTCGACGGAATTCGCCCCTTTTCGCCAACTCACCGCACCGGTTTTGCACCCGAAACGGCCCCCATCCGCAAACAGAAGTCCGGCCGCTGGCACGCCCCGGTTCGCCGCGAGGGTCGCACCTGGCTCCTAGCCCCTCAGATCAAGCCGGCAAGTAAGGCGCTGTCCATGAAATGGAGCGTCGGAGCCTTGATCAGTCGGTCGCCCTCGCGATCGACATGATCCGACACAGCGATACTGACGCGGGCCGTTAACCAATCTACCGACAACTGAATTTTCAAATTGCTCAATTTGAGATTGATGAAACGTCCGACGAGGAGGAAAGATGGCGGCCGATGAATGTTGGCCCACTTTCTTGGGCTGAGCGTCCCACCATCACGGGAGGGTGCCAGTGGCTGGATCGGCTGTCGCATTACGCTCATGGGTCGCCACGACGCGACTCACGGCAGGCAAGGTTACGGGCAGGACCGTCGAGGAGGCCGGACGCCTCTTCGCCTTGGCGCCCCCGCTTCAGGTCATTCGCCCCGCCGACCTTCTTGTCCTTGAGTTTCAGTTCATCAACCTGCACCGCAGCGGCGCGCGGCTGATCCGCGCCAACGCCGGACGCCCGGCCTACCTGATCGCCACCCATCAGTTTCAGTCGGTCGGCGAGGAGGCGTTCCCGGAGATCACCGGCGCCAACCAGACCAAGATGGAGGCCGACCAGAACCTGAAGGGCCGCAAGAACCCGCCGCAAAGCGCCGGCGTCACGCCCGCCAACCTTCCCCCCCAGGCCAAGGTCCGCGCCGCCGGATCAAGCCGGCTGGTCTATGAGGCGCCCGCCGGGGTCGACGGCCTGGACTGGACCTTGCCGTCCCTGCTGGAGGCCTGCCGAACCTGGCCGCTCTTCCTTGACGGCAGCGCCCAGCCCGATCCTGGCGACCTGCGCTATCACGGCGTCGTCAAGCTAGGCTGGATCTCGCGCGACCTGCGCTCAACTGTAATCCTGACCCGCGAAGCCCTCGGCGAGCGGCTGAGCACCGACGGGCGCGCCGCCCTGGATCGGGTCGCGGCCGAACTGGCGCGCAGCGGCCTTGCGGCGGCGCGCGACGCGGCGCCGAACCAGAGCGGGTTACTGGCGCGCCGCGCCAGCGCCGCCATCCGACAGTTGCTCCCCGTCTCCGGTCAGCAGGAGGAAGGGCGCGTCGACCATGTGGCGGCGGCCATCTATGTCCGCGCCCAGGCCAGCCGACGCGCGCTGATCGACGTGCAGCGCGGCGGGGTCTCCGGCGTCTTCGACCTCGCCCGCCTTCCGCCAGAGATCTTCATAGATTTCCTCAAGCCCGACCCGCCCGGCGAGCACGAGACCGCGCTGGAGATGCCCTACCGGCTGATCGCCTCGCCGCTGAAGACCGCCGGCTTCACCCACGCCCTGGCGCCCGTCACCCATGGGGGTCGCACGGAACTCTGGCACAGCCGGATGGGGACACGCCTGCTCCGCGACGGCCAGGTTCATGTAGACGACCGCCCCGGCGCACCGACCGACAGCGGCGGCTGGAAGGGCGAAAAGCTCCGTTTCATCTGGTCGCCCGACTATCGCAAGGACACTCAGGACGGCTTCCGCAAACCGCTCGACAAGCTCGACCGCCAGATGCTGGTCAAGCTGACCGCCGGTTACGACGAGAAGCGGCAGGACGGCGTCACGCCCTTCACGCCGCGCGCCGCCTATGTCCGCCGCCTCATGCTGACGGCGCTCGGCGGCGACCTGGAGGCCCACCGCAAGTTCGATCCCCGTCCCCAGGGCGTCGACTTGTCGGCCTGGACGCACCGCGCCGCCATCGGCCGCGACTATTTCGTGCGTGTCGAATACTCCGGCTTCCTGTTCCCGTTCGGCCACCGGGCCACCTTGGTGAAGCTGACCGAACGCAAGTTCCAATGGCGAGATCCAGCCAAGCAGGACGACCGCGTCGCCTTCCTGCGCCAACGGTTCTTCATCGTCGTCCGGGACAAGGTGATCGACTATCCGGGCGGCTCGCCCCAGCCGCACGCCGGACGCTCCCTGCCCTTCGTCCAGGTCGCCTGCGCGGTGGACGTCACGCCCGACCTGGCGCCGCCCGGAAGCGCGCCGGCCGACCGCCTGCCCGCTGACTTCTATTCCGAACAGATCGAAGCCGAATTCCGTCAGGCGTTCTGGCCCTCGCGCGGCGGCGGGGTCGACTACCGCTTCCCGATGGTCGGGACCGATCAGGCCGGCCGCAAGATCGCCTTCGACATGCCGCTCATCTTCATGTCGGAGCTGCGCAACTGCTCGCCCCACATCGGCAAGGTCGCCGTTCACTGGAACGGCGCGGCCTCGGCGACCCGGCGCGTCGCCCCGCTCGGCGGCCAAAGCGTCCGCATGGCACCGGCCTCAGCCGAGGCGGCCGATGTCGACGTGCCGCTGATCGACGCCGAAATTCGGGCCATCGCCCCCACCAGCGCCATCGGCGCGACACCGGCGGCCAAGCTCCAGCAGTTTCCACGCTTTGGCCAATCAACCGCCAAGCTCGCCGCCATCGAACGCCTGATCGGGCAGCCACGCGAAGACAAGATCGCCTTCTACGAACCCTTCCTCGCGACCGGCCTTGGCGCGGGAGATCTGTTCGCCAGGATTGTCGGCCCGGCCAAGCTGTCCTTTGGGAGTTCCGCGCCCAGCGACGCCGTCGGCGCCATCGCCACGCCGGACATAACGCCCTCGGGCCTGTCGGCGCGACACGGCGTCGCCAGCGGCCCGCTGGCCAGCTTCGGGGCCAACAGCTTCAACCCGAGCGACTTCTTTCCAGACGCCAAGCTGCTGGGCTTCTTCTCCCTGAAGACTCTGCTCAAGGCCCTGCCCTTGGGCGACACGGGCGACACCCCGAAGATCACCACGGCCGAGATCCCAGATCTAAAGCTGGTGCGCACCCGTTTTGCGATCACCCAGACGCTGGATTCCGGCCAGGCGCTTCCAGGACTGATCACCGGCGCCGGCGGCCCCACGGTCTTCAGCCTGGCCACCCAGATCGACACCCCGCTCGACGGCAAGCCGGCCAGCACCACCGTCACCGGCGTCCTCACCCATTTCAAGATCAGCCTGGTCGGCGCGCTGATCCTCCACTTCGACCGCCTGAACTTCCGCACCGTCGACGGCCGCAAGCCGGACGTGGATGTGGACCTGAACCCCGAGACCGGCGTCACCTTCGGCGGGCCGCTGGAGTTCATCAACAGGCTGAAGGACTTCATTCCGGCGAACGGCTTCTCCGATCCGCCCAACCTCGACGTGACCCCGGCAGGGATCACCGCCGGCTATTCGCTGGGCCTGCCGACCGTGCAGCTTGGCATCCTGGCGCTCTCGAACATCTCGCTGGGCGCGGCCTTCAGTCTGCCGTTCACGGGCGGTCCGCCGACCGCCCGCTTCAATTTCGCCGAGCGCCAGAACACCTTCAACCTGACGGTCTCGATGTTCGGCGGCGGCGGCTTCGTAGCCCTGGTGGCCGACACCGGCGGCGTGCGGGAGATCGAGGCTCAACTCGATTTCGGCGCCCAGATCGCCATCAATCTGGGGGTCGCGTCCGGCTCGGTCTATGTGAAGGGCGGCTTCTACTTCCACTACGCCGGCGACAAGATCGAGTTCGAAGGCTTCGTGGAGATGGGCGGGCGCCTGTCGGTCCTAGGCCTGGTCTCGGTCTCGATGACCTTCCATCTGGGGCTGACCTACGAGCTGCTGGAGAAGTCCGCCAACAACGGCGTGCGCAGCTCCAAGCTCTTTGGCCAGGCAAGTCTGGTGGTGGAGATCGAGATCCTGTTCTTCTCCACCTCGGTCAGCGTGAGCGTCGAAAAGACGTTCATCGGCTCGGAGGCCGATCCCACCTTCCTCGACTTCGTTCCCGAGCCAGCGCTCTGGGACGAGTACTGCGCCGCCTACGCCTGAGGGGTTCAGCATGGCCGACATCTCCCAACGGGTCATCTTCACCATTATTCCGAACGGGGTCTCGGGCGGCCGCGCCCGGCTCAATCTTCATATCGCGCCACGCTTGTCGCTGGTCGCCGGCGTCGCCCCCGCCGACCTCAGCCAGTTCCCGGCCTGGCGCGACTGGGCCAGGACGATCAACGGCGCGGGCCTGACTCTCAGGATCAATCAGCAGACGGTCAGGCCTGACCGCATGACCGCCGCGGACCCGCAGATATGGGCCGCGCTCTTTCCGCAAACCACGCCGGTGCAGACTCACGAATTTGAGGATCTGCGGGACCATGACGTCCTCAGCTACCCGCTGGCCGACCTCGCGCGCGCCATCGAGACCGACTACGTCAACCTGGCCGGAACCGCCGGCGACGACCTGCCGAGGGTCGCCGAGCTTGAGAAGCAGATCCGCTACGCCCCAGGGCGTCAGCATGACCGCCGCAGCCTCATCGAACGCCTGCGCACCACCACCAGCGCCGAGGCGGTCCGTAACCGGGACGTGGCGATCGCCCTGCTGGCCGAGTACCACCGCCCCCTCAACCAGGAAGAAATTTTCACGGCGAAGAAGTCCGGCCCCGACGACCCGCACGAGGACGCCGATTATCGCGCCCACAAGCGCCAGCCCATGCCGACGCCGGCGGAGCTGACGGCCCAGTTCGACTTCCACCGGATTGTCAGCGCGATTGGCCAACACCCGGTGCTGATGGTCGCCTGCGGTCTGGTCGTTCCGCTGGAAATCGATCTGGACCTCGTGCCGCTCGGGGACGTCGACGTGCAGATCGAAGTGGACTGGGCGCACGCGGGGACCGCGACCGAGCCCGACGTGCTGCCGGTCACCCACGCACGCCGCGACGCCGCCGATTTCCGCGCGCGACCGAAGAACCCGGCCAATCTCACCGGCGCCTGGCTTCGGATGGACCCCGGCGTGTTCAACCTTGTCGCCATGGACGTCGACGGCGCCGGCCTTGGGCTGAAGAACTTCTCGATCAACTTGCCCGGAATGACCGACGAGCGGTTCGACGACGAGGCCTTCAACACCGACAAGGTGGCCCGCGCCGGCGCGCCGCGCCTGCGGACCGCCGGCATCCAGCTCGCCCAGACCCGCCGCGATCAGGCGATCCGCGGGCTTTTCACCGGATCCCACGGCCTGAACGCATCCGTGGTTTCAACCGGCAAGGTGGCGCTGTTCGCCGAGGATCTGATCCGGGGATGGCGCGCCGATATCCATGACGACCGGACGGGGCGCTGGCAGTCCCTGCTGCGTTTCGACGGCCGTTACGAACTGCTCCACGGCGGCCAGGCCCTGGACTCCGCCGACGAGGAGGCCACCTTGCGCCTCGCGGTCGGCAAGGCCGTGGACGGGAGCGCCCCAAAACTGCTCAAGGCGAGCGAAGCGCTCTTCGCCTGGAGCGGCTGGAGCCTGGCCGCGCCGCAGCCGGGCCTGGCGATCATGCCCGACGACATCAGCCACGAGGTCGCGCCCAACGAGACCCCCGTCGGCTTGCCGCTCCGCGTAACCCCGACGACCAGACGGGGATCTTTGCCGCTGCTGCGCTTCGGCCGAAGCTATCGGGTCCGCATGCGCTATGCCGACATCGCCGGCGGAGGACTGGCCTGGACACCGGACGACGCCGGTCCCGCGGCGAGCGTCAGCGCGCCCTATCGTTTCGGCCGCTATGAGCCTGTCGAAAGTCCGGTCATCACCCTGATCGATGGAGATCCCCTCCCCAAGGACGGCGAGAGCATGGCCCGCGCGGCCCTTCGGACCATGGACGTCGTCGCCGACAACGACATCGAGGCCCGCCGCAACATCGTCCCGCCGCGCGTCGGCATACGCTTCGTCGAACTCCATGGCGCGCTCGACCGTGGCGGACGCCCCGATCCCAGCGTCTACGGTCTGCTCAAGTCCCGCGACGCGAACTATCCGAAGGTCACCGTCGACACCCCCGCCTTCCGCCCTGAGGGCGCGCCGGCCGCCGTGGTCGAGACGACCTTCGCGACAGGACCGGAGGCCGCCGCCACACCCTACCTGTACGACCCGCTGGCGGGCGGCGCGGCGCTGCGTATCGCAGGTGTCCCTAGCGTCAATCCCGCCAAGATCTGGCGCGTGCCCTTCGTCGGCGACAGCTGGGATCCCGACGCGGCGACCAAGTGGCCGGACGCGCTGGGGTTCAGCCTGACGGCCTCGGAAACCGGGGTGACCGGTTGGGACCCGGCCAGCCGGACGTTTCGCGTCGTGCTGGCCCCAGGTGAGCGCGCCCGCATCCGCATGAGCGCCCTGATCCCCAGCCGGGGCCTGGCGATCCTGAAGCTGCTGGACCGCCTGCGTGAACTGGCCGAGGCCAGCCCAGGCGCGGAAGCGGCCATGCGCTATCAGAACGCCCTAAATCGCGCGCGGGCCGGTCAGCACTGGATGTTCACGCCCTGGCGAACGGTGGACCTGGTGCACGCCGTGCAACGACCGCTGATCACGCCCCAGTTCCTGTCGCTGTTCGCGGGGCGGGGCGCCGGAGAGATCAAGGCGTCCATCGGCTATGCGACGCCTATCCACTGCAAGAGCACGACGCGCATCGACATGGAGGCGCGCTGGCTCGAGATCGACGATCACGGTCCGGACGGACCGATCACCGGAACTCAGAACGCCCAGGCCTTCCGACGTAACTTCGCGCGCCTGGATCACCCCGATCTCGCCGCCAAGCGGTTGTTCGACGAGCACGTCTTCACCGACACCCGCGCCAGATGGGTCAACTACGCCATGACGGCGACCACCCGGTTCCGCGAGTTCATGCCGGCGCCGGTGCGCAACGACGCCTCGCTGCTGACCCGCAAGAGCCCCGAGGCCGGGGTCTGGGTGCCGAGCTCCAGCGCTCCGCCGGCGCCCGTCATCAGCTACGTCGTGCCGACCTTCGGCTGGTCCGGCGGCGGAGAACCTGGACAGGAGCAGCGGAGCTGGCGCCAGGGCGGCGGCATACGCGTCTATCTGGACCGCCCCTGGTTCGCCTCCGGCAGCAACGAAATGCTGGCGGTCCTGCTGCCGGCCGGAACCGAGGACCCGACCCTGTCCGCGGCCAAGGACTTCGTGACCCAATGGGGCGCCGACCCGATCTGGGCCGGCCCCAAGGTCAAGACCATCGCGCCGGCCCGAGGCGCCTTCCCCAAACGCCTCGACAAGGGGCCGGTCCCTTACGACTTTGGCGGCGAGGGTCCGACCGACCCCGGCGCGGTGGCCGAAGGCGCCGTCGCGGGCGACGGCTTCCCGCTGGAGAACCTGACGCCGCAGGGCGCGCCCGACGGACTGCGCGTCCACGCCGTGCCCCACGCGGTCGCCTACGACGCCGAGCGCAAGCTCTGGTATTGCGACATCGTCGTGCGTCCGGGCGGAGCCTACTTCCCCTTCATCCGCCTGGCGCTGGCGCGGTATCAGCCGCACAGCGTCAGCGGCCTGGAGTTGTCGTCCGTCGCAATGGCCGCCTTCCAGCAACTCGCTCCCGATCGTGTCGCGACGATCACGCCGACGGTGCTCGGCGGCCGGCGCGTCTCGGTCTACGGCGCCCTGCCGGCCGCGGGCTATGTCCGCCCGAACGCCGGCAACATCACCATCCGCCTGCAGCGCCTGGCTCAAGGCGGCGACCCCGACCTCGATTGGCGTGACACGCCTCAAGGCCAGCGCCCGCACATCGGCGATCCCCTGCCCTTCGCGACCATCGCGCGCACGACCAGCACCTTCAATATCGCCCGGGGCGCCCTCACCGAGCAGCAACGCCTGATCGCCAAGGAAGGCCTGACCCTGGTCAACGCCGGCCGGTTCGACGACCTGCTCGCCCGGCCAGAGATGCTGGCGCTGATGCTGCCGCCGTTGATCCACGAGGAGACGATCCAGCTGCCGGCCGCCAACGGCGATCGCCTGCGCCTGTTGATCGTTGAGACCGAGCAATACAGCACTGAGGCCGAGAGCGGCCTCAACTCACCTGAGGTCCGCGAGCGCGTCGTCTACGCAACGGCCATGAACGTCTGACCGCGACCCGAGGCGGCGGGAAACAGACCTTCACTCAGCCAGCCTGTGAGCGGCCTCTTGGCGCCACAACCAGTCTTTGAAAAGCGTCCGCAAAGGCGACATTCAGCCAGCAGTTGGCGCGATGCCGCTTGCTCCCCAAGACCGCGCCAATTTCGGTCGTGGTGGATCAGCGCCGGCGCAAAAAGGGCTGCCTGTCAGCCTCCGGCGTTTTCAAGCACCAGATGCCCCACCGCCGTGTTGGACGCCGGCACATGATAGAAACGGTGAACGACCCGGACCTTGTCGTCGAGCGCCCCGCGCATGATCAACCACATCACCAGTTCGATCCCCTCCGAGCCCGCCTCACGGACATAGTCGATGTGCGGGACCTGGGCCTGGCCGGCGGGATCATCGACCAGCCGGTCCAGGAAAGCGTTGTCAAACACGCGGTTGATCAGGCCGGCGCGGGGTCCCTGCAGTTGGTGGCTCATGCCGCCGGTGCCGAACACCACCACCTTCAGATCCTCGGGATAACTCTCGACCGCCCGGCGGATCGCCTTGCCCAGGTTGAAACACCGGTTTCCGGTCGGCGGCGGGTACTGGACGACGTTCACCGCCAGCGGAATCACCTTGCACGGCCAGGCGTCC
Source organism: Phenylobacterium sp. Root700 (assembly GCF_001429025.1). Lineage (GTDB taxonomy): Bacteria > Pseudomonadota > Alphaproteobacteria > Caulobacterales > Caulobacteraceae > Phenylobacterium. Next base: position 211,815 of record NZ_LMHT01000011.1, on the reverse strand, counting down.
GGCTGGCCGAACATCAGCGATAGCGGCACGGTCAGGCCGTGATCGACGTCCATCTTGTTGACGATGGTCATGTCGAACTCATCGAGGATCAGGCGTTCGGCCAGATGCCAGGCCAGCTCGGGATGGCCCTGCACCATCGGCACCGGACGCGGCCCCCAGCCCTCGTCAGCCGGGGCGAATTCGTCGGCGCAGCCGATCGCGAAGGTCGGGATCAGCTCCAGCGAAAAGGCCGAGGCGTGGTCGTTGTAGACCAGGATGACGACATCAGGCCTTTCCGCCGCGATCCAGGCCTTGGACGCTTCATAGCCGGCGAACACTGGCGCCCAGTAGGGCTCGGCCGCCTTGCCGTTGTCGAGGGCCGCGCCGATGGCCGGCACATGGCTGGTGGCGACGCCGGCGGTGATCCTGGCCATCAGCGCAGGTCCTTTTTCGAACGAACGCCTTCGACCGAACGACCGCCGTTCAGCATCATTTCCGCATACTCATCTTCGGTGACCCCGCTCATGGTCGCGGCGATCTGGCGGAAGGATAGGCCGTCCGTCGCGGCGATCTTGGCGGTGAAGTAGATGTTGCCGCCCAGCGCGATCATGCCGTTCCAGTCGCGGTCCAGCACCGCTTGCTTCTGGACTTCGGACATCTTCCACTGGTCGAGATAGGCGCGCTCATCGGCCTTGAAGGCCTCGCGGTTCGCCGCCGTCATCAACGACATGCAGAACTGATTGAGGTGGAACCCGAGGCGCGACTGCTGCGCGTCGAACAGGGTCGTGCCGGGAATGTCCTTGAAGGGGTTCTCGGTCATTGGTCCGGCCAGTAGAGGCGCATCGGATTGTCCACGAGCAGCTTGCGCTGCAGGTCGGCGGTCGTTGCGATCTGCGGGATGAAGTCGACCAGCTGCCCCTCGTCGGGCGTGTGGGTGCGCATGTTTGGATGCGGCCAGTCGGTGCCCCAGAGCACGCGATCGGGAAAGGCTTCCACCACCCGGCGGCCGAACGGGATCACGTCCGAATAGAACGGCGGCCCTTCCTTCGACAGCCGTTCCGGGCAGGTGACCTTGCACCAGATGTCCTCCCGCGCGGCCATGAAGGCCATGAAACGCTCGAAGAGCGCGCTGCCCGCCCCCTGCGCTACGTCAGGCGTGCCCATATGGTCGATGACCAGCGGCGTCGGCAGGGCCAGGAAGAAGTCGGACAGCTCCTCCAGCTCAGCGGCCTCAAAGTAGAGGACGATGTGCCAACCCAGCGGCGCGATCCTGGCCGCGATCTCGCTCAACTCGTCGGGGTCCAGCCGGTCCACCAGCCGCTTCACGAAGTTGAAGCGCACGCCGCGAACGCCACCGTCATGTAGGCGCCGGAGCTCCTCGTCGCTGACGTCCCGCTTTACCGTGGCCACGCCACGCGCCCGGCCGTCCGAATGGGCGATGGCGTCCAGCAAGGCCCGGTTGTCGGCGCCGTGGCAGGTGGCCTGGACGATGACGTTGCGGGCGAAGCCCAGGTGGTCGCGCAGCCGCCAGAGCTGCTCCTTGCCCCCGTCGCACGGCGTGTACTTGCGGCCCGGGGCATAGGGGAACACGTCCCCCGGCCCGAAGACGTGGCAGTGGGCGTCCACCGCGCCCGGCGGAACCTGAAAACGCGGCTTGGCGGGCGATGGGTGCCAGACCCGCCAGCCGGGATCCATGACGAAGGCGCTCATCGGCCCTGGCCCTTCAGGATCGCGTCCAGACGCGGATAGACCCGGCGCGCGTTGCCCTCGAAGACCTTGCGCTTGCCTTCGACCGAGATAGCCAGCGCGTCGACGTATCGCTTGGTGTCGTCGAAATAGTTCCCGGTTTCCGGGTCGATCCCCCGCACCGCGCCGACCATCTCCGACCCGAACAGGATGTTGTCGACGTCGATGACCTTGAACAGCAGGTCGATGCCCGGCTGGTGGTAGACGCAGGTGTCGAAGAATACGTTCTTCATCACGTGCTCGCGCAGCGGCGGGCGCTTCAGCATGTCGGCCAGGCCCCGGTAGCGCCCCCAGTGGTAGGGAACCGCCCCGCCGCCGTGCGGGATGATGAACCGCAGGGTCGGGAAATCGGCGAACAGGTCGCCTTCCAGGAACTGCATGAAGGCGGTGGTGTCGGCGTTGATGTAGTGGGCGCCGGTGGCGTGGAAGTTGGCGTTGCACGAGCCCGAGACGTGGACCATCGCCGGCACGTCCAGTTCAACCATCTTCTCGAAGAACGGATACCAGGCGCGGTCGGTCAGCGGCGGCGCCGTCCAGTGGCCGCCCGACGGGTCCGGGTTCAGGTTGCAGCCGACGAAGCCCAGCTCCAGCACGCAGCGCTCCAGCTCGGCGATGGAATTGGCCACCGACACGCCCGGCGACTGCGGCAGTTGGCAGACCCCGACGAAGGTCTGGGGGAACAGCTCGACCACCCGCTTGATCAGGTCGTTGCAGCGACGGGTCCAGGCCTGGCTGACCGCCTCGTTCCCGATGTGATGAGCCATGGTCGAGGCGCGTGGCGAGAAGATCGTCATGTCCGCACCGCGTTCCTTGAGCAGGCGCAGCTGGTTCGTCTCGATGGTCTCGGCGATCTCGTCGTCGGAGATGTCGGGATAGGCCGGATCGATATCCCCGCCGGCCTTGAAGGCCGCCTTCTGGGCGTCGCGCCAGGCGTCGTGCGGCGCGGGCGCGGTCGTGTAGTGGCCGTGGCAGTCGATGATCATCGGCTCTTTCCGTCGATGTCTTGCAAGATGGCGTCGAGCATGCGGCCGAGGTCTTCCTCGGCCAGGGCGTCGGCGAACTGGGGAGCCCAGGCCTGCCGCTCGGCGGTGGCGCGGCTCATGAGCGGATCGAGGCCCGCCTCGCGGACCGTCTGGGCGACCTCGTCCATCTCCTCGGCCCGGCGGACGCCGTGCTCGATCGAGCGAGAGATCATGTATCGGGCCGTTGCGGACCAGTNCGCCCAGCGAGGCCAGCACCGTGGCGTCCACCCCGTAGCGGCGGGCCGACAGCATGGATTCAGTAACCAGGGCCTCGATCCCCTTGATCATCACGCTGCGGCACATCTTGGCGGCCGAGGCCTGGCCCAGCGTCGGCGAGAATACCTGGGCCCCGGAAAAGCCGAGGGCGCCACAGTCTTCGAGGAAGGCGCGCGCATGCGGCCCGCCCAGCAGCATCGGCGAGGCGATCCCCTTGGGCGGGAACGGGCTCATCACCGCGGCCTCGACATAGCGCCCGCCGGCCGGGCCGATCACCGCGGCCGAGGCGCTCTTCTGGCCTGGCGACACTGAGTTGAGATCGAGGAGGAAGGCGCCTTCCTTCAGCCCTGCCACCACCGAGAGAGCGGCGACCAGATCCTGGGCGGCGGTGACCGCGCTGATCACCAGATCCGCGTCACGGACGGCGTCGGCCGCGTCGGCGCCGGGGCGAACCTCGAACAGCCGCAACGCACGGCTCGGAGCGCTGTCTTCCTGCTCGAACAGGCGATCATAGACCGACAGTTCGCCCTGTCCCACGAGCGCGGCGGCCAGAATCTGGCCGACCTCGCCAAAGCCGATCAGAGCGATCTTCATGACCCGCCCCAGATCGCAGCGGGCACGTAGACCTCGCCGCGCATAAGCCGCCGCGCCGTGCGCAGCAGCGCCGAGCGCTTCACCCGCACCTGCCCGCCGTCCAGCGTTACGTCCATGGCGACGGTGAAGAAGCCGGTGGGGTGCTCGACCTCCAGTTCCTTCACGGCCTCCACGTCGGCGATCCCTGCAACCTCGGCGGCGATCGAACCGGGCGTGACGCAGGCGGTGGCGACGCTGACCGCGCCGAACACGCCGATCGCCTCGTGGACCCGGTGCGGGATGAAGTTACGGGTGCAGATCGCCCCGCCATGCTGGGCCGGCGCGACCAGGCACATCTTCGGCACTGTCTTGCGGGCGACATCGCCCAGGTTCATCAGCGGGCCGACCGTTAAGCGGATCGCCTCGACCCGCGCCTTCAGGCCCGCGTCGCCCTCAAGCTCCTCCGGCGTCTCGTAGCCGCTCTTGCCGAAGTCGGCCGCGCGCATCACCACCACCGGCATACCGTTGTCGATGCAGGTGACCTCGATCCCGCCCACCACGTCGCGGGCTTTCCCGGTCGGCAGCAGGGCGCCGCAGCTCGATCCGGCGACGTCGAGGAAGTCGATGGGAACCGCCGCCGCGGTTCCCGGCACGCCGTCGATCCGGGCCGCCCCATCATAGCGGACCCTGCCGCCCGGAGTCTGGACCTGGGCCACCGCGATGCTCTTGGTGTTGAGCATGTGGATGCGGACCTGGGTCACGCCGTCCTGAGCGGGAAACAGGCCCTCCTCGATCGCGAAGGGGCCGACTCCGGCCAGCAGATTGCCGCAGTTCTGGCCGGCGTCGATCCGCGCCTCGTCCACCACCGCCTGGAGGAACAGGTAGTCGACGTCGGCATCTGGATGGGTCGGAGGTCCCACCACGGCGATCTTGCTGGTCAGCGGATGGGCGCCGCCCATGCCGTCGATCTGGCGTGCATCGGGAGAGCCCATCGCCGCCAGCAGCACCGCGTCGCGCAAGGCGATGTCCCCCGGCAGGTCGGACGCGCGGAAATAGAGGCCCTTCGAGGTCCCGCCGCGCATCACTGTGCAAGGGATGGCGGTCTGGGTCATCGGCCCGAGCTCTGTGGAGCCTCGTCGACGTAGCGCAGACCCTTCTCGGCCAACTTCTCGCGCATCTTATAAAGGTCGAGCCCCAGGACGCCCGAAGCCAGGGTGGTCCGCTTGCCCAACTCCAGGGCTTCGCGCTTGGCGGCGGCCTCGGCGACCGCCGCGGCCTCCCCGACCCGCACCACGCAGACCCCGTCGTCGTCGGCCACGATCACATCGCCCGGGTTGACCAGCTGGCCCGCGCAGACCAGCGGCAGGTTTACGTTGCCGATAGTCTCCTTGACGCAGCCCTGGGCGAACACCGCCTTCGACCACACCGGAAAGCCCATCTGGGTCAGCACCGCGATGTCGCGAACGCCGGCGTCGATGATCAGGCCGCGGACCCCGCGCGCCTGTAGCGAGGTCGCCAGCAGGTCGCCGAAGTAGCCATCCTCACAGGGGCTGGTCGGGGCCACGACCAGGATGTCGCCTGGCTGACACTGCTCGACGGCGACATGGATCATCCAGTTGTCGCCCGGCGCCACCTCGCAGGTGACCGCCGAGCCGGCGATCGCGGCCGGCCGATAGATTGGGCGCATGTAGGACGCGAGAAGCCCCTTGCGGCCCTGCGCCTCGTGCGCGGTGGCGACACCGAAGCCGGCGAGCGCGTCGATGCTCGTAGCGTCGGCGCGAGGAATGTTGCGAACGACCAGGCCCATCAGAGCAGGCTCCGCTCGATCTGGTCGAGGGCGCGATAGGCCGGCAGGACCTGGGCGACGGAGGCGTTCGGCTCGCGGCCTTCGCGGATGGCGGCGAAGAACTCGCGATCCTGCAACTCGATGCCGTTCATCGAGACATCGACCTTCGAGACGTCGATCGGCTGCTCCTTGCCATCGACCAGGTCGTCGTAGCGGGCGAGGTAGGTGCCGTTGTCGCAGATGTAGCGGAAGAAGGTCCCCAGCGGCCCGTCGTTGTTGAACGACAGCGAGAGCGTGCAGATCGCGCCGGACGGGACCTTGAGCTGGATCGACATGTCCATGGCGATGCCCAGTTCCGGGTGCGCCGGCCCCTGCACCGCGCGCGCCACCGAAACGGTCTCGCCGGTCTGATATTGGAAGAGGTCCACGGTGTGGGCCGCGTGATGCCAGAGCAGGTGGTCGGTCCAGCTGCGCGGTTGACCGAGCGCGTTCAGGTTCTTGCGGCGGAAGAAAAAGGTCTGAACGTCCATCTGCTGGATGTTCAACTCGCCGGCCAGGACCTTCTTGTGCACCCACTGGTGGGACGGATTGAACCGCCGAGTGTGGCCGGCCATGGCGACCAGGCCGCTCTGCTGGGCGACCACGGCCAGACGCTCGGCGTCGGCCAGGTTGTCGGCCATCGGAATCTCGACCTGCACATGTTTGCCGGCCTCCAGGCACTGGATGGCCTGGGCCGCGTGCAGTCCGGTGGGCGTGGCCAGGATCGCGGCCTCGACGCCGGGCTGGGCCAGGGCCTCGCCGAGATCAAGGGTCCAGTGCGGGATCTTGAACCGTTCGGCGACCTCACGGGTCGAGTCTGCGCCGCCGCCCGCCAGGCTCACCACCTCGACGTCCGGAATGTTCTGGATGGCCTCAAGGTGCTTGACCCCGAAGGCGCCCTGCCCGGCCAGTACGATCTTCATCGACGCATCCTCATTGCAACGGCAGTCCAACGTAGTTCTCGGCCAGCGCCTGCTGGGCGGCCGTGATGATGGTGGGTTGCGTGCGGATGCCGACCTCCCGCCGCCCCATGTTCGGCGTCAATGTGCGCCGGGGCGGCCTGGGCAGCGATGGACCAATGACCGAAAAAGTTGGACTTTTCGCCCACACGCGATTGCCCCCGGGCTACCCATGTGAGAGCGATAACGAATGCAGGACGCGCAAATTCCGCGCTTCTTCCTCTACGGGGAGGCGCCCCGGTCGGTTGGCGAACGGTTCCTCCACCTCGAGGCGATCGAGGACCGAACACGGCCCGCGGATTGGAACATCCGCCCGCACACCCACACCGGACTGAGCCATATCTTCCACGTCACCCACGGTGGCGGTGTCATGTCGGCCGACGCCCTGAGGCTTCCCTTCCAGGCCCCTTGCCTGATGGTCGTGCCCTCCAACGTGGTCCACGGGTTCGCATACGAACTGGAGACCCGCGGGGCGGTCCTCACCGTTTCCGACGTGTATCGCGATGAGCTCGTTCGCCGGGAAACCGAACTACGGCGCGTCTTCGCCCAACCACGGATACTTGCGCTCGCGGAGGAGCAGGTTTTCACCGAGGCGCTGGAGCGGTTGGGACGTGAACTCGCTTGGAGCGCCCCGGGGCACGCCGCGGCGGTTGAAGCCCTGCTCATCACCCTGCTTGTCGAGACACTTCGGCTCACGCACCACGCCGAGGTCGGCGACGAGCCCCTCGTCGACAGTCAAGCTGGCCTGGTCGCCCGGTTCCGCGCCCTGGTGGAGGAGCGCTATCGTTCGGAAGTGCAGGTGGAAGGCTATGCTTCGGCGCTGAAGGTGAGCGCCAAACGCCTGCGCGCCGCCTGCCTGCGGGCCGCGGCCGCCACGCCGGGCCGGATGATCCAGGACCGGCGGTTATTGGAGGCCAAGCGCATCCTGCTTTACACAAATATGAGCGTGGCCGAGGCGGCCTACTATCTTGGCTATGACGATCCCGCCTATTTCACACGGACCTTCACCAAGAACTGCGGGCGCTCGCCCCGGGCCTTCCGATCTGATCCGAACGGCCGAACGGCCGAACCGTGATCCGCGCCAGCCGCCGCGTCCCTCGCCCATCCTGGCGATGCCTCATGACGCGCCGAGTTGGGAGGCGCTGAGCCGTGTGAGCACTTTCGCGAAGAGCTCGTTTTGCGATGTGATCGATAGGCGCTCATACGCGCGCCGCCGATAGGTGAGGACGCTGTTGACCGCGATGTCGAGCCGCAGAGCAATCGCCTCCGAACTGCAGCCCATCAGAATGAGAGCACAGACCTGCGCCTCGCGTGTCGTCAGTGGGGAGGCCGACGAGAGCTCCTGAACCATCCTGCAGAGGCTCTCATGGGACATCGGAGATCCTGGAGAGCGACGGCCGGTATCGAAGCTTTCAAAATGCCTCGCCACAATCTTTGACAGCAAATTTCCGACTTCGGAAAGTTCATCTCGATCCGAGATCGAAAATGAACTCTGCCCGTTCATTCTATAGTAGTTGACGTAATAGCATATATCATTGCGCCAGAACGCCGTGGCGAACTTGTCTATTATGCCATTACTCTGAAATATCGCCTCTCTATAAGATGGATCGTAGTGCTCATCTCCCAACGCAGGAAGGGTGCACACCTCGTCCTCGTCGAGATCGTTGAATATGATCGAGCGGTTCGGATCGAGCTTGTAGAACGCCTCCCGATAGAGGTGGGCCAACTGCGGCGCGGCGGGACTGGCGCTCAACAGGCACCCCGGCGCTTGGTTTGGCGAGCGCGGATAGGCCACGATCATGTAGTCTTGGATATTGGCGCTCTGCCGCAGATAGGTGGAGAAGGCGGCGGCGAAGGTCGGCTTGCCCACATCGAGAACCAAGTGGGCGGCGCGCGCAAACCCGCCGCCAGCCGCGCGATCGCCTGCGAGCATATCGTCTCCCCCGACAGCCATTTTCACATGACTTTAGTCCCCCACACTATGACGAGATCGCCTCAGACGCCACGCCCCGGCACGTCGTGGTGATTGCGAAGACTCAAGGCGCCGCGGAGCCTTCGTCCAGGTCGCCACGCCGTGCGCGAGCTGTCGCTATCTCGTGGGACAGACGCCTCGACCCGCATGCCATTATCCAGGGTGGAGCCAGATGAGTCGCGACCTGCCGCGACGAGGAGTTGGAATGCCCACAATCCCACTGGCCAACAGCGGGGCGAGCGACACTGGGTCCAAAGCCCTGCGGACCGTCGCCCTCTGCCTCCTGGTGACCATATTTGAGGGAATCGATCTTCAGGCCGCCGGCGTCGCCGCGCCGAAGATCGCGCCGCTCTTCGGCATGGGGCCGAGCGAACTCGGCTGGTTCTTTAGTGCGAGCACGTTCGGGCTCATTCTCGGAGCCGCCTTCGGTGGAGCGCTCGCCGACCTCTACGGGCGCAAGATCGTCCTGATCTGCGCCGTCGTCGTATTTGGACTGTTCTCGATCGGCACGGCCCACGCCGCGAACGTCGAGGTGCTGTTCGGAATGCGGTTTCTCACGGGCGTCGGATTGGGCGGCGCGCTGCCGAACCTCATCGCGCTCGTCGCCGAAAACGTTCCCGCCAATCGTCGCAACCTGGCGGTCTCGCTCATGTACTGCGGGATGCCGCTCGGCGGAGCCTTGGCCAGCCTCTCAACCCTGCTTGGCGCCGAGGGCGGCGACTGGCGCATGGTCTTCTATATCGGCGGCTTCGCGCCCCTGGTCGCCGCGCCCCTGCTGGCGTTTTTCCTGCCGGAGTCATGGCAGTTCAAGACGCTTGCCGCAGAAAGCGGCCCGCCGCGCGAGGGTTTCGCCAAGGCGCTGCTTGGCGAGCGGCGCGCGGCCAACACCCTGCTGCTGTGGCTGAGCTTCGCCTTCACCCTCCTGGTGCTCTACCTGCTGCTCAATTGGCTGCCCTCGCTTCTGGTCGCCCGGGGGCTCAGCAAGCCTGAGGCTTCGATCGTCCAGATCGTGTTCAATCTGGCCGGCGCCGCCGGGGCGGTTGCGGCCGGCGCCTTGATGGACGGGCGGTGGCGCCGCCCATCGGTGTTGCTGTCCTATGCCGGCGTCGCCGGCTGCCTCGCCCTCCTTGCCGCGACCCCGTCCACCCTTGGGCTGTCGGCCGCGGTGGGCGCCCTCTTGGGGTGGGCGGTCATGGCGACCCAGGCGATACTCTATTCAGCGGCGCCCAGCTGCTATCCGACCCGCATCCGAGGGATGGGCGTCGGCGCGGCTGTCGCCGCCGGGCGCATGGGCTCCGCCGCCGGACCACTGGTCGCGGCCGTCCTGATCGGTGCTGGTCGGAGTCCGGCCGAAGTACTGACCGGCTTGCTTCCCGTGGTTATCATTGGAGGCTCGGCCGCCCTGCTCCTGGTCTGGCGAGTGGGCGCGCCGAGTGATGAGGCCTAGGCTTATCAGCTCAGGGGCAACCCAACATAGTTCTCAGCGATGGTCACTTGGGCCGCCCTGGATTCCTTGATGTAGTCGAGCTCGGCGATCTGCATCCGGCGGCTGAACGCATCCGTGTCGGGAAACCGATGCGTCAAGCCCGTGAACCACCAGGAAAACCGCTCGGCCTTCCAGATCCGCTTCAAGGCGCGTCCCGAATAGGCGTCGAGCGCGCTCGTCGAGCCTGAACCGTAGTAGGCCAAGAGCGCCTCGGACAGGAAATGGACGTCGGAGGCGGCGAGGTTCAGCCCTTTGGCGCCGGTCGGCGGAACGATATGAGCGGCGTCGCCCGCAAGAAACAGCCGATGCCAACGCATGGGCTCGGCGACAAAACTGCGAAGCCCGGCGACACTCTTTTCGATGGAAGACCCTCGACGCATATTGGCGGCCGCGGCCGGCCCCAGCCTCACGGCGAGTTCGTCCCAGATGCGCTCGTCGGGCCAGTCGGAAAGCTTCACATCCATCGGCGCCTGGAGATAGTAGCGACTTCTGGTCTCCGACCGCATCGACGCCAGCGCGAACCCCCGCTCGTGGTTTGCGTAAATCAGCTCGTGATCGCACGGCGGAACGTCGGCCAGGATTCCAAGCCAGCCGAACGGGTATACGCGTTCGTACGTCGTCAGATCCCTCTGCGGGATGGACTGGCGACTGACGCCGTGGAAACCATCGCAACCTGCAATGAAATCGCAGACCAGGCGCCCTTCCTGTCCGTCCTTGCGCCAGGTGACGAAGGGACGATCCCCGTCGACGCCGTGCAGAGCGACCCCTTCGGCTTCGAAGATCACCGGGGTTCCGCGCAACTCCGCAGCTTCGATCAAGTCCTTGGTCATTTCCGTCTGGCCGTAGACCATGACGTTCATCCCGCCGGTAAGATCGCGGAGGTTCACGCGGAAGCGGTCGTCGTCCGCCACGAGACTGAAGCCGTCATGGACCAGGCCCTCTCGGCGCATCCGGGCGTTCACACCGATACGATCAAGGAGATCCACCGCGCCTTGCTCCAGAACGCCTGCGCGTATTCTGGATTCCACATAGGCGCGGCTGCGCTGCTCGAGGACAACGCTCTCTACGCCCGCCACGTGCAGCAGCTGTTGCAGGAGCAGCCCCGCGGGGCCCGCGCCGATGATGGCGACCTGCGTACGTGACAACCGCGTCGTCTCCCTCGTCTTCATTCTGAGGCCCGAACCGAGCGCCCCAAGGCGACGCCCAACGACGGCCGCCGTTTGCCGACCTAAGACGCCGCTTCCCAAGCGTCTTGGGGACAACTCCGATCCAGGATGATCATCGCCTTTGGTCCGTAGGGTGTCTGTCGCACGACATTGCTACGGGGCCCGGCGTGGAGGCGCCGGCGCCCTGCGGAAAGGCTGATCAGATGATCGCCCCGCCATGGGACAGGGTCCGCAAAGCCGGCCGGGGCGTACAGGCATGGTGGAGGATCACCTGCTCCACGCAATTACGCGCGGTGACGGCCACGCGATCGCCCGGCGCGCAGGCGCAAGGCCCCCGAAGCAGACCGGCGCAGCGACCGGCCGCAGGCGTCGGTGACGGGCCTCGCTCAAGCGCCCGCCGCCGTAGCGGCGCGGCGCCGCAAAAGACTACGGACGGGAGAGACCGCGCTCGTAGACGACCTTGCCGTTGATGATCGTGAGGTCGACCTTGATGTCGCGCAGGCCGCCCGGGTCGACCGTCAGCGGATCGGCGTCGAGCACGATCATGTCGCCGAGCTTGCCGACCTCGAGGGTCCCCTTCAGCTTTTCCTCCCAGGAGAGGTAGGCGCCGACCTCGGTGTAGGCGCGGATCGCCTCCTGGATGCTGACGGCTTCCTGCGGTCCGATCACTTCGCCCGACATCCCCTTGCGGGTCACCGCGGCGTAGACGCCGACCATCGGACCGATCGGCAGGTTGTCCGAGCCGAAAGCGACCGGAATGCCGAACTTCTTCGACGGCGTTGCGACGGAGTTGTTGTGCTCCAGACGCCAGTCGTCGAGCGTCGAGCGGTAGCGCCCCTCCAGATTGTAGAGGAAGTTCGGCTGCTGGGCGATGCGGACCTTGTAGTCCGCCATCTTGGTCATGGTCGCGTCCGCCGGCATGATCGTGAAGTGATCGAGGAACCACCGGTGATCGCGCGCCCGGACCTCGGGATAGCTGTCGAGCGCCTTGGCGTAGGCGTTCACCGTCTGGACGATGGCGGCGTCGCCGATGGCGTGCATGGCCATCTGCCAGCCGTTACGTGCCGAGGCGTCGACGATTGCCTGCAGTTCGGCGTCGGTGTAGCGGCCCTTCCCCCGGAAGCCAGGCAACCCCTTGTAGTCCGCGAGCGTCCAGGCCGTGGGGCCGGTGAACCCGCCGTCGACGGGCATCTCGCCGATCCCGCCGACCCGGACCCATTCGTCGCCGTCGCCGCTCTTGCGCCCGAACGCCTTCATCCGCGCCTCGCCCGGGAAGGCGATGTAGGCCGTGACCCGCGGCAGGGTGTGGTCGGTGTCGCGTTGAATTTCCTGCAACCGCCGAATGGTCAGGCCGGCCCCGGAATTGGCCAGCCCGCCGGCGCCGACCGGTTCGTCGTCGATCGAGGTGCTCGCCGAATGGAAGCTGGTGATGCCCAGCGGCGGCAGCTTGCGCATCGCGGCGATGTAGGGGCCCTTCATTTCCGCCCAGGTCTCAGCCGGAACATGGTCGAGGAAGAGACTGTTGCGCTCGCGAACAATGCCGTTCGGTTCGCCGTCCGGCCCTTTTTCGATCAGTCCGCCGGGTGGATCAGCGGTGACCTTGTCGATTTTGGCGATCTTGAGGGCCAAGCTGTTGCCGGCGATCGAGTGGCCGCCGGCGCGGGTGAGGGCCACGGGATTGTTGGGCGCGGCCTGATCGAGATCGGCCTTCACAAGATTGCGCTTCTCGGTGAAGAGCGCCTCGTCCCATCCGTAGCCGGTGATCCACTCGCCGGGGCCAAGCGCCGCCGCCTTCGCGCGGACCAAAGCCTTGATGTCTTCGATCGATTTCGCGCCGAGGATATCGACCTGTCGGGGCGCCAGCGGAATGACGTGGAGATGAGTGTCGATGAAGCCCGGCATCACCGTCCGGCCCTTCAGGTCGATCCTGACCGGCGCGGTGTACTCGGCGGCCACCTCAGCCCCCCCGACGGCGACGATCTTGCCGCCGCGAACAGCCAGGGCCTGCTGAACCGAGAACGCCTTGTCGACGGTGATGACCTTGCCGTTGAACAGGACAAGGTCAGCCTCGGCCGCGAAGGCCGGCGCCCCGAGGAGCGCAGTTAGACCAGCTCCCGCAACGAACATCGCGGCGAGGCTATGGCGACGCGACAACGGCCGGACCCCGTGCTTGAAAACAGACATATCCAGCCTCCCCCGGCCCGCTTGTGCGGACGACGACATTTCGCCTGGGGCCCAATGTCCGCAGTTGCCGGACCTTGGCGAGGTGCGAACCAAATCCCTGGTGGTGACCGGAAGACACCCGCCACCAGGGGCAAGGCGGTCAGAAGATCAGCTTGCGCACGGTCAGACGCACGGAGCGGCCGACCGGATCCATGATGTCGGGCTGGTAGCTGATCGGCGTGACCCCGGCCGGCGTGCGCACGTCCTGACGTGCGTCGAAGAGATTGTCGATCGACAGCGTGGCGCGCGCGCCGCGCAGCCACCGATGCTCGCGCGCGATCGGCTGGGCGCCCAGGTCCGCGAACAGACGCAGGTTGACGGTGGCGAAGTCCTCGAACTCCAGGTTCTCGCCGCTCGCGCCGCCATCGACGTAGGTCGCACTCTTCCATTTGGCGTTCATCGCCACGCCGAGCCCGGCGCGGGTGAAGTTCGTCTGAAGGTCGACCTGGTGGCGGGGCGATCCGCCGCCAGAGCCAAGAGCGCCGCCGTCCAACAGGTCAAGCACCGGCAAGCCGGGCCGGATCAGCACCTCATCGCGGAACGCCACCGTATGATAGAGGCCGATCTGGAAGACGCCGCCGCGTGGCCCGCCGCCGCCAAAGCCCCCGAACCCGCCGCCAGGCCGCCCGCCGCCGCCCGGACCGCCCATGAAGCCGCCCGGTCCGCCGGCCGGCCCTCCGGCCGATGGCGGCCCGGCGCCTTCGCCGGGACGCGCCGCCGCCTGGGCCCCTTCCCGAGGGGCCTCCGCCGGCGCGGCGCCGGGCTGGGGCTCGCCAGCCGCAGGACGTCCGCTCGTCGATGAATCCTCGGCGCCTCGCTGGCCTTCGGCGCGGGGCGCGCCGCCTCCAGCCGCCCGCCGCCGCATGGCGGCGATAGCCTCGGGACTGGGGGTCGGCCCCACAGGCCGTGAATAGGTGAAGCCCCAGCGGAGCTCGTCGCGCGACTGGCGTGCGAAGTTCACCGGCCGGGCGTCAACCTGCACCAGCACCCCGTCGGCGTCGCGCCGGAACCGATCGGGAAAAGCGGCCTCCACCTGGGTCGAGGCCGATGGGAAGGCGACGACGGCGTCTTCGGTACGGGTCGAGACGTAGTTCGCCTGGAACGACAGGTTGGTCTTGTCGAACGGCTTGTAGCTGACGCCGAGCTTCAGGACGTCGCGGCGGCCGCCGTCGAGGTCGGCCGAGCCGCCGCTGACGCGGATCACCTCCACGGTCTCGCCCCGCTCGAAGTCGAACACCCGCACGCCGGGCGTCGCGGTCACGGGGTCGCCCAGCTGATTCATGGTCGGCGCCTGGTCGGTGCGGCTGAACGAAGCCATCACCCGGAGCGGCTTCACCGGGGTCCAGTTCAGGCCATAGCCGATGCTCGCCAGCTCGCCGAAGTCGGACAGGTTCTGGACGCCGAGGTTGAGATTGCCAGAGACCTTTCCAAGCGCCTCGCCCAGGCCCTCTCCGGCCCGGGTGATCGGAACGTCGAAGCTGGCCTGCACCTGGCCGATGCTGCGGGTCAGGTCGCTCGATTGGCTGGCGCCGGCGCGTAGGGCGTCGCTCTCGAGCTCCATCCTTGAGACGCGGCCCGTCAGGGTCGAACTGACCTGGCCGGCCGGCAGGGACCAGAGCGCCCGGTTCAGCACGATGTCGGACTGCGCCGAGGTCGTGACCGCCCGCGTGCGGTCGGTGTAGGCCAGGCTGCTCAAGGCGCGGTCGGTCGTCGACTTCGCCACGTCGTAGGCCAGCTCGCCGGTGTAGGACCATTGCCAGCCCGCATAGGCGCCGCTGAGCACGCCGGCCAGGCGGCTGTCGTCGACGTCCGATCGCCGGATCAGCGGCTCGCCCGAAAGAGACGACCGGCCGAGCCTGGCCTGGCTTTCGGTGGACTGGAAGGTCCCGTTGATGGTTCCCGAGACGCCGCGGCCCAGCGGTTGGGCCAGCACGGCGTTCAGCGTCACGTCGGTCGAGCCGGGCTGCAGGGTGCGGAACGCGCCCTCGCCGCCGGCCACGTCGCGGTCGCTTTCCAGGATGGGTTCGACCTGCGTCACCTTGGCGTCGAGCGTCAGGCGACGCCCCTGCCCGATCTTCAGCAGGCCGCCATGCGCGCCCGTGGTCGCGCCGCCGCCAGGCTGCGTGGGCGTGGTCGCCGCGCCCTCGGCCAGCCAGGCGCGAAAGCGCTGGCGCAGCACGATGTTGACCACCTTCTGATCGGCCGGATAGCCGTACTTGAGCGAGACTTCCTCCGGCAGGATGTCGACGCGGGCGATGGCCTCGGTGGGCAGATCGCGGATCTCGGAGAAGCCGGAGGTCCGCGCGCCGTTGATCAGGACGACCGGCCGCCCGCCCCCGCCCTGCCCGCTGGTCGTCTGGGGCGCCAGGGCGTCGAGCAGCTCGGTGACGCTCGCCGCGCCATAGGCCCGGATCTCGCGAGGCGAAATCGACAGCTCCGGCGCGATGTCGCCAATGACCTGGCCAGGCAGGGTGCGCCCGGCGGTGACCACCAGTTCCTCGACTTCGGTCTCATCGCCAAGGTCGGAGGTCTGCGCCTGGGCGCTCCCGACTGCGAGGGCTGCAAGCGCAGCGCCGGCCAGGAGGCGAAGGATCAGGCCGGCCGGAACGCGGCCGATGGCGGGAGCGAAACTCAAAACAACAATCCTGGAGTCTGGACA
The DNA here is from genome assembly GCF_001429025.1 of Phenylobacterium sp. Root700. GTDB lineage: Bacteria > Pseudomonadota > Alphaproteobacteria > Caulobacterales > Caulobacteraceae > Phenylobacterium. The sequence goes on along the minus strand of NZ_LMHT01000011.1, from coordinate 195,989 downwards.
CGAGGGAGGCGGCGGCTTGACCGCACGGCTTATGGGCTAAAACGAGCGGGCGAGGATGTTCCGTCGCTGATGCGGCGACGTTTTTGCGGCGCGCCCTGATCGGCGTGTCATGGATAGCGCCCAAGCGCTGCTTCGTGGTAGGCTGAGGTTACGATCTGCAGAGTGACGGCCCGTGTCAGACACCGGCTCAACTAGCGGGAGTCTTGCGCCGGCCGCGCCCCCTGATGGGGCCGGAGATATGCAATGGCGACCCGAAATCATATCGTAAATCCATTCGAGTATCTGCTGAAGGGGCTGACTTGGCCCTTCGCTGGGGAACATCGACGTAGCGATCCGGCCGCCCGTGCGGCGGCCCGCGTGACGCCCCAGGTCCGCCGCATCGAGGCGGCCGACCTATGGGATTCATTGCGAAAGGGATTGGCCGACTTCGCCGCCGCGCGCGACGACGTGATCTTCATCGTGATCATCTATCCGCTGGCCGGGCTGGCGTTGGCGACCTTCGCCTCGCGCTACGACCTGCTGCCGATGATCTTCCCACTCCTCTCCGGCTTCGCGCTGCTCGGACCGGTCGCCGCCGTCGGCCTCTATGAGGTCAGCCGCCGCCGCGAACGGGGCGAGACGGTAAGCTGGGTGAACGCCGTCGGCGTATTTCGCTCGCCCGCGATCGGCTCCATCGTGGGGATGGGCCTAATCCTTGTCGCCCTCTTTGTCCTGTGGCTGGCCACAGCCTACGAGATCAGCCTGATAGCTTTCGCGAACGGACCGCCCGCCACCGTGGACGGCTTCGTGCGGCAGGTGTTCGCCACTGGCGAAGGACGGTGGATGATCGGGGTCGGGATCGGCGTCGGCTTCCTCTATGCGGTCGCCGCGTTCGCCTTGAGCGTAGTCTCCTTCCCGCTGCTCCTCGACCGGCACGTGGACCTGGACGTGGCGATCAAGACCTCGCTCAAGGTCGTCGCCCAGAATCCGGTGACGATGGCGCTCTGGGGCCTGGTCGTCGTCGCCGCCCTGGTGATCGGATCACTGCCCGCGCTCGTAGGGCTCATCGTGGTCCTGCCAGTGCTCGGCCACGCCTCCTGGCACCTCTACCGCAAGGCGGTGGCGCCGACCTGACCCTCACCCCTTGGACGGGCCGTACCCGGCGTCGGGATCAGCGCTGCGATCTTCGTCGGAGACGGCCTCCATCCAGACGACGGACCGGCCGTCCAGCGTCTCCGAGACGGCGATGTGGGTCATCCCCGACCAGGGCGTGGCGCCATGCCAGTGCTTCACGCCTGGCGGAATCCACACCACGTCGCCGGGGCGTATTTCTTCGACCGGACCGCCCCACTTCTGAACCTGTCCGACGCCTGTCGTCACGAAGAGGGTCTGGCCCAGCGGATGGGTATGCCAGGCCGTCCGCGCGCCGCGCTCGAAGCGGACAACCCCGCCGCCGACGCGCGCCGGTCCTTGCCGTTGGAAGCGGGAACTCACGCTGACCGCACCGGTGAAGTTGGGAGCGCCGGCGACGGGCGGCTCGGACTTTGAGCGGTCGATCGTGATCGGCATGGCTTGGGCGCTGGCGGCCGAAGCGGCCAAGACGATGCAAGCGACAGGCGCGGCGATGGTTCTCATTTTCCGTTCTCCTTTTGCGGCGGCGCGCCGACGTCAGATTTGAAAACCTCCCGAGCGACACCCACCGCCGAGATCGCGTTGGGCCAGCCGGAGTAGAAAGCCAGCTGGGTGATCGCTTCGACGATCTCCACCTCGGTGACGCCGTTCTGACGCGCGAGCCTGATGTGGGAGCGGAGCTGATCAGGGCGGTTGAGCGCCACCAGGGCGGAGACCGTCACCAGGCTGCGGTCGCGCTTGGAGAGTTGCGGGCGTTCCCAGACATCGCCGAGCAGCACCTCGTCGGTCAGCTCCGCCAGCTTCGGCGCGATGTCGCCCATGAGCTGCTGGGCCCTGGACGGTTGCTGGGCGGCGACGCTCTGGACCGGCGGCGGGGCGTCGCGCTGTTGGGCTTGAGCCGGGGCCGCGGCGGCGAAGACAGCGCCGCCCGCCAGAAGCAGGGGCCAGACGAAGCTGCGCACGGGGTTCAGCGTCGGATCAGTCAAGTTTCTTCTCCTCCAGGAACGTCGAGACAAGGTCGGCGATCTGAACATTGTTGAGGTCTGAGAAGGGGAAGTGGGTGTTCCCCCGAACGCCGACCTCGGGCAGGTGCACCAAGGTCACCTGGCCGCCGTGCTTGTTGACCGTATCGGCCCACTTACGCGCCATCTCCAGGCGCGCGCGCCAACTGTCCTGCGCCGGCATTTCCACAGGCCGATCAGGAATGTTGTCGCCGTACAGGATCAGGATGGGGATCTTAGTCAGCGCCATGAACTGGGCCGCCGGGACGGAGGCGCCCGCCACCGTGTCGAAGGCGCTCGGGATCGGAGGCGGAACCTCACCCTCGGGGAAGACGAAGCTGCTCCCCGGCTCGAAGGCCACGATGGCCTTGACCTTCGGGTTCTTGACGGCGGTGAGCCAACCCGGACCGCCGCCCTGCGAATGGGTGAACAGAACGCCCGGACCGATCTGATCGAACAGCGCCGATACGCCGTCCGATACGACCTCCATATCGAACGGTCCGGTGTTGGCGGTCATGGACCGGAAGAACTGGTTGAGCGCCTCGGGCCCCTGGTCGAACTGGACGCCCTCGAAATAGGCGGGCCAGAGCCCGACGCGGAACTGGTTGAACCAGAGCTGCTCGTCCGGTGTGGGCGCAAGGGTCGCTGCGACCATGCTGCGGCCGGCGTCGCCTCGCCGCGGTTGATCGATCAGATAGGTCGAGAAGCCGCGACGCAGGAAGATCGTCTGGAAGCCCTCACGCCCGTCGGCGGTGGTTTCCCAGGTTTTCGCTGACTGCCCGGCCCCATGCCACATCACGATCGGATAGCGGCGCGCGTTCACCGGGACCTGGTAGAAGGCGTAGACGTGGTCGCCGCGATAGGTCTGTCCCGCAGGCTCCAGCGGCTTTAACGGATTGAACGTCCCCGGGGCGGTGGACATCGTCCCACCCACCGCGAAGCTGCCTTGGCTCTGGATCGCCAAGGGCTGGTTCACGACCGCCGGCTTGGCTGTAGCTGCGGTGGCGCCCAAGGGGGCGACGCAGACCATCAGGGCCGCAAGACAAGCAGGCCAGCGGCGCGTCAGGGCGCTCATCAGATCAACCATTGGTTTGGGCCAGGACAGCCTCAGGCAGCCGCGCGCCCTGGATGGTGATCTTCGACGCGGCGTCATCGATCGCGCGGAGATCTTCGGGCGAAAGGTCGACGTTCACCGCGCCAAGGTTCTCTTCCAGACGGCCTAGCTTCGTGGTGCCGGGGATCGGGACGATCCAGTGCTTCTGAGCCAGCAGCCAGGACAGCGCGACCTGGGCCGGCGTCGCCTGCTTGCCCTCGGCGATTGTTTTGAGCAGCTCGACAACGGCCATGTTGGCGGCGCGCGCCTCGGCCGTGAAGCGCGGGGAGATGGTGCGGAAGTCGGTGGGCGCCAATTGGGTCGCGGGATCGATCTTGCCCGTCAGGAAGCCGGCGCCGAGCGGGCTGAACGGCACGAAGCCAATCCCCAGCTCGCCGCAAACATCCAGGACGCCATTGGCTTCGACGTCCCGCGTCCACAACGAGTACTCGTTCTGCAGAGCGGTGACCGGCTGCACGGCGTGCGCCCGGCGGATCGAGGCGATGCTGGCCTCGGAGAGTCCGAAAAACTTCACCTTCCCCTGCCCGATCAGGTCCTTCACCGCCCCGGCGACATCCTCCATCGGAACGTCGGGATCGACCCGATGCTGGTAGAGGAGCTCGATACGGTCGGTCCGCAGGCGCCGCAGCATGGCGTCGACCACCTGTCGGATGTGCTCGGGGCGGCTGTTCAGGCCGCCAAGCCGAGCGCCGCTCTGCGGGTCGATGTCGAACCCGAACTTGGTGGCGATCACCACCTCTTCACGGAACGGCGCGACCGCTTCGCCGAGAACCTCCTCGTTGGCGAACGGACCATAGGCCTCGGCCGTATCGAAGAGAGTCACCCCACGCTCGAACGCCGCGCGGACCATCTGGACGGCCTCGGGCCTTGGCGTCGGCTCGCCATAGCCGGACGACAGGCCCATGCAGCCATATCCGAGGGCGGAGACCTCAAGGTCTCCCAGCTTGCGCTTTTGCATGTTGGCTCCTGCCATCTGATCGCCGGGCGGATCCTGCGACGAGTGACAAACTAGGGCGCGCGCATCTCGCGCATTAGCCGCTAAGATGTGCATGGACCTATATTGGGAGCTTATGAATGCGCCGCGAGGATCTTGGCGGTCTGGCCGCCTTCGTCGCCGTGGCCGAGGAGCGCAGCTTCACCCGCGCCGCCGCAAGACAGGGAACGTCCCAATCGGCCCTGAGCCAGACGGTCAAGCGGCTCGAGGCCCGTCTGGGCGTGCGGCTGCTGACCCGCACCACCCGCAGCGTCGCGCCGACCGAGGCTGGCGAGCAGTTGCTGGCGTCCGTGCGCTTCGCCTTCGACGAGATCGACACCCAGCTCGTCGCGCTGAGCGAACTGCGCGACAAACCCACCGGCACGATCCGCATCACCGCCGGCCACCACGCGGCGGAGTCGGTTCTGTTCCCGGCCCTTGAGCGGCTGCTCCCCGACTACCCGGACGTGAACGTCGAGCTTTCCGTCGACACCGGCTTTCGGGACATCGTCGCCGATCGTTTCGACGCCGGGGTTCGCCTGGGCGAGCGGGTCGAAAAGGACATGATCGCCGTGCGCATAGGCCCGGACCTGCGCATGGCGCTGGTGGGCGCGCCGTCCTACTTCGAGCGACACCCGAGACCGCAGACGCCCCACGATCTGACCGGCCACAACTGCATCAACCTGCGCTTTCCGACCCTGGGCAGCCTCTACACCTGGGAATTCGAGAAGGACGGCCGCGAGCTGAACGTCCGCGTGGAAGGCCAGCTGACGTTCAATGAGACGCGCCTGATCGTCCGGGCGGCGTGCAGCGGCCTCGGCCTGGCCTTCGTTCTGGAAGATCACGTCCTGGAGCATCTGGCGGACGGCCGCCTGGTTCGCGTGCTCGAAGATTGGTGTCCGCCGTTCGCCGGATATCATCTGTACTACCCCAGCCGGCGACAGCACACGCCCGCGTTCGCCATCCTCCTGGACGCGCTGCGACACCGCTGATCGCAGGCGTCGTCCGGCGAAGAATATTGCGGGATCCCTGGCGCGCGACAGGCTTGCGCCATAGTCCCGCCGCACCGCCCGTCTCGATTGGCGGCGGGGGCCGTCTGGTCACGCTTGAAGGTTCAGTTTTGCACAAGAGGTCCGGTCCACGGTCCGCCCTGGCGGTCCTGCTGGCGATGGCTCTGCATGGATTTCTGGTTATCGGGCTGCTCCGGACGCCTGAGGAACCCGCGCGCCGGGAGACCGTCGTCGACGTGATGCTAGCGCCGCCGTGGCGGCGGCCCATGCCGTCGGCGCCGGAGAAGCAAAAGCGCCCGCCGACGCCGGTCAGCGAACACCATTCGGAACGACCGTCACGCCCAGCGGGGCCCGCCGGGCCCGCGGTGAAAGTCACGCCCCAGGCGGCGCCGAACAGCGGCGCTTGGCAGGTGCGCGAAGCTGGACCGCCGGAGCAGGAGGGCGTGCGTCGATCCTTGCGCACCGGCGTCGGCTGTCGATCTGCGAACTTCCTTTCGCTCACCAAGGCCGAGCGAGCGGCCTGCGACGAAAAGCTGGCCGCCGGCGCGAAGGACGCCCGCGCCTACGCCGTCGTCAGCCCCAAGCTGAAGAAGGCGTTCGACGGCGTGTTTGAATGCCCGAAGGACGATGTCTGGTGTGAGTACAAGATCGGCAAGGGCCCCTACCCCGGCCTGTTGACGCCCCGCCGCAAGAAGCAACCCGGCTGGGATTGAGCCCCGTATCCGCCGGGCCGCTAGAAGCCCCCCTGCTGCTCTCCCGGCGCGGGTGCGTCAAGTTTCGGGTTTGCCTCCGACGCGCCAATGCGGCTCCAGTATCTCATGAGCGATGATCAGACCTCGGCCGCGGGCCGCCCACGCGACAGCCTTGCAGCGATCGCCTCCCTGGTTCGTGGAGAAGCCGCCGTCTGGCTGCGCGAGCCCGGCCTTGGTCTGGCCGTCGACGCCGCGCCCCTGACGATCGAGGAGGTGGAAGACGCGCGCGCCAGGTTCATAAGGTTCGAACCTGTGCTCAGCACCCTGTTCCCATCGGGCGGCTGGGACGGCCAGATCCGCTCGGAGCTGATCGCCTACCCGGGGTCCGGCGCCCCGAACCTGCTGGTGAAGTGCGACCACGCCTTGCCCATGGCCGGGTCGGTGAAAGCGCGCGGCGGCGTCTACGAACTGCTCTGCCACGTAGAGGAACTCGCCCTGCGGCGTCCGCTCATTTCACCCGGACAGTCCCTGGAGGCCCTGCTGACGCCAGAGAGCCTTGCGGTCCTTGAGGCGCGTCGGATCGTCGTCGCCAGCACCGGAAATCTGGGCTTCGCGGTCGGCCTGGTGGCTCGGGCGCTGGGCCTTCAGGCCGAGATCCATATGTCCCATGACGCCAAGACCTGGAAGAAGGATCGACTGAAGTCGATCGGCGCCACGGTGATCGAGCACGCCTGCGACTACACCGGCGCCGTGGCCCGCGCACGGAGTTCGGCGGAGGCCGAAGACGCCTACTTCATCGATGATGAAAACTCCCGCCGGCTGTTCGTCGGCTACGCCGCCGCCGCCGCCGAACTGGCCGGCCAGCTCTCGGCGCGCGGCCTCACGGTCGGACCCGACAGCCCGCTGATCGTCTACCTGCCCTGCGGGGTGGGTGGCGCGCCAGGCGGCGTCACCGCCGGCCTGAAGCAGATCTACGGTCAAGACGTGCTGGCGGTCTTCGTCGAGCCGGTCGCCTCGCCCTGTGTCTTGGTCGCCTTGGCCGCCGGCCAGGGCGTACCTGTCAGCGTCTACGACCTCGGGCTCGACAACGACACGATAGCCGACGGCCTCGCTGTGCCCTCGGCTTCGCCCCTCGTTCTCCAAGCCATCGGCCGCAACATCGACGCCGCTGTCGCGGTCACCGATCAGGCCATGGTCCAATGGGTTCGCCGAGCCTGGGCGGAGGCCGGCCTACGGCTGGAGCCCTCGGGCGCCTCGGGTTTCGCCGCGCTGGCTCTGTTTATCGAACGGGCGCGCGTCGCCGGCCTGATCAACCCGACCGCCACGCCGATCCATGTGGTCTGGGCTACGGGCGGCTCCCTCCTGCCCGAGCCGGAGTTCTCCGCTCTGCTGGCGAGCGACGCCGCCTGACTATCTGGAGGGCTCGGCCTCAGGCCGACAGCTCCGCCAGATGGGCGCAGTCGTTGAGGCTGAGCAGGTAGCGATTGAACCATTGATCGTCTTCTCGGAGATGGCTGATACCGCCGGAACTCGATCTGAAATTCACCCAGCCCACGGCGTCCAGCGGCATCCGGATCCAGGCGGCGATGGCGAAGGTGACCGCGTAGCCGTGGGTCACCACGACCTGGGTGGCGCAGGGACTTCGCGCGATCTGGTCCATGGCCCGGTAGATGCGCGTGGCGAACTCGCGCTTGGTCTCGGCGTCCTCGATACCGTCGCGATGATCGAGCCGGTTCCCCTCCTTGGGCGCATAGACCATGCGTTCTTCCAGCCACGCCTCGGGCCGGCCGCCCGCCGATCCGTAGCTGCGCTCGCGCAGGTCGCTCCAGTGCGTCACCTCCGCCCGCAGAGCCTTTGCGATCGGCGCCGCCGTCTGCGCGGTGCGACGAAGGTCTGAGGAGTAGACCTCAATGGGCGATGCATCACCGACCAGCTCGGAGATCCGCTTGGCGATGGCCGCCGCCTGACGATGGCCAAGCTCGGTGAGTTCGCTGTCGTACCAGCCGCCCACCAGGCCTTCGACATGGTGTTGCGACTGGCCGTGAGCCACGAGGTAGATGTCCTTGGCCATGACGCTCCCTTTAGGCGCTGGCCGAGCTGCGAGCGCGCAGCACCTTGGCCGACAGGATGGTCATGCTCAGCGGCAATCCCCACAGGATCGCCTTGATCGCAATGATCAGCGTCTGGTTCGCCTCCCAGCTGACGCCCTTGAACTGCGCCTCCAGCTGGTTCCAAAAGCTCGATGACATCATGCCGGTCGCGTAGGCGCTGGCCACCAGCATGATGATCCATCCGGCAGGCCACCGCCGGACCACGGCCACCGCCGCCCACAGCAGCAAGCCGCCGGCGACATAGTCCTCCAGCAGCGTCACCGGCGTGTGGAGCCAAGCGCCGAACCCGCGGCGAACGGTCTCAAGGACCGGGAACAGGACGCCAAGGATGATCGCCGACGGGACGGCGAAACGGGCGGCAGGGGACATCGCGACCTCCAAAAACCTATTACATGCACCGTGCATGAAATGGGTCCCGGCGGCAACTGCTGACTCAGGGGCGCGTTGCCAGGCGCTTGATCATCGCCTCCAACGCCCGGCGAGGGCCTGGATCGCCGGCGCTTTGAGCCAGCGCCGCCTGGACGCCCGCGCCCAGGATCACCTCGGCGTAGCCGGACACCTCATGGTCTGAGATCAGGTCATCGGACACCCAGTGGCCGAGCGCGTGATGCAGCAGCGGCTCGAAGGCCCCGCGCAGTCCCTCGCGCCATTCGTTCCAGCCCAGCACCACCGGCGCGTCGACGAACAGCAGCCGCCGCCGATGGGGATCCAACGCCAGGTCCATCAGGACGCCGACTCCCTCCCCGAGCTCAGCGACCGAGTGGGCGCGCTCCATTGTCTGGTCGGCGATCAGTTGCGCGGTCTCAGCCAGGACATGGCTGAAGGCGGCGGCGAAAAGTCCGCGCTTGCTGCCGAACTGATACTGCAGCGCCCCGCGCGTGAGGTCCGCCGTCCTGGCGATGGCGTCTTCGCTCAAGGCGTCGAAGCCGTGCTCGCCGAACGCCGCGATCCCCGCCTCCAGCAGGCTGGCGCGGGTCGCATCGGACCATCGGCGCGGCGCTTTGTCCGTTTTCGGCATCAACAGGTCATGGAGCTTGAACCGGCGCCAAGTCAACGCCGCCCGAGGCGGCGCGAAGGTCCGCGGGACCGAAAACGACCCTCGACCCGAAATGGCCTTATTCGAACCATTGCGAAGCTTCGATCGGCTCCCAATCTATATCTCGACAGCGGGATCAGCCGGCCTCCCCCCTCGGCCCCCGCGTCTTCAAGGTCAGCGCCCGCGCCCTCCCCCCGGCGCGGGCGTTGTTCGTTTCAGCCCGGCCCGATCGCCCAGAGCGGCGTCAAGACGCGCGCGTCGGATCGGTCAGGGTCTCGGCCATTTCCTGGTCGGTCAGCGGCTCCATCGCCGCGGCGCGAGTCGGGCGCTCGATCATGCGGTGGATGCGAGGGCGTTCGTCGCCGCGATGCAGGGCGCGCACGTGGTCGGTGATCGTCCGGTCGGCCTGGGTGATCCGCTGATTGTGGCGCACATAGTCCACCCAGGTCGGGGTGTGATAGCGCTCGATCCACACGCGCGGATCGGCCAGGTCGCGGAGCAGCGTCCAGTGACGCGCCCCGTCGCGGCGACGGATACGGCGGCGGTCGGCCATCGCGGCCAGGAACTCGTCGATGTCGCTCTCGTCGATGATGTACTCGATGGTGATGACGATCGGCCCGCTGCGCGGCTCAATCGACAGGGCCAGGTCCGGCTCGGTCCAGGCCCCGATGAGATCGAGGTTGAGGCCCGAGGTGGATGCCAGCGGGACCCGCAGCCCGATCAGGGCGCAGAGGAGCTGGGCCGCGCCGGCCACGCACAGGGTCAGCAACAGCCCCTCGCGCTCGGCGATCATCCCCCAAGTCCAGCTGCCCAGCGCCATGCCGCCGAACGCCGCCATCTGGTAGAGGGCCAGCGCCCGGGCCACGACCCAACGCGGCGCCGACATCTGGACCGTGACATTGAAGGTCGACAGCGCCAGCACCCAGGCGCCGCCGCCGAAGACCAGCGCCGCCATGCCTGCCGCCAGCCAGTTGCTGAACGCCAGGGCGATCGTCGCCACGCCGAACACCACACAGGACCAGCGGACGATCAGCTCGTTGGACATCTTGCTGCGCAGCCGCGTGCTGAGCACCGCCCCGCCCACCGCGCCGGCCCCGAACGCGCCGAGCAGCAGTCCGAAGACCAGAGGGCCGCCGCCCATGGTGTCGCGCGCGACCAGCGGCATCAGCGCCTGCACGGCGCTGGCGGCGAAGCCGAACACCAGCGCGCGGAGCAGCACCGAGCCGATCCGGCCCGACATGGCGGCGTAACGCAGCCCGGTCCACATCGCCACGCCCAGCCCCTCGCGCGGCAGGGTCCGGACATCACGCTCCGGCTTCCATCGGGACAGGACGAAGAGCAGGCCGGTATAGGTGAAGGCGTTGACGGTGAAGGCCGCGGCCGCGCCGGCGGCGGCGACGATCATGCCGCCCACGGCCGGCCCGACGCTGCGCGCCAGGTTGAAGCCCATCGAGTTCAACGCCACCGCGCCGGCGAGATCGCGCCGCGGCACCATCTCCCCCACTGAGGCTTGCCAGGCGGGGCCGTTCATCGCCGCCCCGCAGCCGATCAGGAAGGTGAAGCCCAGCAACACCCAGGGCGTGATCCAGCCCAGCCAGGCGAACAGGCTCAAGGACACCGACACCGTCAGCATGAAGCCCTGCGCCGCCAGCATCATCTTGCGCCGGTCGAAGGTGTCGGCCAGGGCGCCGGCCGGCAGCGACAACAGCATGATCGGCAGGGTGACCGAGGCCTGGACCAGCGCCACCATTCCGGCCGAGCCGATCGAGGTCATCATCCACGAGGCGCCGACCGACTGGATCAACCCGCCGAAGTTCGACGCCAGGCTGGCGAACCACACGGCTCGGAAGATCGGGCTGTCCAGCGAGGCGAGAAGCGACGGTGCTGCAGGCTTGGAGCCCGGATCGGCCGCCGATGGCGGGGAGCTAGACGAACGGTCGCGCCATTTCATCAGGGCAGGCTGATCCTGGGCTTCTGAGGACATCCGGGAACGAGACACCCTGGATACCAGAGGCGCGGCGACTAGCCTTCGCTAAATGTCGCCGCCGGCCTCGCTCAGCCCTTCGCGACGTAGACAGCCTGGGGCGCCATGTATTCCAGCAGGCCGTCCATGCCGTTCTCAACGCCCAGGCCGCTGTTCTTGCGGCCGCCGAACGGGGTGTCGGGACGCAGATTGAGGTTCTGGTTGATCCAGACCGTGCCGGTCTCCATGCGACGGGCGATGGACATCGCCTGGTCCAGGTCCTTGGACCAGACCGCCCCGGCCAGGCCGTACTCGCTGTCGTTAGCGCGATCGATCACCTCGTCGATGTCGGCGAACTTCAGCATCGGCAGGATCGGACCGAACGCCTCCTCCTGCACGACGCGCGAGCCTTCCGGCGGATTGTCGACGATGGTCACCGGTACGAAATAGCCGCCCTCTGGCACCGGGCCGCCCTGGATCAGGGTCAGATTGTTGGCCTTGGCGTCGTCCAGCAGGTTCATCACCCGGTCGTACTGGCGCTTGTTCTGGATCGGCCCCAGGACCGTGCCCTGTTCGCCGCCGTCGCCGACCTTCACCGCCGCGGCGATGCCGGCCAGCCGGTCGCGCAGGCCGTCATAGACGTCCTCGTGCACATAGAGGCGCTTGGTCGCCACGCAGATCTGGGCGGTGTTGAAGAACGCGCCGAAGAAGATCTTCTGCGCCACCTCGTCCAGGTCGACGTCCGGCATCACGATGGCCGCGTCGTTGCCGCCGAGTTCCAGGGTGACGCGCTTGAGATCCTTGGCCGCGCTCTCCATCACCCGCTTGCCGGTCTCGGTGGAGCCGGTGAAGGAGATCTTGTCGAAGCCCGGATGGCTGGTCATCCACGGGCCAAGGTCGTCGCCGCCGCTGATGACGTTGAACACGCCGGGCGGGAAGATGTCGCGGAACAGCTCGCCGATCTTCAGCGTGCAGAGCGGCGTGAACGGCGAGGGCTTCAGAACCATGGTGTTGCCGGCCACCAGGGCCGGGGCGACCTTCCACATGGCCAGGGTGACCGGGAAGTTCCACGGGGCTATCGCGCAGACGACGCCCAGCGGGGCGTAGCGGGTCTCGATGAACTGGGTCGCCGAGTCCTCCGACACATGCACCGGCGGCGTCATCTTCGACACCGCCTGCAGCCAGGCGCCCGCGCCCTGGATCTCCTGCTTGGCGGCGTCGACCGGACGCCCCTGCTCCTTGGTGAACAACCGGCCCAGTTCCTCGGCGTGAGCCAGGAGCGTTTCGCCGGCCTTGCGCACCAGCGCCTGCCGCTCCTCGATCGGCGTCTTGCGCCAGGTCTTGAAGGCCTTGCGGGCGGCCGCCACCGCGGCGTCGAGCTGATCGCGGCTGCAGTCGGGCGCCGCGGCGAAGGCCTGGCCGGTCGCCGGATTGACCACGTCGATCGTGGCCTGCGTGCGCGCCGCCTGGCCGTCGATGGTCATCGTGTAGTCAGCTTGGAAGTTCATGGCGGCGGTTCCCTCTTCGATCGACCGGATGACTGCGCGCGCGTCAGGTCGGCCAGGTTCGCTGGCTTGGACCTGCAATCCGCGCGACGTTTCCGATCACCCCAATGGTTTAGCTGAACGGGGTCACCTGGCCCCGCGCCCTTTGGGTGCGGATTTAATTTTGATCGCGCGAGCCGGTCAATCGAATCTCCACGGCCGGCCGCCACCGGCCGTGGTCTTGGCGGGTCAGTTCATCGTCGGAATGACAAAGCTCTGGTCGACCACGCCGCCGTCGTTGGGCCAACGAGAGGTGACGACCTTGGTGCGCGTGTAGAACCGCACGCCGTCCATCCCGTACTGGTTGAGGTCGCCGAAGCCCGACCGCTTCCAGCCCCCGAAGCTGTGATATGAGACCGGCACCGGGATCGGCACGTTGATCCCCACCATCCCGACCTCGATCTCGGCGGCGAACTCGCGGGCCGCGGCGCCGTTGCGGGTGAAGATGGCGACGCCGTTGCCGTACTGATGGCGCGAGACCATCTCGATGGCTTCCTGGCTGGTCGCCACGCGGACGATCTGCAGCACCGGGCCGAAGATCTCCTCCTCGTAGGTCTTCATGTTCGGGGTCACGTGATCGAACAGGGTCGGCGCGAGGAAGTAGCCTTCCTCATGGCCCTGAAGCTGGAACCCGCGCCCGTCGATGACCAGCTCGGCGCCCTCATCGACCCCCATCTGGATGTAGTCTTCGATCCGCGCCTTGTGAGCCGCGCTGACCACCGGGCCGTAATGCGCCTCGGCGTCGGAGGAGACCCCGACCCGCAGGGCCTCGATCGCCGGGATCAGCCGGGCCCGCAGCGCCTCGGCCGTCGCCTCGCCGACCGGCACGACCACCGGCAGCGCCATGCACCGCTCGCCGGCCGAGCCGTAGGCCGCGCCCAGGATGTCGCTGACCGCCTGGTCGAGATCGGCGTCGGGCATAATCACGCCGTGGTTCTTGGCCCCGCCCATGCACTGCATGCGCTTGCCGTTCGCCGCCCCGCGCCCATAGACATACTGGGCGATATCCGAGGACCCGACGAAGCTCACCGCCTTGATGTCGCGATGATCGAGGATTGCATCCACGACGGTCTTGTCGCCATGGACGACGTTCAGCACCCCGGCCGGCAGCCCCGCCTCGATCAGCAGTTCGGCCAGGCGCACCGGGACCGAGGGGTCGCGTTCCGAGGGCTTGAGGATGAAGGCGTTGCCGCAGGCGATGGCCGGCGCCAGCATCCACAGGGGGATCATCGCCGGGAAGTTGAAGGGCGTGATGCCCGCCACCACGCCCAGCGGCTGGCGCATCGAATAGACGTCGATCCCCGGCCCCGCCCCGTCGGTATATTCGCCCTTCAGCAGATGCGGGACGCCGCAGGCGAACTCCACGACATCCAGACCGCGCTGGATATCGCCGACCGCGTCGGAGATCACCTTGCCATGCTCGGACGCCAGCAGGGCGGCGAGCTCGGCCATGTTTTCCTCGATCAGCCGCTTGAACTGGAACATCACCCGCGCCCGGCGCTGCGGATTGACCGCCGCCCAGGCCTTCTGCGCGACCTTCGCCGAGGCGACGGCGCGATCCACCACCCCGGCGTCGCCCAGGATCACCTGCGCCTGCGGCCGCCCCAGACACGGATCGAATACGTCCTGCCGGCGGCCGCTCTCGTCGCTGACGCGCGCGCCATCGATGAAGTGCGTGATCGTACGCATGTGGTGGTCCTTGATCTCGTCAGTCGAATTTGGAGGGTGTCAGGCGGGGCTCACCCCGCGCCTACTTCTTCTTGCGCCAGTAGAGGTCGTACTCAGTGACCCAGGTCTTGCCGCCGTCCTCGGTGGCCAGCGAAAGCTCGCGGACGCCGCCGTCAGGTTGGGCGAACAGGGTCCAGTGCCGCAGCCGCTCGCCGCCGCTGGCGGTGCGCGCGGTGGTCACGTAGCGCATCTCGCCGGGCTTGATCAGCTCGCCCTTGAAGTAGGTCGTGCTGCCGGTGTCCGAGACCCAGAAATAGTGCCAGGATTTCAGCAGCTTCGAATAGGTGAAGTGGCCCATGCCATGGCCCTTTGAGGCCGGATCGGCGGGCGTCCAGGTCTCGACGATCGTGCAGCCGTTCAGCGCCCATTCGAGCTTGGCCTCGGCGGTGCGCTTGTCCTTGTTGTAGACGTCCCAGGTCCCGACCGAGAAGTCCTGCAGCCGGAAGTTCGGGTCGGCTTGGCAACTCGCGGCCGGCGCGGCCTGGGCTGATGCGGCGCTAGCCGTCAGAAGGAAGACAGCCGCAACGGCGGCCCCGCTAAAGGCGTGGATCTTGCGCATGTCTGATCTCCGGGCTGGCGTTACGGTCAATGGAGCGAGGCTGTTTCGAGGGGCCGGCACGGGAGGCCCAGACTGGCGGCGACCGCCTGATTGGTGATCCGCCCCTGATGGATGTTCAGGCCGACGGCGAGATTCGGATTGTCCGCCAGCGCGCGCATCCCGCGGTCGGCCAGCGCCAGGCCGAATGGCAGCGTCGCGTTGTTGAGCGCGACGCTCGAGGTGGCCGGCACTGATCCTGGCATATTGGCGACGCAGTAGTGGATCACCCCGTCGACCTCGAAGGTCGGCGCGTCGTGCGTGGTCGCGCGCGAGGTCTCGAAGCAGCCGCCCTGGTCGATCGCGACGTCCACCAGCACCGCGCCTGGCCGCATTCGGCCCAGCATCTGGCGGGTGATCAGCTTTGGCGCGCTGGCTCCGGGGATCAGCACCGCCCCGATCACCACGTCGGCCTCGAAACTCTCGCGCTCGATGGCCTCCATGGTCGAGACACAGGTCCTCACCCGTCCGCCAAACAGTTCGTCGAGCTGGCGTAGCCGGGGAATGGATTGATCGATCACGGTGACCTCGGCGCCGAGGCCCACGGCCATGCGGGCCGCATGGGTTCCCACCACGCCGCCGCCGATCACCACGACCCGGGCGGCCGGAACCCCCGGCACCCCGCCCAGCAACAGGCCGCGCCCGCCATTGACGCTCTTGAGCGCGGACGCCGCGGCCTCGATGGCCAGCCGACCGGCGACCTCGCTCATCGGCGCCAGCAGCGGCAGGCCGCCGCGTCCGTCGCTCACCGTCTCATAGGCGATGGCCGAGCAGCCGGATTCGATCAGGCCCCGGGTCTGTTCGGGGTCGGGCGCTAGGTGGAGGTAGGTGAACAGGATCTGGTCCGAGCGCAGACGCGCCCACTCCACGGGCTGCGGCTCCTTGACCTTGATGACCATCTCCGCCTCGCCGAAGATCTCGTCGGGGCTCGACACGATATCGGCGCCCGCCCGGCGATAGATCTCGTCATGGGCGCCGATGGCTCGGCCCGCGCCGGTCTCGATCAGAACCTCATGGCCGCGCGCGACATACTCGCGAACCGCGCCAGGCGTCAGACCGACGCGATATTCGTGATGCTTGATCTCTTTGGGGACGCCAATACGCATCGCCTATCCTCTGATATTCACCACCGGCCATCGCCGAGATACTCTGGAGAACGTGCGGATAGTCTCGCCCCCGCCCCTCTTTGCTATGGGCGTTTGAGCTCGCCCCGCCTAGATGACTTCGGACCCGCAAACTGGTGCGCGCAGAGCACCAGTTTCGGAGTCAGAGCCGACCGAACGGATAGACGCGCTTCTCCACCACCTCGCTCACCGCGCGGTGAGCCTCCAGGAAGGCGGCGTCGGTGTGCGGGCTGGCCGCGGCGTCGGAATTGGCGATGGAAATCAGGCCGTAAGGCTGGCGACCGACCACGCAAGGACGCTCCGGGCTCTGGGTGTAGGCCCACTCCATCGGGTCGTAGAGGCTGTTGTAGGTATAGGCGTAGCCATGCGGCCAGCGGTTGACCGCGATGCCGGCGATATCGCGCGCCGGATCGAAACCGCCCGCGCCCAGGGTGCGGCCCAGCTGATCGCGGATGTTCCGTTCGAAGGTCTCAAACGACGTGGCCAACAGTTCGGCCCGGCCGACGCGGTGCTGGTCGCGCTTGGGCAGTCCAGGCTTGTTCATGACCTTGACCAGATGCAGCGCGATCGGCTCGTCCGGCGTCTTGGCGTGTTGCAGCCCGCCGAGGCTGGCGGCCTCGGTCAGCTCCACCGACTCGTGGAAGCTGGACGGGCTGGAGATGCGCGCGACGCCGAGCTTGTCGAAGGCGCGCCAGTTGCGGATCGCGACGCTGGTGTAGATCAGCGGCCCCTTGACCCCATAGGCCAGGGCCTCGCGCTGGGCGGCCGGCAGCTCCGGCGCCAGGTACGGAATGAACATGTTCCAGCAGGCCATGATCACCGCCTTGCCTCGAACCCGTTGCAGCTGGCCGGCCTGGACATAGGTCACCAGGGCCTCGGTGGCCTTGGCCACGTCCCCGTCGTGCTTGACGTTGACGACGGTGCTGTTCAGGCGGATCCGCGTGGATTGCCCCTCCACGTCCAGCTTGCCGTAGTCGACCATGGCCAGGCCCATATCCTCCTGGCTGGCGCCGTCGATCGCGCCCGGGATCAACTTGCGCACCAGCAGCCGCGCCACGGTCGCGTTGCCGTCCGGGAAGTGGACCTCGCGCTCGCCGGACTTCTGGCGTCCGTGCTGGCCGCCTGGCAGGTCGGCGAACAATCCCTCGGGCAGGGCCGACAACTTCAGGCCTGCGAAGCCGGGCGATCCGTTCGCCCAGGCATAGAGGGCCGGCATGGCGTCGGCCCCGACGCAGAACGTCCCGCTGCCGGAGTTCTGGTAGAACCAGTAGACCTGCGGATCGACCTTCGCGATCTCGAGCAGGTAGTCCTTGTAGGAGGTGCGGGCCAGGCGCTCCATTTTCTGCGCGCCGGTGAGGCCAGGCAGATAGTCCGGCTGATCGGGGCTCATCAGCCGCAGCATGTCGGCCTGCGCCTTGGCCGATAACGGCGTGGCGGCGAGGGTTTCCGGGGTCATTCCGCGTCGGCCGCCGGGCTTGGCGACCACTAGGCGATCCTTGCCCCAGGTCTCCTTGTCGAAGAAGTAGCCCGAGCCCAGGCCGCGCGAGCGATAGAGGGCGTCGTTGTCCTTGTTGGCGCGCTCATAGCGTTCGACATCGACGCCGATGTCGTCGAGCACGGTCTTGGCCCACTGATTGTAGCGCTCAGGCGACTCGATGTTCAGCGTACCGCCGTTGATCACCAGCAGCTTGCCGTCGACACGGAACTCGTTGCGCTTGGCGTGACCGCCAAAGTCGTCGTGGTTCTCCAAGATCAGCACGCGGGCGTCCGGGCCGACGTCCTTCAGGAAGAAGTGGGCGGCCGCCAGGCCGCTCAGCCCCCCGCCGACGATCACTAGGTCGTAGGTCTTGTCGGTCTCGCGCGCCGAGGCGATGTCGAGCGTGCCGTCCCGCAAGGCGTGCGCGGATTCAAACGAGCCCGGATGGCTGCCGCGCATTCCGGTCCGCGCCGGCGGATAGGCCGATTGCGCCGCGGGCTTCGCCGCAGCGGCCGAGGCCGCGCCGGGGACGCCGAGCGCGCCGACCGCCACGCTCGCTCCGTTGACGAAGTCGCGGCGACTGATCGACCGGTCCATTCCAAGGCTGCGATCGTTGGACATCGTCATGATCCGTTCGGTTGGGTCTTGTGAGACGCCGCGCCCGGGCGTTGGGACGCCCCGTCAGCGCGCCGCCCCATCTTGGGCCCGGTGGGCGTCCGGTGAAGTTGCCAAGCAGCGCCGGGGCTGGTGTGCTTCGATCACCGGGACGGTCAGGCGACCGCCCCGATCGCCTCGCGCAGGGTCTCGACGATGTGGTCGATCTGGGCGAGCTCGACGATGAACGGCGGCGAAAGCGCGATCACATCGCCGGTCACCCGCACCAGGACGCCCTTATCAAAGCAACGGTTGAACACCTCGGTTGCGCGTGCGCCGGGCGCGCCAGGCCTCGACGCCAGCTCGATCGCGGCCATCAATCCAAGGTTCCGAATATCCGTCACGTGGGCGACGCCCCGCAGGGAGTGCACCTGGTCCTCGAAGTGGGGCGAGATGTCCGCGCAGCGCTGGAACAGGCCCTCCTCCTCATAGACGTCGAGGGTCGCCATGGCGGCGGCGCAGGCCAACGGATGTCCCGAATAGGTATAGCCATGGAAGAGCTCGATGCCCCCGTTCGAGGCGTCGGCGATCGCATCGAAAATCCCTTCCCGGGTGATCACGCCGCCCATGGGCACGGCGCCGTTCGTGACGCCCTTGGCGATGGTGATCATGTCCGGCGTCACGCCGAACCAGTCGGCGCCGAACGGCGTCCCCAGACGGCCAAAGCCCGTGATCACCTCATCGAAGATCAGCAGGATGCCGTGCTGGTCGCAGATCTTGCGCAGGCGCTGCAGATAGCCGGCCGGCGGAGGCAGCACCCCGGTCGAGCCGGCGACAGGCTCGACAATCACCGCGGCGATGGTCGAGGCGTCGTGCAGGGCGACCAGCCGTTCAAGGTCGTCCGCCAGTTCGACGCCATGCTCGGGCAGCCCCCGCGAAAAGCCGTTCCGCTCGATGTCCAGCGTATGGCGCAGGTGATCCACGCCCGGAAGCAGGGTGCCGAACGTTCGGCGGTTGGCCGGAATTCCCCCGACCGAAATGCCGCCGAACCCGACCCCGTGATAGCCGCGCTCGCGGCCGATCAGCCGGGTGCGCCCGGCCTCCCCGCGCGCGCGATGATAGGCCAGCGCGATCTTCAGGGCGCTGTCGGCGGCCTCGGAGCCCGAGTTGCAATAGAAGACCTGGCTGAACCCGGCGGGCGCCATCGCGACCAGCCGCGACGACAGCTCGAAAGCCATCGAATGGGCGAGCTGGAACTGAGGGGCGAAGTCGAGGTTCGCGGCCTGCTTCTGAATAGCCTCGACGATCTTGCGGCGATTGTGCCCAGCATTTGAGCACCAGAGTCCCGAGACGGCGTCGAGGATCTGCCGTCCGTCGTTGGTCTGATAGTACATGCCGTCGGCCGACATCAGCATCTTGGGCGCGGCCTTGAAGGCGCGGTTGGCGGTGAACGGAAGCCAGTAGGCCTCCAAGTCGTTGGGTATGGTCACTGCCGCTCCTGAAATGCGCGCCGAGGGCCTCGCCGTCGCCGGCTGAAGGCCTCGGGGTAGGTTTACATCGGCCTGGGCCGCGCGCCGGGCCTCCGCAGGAAGCAACTCGCCGCGCGAGCTTCGGCGTCACTGTTGACGTAGGAAGTTCCGCCCATTCCGTGGAGGTGCTTACGCCACGCCGTCTGGTGACCGGGCGACACCTCGGCGCGGGACGTCTGAGCATCGCGCCGGACCGTGGTGCGAACTGCACATCCCACAGGCGAATTACGGTCTATGCGACTGTAGCCCCCTAGCGCCTTTGACAAGGAATACCGCCTGTGTTGGGCTCCGCGCCGGCCTGGGGAGGGCCGCAATAATGAGTGACGTCGAATCGCCGCGCCCTGGCGCGCCAAGCATCGTCGCCGACCGTCGGGCTATCCCGCCCTTCGCATCCTTGCGCGCCTTCGAGGCCGTGGGACGGGTGGGCGGCATCCGCAAGGCCGCGCTCGAGCTCTCGGTCGACCACGCGGTCGTCAGCCGCCACCTGCGCGCCCTGGAGGCGTGGCTCGGCGTGGCGCTGTTCGATCGCAGCTCCTCGGTCCCGCGCCTGAACGCCACCGGGCGGCACTATCACCAGTCCATCGCCGCCTCCATCACCGACATCGCCCGCGCCACCCGTGACGTGGTGGGCTCCCAGAAGGGCGAGCGGCTGCTGATCTGGTGCGTGCCGGGCTTCGCCAGCCGCTGGTTGGCCGCCAACCTCGACCTCTTCGCGCAACTGCATCCGGGTATCGAGATCGAACTGAGGCCGACCGACACCAGCCCGGCGTTCGGGTCCGACGAGGCCGACGGCGACATCCGCTTCGTGCGCGACATCGGCGGCGGCGGCCCCCCGCCCGGCGTCGACTGGCTGACCTTCGCCAGACCCAGCGTCGTTCCGGTCGCCAGCCATGACTGGATCGCGACCCATCCGCCGATCAAGACCCCCTGGGACCTGGTCGACCTGCGCCTGCTGCACGAAGAGAGCGACGAGGAGTGGCGGGCCTGGTTCATCGCCCATGACCTCGCCGTCGGCGCACGACTGCTGGGCCCGCGGCTTTGGCACGCCCACCTCACCCTAGACGCCGCCCGCCGGGGTCAGGGCGTGGCCCTGGCCAATCCGTTCCTGATCGCCGACGACATCTCCGAAGGCTTCCTGAAAGTCGTCGGCCAGCAGCCTGGCCGCGAGGTCGGCGCGAAGATCGGCGCCTATGTGTTCGCCACCCGCGAGGACGCCGTCGCCCGCCCGGCTATGCGCAAGTTCCGCGACTGGCTCGCGGCCCGGGCCGGGGCGTTCCTGCAGGATCGGGAGATGGCCGAGCCGCCGATTGAGCGCGCCGTCCTGGCGCACGCGGCCCTCTCCGTCCAGTAGCCGGCGCCGGCCGCGAAGACGGCGCCTTCAGAACGCAAAACAGGGGCCTGAAAAGGCCCCTGTTCGCATGACTTGTAGTGTCTCCGGGGCGTCGCCCCGGAGACTAGGCGTCAGAACTTCGCGGTCACCCGGGCGTACCAGAAGCCGCCGTTGTACCCGAAGGGCGCGGAGTCGGAGTAGCGCGCGCCGTCGACGGCCGACTGGGTGCTTTCGTACCAGTTGGACACCGCCGCGCCGGCCGGTTGCGGCGCATAGAAGCCCCGCGCCCTGGCGTTCCGGTCGGGATAGTTGTCGAGCAGGTTCTCGACGCCCATGGCCACCGAGTAGTGATTGGCGAATTCGTAGCGGGCCTCGAGGTCGAGGGTGATCTCCTCGCCGAACTTCAGGACCCCGCCGTTCACCGGCAGCGCGTAGTTGACGTACGAGCCGTAGTAGTTGGCCCGCGCCGTGATCGACAGCGGCCCATTGCTCCAGTTCTCGGTCAGCGACCCCCGCAGCGTGGGCAGCGAATTCTCCAGGTTGCCCTTGGAGACGTCGTTGATGATCAGGGGATTACGCTCGATCACCTTGGTCTGGTTGTAGTTGGCGGTGAGCGTGGTGTTGAACCGCCCGAAGTCGGTCGTCAGCCGATGGCTGGCGACCACGTCCAGGCCCTGGGTGCGGGTGGCGAAGGCGTTGGTGAAGTAAGCCAGATTGCCGATGGTCTGCCAGTTGGTGACCCCCAGCTCGCGCAGTTTCTCACGCGTGGCCGCCTCCGCCGCCGGGTTGGCGGTGTTGATGATCTGGAACTGCTGCGAGCGGCCCAGACGGTCGGTGACCTTGATGTTGTAGTAGTCGATCGTCACCGTCACCGAGGGGAACGGCTGCCACACCATGCCGCCGCTGAGGTTGACCGACTTCTCAGGCGTCAGCGGCTTGGCGCCGAAGAAGATCGAGGCCGGGTCGGTGGGCGGCAGCGTCACGTTCTCCGTTGGGTTCGGCCCCACGAAGCCGGTGACGCCGGCGGCGGTGTAGAGCTGCCCGGCGGTCGGCGCCCGGAAGCCGGTGCTGGCCGCGCCGCGAACCGCGAAGGTGTCGCTCAACTCGTAGCGGCCCGACACCTTGGCGTTGGTGGTGCCGCCGAAGTCGGAGAAGTGCTCGTAACGGACGGCGACGCCGAGCGAGAACGCATCGGTGATGTCGCCTTCAGCGTCGCCGTAGATGGCGTAGCTGTCGCGCGAACTGTCGGTGGTGAACTTCGGCGCGAAGCCCGGGAAGCCGTTGGACGAAGGCGCCTGGGTGGCGGTGCCGCCGTTGCTCAGCCGCTGGAAGGCGTAGGGTCCGACCGCATAGGACGCCGGATCGCCGACGCCGATGATGTAGCGCTCCTTGCGGTACTCCGTCCCGGCCGCCAGGGTCACCGGGCTCGCGAGCCCGATCTCCAGCGGATAGGAGAAGTCGGCGTTGAAGCTGGTGTCTTCCTCGACCAGCTTGCCGGCGTAGAAGCTGGTCGGCGAGTTGGGGCCGAGCGACAGGTTCAGCGTGTTGTTGATGTGATAGACGACCTCGCTGCGCCCACGGCTGGCGCTGATGTCGTAGCGCAGGCCCGAGCCGAGCGTGCCCCGGATCCCGCCCGCCAGGGACATGTCCTTGATGTCGCCGATGAAGCGCGGATTGTACCCGTAGGGGAAGACCGACAGGAAGCTGAAGGTCTTGCCCGAGACGTCGTATGTGCCGTTCGGCAGCTGGTCGAGATAGATGGTGTTGAACACCGACGAGGCCGGATAGAGCTGAGTTCCGACGCCGCTCTGGGCGACGCCGACCGCCGAATAGGGTTGGCGGAAGTTGAACTCCGACTCCTGGTGGCTCTTGCCGTAGTTGCCGAAGGCGTAGAGCTCGGCGGCCTCGGAGATCTCGAAGGCGCTGTTGATGAAGACGCGGCCGGCTTCGACGTCCGGATCACCGATCCGCTGGGCGGGATCCTTGATGTGCGAGGCGATGTCGGGCCGGGTGCCCCGCAGAGCCAGGACGCCGGGCCGGTCGCCGCCGCGGCTGGTCTCCAGGCTGCGCAGATATTCGCCGCTGACGCTGATGAAGCCCCGGTCGGTGATCGGCAGGCCGATATTGGCCGACAGCTGGGTCGAGCCCCCGTCGCCCTTGTAATATTCACCATACTTCGCAGCCATCTCGACGCCGCTGTTGTTGCGCTTGAGGCTGTAGTTGATCACCCCGGCGATGGCGTCCGAGCCGTACTGGGCCGAGGCGCCGTCACGCAGCACTTCGACACGCTCAATAGCCATGGACGGGATCTGCGCCAGGTCGACGGCCTGGGCGCCGCTGGCCAGCGCGCCGCCGTTGATCTGCACCAGGGCCGAGCGGTGACGGCGCTTGCCGTTCACCAGCACCAGGATCTGGTCCGGCGGCAGGCCGCGCAGGGTGGGCGGTCGCACGAAGGCCGAGCCGTCGGAATTGATCCCGACGAAGCGACCGACGTTGAACGACGGCACCAGGTTGCGGAGCATCACGTTCATGTCGCCAGACGGCTGCTGGGCCAGGTCGCTGGCCGACAGGACGTCGATCGGAACCGCGCTGTCGGCGACCGAGCGGTCGGTCCGGCGCGTGCCGGTGACGATCAGGGTCTCGACGTCGGTCTCACCCCCGGCCGCGTTCGACGCCTGCTGCGCAGATGCGCTGTCGGCGAACATCAAGGCCGTGGCCAAGGCCAGATAGCAGGATGTGTTTCTATAATTGCGCAAATCGATCCCCCAGTTTTTGAGCATATGGAAAAGCCAATACAGTGTTAGACCGACGCGCGGCGCCCAATCGGCAGCCGTCCGGCGCGACATCGCACAGTTTTTAAGCTTACGGTCCCCAACCTCGACGCGGATCAATTCAAGACACGCCACGTCGTTGGCTTTTAGACTGTTGCCGTCCTGTAACTTTATGAGAAGGAGCCAAAAAGAGGGCTGGACGGTGCTATGTCGTCACCACTCTACTTGGCCGCGCAGACAGCTTTGGCGCGAGGAACGGCCCGCGAGGCCGCAGGCGCCCTCATCACGGCGCGAACGCCATGACGCGGGAGCTTCCGATCTCAGGAGCGGCGGTCAGGCCAAGGTCAAAGGGCCGGCCTGACCGCGCTGCGTCAGCGACTGGCGAGCGCCGTCAACCGGGCCCTGCGCCGCCGAACCACCAGGTAGCACGCCACGACCAGGGCCATGACGAACAGGCTGGAATAGAGTTGGCTGGCGAGTTCCGGCGTGCCGGCCATGGCCAGCAGCACCCCGCCGATGCCCAGGATGACGCCGTAGGTCGACCAGGGATGGAACCACATCCTGATCGCCGGCGGCGCGACGCCGGCCTGATCCAGCAGCTTGCGGCGCTTGAGATAGGCCAGGCACAGCAGGACATAGATAAACAGCATGATCGCGCCCGAGGCGTTGACCAGGAAGCTGAACACCACCTGCGGAGAGAGCACCGAGGCGCCCAGCGCCAGATACCCGAACAGGCTGCCGACCAGGATCGCGCGGACCGGGACGCGGCGGCTGTTCACATCGACCAGGAACTGCGGCGCGTCGCCTCGCGAGGCCAGGACGAACAGGACCCGCGAGGTCACATAGAGGCCGGAGTTGAGGCAGGACAGCACGGCGATCAGGACGATCACGCTCATGATCACGCCCGCGCCCGGGATGTTCATGCCTTCCAGCGCCGTGGTGAAGGGTGAGATCCCCGCCTGGATCGAGGTCCACGGCACCACCGAGACGATCAGGAAGATCGAGACCACATAGAACAGCAGGATCCGCGCGGCGACCGAGCTGGTGATGCGCGCGATGGTCTTCTCCGGCTCATCGGCCTCGGCCGCGGCGATGGTGGCGATCTCGGCGCCGGTCAGCGCGAAGATCACGCTGGTGACGCCGGCCAGGACGGCCACCGGGCCGGAGGGCGCGAACCCGCCGTGGGCGATGAGGTTGGAGAAGGTCATGGCGCCGGTCCCGTTGAGACCGAAGGCGTAGGCGCCGGCGATGGCGATGAAGGCGATGATGCCGGCGACCTTGAGTGAGGAGAGCCAGAACTCGAACTCGCCATAGGACCGTGTGGAGGTCAGGTTCACCGCGGTCAGCGCGGTCAGCAGGACCAGCCCGATCTGCCAGGTCTCGAACGGCAGCCATTGCCGCAAGATGACCGCGCCGGCGATCGCCTCGATGGCGACGACCACCACCCAGAAATACCAATAGAGCCAACCGGTGACGAACCCGCCCCAGTCCCCGAGGCCCAGGCGCACGAACTCGGTGAACGAGCCGACGCCCGGCTCGGAGATGGCCATCTCGCTGAGGATCCGCATGACCAGCAGGACCAGCAGCCCGGCGATCGCATAGCTGATCACCACCGCCGGACCGACCGTCGCGATCGAGGTGCTGCTGCCGACGAAGAGACCCGCGCCGATGATCCCGCCGATGGCGATCATGGAGACGTGCCGCGATTTCAGCGAACGGCCGAGGCCGTCCCCCTCCTCAGGTTTGATCGAGCCGCTCATCACGCAATTCCTCCGTCGGGTCGCCTCCGGTCCCCACTACGGCCAGATGGTCGATCCTATTCATGACAAGGCCGCCGGCTGGCCCAAGACGCCAAATTGCAAGCGTCCCGGTGACCGACCGTCACCAGCGCGCCGCCTGGGCGCCACCGACCTGAACTGATCAATCCGGCGGCGCCGTCAGCGGGGCCCAAGCTTTAGACAAGGCCGCGACTGTAGAGGCAGTCGTGAACCGCGCGTTGCGCCTGGTCGATTGCCTCATTGGTGAAGGCCGCGGCGCCGGCGTCGGCGTTGGCGATGGCGATCCGTCCAAAAGCCTTGCGCCCAATGACGTGCGGCCGTTCGTGTTCGGCGAAGGCCGGATCGCCCAGGGTGTCGTAGGTGTAGGAATAGCCGTGCGGCCAGCGGTTGACGGTGATCCCCAGGATGTCCCGGCCCGGATCGAAACCGCCGCCAGCCAGGCTGCGCGCCATCTGCGAGCGGATCTCCCGTTCGATGGTCTCGAACGGCGTGGCCAGCATGTCCATCCGCCCGAGCCGGTGCTGCTCCTTGCGCGGCAATCCGGGGGTGTTGGGGTTGCGCCCCATGTGGACGACGATCGGCTGATCGGGGTTCGAGGCGAAGTCGTAGCCCTTCATCGAGACCGGGATGTCGAGGCCGAAATTACTGTGATAGCCGGTCGGGGCCGAGACGCTCTGGATGCCCAGCGCCTTGAACGCCTTCCAGTTCCGCAGGAACACGTTGGTGTACTGCATCGGCACCTTGGAGGCGTAGGCCAGGGCCTGCTTCTGGGGCTCCGGCAAGCCAGGCACGATGAAGCGGATGATATTGTTGAAGCAGGCCATCACCACATTGGCCCCGCGCACGCTGCGCAGTTCGCCATTGGTCGAATAGACCACCTTCACCGATCGGGCGGTGGCGGGGTCGCCCTCATGCTCGGCCAGGACCACGGTGCTGTTCAGCCGGATGCGGACAGGCTGGTTCGCGCGGTCGAGCTTGGCGTAGTCGACCCGCGCGGTCGCCACGCTGTCGGCGTCCAGGACTCCTGGCAGCGCCTCCGGGACCAGCCGGTTGACCAGCAGACGCGCAATGGTGGCGTTGCCGTCCGGGAAGTGGGCGTCATACTCGGTCTCGAAGGCCGGCTCGCCGTCGATCACCATGCCGGCGAAGCCCGGGGCCCGCGACCTGGAGGCGATATAGGCCGGGCAGGTGTCGACCCGCATGTTGTTGCGGAAACCCTGGCCGGCGAAGAAGGGCAGCGCCGCCGGCGTAATCCCCACATGGTCGATCAGGAACTGCTGGTAGCTGATCGCCTTCAGGGCGGCCGCCTTCCCCTTCGGGTCGAGGCTGGGCATGTAGTCGATCTTGTCGGTGTGGAGGCGCAGCAGATCGGCCCGCACCTTGGCGCTCAGCGGCGCTTCCTTCAGGAAGACCGGCCACGGCTTGACCCCCTGCCCGACCACCAGACGGTCGACGCCGAAGTGCTCCTTGTCGAAGAAGGTGCCGCGCCCCAGGCCTTTGTAGAGGTCCTTGTTGACCTTGCGCTGCATGGCCGGGACATCGATCCCCAGGTCCTTGATCAGCGACCG
Source organism: Phenylobacterium sp. Root700 (assembly GCF_001429025.1). Classification (GTDB taxonomy): domain Bacteria; phylum Pseudomonadota; class Alphaproteobacteria; order Caulobacterales; family Caulobacteraceae; genus Phenylobacterium. The sequence goes on along the minus strand of NZ_LMHT01000011.1, from coordinate 168,941 downwards.
CGCCGTGAAGCTGTAGGGATAGGGCGTCTCGATGCTCATCGTGCCGCCGTAGCCGAGATAGACCCGGCCCTCGTGACGGAACTCGTTGCGCTTGGCGTGACCGCCGAAATCGTCGTGGTTGTCGAGGATCAGGATCCTGGCGTTCTCGCCCATCATCTCGCGATAGAAATAGGCGGCCGACAGGCCCGAGATCCCACCGCCAACGACGACCAGATCATAGCTCTCGCCGGTGTCGGCGGCCGCGGCGCCCGGCGAAAACCCGCCGTCGCGCGCCTGGTGCGCCTGTTCGAACGAGCCGACATGCTGGCCGCGCAAGCCGGTCAGCTTGGGAGGATAATAGGCCGGATCAGGACCGCCGGCCGGAGCGCCAGCCCCGCCGGCGACCTGGGCCGCGGCCGATCCGGGCTGGAACGTCGTCGAGGCCGCCACGGCCACCGCCGCGCCGGCCAGAAAGTCCCGCCGCGCGATCGGCCGGTCCATTCCAAGGTTCTTGTCGTCTCGTTTCATCGTCATCACCCCAAAAGCAACCTCGGCGGCCCCACGCCGGCGAGCAGATGCGAAAGCCGTCGCGGTCGGCGCCGCAGGCAACACGCCAATTCTTCAGCAGGCCGATGGCCTGACCGTTCAGCCCGGCTCCACCTCGATGCAGACCGTCTTGGTGTCGAGATAGTCGCGGATGCCGAACAGCGAGCCTTCCCGGCCGAGCCCCGACTCCTTGACCCCGCCGAACGGCGCCACCTCGCTGGAGATCAGGCCGGTGTTGACCCCGACCATCCCGTATTCCAACGCCTCGGTGACCCGCCACGACCTGCTGGAATCGCGGGTGTAGACATAGGCCGCCAGCCCGGCGGTGGTGGCGTTGGCCATGGCGATCACCTCGGCTTCGGTGGTGAAGCGCACCAGTCCGGCCAAGGGCCCGAAGGTTTCCTCCCGGCACAGCAGGGCGTCCGCCGGCACCTCGGTCAGCACCGTGGGACCAAAGAACGAGCCGCCGAGATCAAGCGCCTCTCCTCCGGTCCTCAGCTGCGCGCCGCGATCCAGCGCATCGCGCACATGGGCCTGGACCTTGGCGATCGCCCGCTCATCGATCAGCGGACCAAGGCCGATGTCGTCGCTAAGACCATCGCCGATCACCAGGGCCTTGGCGGCGGCCGTGAGCCGCTCAGCGAAGGCGTCGTAGATCTGCGCCTGCACATAGATCCGATTGGCGCAGACGCAGGTCTGGCCGGCGTTGCGGAATTTCGAGGCCATCGCCCCCTGGACCGCCTTTTCCAGATCGGCGTCGTCGAAGACGATGAATGGGGCGTTGCCGCCAAGCTCCAGGGAGACCCGCTTGACGGTGCTCGCGCACCGGGCCGCCAGCATCTTTCCGACCGGGGTCGATCCGGTGAAGGTGAACTTGCGCACCCGCGGATCGGTGGTCAGCACCTCTCCGATCGGCGCGGCGTCGCCGGTGACCACATTGAAGACCCCGTCCGGGACCCCAGCCTCCTGCGCCAACACGGCGAGCGCCAAGGCCGAGAACGGGGTCAGTTCCGAAGGCTTCAGCACCACCGTGCAGCCGACGGCCAGTGCCGGTCCGACCTTGCGGGTGATCATCGCGGCCGGGAAGTTCCACGGCGTCACCGCGCCCACCACGCCCACCGGTTCCTGCAACGCCAGCAGGCGCTTGTCGGCAAGGTGCCCTGGGATGGTCACGCCATAGGCGCGCTTGGCCTCCTCGGCGAACCACTCGATGAACGAGGCGGCGTAGGCCACCTCGCCCCGGGACTCGGTCAAGGGTTTGCCCTGCTCGGCGGTCATCAGCCGGGCCAGATCCTCGGCGTGATCGAGGATCAATCCGTGCCAACGCTTCAGGATCACCGAGCGCTGCTTGCCGCTCAGTCCGCGCCAGGCGGGAAAGGCGGCATGGGCGGCGGCGACCGCCTGCTCGGCGGCCTGCGCGCCCAGGCGCGGCACGGCGCCCAAGGTCCGACCATTGGCGGGGTTGATCACCGCGATCTGGTCTTCGTGGCTGACCCATCGCCCGCCGATGAAGGCCTGCTCCCGCACGAGGTCGGGACGCGACAGGCCGATGCGCTCGATCTCGCTCGAAACCGTCAGCACGGTCACTGCGCCCCGACCGCGCCCAGGGCTTGTTCCAGCAGGCCAAGCCCCTCTTCGACGATCTCGTCCGACGCGGTGAGCGGGACCAGAACCCGCAGGGTCTCGCCGTACTTTCCGCAGGTCAGGAGGACCAGTCCATGCTCCAACGCGCTGGCCGCCACCGCCTTGGCTCCCGCGCCATCGGGAGCCCCGCTTCCGGTGACGATATCGAACGCGACCATCGCGCCAGGGCCCCGCGGTTCGGAGACGCGGGCTAGGTCGTTGCGCAGGGCGAAGCCCCGCACGCGGGCCTTGATCATCTCCCCGATCGCGTCGGCCCGCCCGAGCAGGCCTTCTTCCTCGATGACGTCGAGCACAGCCAGGGCCGCGGCGCAGGCCACCGGCGACCCGCCATAGGTGCCGCCCAGTCCGCCCGGCTCGACAGTGTCCATGATCGCGGCGCGGCCGATCACCCCCGACAGGGGGAAACCGCCGGCCAGCGACTTGGCGACCGCCACCATGTCGGGCTCGACCGGATAGTGCTCGATCCCGAACATCTTGCCGGTGCGGGCGAAGCCGGTCTGGACCTCGTCGGCGATCAGCAGGATGCCGAACTTGTCGCAGATCTGCCGGAGCGCCACCATCAACTCGACCGGGGCCGGGTTGAAACCGCCCTCCCCCTGCACCGGCTCGATGATGATCGCCGCGACACGGTCGGGCGCCACGTCGGCGGCGAACACCAGGTCGAGCGAGCGCATCGCGTCCTCGACCGTGACGCCGCGTCGGGCGTCGGGGAACGGCAGGTGATAGATCTCGGCCGGGCCGGGGCCGAAGTTCTGCTTGTAGGGCGCGACCTTGCCGGTCAGGCCCATGGTCAGCATCGTGCGGCCATGGAATCCGCCGGCGAAGGCGATCACCGCCGAACGGCCGGTGGCCGCCCGGGCGATCTTGATGGTGTTCTCGACCGCCTCGGCGCCGGTGGTGAAGAAGATGGTCTTGGCCGGCCCGCTGAACGGCGCCACCGCGTTGAGCCGCTCGGCCAGCAGGATGTAGGGCTCGTAGGGCAGCACCTGGAAGGCGGTATGGGTGTAGAGCCCGAGCTGCTTCTGAACCGCCTCGATCACCCGCGGATGCCGATGGCCGACGTTCAGCACGGCGATCCCGCCGGCGAAGTCGATATAGCGACGCCCCTCGACGTCCCAGATCTCGGCGTTCTCGGCGCGCGCGGCGTAGGTTCCGGTGGCGTTGCCGACGCCGCGCGGAACGGCGGCGAACCGGCGGCTGTGGAGGTCAGCGTTCAGGGACAAGGCGATCACTCATGGTTTGATACGGCGCCGGCGATAATCCCGATGGGAAGGCGGGCCGGCGAACGCCTCCGGCATAGAGGCGGTGACGACTGGCCACCGCCTCCGCATCCCGCCCGAAAGTCGGGCGGGCCTCACTATGGCGACTAGCGCCGGTAGGTGACGGTCACCCCGACCGTCCGCGGGCGGAAGGTCGACTGGGTGAACAACAGGGTCTCGGTGTCGCTATGTCCGCGTGACCGCAGCGGCGAGGCGTCGAGCAGGTTGTCGACGAACAACGACACATTGGCGTTCCCACCGATGATCGCCCCGGCCCGCAGGTTCACCATGTTGGTGGCGTCAGGCTTGACGTTTTCCGGATCGTAACCGCGATTGCGCGGGTCCTCGCTGGGCACCAGGCCGTCCCGCTTGCTGGTGTACTGATAGTCGGCGCGAACGTATCCAGAGTGGTCGAACAGCGGGAAGTCGTACTGGGCCCCCAGCGCGACGGTCCACGGCGGGCTGCCCAGAGAGTTGCCCTTGCTGACGATGATCCGGTTCGCGGCGAACTGGGTGGTGCTGGTGTATTCGGCGTCGGTGTAGCCGACCGCCGCATCGATGCTCAGACCTTCGATCGGCGTCAACGTCGCCTGCACGTCGAAGCCTCGGCTTCGCGCGTTCCCCAGGTTGTCCGTGAACTGGATGGCGCAGCTCGGCAGGTTCACGCCCTGCTGAATTCCGGTCCACTCGATGTGATAAACGCTGGCGGCGACCTGGAGCTTGCGGTCGAACAGGCGGTTCTTGGTCCCCAATTCCCAGCTGGCCACGGTGTCGGAGCTGTAGGACGACGGCGCGCCGGTCAGGCCAAAGGCGTTCAGGCTCACCCGGCAGGCGTCGACCGGCACGGGCGGATTGGCGCCCCCGACCCGGAAGCCCTTGGACCAGGTCGCATAGAACAGGTTGTTGGGGTCAGCCTGGAACGCCAGGCCGAGCTTTGGCGTGAACGGCTTCTCAGAGCTGTTCCCCTCGCCCTCGGTGCGGCCATAGTTCTGCGAACCGTCGGCGAAGTTCGTGAAGGCGAACTTGGCCTTTGCGTAGCGCGCGCCGGCCGTGACCTTCAACTGGTCGGTGAGCGCATAGGTCAGATCGGCGAAGGCGGCGATCTGAGTCTCCGTCGCCCGGGTCTGGTTGATGTAGCTGTCCTGCCCGAACATCGGGTACTCGAAGTACTCTTCCAGCGTCTGCCCGAAGGCGAACGGGAACAGGGCTTCGACCGCAGGCTCGACCAGCTCCTCGGTGCTGGACTGACGGTTACGCTGATAGAAGACGCCCGCCACCCAGGTCAGCCGCGCCTCGGGGTCGGCGGACTGGATGCGGACCTCCTGCGTGAAGTTCCGTTGCGTGTTCGTCACCACCGCCGGGCTGAGATACCGGGGCAGCGCCTGGTTGATGCCGGTCGACGTCAGGAACGGATAGAGCGGAGCCCCTTCACCGACCTCGTCCAGATAGAGGCTCTGATAGTAGGACAGGTTGTAGATCGTCCCGTCGTAGCCGGTCGTGTTGTTGCGGTGGAAATAGCTGGTGTTCGAGACGATCCTCACCGCCCCGACATCGTACTGAATGTTCAGGGCCGGCATGTAGAAGCTGTCGCGGCTGCCGCGATATTCCGGGCTGCTCTTGCGGAAGACGCCGTCCCCGCGGTCCGAGATCCCCTCGAAGAACGTGTCGTTATCGCGGGTGGTGCGCTTCTGATACTGGACGGACGGGGTGACCAGCAGCCCGTCGATCGGCTGGAAGGCCAGCGCGCCGCGCAACACCGAAACCCGGCCGGAGTTGGCGTTCTTGTCGTTGACGATCCCGCGCGGGTTGGCCGCGCTGATCGAGGCGTTGTCGACCCGGTCGATCCAGCCGGCGTCCTGGCGTTGCCAGGCGCTGAAGCGGACGCCGATCTTGTCCTCGATCAGAGGCCCGCCGAACGCCGCGCCGCCCTCGTAGCTCGTGCCGCCGTATCGGGTCTTCGAGACCTCGGCGCGGCCAAAGCCGCTGTACTGCGTCAGACTTGGCTGCGGGGTGATGTAGCGCACGGTGCCGCCCTGCGACCCGGCGCCGAACAGCGTGCCCTGGGGTCCGCGCAACACCTCGACTCGTTCGAGGTCGAAGATCGCCGGCAGCGAGTCGTCGGCGCTGAAGCCCAAGGAGCGCATCTGAATCGGGGTGTCGTCGATATAGACACCGGTGGTGCCTGAGCCCGCGCCCGACGAGATGCCGCGGATGCTGATGGAGTTGTCGCCGGAGTCGAAGCGCACACCAGGCGTGAAGCGGGCGACGTCCTCAAAGGACTTCACGCCCTTCTTGTCCATCGTCTCCTGAGTATAGGCGCTAACGCTGAGCGGCACGCGTGACAGCACCTGGGCCTGGCGTGTGGCTGTGACGACGATCTCCTCCACCTCCACCGATTTAGCGGTCTGCGCGTGGGCCATCCCGGCCGAGCTGAGCAATGCGCTCGACAGGAACAGGATGGACTTCAAGGACGTCTTGGATGGCGTCATCTCATCACCTTCGATCATGCCCCTGGCCGACCGCCGAAAGCAGCCTGACCGGAGCGATGCAATGAGAAGTCACGCGCGGAGCATAGACGGCGCGATCGGCGCCAAGTTGTTTCTACGCCATCAAGTTGACTATCGCGCTGTGCTCCCCCGTCCAACAATTCTCATCTGGGGCTGATGACGTATAGATGACAAAGCAACCAGCCTCCGGTGACGTGAGAGCACCGTAATAGGCCGAGTTGCTTTCAAGAGTGCAATACACGCACGCGCGCGCCGCAGACCAAGGCCCGCGGCGCGGCGTCATTCAGGCAGGTGAGATTGCGGCCGAGGCCGACGACTAGGCCTTTACCTTCAAAGCCTTAGCTATCGGCAGCTTGCGGACCCGAACGCCCGTCGCCGCAAAGACGGCGTTGGCCAAGGCCGGTCCGGCCCCGGCGGTCGGGGGTTCGCCCATCCCGCCAGGCGCGGCGGTGCTCTGAATGATATGCGTTTCAATCTGCGGGGCCTCGGACATGCGCAGAACGCGATAGTCGTGAAAGTTCGACTGCTCGACACGCCCGTTGGCGAAGGTGATTTCGCCGTGCAGGGCGCCGGAGATCCCGAAAATCACCCCGCCCTCCACCTGCGCACGCACCCCGTCCGGGTTGATCACCTGGCCGCAGTCGAGCGCCACGGTCACGCGGCGAACCACCGGCAGCCCGTCCGGATCGATCTCGATCTCCATGACCTGCGCCATGTAGGTGTCCCAGGCGTGGAGCAACGAGACGCCGCGCGAGCGCCCGGGTTTCGGGGGCTGGGCCCAGCCGGCCTTTTCGGCCGCCAGCGACAGCACCGCCTTGGCTCGATCATCCTGCGCCAGGCCAAGACGATAGGCCACCGGATCGGCCTTGGCCGCCGCCGCCAGTTCGTCGATGAAGCTTTCGACGACGAAGACGCTGCGCAGCGGACCAACACCTCGCCACCAGCTGGTGGTGACCGGGCTTTCCTGGCGGACGAACTGCACCAAATTGTTCGGCAGTCGATAGGGCGTGGTCACCGCCGACTCGACAGCATCGGCGTCTACGCCCTTGTAATATTTCGGATAAAGCCGGGCCATGATCGACGATCCGGCGATCCGATGGGTCCAGGCGACGGGCTGCCCCGCAGGGTCCAAGCCGGCTGCGATCCTGTCGACATAGTAGGGCCGGAAGAGGTCATGCTGGATGTCCTCCTCGCGCGACCAGATCACCTTGACCGGGCCGTTGACCGACTTGCCGATGGCGATGGCCCGCTCGACCATGTCGACTTCCAGCCGCCGACCAAAGCCCCCGCCCATCAGGAAGTTATGGATCGTCACCTTCTCCGGCGGCAGGCCTGCGGCCTTGGCGGCGGCGCCCTTGGCGGTGTCGGGCACCTGGCTTCCCAGCCAGACCTCACAGCTATCTGCGCGCACGTGCACGGTGCAGTTGGTGGGCTCCATCGTCGCGTGGGCCAGATAGGGCTGTTCGTAGACCGCCTCCACCTTCCGCGCCGCGCCGCGCATCGCGGTCTCAACGTCGCCCTGCTTGCCGGCTTCCGCACCCTCGCGCTGAGAGGCCGCCAGCAGCTCGGCGACTATGCCGGCCTGGTTGAGGTTCGCATTGGCTCCGTCGTCCCACTGCGGATCGGCGGCCGCCAGACCCTGCTTGGCGGCCCAGGTGTGATCGGCGACTACGGCCACGGCGTCAGGCAACCTGACCACCTGCCTTACGCCGGGCACGGCCAGGGCGGCGGCTTCGTTGACGGCGCGCAGCTTGCCGCCGGGGACCGGCGAGGCGGCGAGCGTGGCGATCTTCAGTCCAGGCATCTTCACGTCGATGCCGTAGACTGCAGAACCATTGACCTTGGCCGACGCATCAAGGCGGCGCGTCGGCTTGCCGATCAGGCGGTAGGTCGCCGCGTCCTTGAGCTGCGGTTTCGCCGGCACGGGCAGCAGCGCCGCCGCCGCGACCAACGTCCCGTAGGCGGCCTTGCGTCCGCTCGTCCCGTGGACCACCTGGCCGGCCTGCGCCGAACAGCTCTCCACCGCGACGCCCCACTTCTGGGCGGCCGCGGCGATCAGCATCATCCGCGCCGCGGCGCCGGCGTTTCGAACCGGCTCCCAGGTTTCCCGCACCGATGTCGAGCCGCCGGTCTCCTGCCCCAGCTTGCCGAACCGGCCCGGCTCTCCCGGCGGAATCTCGATGGTGACCGTCGCCAGATCCACCTCAAGCTCTTCGGCCAGCATCATGGGGATGGCGGTGTAGACCCCCTGCCCCATCTCGGTCTTGGGCAGGACCACCGTCACCTTGCCGTCGGCGCCGATGCGCACGAACGCGTTGGGTGAGAACGCGGTGGAGGCCGCCGCCGCCGCCCGCGCGGGCTTCGGCAGGACCTGGAAACCGACCAGCAGCCCGCCCCCGGCCGCGAGGCTCGCGGTGAGGAACGTGCGCCGGCTTGGGGATGTTGTCGCGACCATCGTCGGCTCCTAGCTGCCCGCAGCCTTGTGGATCGCGGCGCGGATACGGGGATAGGTTCCGCAGCGACAGATGTTGCCGCTCATGGCCTCATCGATATCGGCGTCGGTGGGGTGTTTGTTGGCGGTCAGCAGCGCGGTGGCGGCCAGCACCTGCCCGCTCTGGCAGTAGCCGCACTGGACGACGTCAATGTCGAGCCACGCGGCCTGAACCTTGGCGCCGACCGGGTTCTTATCAATCGCCTCGATGGTGGTGATCTTGCCCGCGCCGACCGATCCGATCGGCGTGACGCAAGACCTGATCGGCTCTCCATCCAGCAGCACGGTGCACGCCCCGCATTGGGCGACTCCGCACCCGAACTTCGTGCCGGTGAGGTCCATCAGGTCTCGCAAGACCCACAGGACCGGCATGTCGGCCGGAGCCTCCACCGACCGGGCCACGCCGTTGACATGAATGCGATAGGCCATGGCTTCCCCTCAGACTCCACCGACGGTGGCACGGGCGCCAAGTGGTCGGGAGATGCCATCACCGTCGGCCCCGGTGCCTGGGGAGCACCGATCTCAGGGCCGAGCCCCCGGGAGATCTACTTGCTGCTCGCCAGGTAGCCGACGATCTCTTGCCGTTGCTTGGCGTCAGGGACCGAGATGACCATTCGCGTCCCTGGAACCATCTTGCTTGGGGCGATGAGAAACTGATCGAGCGTCTGCGGCGTCCAGACCAGCTTCGAGGCCTTGAGCGCCGGCGAATAGGAAAACCCCGGCGTCGACGCCGCGGCTCGGCCGCTCACGCCGTAGAGCCCTGGCCCCACGCCGTTGCGCCCATCGGGCGTGTGGGTGTGACACATCATGCACCGCTGCTTGTAGAGGGCTTCACCCGTGGCGCTCTGGGCCATCGCCGGACTGGAGAGAGCCGCCCCAGCCAACAGGGCCACGATCGCCGCGCCCTTGGCGACGTCTGCGTATTCAAGCTTCATTCCACCTACCCAAGGCCTCGGACCGTCGTCGGTTCGTGAGCCCACCGCTACTATCGCAGCGGCCTGGGCGGAATGTGCCAAGGACGCACCCGCCCGGTGTTCGGGGAGCACCGCGCCGTTCAGGCCAGCAGCCGCTCCACCGCTGCTTCGAGCACCTCGCGCGCCTGGTCTGGAGCCAGGCCCTGCTCCCGCCGAAGCCGCGCCCAGCTCTCCCAGCTCAGCAGCAGGTCGAGGCTTTCGAGCCGCAACGGGTCGCCGGCCACCTGCGGCGGCAATTCGCGTTTGAGGATCTCGCGCAGGATGACGACCAGCCGCGCATTGTCGGTCTGCAGGAACCGCGAGCGGTGCTGCAGGGCGTCGGAGGCCCGTTTGTAGGGGCCGATCTTCTCGAACACCGCCCCGCGCCGCGCGACCAGTTCGATCACCCGCCCCCGCCAGTCCGACGCCTTGAACGGCTGCTCCATCATCGTGCGCATCTCGGCCTCGATGACCTCGGACATCTCCCGATAGAGGCTGTCCATGTCGCTGAAGTGCCGGAACACGGTGCGCAGCGCCACGTCGGCGCGCTGGGCCACCTGCTCGGCGCCGGGCGAGAGCTCGCCGCCATGGATGATCTCGAGCATGGCCGCGACGATACGGGCGCGGTTGTCCTGGCCCCGCCGGCGACGGCCGTCCTGTCCTGGCCCAGCCTCGCCCGCCGCTTCGTTCGGTTGGATCGCCCGGCTCACGCCACCTCGCCTACCCTAGGTCTGGTCCATGACTTAGGGCCTGGCGCGTTCAAGCTCCAGCCGCGCCGTCACTGGAAGATAGCGAGACGATCGATACGGCGGATTTCCTTGCCGCCAGCCGGCAGGCTGATCAGGTCGCCATCATGACCGACCCGGATCTCGCCGGAGAACAGCGCCCGCGCGTCGCCCAGGAACGGCCCCTCCAGCGCCCGCATCGGCAGGGGCGGAATGATGTGGGTGAACAGCAGGTAGCGCGCGCCGGCCCGCTCCGCCAACCGCGCCGCGTCCTCGGGCGGCGTGTGATAGGAGAGGATGTCGTGAGTGATCGCCACCAGGTTCTGGCGGCCAGCGGCCATCGCGGCCTTGTGCTGCATCGCCACCAGCGCCGTCGACTGGCCTTCGTGCACCAGCAGATCGACGCCCTTGGACGCCGCCTCGACGCGCTCGGAGGCGGTGGTGTCGCCGCTGATCACCGCGCTGCGCCCCTTGTAGACAAACTTGTAGCCGACCGCCGGTTCGACCGGCGAATGATGCACCGGGAAGGACGTGACCTTCAGGTCCGGCGTATCGATCAGCACCACGTCAGGGGCGTTTCTCGGCGGGTTGAACGAACGCGGCAGGCCGCCGAAACCGCTGGGCGGGGTGACCTTCTCGCCGTGGTGGGCGACGCGGTATCCGCGATCGAGGCGATAGGCGTCCTGGAAGCCGGCCACCACCGTCTCGACCCCGGTCGGCCCGTAGACCGGCACCGGCGAGGCGCGGCCGCCCCCAGCCCAACGCTGCAGCATCAGTTCGCCCAGACCGTCGATATGGTCGGAGTGCAGATGGGTCAGGAAGATCGCATCCACCTTGCCCGGCGGCAGGTTCATCAGGCTGAGATTCTTGGTCCCGCCGGCGCCGGCGTCGACCACGAACAGCTGCCGTCCCGCCAGCACCACCGTGCAAGGACCGGCCCGGGCCGGGTCAGGCATAGGCGAGCCTGATCCGCACAGGCCGACATGCAGGCCGTCCGGCAGATCGCTGAACGGGTCAGGCGCCATCGCCCGCGCATAGATCTTCTCCATCGCCGCCATCGCGACAGCCCCACGCATCGTCCACACCGCGGCCGAGACCAGCGCGAGCACCGCCACGACCACAAGTCCGGCTTTCCACCCTCGAGACATAGCGCTCCCCCATGGCCGGCTTGACCGGCTCGGAATATAGTGACACGCATAATGTCATTAGTTTCGAAGGTTCGCCAGCGCCGAGTGCGCGCGAGGAGATGCGATGCAGGTTCTGAGGACTCCGGACGACCGCTTCTCGGGCTTGGAGGGCTGGCCCTACGCCCCGCATTATCTGGAGATAGAGAACCCGGACGGCCCGCCCCTGCGGCTGCACTATGTCGACGAAGGGCCGCGCGACGGCGCCCCGGTGCTGCTGATGCACGGCGAGCCGTCCTGGGCCTATCTCTACCGGAACGTGATCGCCGGCCTGGTCGCCAAGGGCCGCCGGGTGATCGGTCCCGACCTCATCGGCTTTGGACGCTCCGACAAGCCCGCCAGCCGGGCCGACTACACCTATGAGCGGCACGTCGCCTGGATGAGCCGGTGGCTGACCGCCCTCGACCTCTCGGGCCTGACGCTGTTCTGCCAGGACTGGGGCGGGCTGATCGGCCTTCGCCTGGTCGCCGCCTTCCCTGAGCGCTTCGCCGGGATCGTCGTCGCCAACACCGGCCTGCCCGCCGGCTCGGGCATGACCGAGGGCTTCAAGGCCTGGCTGACCTTCAGCCAGGCCGTCCCGCTGATGCCGATCGGCATGATCGTCAACGGCGGCGCGGCGCGGAACCTCACGCCCGAGGAGGTCGCCGCCTATGACGCGCCCTTCCCCGACGAGACCTACAAGGAAGGCGCGCGGCAGTTCCCCGCCCTGGTGCCGGTCACCCCCGAGCACGCCTCGGTGGCGCAGAACCTGGAGGCCTGGAAGGTGCTGGAGCGCTTCGAGCGGCCGGTCGTCACCGCCTTCAGCGACGCCGACCCGGTGACCCACGGGGGCGATGCGATGTTCCAGGCGCGGATGCCCGGCGCCAAGGGCCAGCCGCACGTCACCCTGAAGGGCGGCCATTTCCTGCAGGAAGACTGCCCCGACGACATCGTCGCCGTCATCGACGGCCTCATCAGCCGCCGCCCTTGAGGCGCGCGCCTTAGTTGTCCCAGAGGATGTATTCGTCGCCGGCCTTCTGGGGAACGCCGCCGGGCTTGTCGATCAGGACGGCGCCTTGCAGCAGCGAGGGCCAGATCGGCTTGGCGCTTTGTGCGTCCTGGGCGGCGATCAGCGCCATCATGGCCTTCACCTTCTGAGGCTGGGCGAGCGACAGGTCGCGTTGCTCATTCGGATCATTGGCCAGGTCGTAGAGCCAGACCTTGTCGCGCGCGCCGCTCACCTGCAGCTTCCAGTCGCCGTCCAGCACCGCCTTGTACTGACCCGAGCGCCAGAACAGCGTCTGGTGAGGCCGCCCGGCGAGTTTGCCTTGCAGGTGCGGCAACAGGTCGACCCCGTCGATCGTGCGGTCGGTCGGCATCGGCGCCCCCGCGGCCGCGGCCGCGGTCGCGAAGATGTCGATGTGGCCGACCGGATAGGCGTAACTCGATCCCGCCGGGATCACGCCGGGCCAGCGCATGAAGAACGGCGAGTGGATGCCGCCTTCGAAGAAGGTCGACTTGAAGCCGCGATAGGGCTTGTTCACGTCGGGCAGACCGACATAGCCGGCGCCGCCGTTGTCGCTGGTGAAGATCACCAGGGTGTTGTCGTCCAGCCCCTCGTCCTTCAGCGCTTGAAGGATGCGCCCCACATTGTGATCGAGGTTGCGGGCCATGGCGCCATAGACCCGCAGGCGGTGATCCTTGATCTGCGGCAGGGCGTCGTAGTCCTCCCGCTTGGCCTGCAACGGCGTGTGGATCGCGTTCGGGGCGAAATAGAGGAAGAACGGACGGCTCTTGTTGGCCTTGATCGCCTTGACCGCCTCGTCAGCCAGATAGTCGGTCATGTAGCCTTTCGGCTTGAACAGCGCCGCGCCGTTGTACTGCACCGCATAGGGCAGGTTCGGCCACAGGAAGCGGTCGATCGCGTCCCAGGACTGCTTGGAGTTGACGACGCCCGGGTCCTTGGCCGGCAGGTACATCGAGCCGCCGGCGATGAAGCCCAGGCTCTCGTCGAAACCCTGGTCCTCCGGCCGCGAACCGGCCTTGCCGCCCAGGTGCCACTTGCCGAGATGGATGGTGTGGTAGCCGCGAGTCTTGAGGACCTCGGCGATGGTGATCTCGCTGGCTGGGACGCTCAGCTCGTTGACCGCCGAGGGCGAGCGCGTCGCGCTGCCGGCCGGCATGTCCTTGACCCGGTCGGGGAAGAACTTCGGTTTGACCAGCGCGCCGGGCTCGGCCTCGGTCCCCACCATCCGCGCGAACGCCACCGGCGCGGGGGTGAACTCAAAACCAAAGCGCGTGGCGTAGCGACCGGTCATGATCGCCGCGCGCGAGGGCGCGCAGGTCGCGTTGCCCGCATAGCCGTTGGCGAAGGCCACCCCGGTCTTGCCGATGGAATCGATGTTCGGGGTCGGCACGGCGCCGTTCGCCACCCCGCCGCCGTTGAAGGTGATGTCGTTGTAGCCAAGGTCGTCGGCCAGGATGAACACCACGTTGGGCGGCCGCGCACCGGCCGGGGCCGCCTGCGGTCCCTGGGCCCAGGTCACCGGCCGGTTCGGCTCTACATGCGGCATGCGGGCCCTGGCGATCAGCGACAGGACGGTGGTCTTGTTCGCGGCCGCCAGACTCAAGGCGGCCGCCGATACGAGCACAACAGCGCCCACCCCTGCCCATCGCCTCATCGTCGCCTCCCGACTTATATTGACACTATTCGTGTCATTATATCGCCCAGACGCCAAGCCCCGGCGTGATCACGTATCGGTCACACCAGATCAGCCGCCTAGGGCTTCCTTCTCACGCCAATGTCGCCCGGGAGCAGCGGCGGCGGTTTCCCTCGTCGACGGAACAGGCCGCCCGTCAGAGCAGCTCGCAGGCGTCGTCGAAGGCGAGACGCGGCAGCCTCGGAAACAGGTCGGCCTGCGAGGCGTAGCCCAGATTGCAGATGAAGTTTGTCGCAAGGCGCCGGCCCGCGAAGAATTCGGCGTCGACGGCGGCGTGATCGAAGCCCGACATCGGCCCGCAATCCAGGCCCAGCGCCCGAGCCGCCAGCATCAGATAGGCGCCCTGGAGGGTGCCGTTACGGATCGCAGTGACCGCCGCCACCTCCGGATCGGCGAACCAGGCCTTGGCGCCGGGATTGTGCGGGAAGAGCTCGGGCGTCCGCTCGGCGAAGTCCAGGTCGTAGGCGATGATCGCGGTGACCGGCGCATCCAGGGTCTTGGCGCGATTGGCGCTGGAGAGGTGCGGCGACAGCCGCGCCTTGGCCTGCGGTGTGGTCAGGAACACGAACCGCGCTGGGCAGACATTGGCCGAGGTCGGTCCCCACTTGGCCAGCTCGTAGAGGTCGCGCAGCACCGCCTGTGACACCGGCCTGGGCGTCCATGCGTTGGCGGTCCGCGCGGCTCGGAACAGCTGGTCGAGGGCGTGGTCCGGCAGCGGCGCGGTCATGACTGGGGCTCCGGCTTGGTCGTTCATTGGTCCAGCACCGCCGCGTGCATGAGGTCGGCGAGGTGGGTGATGGTCGAGTGCGGGTTGGCGCGGGTGTGGCTGACATAGGCGACGCTCGGCAGGGCCGGCAGCGAGGTCTCCGCGCCGGCGATCAGGCGACCCGAAAACATCTGCGTCCTGCAGCTGACGCCAAGCCCGGCGTTGACCGCCGCGCGCAGCACCGAAAGGCTGGGCGTCTCCAGCACCACGCGATAGGGGCGCCCGGCCGCCTTCAACGCCGCCAGGGCGGCGTCGCGGAAACGGCAGGGCTCCTCCAGAATGGCGAGCGGCAGCACGTCGTCGTCCAGCAGCGCCTCGTCGCCCAGCCAGACGGTCG
This sequence comes from Phenylobacterium sp. Root700, assembly GCF_001429025.1. Lineage (GTDB taxonomy): Bacteria > Pseudomonadota > Alphaproteobacteria > Caulobacterales > Caulobacteraceae > Phenylobacterium. Next base: position 153,851 of record NZ_LMHT01000011.1, on the reverse strand, counting down.
GCGCGACCCGGATGGCGGCGGCGTCATCGCCCGCCCCCATGCAGAGCACGACGTCGAGGCGGTCCGATTTCAGCAGCTCCAGCAGCTCCTGCGAGCCGCCGACCCGCACCTGCAATTGGACGTCGGGATTGAGCTGCACGAACTGCGACAGGACGCCTGAGAGCAGGGTTTCGGCGAAGTCCTGCACCAGGCCGACCCGCGCAGGCCCGGCCAGGGCGTCGCCGGTCAGGGCCGCCACCGCCCGGTCGTTGGTCGCCAGCATCTCGCGCGCGAAGGTGAGCAGGCTCTGGCCCATCGGGGTCAGCACCAGCCTGCGGCCGTCGCGGTGGAACAGCGGCGCCTGCACCGTCTCCTCCAGCCGCTTCATCTGCAGGCTGAGCGCCGACTGGGTGACGAACACCCGCTCGGTCGCCCGCAGCATCGAGCCGGAGTCCACGATCGCGGCGAAACTCCGCAGCAGTTCGGTGGGCAAATTCACGGCCATCGGGGTGCGTCCACTTATGAGATTCCCTGATAGTTGGGTTGAGGATAAGTCTATTGAGTTGGTAGGAATTAACGGGCTTTCTCGGGAAACGCCAAGCGGATTTTTCCCTTGCGCCGCAAAGCCCGGAGCCCTTCCAGTGTCTCTAACGACGGCCGATAGAAAACCTATCGAACTGCGCCTGCCGAGATTTGCCTTGAGCAATGCTCGTTGGTTGTCGCCGGTTCTGCTGCTCCTGCTCTGGGAGCTGGGCTCGCGTTCGGGGGTCATTCCGCCGCGCATCCTGGCCGCGCCGTCGACCGTGCTGGGCGCCCTCTGGGAACTGACCGCCAGCGGCGAGCTGCCGGCCAACCTCGTGGTCTCGCTGGCGCGGGCCGCCGCCGGCCTCGGCATCGGCCTGGTGGTTGGAACGGTCCTGGCCCTGGTCGCCGGCCTCTCCAAGGTGGGCGAGACGGCGGTCGACCCGCTGATGCAGATCAAGCGGACGATCCCCAGCCTGGCGCTCACCCCGCTGTTCATCGTCTGGTTCGGGATTGGCGAGGCGCCGAAGATCACCCTGATCGCGGTGGCGACGGTGTTCCCGATCTATCTCAATCTGTTCTCGGGCATCCGCGCCGTGGACGTCCGCCTGATCGAAGCCGCCCGCAGCTTCGGACTGAGCCAGGTCCAGCAGATCATCCACGTCATCCTGCCCGGCGCCCTGCCCTCGTTCCTGGTCGGCCTGCGCTACGCCATGGGCGTGGCCCTGCTGGTCCTGGTGGTGGCCGAGCAGATCAACGCCTCGGCCGGTCTTGGCCACCTGATCAACAACGCCCGCGACTTCATGCGCACCGACATCATCGTCGTCTGCCTGCTGGTCTACGCCGCGCTTGGCCTGGCCGCCGACCTCATCGTCCGCTCGCTGGAACAGCACGCGCTGGCCTGGCGTCCGTCCTTCATCAAGTCCTGAGCGAAAGGCCCGACCGTGCCGCCATCCCTCGCCCGCCCCATCCCCGAGACGGCCGACCGTGACGCTCCCGCCGTCCGGGTCCGCAACTTCACCCGCCGCTTTGGCCAGACCGTCGTCCTGAACGACCTGAACATCGACATCGGCCGGGGCGAATTCGTCGCCCTGCTCGGCCGCAGCGGCTCGGGCAAGACCACCCTGCTCCGCACCCTGGCGGGTCTCGACTCCGCCGGCGGCCAGGACGTGACGACGCCGGCGACCCGCGCCGTGGTCTTCCAGGACGCCCGCCTGCTGCCGTGGAAACGGGTCTGGCGCAACGTGGCGCTGGGCCTGAGCGGCGCCGACGCCCGCGCTCGGGCCGAGGCCGCGCTGGAAGAGGTTGGCCTGGGACATCGCCTCGAGGTCTGGCCCTCCACCCTGTCGGGCGGCGAGAGCCAGCGGGCTTCCCTGGCCCGCGCCCTGGTCCGCGAACCTGGCCTGCTGCTGCTGGACGAACCGTTCGCGGCGCTGGACGCCCTGACCCGCATCCGCATGCACGACCTGGTGCTGTCGCTCTGGCGCAAGCACGCGCCGGCCGTGCTGCTGGTCACCCATGACGTGGACGAAGCCATCTCTCTGGCCGACCGCGTGCTGGTGCTCGACGCCGGCGCCATCGCCGCCGAAGAGAAGATCACCCTGCCGAGACCTCGGGAATCGAACGCCGAGTTCCGTGCCATCCGCAATCGGCTGCTCGGCCACCTCGGGGTCGAAGCGCCGCGCGCCGCCCCGGTCGAGGGCGCGCTGATCGCCTTCCCCAGCGGGGAGATCGTGGCGTGAGCGCACTCCTCGCCGAAGCGCCCGGCGCGGCTGTCGACCTGGACGCCCTGCTGCCGGACCTCACCGCCGCCTTCGCCGCGACCGCGGCCGAACATGACCGCGACTCCAGCTTCCCGTTCGAGAATTTCGCCGCGCTGCATCGCCATGGCCTGCTGGCCCTGACCGCGCCGCCGCGCCTGGGCGGCGGCGGGGCCGACCTGCCCACGACGCTGAAGGTGGTCCAGGCCGTGGCGCGGGGCGAACCGGCCACGGCCCTGGTGCTGACCATGCAGTACCTGTTCCACGCCTCATTGGACGGGCGCGGCGGCTTCACCGACGACCTGAAGGCCCGCGTGGTCCGCGACGCCGTCGAGCATGGCGCCCTGATCAACGCCCTGCGGGTCGAACCGGAACTGGGCACGCCCGCACGGGGCGGCCTGCCGGCGACTATCGCCCGGCGCACCGCCGACGGCTGGAGCCTGTCGGGCCGCAAGATCTACTCCACCGGCTCGCCGGCCCTGACCTGGATGATCGTCTGGGCCCGCACCGACGAAGACACGCCGCGGGTTGGCGGCTTCCTGGTGCATCGCGACGCGCCGGGCCGCCGGATCGAGGAGACCTGGGACCACACCGGCCTGCGCGCCAGCGGCAGCCACGACGTGATCTTCGAGAACACGCCGATCCCCGAGCACCACGCCCTGGCGCCGCGCCTGCCCAGCGCGCCGCAGCCGCCCGACCCGGCCATGGCCGTCTGGTCGCCGGTGCTGACGGCGGCGATCTACGACGCCGTGGCGCGCTCGGCGCGGGACTGGTTCGTACAGTTCCTGCTGGATCGCAAACCGGCCAACCTCGGGGAGTCGCTTGCGACCCTGCCCCGGTTCCAGGAACTGGTCGGGCAGATCGACGGCCTGCTGTTGCAGAACCGCGTCCTGCTGGAGTCCGCCGCCGAGGGCCGGCTCGGCGCGGCCCATGGCGGGCTGGTCAAGCACCTGGTCACCGAGAACGCCATCGCCGCCGTCGAGAAGGCGATCGCCGCCACCGGCAATCCGGGCCTGTCACGCGCCAACCCCCTGCAACGCCACTACCGCGACGTCCTCTGCGGCCGCGTCCACACGCCCCAGGCCGACATCGTCCTGACCGGCGCCGGCAAGGCCGCCTTCGCCAGCCTCGCTTCCAATTGACCCTCTTCTCCCTCCCCGGAGCCTGAACATGTCCAACGCCCCCGACCTTGAAATCCTCGGCCTGATCTCCACCCAGTATGCGTCAGAGACCCATGCGGCGCAGAGCGGCCTAATCGACAAGACCTACCTGGCCGCCCACGCCAAGGCCCACGAATACGCCGGCTTCGACCGGGTGCTGATCGGCTACAACTCGGCCGCGCCGGACGGCTTCCAGGTCGCCGCCTACGCCGCGCAACAGACCGAAAAGCTGAAGTTCCTGCTGGCTCACCGGCCAGGCTTCACCTCGCCGACCCTGGCGGCCCGGCAACTCGCCACCCTGGATCATCTCAGCGACGGGCGGCTGGCGGTGCACGTCATCACCGGCGGCTCGGACGAGGAGCAGCAGCGCGACGGCGACTTCCTGACCAAGGAACAGCGCTACGCTCGCACCGACGACTACATCACCGTCCTCAAGAAAGCCTGGACCAGCGAGGGCCCCTTCGATCACGACGGCTCGCACTACCGGGTGATCGGCGCGCCGGCGGCGGTCAGGCCGCTGCAACAGCCGCACGTCCCGGTCTTCTTCGGCGGTGCCTCCGATGAGGCGGTCGAGATCGCCGGGCGGCAGGCCGACGTCTACGCCCTGTTCGGCGAAACCCTGGACCAGGTCCGCGAGATCGTCGGCCGCGTGCGGGCCTCCGCCGCCAAGCATGGCCGGACGATCCAGTTCTCGCTCTCGCTGCGCCCGATCCTCGGCCGGACCGAGGAAGCCGCCTGGGCGCGGGCCGAACACATCCTGGAAGAGGCCAAGGCCCTGAAGGCCGGCGGCCAGGGCCGCCCGACCCGTTACGCCACCGCGCGCGGCGGTCAGCGGTTACTGGAGGCCGCGGCCGGCGGCGCGGTCCGCGACAAGCGGCTGTGGACCGAGATCGCCGCCCTGACCGGCGCGCAGGGCAACTCCACCTCGCTGGTGGGGACGCCCGAACAGGTCGTGGACTCCCTGCTCGACTATTACGACCTCGGGATCACCAAGTTCCTGTTCCGCGGCTTCGACCCGCTGGAGGACACGATCGACTACGGCCGCGAACTGCTGCCGCAGCTTCGCGCCGCCGTCGCCGAACGCGGCGCGCCCAAGATCCTGGCCGCGGAGTAGCCGCCGTCATGAGCCGGCTTGTCGTCGCCAGCCAGTTGAACGCCGCGTTCAACACCGCCTTCGCAGAGGCCCTGCCCGATGTGGATATCGTCGGCGTCCCGGTCGGGCCGCCGGCCGCCCTGCCCAGAGGGACGGAGGTGCTGATCGCCGCCCCCTTCCGCAAGGCGGGCGGTTCTCTGCCGCCCAGCCCGCCGCCGGGTTGGCCGTTCAACGTAAAGTGGGTGCAGCTGGTCTCGGTCGGGATCGACTTCTACCCCGACTGGCTGTTCCAGGGGCCGGCCGTGACCTCGGCGCGAGGCTCCTCCGCCGTCGCCTTGGCCGAGTTCGCGCTCGCCGCCATCTTCGCCCAGGCCAAGCGGCTGCCGGAGATCTGGATCGACCGCTTCGAACAATGGGCGCCGACGCCCATCACCCTGGTGGCCGGCAAGACCCTAGGCCTGGTGGGCTTCGGCTCCATCGGCCAGGCGCTGGCCCCGCGCGCCCGCGCCCTGGGCCTGAACGTCGTCGCGGTCCGGCGCTCGCGTGAACCGATCGCCGAACCCGGCGTCGAGCAGTTGGACGATCTGGGCGAGCTGTTCGCCCGCTCGGACTATGTGGTCCTGGCCGCCCCGGCGACGCCTGAGACCACGCGGTTGATCGGGCGCAAGGTGCTGGCCCTCGCCAAGCCTGGCCTGCACCTGATCAATGTGGCGCGCGGCGCCCTGATCGACGACGACGCCCTGCTGGAGGCGCTCGACGACGGCCGCGTGGCGCTGGCCAGCCTCGACGTCACCCACCCCGAACCCCTGCCCTTCAACCACCGCTACTACGGGCACCCCAAGGTGAGGCTGTCGCCGCACACCTCGGTCCACACCCCCGACACCCGCCAGAACCTCGCCGCCCAGTTCGCCCAGAACCTCGCGCGCTTCCGCCAAGGAACGCCGCTGGAAGACCTGGTCGACACCGTGCGCGGCTATTGAGAGCCAGGAGCCGACCATGAACCTCCCCGTGCAACGCCCCCTGGAGGGCGTCCACCCGACCAAGATCGAGACCGTGCTGCCCGAGCGTAGCTTCGGCGCCCCCGGCGCCGTGCCGCAGCAGCCGACGCTGGAAGCCGAGCGGCTCTATCGCAAGCAGCGGCTGGCCGCCGGCTACCGGCTGTTCGCGCGCAACGGCTTCGACATGGGCGGGGCCGGACACATCACCGCCCGCGACCCGGAGTTTCCCGACCACTTCTGGGTCAATCCGGCGGGCGTCCATTTCAGCCGGATCACGGTGTCGGACCTGATGCTGGTCAGCCACGAGGGCGAGATCGTCCAGCCGCCGGCCCGCGCCAAGCCGCGCCTGAACCGCGCGGCCTTCGCCATCCATTCGGAGTTGCACAAGGCGCGGCCCGACGTGATCGCGGCGGCCCACTCCCATTCGCTCTACGGCAAGGCCTGGTCGGCGCTCGGCCGCCTGCTCGATCCCCTGACCCAGGACGCGGCGGCCTTCTATGACGACCACTCGCTGTTCACCGAGTTCTCGGGCGTCGTGCTCGATACCAGCGAGGGCGAGAAGATCGCCGAGGCGCTCGGCCCCCGTAAGGCGGTGATCCTCCAGAACCACGGCATCCTCACCGTCGGCCAGACCGTCGAGGCGGCGGTCTGGCGCTACCTGGCCCTGGAGAACGCCTGCCAGGTCCAACTGCTGGCCGAGGCCGCGGGCCAGACCCGTCCGATGCCGCCGGAGGTGGCGCGCCACACGGCCAGCCAGATCGGGTCGGAGATCGGCGGGGTCTACGCCTTCCAGCCCTACTGGGACATCGTCAGCGAAGAAGAGCCGGACCTCTTCGACTGATGACCTCGCTCCTCGATCTGTCGCGCCGCTCCGTCCTTACGGGCGCAGCGGCCCTCTCGGCCTGCGGGCCCGCCAAGCCGCCCGTCGGTGACGCCGGCGGCGCCACCCTGCGGGTCGCCACCTTCAAGGGCGGCGTCCAGAACCTGCTGCGCGCGGCGGGTCTCGATCAGACACCCTACAAGGTGCAGTACGCCGAGTTCGTCGGCGGCAACCTGATCACCGAGGCCATCGACGCCCGCGCCATCGATCTGGGCTCGATGAGCGAGATCCCGCCGGTGTTCGTGGCCGGTCGCCCGACCCTGCTCCGGCTGGTCGCGGTGCAGAAGGGCGACGTCAATTCGCAGGTGACGCTGATCCCCAAGTCTTCGCCGATCGCCTCGGCGGCGGACCTGAAAGGCAAGCGCGTCGGCTTCGTCCGCGCCACGACCGCGCAGTATTTCCTGGTCCGGCTGCTGGCCGAACAGGGCCTGACCCTCGCCGACATCGAGCCGGTGGCCCTGTCGCCGCAGGACGGCCTATCGGCCTTCAGCCAGGGCTCGCTGGACGCCTGGGTGATCTATGGCGTCCAAGGCAACCTAGCCCGGGCGCGGCTGGGCGCGCGAGTCCTGACCACGGGACTTGGCAGGCTCTCGGGAAACTATCTCCACGCGGCCCTCGCCGAGGCGCTGAAGGACCCACCCCGACGCGCGGCGATCGTCGACCACCTGGCCCGCGCCAGGCAGGCCTACGCCTGGGCCGAGGCCAATCCCGAGATCTGGGCGGCGGCGCAGTCCAAGGCCACCGGCGTTCCGATCGAGATCTATCGGCAGCAGCACCAGGAGCGCAGCGCCCGCACCGAGATCGCGCCGGTGAACGCGCTGGCGATCGCCTCGCAGCAGACCGTGGCCGACACCTTCGCCCAGATCGGCGCGATCCCAGCCAGGGTGGATGTTCGCCCACTTTGGACAGACGAACTAAACAGCGAGATCGCCAACGCAAATATTCCGCCCAAATTATGATCGGTGGAAATCTCATCTATGAGCCATCTCGATAATAGAAATACTATCTAAGATCTTAGCTAATGTTCGTTGCCGGAAATTTCGAGAGACTGTTGAACGCCTTTGTCACAAAACGGGGCGTCAAAATGAAATCTACTTCGAACAACACTTCTCGCCGCCGCGCGCTGCTTGGCTCAGCGACCTTGGTGGCGAGCATCGCCGCCTGGTCAGGTTCAGCCGCCGCCCAGGGCGTCGAGGCCGCGGCCACCGACGCCAGCACCGTTGAGGAACTGATCGTCACCGCCGAGCGCCGGGCGACCAATCTTCAGGACACCCCCATCGCCATCTCGGCCTTCAGCGCCCAGGCGCTGGCTGATCGCAAGATCGACAGCATCCGCGACTTGGCCGGCCAGGTTCCGAACCTGTCGGTCAGCCGCGTCACCATCAGCCACACCACCCAGACCTATTCCCTGCGCGGCGTCGGCGAGAGCGATCCAATCCAGGAACCGGTGCTCGCCGTCTATGTCGACGACGTCTATATCCCGCGCCAGATCGGCTCGATGATCGAGTTCAACGACCTTGAGCGGATCGAGGTCCTGCGCGGTCCGCAAGGCACGCTCTACGGCCGCAATTCCAGCGCCGGCGCCCTGCGGGTCATCACCCGCGATCCTGGCCGCGAGCTGCGACTGAAGGGCGAGGTGGGACTGGGAAACTACGGCGCGGTCGACGTGCGCGCCCTGGTCGAAGGGCCGATCAGCGACACCCTGTCGGGCAGCCTGTCCTACATCCACCACAGCCGCGACGGGGTCACCGACAACCCGACCCTGGGCCACGACGTCAACCGCATCGACCTCGACGCCTATCGCGGCAAGCTGCGCTGGACGCCGAACGACGACCTCGACGTGCTGCTGACCCTGAACGCCCTGCGCGACCGCAGCGACAGCCGCTCCTACATCCCCGTCCGCCAGCCGGGCGGCGGGTTCGACAAGGGCCTGTCGTTCTCCGAAGTCGAACCCAAGCAGGACCTGAACCAGATCTCCGGCTCGCTGCGCATCGCCTATGACCTAAGCGACGCCCTGCAGCTGAAGTCGATCACCGCCTATGGCGGCTTCAACCTGAACCCCGTCAACTACGATAACGACGGGGAAGCGGCTCTCATCCAGAAGAACCTGATCCACTACAACGACCAGTACTACACCCAGGAACTTCAGCTGAACGGCGACTACGGCCGGATCAAGTTCACCACCGGCCTCTTCTACCTGCATGAGCGGTTCTACGTGGAACGCGACGGCTACAGCCGCCGCAACGCCCAGAACACCAACCCGGTCACCACGCCGGGCAACTACAACTTCCTGCGCGCCCACAACGTCACCAACACCGACGCCTATGCGGTGTTCGGCGAAGCGACCTGGAGCGCCACCGACCGGCTGAAGATCACGGCGGGCCTGCGGTGGACCAACGAAGAGAAGACCTTCACCTTCGACAACGCCGTGCTCAACCTGGCCGGCCAGGTGGTCGCACCGTCGATCAAGGGCCAGTCCGACAAGATCTGGTCGGCGATCACGCCCAAGCTGTCGGTCCAGTACGCCTGGACGCCCGACATCCTGCAGTACGTGACCTATTCGAAGGGCTTCAAGTCTGGCGGCTTCGACAACCGCGCCACCCGCCTGGACCTCGCCACCCTGCCCTTCGCCCCGGAAGACGTGATCACCTACGAGACCGGCCTGAAGAGCGAGCTGCTGGACCACCGGCTGCGGGCCAACCTGGCGGTGTTCTACAACGACTATCAGAACCTCCAGGTCGCGTTCTACGACCCGGCCTATATCGGCAGCCGCCGCGGCAACGCCGGCCAGGCGCACAGCTACGGGGTGGAGCTGGAGACCGAGGCGCGGATCACCGACGCGCTCTCCGCCCAGTTCTCGGCCGGCTATCTGTTCGCCGTCTATGATGAGTATCGAGGCGCGGGCGGCGCGGGCGTCAACGCCGACGGCAATCGCCTGACCAACTCACCGCGCTGGAGCCTGTCAGGCGGCGCGACCTGGGACGTTCCGGTGCAGATCCCCGGCGCCCTGCGGGTCGGCGTCAACGCCCAGTACCAGACCAAGACCTATTCCAACGCCATCCCGTCACCGGGCGGCCAGCACGAGATTCCGGCCCAGGGCTTCCTGAACGCCGTCGCCACCTGGACCTCGCCGGACCCGCACTGGTCGGTGGTGCTGTCGGCCCGCAATCTGCTGGACTCAGGCAAGCTGGTGAGCTCGACCTACACCCCGAGCACGGGGGTCTATTATCAGAACTTCCCCGATCCCCGGACCGTACTGGTCACTCTGAGGTACGCCCTGTGACGACCAATCTCCCCCGCCTTCGGAACTTCATCGCCGACATCGCAACCCTCCTGGACGCCACCGCGGACGAGGCGTTGATCCTGGAGACGGGGGGGAACCTGCTGGCCCAGCTGACCGCCCACGACGACTGGCTGCCCGACGCCTTCGCCCAGCCGAACCCTGAGCGCTACACCCAGTACCTGCTGCATTGCGACAGCCTGCAACGGTTCTCCGTGGTGAGTTTCGTCTGGGGTCCTGGGCAGTCGACCCCGGTGCACGACCACACGGTCTGGGGCCTGGTCGGGGTGCTGCGCGGCGCCGAGCGCTCCCAAGCCTATCGGCGCGAAGGATCGAGCTTTGCGCCCCACGGGTCCGAACATCGGCTCGAAGCCGGCGAGGTCGAGGCGGTGTCGCCGACCATCGGTGACATTCATAAGGTCTCCAACGCCTTCGACGACCGCACCTCGATCAGCATCCACGTCTACGGCGCCAATATCGGCGCGGTTCGTCGGGCCACCTATGACGAGGCTGGCCGGCCCAAGCCCTTCATCTCCGGCTACTCCAACACGCTGCTCCCGAACCTCTGGGACGCTTCCAAGAGCTTGACCTCATGATTACGCAGACCGCGCCCGCCGACGTCCGTCTGGAGTGGATCGCCCGCCGGGAGATCGCCCTCATCGACCTGCGTGAGGAAGACCCCTTCGCCAAGGACCACCCGCTGTTCGCCGCCCAGCTGCCGCTCAGCAGGCTGGAGGTCGAGATCCTCGACCGCGTGCCGCGCAAGGCGACCAAGATCGTGCTCTATGACGACGGCGAGGGCCTGGTTCCGACAGCGGCGCAGCGGCTGCACGCGCTCGGCTACACCGACGTCACCGCCCTGGCCGGCGGGCTCGAGGGCTGGCGGCGCGGCGGCTATGAGCTGTTCCAGGACGTCAACTCGGCCAGCAAGGCGTTCGGCGAACTGGTGGAGAGCCGTCGCCACACCCCGTCCCTGCCCGCGCCGGAAGCCAAGGCCCTGATCGAGCAGGAGACAAACCTGGTCGTGCTCGACGCCCGCCGCTTCGAGGAATACCAGACCATGAGCATCCCGCGCGGGGTCAGCGTGCCTGGAGCGGAACTGGTCCTGCGGGCCCGCGAGATCGCGCCTGATCCGGCCACCACCATCATCGTCAACTGCGCGGGCCGCACCCGCAGCATCATCGGCGCGCAGTCGCTGATCAACGCCGGCCTGCCCAACAAGGTCTTCGCCCTGCGCAACGGCACGATCGGCTGGACCCTGGCCGGCCAGACCCTGGATCATGGCCAGGACGGCCGCTTCCCCGAGGTCGCCACGAACCGCGAGGACGAGGCCCGCGCCGCCGCCCGCGCCGTCTCCTATCGCGCCGGGGTGAAGCACATCGACGTGCGCGGCCTGGGGATACTGGCCCGCGAGACCACCCGCACGCTCTACCGCTTCGACGTCCGCACGCCGGAAGAATACGCCGCCGGCCACATCCCCGGTTTCCGCAGCGCTCCGGGCGGTCAACTGGTGCAGGAAACCGACGTCTTCGCGCCGGCGCGCGGCGCCCGCATCGTGCTAGCCGACGACCGCGGCGCGCGAGCCGATATGAGCGCCTCCTGGCTCGCCCAGATGGGATGGGAGGTCTACGTCCTCGACGGCGGCTTCGATGCAGCTCTGGCCAAGGGCGCCTGGGCGCCGAGCCTGCCGGAAAAGCCGGACGCGCCGACGATCTCGCCCGCTCAACTGGCCGAACGACTTGGTCGCGATGAAGTAGTGGTCCTCGACCTCGCGGCCAGCCCCGTCCATCGGCGCGGCCACATCACCGGCGCCTGGTTCGTGGTGCGCAGCCGGTTGGCGGCCGCCCTGGCCCAACTTCCGGAGGGGCGCGATTTCGTCCTCACCTCGCCGGACGGCGCGCTCGCCCAGTTCGCGGCGAGCGATCTGGAAGCCCTGACCGGCCGTGCGCCGCTGGTGCTCGAAGGCGGCACGGCGGCCTGGATCGCGGCCGGCCATGCACTGGAGACCGGCCTGATCCGCGCGGCCAGCGAGCCGGACGACGTCTATCGCCGCCCCTATGAGGGCACCGACAACGCCACCGCCGCCATGCAGGCCTATCTCGACTGGGAATACGGCCTGGTCGACCAGCTCGCCCGCGACGGCGCGCACGGCTTCTACGTGATCTGAGGAGACGACAATGTCGCTCACGCTCTACTTCGCCGGCGGCTCCTGTTCGCTCCCCGCCCTGGTCGGACTGGAAGAAGCCGGCGCGCAGTTCGAGGCCGTGCGGCTGGTGCTGGCCGACGGCGACCAGCGCACGCCGGAATATCTGGCGATCAACCCGCGCGGCCGGGTGCCGGTCCTGGCCCTGGACGGCCAGACCGTGGGCGAGAACGTCGCCGTCCTGACGGCGATCGCCAACCGCTTTCCGCAGGCGAAACTGTTGCCGTTCGGCGACGAGGTCCTGCTCGGCCGGGCCTATGAACTGATCGGTTGGTTCTCCAGCGGCGTGCATGTCTCGTTCGCCCAGGTCTTCCGCCCCGAACGCTTCAGCCGCGATGAGAGCGCCTGGCCGGCCATCCGGGCGGGGGGCCGCGAGAACGTCCTGGCCGCCTTCGCCGAGATCGAGCAACGCCTGCAAGGCGGCGGCCCCTGGCTGCTCGGCGAGGCGTTCAGCCTGGTCGATCCTTACGCCCTGGTGTTCCACCGCTGGGCGCCGCGGCTGGAGATCGACGTCTCGGCCTACCCCGCCTTCACGGCCCACGCCCAGCGGGTGCTGGCCCGCCCCGCGGTCGGCCGCGCCGTAACGCGCGAATCCTCGCCGCAGCGGCTGGTCGTCAACGCCTGACATCAGCAGCGCTGATAGGGCCGATGAGAACTATTCGTTCCTGATTTCATAATTCCTAGTCGTAGACTTGGAATTGAAGCCAATCGCTTGATCTGGAGACAGGAATGCCCGTCGAATTCATCGGCTATATCGGCGCCAACCACTCGTCGGAAATCCATCCTCCGAAGGGGCCGGTGCTCGACACGGACTATGTGGAGAAGATCGCCAAGGCGCATGACGCCGGTGGTTTCGACCGGGCCCTGGTCGCCTTCGGCTCGACCTCCCCCGAGAGCATCCTGATCGTCCAGCACGCGGCCAGCGTGACCGAAAAACTGGGCTTCATGATCGCCCACCGGCCGGGCTTCACCGCCCCGACCATCGCCGCGCGCCAGCTCGCCACCCTCGATCATTTCAGCAAGGGCCGGGTGGCGGTGCACATCATCACCGGCGGCTCCGACGACGAGATGAAGAAGGACGGCGACCACCTGACCAAGGCCGAGCGCTACGCCCGAACCAGCGAATATCTCGACATCGTCCGCCAGGAGTGGAGCAGCGATAAGCCGTTCGACTACGAAGGCGACTACTACAACGTCGTGCAGGCGTTCGGCGCGGTGAAGCCGCTGCAGAAGCCGCAGATCCCGATCTATTTCGGCGGTTCGTCCGACCAGGCGATCCCCGTCGCCGGCAAGCACGCCGACATCTTCGCCCTATGGGGCGAGACCCAGGCCCAGGTCCGCGAAACCATCGCCCGGGTGCGCGCCGCCGCCGCCAAACACGGCCGCCAGGTCCAGTTCTCGCTCTCCCTGCGGCCGGTGATCGCCGACACCGAGGAAGCCGCCTGGAAGCGCGCCGACGACATCGTCGCCCGCACCATCGAACTGCGGAAGGCCGCAGGGCTGCAAACCGAGGGTCACGCTCCGCCGAACGTCGGCGCCCAGCGCCTGCTGCAGGCCGCCGCCGAGGGTCACCGGGTCGACAAGCGCCTGTGGACCGGCGTCGCCGCCGTCACCGGCGCCTCGGGAAACTCCACTGGGTTGGTGGGAACACCGGAACAGGTCGCCGAAGGGCTGCTGGACTATTACGACCTGGGCGTCTCGACCTTCCTGATCCGCGGCTTCGATCCTCTGGAGGACGCCGTCGCCTATGGCCGCGACCTGATCCCCCTGGTCCGCAAGCTGGTCGCCGAGCGTGACGCCCGGCCCGTCGCGGCGGCAGGCTGAGGAGCCCGGCCATGGCTGACGGAACCGCAGCGGCGAGTGAGCTTCCGGGCGACGCCTGCGAGGTCGTCCGCCTTTGGCCGCCCGTGGACGAGATCGCCTTTCGCGACGGCCTGGCGAAACTCGCCTCGGGCGTCGCGGTGGTCGCCTGCTGGACGCCGGACGGCCCGCGCGGGCTGCTGGTCAGCTCGGTGACCGGGCTTTCCAGCGATCCGCCGCGCATCCTGTTCTGCGTGCGCAAGGCCGCCGCCGCCCACGGCGCGCTGCTGGCGGCCGAGGCAGTGAGCCTGTCGATCCTGGCCGATGGCGATGGATTGGAGGCCGAGCGCTTCTCCCGCTCTGATCTGGCGCCTGAACGCTTCGGGCCGGAGAGCTGGACGCTGGAGCCGCTGTCGCCGCCCGACTATCGCGAGGCGCTGGTGTCGCTCTCGGGCCCGGTCTGCTGCCGCATCGATGCGGCGACCCACACCATCTTCATCCTGGACGTCAGCGGCGCCCGCGCCCGTCAGGGCGACCCCCTCGTCTATTTCGAGCGCGGCTTCCGAAATCTGGCGTGACCCTTCCGGCCCCTCCCTCAGCAAGGGAGAGGCCGGACTTTTTCGGGTCTATTGCGCCGCGACGCTCTGCAACTCGCGCACCGCCTCCAGCACCGGCTCGGCCTCGGTCCGCGCCAGCCAGTCGGGGCTGACCTCGGCGAAGCGGACAATCCGGTCCTGGCCGATCACGACAACCGCCGGCTGGGGCAGTTCCCAGGTTCCCAGGCCCGTGGTGTCGCCGATGAAGCTCCCCTTGGCCTTGGACGCCGCCTTCGAGGCCTCGTCCGGCTCGTAGAGAATCCCGAAGCGCCGGCCGAGATCATTGCCGTCGGAGGCGACCTCGAAGTCCAGACCGTGGCGGCGCTTGATCTCCACCAGACGTTCAGGGACCTGCGGACTGACCGCCACCAGCCTCGCGCCCAGCGCCTTCAGCCCCGGCGCTAGGCGCTCCTGATAATAGGGCAGCGCGATGTTGCAGGCCGGGCATCCGGCGAACCGGAAGAAGACCAGCACGGCCGGGCCATCGGCCAGCAGACCATCGAGGGTCAGGGTCCCGCCGTCGACTTCTTGCAGGGTGAAGGGCTCTACGCGGTCGCCGACCTCGATCCAGCGATCAGGGGTGGCCTGTTCCACCAGTCGCCGTCGCTGGTCGATATTGGTCTGGAGCGCGGCGGGCTCCCAGGTGCGCAGGCGTTCAGCGTGCAGATCGGCCAGGCGTTGGCCTAGGGTGTCAGGCATGGCTTGCTCCTTTCAGGTGAGCGTCTTCTTCGGTGGAACGGGAGGCGCCAGGTCGCGGGCGCTCGGGTCGGCCTGGAGGACCAGCGGCTCGCTCATGCGGGCGTCACCGCGGCGTTGAACGAGGGGTCGAAGGCGTTCGCCAGGTCCGGCTTGCCGGTGATGGCGCCGGCAGCCTGGAAGACCTCCAGCACCCTGCGTTCCTCGTCGATCACGGTCTGATCGATGGGGACCGGCTCGCCACGCGTGTTCGCCACCGTGTAGGTCGCGATCGCCAGGTCGAGCCCGGTCTCCTTGGCCAGGACCTTGGCGTATTCGTCCCGGTGGTCGCCGACCCAGCGCTTGGCGGCGGCCAGGCGCTTCAGGAAATCCTCGAGCTCGGCGCGTTTGCCTGCGATGGCGCGCTCGCTGGCGATGTCGAAGCCGTAGCCGCTCAGCAGGCCCTTGCCGTCGGCCAGGACCCGCGCCCGGTCATGCTGCTGGGCCAGCGCCACGTAGGAGCCCCAGGTCACCCAGGCGTCGATCGCGCCCGACGAGAACGCGGCCTTGGCGTCGCCGGGCGACAGGAAGACCAGCTCGACGTCGGCGGGCTTCAACCCTTCCCGCTCCAGCACCTTCAGCAGCAGGAAATGGCCGATGGAGCCGCGCCCCGTCGCCACCCGCTTGCCCTTCAGGTCAGCGGCTGCGCGGAGCTGCGAGTCGCCTCGAACCAGGATCGCGGTGGACGAGCCGCCGCCGGACGCGCGGGCGGCCTGCACCGCCTTGATCTTCGCGCCGCCCGCGAAGGCGAACAGGAACGGGGCGTCGCCCACCGCCCCCAGATCGACGGCGCCGGCGCCCAGCGCCTCCAGCAGGTGTTGCGCGGCGGGGAACTCGCTCCACTCGACCCGGTAGGGCGCGCCGTCCAGCACGCCGGAGGCCAGGACCAACGCCTTGGTCCCGCCCTTCTGGCTGCCGACCTTCAGCACCGAGGCGCCGGAGGCCTCGCGGCCGCACGCCGCCAGCCCCGATCCCAGGGCCAGCGCGGCGGTCAGGCGTAGGAGATGTCTGCGGTTCATGGCGGCGTTCCCTCAGAACCGCCGCTCGACACGGGCGTAATAGTAGCCGCCCGTGATGCCGAACGGCGAGAAGCCCCCGAACTGTCCGGTCCCGGTGTCGGGGTTCAGCAGCCCGATCTTGTCGGGGTGCGCGTCGAAGAGGTTGTTGGCGCCGATCCCGACCGTGGTCTGTTCAGCGACATCGAAGGCGACGTCGAGGTCGGCGATCCACTTGGCGCCATAGGTCCGGTCGTTGACCGGCTGGGCGCCGGCCTCGGTGTACTCGCCGTAGCGGGTCTCCCGCAGGCTGGCCTTCCAACGGTTCCAGGTCCAGACGCCCGACAGCACCACCTTGTCGCGCGGCGTGCCGATGGTCAGGTCGGCCTGCTTCTGGCGGTCGAACAGGGCGTAGCCGAGATTGGCCAGGACGGCCGGCGTCGGCTTGATCTTGGTGATCTCGGTCTTGTTCCAGGCGTAGGCGGCCGAGAGGCGCAGGTCGCCGTAGTCGCCCAGGCCAAAGCTGTACTCGGCGACCGCGTCGACGCCGCGCGTCTTCGTGTCGACGGCGTTGGTGTAGTACGAGACCGACAGGTCGCTCTGGAGACCGTTGGCGGCCAGGATCGCGCCAACCACCGGCCCGCGGATCACGCCGGTGTCGACGATGCGGTCCTCGATCTCGATCTGATAGGCGTCGAGCGTGAAGCGCAGGCGCGGCGCCGGCTCGGCGGTCAGGCCGATGCTGTAGTTGACCGAGGTCTCCGGCTTCAGGGTCTGCGCGCCCAGCGCGATCGCAGCGGGGCTGAAGGTCGGCAGCACCTTGGTCGGCGAGGAGACGTAGGGCATGCCCGGCAGGCAGTTGGCGACCACCCCGGCCGGCGGCGGGCACTGGATGCTGCTGAAGGTCGAGGACGCGAAGATCGTCTGGGCCAGGGACGGCGCGCGGAAACCGTTCGAGACGGTGGCGCGCACGGCGTAGCCGGGGGCGAACTCCCAACGGGTGGAGAGCTTGCCGCTGACCGTCGAACCGACGCCGCCGGTGTAGTACTCGGCCCGCCCCGCCGCCCCGACGTACCAGTTCTCGGCCACGTCGGCGCCGACATCGACATAGGCCGCGTAGCTGTTGCGATGGATCTTGCCGGCGTCTTCGGGCGTGGTCCCGGCGTAGGACGACAGCCCCGGCGCCGGCGGGCGTCCCGCGAACGGCTGACCTGCCGGGATCGCATAGGGGCCGATGATGTAGGACGCCTCGTCCCCGGCCTGGATTTCGAACCGCTCGAACCGATGCTCGGCGCCCAGCGCGAAGGTGAGCGGCCCGGCCAGGCCGACATTGTACTCGCGCGCCACGTCCAGGTTCGTCGTCACCTGGTCGAAGACGTGGGTCGAGAGGTGGAAATAAGTCGGGCTGGCCGGCCCCAACGTGGCGTTGATGGTGTTCTGGCCGTCGAGCTGGGCGTTGTCGCGCGCGACCGTGGTCGAGAGATCCCAACGCCAGTCTCCGCGCACGCCACGGGCGCCGAAGGCCGCCTGGGCGTCCAGCTCGAAAATCCGCCGCAGGGCGTTGAAGCCCAGCGGATAGACCTCCGGCAGGGCCGTGGTGGTGTTGGGCCGGGTGGTGTTGTTGGGCAGGAAGCTGCCGGTATTCTTCTTCGAACTGCGATGACTCAAGGTGCCGAAGGCGTAGAGCGTCAGGTCGTCGGACAGCGGCAGTTCGGCGTTGACCGAGGACGCCAGGACGTCGTCCTCGCCGGGGCCATAGCTCTGGCCCCAATAGTAGCGGTCCACGCCGGCGTCGCGCGGATCGGGAACGTTCCCCGGCAAGGGCTGGAAGATGAACTTCGCCTGGGAGGGAATGGCGCGCGAGGCCGGGCTGCTGTTCTTCCAGTTCAGTCCGAAGTCGATGAAGCCGTCTTCGCCCAACGGCCTGGCGTAGGTGGCCGAGGCCGACACCGTCTCGCCGTCGCCCAGATAATTGCGACCGACATTGGCGCCGATGGAGCCGCCTTCGCGGTCGCCGCGCAGGATAATGTTGACGACCCCTGCGATGGCGTCCGAGCCGTACTGCGCGGCCGCCCCGTCACGCAGCACCTCGATCCGGGCGATGGAGGCCGAGGGGATCAGGTCCAGGTCGACCGGCACGCCGCCGCGTCCAACCCGGGCTAGGTTGTTGATCAGCGCCGTGGTGTGGCGCCGCTTGCCGTTCACCAGGAACAGCGCCTGGTCGCCGTTGAGCCCCCGAAGCGTAACCGCCCGCACGGTCCAAGAGGTGCCGCCGCCATTGATGCCCGGCAGGTTGAAGGACGGCAGCAGGGTGTTCAGCACCTCCTTCAGACCGGCCTTGCCGGTGTCGGAGAGCTGTTCGGCGGAGATCACGTCGACCGGCGCGGGACTGTCGATGACGGTGCGGGCCTGGCCGCGCAGGCCGGTCACCACCAGTTCGGCCACGGCGCTGTCGTCAGCGTCCAGCGCCGCATCGGCGGCGCTGGCGGCGACCTGCGTCTGGGCGAGAGCAGGCGTCGAGAAAAGTGCGGCGGAGGCGAGCAGCCCCGCCCTCAAGTATCGAAGGGACATGAGATCTCCGACGACCTTGTCCGGCCGTCTTGTTGCGTCTTGGGGAGGAAGTCGGAGGGGACGCAGGGGGACCGCGCCCCCTCCTGCGATCCGCCGCCGCATGCGGCGTGGATCGCAGTCGGAAACGGCCTTAGGCCGGGCGTCTGACCCGGTGCGGGATGTCGTCGCTGGCGATCAGCACCCGCTCCATCACCCGCGGGAAATCGCCGTAGTCGCGGACAGCGTAGTGCAGGCCCGCGCGGTTATCCCAGAAGGCCACCGAGTTCTTCCGCCAGCGGAAGCGGGCGTGATGTTCGGGCCGCTTCACCTGTTCGTAGAGACGCGCCAGCAGGGCGTCGCTCTCGGCCTTGTCCAGGTCGACGATCCGCGGCTTCAGGCCGAAATTGACCCAGAAGATATCCTCGCCGGTTTCCGGATGGGTCCGCACGATCGGGTGGGAGACCAACGGATAAGTGACGCCCGAGCGCTGCAAGGCGTCCTGGTAGTCATGGACCACATAGAGGTCCTCGATCCTGGCCTTCAGGTCCTCGGGCAGGCCCCGATAGATCGCCGCGCCGTCGGCCCAGATCGTGTCGCCGCCGACGTCGGGAATGGTCACGG
Source organism: Phenylobacterium sp. Root700 (assembly GCF_001429025.1). Lineage (GTDB taxonomy): Bacteria > Pseudomonadota > Alphaproteobacteria > Caulobacterales > Caulobacteraceae > Phenylobacterium. Next base: position 134,679 of record NZ_LMHT01000011.1, on the reverse strand, counting down.
CCTTCAACACCGCCCCGAACGACGGATCGATCCGCCAGCTGGTGTCGGTGTGCCAGTGGCTCTCGCCGGCCGCGGCGTACTTCTTGAAGTTCTCCGCGGCGATCGGCTGGACGACGCGGTGGGTTTCCACACCGCCGGTCGGGTGGGCGTAGAGCTCGCCGAAGTTCAGCGCGAAGGCCACCTGCTGGTCGCGGGTGATGTCCTGGTCGCGGAAGAACAGCACCTTGTGCTTCAGCAGCAGCGCCTTCAGCGCCTCGCGCAGTTCGCTGGTCAGCGGGCGGGTCAGGTCGACGCCGCCAACTTCGGCGCCGATGGTCGGATTGAGTCGCTCGACGGTGAGCGGGCTTTCGGTCTCGCGGGTCTTAAGTGCGACAGAGCTCATCGGGCTCTCCTTCGTCATGAACACCGCCAGAGAGAAGCAGCGAGACGACGAGCAGCGCGATCAACTATTTCTAGGAAATGGCCGAGATTTTACTATATCCGGACCGCGAATACGGACGATAAGCGCCAGATATATTTCATCCTCAAATCGATATCATCATCGGAACGAATAGGGCGGACGCCAAATCTCTGAGCGACGCTCCCGGCTCGACCTGCCGCCCCCGGACTTGATATTGCTCGAGCTGTTCGGTGCGACGCGGCTGCGACGCACCCTTTTGTGAGACGCCTGGATGCCGATCAAACTGGCCTTGAACTCCCCCGCCGCCCAGCAGTTGGCGACCGAGGGCGTGGACATCATCGAGCACGCGGTCGCCGTGCGTCAGGACATCCGCCCGCTGCGCATCGCCCTGCTCAACCTGATGCCCAACAAGGTCAACACCGAGATCCAGCTGGCCCGGCTGCTCAGCAGCACGCCGCTGCAGGTCGAGCTGACCCTGCTCAGCCCCGCCAGCCACAGCTCGAAGAACACCTCGCCGGAATATCTCCGCGAGTTCTACAAGACGCCGGACGCGGTCTTGCGGGAGAAGTTCGACGGGCTGATCGTCACCGGCGCGCCGGTGGAGCACATCCCCTTCACCGAGGTCGCCTACTGGAACGAGCTGCGCGACTTCATGGACGCGGCCAAGAGTCTGTCGTTCCGCCAGATGTACATCTGCTGGGGGGCCCAGGCGGCGCTCTGGCACAAGTACGGCGTCGAGCGTGACCTCCACGACCACAAGCTGTTCGGCGTCTACGAACAGAGCGTCAGAACCCCAAACACCAGCGTCCTGCGCGGCTTCCCCGACCAGTTCAACGCCCCGGTCTCGCGCTACGCGATGATCTCCGAAGCGGCCTGCGCCCGCCATCCCGACCTGCGGGTGCTGGCCGCCTCGCCGATCACCGGCGCCAGCATCATCGAGTCCAGCGACAAGGAGCTGTTTGTCCTGGACCACTACGAATACGACACCGACACCCTCAAGGACGAGTATGTGCGGGACGCGGCCAAGAGCCTGGAGACGCCCCTGCCGGAGAACTATTTCAAGCAAGGCGATGCCGCGAACGGCGCCGCCAATTCCTGGCGTCCGGGCGGCTACCTGCTGTTCTACAATTGGATCTACCGGATGTACGAGGACGTGCCCTACAACCTCGCTGCGGTCGGAACGCCGGCGGCGTCCTGACTCAAGCTACCCATTAGAAAATGTCATAGGCCTTCAGATCGCCCCGCTGGCGATGGCGCCTGGCGTTTCCGCTTCCTTGTCAGGCAAGGGTTAGCCTCGCATCCAACCCTGGCGGCGCGCGAACGCCCCAGCAAAGCGACCTGTCGGCGTAGAAATTCTCGATACTTGCCGCGCGCCTCGCGCCCCATCCCAAGGCCCTTGCAACAAGGGGCGTGTCTTGGGTCTCAGCCGTCGTCAACTCATCTCGCGCCTCGCCGCCGGCGGCGGATACGGCGCAGCCTTCAGCGGCATGCAGGCCCTCGGGTTGCTCTCGGCGACGCCGGCCCAGGCGGCCGACGATCTGCCGCCCTCGCTCGGCCGGGGCCGAAGCGTCACGGTCCTCGGAGCCGGGATCGCCGGGCTGGTCAGCGCCTATCGCCTGGAGCAGGCCGGCTTCCGAGTGAGCGTCATCGAGGCCCGCGACAGGGTCGGCGGCCGCAATTGGACGATCCGCGACGGCGCCAGGATCGAACTCGTCGGCGAGGTCGACCAGACGGCGCGGCTCTCCGAGGGGCTCTATTTCAACGCCGGCCCAGCCCGTATTCCGAGCCATCACCAGGGCGTGCTCGGCTACTGCAAGGCCCTCGGCGTGCCGCTGGAGATCGAGGTCAATTCCAGCCGCAGCGCCCTGCTCCAGTCGGACGCCGCGTTCCAGGGCCGGCCGATCCAGCAGCGTCAGGCGGTCAACGACATCCGCGGTCAAATCTCCGAACTGCTCGCCAAGGCCACGAGGCGCGGCGCGCTCGACGCCGAACTGAACGCCGAGGACCGCGAGCGGCTGATCGCATTCCTCCGCCCCTATGGCGATCTTGGCCCCGACCTGAGCTATGGCGGTTCGGAACGCTCCGGCTATCTGACGCCGCCGGGGGCCGCCGAGCAGGCCGGGATCAAGCGCACGCCGCTCGCGCTGAGCGAACTGCTGAAGGGCGAGACCACGCCCAACATCCTGTTTGAAGACAACATCCTCATGCAGGCGACCATGTTCCAGCCGGTGGGCGGCATGGACCGCATTCCCGTCGCCCTGGCCAAGACCCTGCGCGGCCCGCTCCGGCTAAACGCCGAGGTGCTGAAGATCAGCCAGTCGGCCTCGTCGGCCCGCGTGGTCTGGCGCGACCGGCGCACTGGGACCGAGCACGAGATCACCTCCGACTATCTGGTCGTCACCCTGCCGCTCAACCTGCTGGCCGGGCTCGACACCGGTTTCGACGCGCCGTTCAAGACGGCCATCGCCGGCGCCGTCTATGACCGCTCGGCCAAGGTGGCGTTCGAGGCTCCGAGGTTCTGGGAGGCCGAGCAGATCTATGGGGGCCTCTCCTTTCCGGGCGGCGGTACCGGCGCGGTCTGGTATCCCAGCGACGGCGTCCACACCCCGCGTGGCGTGTTGGTCGGGGCCTATGTCGCCGGAGCGCCGGCGCAGGCGTTCCAGGCCAAGCCGCTGGCCGGTCAGATCGCGGCGGCGCGGGCCGCGGTCGAGCGCCTGCATCCCGGCCACGGCGGCGACCTGATCCGCCCGATCGTGGTCGACTGGAACAAGGTTCCCTTCAATCGCGGCCCTTGGCTGCATTGGGAGAGCGACGGCAACGACCCAGCCGCCTACCGGCTGCTCAACCAGCCGCAGGGACGCATCCACCTGACCGGCGCCCATCTGAGCCATCTGCCCAGCTGGCAAGAGGGCGCGGTCGCCTCCGCGCACCGAACGGTCGGCCTCATCGCTGAACAGACCCGAGAGTTCGACCTGAGACGTTCCAGCCAAGGTTGAGGTAGGGTGGCCTGCGCGGCGCGATTGACGCCAGATCATCGGCGCGCGGGAGATCGACCATGCGCCTTGGCCTCATGCTCTGCGCTTTCGGCTCGCTCGGCCTCGCGGCCTGCAGCCAGGGCTCGTCCGCGCCCTTCGCCGGCTTTGGCGAAAAGCCCGCGCTGCCCGCGCCGAAGACCAGCCCGATCCCCACCCTCAACGCCCGTCAGGCGGTCGGCTGGCCGCAGGGCGCGCAGCCCAAGGCGCCCGACGGCTTCGTGGTGACGCGGTTCGCGGGCGACCTGGCCCATCCCCGCTGGCTGCTGGTCCTGCCGAATGGCGACGTGCTGGTCTCCGAGGCCTCATCGGAGGAAAGCTCCGGCGGCGGGATCGAGGGTTTCGTGGCCAACCTGCTGCAGAAGAAGGCCGGCGCCGCCCAGAAAAGCCCCAACCGCATCACCCTGCTGCGCGACGTCGACGGCGACGGCGTGGCCGAGACCAAGGCCGCGTTCGCCCAGAACCTTCAGCGCCCGTTCGGCATGACCCTGAGCGGCGGCACGCTCTATGTCGCCAACGACAACGGCGTCGTCAGCTTCCCCTATGCCGACGGCCAGGCCTCGGTGACCGGAACCGGCGCGAAGGTGTTCGACCTGCCGGGCGGGCCGATCAATCATCACTGGACCAAGAACGTCGTCGCCAGCCCGGACGGTTCGAAGCTCTACGCCACCGTCGGCTCCAACTCGAACGTCGGCGAGAACGGGATCGAGGCCGAGACCGGCCGCGCGGCGATCGTGGAATATCCCCTGCCCTCCGGCCCAGCGCGGATCTTCGCCTCGGGCCTGCGCAATCCCAACGGCCTGGACTTCGAACCGACGACCGGCGCGCTGTGGACCGCCGTCAACGAGCGCGACATGCTGGGCGACGACCTGGTCCCCGACTACATGACCAGCGTCCGCGACGGCGGCTTCTATGGCTGGCCCTACAGCTATTACGGCCAGCACGTGGACAGCCGCGTGAAGCCGCCGCGCCCCGATCTGGTGGCTAAGGCGATCGCGCCGGACTACGCGCTCGGGCCCCACACCGCCTCGCTGGGCCTGGCCTTCTACAAGGCCGACCTGTTCCCGGCGCGCTACAAGGGCGGCGTCTTCATCGGCCAGCACGGATCGTGGAACCGCCGTCCGCCCAGCGGCTATCGCGTGGTCTTCGTGCCGTTCGCTGGGGGTAAGCCAAGCGGCCAGCCCGAGGCGTTCCTGACCGGTTTCCTGAACGCCAAGGACGAGGCCCAAGGCCGGCCCGTTGGGGTGGCGGTCGACAAGACCGGCGCGCTGCTGGTGGCCGACGACGTCGGCAAGGCGGTCTGGCGGGTGGCGCCGGCCCGCTAAGCCCTCGTCAGCCGAAGGTCTTGCGCAGTCGCACGAACAAGCACCGCCCCCACTCCAGGTTCCGCACGTCGGTATAGGCCAGCGCGGCGCGGTCGCGCGGCCCGGCATAGACCTCGCGGATGCGCTGGACGTCGCGCCCCGTCACGTTCTGGATCTCCACGCGCAGGATCAGGTCCGGCCTGGGCTTCACCTCGGCGAACACGGTGGCGAAGGTCTCGTATTTCTTGGTCTCGATTTCGGTGAGGCGATAGTTGCTCTCGCGGAAGCCGCCAAAGACGTCGACGCCCCAATTGGCCTTCAGGCCCGGCAGGTCCTGGGTGAAGTGAACCTCCCAGTCGACCGGATGCAGGCCGGAGATCTCGCGGTCATCGCCAGTGGTCGGGTCAACGACCTGCGAGCGCCGCCAGGTCGCCTGCCCCTTGATGGTCGCCCGCTTCAGCCAGACCCGGTCGAGCGGCGCCGAGAGGCTGACCGCCGCCTCGTCCTTGGTTCCATCGCCGATATTGGCCGGGCCGTCGGCGACCACCGCGCCCACGCGGATCGGCGCGCGGTCGATCACGTCGCTGAGCTCGTAGTGGCGCACCGTCAGCACCGCCGCGCCCGAGGTCCAGAACCGGCGCTCATAGGCGCCCTCGATCACCCAGGCCTGCTGGGGCGAGAGATCGGGGTTGCCGGCGATCAGCACGCCGGTGCTCGCCACCGAGGACGTGGCCACGAAATCATCGAAGTTGAGCTGGCTGACCTCGCGCTCCAGACGCCCCCGCCATTGGTTCGCGGCGCCAGGCGCCCAGGTCACGGCGAGCCTCGGCTTAGTGAAGCTGAGCGACTTCTCGAGATTGACGTCGCCAGTGGAGGTGATCTTCGACACCTCCTGCCGCAGCGCGCCCTCGAACGTCAGCGTGGAAGTCGGCCGCCAAGTCCCGACGACATAAGGCTCGGCCCGCGCCTCCTCGACCCTCACATCGGCGGCCGGAACCACGACCCGCAGGCCGTTGACCATCAGGGTCGTCTTGCTGTCCAGCGCGTTGAACGCGCCTTCGACACCGGCCTCCAGCGAGAGACTGTCCGACATCCGCCGGCGCAGATTCAGCCGCCCGACGCTTTCGGTCACCTTCTTGTCGCTGTGGAACAGACGGTCGACCGCGGCGGATTCGAACCGCGCCTTGGTGTCGAGGTTGTTCCACTGCTGGAAGGCCAGCGCCTCCAGGGACGTCGCGCCGAACGCCCGCACGAACCGTCCGCCAAGCTCGGCCTGGAGACGGTGGGGCGTGACGTACTCATACTCTCGCGCCGCGCCCGGCACGCTCAGCCGATCATAGATCTCCGAGGTGGAGGTGGTTTTCATATAGGCGCCGTTGAGCCGCAGCCGGCCCCGCGCCACCGGCGTCTCGAAGGCGCCGGTCACCCATTCGCGCAAGCCCTGACCGTCGGCGTCGACCTCCGAGACAATCAGCGGCACGCCGGTCGGGCCGTAGCGGACACGCGGCCCATCGCCCAGGGCGTCGTCAGGTCCCTTGCCATTGACCATCGACAGCTCAAGCAGCTTGCCGTCCCACCGCCACTGGCCCTCGGCCCGCAAGGCGTTGAGCACCCGGCCGTCATAGATCGGCTGGGTGGAGAAGCTCACGGCCCCGCGGGCGCCCGCACCCTGGCGGCGCACCACGTTGGCGATCACCGTGCGGCCCTGCATGTCGACGCCGGGCGCCCCGCCCCGGATGACGTCGATCCGCGCGACCGATCCGTACGGAATGCGCTTGAGGATCTCTTCCAGGGTGTCGTTCTTGGCGACCGGCGGCTCGCCGTCGATCAGCACATTGCCGCTGGCCCCGGCCAGGCCCCGCACCACCGCGCCCTTGTCGAACGAAAAGCCCGGCAGACGTTGGACCATATCGAGAGCGGTCGACGGCCCCATCTCGGCGAAGAAGGCGGGCGGATAGGCGATCACGCCGCCCGCGGCCGCGGCGGGCGGCTCCTGCGCGATGGCCCAGCTTGATCCGAAGGTCGCCGCAAGCGCGGCGGCAAAGGCCATCTTCATCACTCAGGGCTCCCCTCCCCTTGAGGCCAAGGTTAGGCGAGATCGCATACCGAAAGCGAGAAAGCTTCGTGGCCGGTCGAAAATGAACAGGCGATGCGGCGCCGGCGCTACAGCGGCCTAGGTCCGGCCGGTCACCGGCAGCAGGGCCCCGGTCACGGCGCTGGCTTCCTCGGAGGCCAGGAACAGGATCGCGGCGGCGAGCTCGCCCGGGGATACCCAGGACGCGAAGTCGGCCTTGGGCATATCGGCCCGGTTGGTGGGGGTGTCGATGATCGAGGGCAGGACGGCGTTCACGGTCACGCCGTCGGGCTTCAGCTCTTCGGCCAGGCTCTCGGTCAGCTTATGCACCCCGGCCTTGGACGCGGCATAGGCGCCCATGCCGGCGGCGGCCTTCACCGCACCATTAGCGCCGATATTGACGATCCGGCCAGAGGCGCTGCGCTTCAGGTGCGGGATCGCGGCGCGCGAGGCGTTGGTCGCGGTCAGCACATTCATGCGAAACATGGTGTGCCAGGTCTCCCAGGAGCCTTCTTCCAGCGTTTCCCAGCGGAAGCCGCCGGCCACATTGATCAGGGCGTCCAGGCCGCCGAACCTGTCAGCGACCGCGTCGATGGCCGCGCTGGCGGCGACCGCGTCGGTGAGGTCGACCCCGCCCAGCATCAGGGCGTCGGGGCCACAGGCCTCAAGCACGTCGGCCTGCTGAGCGAAGTCGATGAGGGCGACGCGCGCCCCGCGTTCGGCGGCGGCCTTGGCCACCGCCGAACCCAGAATTCCGGACGCACCTGTGATAGCGAAGATGCGTCCGGTCATGGCAGATCCTGTCTTAGAGTCGTTCGACGATGGTGACGTTCGCCATACCACCGCCCTCGCACATCGTCTGCAAGCCGTAGCGGCCGCCACGTTGTTCCAGACCGTTGAGCAAGGTCGCCATCAGCTTGGCGCCCGAGGCGCCGAGCGGGTGGCCGAGCGCGATGGCGCCGCCATTGGCGTTCACGCGCGCTGGATCAGCGCCCAGCTTCTTGATGAAGGCGACGGGGACCGAACCGAAGGCCTCGTTGACTTCGAACAGGTCGATGTCGTTCACGCTCATGCCGGCCTTCTTCAAGGCGCGCTCGGTGGCCGGGATCGGGGCCTCCAGCATGATCACCGGGTCGTGGCCCAGCAGCGACAGGTGGTGGATACGGGCCAGCGGCTTGACGCCCAGGTCCTTCAGACCCTTTTCCGACACCACCATCACGCCCGAGGCGCCGTCGCAGATCTGGCTGGACGAGGCGGCGGTCAGGCGGCCGCCTTCACGCAGCAGCTTCACGGCCTTGATACCGTCGAGGCTGGCGTCGAAGCGGATGCCTTCGTCGATGGTGTGGATCGTGACGTTGCCTTCAGCGTCGGTGATCTCGAGGCCGACGATCTCGTTCTTGAAGGCGCCGGCCTGCGTGGCGGCGATCGCGCGCTGGTGGGATTGGAAGCTGTATTCGTCGATCTCGTCCTTGGTCAGGCCGTACTTCTCGGCGACCATTTCGGCGCCCATGAACTGGCTGAACTGGATGTTCGGGTACTGCTTCTGGATGCCCGGGCTCATATAGGAGCCAAAGCCGTTCTGGGCCGGCAGCGCCGCTGAAAGGCCCATCGGCACGCGGGTCATGCTCTCGACGCCGGCGGCGATCACCACGTCCATGGTGCCGCTCATCACGGCCTGGGCGGCGAAGTGCAGGGCTTGCTGAGAGGAGCCGCACTGACGGTCGACGCTGGTGCCGGGCACGCTTTCGGGCAGGCGCGAAGCCAGCACCGCGTTGCGCGCGACATTGATCGCCTGTTCGCCCACCTGGCCGACGCAGCCCATGACCACGTCCTCGACCAGGGCCGGGTCGGCGCCCGTCCGGTCCATCAGGTCGTTGAGCACTGCCGCGCCCAGATCGACCGGATGCCAATCCTTCAGCTTGCCGCCCTTGCGGCCGCCGGCCGTACGCGTCGCTGCGACGATATAGGCTTCGCCCATGGTTCCGCTCCCGAGTTTTGCGCGTCCGCCGCGCGTCGGGGAGTCATTTAGGAGCGCGACGCGGCGTAAGCCAATGGGTTTACGCGCACGTGAAGGGCCACCCCTCCACGGCTGGCCGGCGTCCGACCTGTCTCCGCAACCTAGGCCGGCAGCAGCAAGCCCGGCCGCTGGTTGTCCAGCCGGAAGCTCACCGGCAGGACCCGCTCATGGGTCGCCTGCAGCTTCAGGGCCTTGGCGGCGCGCGCCACGGCCACCTTGCCGAGCACAGTCGGCGTGAAGCCGTTCTGAACCCGAGGCCGAGCGCCCAGCCGGCGACGCAGCACGCCGTTGGCGTAGATCACATTGGCCCGCATCAGCGCCTGGGGGGTCATGAACTCGATGGATAGCGAGACATTTAGCATCGGGCCGTTCTCGATCCGGTGCGGCGCGTTCTGTTTCCAGGTCACCATCTTGCCCGGCGTCAGGTCGTGGACCTCGGCGCCGGCGTCCCAAGCGGGGTCGAAGGTGAACTGCTCGGCGGTCTCCTTGAGCACGATCCGCTCCAGGACCTCCTGCCCCACATAGGGGTCGGCCACCGGATAGACCCAGACGCGCTTCTGGCCGCGCAGCTGCCACAGCGACACCAGCGGCACGTCGAGATGGTAGAACACCTGGGCGTCGGCCGAGGAGATCAGCATGCCGAGATCGCGCTTGAAGGCCTTCACGCCGCTGCGGGCCTGCTTCTCGGCGAAGATCTCGGCGTCGAGCGCGGCGTAGGCGTCGAGATAGCGATTGGTCTCACGCAGATTGAGCCAGATGCGCCCGGCCTGCGCGGCCTCCAGCAGCTTGGATCCGGTCATCGTCCCGGCCGAGCCCTTGCGCCAGGTGGTCCAGGCGACCGGGTCCTCGCCCATGGTGAAGACGCCCAGCTTCTCGCGCGGATAGCGGTCGAGAAGCTCCTCAAGCCCGGCGTCGCCGAACATCGGGCGTTCGTGCAGGCCGTGTTCGAAGGTCAGGTTGGATTTGGTGAACGCCGCGGCCTTGGCCGGGGTCCAGTCGCGGACAATGCTCATGCCCCTGCCCTCAAGCCGTAGAAGTGGATCTTGAAAGGCCCCCACCAGAGGGTCTTGCCCAGGCCGCGCGCGGCGCGGTCCAGGGTGAATGCGAAGTCCGGCGCGCGGATCAGCCATTTCAGACCAGCCAGAGCGCCGAACACTCCGGCCTGGGCCAGGCCCTGGGCCATCCAGAAGGCGACGCCCAGACGGTCGGGCGGACTGGCGGCGGCGCAGGCCGCCGATGGCCCCTGGCCATAGGCGAAGGCGCGCGGGATCGTGTAACGAAGCGACAGGCGCGCCGGGACAGGATCTTCCCAGACCCAGGCTGCCGGCTCCCAGGCGAACACCGCGCCGGCGTCCTTCATCTGGGCGAACAGCAGGTCGTCCTCGCCGCCGATATAGTTGCGGATGGCGGAGAACGGCCGGTTGGGGTCTGGCAGGGCGGCCCGGCGGATCAGGCTGTCGCCGCAGCCGTAATAGTGATCCAGCACCTCGGCCTTGGCCGGTCCTTCGCGCGAGAAGAACCGCTCCAGATAGTTGCGATGCCGCGTGACGCGCGCCGGGGCGCGGCCTCGCACGGGCCCAAAGACGACGTCGGCCTCGAACCGTTTCTGGGCCGCGATCAGGGCGGCGAGCCATCCGGGCGGCGCCTCTTCGTCGTCGTCGAGGAAGGCGATGAACTCGCCCTTGGCCTGTTCCAGCGCGGCGTTGCGCGCATTGGCGACGCCGGGGTTGGGCTCGTGGACATAGGTGACGGGAAACGGCGCCTCGGCCGCCAGAGCCTCGACCGTCGCCTGGGCCGATGGGGTTTGATCGTTATCGACCACGACCAGTTCCAGCAGGCCCGGCGCGACGCCGGTCTGGCGGAAGGTCGAGCGCGCCGCGACCGACAGGCCGTCAGGCCGGCGCTGGGTCGGGATCACCAGGCTGATACGTGGCGAGGCCATGCGTCAGGCCGCCTCCGAGGCGGCGCCCGGCCGGAAGGTCCGGGTCGCGATGGCGTGGGCCAGGCCGCGGGCGCGGCCGGCGAACGACAGTTCGGTGGTGGCGATGGCGTCCAGCCGCCGGCGCAATCGTCCGACCATGTGCGGGCTGCGGGCCTCGGCCAGGGCCCAGACCCGTTCAGATGCGTCGACCGAGCGGCCACGCGGACCCGAGGCGACCAACATCCCCTCGCCGATCATGCGGGAGGACAGCGCGTAGGGCCGTTTGTAGTGCTCGTGTCCGGGACCAAGGTCGTAGGTGGTGAGGCCGAGGTCCGGCATGGCGGCGATGGCCCGCAGCAGGAACAGCTGTCCCGGCGACCAGGCGCTCAGCGTCGGATCGGTCGAGGCGATCCACGGGTGGTAGACGTCGCCCAGCCGCACGCCGAAATGGCCCGCCACCAGTTGGTCGCCCACATAGAGATTGATCATCAGACCCTGGAACGGGCCATCTTGCCTGGCGAACAGGTCCTCTATCAGCCGCTGCGTCCAGGCCGGCGCGAGGTAGTCATGCACGCCGGTGCGGGCCAGTTGCTCGCGCTTCCAGGTCAGCAGTTGCGCCAAGGCGGCCGGATCATGGTCCGGCGCGCGCAGGGTGATCGCGCCGACCTCGCGGTCGAGCTTGTTGTCCAGCCGGCGGTAGTTCTTGAACCGCTTGGGGCTCGCGGCCCGCAGGGCCTCCAGATAGTCCTCGGCCGAGCTGGTCAGTTCGATCAGGAACGCCTCGTGCTCGGCGGAAATCGAGGGCTCGGCCATTCTCAACGGGTCGATCAGACCCGTAAACCGGAAGCCGGACAGGCCAAGATCGGCAATGCCCTGGCGCAGGTCGAGCCCTTCGCGGGCGACCACGCCATGATAGTCGGAAAGCGGCGCGCCGATGGGCCGCGCCAGGCCGCCGGGCCGCTGATGATAGGCCAGGAAGCCGACCGGCTCCTCGTCCTGCCGCCAGACACCGACCCGGGCGTCGGGGCGGACGGCCCCCACCGCGCGGGCGAAATCGGGTCCCAGCAGCGGGCCTTGGAATTCGGGCCGTGTCGCGCACAGAGCACGCCAGGCGCCGATGTCGGCGTCGGTCAGGTCGTCCGGGTGCAGGGTCTCTGATCGCAGCATGTCGAACACGTCTACCTCCTCCCGGTTAGGGAAAGATGGACCGCATGCTGCAAATCTCAGGCCGAGAACGTCGCCTTCAGGATCAGTTCCAGCCACTTGGCGTCGATTTCATCGAAGGCGGCGGGCTCGGTGGAGTCGACGTCGAACACCGCGATGAGCCGTCCTTGGCCATCAAACACCGGCACGACGACCTCGCTGGCCGAGCGACCGTCGCAGGCGATGTGGCCAGGGAAAGCATGGACGTCGGGCACCAGCTGGATCTGGCCGGTCTCGGCGGCCGCGCCGCAAACGCCCCGTCCGTAAGCGATCCGCAGGCAGCCGAGCGTCCCCTGATAGGGGCCGACCACCAGTTCGCGGTCCTTGTCCGGATCGACGACGTAGAACCCGGTCCAGAAGAAGGTGTCGAAGCTGGCCGCCAGCATCGAGGCGACCGTCGCCATCCGAGCGGTGAGATTGGGTTCGCCGTCGAGCACCGAGGCGATCTCCTCGGCGACTGTGGCATAACGCTCCGCCTTGGCGGCGGGCAGGGTCAGTTCGTTGAAGGCTTCGGCCATGCCCGGCTATATACGGGCGCGACTGTTCGGCCGCCAGCGTGCGGCGGCCCTTTACCCGGAGACTATCATGACCAGCGGCATCGGCGGTTCCACGGCGCAGGCCGAGTTGGCGGATCTGAAGCCCTGGGCCGATCGCGCGCCGCCGATCAGCAGGCCGGAACATCAGGCCCGGATGACGCGGGCCCAGGAACTGATGGCGCAGATCGGCGCCGACGCGCTGATCATCGGCGCGGGCGCCAGCCTGCGCTACTTCACCGGGGTCGGCTGGGGCGCCACCGAACGCCTGGTGGCGATGATCCTGCCGCGCGAAGGCGCGCCGCGGATGATCTGCCCACGCTTCGAGCTGGGCTCGCTGGAGGCCTCGCTGGGCGTCGACGCCGAGATCCTGCTCTGGGAAGAAGATGAGAGCCCCTATGCGCTGACCGCGCGCGGCCTGGGCGAGGCCCGTTCCCTGGCCATCGATCCCGCCCTGCCCTTCTTCGTCTTCAACGGCGTCGCCAAGGCCGCGCCGGATCTGAAGCTGCTGGACGGCGCGCCGGTCGTCGACGGCTGCCGGATGATCAAATCGCCGGCCGAACTGGCCCTGATGTCCCAGGCCAAGGCGATGACCCTGGAGGTTCACCGGCGGGCGGCGAAGATCCTCAAGGCCGGGATCACCACCGCCGAGGTCCGCCGCTTCATCGACCAGGCGCACCGCGCGCTCGGGGCCGACGACGGGTCTTCGTTCTGCGCGGTGCAGTTCGGGGTCGCCAGCGCCTATCCCCACGGCCTGCCCGGCGAGCAGGCGCTGGAAGACGGTCAGGTCGTGCTGATCGACACCGGCTGCCGGGTTCAGGGCTATAACTCCGACATCACCCGCACCTATGTGTTCGGCGACGCCTCGCCCGAGCAGAAGCGTGTCTGGAACGTCGAAAAGCAGGCCCAGGCCGCCGCCTTCGCCGCCGTGAAGCCCGGCGTTCCCTGCGAGGAGATCGACGCCGTCGCACGCCGGGTCCTGGCCGCCGCCGGTTTCAGTCCCGACTACGACCTGCCGGGCTTGCCGCATCGCACAGGCCACGGCATCGGCCTGTCGATTCACGAGGCCCCTTATCTGGTCCGGGGCGACAAGACGCCTCTGGCGTCCGGTATGTGTTTCTCAAACGAGCCGATGATCGTAATTCCCGATACCTTTGGTATCCGATTGGAAGACCACTTCCATGTCACCGCCGAGGGGGCGGCTTGGTTCACGCAACCGCAGCCCAGCTTGGAAAAACCGTTCGGCTGACCGCTCGGATTGGTATTCCGGACCGCCCAAACCGCAACCCCTGGATGCGTCAATGTAATCAGGGGTCGTTTGACGTCGCGTAAGATACGACCTTAGCTTTCCTTCTGAACGGCTCCGCTAGACGAGAGCTGTCGACAAGAAACCCCCGGCGAATGACTGGGGTTAGGGAGGGAAAAATGACCAAAGCCTGGTTGGCTTCTGCGTCTGCGCTCGCGCTTGTCTGGTCTACGCCGGTCTGGGCGCAGTCGTCCGGTGGATCATTTATCGAAGAACTGATCGTCACCGCCCAGAAGCGGGAAGAGTCGGTTCAAGACGTTCCCATTGCTGTCTCCGCCTTCAGCGAACAGGCGCTGAAGACCCGGGGCATCGACACCGCCGGCAACCTGGTTCAGTCGGTGCCGAACCTCACCTTCACCCGGCGCTCCCTGCGCACCAACTTCCAGATCCGGGGGGTCGGGGCGCAGCTGGTGTCCACCGGCGGCGACGACGGGGTGGGCGTTCACCACAACAACGCCCCGCTCACCGCCAACCGCCTGGCCGACGCCGAATTCTACGATGTCGAACGGGTCGAGGTGCTGCGTGGTCCGCAGGGCACCCTCTACGGACGCAATGCCACCGGCGGCGTCGTCAACGTCATCACCAACAAGCCGACAGACACCTTCGACGCCTCGATCACGGCGGAGTTCGGCAACTTCAACAGCAAGAAATACCAGGGCTTCATCAATGTGCCGCTGGGCGAGATGTTCGCCCTGCGCGCCGCCGGCTTCGCGCTGCAGCGCGACGGCTACACCAAGAACACCTTGAACGGACAGGATATCGACGACCGCCAGATCTGGGCGGCCCGGGTGACCCTGTCGTTCGATCCGGCCGAGAATTTCCGCGGCTTCCTGCTGTGGGACAACTTCTCCGAAGACGACACCCGCGGCGCGCGCAAGCAGCTCTGCGCCAAGGATATCGGCCTGACCAGCGTCGGCGGCGTGCCGACCGGGGCGGCCCAGGCCGCCTTCACGCAAGGGTGCCTGCCGGCCTCGGTCTACGGATCGGACGTCTACGGAACCACCAACCAGCTCTCGACCTTCACCGGCATCATCGCCCGGCAGATCGGACTGCAGACCACCGACGCCTTCGCGGGCAAGACCATCTCGCGCGATCAGCGGGAGATCGAGGTCTATGGCCGCCCGATCTATCGGCCGCGGACCGATCTCTACGAACTGAACCTGGAATGGGACGTCACGCCGGCCCTGACCGCGACCTCGCTGACCAGCTACAATGAGAACGAAAACTACGCGCGCGGCGACTCGACCGGCGGCTACTCCTCGGTGCCGTTCGGCGTCACGCCGTTCACCCCGACCGGAACGCTGAACGACCCGCAGTTCGGGATCACCGACCGGCTGATGAGCGAGTCCGGCGGGATCGGCCACAATGAACAGTGGACTCAGGAACTGCGGCTGCAGTCGAATTTCGACGGGCCGATCAACTTCAACGTCGGCGGGATCTATCTCGACTACAAGGCTCGCAGCATCACCTATGTGGCGACCAACGCGGCCACCGCCGCCGTGCGGCTCATCCAGCCCGCCGCCTACATCGATCCGCTGCGCGAGCCGGACTATACCGGGCACAACTATTTCGTCAGCCTGAGCGAGTACAAGCTGAAGTCCAAGGCGGCGTTCGGCGAGGTCTACTGGCGAGCGACCGAGGACCTGAAGGTCACGCTGGGCCTGCGCTACACTGACGACAAGAAGTGGACCCGCGGCAGCGGCGCCACCCTGTTCACGCCCGGCCGCGGCCCGACCTTCACAGCCGAACAGGAAGTCCAGTTCCAGGAAACCACCGGCCGGCTGAACGTCGACTGGTCGCCGGACCTCAGCTTCACCGATCAAACCCTGGTCTATGCGTCCTATTCGAAGGGCTACAAGGGCGGCGGCTTCAACCCGCCTGGCGTCGTGGCGCTGGGCCTGAACCCCTCCTACGAGCCGGAATTCGTCAACGCCTACGAAGTGGGTACGAAGAACACCCTGGCTGACGGGCGTCTGCTGCTGAACCTCACCGGGTTCTATTACAAATATCAGGGCTACCAGATCGGCCGCAGCGTGAACCGCTCGGTCTACAATGAGAACATCGACGCCAAGATCTATGGCGCGGAACTGGAATCGATCTGGGAGCCGATCGACAACCTGCGGCTCAACGCCAACATCGGCTACCTGAAGACCGAGATCGAAAAAGGCCTGGTGGTCGACACCTTCAACCGCACCCAGGGCGACCCAGCCTACATCTACGCCAACTCCACCAACGGCGGCTGCATCCTGAACTCCGCCGGCGTGGCCAATCTGCTGCGCGTGCCTGGCGGCTCCACCCTGCTGGCGAACTTCGCCTGCGCCGGGACGGGATCGGGAACCTCGACCATCCGCGGCCGACTGCTCGCCGCGGGGGTTCCAGCGGCGACGGCCGACGCCCTGGTGGGCGGGGTCTACAGCTACGGGACCAACGTCTCGCGCTTCGCCAGCGGGGCCGGCGAAGGCATCGTCCAGAATCTGTCGGGCAACGAACTGCCCAACGCCCCGGAATGGACGCTCTCGCTGGGCGCTCAGTACAAGTGGGAGCTTCCAAACGGCTGGAACGCCACGATCCGCGGCGACTACTACCGTCAGGCCGAGAGCTTCATGCGCTACAACAACGCCTTCTTCGACCGCATCGAGTCCTGGGAGAACGTCAACGCCAGCCTGATCTTCGCCAATCCCGATCTTGATCTGAACGTGCAGGTGTTCGTGAAGAACCTGATGGATGACAACACCATCGTGGGTTTCGACATCAACGACGAGAATCTTGGCGCGACGCGTAGCGTCTTCCTCCTGGACCCGCGCCTCTATGGAGTTTCGATCACCAAAGGTTTCTGATTTGAACAACCAAGGGTTCAGCCTTGGAACCGGTCGCAGGGTCGAGCTTTATAGCTAGACCAGCAAACAAGGGAGCCGGGCGCATGGGCATTTTCAGCTCGATCATGGATAAAGTTCTTCACCGCAAGAAGCCGGCGGCTGCGCCAGCAGCCCCGGCCGCCGCGCCGGCTGCAGCGGCTCCTGCCGCCGCTCCCCCGCCGCCGCCCGAACCGGTGGATGTGGAAGTGGTGCTGGTGGAATTGGCGGCCCAGAAGGGCGGCGGCGGCAATTGGCGGACCTCGATCGTCGATCTGCTGAAGATGCTGGACCTGGATTCCAGCCTCGACGCCCGCAAGGAACTCGCCGCTGAACTCGACGTCGCCGCCGGCGCGCACGGCAGCGCCGAACAGAACATCGCCCTGCAAAAGGCCGTCTGGGCGGCGCTGGCCAAGAACGGCGGCGTCGTGCCGGCCAGCCTGCGCGACTAGCAGACCGCGCTCAGGCGCAAACATTATGGCGCGCCGGTCGCAAGGCCGGCGCGCTTTCTATTGGGCGGTCAGCCGGCCTTGCGGCACAGGAACACGCCCACCGACTTGGTCACCGTCAAGGTCCCGCCGCCTCTCGCGAACGCCTCGTCGATCACTCGGCGCAGGGCCGCCGCCTGGTCCGGCGTCGCGGCGTCTCCCGGCGGACTTGAGGCGTGATAGCCGTAGACGTCCGCCGGGTCGGTGATCCGCAGGGTGTCCGGATAGGCGCGCAGCTCCACCTGCGCGAACCGCTCGCGCAGGATCGGCTCGGCGCTCTCGAGGCTGAAGGCGTCGATCGTCTCGTCCCGCGCCGCGCCGCCGAACACCGCCGCGTTCAGGGCGAACAGCTCGGCCATGGTGTCGCGCCCGTTTGTGGCGATCACCGCCAGGCCGCCGGGACGCAGGACGCGGAGGATCTCGTCCACGCCCTTGGCCGGGCTCGGCAGGTGGTAGAGCATGTGCAGCGCCTGGACGACGTCGAAGCTGGCGTCGGCGAACGGCAAGGCCGAGGCGTCGACCGCCCTGCTCTCCTCCACCGGCCATCGGGACAGCCCGCGCGTACGCCGGACGGCTTCGTCCACCATGCCGGGTGAGAGGTCGGTAAGGGTGAGCTCAAGGCCGGCCGGCGCATGGGGCGCGGCGCTGGCCCAGAACCACCCGGCGCCGCAACCTAGCTCCAGCACCCGCCCCTCTACGGGCCAGGTCGGCTGCGCGGCGACCCAGGCGAACCAGTCGCCCCGGCCGTACTTCCCGTGAAGATTGGCCCGCGCCGCCAGCTTCGATGAGTCGCGGTACTGCTCTTCGCGCAGATACTCCCGGTCATTCCAGATGCTCGCGGTTTCGGCCGGCATCGTCCCCTCCCAGGGCTCTCTTACGGCGCAGCTTTGCACACGACAGCCGGGGCGGCGACATGGTCCGTCAGTCGGAGTCTTCGGAACCGATGGCCTGCTGATCGTCGTGCTGAGGCCCTTTTGCGCGCCGCGACGGCCGAAACGCCAGGAACAGGCCCGCGGCGCCGAGGCCGATCAGCAAGATCCCAAGCGGGGCGAGAACGTAGTTCAGCATCCAGGCCGCTCCCGCCGGTGCGACGGCGTTCGAGGAGGTGAAGTCGTCATCGCGTGAATAACCTCCTCGATCTGTCCTAGTGCCCAATGGAGCTTGTGAGATAGTGGTGANNNNCCTGCCGCAAGCAGGCCAAGCCTGGTTTGGAGATTCAGTTCTATGCCGCTTCGATCCGTCGGCATGCCGATTGACGCTCACCGTCGCGAACGACGCCTGGCGAACGTGCGTCTCCTGCGCTGGGCCCTGCCGGCGGCGGCGGCGGTCCTGGTGATCGTCTGCGCCGTTCAGGTCGGCCTCGGAGCCTTGAGCGCCTCCAGCCAGCAGGCCGAGCCTGTTCGGGTCTCCAAGATGCTAAAGCCTCATTTTTCCGGGACGAACCCCGATGGCCGCGCCTTCAGCATCACCGGACGGGAGGGCGTCCGCGACGACAAGGACAGCGGACGTATCGTGATCGCCGATCCGGTCCTGACCCTTAAGACCGAATCCGGCGCGACCCGGCGGGCAACCGCTAAATCAGGCGTCTATGACGAGGCCCGCCACTCCCTGGTCCTGACCGGAGACGTGCGGATGGATAATGGTTCGGGCACGCAGTTCGCCTCACAGGAGGCGCTCGTCGACACCAAGACCGGCGCCGTCAGCGGTCAAACCGGCCTGCGAATCGACCGCGCCGGCAGCCAGGTGGAATCCGGCGACTATCAGGTCGAGGACAAGGGCGACCGCCTGATCCTCAAGGGCGGCGTGCGCGGACGCCTGACGCCGGAACGATAGCCGGCGGCCGCGGCGTTTGGAGCCATCGTGACGCCCGAACAGAAAGATCCGTTGCGGTCGCTCGAAGACTGCGCCAATGCGCAGACGCCATGACCGCGCCCGCGCCCCCTCGAAAGATCTGCTTTCTCTACATCGCGCAGACGCACCAGATCCTGCACAGCCTGCCGATCGCCATTGAGCTGGCCCGCAACTGGCCCCAGTTCGAGGTCGAGCTCGCCGCCACCTCGCAGGCCCACCTGGACTATATCGACGCGGCCCTGAGCCGCCTGGGCGGCGCGGCCCTGACCAGCCGGTTGCTCGGCCCCAAATGGCTGCGGAACATTCGGCCCGGCGCGGCTTCGACCCCGCCCAAGGCCGCCATGCTGGTGGCCAATCTCGGAACCTTCGCCGGCTACGACGCCGTTGTGACCCCGGAGCGGACGACGGCGCTGATCCGCCGCCTGGGCGTCCGGCGACCAAAGCTCATCTACACCCAGCACGGCGCCGGCGACCGCGGCGGTCCGTTCGAGCCACGGCTGGGTCTGTTCGACCTGGTGATGGCGGCCGGGCCAAAACAGCGCGATCGCATGGTCGAGAGCGGCCTGGTCGCGCCTGAAAACTGCGCCATGGTCGGCTATCCGAAGTTCGACATCGTCGAGGCCCTGGCGCCGTCGCCGCAAAGCCCGTTCGCCGACAAGCGTCCCGTCGTCCTCTACAACCCCCACTTCGACCCGCGCCTGAGTTCCTGGCCGGCCTGGGGCGTCCAGGTGCTGGAGCAGTTCGCCGCGGACGATCGCTACAACCTGATCTTTGCGCCGCATGTGCGGCTGTTCGATCAGGCCGGCGCCCCGGACGTGGGGCTGCTCCAGCCGTTCCGCGATCATCCGCGCATCCACATCGATCTCGGCGGCCCAGCTGCGATCGACATGACCTACACCCGGTTGGCCGACCTCTATCTGGGCGACGCCAGCAGTCAGATCTACGAGTTCCTGCGCACGCCCAAGCCCGCCCTCTTCCTCAACGCCCACGGCGTCGCCTGGGAAGGCGATGAAAGTTATCGCCATTGGCGCTACGGCCCGGTTCTCGACCAAATCGCGGCCCTGCCCGACGCGGCCGCCGCCGCCTTCGCCAGCCACGGCGACTATCTGGCCGAACAGCAGGCCGGCTTCGCCTCCAGCTTCGACCTGCAGGCGCGCTCCTCCTCCCTGCGGGCGGCCGAGGCGATCGCCGTGCGGCTGGGCGGACAGCCTGCGCCATGACCGCCGGGGGGCAGGCTAAGGACGGTCTCCTGCGCCGAGTGCTGGCCAACGCCGGCATGCTGCTGGGCGGGCGCACCCTCAACGCGCTGATCAGCCTCGGCTACATGGCCCTGGCCGCGCGGACGCTGGGTGTCGCCAATTTCGGCGTCCTGGTCCTGATCAACACCTTCGCCCAGTTCATCGGCGACGTGGCCCGGTTCCAGTCCTGGCAGACCATCCTGCAGTTCGGCCCAGGGCCGCTGGCCGAGAACCGCCGCGCCGACTTCCAGCGCGTCGTGCGCTTCGGCCTGATCCTCGACGCTGTCAGCGCCGTGGCCGGCGTCGCGATCGGAGCGGCCGGCGCCATGCTGTTCGGGCCCCTGCTGGGCATGCCCCAGGACATGGCCGGACCGGCCGCCCTCTATGGCCTGACCATCGCCTTCATGGTTCCGGCGACCCAGATCGGGCTGCTGCGCCTGTTCGACCGCTTCGGCCTGCTGTCGGCCCAGGCTGCGATCAGTTCGATGGTCAGGCTGGTCGGCGGGGGCGTCGGTTTCGTCATCGGCGCGCCGGTCTCCTTCTTCCTGATCGTCTGGGGCGCGGGCACGCTGGCCGGGTTCATCTATGTCAGCGTGATCGCCTATCGCGAGCTTCGCCGCCGGGGGCTGCTGGAGAGCTTCTCCTGGTCCGGTCCGCTCACCGCCGGAATGCCGGGCGCCTGGCGGTTCGCCATCGCCACCAACGCCAGCGCCAGCGTCGAAGTCGCCTTCACCCACGTCGCCACCCTGGCGGTCGGCGCCTTGCTCGGGCCGACGGAAGCTGGCCTCTGGCGCGTCGCGCGCCAGATCGCCGACGCCCTGGCCAAGCCTGCGCGGCTGCTCATCCCCGCCATGTACCCCGAACTCGCCAAGCTGCGCGCCGCCGGCGGCGAAGCCCACATGCAAAGCCTGGCCGTTCGGGTCGGCCTGATCGGCGGCGGCTTTGCGACCCTGCTGCTGCTGGTCGCCGTCTTCGCCGGCGAGCCGCTGCTGACTCTGGTGATGGGCAAGGACTTCGGCGCGGCGTCGCAGACCATGGTCTGGCAGGTCGGGGCCGCGGTCATCGGCGTCTGGGCCCTGCCGCTGGAACCGATGCTGGTCTCCATGGGACGGCCAGGCGCGGTGCTGAAGGTTCGCCTGATCGTCGCGGCGGTGTTCCTGACGGCCCTGGCGCCGATCGTGAACGCCCAGGGTTTGCAAGGCGCGGGCATGGCCCTGGTCGGGGCCGCCCTGGCCACGGCGCTGGGCATGTTCTGGAGCCTTTCGCGCGTCATGCGGCCGAAAGACCCATCGCGCGGTGCGCAGTAAACTCTTGCGTTACCAGATGGAAGCGGGCGAAAGCCGACTGTCATGATTACGCCGACCGCCCCTGAGCGCGCCCTCCGACTGGCCGACTTCCCCACCCTCGTGGAGGCGTTGGACTTCGCCGCCCTGGGCGAGACCGGGGTCAATCTCTATGGCCTGCGCGGCGAACTAGCCGAGGCCCTGCCGTATAAATCGTTACGCGTCACCGCCCGCGACATCGCCGAACGCCTGCTCGCCGCCGGCCTCAAGCCCGGCGACCGGGTCGGGCTGATCGCCGAGACCGACGGCGACTTCGTGCGCGCCTTCTTCGCCTGCCAGTATGCGGGCCTTGTGCCCGCGCCCCTGCCCCTGCCTGCGCCGCTGGGCGGACGGGCGCTCTATGTCGAGCAGATCCGCCGGATGCTGCAGGCCGCGAAGGCCGGCGCTCTGCTGGGACCGGCCTCGATGGACGCCTGGCTGAAGGAGATTTCCGAGGACCAGGGCCTGACCTTCGCCGGCGCGCTGGGCGAACTTCCCGCCTCGCAGGGCGCCGCCCTGCCGCAGATCGGCCCGGACAGCCCCTGCTACCTCCAGTTTTCGTCGGGCAGCACCCGGTTCCCGACCGGCGTTCTGGTCACCCACCGCGCGCTGATGGCCAATGCGACGGCGATCACCCGCGACGGTCTGAAGGTGGAGCCGGGGGACCGGGCCATTTCCTGGCTGCCGCTCTATCACGACATGGGTCTGGTGGGCTTCCTGCTGAGCCCGCTGGCGGCGCAGATGTCGGTCGACCTGATGCCGACCGGAGCCTTCGTTCGCCGCCCGCTGCTCTGGCTCGACCTGATCGGCCGCAACGGCGCGACGATCTCCTACAGCCCGACCTTCGGCTATGAACTCTGCGCGCGTCGCGGCGAGAACGCGGCGCTGGATCATCTCGATCTCTCGCGCTGGCGCGTCGCGGGCCTGGGCGGCGACATGATCCGCACCAAGCCGCTCAAGGATTTCGCCGAACGCTTCGCCGGCGCCGGCTTCTCCCCCAACGCCTTCGTCGCCAGCTACGGCATGGCCGAGGCGACGCTGGCCCTGACCATGGCCCCGCTGGGCGAGGGCCTGGTCGCCGAAACCCTCGACGTCGCGCGGCTGGAGAACGACGGCCTCGCCGTCACGGCCCACGCCTCGGCCCGCACCCGTGACTTCGCCCGCAACGGCCCGCCGCTGCCCGGCCACGAATTGCAGATCCGCGGGGACCGCGGCGAAGTCTTGGACGAACGGCAGGTCGGCCGGGTGTTCGCCCGCGGCCCCAGCCTGATGGTCGGCTATTTCGAACAACCCGAAGCGACCGGTCACGTCCTGTCGGCCGACGGCTGGCTCGACACCGGCGACATCGGCTACCTGTCCGATGGCCAGATCGTGCTGACCGGACGCAGCAAGGACCTGATCATCCTGAACGGCCGGAACATCTGGCCGCAGGACCTGGAATGGACCGCCGAGGCCGAGATTCCCGGCCTGCGTAGCGGCGACGTCGCGGCCTTCTCGGTCCCGATGGACGGCGAAGAGGCGGTGATCGTGCTGGTGCAGTGCCGCAGCAGCGATCCTGAAGTCCGCCAGCGCCTGACCCAGGACGTCACCGACCTGCTCCGCCTGCGCCATAGCGTCGAACCCCAGGTGAAACTGGTCGGCGGCCACGCCCTACCGCAGACCTCGTCAGGCAAGCTCAGCCGCTCGCGTGCGAAAGCCGCCTACCTCGCCGAACAGGGCGAGAGGGAAACCGCCTAAGGATGGCCGCCGGCTTGGTGGCGGTCACGGGGGCGACGGGCTTCCTGGGGCGTCACCTCGTTCGCGAACTCGCCACAGCCGGGTATCGCGTTCGCATTCTCGCCAGGCGAGATGTCATCCACCCATTCTGGCGGGACCTGGAGGTCGAGGTCGTCCTGGGCGATCTTGGCGACGAGCGCGCTCTGGATCGGCTTTGCCGCGACGCGGGCCTCGTCGTCCACGCCGCGGGCCTGACCAAGGCCCGAACGGCGGCGGCCTTCGCCGCGGTCAATGTCGAGGGCGCGCGCCGGGTCGCCGAGCGCACGAGCGGCAGGATGCTGCTGGTGTCGAGCCTGACCGCGCGCGAACCCAGCATTTCGGACTATGGCGCCAGCAAGCGCGGCGGCGAGGATGCTGCGCGCGCGGTGCTGGGCGAACGGCTCGGCGTGGTGCGACCGCCGGCCCTCTATGGTCCCGACGATCCTGAGACCCTGCCCCTGTTCAAGCTCGCCGCATCGAGCCCGGTTCTGCCCCTGCTCGACCCCAGGGCGCGAATCGCCATGATGCACGTGGCCGACGCGGCGCGGCAGATCGCCGCTCTCGCCAAGGCGCCCGGCGGTTTCAACGTCGCGCTCTGCGACCAACGCCCTGAGGGTTACAGCTGGCGCGAGGTCTTCCAGACGGCGGCCGAGATCTTCGGCGCATCGCCGGCCTACCTTAGGATTCCTGGGTTTGCGCTGCGGGCCGTCGCCGCGGCGGGCCTGCTCGCGCCACGTTCGGGGGCCGCGCCGATGATCAGTTTCGGAAAGGTGCGGGAAATCAGCCATCTCGACTGGTCGGTGCGGCCGGAAGAGCAGATGAGTGATCTGCCCGCGCCCCTCTTCGATCTGGCTCGCGGCTTCCTACATAGCGTCCAGGGATATGAGGCCAGCGGCGTTATCTTCGGCAAACCAGCAGCAATTCGCGAAAAGATGCTGCAGACCTACTCGGCGGACGGCGTCAAATATGCGACGTTCGCGGATGATCGTTCGAGGGGGACGCATCTATAATCATGGACTTGATCACCAACACCACTGTACTCGAAGTGGCGCGTGCCGCTGAAGTGGTCCTGGGCCGAAGCGTCCATGTGACCGCCGCCTCGGATATCTCCCGCGATCTCGCCGTCGATTCGCTCGCGCTCATGAACATCGTCATGGAGCTAGAAGACAGCTTCGATATCTCGATCCCAATCGATCGGCTGAGCGAAGTTCAAACCGTGGGCGACCTGTCGTCCCTGATAGACAACATTCGAAATAAGGCTTGAGCATGGCTCTGCTCGATAGACACGCAGCGTCCCGGGACGCCTACCAGGCGATCCGCCAGGCTTCCGCTGACCCGTTCAGCGTGCGCTTCGATTCCGTCATTTCACCCACCGAGGGCGTGATCGACGGTCAGCGCACGATCCTGCTCGGCACCAACAACTACCTCGGGCTCACCTTCGACCCCGACTGTATCGAGGACTCGGTCAAGGCGGTGCGCGAAGGCGGCACCGGCACGACCGGCTCTCGAATCGCCAACGGCAGCTATGACGGCCACCTGCAGCTCGAGACCGCGCTGAAGGCCTATTACGCCCGTCGCCACGCCATGGTGTTCACCACCGGCTATCAGGCCAATCTGGGGGTGCTCTCCAGCCTGGTCGGCCGCGACGACCACCTGCTGCTCGACGCCGACAGCCACGCCAGCATCTATGACGGCGCGCGCATGGGCCACGCCGAGGTCACCCGCTTCCGCCACAACGATCCCGAGGACCTCTACAAGCGGCTGCGCCGCCTGAAGGACACGCCCGGCGAGAAGCTGATCGTGGTCGAGGGCATCTATTCGATGGTCGGCGACGTCGCCCCGCTGAAGGAGATCGTCGCGGTCAAACGCGAGATGGGCGCCTACCTGCTGGTCGACGAGGCCCACTCGATGGGCGTGCTCGGCGCCACCGGGCGCGGCCTGGCCGAGGAAGCCGGCGTTGAAGCCGACGTCGACGTCATCGTCGGCACCTTCTCCAAGAGCCTCGGCTCGGTCGGCGGCTTCGTGGTCTCCGACATGGAAGGCTTCGACGTCATGCGCGTCGTCTGCCGCCCCTACATGTTCACCGCCTCGCTGCCGCCGGCGGTGGTCGCCTCGACCGTCACGGCGCTGCGCAAGGTTCAGGAAACCCCTGCCCTGCGCCACAAACTGCACGCCAACGCCAAGCACCTGTACGACGGCCTCACCGCCCTCGGTCTGGCCACCGGCCCGAACTGCAGCCCGATCGTGGCCGTGACCATGCCCGACCAGGCCGTGGCCATCGGCATGTGGAACACCCTGCTGCAGAACGGCGTCTATCTGAACCTGGCCCTGCCGCCGGCGACGCCCGACAACCGCCCGCTGCTGCGTAGCAGCGTCAGCGCCGCCCACACGCCCGAGCAGATCGAGCGCGTGCTTCAGGTCGTCGAGAAGGTGGCCGGCGAGTTCGGCCTGCTGAAGGACGAACCCAAGCGCGCCCTGGCCTAGGCTTTCCGCCGGGCCTTCCAGAGCCGCCAGAACACCCCCGGGGACGCCAGGATCACATGGCGTTCCCGCCAGGGCGTCAGCGGCACGGGCAAGCCCGTGTGGCGCTCGATCTTCCACGCCGCATAGCGCGCCGCGCCTTCGAAGGTGAAGGCGGCCTTCACCAGCCGCGCCAGGTTCAGCGGCTTGCCCAGCGAACGACGTAGCCGCCAGGCCCGCAACAGGCGTGCATGCTCGGCCGCTGGCAGGGTCGGCTGCAGTTCGCCGCCCACCTGTTCGAAGGGAACCTCGCCAGCCTCCCAGGCCGCCGGCAGGACGGCGTCATAGCGACCCGGATCGACGCCGATGATCTGCGCCTCGCGCCCCCGCGCCTCCACCCGGAACTCGGCGGCGTAGGTCTGGCGGAACAGAGCCGTCCAGTAGGCCTGCGGCGCCCCGCGCTCGGGTCCGACCACCGCGGCGAAACGCGCCGCCGTGATCGCCGCCGCCGCAACCGCTTCGCGCACCTGCGCGGCGACCGCCGCGTCGGCGCTCCACACCAAGGCGCAGGGCTGGACGAAGCGGGTCCAGATGGTGGTGTCGACGCCGACCCCCGTCACCGCGCGGCGGAACTGAGCCAGCGTCATCGTGGCGACCTTGGCTCGGTAGACCCGGCCGTCGGCCTCGAACTCGTGATAGCTCACATCCGGCCACAGCAGCCGGGTGGCCAGGCCTCGCAGCCCCGGGCGTGTTTCCCGCGTCAGGACGTAGAAATCCATGACGCCGTCGAGATCGCCAGTGCGCAGCACCGACCCGTAGAACAGCACCGCCGCGGCCGTCGAAAACCGGCCCGCCAGGTCAGCGCCCATGGCCGCGGCGTGGGCGGGCGGAACCACGCCCAGTTCGGCGCCGATCAGACGGTCTAGATCCTGCGACTTGGTCATGGCGCTAGAAACCGCATGGGCGGGCCACGGCGGACGGCGATCTCGCCGCCTGCGAACACCTCGCCGTCGACGATGACCGACGCCGCGAGCGACACCGTCAGATGCGCCGCCTCGCGCCGCCGATAGCCGTTACGGCCGAGCCACGGAGCGTCCAGGCCACGCAGCAGCGTCGGCAGCGCCGCCAGCAGCCGGCGGGGCGGCGCATCGACGTCCAGCACCTTCATGGCGTCGGTCGGCGGTCCGAAGGGCTTGAGGCCGAATGGCAGCCGCTTGAGCGTCGTCGCCATCAGCAGGAACCGCTCGCCGGCCCGCAGCGCCTCGCCGTCCAGGTGGGCGGTCAGCGGCACGCCCTGCCGCCACTGGTCGCGCCGACCGCCGAACAGGGTCCCGATCGCCGCGCCGGCCAGGATGAGCGCCACCGAGAGGCTGTGATAGGCCCCCATCCGATGGACGGACTGGGACATCTCCGTGGCGCGCACGAACGCGCCCAGGCCGAAAACGAAGCCCCAGACCGCCGGCCGCGCCGGATCGGCCCAGCTGACCTGCAGCGGCGTGCGGGTCTTGTAGGCGGGCTCGTCCTCCGCCGCCCGGCGCAACACCGCCTCCAGGCTCCATTCGCGGCCCGCGCCCAGATCGAGCGCCAGGATATTGGTCTTGCCGGACGCCAGCACCGCCAGGGCCGGAGGATGCTCGCCATAGGCCTCGGGCAGCGCGCTCAGGACCTCGCGCACCGTCCCGTCGCCGCCGTCGATGACCACCAGGTCGACGCCCTCGGCGGCGAACCGCCGCATGTCCTCGGCCAGGGCGGCCGGTGTCTCGGGCTCGACCCAATGCACCCCATTTGGCCGCGCATCAGCCGAGGCCCCCGTCCGCAGGCGATTG
Organism: Phenylobacterium sp. Root700; assembly: GCF_001429025.1. Taxonomy (GTDB): domain Bacteria; phylum Pseudomonadota; class Alphaproteobacteria; order Caulobacterales; family Caulobacteraceae; genus Phenylobacterium. The sequence goes on along the minus strand of NZ_LMHT01000011.1, from coordinate 107,097 downwards.
GCGTGGCTCCGCGGATTGCGGACCACGCCGACCTTCGTTAGCGGGCCAGCCACGACGTCACCTGCCCCCGGGGCGTGATCAGCCCCTGCAGCACCTGGATCAGGTGAACCAGCAGCGACAAGGCCGTCCAGACCGCCACCAGCACCAGCCCGACGTCGGGACGCCCGACCAGGCTGGCCCCGGTCAGCAGGATGAGGTTCGGGTTGCGGCGGGCGGTGATCAGCCGGAAGAAGCTGTCGAACGGCCGCCAGGCGTGCATCTCGACCTTGAACAGCCCCAGGAACACGCCCTCGAGCATCCGCTGGATCACGTAGCCCGCGACGATTACGAGCAAGATCAGCGTCGGCGCCCCGACCGGATGGAGGCTCGCCTGGACACCGACCAGCCAAGCCCACCACCAGAACGGCGGATGGACGAGGTCGATACCGTGGTCGAAGACGTTGCCCCATTTCGACGAGGTCAGGGTCACCCGCGCCAGCTTGCCGTCGACGGTGTCGAGGAAGGTCATGATCCAGGCGCAGACCAGACCCCAGCCGAAATGACCGGTCCAGAACAGGGCGAAGGCGGCCAGCACCAGCAGGAAGCTCGCGNCCGGCCACACATATTTGGTCACCAAGTCGGTGACGCCCTTATAGGAGCCCTGGAACAGCCGCTTCTCAACTTCGCCGACATTGACCTTGGTCAGTCGCCGCAGGATCGGCGGCTCCTTCTTGCGAAGCTCGCTGTTGTAGGTCGAACCGACCTCCAAGGCCGTCAGGCGCGGATAGTCAGGCGCGACCGCGGCCAGGTCCTCGCCGGCCGCCAGGCGCTGAAGCGCGACGCGCATCGCCTCGCCCTTTCCATGGATGGCCGCGGGGACGCCATCATCGTCCACCAGTATGACGCCTGGATGTTTCGCCAAGGCGCCGATCAGCGCCTGATCGAACACCCAGCGCGCATCGGCGACAAGCACGGCGCCCGCTGCGTCGGCCGCGCCGTCATTTTCCGGAAGACCGAGCCGGCGAAAGATGCGTTGTAGGCGCTCCGCCGAACTCATCCCCCAAATGCGGCCTTCCGCGACGCCCACGACCATGGCCGTGGGGCCGGCTGCGCCGGTAGCCTCTGCTGATATCGTCAATTCCGCCAACCGACCTGTGATTATAAAGACCTGATAATCAGCTTCGCCGCCGCCTGACCAGAAACCATCTTCAACCGTGCCTCCGTTTCGCCTCGCCCACCTGTCCGATCCCCACCTTCCGCCGCCGCCCGGCGCGCTGCGGGCGGCCGATTTCGCGTCCAAGCGCCTGCTCAGCGCCATCGCCTGGCGCCGCAAGGGCCGCGAGCATCAGCCGCAGGTTCTGAAGGCGCTCAGCGCCGACATCGGCGCCTATGCTCCCGACCACATCGCCCTGACCGGCGACCTGACGAATTTCGCGACCAAGGCCGAGTTCGCCGCTGCGCGCGCCTGGCTGCAGACCCTGGGTCCGGCCTCGGGCGTCACGGTCAGTCCCGGCAATCACGACGCCCTGGTGGGGAGGAACGCGCCGGACGCCTTCGCCCCCTGGCGCGAATGGCTGGAAGACCCCGGCCAGCCCGCCTTTCCGGCTGTGCGCGAACGCGGCCCCGTGGCCCTGGTGAACCTCTGCTCGGCGACGCCGACCGCGCCTGGACTAGCCAGCGGCCGGTTGGGACGCGAGCAACTCGGCCGCCTGGAGGCGATCCTGGAACGCCTGGGGCGCGAGGGTCTGTTCCGGGTGATCATGATCCACCATCCCCCGACGCCGGGGATCGTCTCCAAGCGCAAGGCGCTGGAGGACGCGCCAGCCTTGAGCGCGCTGCTGAAAACCCACGGCGCCGAACTGGTGCTGCACGGCCACGCCCATGAGGCCGCGGTCAGCACCATGCCCGGCCCTGCCGGCGCGATCCCAGTGCTGGGCGTCCCCTCGGCCTCGGCCGTCGGTCATGGGCGCCATCCGGGCGCCCGGTGGCATGGGATCGAGATCGACCCGACCCAGCGGCGGATCCGGGTGATCGCACGCGGGCTGTCGGCGCAGACCGGAGCGTTCGAGCCGCTAGGCAGCTACGTGCTGGACGGCCCTCAGGGGTAACGCATGCGAAGCGTCGTGCGACTGGTCCCCGCCGGCACGCGGAAACGGACCGTGCTGAACGCCGGCAGGCTGATCTTGGTCGGCGCGTCGTTGGAGAAGCCGTAGCCCTCGGTCGGCATGCCGACGAGGCTGCGGTTGAAATCATGGTCGGCGTTGACGTCGTGATAGACCGCGATCGCATAGACGCCCGCCGCCGGCAGATAGAAGCAGGTGCTGGTCGTCGGCGACTTCGCCGGAACCCGCTGACGCAGCAGCTTGCCCTTCGGCGCCAGGAATCGCTTGGCGTCGTCGGGATAGAGCGTGATCGCCACCTCGCCCTGGGCCGGGCGGACGCCGGTGACGCTGACCGTCAACCTGTTGTCGCTGGGCTTGCCGGCGCACTCGTCCGCCGCCAGCGAGGGGCCGGCCAGGGACGAGATAGCGACAAAGGCCGCGGCCGCCAGGCCGGTTCGGACTTTCATGGAAAACGACGACTCCCTATGGTGCGCGCCACGGCGGCTGACGCCAGACAAGCAGGCTGCTTCATGAGTAACCAGACCGCCGTGAATTTCGGCTTTCCCCGGACGATGGTGGCCGAGACCAGCCATTGGCTGGTGCTGGTCCGGCCCAAGCAACCCACATTTGGGTCGCTCGTCCTGGTATGCAAGGAGCCGGTCCACGCGTTCTCCGATATCAGCCCGGCGGCCTTCGCCGATTTACAGGTCGCCGTCCAAGGAATCGAACGCCTGCTCCAAGACAAGGTAAAATACGAAAAGATCAACTATCTCATGCTGATGATGGTCGATCCTGACGTCCATTTCCACGTCATCCCCCGCTATGAAGGCGCCCGCGAGCATGCCGGGCTGAGCTTCCCCGACGCCGGCTGGCCGGGACCTCCGGCGCTCGGCGCGGCGGTCGAACTCGGCCCCGAGGTCCTCGAGACCCTGGCGCAGGCATGGCGACGCGAATGGCTAGCGGCGTGACCGACGCCCGCGAGACCGCGGCCGGGAGCAGCTTGCGCCCGTCGCTGATCGACCGCTATGTCCTGCGGCTGACCACCGGACCTATGCTGGGCTGCTTGGCGGTGACCCTGGTCGCACTACTGCTGGAGCGCGCCCTACGTCTGCTCGACCTGCTCTCCCAGAGCAGCGATCGATTCGGGTTCGTGGTGCAGCTCACCAGCCAGCTGGTGCCGCACTATTTCGGGCTGGCCCTGCCGGTGGCGTTCTTCGTGGCGCTGTTCATCGTCATCACCAAGCTCAGCGACGGGTCGGAGATCGACGCCCTGCTCGCCAGCGGCGTCTCGCTGACCCGCCTGGCCGCGCCGTTCATCGGCCTCGGCGTCCTGCTGGCGGTCCTCAGCATCATCGTGTTCGGCTACGCCCAGCCCTACAGCCGCTACGCCTATCGCGCGGTGATGCACGCGGCGGCGACCGCCGGGTGGAACGGCCAGCTTCAGGCCGGGGCGTTCGTCACCGAAGACAGGCTGATCATGACCGCCGACCAGGCCGATCCGAAAGGCCAGCGGCTGGAACGCCTGTTCATTCGCCGCATCACCGCTGACAACCGCGAGGAGGTGATCACCGCGCAGACCGCCGATCTGCACGTCTCGCCCGACCGTGCGACCGTGACCCTGGTGATGCGCAACGGGCGGCGGATACTGCAGTCGCCGAACGGGGCGTATGACATCCTGCAGTTCCAGACCTTCACGACCGACGCCCCGTTGGCCGGCTCCAGCGCCCTGCTCCGGGCGCGCGGCGGCGACGAGCGCGAACTGACGCTCGGCGAACTGGCCGAGATGGCCAAGTCGCCCAACAGCCTGCTGCCGCGCGCGACGGTGTTGGCCGAACTGTATGCGCGGCTGGCGCGGGCCGCCTTCCTGCCCTTCCTGCCGCTGATCGCCTTCCCGCTGGGCCTGGCGGCCAAGCGCGGACGCCGGGCGCCCGGCCTGATCTTCGCCGGGGTCCTGCTGCTGGCCTTCCAGCACTCGCTGCAACTCGGCCAAAGCCTGGCGGAGGCTGGACACATCCCGGCCTTCGCGGCGATCTGGACGCCGTTCCTGCTGTTCACCGGTTTCGGCGTCTGGATGTTCGCCGGCAGCCGCAATCGCCCGGGCGAGACGCCGATCAGCCTGTTCATCGTATCGATCTACGACGCCTGCGGACGAGCCGCCGACGCCGTGCGCCTCAAGCGGGCCGCCTCCACATGAAGCTGACCATCTATGTGATGCGCACCGTCGCGCTGCGGATTCTCGCGGCCGCCGCCATCCTGCTGGCGATCTTGCAGATCCTCGACCTGCTCGACGTCACCACCGAGATCCTCGACCGCGGCTTGGGCCTCGGCGGCGTCGCCTACTACGCCACCCTGCGGTTCCCACGCCTGCTGGAACAGGTCGCCCCGTTGAGCGTCCTGGCGGGCGGCCTGTTCGCCTTTTCCCAGCTCGCCCGGGAGAGCGCCGTGATCGCCATGCGCGCCACCGGGGTTTCGGTCTATCGGCTCGTCGGCATGGCGGCGCCGGCCGCCGCCGCCATGATGCTGCTCGACTATGCGACCGTCGAACTGATCGCGCCCAGGACCGACCCGATCCTTGAAGCCTGGTGGCGTGACACCGCGCCCAAAACCCCGGACACGCCCGGCCCCCGCCCGTTCCGGTCCGGCGCCGACCTGGTGGTCGCCCAGCCCGGCGACGTCGCCGGGTCTCATCTCAAGGACGTGAAGATCTATCGCCGCGACGCCACGGGCCGGGTCGCCGAACGTATCGAGGCGCCGTCAGCGAGCTACAGCAAGGACGGCTGGAAGCTTCAGGCGCCGCGGATGGTGCGCTTCACCGATGACGAGGCCATGACCTCCTCGGCCGCCGAGCTGGTCTGGGACACGGCCCTGCAGCCCCGCGACGTGCAGGTCCTGCTGTCGCCGCAACAGACCCCGAACGCCGCCAACGCGCGACGCGCCCTGGAAGGCGGCGGCTCCGAACGCCCCGACAGCTACTACGCCGTGCGGCTGCAGCACGCCTTCGCCGGGCCGGTCGGGATCATGGTCATGCTGTTGCTGTCGGTGCCGGTGGCGCTGGGCAACTTCCGTAACCGCGAGGGCGCGATCCTCACCACCGCCAGCCTTGGCGCCGGCCTCGCCTTCCTGGTGACGGACGGCCTGCTGAACGCGCTGGGCGAAGGCGCCGCCCTCTCGCCGGTGCTGGCGGCGTGGACTGCTCCGGTGGTGTTCGCCGCCCTGGCCACGACGGCCCTGCTCAAGATGGAAGGATGATCCCCCGCGTGGGTTCGCTGACGATTACCGAGGTCGCTTCCAAGGCCGATATGGCGCGGTTCATCCGGCTGCCGATGGCCCTGAACGCCGCCGATCCCGCCTGGATCTCGCCGCTGATCAGCGAGCGCGAAGCCGCCCTGAGCGCCAAGACCAACCCGTTCTTCGATCACGCCGAGGTCCAGCTCTGGATCGCCAGCCGCGACGGCCGCGACGTCGGCCGGATCAGCGCCCAGATCGACGCCCTGTCGCCCAGCGACCCGAAGGCGCCCGTCGGCCACTTCGGCATGATCGCCGCCGAAGACGACGCCGAGGTGTTCGCCAAGCTGCTGGAGACCGCCGAAGCCTGGCTGAAGGCGCGCGGCTGCGTCACCGCGCTGGGCCCCTTCAACCTCTCGGTCAACGAGGAGGTCGGCCTGCTGGTCGACGGCTTCGACACCCCGCCGATGGTGCTGATGGGGCACGATCCCCAGTACGCCGGCCCCCGGATCGAGGCGCAAGGCTACACCAAGGCCAAGGACATCTACGCCTATCTGTCGAAAATGACCGACGACGTGCCGGCGCCGATCATCCGCCGCATCCGCCGCGGCCTGGCGCCGGGCGTCACGCTGCGCATGGTCGACATGAAGCGGTTCGACGCCGAGGTCGCCTCGCTGACCGAGATCCTCAACGACGCCTGGAGCGGCAACTGGGGCTTCACCCCCACCACCGAGGCCGAGACCCGTCAGCTCGCCAAGTCGCTGCGGCCGATCATCGACCCGCGCCTGGTCTGGTTCGCCGAGATCGACGGCGAAGTTGCTGGGTTCGTCGCCATGCTGCCGAACGTCAACGAGGCGATCACCGACCTCGATGGACGGCTGGCGCCGTTCGGCTGGGCCAAGCTGCTGTGGCGGCTGAAGGTCAGCCGCGTGAAGTCGGTCCGGGTGCCGTTGATGGGCGTGAAGCGCAAGTTCGGCGACGGCATGCGGGGCCAGATGCTGCCCTTCCAGCTGATGGACGCCAGCGCCACCCAGGCCCGCGCCCTGGGCTACGAGCGCTACGAGTTCTCCTGGATTCTCGAGGACAACGCCCCGATGCGGCGGATCTGCGAGTCGCTGGGCGCGCACATCTACAAGACCTACCGGATCTACGAGAAGGCCCTGGCGTGACGCCCTTTACGGCCCTGGTCCTGGCGGGATCGCGCGGCGGCGAGCCCGACCCGCTGTCGGAGTACGCCCAGGTCTCCCACAAGGGCCTGATCGTCCTGGGCGGCGAGACCCTGCTGGCGCGGGTGATCGGCGCGTTGGACGGCGCTGGCGCGAGCCATATCGGGGTCTCGACCGCCGACGCCGGGATCATCACGGCCTTGGGGAGCCTCAAGACCAAAGCCGAGCTCGAAGCCCTTCCCGCCTCGCCGAGCCCCAGCCTGAGCGTTAGCCAGGGCGCGCGGGCGCTCGGCCTGCCGATCCTGGTCACCACCGTCGACCATGCGCTGCTGCAGGCTCAATGGGTCGAGCAGTTCCTGGCCGATATCCCGCCGCAAGCCGACGTCGCCGCCCTGCTGGCGCCCGAGGCCGTGGTCCGCGCCGCCGCGCCGGGCACCCAGCGCAGCTACATGAAGTTCCGCGACGGCGGCTATTCCGGCTGCAATCTCTTCTACCTGCGTAACGAACGCGCCCTGGCGGTCATCGATCTTTGGCGGCAGGTCGAGGCGCACCGCAAGCAGCCGTGGAAGATCGCGGCCATGCTCGGCCCGCGCATGCTGATCAGCTATGTCCTGGGACGTCTGACGCTCGACGACGCCGTGCGCCGCCTGGGCCGCAAGGCCGGGGTGGAGGCCGCGGCGGTGCGCACGCCGTTCGGTCTGGCGGCTGTCGATGTCGACAAGCCCGCCGACCTCGATCTAGTCCGCCGTCTGGTCGAGAGCTAGACGGCCACCGCCGCCGGGGCCCGCGACCAGCTCTCGGTCAGTTCGAGATTGCGGACCACGTCTTCGGGGAAATCCATCTCGGCCCAGCCGAGCCCCTGGATCGAGGTGACGGAAACCTCTTCGCCCGCCTCGGCCATCTCGTTGATGACGCTCAAGTACCAGCGCTTCAGGCCCTCGGGCGAGCGCATGATCTGTTCGACCGTCCGCACGAAGGCGGCCGCGCCCTCGGCGGAGAACCGCAGGAAGCCGATCGATTCGGCGTCGAAGGCCGGGATCGTCTTGCCGATCGCCCGCAGGCGCGTGCCGTCGGTCAGCACCTTCATGTCGTCGGCGTCGTAGGCGCTCTTGCGATCGACGGTCACCGTCACCGCCGATTCCGGCGCAACCAGCAGCCGCGAGGCGATCGCCGGCTCGAACAGGGTGTCGCCGTTCAGCAGCAGGAAGGGTCCGCGCATCTCATCGCGCGCCAGCCAGCAGGTCGCGAGATTGTCGGTCAGGCCATAGAACGGGTTGAACAGCGTGCGGACCTTAAGATCGGTCAGGGCGAGCTGCTCGATCTCTTCCTCGACCGCCTCGGCCCCGAACCCGGTCACGACCACGACTTCCTTCACGCCCGCGGCGCGCAGGTGCAGCAGCTGCCAGTGCAGCACACTCTTGCCCGACAGATCGATCAGGCACTTCGGCCGGGTGTCGGTCAGCGGCGACAGGCGTCGCCCCTGGCCAGCGCTCAGGATGATGGCCTTATCGATATTCATCTTTGACACTGTCGCTACCCGATCCCCCGGCGCTCGAGAGCGCCCATACCTCGTCTACCAGACGCCATCGCATCACGCACGTAGGCGTGATTGCGCCGCGTACAATGCGACGTTTCGCGCGCAGGCCGTAGACCGGCCCCCGCGACACATCTCAGGGGTGGCGCGCCGGGCCTAGAGCGAACGGGCGAGCCGCAGGCTCTCGGCGTTCTCGACCAGGGCGCGACGGGCGTTGATCTCCAGCGACTGGGCGTCGAGCGCCTGGTCCGCGGCGTCTATCGCTTCAGCGACTTCGGTTTCGTCGAACGGGGACGCAACTTCGAACAGTTGGCTCGGCATCGGAAACCTCCCTGGTTGGCGCGCCGCAATTGTTAAGCAGAGGTTTATGACGAACCAACCCCTGATAGGGGTCAGGCGCCGCGAATCTCGCCGACATCACGCCATGTTGAGCGCAGGCGGCCCGACACCTGCGAAGTGTCAGTCGGCGCCTCGAAGCTGTCGGTCAGTCACCACGGCGCACGCCCAGATGTCATTTTGGTCAAGAAATGTATTGGCTGACGGTCCGAAGCGGTCCTACGATCACTCAGAACGCTGCGTCGCGGTAAGGCGAGCCTGCTTTCATTGGCCCTCGTCTGCGCATCCGCGAGAGAACGGCGTCTGTGGAAGGAAGCCGTTGTGCAGCGCACCAGTACCGAGGGGCCTGACTACTTTCATAAAGTCGTCGATTGCCAGTGGGCGTGTCCCGCCCATACGCCGGTCCCAGAATACATCCGCCTCATCGCCGAAGGCCGATACTCCGACGCCTATATGGTCAACTGGAAGTCGAACGTCTTCCCGGGGATCCTCGGACGGACCTGCGACCGACCTTGCGAACCGGCCTGCCGACGCGGCCGGGTCGAGGACGAACCGGTCGCCATCTGCCGCCTGAAGCGCGTCGCCGCCGACAACAAGGAGGACATCACCGGTCGGCTGCCCGTCCCGGTCGCGGTGTCCAACGGCAAACGCATCGCCCTGGTCGGCGCGGGCCCGGCCTCGCTGACCGTCGCGCGCGATCTGGCCCCGCTCGGCTACGAGCTCACCCTGTTCGACGGAGAGGCCAAGGCCGGCGGCATGATCCGCAGCCAGATCCCCCGCTTCCGCCTGCCCGAGGAAGTCATCGACGAAGAGGTCGGCTACATCACCGGCCTGGGCATGGAGGTCCGGCTGGGTCAGCGGATCGACAGCTTGAAGGCCTTGCTGACCGAAGACTACGACGCGGTCTTCATCGGCTCAGGCGCCCCACGCGGCCGCGACCTGGACCTTCCCGGCCGCCAGGAGGCCGCCGCCAACATTCATATCGGCATCGACTGGCTGTCCAACGTCTCGTTCGAGCACGTCGACAAGATCGGCAAGCGGGTCATCGTGCTGGGCGGCGGCAACACCGCCATGGACTGCTGCCGCACCTCGCGCCGCCTGGGCGGCGAGGACGTCAAGGTGATCGTCCGCTCCGGATTCGACGAGATGAAGGCCTCTCCCTGGGAGAAGGAAGACGCCATCCACGAGGACATTCCGATCCTCAACTACCTGGTCCCCAAGGCCTTCACCCACGAGAACGGCAAGCTGACCGGCGTCACCTTCGAGAAGGTCCGGCCCGAGTTCGACGACAAGGGCCGCCGCAAGCTGGTCGCGTCGGGCGAACCCGACCAACACTTTGAATGCGACGACGTCCTGGTGGCGGTCGGTCAGGAGAACGCCTTCCCCTGGATCGAGCGCGACGTCGGGATCGAGTTCGACGAGTGGGGCATGCCCAAGGTCGACACCCTCACCTTCCAATCCACCCTGCCCAGCGTCTTCTTCGGCGGCGACGCCGCCTTCGGCCCCAAGAACATCATCTGGGCGGTGGCCCATGGCCACGACGCGGCGATCTCCATCGACAAGCTCTGCAAGGCCGAGGACCTGACGGCCCGCCCGCCGCCCGGCTTCTCGATGGCCAGCCAGAAGATGGGCATCCACGAGTGGAGCTATGACAACGATCCGGCCAATGACGGCCGCTACAAGGTGCCGCTGCGCGAGAAGGCGCAGGCGCTGAAGGACGTGCGGCTGGAGGTCGAGCTCGGCTTCGCCCGCGAGATGGCCTATCGCGAGACCCAGCGCTGCCTGAACTGCGACGTCCAGACGGTGTTCGCCGAGTCGGCCTGCATCGAGTGCGACGCCTGCGCCGACATCTGCCCAGTGGACTGCATCACCTTCACCGACAACGGCGAGGAGGACGACCTGCGCGGCCGCCTCAGCGCCCCGGCGCTCAACGCCGATCAGGCCCTGATGGTCTCGGGCGAGCTCAAGACCGGCCGGGTGATGGTGAAGGACGAGGACGTCTGTCTGCACTGCGGCCTCTGCGCCGAGCGCTGCCCCACCGGGGCCTGGGACATGCAGAAGTTCCTCCTGGATATGACCCATGCGGGGGGATCATGCCGCTAGAGGCCGTCAACGATTTCGTCGTCAAGTTCGCTAACGTCAACGGGTCAGGGTCAGCGAGCGCCAACGGCATGTTCGCCAAGGCGATCCTGCGGATGGGCGTGCCGGTCGCGGCCCGCAACATCTTCCCCTCCAACATCCAGGGCCTGCCGACCTGGTTCGAGGTGCGGATCACCGAGGCGGGCCACCTGGGCCGCCGGGGCGGGGTCGACCTGATGGTCGCGATGAACCCCCAGACCTGGGACCGCGACGTCGCCGAGATCGAGCCGGGCGGATATCTCTTCTATGACTCCACCAAGCCGTTGCCGGCGGCCAAGTTCCGCGACGACATCACTGTGGTCGGCGTGCCGCTGACCGCCATGTGCAACGCCGCCTACCAGCTCCCGCGCGAGCGGCAGCTGTTCAAGAACATCATCTATGTCGGCGCGCTGGCCGCCCTGCTGGATATCGAACTCGCCGTCATCGAGACCCTGCTGGCCGAACAGTTCGCCGGCAAGGACCGGCTGATCGCGGCCAATGTCGCGGCGTTGCACATGGGCCGCGACTACGTCGCCGAGAACCTGACGCCCCTGCGCCTGCGGGTGCGCCGCGCCGACAAGGTGGGCGACCGGATCTATGTGGAGGGCAACGCCGCCGCCGCCCTGGGCGCCGTCTATGGCGGAGCCACGGTCTGCGCCTGGTATCCGATCACCCCCTCGACCTCGCTGGCCGAGGCCTTCACCGGCTATTGCGAAGACCTGCGCATCGAGCCCGGCACAGACAAGGCGCGTTACGCCATCGTCCAGGCCGAGGACGAGATCGCCTCCATCGGCATCGTGATCGGCGCCGGCTGGAACGGGGCGCGGGCCTTCACCGCCACCTCTGGTCCCGGGATTTCGCTGATGACCGAGTTCATCGGCCTGTCCTATTTCGCCGAGATTCCGGCGGTGATCTTCGACGTCCAGCGCGGCGGCCCCTCGACCGGCATGCCGACCCGGACCCAACAGGCCGACCTGCTGGCCGCCGCCTATGCCGGCCACGGGGATTCCAAGCATCCGCTGCTGCTGCCCGCCGATCCCGGCGAGTGCTTCGAGATGGGGGGCCTCGCCTTCGATCTCGCCGACCGGCTGCAGACCACGATCTTCGTCATGCTCGACCTCGACATCGGCATGAACGAGTGGCTGACCAAGCCCTTCGAATGGGACGACGCGCGCAAGCTCGATCGCGGCAAGGTCATGACCTATGACGACCTGGAGTCCGGGCGCGACTTCGGCCGCTACCTCGAGGTCGACGGCGACGGCATCCCCTACCGCACCTATCCCGGCACCCATCCGACCAAGGGCGGCTATTTCACCCGCGGCACCTCGCGCAATCCCTATGCCCGCTACAGCGAAGAGGGCTCGGTCTATGTCGGCAACATGGAGCGGTTGCTGCGCAAGTTCGACACCGCTCGCAGCCTGGTCCCCGCCCCCATCCGCCGCGACGCCAAGCGCGCCACCCGCGACGGGGTGATCTTCTTCGGGTCCAGCACGCCGGCCGTGCACGAGGCGCTGGACGACCTGGAGCATCGCGGCCTGCACCTCGACGCCCTGCGGGTCCGCGCCTTCCCCTTCCCCGACGAGGTGTTCGCCTTCATCGCCGCCCACGACCGGGTGTTCGTGATCGAACAGAACCGCGACGGCCAGCTCCGCTCCCTGCTGATCAACGAAGGCGACGTCGATCCCTCGCGCCTCACCGCCGTCCTGCACTATGACGGCACCCCGATCACCGCCCGCTTCATCGCCGGCACGGTGCAGGGGTTGATGGCCGACCGGACGCCGATCCACGAGGCCGCCGAATGACCTACATCACCAAGCCCCAGCTGCATCACCCCCTGCTCAAGCCCAATGCGCTCGGCTTTACGCGGCGCGACTACGAAGGATCGGTCTCCACGCTCTGCGCCGGCTGCGGCCACGACTCGATCTCCGCGGCGATCATCCAGGCCTGCTACGAACTGGACCTGCCGCCGCACCGCATCGCCAAGCTGTCGGGCATCGGCTGCTCGTCGAAGACGCCGGACTATTTCCTCGGCAATTCCCACGGCTTCAACACCGTGCACGGCCGCATGCCCTCGGTGCTGACCGGCGCCAACCTGGCCAATCGCGACCTGATCTATCTGGGCGTCTCGGGCGACGGCGACTCGGCCTCGATCGGTCTTGGCCAGTTCGCGCACTCGATCCGGCGCGGCGTGAACATGCTCTACATCGTCGAGAACAATGGGGTGTACGGCCTGACCAAGGGCCAGTTCTCCGCCACCTCCGACAAGGGTTCGAAATCCAAGAAGGGCGTGATCAACCACGACGCCGGCATCGACCTGGTCAGCCTGGCCCTGCAGATGGGCGCGACCTTCGTGGCCCGCTCGTTCTCCGGCGACAAGGCCCAGCTCGTGCCGTTGATCAAGGCGGCGCTCAGCCATCGCGGCGCGGCCTTTATCGACTGCGTCAGCCCTTGCGTTCAGTTCAACAACCACGCCGGCTCCACCAAGTCCTATGACTATGTGCGCGAGCACAACGAGGCGGTGAACCGGATGGACGTCATCCCCCACCGCGACACCATCACCGTCGACTATGCGCCGGGCGAGACGGTCCCTGTCACCCAGCACGACGGCTCGGTCCTGCAACTGCACAAGCTGGCCGAGCACTATGATCCGTCCGACCGGGTCGGCGCGCTGGCCTACCTCCAGTCCCGACAAGCGCTCGGCGAGATCGTCACCGGCCTGCTGTTCCTAGACCCCGAGGCCCGCGACCTGCACGAAAACCTCGGCACGGTCGACGCCCCGCTGAACAGCCTCACCGAACGCGAACTCACCCCCGGCGCTGCGGCCCTCGCCAAGCTCAACGCCTCGCTGCGCTAGGCGTCTAGGGTTCGCGAGGGGGATTTTCCGCCTGTCAAAAGGCGCTGGTGGGCCCGGTAGGACTCGAACCTACAACCAGACCGTTATGAGCGGTCGGCTCTAACCATTGAGCTACAGGCCCCTGCAGCAGCCTGTGCGGGTTACCATGACCTGCACGCGCCTTAAAGCTGCCGTTCAGCTTCGCTTTGTCAGAAGCACAACTCCGTTCATCATCCGATGCATGGAACGCCCGGAAAACGGGTGATTTTGGAGATCCTGATGAAAACCCTCGTTCGCGCCGGCGTCATGGCCCTGCTGCTCGCCACCGCCGCCGCGCCCGCCGCTTTCGCCCAGACCCCTCCGCCTTCGGCAGATTCGATGTTCAAAGCCACGACCCTCAACCTCTCGGCCTATGGCGAGACCCGCATCGCGCCCGACAAGGCGACGATCAACCTCGGCGTTCAGACCGAAGCCCCGACCGCCGCGGCCGCCCTGTCCGCCAACAGCGCGCAGATGACCTCGATGATCGCCGCCCTGCGCAAGGCCGGCATCGCCGACAAGGAGATCCAGACCTCGGGCCTCAACCTCAACCCGCAGTACGACTACGTGCAGAATGAACCGCCGAAACTGCGCGGCTATCAGGCGTCCAACCAGGTGACGATCACGGTCAACGACCTCAGCAAGCTGGGCTCGGCTGTCGACGCCACGGTCAAGGCCGGCGCCAACCAGGTGAACGGCATCTCGTTTGGCCTGAAGGATCCGACCACCGCCGAGAACGCCGCGCGCCATGAAGCCGTCAAGGCCCTGGCCGCCAAGGCCGACCTCTACGCCAAGGCGACCGGCCACCGGGTCAGCCGCCTGGTGACCCTCAGCGAAGGCGGCGGCTATTCCCCGCAGCCGCCGATGCCGATGATGGCCTATGCCCGCATGGACAAAATGGAAGGCGCCGTGCCGGTCTCCGGCGGCGAACTGAGCGTCCGCGTCGACATCACCGGACTGTACGAACTGACGAAATAGGCCTTTTGGCCGGCCCTTCTCCCCTCGGGGAGGAGGGCTATTTCGCGCCCATGCCGGCGCGGGTGAAGGCGGTCTTGAGCTTGTCGGCGATGATCACGCCGGGCGGCACTTCATCGCCCTCCATCACCGCGGCGTAGACGAGGTCTCCGCCCTCGATCGGTCCCGCAGCCCAGGCGACGACACGGGTGCCCTGGGCGTTGCTGCGGCAGCTTGCCGTCCTCGGCTGCCCAACGGCGGGCGCGGCCGCCAGCAGATCGGCGAGCGTACGCGGCACGCTCTGGTCACAGGCCGGCAGCGTGCGCCCGCAGACGACGTTGCTCCCATAGCGATAGACGAGCTTATCGCCCTTGGCGATCAGGACGCAGGTGCCGGGATCGCCGATCGCGCGGGAGACGGCGTCGTCGAGCGCGGCCTTATCCACACCCTTGGGCGCGGTCGGCGCGCAGGCGCAGAGGACCGCCGCCGACAGGATGAGCGCGGCGGCGCGGGTCCTCACGCGGCCTTCTTGATCAGGTTGCCGTCGCCCAGCAGCACGACGTTGGGCGAATAGTTGCGGGCCTCTTCCTCCGGCAGCATGCCGTAGGTGACCACGATGACCTTGTCGCCCTTCTGGACCAGACGCGCGGCGGCGCCGTTGACGCCGATCACCTTGGAGCCGCGCGGGGCCTCGATGGCGTAGGTGGTGAAGCGCGCGCCGGTGGTGATGTTCAGCACATCGACCTGCTCGTGCGGGAGGATGCCCGAAGCGTCCAGCAGGTCCCGGTCAATCGCGATCGAGCCTTCATATTCGAGATCGGCCTGGGTCACCGTGGCGCGGTGCAGCTTGGCCTTCATCAAGGTCACCAGCATGGGCGGTCCTTCTAGGTGCGACGCACAAACCCCTGAACTTAGGGGCCGCCGGATATAACCTCGAAACAAATGGCGCACAATTGCGGCGCCGCAGCGCCGCTCGCATAACGTCAATATGTCGCGCCGACCCGCCGCCATGACGGATCCGGAAACATCATAGATTTGAAGGCGCTATCGGAAATGATTCGCAGATCAGATGAATCGATCCCAGCCTGACAATCCCGTGAGCCGGCCGCCCTACTTGGCCTCTTCCAGCAGGAAGCCGGAGACGTCGCTCAAGACGCTCACCCGGTCGCGGAACGGCCGCGAAATGGCGGCCATGATCTCGTTGTGACCGACGTGGGGATAGTGACGTTCCTCCACCTTCGCGCCTGCCGCGCGCAGGGCCGCGGCGAGTTGCGCGGTGTTGCGCGGATCGACGACCTTGTCGGCGTCGCCGGTCACCAGCAGCATCGGCGGCGCGTCGGCCCGCGCGAAATGGGCGGGCTGGGTGAGCGCCGGGTCAGGGGCCGCGCCGAACACCCGCTGCATATCGTTTGGAAGCGGCAGAAAGTCGTATGGCCCAGCGATGCCGGCGACGGCGCGGATGTGGGCCGGATCCACTCCAGCGTTCTTCAGATAGTGCGGGTCCAGGCCCAGCATCACCGCGTTATAGGCGCCGGCCGAGTGCCCCAGCAGCACGATCCGGGACGGATCGCCGCCATAGGCCGGCCCGTGCTCCACCGCCCATCGGACGGCCCTGGCGCTATCGCGCAGAAAGGCCGGGAAGCGCACATCGGGATAGAGCCGGTAGTCGGGAAGGACGACGACGAACCCCTTGGCCGCCAGCGCCTGCGCCACCCAGCCATAGTCCCACTTGCGGCCCCTCTCCCAGCCGCCCCCATAGAAGAACACCGCGATCGGCCGCGCGGCGCTGATCTGCCGGGGCGCGTAGACGTCCAGGGTCTGGCGCGACTTGTCGCCATAGGACTGGTCCATGGCGCTGAGCACGGCCGGATCACGCGGCGTGAAGGTCGCAAAGACGGCCAGCGGCGTGCAGGCCGCCACGGTCATCGCCATGGCCGCGACGCTCAACGGACGCACGAGGCGGGCCAGGTTACGGATGAGGCGGACCATCCCTTTGAGCTACGGGCAATTTTGGGGAGGCGCAACCGAGCCGAGTTCAAACATGATGTCGTTGATCGGCGCTCACCCCGACTGCGCGCGACAAAGCACCCTTGACGCTCGCGACGTCATCCATCGCATATCGTCGTCAAAGGTCGGGCCGCAGCGGACCCGACGCGACAACGGGCGAGGCGACACATGGACGGCGATCAGGCTCTGGGCGGCTTTTCTTCCGAAGGCCTGACGGCGATTCCGGCGGCGCTCGGGCCGGTGATCGAGGCCGGCGACCTCTCCGGCTTCGTCACCCTGCTGTGGCGCAAGGGCGAGATCGCCCAGGTCAACACCATCGGCCATCGCGACGTGGCCGGCGGCCTGCCGATGACCCGCGATACGATGTTCCGCATCGCCTCGATGACCAAGCCGATCACCTCCATCGCCGCCCTGATGCTGGTCGAGGAAGGCAAGCTCAAGCTCGACGATCCGATCACCAAGTGGATGCCGGAATTCGCCGACATGAAGGTGCTGAAGGCCGCCGACGGGCCGCTGGACGAGACCTATCCCGCGCCGCGCGACATCACCCTCAACGACCTGATGACCCACCGCTCAGGCCTGGCCTACGGCTTCACCTCGGCCGGCCCGATCGGCCCCGCCCATGAGGAGGTCCTGGGATCGCCGCTGCTGGTGCTTCACACCCCCGATGAATGGCTTAAGCGCCTCGCCTCCCTGCCGCTGTCCTATCCGCCTGGCGAGCGCTTCCACTACAGCCACGCGACCGACGTCCTGGGTTTCCTGGTCGGCCGGGTCGCCGGCATGCCCTATCGCGACTTCATCATGGAGCGGATCCTGAAGCCGCTCGGCATGAACGACACCGACTTCTGGTGCCCGCCCGAGAAGCGTGACCGGATGGCCAAGCTCTACCGGATCAATCCGGCGACCGACCAGATGCAGGACATCTCGTTCCCGCACAGCGACGCCCCGCCCGTGTTCTGCGCCGGCGGCGGCGGGCTGATCTCGACCGCCGACGACTACCTGAAGTTCGCCCGCATGATGCTGGCGGGCGGCGAACTGGACGGCGTGCGCTACGTGAAGCGCGAGATGCTGGACCTGATGCTGACCAACCAGCTCACGCCCGAGCAACGCGCGATCCCGTTCATGGGCATCCCGTTCTGGCTGGGCCAGGGCTTTGGCCTCGGGGCCTCGGTCATCACCGATCCGGCCAAGCAGGCCTGGATGGGCGCGGGTTCGGAAGGATCGTTCGGCTGGCCGGGCGCATTTGGCACCTGGTGGCAAGCCGATCCGGTCGAGGACATGGTGATGATCTATCTGATCCAGAACTCCATGCCGCTGGAGCCCGGCGCGGCGTCGCAGCTCGCCACCGGCCAACGCATGGGCGGCCGCGCGGCGCTTCCGGTGTTCCAGAAGCTGACCTACGCGGCCCTGGGCAAGGCCCGCTAGTCTAGTACGTGTTGCGGCCCGCGACGCACATCGGCTGGCCTTCATAGAGGTCGCCGATCAGGCTGCCGTCCTTGGCGGCCAGCTTGCGGGCCTTCTCGTACTTGCGGGTCTCGGCTTGAGGCTTCACGCCGTCGGGGCAGATCGGAACGTCGACCCGCGTACCGCGCTTGCAGATGCAGATGTCCTCGCGCTTATCGAGGCGGCTGCCTGGCACCTTGCAGACCACCGGCAGGGTCTGACCGCTGACGTCCAGGCAGATGACGGTCTGGGTCGGCGGGTTTTGCGACAGCGGCGCCTGGGCGGCGGCCAGGCCGGCGGAAGCGACAAACGCCACGGCGGCGATGAGGGCGGTGCGGATCATGGAACAATCCTCCTGTTCAGCTTCACTGTAGCATCAAGAGCGTGGCGCATTTCGGGCGGAGACACGCTAACCGAGCATTCACCACACACCTGCGCGAAGACTTAACCGCAAGCGCGCAATGTGAACGTGGGAGGGCCCGTCATGGATCCGATTGCCACCGCTCAGTACGGCATGCTCGCCGCCAGCCGCCGGTTCGAGGCCTCGGCCACGCGCGTCGTCCAGATGGGCGTCGAGGACGTAGACGTCGACCTGCCCGGCGAGATCGTCGAACAGATCACCGCCAAGCACGAGTTCTCGGCCAACGCCGCGGTGATCCGCACCTCGCAGGACATGGTCGGCGACCTGCTCGACATCCTGGCCTAAGACGCAGAGCCTTTGACAAGCGCCCCCAGGCCCAGTAGCGGCCAGGGCATGGCGCTACGCTCCCTCTTCGTCACCCAGGTCTATGAAGCCTCCCTCGCAGGCGATCGCGACTTCGCCGCGTTCAATGCGGAGCTCGAGGACACCTGCCGAATGCTGGCGGCCGAGGACATGGCCGGCCGCGCCTGGTGCAAGGAGCACCGCTATGGCGGCTACACCTCCTACGCCTCACTCGACGACCTGCCGACCCGGGCCAGCATCTTCGACGACCTGAAGCGCAAGCTGGATCGCCACGCCGCCGCCTTCGCCAAGGATCTGGAGCTGGATCTCGGCCGCCGCCGGCTGAAGCTCGACAGCCTGTGGGTCAACATCCTTAAGCCGGGCGCCGCCCATTCGGGCCACATCCACCCGCACAGCGTGCTGTCGGGTACGGTCTATGTCGCGATCCCGCCGGGGGCCAGCGCCCTGAAGCTGGAAGATCCGCGCCTGCCGTTGATGATGGCCGCCCCGCCCCGCACGGCCGACGCCGCCGAAAGCGCCCGCAGCTTCGTCTACCTGCAGCCCGAGCCCGGCACGGTGCTGATGTGGGAAAGCTGGCTGCGCCACGAGGTCCCCGCCAACGCCGCCAAGCAGGAACGGATCTCGGTCAGCTTCAACTACGCCTGGCGGTGAGTCACATTCCTCTCCCTTGGGAGAGGGCCGGTGCGGTGCCTACCGCCGCGCGCAGGCGCCGGGCTGGTATTCCTTCTGGCGGTTGAAAGCGTAGGTCTTGCCGTTGTAGCGAATGATCGGGAAGCAGAAGCCCGGCCCGCCGACCTCGATGTCCGGCCAGCCGCCCGCGCCCTTGGTCGCCAGGATCTCCGGGATGCCCTGGCTTTGGTAGACCGTTCGCCAGGTCCCGGCCGGCGCCTTCTCCATCAGATAGAAGCCCTGGCCGGTGTTGCCATAGCAGTAGGAGCCGGTCTCGGTGATGATCAGCTCCTTGCGGCCGTCGCCGTTCAGGTCGCGCACGCCTTCAGGCTCGATGAAGGCCTCGCACTCCGCATCCCCGCTGGTCCACTTGCCGCCACGCGAGGTGAAGCCCGCGGCGCGCAGGGCCGCGGCCTTCTCGGCGGCGGTGACGCCCCCGGCCGCAGGCTTTCCCGCCGGCTCGGCCGCGCAGGCGTTGGGCCGGACATAGCCGTCGCCGGCATATTTCCAAATGCGGGGACAGTTGCTGACCACGCGGGCGTCCAGCCATCCGGCGGTGCGGGTCGGCTCCCAGGTCAGGGCGCCGGTGTCGCGCGCAATGGCCCGCCACCGGCCGTCGCGGCCCTTGGCGACCACGGTGAACCACTCCCCCGCCCCGCCGTAGCAGGAGACGTTCTGGTCGACGGCGACAGCCTCCGGGGCGCCGTCGCCGTTCAGGTCGAGATAGGTGACCTTGGGCGTCGAGGCCGTGCCGCAGACATTGATCGCCTTCCCCCCGGCGATCTTGAAGCCGGCGGCCTGGAAGAGTTGCAGCCCCTCGGCCTGGCTCATCCGCGGCGGCGCGGTCTGAGCCGCCGCGCCGGACGCGCCCAGGATGCCGATCACGCCGGCGATGAAAGACAGCCTCTTCATAGCGCCCGCCTATCTCCTGATGGGCGCAGCCTGATCCGATATCGGCGTTATGTCATCCGCCACCCTGCGCCAAACCTCGGCAAGGGCACATAAAAACGCCCTCGACCAAGTCTGGAGAGACCTTGGTCGAGGGCGTGACGGCGCGATCAGAGCGCCGGTGTTGCTGTCCCGGAGACCGGGAGGTCGATTAGCTGTCGAGGAAGCTGCGCAGCTTCCGCGAGCGGCTCGGATGCTTCAGCTTGCGAAGCGCCTTGGCTTCGATCTGACGGATCCGTTCGCGGGTGACGCTGAACTGCTGGCCGACCTCTTCGAGGGTGTGGTCGGTGTTCATGCCGATGCCGAAGCGCATGCGCAGGACGCGTTCCTCACGCGGCGTCAGCGACGCCAACACGCGGGTGGTGGTCTCGCGCAGGTTCGACTGGATGGCCGCGTCGATGGGCAGGATCGCATTCTTGTCCTCGATGAAGTCGCCCAGGTGGCTGTCTTCTTCGTCCCCGATCGGGGTTTCGAGGGAGATCGGCTCCTTGGCGATCTTCAGGACCTTGCGGACCTTTTCCAGCGGCATGGCCAGCTTTTCGGCCAGCTCTTCCGGGGTCGGCTCGCGGCCGATCTCGTGCAGCATCTGGCGCGAGGTGCGGACGATCTTGTTGATCGTCTCAATCATGTGCACCGGAATACGGATCGTGCGGGCCTGGTCGGCGATCGAGCGGGTGATCGCCTGACGGATCCACCACGTCGCGTAGGTGGAGAACTTGTAGCCGCGGCGGTACTCGAACTTATCGACCGCCTTCATCAGGCCGATATTGCCTTCCTGAATAAGATCAAGGAATTGCAAGCCGCGGTTGGTGTACTTCTTGGCGATGGAGATCACGAGGCGCAGGTTGGCCTCGACCATTTCCTTCTTGGCCTGACGGGCCTCGCGCTCGCCCTTCTGCACCGTGTGGACGATGCGGCGATAGTCGTCGATCGGCACGCCGGTTTCGGTGGCCAGGGCGGCGATCTCGTTGCGGATGTCGCCGATCTGCGAGGCGTCGTTCTCGACGAACTTCGTCCAGCGCACGCCCAGCGGCTTCACCTTGTCGCCCCAGTTGGGCGACAGCTCTTGGCCGAAATAGGCCTTGAGGAATTCCGAGCGCGAGATGCCGTAGCTGTCGGCCAGGCGCAGCAGCCGGCCTTCAAGACCCATCAGACGCTTGTTGATCGCATAGAGCTGCTCGACGAGCGCCTCGATGCGGTTGTTGTTCAGCTTCAGCGTCTTCAGGTGCTGGACGATGGCCAACGAAGCGGTGGTGTAGGCCTTGCGGTCGGCGTCCGACAGGTCTTCGCCCTTGAGGCGCTTGCCGACCAGCTTTTCCTGCAGGGCGCGGAAGGAGTCGAATTCCGAGGCGATGGCGTCCAGGGTCGCCATGACCCCTTCGCGCAGTTCGCCTTCCATCGCGCTGATGGTCGGACCGGCGCCGTCATCGAAGTCGTCGTCGTCGTCGCTCTCGCCCTTGGCGATCGCTTCACCGTCCTCGGTGACCTCGGCCGATTCCTCGGCGGGCGGGGGCGCCTCGGCGGCCAGCAGTTCGGCGGCCGCGGCGTTGACGCCGCCATAGGTTTGTTCGAGGTCGATGACCTCACGCAGCAGAATGCGGCCGGTGCCCAGCTCTTCGCGCCACACCATGATGGCTTCGAAGGTCAGCGCGCTCTCGCACAGCCCGCGGATCATCGTGTCGCGGCCAGCTTCGATCCGCTTGGCGATGGCGATTTCGCCCTCGCGCGACAGCAGCTCGACCGAGCCCATTTCGCGCAGGTACATGCGCACCGGGTCGTCGGTTCGGTCGTAGGCGGGCTCCTTGGTCGTTTCCACGACCTGGGTTTCCTCGCGCACGGCGACCTCGCCGCCCTCGGCGTCTTCTTCGGCTTCAACGACGTTGACGCCCATCTCCGACAGCATGGCCAGCGTGTCTTCGATGGCCTCGGACGTCACTTCTTCCGACGGCAGGACCTTGTTCAGCTCGTCCATAGTGACGTAGCCGCGGGCTTTCGCCTGCTTGATGAACTTCTTGACGCCGGCGTCGGTGAGGTCGAGCAGGGGCCCGTCGCCGCCAGTCGATTCAGTCGTTTCCGCTTCGGCCGTATTGGTGCTCATCTAGGTCTCCGGATTTCGACTGACGACCCCATGCAAGGGTCGGGCCGAAGATGGTGAATAGCGAATAGACCCGTCGTACTCCTTACGACACGTCTCCCGCCCAAATCGTTCCCGTTCTGATCGCGCGTTTCAGTGCGTCACGTTCGCCTTTCAGGCGCTCGAGGGCTTCCATGTCGGAACGACCGCTCAGGTTTCCCTTTGCGGACGCAATAGCCTCGTCGAGCGCCGCGAGTCTCGAAAGACCCACGAATGCTTGCGACCACTGGGATTTAGCGACTTCGAGGGAGACATCCGGTTTCATGATGGGCGCGCCCGATTTCGCAGCGGCCCGGTCGATGTCTGTCAGCAGCGCATTAAACCCGCAAGACGCCAGATGGCGTGCGAGGACCTCGGTGTCAAGATGATCGGTGTCCAAACGGAATCGGATGATTTCGCCTGTCAACTCTTCGAGCGCCGGATCGCCGAACCCTTTGGAGATAAAGCGGTCCTCCAGATGGTCGTCCAGCACGGCCGGATCGCTGAGCGCGTGCTTGGCCATCGCGGCCGCCACCGGGTCCAGGGAATGGGCCAAGCGCTGGGCCGCGGCCTTGCCTGCGGCGGTCGGCGCGGGGTCCACCCAAGCCTTGCCCTGACCGCGCCAACCCTTTGACTGGCCAAAGCCTCCGCGTTGCGCGCGCGACCCGAAATCCTCCTGGTTCTGGCGCTTCTGCGGCGAACTCTCGTCGAAGCGCTGCATCAGGGCCTCGCGATAGGCCTGCTGCAAATCCTTGTCGGCGATCGTGCCGGCGGCGTTGCGCAGCCGGTTCTTGAAGCCGGCCCGACGCTCGGGGGTGTCGAGCGTTTCCAGGTCGTGTTCGCGCGTGAAGAGCGCGGTCACGAATGGCGTGGTCTGCGACAACTGGGCGCGGAGCGCGGCCGGCCCCTGCTCGCGCAGCACTTCGTCGGGGTCCTTGCCGCCCTCCACGATGGCGAATCGGAAGCTCTTGCCAGGCTTCAGCAGCGGCAGCGCCCGGTCGATGGACCGCGAGGCGGCTTGGCGACCGGCCCGATCGCCGTCGAAACACAGGGTCGGCTCCGGATGCAGACGCCAGAGCACCTCCATCTGCTCTTCGGTCAGGGCGGTCCCCATCGGCGCCACGGCGGCGATCCCGGCGCGCTGGCAGGCGATGGCGTCCATATAGCCTTCGACCACCACCAGCGGCGGGGTCTCGGCGCCCGGCGCGGCGGCCAGGATCTTCCGGGCCTCGGCAATGCCGTAGAGGGTGCGGCCCTTGTGGAAGAGCGGGCTCTCAGGACCGTTCAGGTATTTGGCGCGGGCCTGGGGATCCATCGCCCGGCCGCCGAACGACAGGATCCGGCCGCGCGCGTCGGAGATCGGGAAGATGATGCGATCGCGGAACCGGTCGTAGGGGGCGCCCCCCTCCTCCGGCGCGATCAGCATGCCGGACTCCACCAGTTCGGCCGGCTTGGCGCCCTTGGTGATCAGATAGTCCTTCAACGCCGTGCGGCTGGCCGGCGAAAATCCCAGCCGGAACCGGGCCCACTCGCTCTCAGGCAGGCCGCGGCGGTCCAGATAGGCGCGCGCCTCCTTGCCCTCGGGCCTGCGCAGCGCGGCCTCGAACCACTGGGCGGCCAGCTCCATCCAGTCCGACAGCCCCTGGCGCTGGCGCTCCTGCTCGGCGGCGCGCGGATCGGCGGCGGGCATGGTCAGCCCGGCCTCAGCCGCCAGCCGCTCCACGGCTTCCATAAACGAAAGCCGCTGGGTTTCCTGCAGGAACGAGATCAGGTCGCCGTTCTTGCCCGATGAAAAGTCGAAGAACTGGCCCTTTTCGTCGTTCACGTAGAACGAGGGCGTCTTCTCCTTGTTGAACGGCGAGAGCCCGACAAACTCCCTGCCCTGCTTGCGCAGTTTCACCGTCCGCCCGATCACGTCGGAGGGACGGAGGCGGGATTTGATCTCGTCGAGGAAGTGTTCGTCTACACGCACGGCGCTGATGATACGGCGCCTAAGGCTCCAGGCGCAGCCCCTCTCGTCGAATTGCCCTCAGTGATCCTGCAGATTGCGCATGGGGGCTTCCAGGTCGGCCTCGAACCCCTCTGGCCGATAGCGCCGATCCACAGCGCTCCCCGCGCCGAACCCCATGTCGATCAACCGACACCCAAAGCCCGTGCGCGACTGCGGCGGCACCGTCGGGCCGCCGGACTCCCGCCAGTAAATCCGCAGCATTTCCCCCGCCAAGCGCCAAGACAGATCCACGCGCCCTTCGGGAACCGACAGAGCGCCGTACTTGGCTGCGTTGGTGGCGAGTTCATACACAATCAACGACAGCGTCATCGTCGCGCTCGGCCCGATCTGGATGTCGGGCCCCTGGAGCCGGACCTGGTTCAGGCCGTCCAAGGGCGAAAGCGTCGCCTCGGCGACCCGTCGCAAGTCAGCCGCCGACCAGCTTTGCGCAAGTAGGGCGTCGTGGGCGCGCCCCAGCGCCACGACACGATCGGTAAAGGCTTCGACCGCATCGCGCTCCGCAACGTCCTTCAACGACTGCGCCGCCATCGCCTGGACCATGGCGAGGACGTTCTTCAAGCGGTGGCCCAGCTCCTGGGTCAGCAAATCCAGTTCGGCCCGCACCCTGACTGTGGCGGTCGTCTCGATGACGGTGTCCATCATTCCGGCGACAGTCCCGTCCGCCAGCCGCAGCGGACTGTAGCAGAAGGTGAACCACGCCTGCTCCGGCCGCCCGGACCGATCGATGACAAGCGGAAAGTCCTCGATGAAGGTCGCCTCGCCGGCCAGGGCGCGCTGAGCGATCGGCCCGATCTGGTCCCAGACCTCGGCCCACACCTGCGCGAACGAACGCCCCAGAGCCTCTGGCTTGTCGCCCAGGATCGGCAGGAACGCGTCGTTATAGATCGTAACCAGATCAGGCCCCCACACCACCGCCTTTGGGAAATGCGTCTCCAGAACGAAGCCGACCACGGTCTTCAGCTCGGGCGGCCAGGTCTCCGGGGACCCCAACGGGGTGTCCGCCCAGTCGAATTCGCGCACAAGACGCGCCATCCGGCCGCCTCCGACCGCGAAGGGGATCGAGGCTTGCTGATCTTCCCGCCGCGGCATCGGGCAGGCCCATCCTTATAACCGCCTCAAGCCCGACAGGAGCCGGGGCGGGAACCGCCATTTGGGATGGCGTTCGCATGTCGCGACCGCACATAGGCTCGAAGAGACTTTACGGTCATGGCCTGAACCCGTAGCGACGAAGCCCATAGGCTCAAGTCTTTCGATCAACAGAGGTTCCGCCGATGGCTTCCGGTCTTGTCGCGCTGCTCGATGACGTCGCGGGGATCGCCAAGATCGCCGCCGCCTCGCTGGACGATGTCGCGGCCGCGGCCGGCAAGGCGGGGACCAAGGCCGTCGGGGTGGTGGTCGACGACACCGCGGTGACGCCGGGCTATGCGATGGGCTTCACGCCCGACCGGGAACTGCCGATCGTCGTCAAGATCGCCATCGGCTCGCTGCGCAACAAGCTGCTGTTCCTGCTGCCCGGCGCGCTGCTGCTCAGCGCGTTCGCGCCCTGGGCGGTGACGCCGCTGCTGATGATGGGCGGCGCCTATCTCTGCTTCGAGGCGACCGAGAAGATCATCGAGGCGTTCAGCCCGCACGGCGACGACGACATCACCGACGAACTGGCGCTCAGCGCCAAGGACCTGGAGGACCAGAAGGTCGCCGGCGCGATCCGCACCGACCTGATCCTCTCGGCCGAGATCATGGCCATCGCCCTGGCCGACGTGGCCGACCGGCCGCTGGGCGTCCAGGCTGGGGCCCTGGCCCTGGTCGGGGTCGGGATCACCATCGTCGTCTACGGCGTCGTCGCCCTGATCGTGAAGATGGACGACATCGGACTGCACCTGGCCGCGCGCAGGACGTCGGCGGTTCAGGCGCTCGGCCGCGTGATGGTCAAGGCCATGCCGGTGGTGATGCACTGGCTCACCCTGATCGGCACCGGGGCCATGCTGTGGGTCGGCGGCGGCATCCTGGTCCACGGCCTGGCGCATTTCAAACTGACCCCCATCCCCCACTGGGTCGAGGGACTGTCGCATTGGGCCGGCGCGGTTCCCGGCATCGGCGCCGTGACCGGCTGGACGGCGATGGCCGCAGGCTCGGCCGTGGTCGGCTTCGTGGTCGGTGCGATCATCGTCGGCGTGATCCACCTGCTGCCGCGCCGCAAGGCGCACCAGGCGGCCTAACCCAGACGAGTCAGCTTGTCGGGGTTGCGGACCATATAGATGGCGGCCAGCTTGCCGTCCTCGCCGGGCTGGAAAGCCACGGTCATGGGACCGTCCTCACGCTCCATCACGATGCCCGGATAGCCGTTGATCCGCACAGCGCGGAAGCTGAGCGGCCAGACCTCCTCGCCGCCGGCCCGCCAGGCGATACCCTCCAGCAACCGGATGATGTCCTCGCGGCCGATCAGCGGGCGCAGCGAGGCCTTCCGCTTACCGCCGCCGTCGGAGACCATCACCGCGTCCTCGGCCAGCACCGCCGACAACGCGGCCATGTCGCCCTGCGCGGCCGCCGCCATGAAGGCCGCGGCCAGCTTGGCGGCGTCCTCCTGGCTGACGGTGAAACGGGGCCGGTTGTCGCGGACGTGGGCGCGAGCGCGGGTCGCCAGCTGGCGCACGGCCGCCTCGTTACGGCCCAGCGTCTCGGCCACCGAGCCGTAGTCCTCGTCGAACACGTCGTGCAGCAGGAAGACCGCCCGCTCCAGCGGCGACAGCCGCTCCAGCGCCAGCAGGAAGGCCACCGACACGTCCTCGGCCCGCTCGACGGGATCGACATTCAGCTCCTCGATCAGCGGCTCCGGCAGCCAAGGCCCGCGATAGGCCTCGCGCTGGGCCTTGGCCGAGCGCATCCGGTCGATGCAGATGCGGCTGGTGACGCGGACCAGCCAACCGGCGGGATCGAGCACCTCATCGCCGGTTCGCGTCCAACGCAGCCAGGCGTCCTGCACCACGTCCTCGGCCTCGGCGACCGAGCCCAGCATGCGGTAGGCCAGCCGCGTCAGGCGCGGGCGCTGGGCTTCGAAGGCTTCGATGTCTGCAGCCACGATGACGCTCCCTCAGGCGGCGATCGGAACATGGACGACGGGGGTGGCGATCCCCGCCACGGTGACCTTCGAACAGGCTCGGCCGTAGCCGAGCGCGTACTTCAAGGTGGGATACATCCGTGCGGCGGTCAGCGACAGGCTGATGGCGACCAGGCCCGCCTCCCCCCAGCGCCGAACGATCGCCTCGCGCAGCGGATCGACCGCCTCCAGGTCACGCGCCAGGCTGGCGCGGGCGAAGCGCCAGGCGATGGCCGCGCTCTCGCCCATCTCCGCCTCGTTCCCAGCCAGAATCGCCCGCAGCACGTTCGGCGCGACGCCCTCGGCGGCGGCCATGTCCACGACGATCTGAGTGCAGGGCCCGCAGTCCTCGGCCAGGGTCCCGACAAGCTTGGCGGCGGCGACGGCCTCGGCGGGCGCCGCCTTGAGATCGACCATCTGGCTGACCATGCCGAACTTCAGCGCGCTCATCGGGTTCACCTTGAGGACTAGGCGCAGATAGCTGGCGTCATAGCCCCACAGGCGTTCCATCTTGTCGATCTGGCGAGCGATCATGGCTTTCAACATGGTCAGGCTCCACGGCGTGCGAAGACGGCGAGTCCTGCCGCGAGCACGGCGGGCAGATAGACGCCGGGCAGATCGCGGATCAGGTCGGCGGCCGGATTGGACGAGCAGCTGGCGTCGAAGATGTGGATGCCTGCGTGCAACACCAGGAACGCCGCGGCGGCGACCAGCGCCGGCCAGCCCTGGACCGGCCGCCAGGCGAACCAGGCCAGCCCTCCTGCCGTCACCAGATAGGCCGCGCCGATATCCCTGACGAAATGAGGGTTATAAGCGCCGGTGGCGATCACGCCCGGCACGGCGCTGTACCACCAGAATGAGGCCAGCAGCATGGCCAGGGCGTTGGCGCCCAAAGCCACCGCGAGCCCGCCCGAAAGTATGCGCGACATGTGATTTCCTCCGACCTTCGCCTCAAGGACGGATCGCAGGCGCGCGTTGTGACATCCACGCCGCTCGTCATCCTCCGGTCGTCTGAAAGACGAGCCGGGGGACCCAAANTTCTAGGTTCGCAACTCAGCTTGGGTCCCCCGGATCTCGCTTCGCGAGCCCGGAGGATGACGAGCGTTGGGTGGCGGGCCTCAGCTCAGCCCGGCGATCCAGGCCGGCAGGTCGCGGATCGAGGCCAGTTCGGCGAAGCGCGGATGGCCGGTGGGCGCATCGGCCACTTCATGGGCCCAGATCAGCGGATAGGGGATGTAAGCTGCGTAGGCGCCCGCCTCGACGGCTGGCAGGATGTCCGAGCGCATGGAGTTGCCGCACATCACCGCCTGCGCGGCGCCGGTGCCATGGCGGGCGAAGACCCGGCTGTAGGTCGAAGCGTCCTTTTCGCTGACGATCTCGACCGCCGCGAACAGGTCGCCCAGGCCCGAGGCCGCCAGCTTCTGCTCCTGATGCAGCAGGTCGCCCTTGGTGATCAGCACCAGCCGGTAGAGCTTGGAAAGCTCGGCCAGGGTGTCGTCGACGCCAGGCAGCGGCTCGACCGGCTCGGTCAGCATCTCGCGACCGACCGCCAGGATCTCGCGGATCACCCGCGCCGGGGCCTCGCCGCCGGTCAGCTCCATGGCCGTCTCGATCATCGAGAGGGTGAAGCCCTTCACCCCATAGCCGTAGAGCCGCAGGTTGCGCTTCTCCACCTCGGCCAGCCGCGTCTCAAGCACGGTCTTGTCCGCGACGTCGGACAGCAGGTCTGTGAACCTGTCATGGGTCAGACGGAAGATGGTTTCGTTATGCCAAAGGGTGTCGTCAGCGTCCAAGCCGACCGTGGTGATGCTCATGGCCGCTGAAATAACCGCTCGAGCGCGAAAAGCGAACCCAGGCGCCCAATTGCTGGGCGCTTTTCACTTTCTGCACGTCGAACGGGCGGCGGACGCATTCCAGCAATCCTGCCGCGCCATCTGATCGACCCAAGCGGTTCGTTGGGGTCAGTATACATGCCGAAGGCGGGGCTTCGGAATTGGGGCGGCGTGCTGGCGCGCGGCCTGGGTCGCCTGCTGGGCGGCAAGGCCCTGGCCGACGCCGAGGCGAAGGCGCGCATGGCCGGCGATCGCCTGCGCGAGGCCATCGACCTGCTGCCGGAGGGGGTGGTCTTCCTGGACCACCAGGGCCGCTACATCCTCTGGAACAAACGCTACGCCGAGATCTACCACCGCTCGGCCGACCTCTTCAGTTCCGAAGCCCGGCTGGCCGACACCCTGCGCGAGGGGGTGGCGCGCGGCGACTATCCCGACGCGGTCGGCCGCGAGGAAGAATGGCTCTCCGCCCGGCTCGACAAACTGCTGAACCCGACCGGCGAGCGTCACGAGCAGCGCCTGGCCGACGGCCGCTGGCTGATGATCGAGGAGCGCCGCACCGCCGACGGCGGGGTCATCGGCCTGCGCGTCGACATCACCCAGATGAAGCGCCAGGCCGCGGCGCTGGAAGACGCCCTGCACCGCGCCGAGGTCGCCAGCCGCGCCAAGAGCGAGTTCGTCGCCGACATGAGCCACGAGCTGCGCACGCCGCTGAACGGGGTGACCGGCCTGATCCAGGCGCTGGAGAAGACCCATCTATCCAAGACCCAGAGCGCGCTGCTGGCCGATATCGCCGCCTCGGCCGGGCAGTTGGAGAAGCTGGTGACCGGGCTGCTGGACTATGGCGACGCCGCGCTCGCCACCGACATTTCGCCGCCCGCCCCCGTCGCCCACGATGTTGACGGCCCGCCGCTGCGGGTGCTGGCCGCCGACGACAATCCCACCAACCGCAAGGTGCTGGAGCTGATGCTGGGCGCGGCTGGCGCGCAGGTGGTGAGCGTCGAGAACGGCCAGCAGGCGGTGGAGGCCTGGCGCGGCGGCGCCTTCGACGTCGTGCTGATGGACCTGCGCATGCCGGTGATGGACGGGCTGGCCGCCATCCGCGCGATCCGCGAGGCCGAGGCGCCGGGCCTGCCGCGCGCGCCGATCATCGTCATCAGCGCCAACACCTCGCCGGGCGACCTGCAGGCCTCGACCGCGGCCGGCGCCGACCGCCACATCGGCAAGCCGATCAGGGCCGAGGCGTTGTTCGGCGCGATCTCAGGCGTCCTGGCCTAAGGCGGCTGCAGAAGGCCTGCCAGCGTCAGGTCAAAGCCGACCGCGTCCTTTTCCACAAGGCGATCGACGGTTGGGAGGATCAAGACGCGGCGAAGTGCGTTAGAGACCCGCATTGACCCAGCGACCGCGAGTCAGTACCTACGCGGCCGTTTGCCGACACAAGCGGACAGATTGAACGGGCGGGGTTCTCCCTGGCCCGCCTTTTTGCGAGCATGCGGCCCATCCATGGAGACGCCGAGATGACTGTTGAACTCCTTCCAGGTGTCACCGGCGTTCTGGTCCTGGCGGACGGAACCGTCCTGCAAGGCGTCGGCGTCGGCGCGACGGGCGACGCGGTTGGCGAGGTCTGCTTCAACACCGCCATGACCGGCTACCAGGAGATCCTGACGGACCCCTCCTACATGGCCCAGATCGTGGCCTTCACCTTCCCGCACATGGGCAATGTCGGCGTCAACACCGAGGACATCGAGCAGATGTCCGGCTCGGCCGAGACCGCGGCGCGCGGCGCGATCTTCCGCGACGTGCCGACCCCGCCGGCCAACTGGCGCTCGCAAGGCGACCTCGACACCTGGATGAAGCGTCGCGGCGTCGTCGGCCTGGCCGGCGTCGACACCCGCGCCCTGACCCGCGCGATCCGCGAGAAGGGCATGCCGCACGGCGTCATCGCCCACTCGCCCGACGGCCAGTTCGACATCGCCGCCCTGACCGAAAAGGCCAAGGCCTGGGCCGGTCTCGAAGGCCTGGACCTGGCCAAGGACGCCTCCTGCCTGCAGCCGTTCGTCTATGACGAAGGCCTGTGGACCTGGCCGGAAGGCTACGCCAAGGCCGGCGAGCCCAAATACGAGGTCGTGGTTCTCGACTACGGCGTGAAGCGCAACATCCTGCGCGCCCTGACCTCGATCGGCGCCCGCGTCACCGTGGTGCCGGCCAAGACCTCCGCCGAGGACGTCCTGGCCCGCAAGCCCGACGGCGTGCTGCTGTCGAACGGTCCCGGCGATCCGGCGGCCACCGGCGAGTACGCGGTTCCCGAAATCAAGAAGCTGGTCGAAAGCGGCGTGCCGATCTTCGGCATCTGCCTTGGGCACCAGATGATGGCCCGCGCGCTGGGCGCCACCACCGTGAAGATGGAACAGGGCCACCACGGCGCGAACCATCCGGTCAAGGACGTCACCACCGGCAAGGTGGAGATCGTCTCGATGAACCACGGCTTCACCGTCGATCGCGACAGCCTGCCCGAGCCGGTGGTCGAGACCCATATCTCGCTGTTCGACGGCACCAACGCCGGGATCGCCCTCAAGGACCGCCCGGTGTTCTCGGTGCAACATCACCCGGAAGCCTCTCCCGGCCCCACGGACTCGCTCTACCTGTTCGAGCGCTTCGCGGGCCTGATGGACGCCCGCAAGTAGGACAGTTCGCCGACGCCCTCCCCCACCACGTTGGAGGGAGGGTTTCGGCGATGTTCGATCCTCAGGGCATCAGCACCGTGTCCACCACGTGGATCACGCCGTTGGACTGATTGACGTCGGCGATCGTCACCTTCGAAGCGCCATGCTTAGCGTCGTGGACGACCAGACCGCCGCCCATGGCCATGACCGTCAGGTTTTCGCCCTCGACCGTCTTCAGCACAGCCTTGCCGCCACCGGCCTTCACCCGCGCCGCCAGATCCGCACCGGTCAGCCTGCCCGCCACGACGTGATAGGTCAGCACCTTGGCCAGGGCCGGCTTGTTCTCGGGCTTCAACAATCCCTCGACGGCTCCGGCGGGAAGCTTGGCGAAGGCCTCGTTGGTCGGCGCGAAGACCGTGAACGGTCCTGGACCCGATAGGGTGTCGACCAGCCCGGCGGCCTTCACCGCGGCCACCAAGGTCGTGTGATCCTTCGAATTGACGGCGTTCTGGACAATATTCCGAGACGGGTACATCGCCGCCCCGCCGACCATCACAGTCTTTTCGGCGCCCATCGAACTTGCCATTTGAGCAGATGCGCCACCAGCTAGAAGGCATGCGGCGGCAACGCCGGCGACGAGCGCCGGGATAAACTTGGAAGTCATTCCTGGTGTCCTTGATTTTCTTGTCGCTGCGACGGCGACATCAAGGATACGGCGGCGGGATCTGCGGAGATGCAGTCCCGCCGGCTATTTGTTTCCGGCCGACGCTATTTCCAGCCGGCGAGTTCCTTCATGTCCGGCACAAAGCTCAGCCAGACCGCGAAGTCGTCGTCGAGGGCCTCGCGGCTGCCGCCGGGGCTGACATTGGCGTCATAGGTGAACCAGGGATCGCCCTCGTCGTCGAGAAAGCAGTCCACGTAGCGCTTGCCCTCGTTCCAGGTGTTCACCTTGGCCAGCTCAAGCTTCTCGTCCAGGTCGAACCCGGCGATGAACTGCATCGAGGCGCAGCGGTCCTTCTTGCAGTCATAGAGGTGGACGTCGAAGCTGACCCCGTCCGAGGCGCTCTTCAGATAGGAGTCACCGTCGGTGTCCTTGGCCATTTCGGCCTTGTAGCCGCTGTCGGTGAGCCAGGACTGCACCTCCTTGGCGGTCATGCCGTCCTTGTGGAACTCCACGGCCTGCGCATCGCCCAGGCCAACCAAAGCCGCGACGCTCGCCGCGAGCAAAAGCGCTCTCATCATCAATCCTCTGAACTCTTGCGAGGAACATAGGGCGCCTCGAAGCTGCAACGCCAGGGCGTACGGCTCAGATCCTGGCCAGCTTGCCGATCGCGGCCACCGGTCCCGAGGGACCATCCTGCTGGGAGCCGCCCATGGGCTCGACCGACACCGCCATCGACGCACCTTCGGTGGCCATGGCGGCCATTCGGTCGGAGATCGGCATCGACTTCGAGGCTCCCTGCTCGACCAGCCCCAGCGAGCGCGGCTTGCCGTCGGCCGGGATCAGCCAAAGCTCGTGGCTGTGGGTCGGGTCTGAACCCGGCGGCACCAGCGAGGCGACCAGCACCGCCTTGCGCTGCGGATCATAGGCGGCGAGGAACATCGGCCGCCCGCCGGACGTCGGCATCAGGCGCGCGTTCATCATCGGCCCAGGCGGCGGCGTGACGATGATCGGCGGCGGGCGGGTCGCGAGCACCGCGACCATGGCCAGGCTGGCGGCCGCAAGAGCGAGCGACCCCACCGTCGCGCCGCGCCAGAACCGCAGCCGCCGCCGCACGACCGCCTGGTTGTCATTGACCGACAGGCCCCCAGCAATGCGCGGCCACAGGCCGGCGGGAGGCTGGACAGCCTCCACCTCCTCCGCCAGAGAGGCCAGCCGCTCGCGCCAGGCCTCGACCTTGGCCGCAAAGGCAGGGTCG
This sequence comes from Phenylobacterium sp. Root700, assembly GCF_001429025.1. Classification (GTDB taxonomy): domain Bacteria; phylum Pseudomonadota; class Alphaproteobacteria; order Caulobacterales; family Caulobacteraceae; genus Phenylobacterium. The sequence continues at coordinate 73,391 of NZ_LMHT01000011.1, read as the reverse complement.
CTCGCCATCCGCAGCTCGGCGGCGGCGCGCTCGGCGGCGGTCAGCACGCCCAGCGCGTGTTCGGCGGCCAGGGCTTCATCTTGCGGGAGTTCGGGACCGATGTCGCTCATCGCTCAAGGCACCCCTTGAGCTTCAGCAGGCCGCGCCGGATCCAGCTCTTCACGGTGCCCAGCGGCGTGTCGAGACGCTGAGCCAGGGCCTCGTAGGTGACGCCCTCGAAGAAGGCGATGCGGATCACCTTAGCCGTCCGCTCGTCCAGCTCGGCCAGGCAGCGATGCAGCGCCGCGCCATCCTGGGCGGCCTCCAGCAAGGCCTCGGCGCGGGGCGCGGTGTCCTCGATCTCCATCTCGTCGACCGGTTGGGCGTAGGCCAGCGGACCGCGGGCCCGCAGCCGGTCGATGGCCCGGTTGCGGGCGATGGTCGACATCCAGGTCATGACGCTGGCCCGGCCCGCATCGAAGCGGTCGGCCCTACGCCAGATCGTCAGATAGACCTCCTGCAACACGTCTTCGCTCTCATCCCGGTTGGAGAGGATACGCAGGCAGACGCCAAAAAGCTTCGCGGAGGACGCCTGATAGAGCTGCTGCAGAGCTGCGCGATCGCCGGACGCTATGCGCGGCAACAGATCGGCGAGCGGATCATGGGTGGAGATCGCGGCCAAGGCGCCCTTCACAGACGACGTTCGGCAACCAAGCTGCCCCAGGCGGCCAGTCAAGGGAAGCCTGGAAGCGCCTGGCCTGACCGCCGACGAATACCTTGACGCGGCCCAGCAACGTCGCCGCTGGAAGGGCGACCGGGAAAGATTTCCTGAGTTTTCCCAAAACCCAGATCAGCCGCCGCGCTCCGCCGTCACGTATGAACGAAAACAGCCGCCGTCGAAGAACTGCTGATCGCGCAAGGCGGCCTCGGCTCCACGGCCAACCGCGGAGAGGCGTGGAGTGTGGCTTTCCCGCCACCACGCATCCGCCAGGGCCGGACGGCTGGAGCGGCGTTTATCACACTGATTTTTCGCGACTTACCCTGACGCGCGACCGCCTGCGCGGCGACGGGAAAACGGGAGCCCCCAAGCCGGCGCCTCCGACGCGAAGACCAAGAGCGCAGCTTCGAAAGCGGCTCGCCCCCGCCAGACCGCAAGACCCCAGCGCCGCATAAAACTCAAAGACGACTATCGCCGCGAGGCGTTGCAGCAACGAGACCTCCACCTCGGACCACTGAATACCTCACCTGCCCGATATATGCTTAACACCTGCTGGGCACGCGCTGCGCGTAGAGCAACGTCCCGTCGATCGTCTTGCGGGGCCTCTGGAAGCGCGCTAGGCTCGGATCGTCAAACTCGTATGGTTCGGCTGATTTTCGACGCTCCAAATTCCGGCGCACCGAACCTGCTCCCCGACCCTCCCGAAATTTGATGCGCGGCTCAAAAGGCTTGGGTTGCGGATTTTACTATCCCAAGGACGACACCTCTATGGCTACCGGCACTGTGAAATGGTTCAACGGAACCAAGGGCTACGGCTTCATTCAACCCGACGATGGCGGCGCTGACGTCTTCGTTCACATCTCGGCCGTCGAGCGTGCGGGCCTCCGCAGCCTGAACGAGGGCCAAAAGGTCACCTACGAACTCGAGCAAGACCGTCGCAGCGGCAAGATGTCCGCCGGCAATCTGCAGGTCTAAAAATACCTCGCAAGGGCTTACGGGTCCTTGTGTTAGAACGACTAGGGGCCGGCGGAGACGCCGGCCCTTTTTGTTTAGGCCAATCGGCGACTTGCGCCCGGGCGAGTCCGTCTCTAAACGGCCCACTTAACCTGCAGTTTGACCGGGACCGGGCGCGCTTTGATGCGCGACCGCCCATGCGCGCGAGTGGACATGCCGAAACGCACAGACATCTCCTCGATCCTCATCATCGGCGCTGGCCCGATCGTCATCGGCCAAGCCTGTGAGTTCGACTACTCCGGCGTCCAGGCCTGCAAAGCCCTGCGCGCCGAGGGTTATCGGATCATCCTGGTCAACTCGAACCCGGCCACGATCATGACCGATCCGGACGTGGCCGACGCCACGTACATCGAGCCGATCACGCCCGAGATGGTCGAAAAGATCATCGCCAAGGAACGCCCGGACGCCCTGCTGCCGACCATGGGCGGCCAGACGGCGCTGAACACCGCCCTGGCCCTCGAGGCCTCCGGCGCGCTCGCCAAGTACGGCGTGGAGATGATCGGGGCCAAAGCCGACGTCATCGACAAGGCCGAGGACCGCCAGAAATTCCGCGACGCCATGGACAAGCTGGGTCTTGAGAGCCCGAAGTCCAAGGCCGCCCACAACATGGACGAGGCCCTCGAAGGCCTGGAGTTCGTGGGCCTGCCCGCGATCATCCGCCCGTCCTTCACGCTGGCCGGCACCGGCGGCGGCATCGCCTATAATCTCGAAGAATTCAAAGAGATCGTCGAACGCGGCCTCGACCTCTCGCCCACCACCGAAGTGCTCATCGAAGAGAGCGTGCTCGGCTGGAAGGAGTACGAGATGGAGGTCGTCCGCGACAAGGCGGACAACTGCATCATCGTCTGCTCCATCGAGAACATCGATCCGATGGGCGTGCACACCGGCGACTCGATCACCGTCGCCCCGGCCCTGACGCTGACCGACAAGGAATATCAGCAGATGCGGGCGGCCTCGATCGCCGTCCTGCGTGAGATCGGCGTCGAAACCGGCGGCTCCAACGTGCAGTTCGCGGTGAACCCGGCCGACGGCCGGATGGTCGTCATCGAGATGAACCCGCGGGTGTCGCGCTCCTCGGCCCTGGCGTCCAAGGCCACCGGCTTCCCGATCGCCAAGGTCGCCGCGCGTCTGGCCGTCGGCTACACCCTCGACGAACTGATGAACGACATCACCGGCGCCACGCCGGCCTCGTTCGAGCCCAGCATCGACTACGTCGTCACCAAGATCCCGCGCTTCGCCTTCGAGAAGTACCCGGGTTCAGAGCCGACCCTCAGCACCGCCATGAAGTCGGTCGGCGAGGTCATGGCCATCGGCCGCACCTTCGCCGAGAGCCTGCAAAAGGCCCTGCGCGGCCTCGAAACCGGCCTGACCGGTCTGGACGAGGTCGAGATCGAAGGCGCTCATGACGCCGAGACCGGCCGCGCCGCCGTCATCCGCGCGCTGGGCAAGCCGACCCCCGACCGCCTGCTGGTCATCGCCCAGGCCTTCCGCCACGGCCTCAGCGTCGAAGAGATCAACGCGGCCTGCTCGTACGAGCCGTGGTTCCTGCGCCAGCTGGAAACCCTGGTCCAGGTCGAGGCCGACCTCCGTGATCGCGGCCTGCCCGCCACCGCCGCCGAATTCCGCGCCATCAAGGCCCAGGGCTTCTCCGACGCCCGCCTGGCCAAGCTGACCCATACCACCGAGGCCGAGGTCCGTGAACAACGCCGCGCCCACGGCGTGCGCCCGGTGTTCAAGCGCATCGACAGCTGCGCGGGCGAGTTCCGCGCCGCCACGCCCTACATGTATTCGACCTACGAGAGCGGCGCGCTGGGCCAGATTCCCGAGTGCGAGAGCGAGCCGAGCGACCGTAAGAAGGCGATCATCCTTGGCGGCGGTCCCAACCGGATCGGCCAGGGCATCGAGTTCGACTACTGCTGCTGCCACGCGGCCTTCGCCCTCGGCGACCTGGACGTCGAGTCCATCATGGTCAACTGCAACCCCGAGACCGTCTCGACCGACTACGACACCTCCGACCGCCTGTACTTCGAGCCGCTGACGGCCGAGGACGTGCTGGAGCTGATCGCAGTCGAGCAGACCCGTGGGACCCTGCTGGGCGTGATCGTGCAGTTCGGCGGCCAGACGCCGCTGAAGCTCGCCAAGCCGCTCGAAGACGCCGGGATCCCGATCCTGGGCACCAGCCCCGACGCCATCGACCTGGCCGAGGACCGCGAGCGCTTCCAGCAACTGCTGCACAAGCTGAAGATCGCCCAGCCGATCAACGCCATCGCCCGCTCGCGCGACGAGGCCTTCGCCGGCGCCCATCAGGTCGGCTACCCCATCGTCATCCGCCCGTCCTACGTGCTGGGCGGCCGGGCGATGGAGATCATCCGCGACGACGAGCAGCTCGAACGCTACGTCAAGACCGCCGTGCAGGTGTCGGGCGACAGCCCGGTGCTGATCGACCAGTATCTGAGCCGCGCCACCGAGGTGGACGTCGACGCCCTGTGCGACGATGCGGGCCAGGTCTTCGTGGCCGGCGTCATGGAGCACATCGAAGAAGCCGGCGTGCACTCGGGCGACAGCGCCTGCTCCCTGCCGCCGTTCTCGCTGAAGCCGGAGACTATCGCCGAGCTGAAGCGCCAGACCGAGGCCATGGCGCGCGCCCTGCAGGTGCGCGGCCTGATGAACGTGCAGTTCGCCATCGAAGAACCCCACTCCGAAGCGCCGCGCATCTATGTGCTGGAAGTGAACCCGCGCGCCAGCCGCACGGTGCCGTTCGTGGCCAAGACCATCGGCAAGCCGCTGGCCTCCATCGCCGCCAAGCTGATGGCCGGCGAGAAGCTCTCCAGCTTCGACCTGGTCGAGAAGCCGTTCAACCACGTGGCGGTGAAGGAAGCGGTGTTCCCGTTCGCCCGCTTCGCCGGCGTCGATACGGTGCTGGGCCCGGAAATGCGTTCCACCGGCGAGGTCATGGGCCTCGACTGGGTCCGCGACGGCGAAACCTCATCCGCCCCGGCTTTCGCCCGCGCCTTCGCCAAGAGCCAGCTCGGCGGCGGCGTGATCCTGCCGAAAACCGGTTCCGTCTTCGTCTCGGTCCGTGAAGACGACAAGCCGTGGATTGTCGAGCCGGTGCGCCTGCTGATCGCCCAGGGCTTCAAGATCCTCGCCACCTCCGGCACCGGCGCCTACCTGGCCGAGCAAGGCCTTGAGGTCGTGCAGGTGAAGAAGGTCCTCGAAGGCCGTCCGCACATCGTCGACGCCATGAAGAACGGCGAGGTCCAGCTGGTCTTCAACACCACCGAAGGCAAGCAGTCCCTGGCCGACTCCTTCGAGATCCGCCGCACCGCCCTGATGATGAAGACCCCGTACTTCACCACCGCCGCGGGGGCCCTGGCGGCCGCCCAGGCCATCGCGGCGACGGCGACGGACACCTTGGACGTGCGTCCGCTGCAAAGTTACGCCTAACGGCCCTCCAAGCGCAGAGGCGAGCCTGTTCGCCTCTGCGCCGCCGCGTCGATCATGATCATGCGACCGGCTCGCAAACTTAGGTTTGCGAAGCACTTAACCGTGAAACCTCATTGACCACTGTTCGTTCGGGGCGCACGCTCCGGGTATCGCCTTGCTTCGGCAGGCGCGAAAGTGGGCGAGCTCCGGCGGCCCCTGATGACCAGCCGGAAGGCCCACCTGGGCGCCTGTCGCAGTCTGGCGGAGGACATGTCCTCTGGAACAGTATGCGAAGGAAAAGCCATGCAATCCGGACATCATGAAGGTGAGGTCCACCATCACAAGAACAGGCACCTGCTGGAGCGCTTCGAGGGATACACAGACCTTATCATCGTGGGTCTGATCATCGCCCTGGGCGCCGCCATGCTGGTCGGCCTGCTCACCGCCAACGGTAACGTGACCTGGTAAGCGCCTCCGCCCCGGCGGCCTAGAGAGACCGAGCCAAGACCAGGTCGTCGTACTCATTGGCGCCTACACGGAACTTCCGGACGCCCGCCTCGGCGTAGCCCTGGCGGGCGTAGAAGGCGATTGCGCGCGCGTTTCCACCGAACACGCCCAGCAGCATGCGCGTGAAGCCGTTGCTCGTCGCACTCTCCATCGCCGTGGACATCAGCTTCGCGCCCAGTCCCGTGCCGTGGAAGCGGTTGAGGACATAGATTCGCTTCAGCTCAACGTCTCGTTCGCCGGTGGGCACCGGCAGGTCCGGCGGCGTCAGGGCGGCGTAGCCGATCGCCGCCCCGCCCTCGTCCATCTCCGCGACCCAGAGGCTGTAGCCAGGCTTCGCCAGCCAATTGGCGTAGAACGCCTCCCCATGCTGGGTCTTGCAGTGGCTCAGAATGTCGGCGGCCGGCAGGACCCCGGCATAGGTTTCCAGGAAGGTCGCCTGCCCCACCAGAGCCAGGGCGGCCTCGTCGCCGGCGACGCAGGGCCGAATGGTGATGCTCATGAAAACTCCCTCCTGGTTCAGGCTCGCGGCCCGAATCTTTAGCTGCGGCAGAAGCTGGCCCTGATCGCCGAGCTAGGCTAGGCGTAGCTCAACTAAACAACGATCACCAATGGGAGGGATGGTCATGGCCGGACGGGTCGAGGGTAAGGTTGCGCTCATCACGGGCGGAGCGAGCGGCATCGGCCGCAGCTGCGCCGAACGCCTGGCGCAGGAGGGCGCGGTCGTCGTCGTGACCGACCTGCAGGACGCCAAGGGCGCGCAAACGGTCGAGGCGATCACCGCCGCCGGCGGCAAGGCCAGCTACCTCCATCACGACGTCACCGCCGAGCAGGCCTGGATCGACGTCGTCGCGGCCATCAAGGCCCAGCACGGACGCCTGGACATCCTGGTCAACAACGCCGGCATCGGCATCAGCGGCTCGGTCCTGACCATGCCCCTGGCCGATTTCCAGAAGCAGACGGCGGTCAATCTCGACGGCGTCTTCCTGGGCGTGAAGCATTCGATCCCGCTGATGCGCGAGAACGGCGGCGGCTCGATCATCAACATGTCCTCGGTGGCCGGCCTGAAGGGCTCGCCGATCCTGGCCGGCTATTGCGCCACCAAGGGCGGCGTGCGGCTGTTCACCAAGGCCGTGGCCCTGGAATGCGCCGCCGCCAAGGACGGCGTGCGGGTCAACTCCGTCCACCCCGGCATCATCGAGACCCCGATCTGGGATTCGATCATGGGAACCGGCGAGGTCGGCGACAACGCCCGCCCGCCGCGCCCGGCGGTGCTGGACGCCATGACCGTGGACGCCGTGCCGATGGGCGTGAAGGGTTACCCCGAGGACATCGCCAACGGCGTGCTCTGGCTGGCCTCCGACGAGAGCCGCTATGTCACCGGCGCCGAGATCGCCATCGACGGCGGGTTCTCGGTGAAGTAGCCGCCCGCGCTGGGGCTGCGGCGAAAAATACCCGCCCCGGAGCATTTCCGAGCGATCGGAAATGCTCTACGGGCGGGCCATGACCGCCACGCTCCACGTCGTCTTCGGCCCCTCCGGCGCCGGAAAATCCACCTACGCCAAGGAATTCGCGCGCCGCGAACCCGCCGTCCATTTCGCCATCGACGATTGGATGGCCCGGCTGTTCGCCGCCGACATGCCTGAGCCGCTGGAATTCGACTGGATGATGGAGCGGGTCGAACGCTGCGAGACGCAGATCTGGTCGACGGCGGCCGGGGTGATCGCGGCCGGGACCTCGGTGGTGCTGGACCTGGGCCTGATGCGCAAGGCCGACCGCGCCCGCGTGGCCGACATCGCCGCGGCGGTGGAGCTGCCGATCCAGTTCCACTTCGTGACCGCTTCGCCGGAGATCCGCCGCGCGCGGGTGCTGGAGCGCAACGAGGTGCGCGGCGCAACCTTCGCCATCGCCGTCAGCCCGGAGATGTTCGACTTCATCGAGGGCGTCTACGAGGCCCCCGACGCGGCCGAACTGCACGGCGCGATCATCTCCGAGAGCGCCTGAGCCTTCGAGCCTCAGGCGAACAGCCACTCCGGCCAGGTCGCATCGGCGGCGCGGTGATAGGCGGCCCGGGCGCTCAGGCGGCCGTTGTAGTCGACCAGGACCGGCAGGTCGGGCAAGGCCTTGCGCCGCAGCGCCGCCGAGATCGTCGAGCCCAGCATGATGTCGGCGGCCGAGAACTTGTCGCCGAGCAGGTACTTGCGACCTCGCAAGGTCTTGGACAGCACCTCGACCATGTCGTCGAAGCCGCCGAAGCCGGTCTCGGCCCCCGGCAGGTCGATATGCTTGGGATGCAGGCTGACCAGCGGATCGAGCACCGCCGTCGAATAGACCATCCACTTGAGGTAAGGCCCGCGCGCGGCGGCGTCGATTTTCGGCGCCAGTCCGCCATAGCCGTAGCGGTCGGCCAGGTAGATGCAGATCGCCGGGTTCTCGCTGACCACCACCTTGCCGTCGGTGATGGTCGGCACCTTCCCGGAGGGGTTGAGCTTCAGGTATTCCTTCTTCTTCTGATCACCCTTGCGGATGTCGACATTGGTGACCTGGAAGGGAACACCCAACTCCTCAAGCAGCCAGTAGGCGGTGAAAGCGCGGCTGCCCGGCGAGTGGTAGAGGGTGATCGCGGGCTTGGACTTCATGCTGCGCCTTTCAGGGTTGGCGCCAATCTAGGTACGCGCTACGACCCTTGCCACCCCGTTCTCTGAAAGGTTTCACGGGGCCTGCAAAAGATGCCGCCGGAACAATGGTCCGGAGCGGCCCTTGAGTTTTTGCGCCGCCGCATCTATCCTCTACCCCCCCGGACGCCCGCGCCCGCGGCCGGCAACGAACTCCCTTAAAGGCGACCGAGTCCTCACCTATCATGGAAAAAGTCCCGATGACCGCCGAGGGCTGGCAAGTCCTCGACGATGAATTGAAGCGTTTGAAGACCTCTGAGCGCCCTGCCGTGATCGCTGCGATCTCGGAAGCGCGTTCGCATGGCGACCTCTCTGAAAATGCCGAGTACCACGCCGCTAAGGAGCGTCAGGGGTGGATTGAAGGTCAGATCGCCGAGATCGAAGACCGCATGGCGCGCGCGCAGGTCATCGATGTATCGAAGCTCTCCGGCAGTCAGGTGAAGTTCGGCGCCACGGTCTCCGTGGTCGACGAAGACACCGAGGAGAAGGCTCGCTACCAGATCGTCGGCGAACACGAAGCCGACGTGAAGAAGGGCAAGATCTCCATCGTGTCCCCGCTCGCCCGCGCCATGATCGGCAAGGAAATGGGCGACGTCGTCGAGGTGAACACCCCCGGCGGCGGCAAGGCCTACGAGATCCTCAAGGTCGAGTGGGTCTAGGCACGACTTGACCCAATCCTATCCGACGTCCGCCGAGACTCCGCTCATCATCTGGGCGGTCTCGGACGGGCGTGCGGGCATCGAGGCCCAGGTCGTGGGCCTCGCCAACGCCATCGCACGCAAGCGTCCGGCCAGGATCATCGTCAAGCGCGTCGGCTGGAAGAGCTGGATCGGGCGGCTGCCATGGTGGCTGAACCTGGCCCCGCGCCGGCTGCTCACGCCTGAAAGCGACATAGCTCCGCCCTGGCCCGATCTCTGGATCGCGGCCGGTCGCGCGACCTTGCCGCTTTCCATTCGCGTCAGGCGCTGGTCGAGGAAGCAGACCTATGTCGTGCAGATCCAGGACCCGCGCATGCCCACGCGGCTGTTCGACCTGGTCATTCCGCCCAAGCACGACAGGCTGGTCGGCGACAACGTCTTCCCGATCACCGGATCGCCCGGCCGGGTGAACGCCGAGCGGCTGGCCGCCGACCTGGAACGCTTCTCGGCCGAACTCGACGCCCTGCCCCGCCCGCGCGTGGCGGTGATCATCGGCGGCAAGTCGAAGGCTCATGACCTCAACGTCGAACGCGCCGCCGCCATGGCGCGCGAGATCGAACTGCCGGTCGTCCAGGAGGGCGGTTCGGTGATGGTCAGCTTCACCCGCCGCACGCCGGAACCGGCGCGCGCGATCCTGGCCGCCCGCCTGAAACACCTGCCCGGCGTGATCTGGGACGGTGAGGGCGACAATCCCTATTTCGCGTTCCTGGCCGCGGCCGACTACATCCTGGTCACCGAGGATTCGACCAACCTGGCCACGGACGCCGCATCGACTGGCAAGCCGGTCTTCGTTCTGAAGATGAGCGGCGAAAGCCTGAAATTCCGACTGTTCCACGAAGATCTGGAAAGCCTGGGCGCCGCACGGCCGTTCGGCGGGGCGTTCCATAGCTGGCAGTATCCGCCGCTGGCCGAGACCGACCGTGCCGCCGACGAGGTGCTGCGCCGCCTTGACGAACGGACGCGCTGACCGTGCGGCCGAGTTCCAGCGCCGCGGCGTCCCCTCGGCCTTGATGGACGACATCGAACGGGCCCACGCCGATCAGCGCCTGTTTGTTTCGACCAATGAATCCAACACGCCCATGCGCGATTTGCTCACCGCGCTCGGCTATGCGCCGGCCGGCCAGGTCGACCGCCTCGACCCCGGCGATCCGGAGCTGTTCTTCGTTCGCCTGCCCGCGCGCTAACAGAGCCTTTTCAAAAGGTTGCTTTAGGCTTCCCATGTGGCGGAAATGATTCTCCGTCCGCGCATCCTTTTTGTGGTCAATGCAGGCCCCTCGGTCGGGGGCGGCCACGTCATGCGCTCGCTCAGTCTGGCGCGGGCCCTGGAGCAGCACGGAGCCGATTGCGTGTTCCTGGCGCCGCCGGAAGCCGTCGCCATCCTGGACGCCTTCGCCCCGGACATGGCCCGCGAGGACGCCACCGCCATCGACGCCGAGACGCTGCTGGACGCCGTCACCGGCGTGCGGTTCGACGCTGTGGTGTTCGATCACTACGGCCTTGGCCGAGCCGAGCACGAGGCCGTCGCCCAGGGTCGCCCGACCCTGGTCATCGACGACCTTGCCGACCGGCCGCTCGCCGCCGACCTGATCCTTGATTCCGGCCCCGCGCGGGTGGAGGCCGACTACGCCCTGTTCGCCGGCCAGGCGCGGCTGCTGCTGGGGCCGAACTACGCCCCCGTGCGCCCCGAGTTCGCCGCCCTGCGCGAGCAGGCGCTGGCGCGGCGTGGCGGCCCGGTGGAGCGTATTCTGGTGGCGCTGGGCCTCACCGACGTCGGCGGCATCACCGCGCGCGTCGTGGACCGGCTGCGCCAGCGCAACGGCCAGCTGGCCTTCGACGTGGTGCTGGGAAGCACGGCGCCGAGTCTGCCCGGCCTGAGGCGGGTCGCCGCCCACGATCCGCGCCTGACCCTGCACGTCGACGCCCGCGACATGGCCGACCTGACCCTGAACGCCGACATCGCCATCGGCGGCGGCGGCTCGACCACCTGGGAGCGCTGCACGCTCGGCCTGCCCTCGCTGCTGATCACCCTGGCCGACAACCAGCGCCCGGCCGCCCGCGCCCTCGTCGATCGCGACGCCGTCCTGATGGTGGACGCCGAGGCCGACGGCTTCGAAACCGCCTTCGACCGTGCCGCCGTGCGGCTGATGACCGACGCGGCCTGCCGCGCGCGGCTGACCGCCGCCAGCCTGGAGGTCTGCGACGGCCTGGGCGCCGATCGGGTCGCCACCGCCTTCCTGGAAGTCGTCGCCGCGCCTCGGGACGCCGCCGTCCGGGTCTGAGCCCCTATCGGCCCAGCATCTCCCAGGCCAACGGCTCGCCGCGCGCGATGTCGCGGACCACGGCCTTGCCCAGCACCTCGTCCAGATGCACCGGCGGCAGGCCGTTGCCAGGCCGGATCGAACGGATATTGGCCCGCGTCAGGACCTCCCCGGCCTTGATGTCAGCGGAGACGTAGAGCGAGCGGCGGAACACCAGCGAGCCGCGCTCTGAGCCCAGGGTGTCGTAGTGCGCCCGGCCCAGCGACTTCCAGGCGTCCTTGCAGTCGCGCACCAGAGCGGTGAACTCGGCCGGCTCCAGCGAGAAGGCCGCGTCCGGGCCGCCCTCGGCCCGGGCCAGGGTGAAGTGCTTTTCGATGACGCAGGCGCCCATGGCCACCGCCGCCACCGAGGCCGCCGTGCCGGGCGTGTGGTCCGACAGGCCGATGGGCGAGCCGAACCGCTGAGCCATATCGCCCACGGTGCGGACATTGGCGTCCTCGAAGGTCGCCGGATAGCTCGACACGCAATGCAGCAGCACCACGCCAGGCGCTCCGGCCTCCAGGGCGGCGTCGCGGGCGGCGGCCATCTCGGCCTGATTGGCCATGCCCGTGGAGATGATCAGCGGCTTGCCCTTGGACGCGGCGTAACGGATCAGCGGCAGGTCCACGGCCTCGAAGGAGGCGATCTTGTAGGCCGGCGCGCCGAGGCCGGCCAGCAGGTCCACCGCGCTCTCGTCGAACGGGCTCGAGAAGAGGGTCACCCCCCGCTGGCGGGCGCGTTCGAAGATCGCCGCGTGCCACTCGAAGGGGGTCTGGGCCTCCTGGTAGAGGTCATAGAGGCTGCGCCCGTCCCACAGGCCGCCGTGGATGCGGAACTCCGGGCGGTCGACGTCCATGGTGATGGTGTCGGCGGTGTAGCTCTGGATCTTGATGGCGTCGCAGCCGGTGTTGGCCGCCGCATCCACCATGGCCAGCGCCCGCTCCAGGCTGCCGTTGTGATTCCCCGAGAGCTCGCAGATCACATAGGGCTCGTAGGCGGCGCCGATCTTGCGGCCGGCGATCTCGATCTCAGGGGTCTTGGTCATGGCGGTTCTCGACGGTTCGCCCCCAGCTTAATTACCCCCTTTGAAGCGTGCGTTAACCAACCGCGCCCCGTGCCCGGTGCATCCGACCAGAATCTCACCTAAATAGACGGGATGTCGCAGAACGCTCCCCGCACCACCCGCTGCCTGATCCTGGGTTCCGGCCCGGCTGGCTACACCGCCGCCATCTACGCCGCGCGCGCCTTGCTCAATCCGGTGCTGATCGCCGGCATCCAGCCTGGCGGCCAGCTGACCATCACCACCGACGTGGAAAACTATCCGGGCTTCGCCGACGTCATCCAGGGTCCCTGGCTGATGGAGCAGATGCAGGCCCAGGCCGCCCATGTCGGCACCGAGATCATCAACGACATCGTCATCAAGGCCGACCTGTCGCAGCGTCCGTTCCGGTTGGAATGCGACAGCGGCGAGGTCTGGCTGGCCGAGACCCTGATCATCGCCACCGGCGCTCAGGCCAAGTGGCTGGGCCTGGAAAGCGAGCAGAAATTCCAGGGCTTCGGCGTCTCGGCCTGCGCCACCTGCGACGGCTTCTTCTATCGCGGCAAGGAGGTCGTGGTGGTCGGCGGCGGCAACACCGCGGTCGAGGAGGCCCTGTTCCTCACCAGCTTCGCCTCCAAGGTGACGGTCGTGCACCGTCGCGAGGAGTTCCGCGCCGAGAAGATCCTGCAAGAGCGCTTGTTCGCCCACCCCAAGATCGAGGTGATCTGGAACAACGCCATCGACGAAGTGGTCGGCGCCAGCGATCCGATGGGCGTCACCGGCGTGAAGCTGAAGCACACGCAGACCGGCGAGATCCGCGAGATCCCCGCCGACGGCGTGTTCATCGCCATCGGCCACGCCCCGGCCTCGGAACTGTTCCGCGGCCAGCTTGAGGCTGACGCCTCGGGCTATCTGCAGGTGAAGCCGGGCAGCGCCTCGACGGCGGTCACCGGCGTCTTCGCCGCCGGCGACGTCACCGACGACGTCTACCGCCAGGCGGTCACCGCCGCAGGCATGGGCTGCATGGCCGCCCTTGAAGTCGCGCGCCTGCTGGCCGAGGAAGACCACGAGAAGGCTCACCATCCGATCAGCCACCAAGAGGCCGAGAAAATCGGCGCCTGGTGATCCAGACCGGGCGCTAACCACGCCCGGAATTCCTGTTTTTTGGCGGACAGCCCGCCTCTCATTTCGAAGAAACGAGGCGCCGCGCCGCCATGACGAACCTGATCGTGCGAGGCGGCCGCGCCTTGCGAGGGAAAATCACCCCCTCGGCCAACAAGAACGCCGTCCTGCCCGTGCTCTGCGCCACGCTGCTGAGCGACGAGCCCATCACCCTGCACCGGGTCCCGGACATCACCGACGTCCGCAAGTTGCTGGATTTCTTCCGCAATCTCGGCAGCACGGTGGAGATGGACTTCGAGACCGGGACCCTGCGCCTGCACCACGGCACGGGTCTGGATCCCAAGGCCGCGCACCTGCCGCTGGGCATGCGCTCCTCGATCATGCTGATCCCGGCCCTGCTGCACCGCTTTGGCCGCGCCAGCCTGGAGGAGGACGTCACCGGCTGCACCCTCGGCTCGCGTGAGATCGACCCGCACATCGACGTGTTCCGGGCCTTCGGGGCCGAGGTCACCAGCGAGCCGTCGGCCACGGTCATCACCGCCGGCAAGGGCTTCTCGGCGGTCAACCACTGGCTGGACTACGCCTCGGTCACCACCACCGAGAACTTCGTGCTCTGCGCGGCCACCGCCAATGGCACGTCCAAGCTCACCAACGCCGCCTGCGAGCCGCACGTCCAGGAGTTCTGCGAGTTCCTCGCCGGCATGGGCGCGCGCATCCAGGGCGTCGGTGGATCGCGTATCACCGTGGCGGGTGTCGACAGCCTGGGCGGCGTGGAGTTCACCTTCGCCGACGACTTCCACGAGGTCGCCACCTTCCTGGCCATGGGCGCGATCACCGGCGGCGAGATCTCCGTCCAGAACGGTTCGGTGGAGCAATTCCCGCTGCTGGACCGCACCTTCGCCAAGTTCGGCGTCGAGGTGACCCACGAGAACGGCTGGAGCACGGCGCGCGTCGACGGCCCGCTGAAGGTGCGCGAGCCCTTCACCTCCAACATCCTGACCAAGGTCGAGGCCGCGCCCTGGCCCTATGTCCCGGCCGACCTGCTGCCGATCTTCGTGGCGCTGGGCGTGCGCGCCGAGGGCCAGGTGATGTTCTGGAACAAGGTCTATGACGGCGCGCTGGGCTGGTCGTCGGAACTGGGCAAGTTCGGGGCCCACGCCCTGCTCTGCGATCCGCACCGGCTGATCACCTGGGGCGGCAAGCCGTTGACCCCAGCGACGGTGGAAAGCCCCTACATCATCCGCGTGGCCATCGCCCTGTTCATGCTGGCCGCCAGCATCGAGGGCGAGAGCACCATCCTCAACGCCAGCCCCATCCAGCGCGCGCACCCGAAGTTCGTCGAGAACCTGAACGCGCTGGGGGCCGACGTGTCGTGGGTGGCCGGCGACTAACCAACAGATCGTCATCACCGGGCCTCTTGTCCCGGTGGTCCATACGCGCCGACCGTCCAGATCGATCCGCCAGCGCGGCGTCTATGGATGGCCGACACAAGATGGTCGGCCATGACGAACCGGCAAGGATGAGCCAGCCAAACCAGGGCTGTCGGCGAGGCTCGGATCTCAGCGATTGTCGCGTTTGGCCTGGGCGTTCTTGTTGGCCTGAGACACGCTGCCGACCTTGGCCGGCGGAACCGACGTCGCGCCCGTCTTGGAGCTGACCGCCTGCATGCCGTCGTCGGCGGTCTGGCCCGCGCCGGGGTGAGACTTCGCCGGGGCCGCCTTGCGCATCGCCAGGGCGCGCTGCGCGGCGCCGACATGCGCGGCCCGGGCGTCCATCGCATCCAGGCGGGTCACCTGCTTGTTGACCCGTCGAAGCGCGCTGGCGAACACCTGCTTGCGTTGCAGCGGGCGCTCCGCCGTTCCCGGGAAGCTTCCGCCCCGCGCATCGGCCTTGCCCCGCGTCTCGCGCACCTTCTGGCGGGCCAGGGTTCGTTCGGTGTCGCGCAGTTCACGCAGCCGGCTCCGGGTTTCCGTCAGCGCCTTGCGGTCAAGATCATGCAACGCCGGATGATGCGAGGCGCGCACGACCTCGGCCTCGTCGTGCTTCAGGAGGCTCAGTTCGCTCTTGTTGGTGTTCGACATCGGCTTGCTTCCCTGCCCGGCGCCATTGCGCCGCAGGGAGAACGCCGGCCGCTCGCGGTAGTTGCGCCGGGGTGGCGGGAACACCTGGCGGCGATCAAATCCGCCTTTCCATGAGGCCGCCTGCGCTTAAGACTGCGCCGATGATCCGCCACGCTCGCCCCGCCGACCACGCCGCCATCCGCGACATCGTCCACGCCGCCTTTGGTCAGGCCGATGAGGCCGACCTCGTCGAACGCCTGCGAGCCGCGGGCGATGTGATGTTCGAACTGATCGAGGAGGACGAGAACGGCGAGATCGTCGGCCACATCCTCTACAGCCGCCTCTGGGCCGACAGCGTGCACCTTTACGCCGCCTTGGCGCCGCTGGCCGTGCGGCCGGATCGCCAGCGGGACGGGGTCGGCAAGCGCCTGACCGCCGCGTCGTTGGAAACCGCCAAGGAGTTCGGCGCCCGCGCGGTGATCGTGCTGGGCCACCCGGAATACTATCCGAAGTTCGGCTTCAGCGCGCAGGCCGCCGCCAAGGTCAAATCGCCCTATTCCGGCAGCCCTGCCTTCATGGCCCTGGCGCTGGAGGACGGCGCCTTGGACGAGGCCCTGCTGGTCGCCTATCCGGACGCCTTCAGCGGCTAGCCTAGGGTTCGCCCGGCCCGCCGCCCTGCGGAGCAGCCACCGAGGCCGCCGGCAACGGGATCGGCGCGGGCGAAGCGCCGCTGGCCGCCTCCATGGCCGCCAACGACTTGTTGATTTCCTGGACCTCGTCGGGCGTCGGCTTGCGGCGCGGCGCATAGAGCGTGCCCAGCACCCGAGTCTTCTCGCCGCCATGAGCCGCGGCGTCGGCGACGGTATAGGTCCTGACCTCGCCCGCCACCGCCAGGGTCAGCTTGCGATCGCCGCCGATACCCTGGGCCTCGGGATCGAGCAGGCCGTTGGTGCGCGCGTCGAGCCCGCCGAGAATGGCCGGCGACAGATAGGCCTCGCCGCCCGCATAGCGGCCGGTGAAGGCCGGAGGCTCGCCCCAGGGGCCGGTCCAACGATAGAAGATGTGCAGACCGACCTGCTTCATCTTCACCAGGGTCGGCGCCCAGTAGGGCGCGACATAGTTGGCGTGATAGTGCGTCGCCGACCCCACCGCCTTGTTCACATGACCGGCCAGCGCCTGGCGGGCGATGCGCACGGCCTGCGCCCAGAGGCCAGGCTCGGGGGCGTAGCGCAGCGCGCCGTCGCAGGTGAAGCTGAACTGGCAGCCGGTCTCCCGGGCCGAGCCCTGATAGACCACCCCGCAGACCGATTTCGGATAGGCCGGATGGCGAACCCGGTTCAGCACCACCTGGGCCACCGCCTCCTGGCCCAGCAACGGTTCGCGGGCGCTTTCGTAATAGACCGCCTCGGCCAGGCATTTCAGCGCTCGGGCGCCGTCAGGCCCGCTGGCGGCCAGCACGAAGGGGCGCATGGGGCGGATCGGCAGCTTGGAGAAGCCCCGCAAGGAGTTGATCTCCTCGGCGGTCTCCACCGAGGTCTCACCCAGGCCAAGGTCTGGGATTTGGGTGATATCCAGGCTGGCCCAGCCGATGGTCCGGCCCCAGGGATCGGCCTGCTTGACCGGGTCGTGGCGCTTGGCCAGCGCCAACATGGCCGGATCCATATCGGCGGTGAGCCGCGCCAACCCCTTGTCCGACAGGGTTCCGACGACGCTCGCCAACCCTCTGGACTTGCCCAAGTCCTGGCCCGTGTAGTTCGGATTGGCGCATGCCAACAGCACGACCGCAGCGCCGCAGGTCGCCACCAGGGCCGCGATCAAGCCGCGTTGCGAAAAGATCTGCGATAGGTTCAGGCGCAAGGTCTTACGTCGTTTCCGAGCCGGCCAACATGAAGCCGCAACCGGGCGAAAATAGGGTTCAATCCTTTCGATATCGAGAGTTGCACCAAGCCGCCAGCGCCAGCATGCTCTGTAGGCCGGTTCGCTAGCGACCGGAGTCTTGGGAGCGTCCGGCGCCATGAGCCCCGTCGCCCTGCCGCTTCGCATTCCCCGGCGCTCGCCGCCCTTCCCGGCTGCGCTGGCGATCAGCCTTGCGGCCATGGCCGTAGCCATCGGCGTCAGCGGCATGTTCGTCGGCTGGGACAACGCCTTCAGCCTCTCGCCGACCTACTTCCCCGCCTTCGTCGTCGCCACGCTGTTTGCGGGTCAGCGCTGGGGTTGGATCAGCCTGCTGGCCGCGCTGGGCATCGGGCTCGGCGTGCGCCAGGCCCTTCCGATCGCCTTCGCCGATCAGGCGCAGGTCGTCCTCTACGCGACCTCCGGGGCCGTCACCGTCATGGTCGCCGCGGCCCTGCGCGAAATCATGCTGCGCCTGGACGAGGCCCAGGCCGCGCTCGACCGCAGCGAGGCGCGGTTGCAAATGGCCCAGGACGCCGGCGAGGTCGGCCTCTGGGACTGGGATGTCCTGACCGGCGAGGGCTACTGGTCGCCCACGCTCTACAAGAACCTCGGCCGGCCGCCGGGCGGGGAGTCCAACATCCGCTCGCTGCTCAGCAGCGTGCATCCCGACGACCGCGAGTGGGTGCGGCAAAGCAACATCGCCGCCATCAAGACCGGCAGGATGGCGCCGACCGAATACCGGATCGTGCGCCCGGACGGCGAGATCCGGTGGCTGCTGTCGCGCGGCGAGATGCTGCAGAACGGCGCGGGCGCCATCGTCCGTGCGGTCGGCGTCAATATCGACATCACCGAACGGCGGCTGGCCTTTGAGAAGGTCCGCGAGAGCGACGCCCGGTTCCGCGCCCTGGCCGACAGCGCCCCAGTGCTGCTGTGGGTTTCGAGGACCGACGGCCGTCGGGAGTTCGTGAACCAGGCCTATGTGGATTTCCTGGGTGTTTCATACGACGACGCACTGGCCTTCGACTGGCGCGAACGCCTGTACGAGGAGGACCTGCCCCGCGTCCTGAAGGAGCAGGTCGCAGGCGAGGCCTCGCGCCAACGTTTCACCCTGGAGGCCCGCTACCGCCGCGTCGACGACGCCTGGCGGTGGATCCGCTCCGTCTCCCAGCCCAGATACGGGCCGAACGGCGAGTTCGTCGGTTTCATCGGCATTGGCGTGGACACCACCGACGCCAAGCAGGCCGAGTTCGATCTGATGCGGATCAACGACCTGCTGGCCGAACGGGTCCAGGCGGCGTTGGCCGAACGCGACGAGGCCCAGGCTCGGTTGCACCACGCCCAGAAACTGGAAGCCGTCGGCCAGCTCACCGGCGGGGTGGCCCACGATTTCAATAACCTGCTGACCGTGGTGATCGGCGCCCTGGACCTGATCCAGCGGCGGCCGGACGATGTCGAGCGGCGCGACCGCATGGTCGAGGCCGCTTTGGGCGCCGCCCGGCGCGGCGAGCGGCTGACCCACCAACTGCTGGCCTTCTCCCGACGCCAGGCCCTGAAGCCCGAGGCCGTCCGCATCGACACCTTGCTGAGGGAGAGCGAACAGCTGCTCCGCCGCGCCGCCGGCGAAGCCGTCTCCCTGACCCTCGCCCCCGACGCGCCAGGCGCGGTGACCATGATCGACCCCGGCCAATTCGATGCAGCGGTCATGAACCTGGTGGTCAACGCCCGCGACGCCATCGCCCAGGGCGGCGCCGTACGGCTGGAGACCAGCCTGCGCAGCCTCGCCGAGGGCGAAGTCCAGGACCTCGCCGCGGGGGACTACGTCCAGGTCGTGGTCCGCGACGACGGCGTCGGCATGGCGGCCGACGTTCTGGCCCGCGTCTTCGAGCCGTTCTTCACGACCAAGGATGTCGGCAAGGGCACCGGACTTGGCCTCTCTCAGGTTTACGGCTTCGCCCGTCAGAGCGGCGGCGGCGTGGTGATCGAGACCTCTCCCGGACATGGCGCGGCCGTCAGCCTCTATCTCCCCCGTATCGAGGCCCTGCCGGAGATCGCCGAGCCTGCGCCCGAGCAGAACGCCGCCAGGGCCCGGGCCCTGAACGTCCTGCTGGTCGAGGATGACCTGGAAGTCGGCGACATGGTCGCCGCGATGTTGAGCGAGCTGGGCCATCAGGTGATCCGCGCCGACGGCGTGGAGCGCGCATTGGAGCTGCTGAACGGGCCCGATGATCTGGACCTGTTGCTGACCGACCTGGTCATGCCGGGCGCCCGTTCAGGGGTGGACCTGGCGCGCGCCGCCGCCGCCGTGCGGCCGGACCTGCCCGTTATCCTGTCGTCCGGCTATACCGGAGAAACGCTGTCGACCGCGGTCGACGCGCCCTGGCCCTTGCTGCGCAAGCCTTACTCGGCCGAGACCCTGGCGCGGACCATCGCCCGCTCCATCGACCCCGAGACCCAGGCGGCCTGACCGGGCTTCAAGATAAAGTGGGCTTGTCCCCGACCGAACGGGGGTCTATATGATCCGTCATTGGTTTTGCTCGTTTTGAGCATAATCACGACGCCGACGGGCGCTGCAGACACCCGCGGCGTTTTTTGAGGCCGAGGAAATGCTCAGTTTGAGCATAAGGAGGGACACCATGGCCGACGGTTCGCAATTTGCGTTCACGCCCGCTGTTGAAGCCGCCACCCTTCCCCTGTGGGAAAAGGTCAAGCATCACGTCACCCCGATGGAGTGGCGCCTCCAGGCTCCGCTGATCGCCGAGATCAATCGGCTGAAGCGCGAGAAGGACGCCGTCATCCTCGCCCACAACTACATGACGCCCGAGATCTTCCACGGGGTCGGCGACTATGTCGGCGACAGCCTGGGCCTGGCCAAGGAAGCGGCCAAGTCGGACGCCAAGATCATCGTCCAGGCCGGCGTGCACTTCATGGCCGAGACCTCGAAGATCCTGTCGCCAGGCAAGACCGTGCTGATCCCCGATCTGCTCGCCGGCTGCAGTCTCGCCTCCTCGATCACCGGCGCCGACGTGCGCCTGATCAAGCAGCGCTATCCGGGTCTGCCGGTCGTGACCTATGTGAACACCACCGCCGACGTGAAGGCCGAGACCGACGTCTGCTGCACCAGCGCCAACGCCGTGCAGGTGGTCGAGCATGTGGCCAAGGAATGGGGCGTCGACCGCGTCATCCTGATCCCCGACGAGTTCCTGGCCCGCAACGTCGCGCGTCAGACCGACGTCAAGATCATCGCCTGGCAGGGGCGCTGCGAAGTGCATGAGCGCTTCACGGCCGCCGACATCCTGGAACTGCGGGAAGCCTATCCGAACGCCGAGGTCCTGGCGCACCCCGAGTGCCCGGCCGAGGTGCTGGAAGTCTCCGACTTCGCCGGCTCCACCGCCGCGATGAACGACTATGTGCTGCAGCGTAAGCCCAAGCAGGTGGTGCTGATCACCGAATGCTCGATGGCCGACAACGTCGCGGCCGACGCGCCGGAGACTGAGTTCCTGCGCCCCTGCAACCTCTGCCCGCACATGAAGCGGATCAGCCTGCAGAACATCTATGAGGCCCTGGCCTACGACCGCTACGAGGTCACTGTCGACCCGGCGATCGCCGAACGGGCGCGGCTGTCCGTGCAACGGATGATCGACCTGCCGCCGCCGCTCATTCCGGCGCGCTATGACCTCGTGAAGGCTCGCCACCACGTCGACGTGGAGCTGATCTAGCGGTGGAACGCATCAAGCACGACGGCGTGCTGATCGTCGGCGCGGGCCTGGCTGGCCTGTCGGCGGCGCTGGCGGTCGCCCCGCGCAAGGCGCTGGTCCTGACCGGCGCGCCGGTGAACCAGGGCTGTTCCTCAGCCTGGGCGCAGGGCGGCATGGCCGCGGCGCTGTCGGACGACGACGCCCCGGCTCTGCACGCCGCCGACACCATCGCCGCCGGCGCTGGCCTGGTCGATGCGGCCATGGCCGCGATCCTGGCCGAAGAGGGTCCCGAAGCGGTCCGCAGGCTGGCCTTGCTGGGGGCGCCCTTCGACCGCGACGACCAGGGCCGGTTCGCCACCAGCCTCGAAGCCGCCCACTCGCGCTCGCGCGTGGCCCGGGTGAAGGGCGACCAGGCCGGCCGCGCCATCATGGACGCTGTCATCAAGACCGCGCTCTCGGCCGCGCACATCCAGATCCGCTCGGGCGCGCGGCTGCGCGGCCTGCTGCAGGACGCCGAGGGCCGCGTGCGCGGCGTGCTGGCCGAGGAAGACGGACGCCTGATCGAGNTGATCGAGATCACGGCGGCCGCCACTATCCTGGCCACCGGCGGCATCGGCGGGCTCTACGCCGTCACCACCACCCCGCCCGAACTGAAGGGCGAGGGCCTGGCGCTGGCCGCCATGGCCGGCGCGACCATCGCCGACCCCGAATTCGTGCAGTTCCACCCGACCGCCATCGACATCGGCCGCGATCCGGCGCCCCTGGCCACCGAAGCCCTGCGCGGCGAAGGCGCCAAGCTGATCGACGGAAACGGCGAGGCCTTCATGGCCCGCTATCACCCCGACGCCGAGCTCGCGCCCCGCGACGTGGTGGCCCGCGCCATCCACGCCGAGCGTGAAGCTGGGCGCGGCGCCTTCCTGGACGCCCGCGCCGCCGTCGGCGCGCACTTCCCCGACGAGTTCCCCGCGGTGTTCGCCGCCTGCCTGTCGGGCGGCATCGACCCCAGGGTCCAGCCGATCCCGGTCGCACCGGCCTGCCACTATCACATGGGCGGGATCGTCACCGACGCGGACGGGCGCACCTCGCTCGCCAACCTGTTCGCGGCCGGCGAATGCGCCTCGACCGGCGTGCACGGCGCCAACCGCCTGGCCTCCAATTCGCTGCTGGAGGCCGCGGTGTTCGGCGCTCGCGCCGGGCATGCCGCCCGCGAGGTCCTCGATCCCAAGAGCCGGCCGCTGCGCGCGCTCCCGGCGCCCGACCTGCCGCGCCAGGCGCTCGCCCAGCTTCGCATCGCCATGAGCCGTGACGCCGGCGTGGTCCGCGACGCGCAGGGTCTGACCCGCCTGATCGCCGAGATCGACGCGATGGAGGCCGCCCATGGCCGCGCCGCGCCGCTGGTCGCCGCCCGCCTGACCGCCGAGGCCGCCCTCGCCCGCCCGGCCAGCCTTGGCGCCCACTTCCGCGCCGACGGCGTGGCCGACAAGGCGCCGACGCGGACCTTCATCACGCTTCCTGCCCCCCATTCCTCACGCCTAGCAGCCGAATGACCCCACCGATCCCCGACCTCCTGATCGCGCCCGTGGTCACGGCCGCCCTCGCTGAAGACCTGGGCCGCGCCGGCGACGTCACGGCGCAGGCCTGCATCGCGGCCGACGCCCGGCTGTCGGCCGTGTTCGCCGCCCGGCAATCGGGCGTGGTGGCCGGCCTGGCCTGCGCCCGGCTGGCGGTGCTGGCGCTCGATCCCGACGCGCGCTTCGAAGCGTGCGCGGTCGACGGCGATCTGGTCCAGCCTGGTCAAGTCCTGGCCAAGGTGGAGGCCAATGCGCGCGCCCTGCTCTCGGCCGAGCGCACCGCGCTCAACCTGCTGGGCCGGCTCTCCGGCGTCGCCACCCTGACCCACGCCTATGTGACCGCCGTCTCCGGCACGAAGGCCCGCATCGCCGACACCCGCAAGACGACGCCGGGCCTGCGTCATCTGGAAAAATACGCCGTGCGCTGCGGCGGTGGTCTGAACCACCGCTTCGGCCTGGATGACGCCATCCTGATCAAGGACAACCACGTCGCCGCCTGCGGCGGGGTCGCCGAGGCCCTGAAGCGGGCCCGCGCCGCCGCCGGCCACCTGATGAAGATCGAGGTCGAGGTCGACAGCCTGGCGCAGTTCGACGAGGCCCTGCCGCTGGCGCCCGACGTGATCATGCTGGACAACTTCAGCCTGGAAGACCTGGCGACCACCGTGCGCCTGGCTGCGGGCAAGGTGACCTTGGAGGCCTCGGGCGGCGTCAACCTGCAGACCGTACGCGCGATCGCCGAGACCGGTGTGGACGTGATCAGCGTCGGCGCCCTCACCCACTCGGCGCCGGTGCTCGACATCGGTCTCGACGCGGTCTGAGCCCACCCCAGGCCCGGAATATCGACACGATCCGCGCCAAAACCCAGGATCGTTGATCCCAACCCAAAGTCGCATAACGGCGTCGCCGTTAAGGCTATTTTGCGCAATATCCTGGAAATTGCGCCCCGATCAGTCGGGCGGCGTGATGAAGTTATCGGTTTTTGCTTGGGACGAAGGCTTTGACGGCGTAGCGCGGTCGGCCCGAAAAATGGCGCCGTCGCGGTGGATCGTCGGCGTGCTCAACGTCTTCCTGGTGAGCGCGGTGCTGTCGCCGAAGATCGCGGCGATCTGGGGCGTCGCCTTGGCGCTCGCCGAAATCTGGACCTGGCTCGCCACATCGGTCCAAGGCCGCGGCGAGACTCCGACCCGCCTGGGCCGCCTCTCATATCTCGGCTCAGCCCTGGCGGTGAACTTCACCTGGGTCGGCCTGGCCATCACCTACTGGCTGTCGCCCGTCCCTGGCGCGGAGGTCCTGGCCTTCCTGACCTGGTCGGCCCTGCTGCTCAACGGGATCAGCCATGCTTTCCGCTCTCCCCTGGCGCTGCTGATCTTCAGCACGCCCAGCGCCATCGCCGTCCTTATCGCGGCGCTGCTGTTCCCCCGTCTCGAGGGGCCCCAGCTGCTGGCCGCCGCCATGGGGGCCATGGTCTTCATCGGCTACGCCGCGATCTCGGCCCGCCGCAGCGTGGTCGCCGCCCGCGAGCTCGCCGCCGCCTACCGGGCGTTGGAGACCCAGACCCGCGCGGCCGAGGCGGCCAACCAGGCCAAGTCGGCGTTCCTGGCGATGATGAGCCACGAGTTGCGAACCCCGATGAACGGCGTGCTGGGCATGGCCCACGCCCTGGAGCGCACCGACCTCACCGCCCGCCAAGCCGAGTATGTCGCCACCCTGCTGCGGTCGGGCGGGGGCTTGATGACCATCCTCAACGACATCCTGGACCTGGCCAAGATCGAGGCCGGCCGCTTCGACGTCGAAGATCGTCCCTTTGAGCTGCGCCAAGCCGTCGAGCGCGCCGCCGAACTCTGGACCCCGGCCGCTCGGGAGAAGGGGCTCGCCCTCACCTGGGAGATCGCGCCCGAAATCCAGCCCTGGGTGAGCGGTGACGACGCCCGGCTTCGGCAAATTCTGCAGAACCTGCTCTCCAACGCGGTGAAGTTCACCAGCCAGGGCGAAGTCCGGCTGAGCGTGGCTCAGGCCAGCGCTCCAGATACGGTGACTTTCACGGTCTCAGACACCGGTCCCGGGATCGACGCGGAGACGCAGGCGCGCCTCTTCCAGGGCTTCACCCAGGCCGATTCCAGCATCGCCCGACGCTTTGGCGGCACCGGGCTGGGCCTGGCGATCTCACGCAACCTGGCGCGGCTGATGTCCGGCGACATCATGCTCGACAGCCGCCCAGGCTCGGGCTCTCGGTTCACCCTCACCCTGCCTCTGCCGGCGGCGCTGGCCGGCCCCGTCGCGGGGCCTGAGTCCCGGCTCCCGTTGCGAGAGGCGGCCGCGCGGGCCCTGGTGGTCGACGACAACCGCACCAACCAGGAGGTCGCGCGCGCGCTGCTGGAGGCGCTCGGCCTCACCGTGGCGACCGCGGCCAGCGGCGACGAGGGTCTGGTCGCCCTGGAGGGCGGCGGCTTCGACGTCGTCTTCATGGACATCCACATGCCCGGCATGAGCGGGATCGAAACCCTGGCGGCCATCCGCGCCAGCGGCCGGGAGACCATTCCGGTGGTCGCCCTGACCGCCGACGCCATGGCCGGGGAGCGCGAACGCCTGCTGGCGCTCGGCTTCAACGACTATCTCAGCAAGCCGATCGAGCCCGCCGCCCTGGTTCGCGCCCTGGGACTAGCCGCCTAGCAACACGTCATTGAGCGGGCTCCAGGCGCGCGGCGGCCTGATGGGCGGCGGCCAGCCGCGCATCGGCCCCGACCGCCATTCGCGCCTGCACGCCGGCCAGGACCTCCGGTGAAGCCAGCTCCGGACGCCCCGAGGCGAAGGGCGGCGCCGGCGCGTATTCGAGGCCGAGCTGGATCGACTTGGCCAGGGTCTCCCCCGCCACCTCGGCCGCCACGACAAAGGCGAAGTCCAGCCCCGCCGTCACCCCGCCGCCGGTGATGATGTCGCCGTCACGCGCCACCCGGCTCTCGTCGACGATGGCCCCGAACGGGATCAGCAGGTCGCGCCAGGCCCAGTGGCAGGCCGCGCGCTTGCCGCGCAGGAACCCGGCGGCGGCCAGGATCAGCGAGCCGGTGCAGACGCTGGTCAGGTACTTGGCGCCGCCGCCCAGGCGGCGGATCTGCGCCATGAACGCCTCGTCCAGCATGGCGTTGGTGGTTCCAAACCCGCCCGGCACGCACAGCAGGTCGCAGCGCTCGACCTTCGACAGGTCGGCCAGGTTCGAGAAGGTCAGGCCATCGGCGACCACATCGACCCCGCCCATCGAGGCGACGATGACCTTGGTGTTCGGCAGCCGCGCGAACACCTGGTGCGGCCCGGTGAAGTCGAGGTGGGTGACGTCGGGATAGAGCGGGATGACGATCTGAAACTGGGACATGGCGACCTCCGGGATTTGACGCGCCCACAGTGCTCGGCATAGCCTGCGGCAGAAATGACAATTTTCCCTCGGTTTCAGCCATGACCCGCACGCTCGGCGTTCTGATCTTTCCAGACTTCCAGATCCTGGACGCCGCCGGGCCGATCGCCGCCTTCGAGATCGCCGCGCGCTATGTGCCCGGGGCCTATGAAATCAAGGTGATGGCGCGCCATCCGGGGCCGGTGGCCTCGTCCTCGCGCGCCTTGATGGTGGCCGAGCCGCTCTGCTCCGAGCCGCTGCACACCCTGATGGTCGCCGGCGGCGAAGGCACCCGCGGGCCGGCGCTGTGCCAGGACACCCTGGCCTGGGTCAGCGCGGCGGCGGCCACGGCGCAGCGCACCACCAGCGTCTGTTCCGGCGCTTATGTCCTGGCCGAGGCCGGTCTGCTGGACGGTCGGCGGGCCACCACCCACTGGCAGCGCTGCCCCGACTTCGCGCGGCGCTATCCCAAGGTCCGCCTGGAGCCCGACCGGATCTTCGTACGCGACGGCGATGTCTGGACCTCGGCCGGGATCACCGCCGGCATCGACCTGTCGCTGGCGCTCATCGCCGATGATCTTGGCGAGGAGATCGCCCGCGCCGTGGCCCAGCAGTTGGTCGTCTACCACCGCCGCCCCGGGGGACAGTCGCAGTTCTCCGCCCTGCTGGAGATGGGCGGTCAGGGCGGACGCTTCGCGGCCCTGCTCGACTGGATGCGCGAACGGATGGCCGAGCCCCTCGGTGTCGAGAAGCTGGCCGACAGGGCGGCCATGAGCCCGCGCCATTTCGCCCGCGCCTTCGCCGCCGAGACCGGCATGACGCCCGCCAAGGCCGTGGAGCGTCTAAGGCTCGAAACCGCCCGCGAACGGGTCGAGGGTTCCGCCGATCCGATCGACCGGGTGGCGGAGTTGACCGGCTTCGGAGATCCGGAACGGATGCGCCGGGCCTTCCTGCGAGCGTTCGGCCAACCGCCCCAAGCCCTGCGCCGGGCGGCGCGCGCCTAGTTCCGCCCGGCCGACAGTTCGGCGATCTGAACCTTAAGCAGGTTCAGGGTCTGGTTCTGGGCCTCGACCAGCCGCGCCAGGTCGAGGTTGCGCATGGCGTCCATCTTGTCGTGCAGGTGCATGATCTCGAGTTCGGCGCGCAGGTTCACGACATAGTCGTGCTCGGCGGCGCGCCGGTCCTGCGCGCTCTGCCGGTTCTGGCTCATCATGATGACCGGCGCCTGGATGGCGGCCAGCATCGACAGCATCAGATTGAGGAAGATGAAGGGATAGGGGTCGAAGGCCAGATGGCCGCCCTTGGCGACCTGGTTCCAGCCGATCCATAGGATCAGGGCCAGGCCAAAGCCGATGATGAAGCCCCAGGAACCGCCGATCGAGGCGACCCGATCGGCCAGACGCTGGCCGAAGGTGCGGTCGTCGCGCGACAGAATCGGATCGGCGCCGCTGGGCGTCTCGGCCGCGATCAGATCGATCACGCTCTTCTGCAGAGGGCTGAGCTCCGCATAGGGGCAGTTCAGCAGCCCCTGAGCCAATTCCTCGCTGCGGTTCGCGCCGTTCATGTCCGACATCCTGAAGTCATCTCCTAACCGCCGTCGACGGCCACGCTGGAGCATGACCTATCGCCGGTGGCGGAGAAACGACCTTAGTCGGTCCCGACCATCTGGGTTTCGAGGTCAGACGACGCCGAGAACTTGGCCGGGGTGAGCTTCACAGGCGAGAGCTTGGCCGGTTCGGCGGTTTTGCGAGCCGACGCGGCCGCCTCGGCCGGCGCCAGGGTCGGGCTGGGCGCCTTGGCCAGGACGTCGGCGTGAACGCCGGTGTCGGCGACGGCCGTCGCATCGGGCTTGTCGGTCTTCACGGCGGAGGTCAGCCGCAGCTCGGTGGTGATCTCCATCGGCGCCGAGACGCCCGGCGCGGAGGTGAAGGTCGCGCGCTGGCTGTCCGGGGCGGCCGCGTACATGCGGCTCGCACCCTGGCCGAAGCGATAGAAGACGTGCAGCCCCACCTCGGCGGTGCGCACCAGACGCGGCCCCCAGCTGGGCGCCACATTGACGGTGTGGAAGTGGGTGGCGTTGCCGACGACGGCCATCACCGTGCCGGAAAGCGCCCGCGAGGCGACCTTCTGGGCGCGGTTCCAGGCGGCGGTCTCGCGGCCGCGGCGCATGGAGCCGTCGCAGGCGAAGCTGAACTGGCAACCGATCCGCTTGCCCGCGCCCTGGAAGACCACGGCGCAAACGCTTTTCGGAAAAGCCGGGTGGCGGACGCGGTTGAGCACGACCTGGGCGACGGCGGCCTGGCCGGCCGGCGTTTCGCCGCGAGCTTCGAAGTAGACCGCCTGGGTCAGGCATTCGAGCTCGCGGGAGGTTTCGAGCGCACCGGTCAGATGGAACGGCGCCGCCGTGGGCAACCGCACGTCAAAGCCGCGCCGCAGTGGATTGTGGTTGGTGTCGTGGCGGGGCGAATTTTCCAACCGCGCCGTCAGGACCGCGTTCTGACGATCAATGGAGGCCGTGGTGATGGACGGATCGTGGCGACGCGCGACGCGCAGAACGCCTGGATCCAGAGCCGCGGCTTCACGTTCCAGAATGGAGTCGGAATAGGCGCCCGCCGCGACGCCGGCCAGGCGCGAGGCCCGGGCGTGGTCGGTGGCGGCGCGCGCCATGCCGCCGGCCATGTAGGTCGCGCCCAGCGCAAGCCCAATGCCCGAGCCGATCAATGCGGCGCATGTCGGCCCACGCCAATCGGCGCGTGCCTTACTGTGGAATGTCAAAGAGGTCTTGTCCCGTGTGACGAGGGCGATTTCGCCCCCTGACATCGTCGTCACGGACGCCCCTGCTCATGCTGGCGGCGTCGCGACTGTGAGCCTGTCCAGATACACGTGGAGTGGCAGGCTACGGCGAAGTTGAAGGGCTTATGCCCAGGTGCGCCAGGATTCGCAAGCATATATTGCGCTGCAACATGAAAATTTTTGGAATTTCTTAACCGAACAGGCTGCGGCCGGAACCTTCGCAGCACCTCCTCCGTTCCACGGTCAAGCCGTCACGATCGAAGGAAACCCCATGCGTAAGACCCTCAGCCTGATCGCCGCAGCCGGCCTCGCCCTGACCCTTTCGGCCTGCGGCCACAACGTCGAGCAACGCGCCGCGACCGGCGCGGCGACGGGCGCCGTCGTCGGCGGGCCGGTCGGCGCGGTGGCAGGCGCCGCGGTCGGCACGGCGGTCAGCAAGGCCGCCGACAAGTAGACGAGACAGGGTCCTCCTCCCTCGGGGGGCCAACAGGCGCGCGCCCCGGCTTAGTCCGTATGGGTCATGCGCGACCCGGGGCGCTCCGCCAGGCTCCTATCCGATCAGGAGAAAGCCTAGCGGAGCCGCCATGGCCCACGTCACATATGCGCTCGTCATCCTCATTGCGGTCATTATGGTGGCCGCCACAGGTGCGCCCAATTTCTGATGCCAAACTGACGTTGATGCTGAAGTACGTCTTCACGCTTATCGCCCTGACCGGAACCGCGCTTCCGGCCTACGCCTCGGCGACCCCCGCTTGGCGCGTGGAACAGGCGTGCGCGATGCAGCGCTATCTTCGCGCCACGCCGGCCTTCCCATCGGGCTGGGGTCGCGAAAGCGCCAATGTCTCGCTGGGCGGCTCTCGTCAGACGTTTGGCCAACAGGAAGACCCGGACGCCCGCGCCCGGTTCGACGCCGCCATGCGCTCGGGCCGCGGCTTCGCCGACCGCGCCGCCGAACAGTTGGCCATGCGCGAGCGGATCTCCCAGCAGGAAGCCTACCGCCGGATCGGCTCCGATCCCGGCCCCTGGCCGCAGGTGACGCCGAGCAAGTGCCAGGCCCTGGAACGCCGGGCCCTCAACAACGACCGCTAGGCGCTCGCTCCAGTCGGATTACGCGGATCGAGCGGCAGCCCCTGGGCCTGCCGGTGCTTCAACAACCGCAGCCAGCCGTGGAAGGCCTCGCAGTCGAGGCCGTGCATCATCAACCGGTAGCCGGCCTGCAAGGTCGAGAGCGGCACCAGCGGGTGGCCGTTCTTGACGAAGGACATGTGGTAGTCCGTGCCCAGGATCTTGCCGATATAGATCGCCACGGTTTCGTCGAGCTGTAGCGACTGGGCCGCCCGGACGAAGTCGGCGCGCGGCAGCAGCAGGGCGTAGAGCGGGGTGTAGACCTCGATGGCGGTCTGGGCGTCGGCGAAGTTGAGCCGCCCCCTCGGCAGCGGCGCCAGCTCGAACGGCTTATCGGAGATCATCGAGAAGTCCGGCTTGTCGACCGGGACCAGGTCCCTGCCCTGCACCCTCAGGCTGGCGTTCAGCTGGATGATGAAATTGAAGACGTTGAGGTCGTGCTGGAGGAAGACGTTGTCCTCCAGGTCCTTCAAGGTCCGCGGCCGCAGCGGCACGGTGTCGATCTCCACCGGCCCGGCGTTGGCCTTGATGAAGGCCAGCAACTCGGTGCCCACATGGAAATGGCGCAGGATCAGGGTGTTGGCTTCCGGGGTGCAGAAGGTCCTCAGCCCCCAATGGATCAGCCGGTGCAGCGTCCCGTTCAGGTTCGGGTGGTGCGGCGAGATCCCGCGCGCGATCTTCACCAGGATGAAGAAGGCGAACACCGCCGGCCGCATGATCGGAAACAGCCAGCGCCGCGACCAGGACCGGTTGCCCTTCAACAGCGCGATCTTGGCCTCGGGTGCGATCGGCAGGCCCTGGTCCAGATAGAGCGCCAGCCAAGGGTCGGGATCGCGCGGATCGTAGTTGGCGAGATCGAAGGCCGGATCGCTCACGCCGTGATCTCCTCGATCTGCAGGGCGTAGAGCCTGGCCGTCACCTGCGCGGACTTGACGATGCGCGCCGCCGTCTCGGCGTCCGGCAGCACCATCGCCAGCATCTCCTCGAATTCCTTGATGTGCTCGACGTCGTTCTCGCCGTGATAGAGCAGGAAGCGCACCGCATGGTCGGGCAGGTCCAGCCGCTGGCGCACCAGAGCGCCCCACTCGGCCGCCTTGATCGATCCCAGCCCCTCGATGATCCACATCGCCCCCAGCAGACCGAAGGGGTTGGGCTTGGAGGCCTCATGGAACATCCAGGCCGACAGCGCCTCGGAGCCGATGTTCTTCTCCGCGCCCCGGATCGCCGCCAGCTCACCGCCCGCCGCCACATAGTCGGCTTCCAGCAGCCGGAAGTCGCGGTGCTCGGTCACCGCATGGCGCATCAGGCTGGAGCGCAGCTCCAGGTGCTCGTCGTCGACATTGGAGGCGGCGCGCGACATCCACAGCGCCCCGTCCTTCACCTGCTGGCGCAGGCCGATCAGGAAGGCGTGGTAGTCGGCCAGCGCGAACCGCCCGCGCGTCAGCTTGCGGATCAGCGGAGTCTGCTCCAGCCGCCCTTCGAACTCGGTGAACACCACGGTGAGCTGCCGCAGCACGTCGGAAACCGAACTCAACCGACCGCCTCCAGCATCATGAACCCAACAAAGGCCCTACCGCTCTCGGGCNNNCCCAGATCGACGCCGAGCCGATATTGCCGACGCTCGCCAGGTTCGAGAACCACTTCTGCTCGGGGATCATCCCGGCGGTCTTCTCCAGCAGGGAGACGATCTCCTCGCGCAGCGAGCGCGCCGAGTAGTGACAGAGCAGGTGATCGACCTGGCCAGGGACGATCCGGCCCTGATCGACCTTCTGCAGATAGACCCCGACCCAGGCGCGGATCACCCGCTTCAGCAGTTCGAAGTCCTGCAACAGCGCCACCGCGCCCGCCGCATGGGCCGCCGCCGGCCCCGCGAACGCCCAGGTGGCCAGCGGGTCGGTCCGCCCCTCCACCGAAGCCCCGGCCCACATGCAAGGATCGAAGCGGTCGGCGAGCGAGACGAGGTCGATGAACTCGACCTTCAGCGACAGGCCCTGCGGACGCGGCGCGGGCTCCATCACCACCGCCCCGGCCCCGTCCGAGAGTGTAAAGCGCAGGTAGTCGGCCTCGGCCCGCAGCCGCCCCTTGGCGTCGACCAGAGCGGTGCCCTCGTAGAAGGCGGGCTGGAACCAGCGCGAGGAGAATTCGCTCGCCCCCGCCACGGCCACGTCATGCTCGCCGGCCCGGACCGACAACCACGCCGCCTTGGCCGCCATCAGCGACGAACCGCAGACCGACTGAAAGCTGGCGATCTCCAACGGGCCGCCGCCCAGCTCGCCGTGGACGTTCGCCGCGTGGCCCGGCACCAAATAGTCGCCCTGGGTGGTCGCCGCGGCCAGGAAGCTCAGATCCGCCGGTTCAAGCGCCGCCGCCTCCAGCGCCGCCCGCACGGCCTGAGCGCACATGCCGGCGGTGGAGTGGGTCGCCCGGCCGTCGGCGGCGAGCGCATAGTGCCGCGTCTCGACCCCGTTCCAACGCAGCGCCCGGCGGCCGAGCAGGCTGTCACGCCCGGCGATCCGGCCGAGGTGATCTTCCATCCGCTCCACCGGTACGGGTTCCCCCGGCAGGAAGACGCCGGTCCCGGTGATGTAGGCCTCGCGCAGCTGCGTCATCGCGCTACGATGATCGTTGATTCCGGCC
The DNA here is from genome assembly GCF_001429025.1 of Phenylobacterium sp. Root700. Classification (GTDB taxonomy): domain Bacteria; phylum Pseudomonadota; class Alphaproteobacteria; order Caulobacterales; family Caulobacteraceae; genus Phenylobacterium. The sequence goes on along the minus strand of NZ_LMHT01000011.1, from coordinate 40,757 downwards.
GCGTCGAGGCTGCGAACCCAATGGCCAGCGCCCAAAGACGGCGCGGCATGCGACGGGCGGGGAAAATGGCTAAAGGCCTTCTGGTTGTCCTGGGCTTGGTTCTCGTTCTCGTGGCGGGCCTCGCCGTCTATCGGACATGGCGCCAGCATGAGGCCGCCGAGGCCCTGGCCATCCGCACGCCGAACGGGATCGCGCAAGCCGGCTTCATCCGCGTCAACGGCGTCGAACAATGGGTCTCCATTCGTGGAGAGGATCGATCCAACCCCGTATTGGTGCTGCTGCACGGCGGTCCGGGCGTGGCCTTCCTGCCGGTCGGATACAAAGCCCTGCGGTCCTGGGAGAAGGACTTCACGGTCGTTCAATGGGACCAGCCGGGGGCCGGGCGCACTTTCAGCCGACACGGGACAACAGGCTCCGGCGCGCTCACCCTCGACCGCATCGCCGCCGATGGGATCGGCGTGGTCGAACACGCCCGGAAGACGTTGGGCAAGGACAAGGTCGTGCTGGTCGGGGTGTCCTGGGGTTCCGTGGTGGGCGTTGAGATGTCTCGCCGCCGCCCCGACCTGATCCACACCTATGTCGGCGCCGGCCAGGTGGTGGACATGCAGCGCAATGAGGCCGTCGGCTTCGACGCCCTGCTCCAAAAGGTCCGCGCCAAGGGCGACGCCAAGGCCGAGACCAAGCTGCTGGCGATCGGCGCCCCACCCTATGCGGGCCGCAAGGAGTTGCTGGCCGAACGCAAGATCCTGGAGGCCAACCCGCCGGAGAGCGAGCGCGGTCTCTATCGCAGCCTGATCCCCATCCTGTTGTTCGCGCCGGACTACGGCCTGAAGGACATCCGCGCCTAGCTCGACGCGGGCAAGTTCTCGATCGGGAAGATGCTGCCGGCCCTGATGACCTATAGCGACGACGTTCCCGCCCCTGTCATCCCCGTGCCGGTGGTGTTCCTGCAGGGCGAAGAAGACATCCAGACGCCGACCGTGCTGGTGAAGAGCTACTTCGAGCGGCTCCAGGCGCCCAGCAAACGCCTGGTGTTGATCCCCGGCGGCGGCCACAGCGCCGTCATCGCCATGCCGGACATATTCCTGAGGGAGCTCAAGGCCCACGTTCGGCCATCGACCGTGGCCGCCGAGACGCCCTGACCTCGCGCGACGCTGCTGACATGTCCTGACACTTCGGCGGACTAGCGTTCGCCCATGATCCACCCTACCTTGGCGTTCATGCCCCGTTCTCCCGAGACCGCGCCGACCGTCCCCGGCGTCGCCGACATGTCGGCGAGCTTCGACTACGACGAGACCGCCATGCCGATGCTGTGGAAGCCCCACCGCCCGGCCCGGCCGGCCAAGTCGGAAGGCGGCAAACGCTTCAATCTGGTCAGCGACTACCAGCCGGCGGGCGATCAGCCGCGCGCCATCGCCGAACTGGTCAGCGGTCTGGAAGGGCGCGAGCAGGACCAGGTGCTGTTGGGCGTCACCGGCTCGGGCAAGACCTTCACCATGGCCAGCGTCATCGCCGAGACCCAGCGCCCGGCGCTGATCCTGGCGCCGAACAAGACGCTCGCCGCCCAGCTCTATTCGGAGATGAAGAGCTTCTTCCCGGACAACGCCGTGGAGTTCTTCGTCTCGTACTACGACTATTACCAGCCCGAGGCCTACGTCCCCCGGACCGACACCTACATCGAGAAGGATAGCTCGATTAACGAGCAGATCGACCGGATGCGCCACTCGGCCACCCGCGCGATCCTGGAACGCGACGACGTGATCGTGGTCGCCTCGGTGTCCTGCATCTACGGCATCGGCTCGGTCGAAACCTATACGGCCATGACCTTCACCCTCGAACCGGGCCAGCGCCTGGACGAGAAGCAGCTCATGGCCGACCTGGTGGCGCTGCAATACAAGCGCAACGACGCCGCCTTCGAGCGCGGGACCTTCCGCCGCCGCGGCGACACCATCGAGATCTTCCCCGCCCACTACGAGGACCGCGCCTGGCGCATCTCGCTGTTCGGCGACGAGGTGGAGACCATCACCGAGTTCGATCCGCTGACCGGGAAGAAGACCGCCGACCTGGACGGGATCAAGATCTACGCCAACAGCCACCACGTCACCCCGCGCCCGACCCTGAACCAAGCCGTCGTCCAGATCCGCGACGAGATGAAGGAACGGCTGGAGTGGCTGATCGCCAACGGCAAGCTGCTGGAGGCCCAGCGGCTGGAGCAGCGCACGATCTTCGACCTGGAAATGATCCAGGCCACCGGCTCCTGCGCGGGTATCGAGAACTATTCCCGCTATCTCTCGGGCCGCCGCACCGGCGAGCCGCCGCCGACCTTCTTCGAGTACATCCCCGAGAACGCCCTGCTGTTCATCGACGAGAGCCACCAGGCGGTGCCGCAGATCGGGGCCATGTACCGGGGCGACTACCGCCGCAAATTCACCCTGGCGGAGTACGGCTTCCGCCTGCCCTCCTGCCTCGATAACCGCCCGCTCAAGTTCGAAGAGTGGGACGCCATGCGGCCCCAGACGGTGTCGGTCTCGGCCACGCCCGCGGCCTGGGAGCTGGAACGCTCGGGCGGCGTCTTCGCCGAACAGGTCATCCGCCCCACCGGCCTGATCGACCCGCCGGTCGAGGTGCGTCCGGTCAACAAGAACAACCACACCCAGGTCGACGACGTGATCGCCGAGGTGCGCGACACCATCGCCAAGGGCTATCGCTCGCTGATCACGGTCCTGACCAAGAAGATGGCCGAGGACCTGGCCGAGTACATGCACGAGCAGGGCCTGAAGGTCCGCTACATGCACTCCGACATCGACACCATGGAGCGGATCGAGATCATCCGCGACCTGCGGCTAGGCGCGTTCGACGCCCTGATCGGCATCAACCTGCTGCGCGAGGGGCTCGATATCCCCGAATGCGGCTTGGTCGCCATTCTCGACGCCGACAAGGAAGGCTTCCTGCGCTCGGAAACCTCGCTGATCCAGACCATCGGCCGCGCCGCGCGGAACATCGACGGCAAGGTGATCCTCTACGCCGACCGCATCACCGGCTCGATGGAACGGGCCATGGCCGAGACCAACCGCCGCCGCGCCAAGCAGGAGGAGTACAACCTCGAGCACGGCATCACGCCCGAAAGCGTGAAGAGCCAGATCAAGGAAATCCTCGCCAGCCCCTACGAGAAGGACCGCGTCCTGGTGCCGGTCGGCGTGGCCGAGGGCTCCAAGCCGTTCCTGGGCGACAACTTCAAGACCACCCTGCGCGATCTCGAGGCCAAGATGCGCCAGGCCGCCGCCGACCTGGAGTTCGAGACCGCCGCCCGCCTGCGCGACGAGATCAAGCGCCTGAAGATGCTGGACCTGGAATTCGCCAACGACGCCCTGACCGCGCCGGGCGAAGAGGTCGACCGCGGCGCCGTGAAGCGCGTGAAGGCCGAAGCGCGAGCCGAGGCCGCCGAGCGGTTCAGGAAGGGCAAGAAGTAGGCTGGAAGGTTCCCGGCCCGCCCTTGGCTAGCTGCTTGAAGAAACACAGCTTCTTCGAGCGTGACCACGGATTTTACGACGCTGGGGTGAAGGACCTGTCACTCAAACCCCACACCAGCCAACGCAACGTCGTCAACGCCACAGAGCCAGGAACCACTGTCGCGCTTCGTGCGTAGTTTTGTCGTTAGGGCGACGCTGTCGAGGCGGTCCGCTGGGGACCGTCGGCATGTCGTTGTCCTGGGGTCAGGCCAATGTCTCCTCCTCTCTCTGTCGTGGCCGACAACTCGGCCGAGAAAACCAAACCCCTTCCTAGTGGCGACCTGTCCGAGCGCATTCGCCGCCTGCAGGCCGAGGCCAAGAACCTGGCTCGCGAGCACATCAAGGCGCTGGAGGCGGCCATCATCGAGGTCGAACGGCTCTCGTCCGAGATCGCCGACGGCGGCGACGCCTATCCGGCCGGGGTCCGTGAACTGTCCCGCCGAATGGCCGAGGATTGCGAGATGAAGGTCCAGACGCTCGAAGCCATCTCCTCGCGCGCCTGAGGCGCGCGAGCCATCCGGCTGGCGCCGGTCCTGCAGCGCACAGGTCAGACTGTGCAGCTTTGGGAGCACCAGATGGTCAGTCAAATGCGTACGTCCACCGCGCTGAGCGTCGTGGCCGATAACAGCGATAACGGGGTGAAGGCCCCTGTCCCGGCCGGAACCAACCTCTCCGACCGCATCCGCCGGCTGCAGGCCGAGGCCAAGATCCTCGCCCGCGAGCATATCCAGGCTCTTGAGAGCGCCCTCCTCCAGGTGGAGCGCCTGTCGTCGGAAATCGCCGGCGGCGGCGAAGCCTATCCGGTCGGCGTGCGCGAGGTCGCCCGGCGGATCGCCGAGGACTGCGAGGCTCGCGGCAATACGATCCAGGTCCTGGCCGGGCGGCGCTAAGCCACCAGGTCGCGGAATTCAGGGCTGCGTCGCAGCCATGCCGCCGCATAGCCACAGATCGGCGTGATCTTCAGGCCTTGGCCGCGCGCGTCGGCGGCCAGGGCGGCCATCAGCCGTCCAGCCGCGCCCGTCCCGCGCAGGGCCGGGGGGCTCTCGACGTGGTCGACATAGAGGCGGTCGCCCGACAGCCGATAGTCGGCCCACGAGGTCATCCCCTGCTCGACCATTTCGTAGCGGTGATCGACTTTGTTGTTTCGCAGCACGCCATCCATGGTCGTATCTTAACCTGTGTCCGTCAGAATCGATCCCGACAGTTGCGAGGGGCCGCGTCGGGGAGGGTGAAGTGTACATATTTCGAAGCGCGGTAGTCACCGCCATGGCGGTGCTGGCTCTGGCGGCCTGCGGTCAGCCGAAAACCGTCACGGATTCAGATGGTAAGACACGCGCCAACCTCAAGACCCCGCCTCCCCGCCAGCCCGGCCTGTGGGAGACCAACGTCACCCTCGGCGACGTGGTCCAGACCACCATTCTGTGCATCGACCACAAGGTCGACAAGAAGGTCGACTGGATGGGCGCCCAGGGCACTCGGGATAATTGCAGCCAGAGCCAGGTGACCCGTCAGGACGACGGCTCCTGGAAATTCTCATCGACCTGCGACATGGGCGCTCGCGGCAAGGTCGTCACGACCGGCGTGGCCAAGGGCGATTTCACCCTGCGCTACGAAGCCTGGGGCCAGCAGATCACGACAGGCGCCAATCTGCCGGTGATGAACGGAACCCGGGCGGTGAAGGTCACCTCGGCCTGGACCGGCGTCTGCCCTAAGGAATGGTACCCCGGCGACATGTCGGTTCCGAGCGGCATCCAGTACAACGCCGCCGCGCTTGGCGCCACGGGCCTCCCCGCCGAGGGAGCGCCGGTCGCCGCGAAGATCAAGCCCGCCGCGAAGCCGGAAGCCAAGCCGGAGGCTGAACTGGCCGACGCCGAACCGGCGCCCGCGCTGCGCCCCTGACCGCCTAGACCAGCTCGACCGCCATGGCGGTGGCTTCGCCGCCGCCGATGCAGAGGCTGGCGACGCCGCGTTTGCCGCCGCGCGCCTCCAGGGCCGACAGCAGGGTGGCGAGGATGCGCGCGCCCGAGGCGCCGATGGGATGGCCGAGCGCGCAGGCGCCGCCGTTGACGTTCAGCTTGGCCCGGTCGATGCCCAACTCACGCTCGGCGATCATGGCGACCACGGCGAAGGCCTCGTTGACCTCGAACAGATCGACGTCGGCGACGCTCCAGCCGGCCCGCTTCATCGCCTTCTGCATGGCCGGGACCGGCGCGGTGGCGAACAGGCTGGGTTCGTGGGCGTGGCCGGCATGGCTGACCACCCGCGCCACCACCTTCAGCCCCAGCTTCTCGGCGACCGAGGCCCGGGTCATCACCAGGGCGGCCGCCCCGTCCGAGATCGAGGAGGCGTTGGCCGCGGTGATCGCGCCGTCCTTGCCGAAGGCCGGCCGCAGGGTGGGGATCTTGGCCGGATCGGCCTTCAGCGGCTGTTCGTCGGTGGAGACGGTCTCGGTTCCCTTGCGGGTTGCAACCTCGACCGGGACGATTTCGCGGACGAAGGCGCCGCTCTCGATCGCCGCCTTGGCGCGGGCCAGCGAGCCGATCGCGTATTCGTCCATCGCCTCGCGGGTGAACTGGTAGGCGCGCGCCGTCTCGTCAGCGAAGGATCCCATCAGCCGGCCCGGCTCGTAGGCGTCTTCCAGGCCGTCCAGGTACATATGGTCGAACGCCGTGTCGTGACCGATCCGGGCGCCGCCACGATGCTTGTTCAGCAGGTACGGCGCGTTGGTCATGCTCTCCATGCCGCCGGCGATGACGATGTCGACGCCGCCCGCGGCCAGGGCGTCATGCGCCATGATCGCGGCCTGCATGCCCGACCCGCACATCTTGTTGACGGTGGTCGCCTCGACCGAGTTCGGCAGGCCCGCGCCCAGCGCCGCCTGGCGGGCCGGCGCCTGGCCGAGCCCGGCCGGCAGCACGCAGCCCATCACGATCTGCTCCACCAAATCCGGACTGACGCCCGCCCGCTCGACCGCGGCGCGTACAGCCGCCGCGCCCAGATCGGTCGCCTTGACCGGCGAGAGGACGCCCTGGAAGCCGCCCATGGGCGTGCGAGCATAGGAAGCGATGACGACGGGATCGGTGCGCTGGGTCATGGGAGAGATATATCCCTCCCCGGCCGAGATTACAGCGCCGCGATGGTCCGCGCGATGAAGCCGCCGCCCAGCACCCGGTCGGGCGCCTCGGGCGCGTAGAGCACGCAGGCCTGGCCAGGGGCCACACCTTCTTCGGACTGATCCAGCGCCACGCCGATCTGGCCGTCTTCGAACGTCAGCCGGCCGGCGACCGGCTCGCGGGTCGAGCGCACGCGGGCCAGCACGGGGCGGCCGACGGCGTCCTCGATGGTCGCGGTTTCACCGAGCCAGTTGGTTTCCTTCAGGCTCAGGGCGCGGGTCAGCAGCGCCTCGCGCGGGCCGACGATCACCTGGCGCTTGTCGGCGTCGATCTTGACCACGAACAGCGGGTCGCCAACGGCGATGTTCAGCCCCCGGCGCTGGCCGATGGTGTAGCGGGTGACGCCCTCGTGGCGGCCCAGCACCCGGCCGTCCATGTGCACGACGTCGCCCGGCTCGGCGCCATGCGGGCGCAGGCGGTCGATCACCGTGGTGTAGCGGCCTTCGGGCACGAAGCAGATGTCCTGGCTGTCGGGCTTGTCGGCGGCGGCCAGGCCCAGTTCGGCGGCCACGCGGCGCACCTCGGGCTTCGGCAGCCCGCCCAGCGGGAAGCGCAGGAAATCGAGCTGCTCGCGGGTGGTGGCGAACAGGAAATAGCTCTGGTCGCGCGCCGGATCGGCGGCGCGCTGCAATTGCGGCCCGTCCGGGCCCTCGGCGCGGCGGACATAGTGGCCGGTGGCCATGGCCTCGGCGCCCAGGTCGCGGGCGACGTCCAGCAAGTCGCGGAACTTCACCGTCTGATTGCAGCGGATGCAGGGGATCGGCGTCTCGCCGCGCAGGTAGGAGTCGGCGAAGTCCTCGATGACCTGCTGCTTGAAGCGGCTCTCGTAGTCGAGGACGTAGTGGGGGATGTTCAGGGCGTCGGCCGCCGTGCGGGCGTCGTGGATGTCCTGACCGGCGCAGCAGGCGCCCTTCTTCTGGACCGCCGCGCCGTGGTCGTAGAGCTGCAGGGTCACGCCCACCACGTCATAGCCGGCGCGCGCCAGCAGGGCGGCGGTCACGGTGGAATCGACCCCGCCCGACATGGCGGCGACCACGCGGGCGCCGGGCTTCAGGCCCACAGCGGCCCGGGCGGCCTCCACGGCCGTATCTGCGAAGAGCGCGTTCATCGGCCGCTATGTAGCGGTTCGCACCCTGTTTTGCGAGGTCGGCCTATTTCAGCATGTTCACCAGGGAGGAATCCCGCAGGGTCAGGAAGACCTGGGTCGAGGCCTGCAGAGCCAGGGTCGCCTGCTCCAGATGGACCGTCACCTCGGGCATGTTGGCGTCCACGATGTCGCCGATCATGCCTTTCAGGCTGTCTTGGCGAGTGCCGAGGTCTGTCTTCACGTTCTCGACGCGGGCCTGCATCATCCCGTTGCGCGCCGTTTTGTCGATGACGTTGCTCGCCGCATCGTCCCAGACCTTGAGCTGCTGCTCGAGGAACGTGCGCTGTGCGTCGGTCATGTTGCCCGACAGCGGGCCGCCGGCGCCTTCGTGGAAGGCTTGCATGGCCTTGAAGGCCGTCAGGATTTCCGTCCCCATGTCGGAGGCGAGGAGCCCGGTCTTCACCACGGTGGCGTCGTCGACCTTGTGCTCGGTGATGAAGTCGTCGTTCTGGAAGAAGTCCGAAATCGCCGGGGTCACCGGGTTGGTCAGGTCCTGCAGGGTCTGGGCGGTCACCGGCTCGGTCTCGATCTTGCCGCCCGCGAACAGGTACTTGCCGCCATAGCGCGAGTTCATGGCCGACACCGAGTTGCTGAACTGCGCGCCCAGCTCCTGCATCAGTGTATCGGTCCGGCCGGTGGCGATGGCCTCCTCAATGGCGGTCTTGGCGGCGGCCGCCGCGTCCCCAAGCTGGTTCAGGGAAAAGTCCTGGGTGGTCAGCTTGTCGCTGACCATCTTGTTCTGTTCGAGATAGCCGCCCAGGCGGGACTCCACCGACCGCATCGCCGTCAGCATCTCGGCGTTGCGCGCGTAGTCCTTGAGGTTCGACCCGTTTTGTTGGGTCGACAGCTTGTCGCCAGCGTCCATCTGGCGCTGCTGGGCGAGCATGATGTTGGAGAGTACGCGGCTGTAGTTGCCGCCGGTCGTGACGCGAAACATCGGTCAGCCTCCGCTAAATCATGTTCGTCAGGACGTCGAACAGTTCCTTGGCCGCTTGGATCATGCGGGCGGAAGCGTTGAAGGCCTGTTGATACGTGGTCATCATGACGAGTTCCTCGTCGACGTTCACACCCTCGACCGACTGCCGTCGGGCGTTGGCTTCGTTGGCGACCGCCTCGGCGGCGCTCTTGCGGGTTTCCGCCGCCTGGGCCTGGCGACCGACCGAGCCGCCGAACTCCGAGGCGTAGCGGGTCAGGTTCATGGTCACCGCGCCCAGTTCGCCAGCGGCCGAGAAGTTGGTCACGACATCGCCCGCCGCGGCCAGCAGCCGCGCGCCGCGCCCGTCGCCCGCGGTGATGGCGGGCTTACCCGCCGCCACGCTGAGATCGAGGGTGCCCAGACCCAACTTCATCGGGTTCTGTTGCAGGGCCGGGTCGACCTTGAACTTCCCCGCCCGCGAGTTGCGCTCGATCGTGCCGAGGCCGAACAGCTGGCTCATCGAGGGGCCGCCGGCCCCGCGCTGGGTCAGGTCCTGCGTCACCGACAAGGTGGCGTTGGCCGGCGGCGAACCCGCGAAGGTCAGCGCGCCCTTGGCGTCGAGCGAGAACTGCCCATAGAGCCCCGCGCCGGTGGTCGGGTCGTTCAACGAGGCCAGCAGATCGCTCATGTTCGCGCCCGCCGGCACGGTGATCTGCAGATCGCGGATCGGCTTGCCGTCGGCCTGGGCCAGCCGGAAGCTGATCGTGTCGCCGGGGGTGAAGCCGTGCGGATCGGTCGTCTTCAGGCCGGTCTCGTAGCTGATCATCCCATCGGACTTGATCAGGTCGTTCAGGCCGAAGAAATGCGAGAAGCCGCGCCCGGCCTTGGTCGACGTACCCTCGTCGATCGCCACGCCGGTCCCGGCCGCGCCCTGGATGCTGAGCGCGCCATTGACGAAGCTGGCCGTCGCATTGCCGCCCAGCGCGGTGTTCAGGTCGGCCAGGAAATTGCCCGAGGTGAACGCGCCGCCCGGCGTCATGGTCATCGTGTCGAAGTCGATCTCGACCTTGTGCTGGACGACCCCGTTGGCGGCGCCCGCCGTGCCGACGACGGCGATCGTGGTCTTGCCGGTGAACCCGCCGACGGCTGTCGGCAGGTCGAGCCCGGTGTTGCGGCCGGAGAGGACGTTCGGAGCCGGCGACGCCGTGGTCTTGTTATGGGCCGCATTGAGCTGCTCGGCCGCGCGCGAGACGAACTCGCCGAGCTGATCGGCCATGCCGGGCAAGGTGGTGTCGCGCAGATCCATCAGGCCGCGGATCTCGCCGCCGGTGATCTGGATCGGTTGGGCGTAGCCCGTCCCACCTTCAGGTTCGACGGCGATATAGCCCTTGGTCGGGTTGGTGCGATTGTAGCTGAGCGTCGCCGACTTGCCGTCGCCGGACAGCAGCAGCCCCTCGACGGAACGGATCGTCACCCCGCCATGAGGCTTCAGCGCGACCTGGACGTTCATCAGGGTCGCCAGCTCGTCGACCAGCTGGCTCTGGATGTTCTCCGAGCCGGAGGCGTCACCATTGGTGAGCTTGGCGCGGCTGATGTCGGAATTGAGCTGATTGATCTGGCGCAGCAGATCGTTGCTACGCTCGACATTGGCCGAAATCCGGGCGTCCACCGTCCCCCCCAGCTCGCCGAACTGCGCATTGATCCGCGCGGAGTCGGCGAGGAAGTCCTCGACATTGCCCATCGCTTGGCTGCGCAGCAGGCTCGAGGAGGGATCATCGGCCGCGGCCGCGAACGCCGAGAAGATGTTATCCAGCTGCGAGAAGTAGAAGCCGTCGCTGGACGGATTGCCGAACAGGCTCTGGGCGTTGTCGAGATACTGGGAGACCGCGCTCCAACGGCTGGCGTCCGAGGACGCCGTCAGGGTCGCGAATTGCAGGTACTGGTCGGTGACGCGTTTGACGCCCTCGACGTTGACGCCCATGCCCTGACCGCCGACGACCAGCGGCGCCTGCACCACCTTCTTGCGGACGTAGCCCGGGGTGTTGACGTTGGCGATGTTGTCCGACGTCGCGCGGAGGTTCACCTGGGCCGCATTGAGCCCCGACGCCGCCGTCTTGAGTGTTGCCGTCAGTGACACAGTTTACCCTCCGCTCGGCAAAGCCTGTCGCGCGACCCGGCGAAATCTGCCGAGAAGTTGGTGAACGCCCGCGCGAGGGGCTCTGGAAAGTCCAAGCTTTTCAATGCAGTCCCTTTTGGGGGCCAGTTGATCTCGCAAACCACGGCGCAAGACCGGCGCCAGATCCCTCGCCGCGGGTCACGGCTGTCGGCGCGGGTGGGTCGTCAGACCGGCAGGGACGACCTATCGCCCCGCTTCGGCTCGGCAAAAAACGCCTCGGAGCCTGCCGACACGATCCGCACACCAACGATCACTATCGTTATTTTTCAAATAGATAGATCCACATATTCCATGTGGCGCGAAGGTTGCTCTGACCCTGCCGAATGTAGCGGCGCAGAAGCGCTCCCTCGAGACGGCCCCCTGAAGACAGCGGGCCCGACCATCTGGAAGCCATGACAGCGCCAATCTTCAACTTGCCGATGACGAGCCCGATCGCCGGGAACTCGACCGCGAACGCCGCCCAGGGACCCATGGCGGGTTTCGAGGCGCTGTTGGCCGCGTTCTTCGGCGAGCCCGGAGATCTCGCCGCTGGAGCCGGCCTGTTCGGCGACGGACAGGTCTCGGACGAGGACGCCGCCAAGACCCAGACCGGCCTGGCCGACGCCCAGAGCACGCCCACCCTTTCCACCGAGGCCCAGGTGCTGGCGGCGATGCTGGCCGCGCCGGCGCCCCAGATCGCTCAGGCCGCGGCCAACGCCGCGGCGTCGACGGCCTCGGAAGGTGAAGCCGCCGGCGGCTCGCCCCCCGCGCCGGCCATTGCGTTCGTTCCGCCAGGTCCGGCCGTCACGCCGCTCGCCCCCCAGGCGACGGCCGAGGCGAGCGACCTGCCCGCCCCGAAGGTTGACCCGAGCGCCCTCGCCACGGCCGATGCGCAGACCGCGACAGCGGCCGCCGCGACGGACCCCGACCTCGCCGTTCCGACCGCCGCCACGGCGCCCGACACCAAGACCCCTGCGAAGAGCCCCGTCGCAACGGCCCCGCAGGCCGCCGCTCCGCAACCGATCGCCCAGACCCCGCCCCCGGCGCCGACCACCGCGCCCGTGGCCGCTCAGGTCATGGCCCAGGCCGAAACCGTCGCCGCCGAGCCCGCAGCTGAGGCCGAGCCGGCTGCGCCGCATGGCGCCCCGCGCAACGCCAAGTCCGCCGACCTGGCCCGCCGCACGGCCGGTCAGGCCGCCGCGCCGGTCGCCCCGGCCGACGACGCCGCCCTGCCGAGCGCCGTGACCGCGGTCGCCAACGCCTCGGCGTCGGGCGAAGCAGCCTCCAGCGTCGAGACCGAGACCGCCGCTCCCGCCGCGCCGCGCGACGCCAAGGCCGCCACCGACGCCCCCGACTTCCAGGCTCCGGCGCCCGCCGCTGCGCCCCATGCGGCCGCGCCGGCCGCCCACGCGGCGCCCGTCAAGGCCACGCCGGAGACCGTCGCCCACCTGACGGCGCAGATTTCAAAAAAGCTCGACGGTCAGTCCACCAAGTTCGACGTCGAGCTGAACCCCGCCGGGCTCGGCCGGGTCAGCGTCTCCGTCGAGATCGCCGCCAGCGGCAAGATGACCGCGGCTATGTCCTTCGAAAGCCCGCAGGCCGCAGCCGAGCTGCGCGCGCGCTCTAACGAGCTGCAGCGGGCGCTGGAACAGGCGGGCTTCGACCTCTCCGGCGGCCTGTCCTTCGACGTGGCCGGCGACCGGGGCGACGGCCGCGGCGCGGCCCAGCAACAACAGAACGACGGCGCGGCCTGGCGCGGGCGCGCCTTCCAAGCGGTGCTCGGCACGGCCGGTGAAGCCGTCGAATCCGCCAGCTCGCTGGCGCTCAATTACGGACGCCGGTCGACCACCGGCGTCGACGTTCGGATCTAGGGGGGCAGACATGGCCATCGATCCCACAGCCGGCGCAGGCGCCGCAGGCGGAGCCGCAGCAGGCGGAGCTGCCGCTGGCGGCCGCACGCGCATGGCCGACAGCTACGAGACCTTCATGAGCCTGCTGACGGCGCAGATCAAAAACCAGGATCCGCTGTCGCCGATGGACTCCACCCAATTCACCCAGCAGCTGGTCCAGATGACCGGCGTTGAGCAGCAACTGCTGACCAACGATCTGCTGGAAAAGCTGGTCACCAACACCGGCTCGGGCATCCAGACCTCCGTCAGCCTGCTCGGCCGCGAGGTCCGCGCCCTCAACAGCGACGCCAAGCTCACGGCCGGCAAGGCCGAGTGGAGCTACTCGCTGGACCGCGAGGCCACCGACGTCACCGTCGAGGTGCTCAACGAGTTCGGCAAGGTCGTGCAGGTGGTCAAGCCCACCGAGAACAAGGCTGGCGACCACAGCTTCACCTGGAACGGCAAGGACCGCACCGACCAGCAACTGCCCAACGGCGGCACCTACACCCTGCGGATCACCGCCAAGGACTCGGCCGGGGCCACCGTGCCGGTCACCAACTTCGTGAAGGGGATCGTCACCGGCGTCGAGCAGGTCGACGGCAAGACCCTGATCACCATCAACGGCGTCAAGGTCGGCTGGGAGAAGGTCACGGCCATCTCCGACCCGGTCAAGGAACCGGCGCCCGTTCCGCCCACGCCCGAAACTCCCGAGCAGGCCGCCTGAGCGCGCCGCTCCCTGACAGAATAACGAAAGAAGGCACACACCCATGAGCATCAACAGCGCAATGCTTGCCGGCGTTTCGGGGCTGATCTCGAACTCCTCGGCCCTGGCGGCGATCTCCGACAACATCGCCAACGTCAACACCGTCGCCTACAAGCGCAACCAGGTGAACTTCGCCAACGTGGTGACGTCCCAGGCGGTCAAGGGCCGCTATTCGGCCGGCGGCGTGCAGGCGGTGACCCGCCAGTTCGTGAGCCAGCAAGGCCTGATCCAGAGCGCCACCTCGCCGACCGACCTCGGCATCTCCGGCGACGGCTTCTTCATCGTCGCCAACAAGGGCGCGGGCCTCACCTCCGCCGACCAGCGGGTGTTCACCCGTTCGGGCTCGTTCAGCGTTGACGCCGACGGTTTCCTGGTCAACGACGCCAAGCTCTACCTGCAGGGCTGGCCGGTGCAGTCGGACGGGACGTTCAACACCAACCCGTCCGACCTGGCCATGATGGACTCCATCAACGTCAAGAACCTGGGCGCGGCGGTCAGCGCCACCAAGAACGTCATCGTCAACGCCAACCTCAACAAGACCCAGACGATCTCGTCGGGGGAAGCGGCCTACATCCCCAACGGCAGCACCATGGCCGACTGGGCGAACATCAGCCCGCGTCCGGCCACAGCGACCCAGCCTGACTTCACGTTCGAGATGAACGTCATCGACTCGGTCGGTGCGACCCACAAGGTCGCCGTCGCCCTCCTGAAGGACGGCGACCCGGCCGCCCCGCCGAACCAGTGGCACGCTGAAATCTACGCCGTTCCCAAGTCCGACATCCAAGGTTCGACCAACGGCCTGATCAGCTCGGGCATGGTGCGCTTCACGGCCGACGGCCAGCTCGACATCGCCAACACCACCCTGTTCGGCGTCGCGGGCACCGCGCCGCAGTTGAACCTGGGCGCCTCAGGCGGCGCCGGGACGCCGCGTTGGGCCGACAGCCTCGGCATCGAGGCCTCGGCCGTTAAGCTCGATTGGAGCAAGGTCACGCAATACGCCTCGCAGTCGACCCTGAACTCGTCGAACTCCGACGGCGCGAACGTCGGCAACGTGGTCGGCGTCGAGGTCAGTGAAGACGGCGTCGTCTCGGCCATCTTCGACAACTCCGAAGTCCGCCAGATCGCCAAGATCGGCATCGCTACTTTCGCGAATGCGGACGGTTTGGCGGCGGTCAGCGGTAACGCCTATCAGGCGACGATCCCCTCGGGCGAATTCGTCATCAAGCAGGCTGGGGTCGGCGGAGCAGGCCAAATCGCCGCCGGAACCCTCGAAGCCTCGACAGTCGACCTGTCCGCAGAGTTCACGGGACTGATTACGACCCAGAAAGCTTATTCGGCTTCTTCGAAGATCATCACAACAGCCGATCAGATGCTTGAAGAACTAATCAATATTAAGAGGTAATTCCTCACGTTAATCACTCTTAACATCGAGTGACAACTTAGACTGTATCAAAATCGTACACGGAGGGGTCATGAATAAGCTTTTGTTTACTATCGTGATTCACCGGCTGTTATGGCCCCTCCGCTACCTTCGACCCGAACAGTGATGGTCGGAAAGGCGTAAAGCCATGTTGCAACAACAGCAGACGCGCACGAACAGCCGCGGCGAGGCCTACGTCATTGGCCCCACGGGTGCGCCGTTGACGCTGAATGATCTGCCCCCGGTTGATACCGGTCGGTGGGTGATCCGGCGCAAGGCCGAGGTGGTGGCCGCCGTACGTGGTGGACTGCTCACGCTGGACGAGGCGTGCGAACGGTACTCCCTGACCAACGAGGAATTCCTCGCTTGGCAGAAGTCGATCGACCGCCATGGTCTGGCAGGTCTGCGCACGACGCGGCTTCAGCAATATCGCTGAACCCGCGTCGCAAACTTGAAGTTTGCGAAAGCAGCCGCGCCGGTCTCCGGCGCGGCTGCTTTCGTTTTCAGCGCTGGTAGGGCGCTGGGAGCAAATGCGCGTCCGACAGCTTGCGGACGCTGACCACGATGCGCTCGCGATCCCCGGCCCGCCGCTCGACCAGCAACCGCGCCACCTGGGCGTCATCGTGGAAGGCGTAGCCCTTGATGGCGTCGAGGATCGCCTTGGCCAGGTTGTCGAGGTCGATCCAGGGCGGATCGCCGACATACTCCATGACGATGTCGACCGAGAACTCGCCCCAAGCCGGGCGCGAGCCCCGCCACGCCTTGCGGAAGAACTCGTAGACCAGCGGCTTGTAGTATTTCGACTGGGTGGTCAGGCCGTCCACGACGATCTCGAAGAGGCCCTCGGCCTCCCGCGCGCGCACCTTTCCATGATGGGTCCAGCTCTCGTCCATAGCGCTCCATAATCCGTGCGCGTCTTGCAGTCTCGCGCCCGTTCGTTAAACCGGCGCTGCGAAGCAATCGGAGCCCTTGACCATGACCGCGACCCGCACCGAAACCGACACCTTCGGCCCCATCGAGGTCGCGACCAATGTCTATTGGGGCGCACAGTCCCAGCGATCGATCGGCAACTTCAAGATCGGTTGGGAAAAGCAGCCCAAGCCGGTGGTCCGGGCGCTGGGCATCGTCAAGCGCGCCGCGGCCGAAGCCAATATGGAGCTCGGCAAGCTCGACCCGAAGATCGGCGCGGCGATCATCGCCGCCGCCCAGGAAGTCATCGACGGCAAGCTCGACGACCACTTCCCGCTGGTGGTCTGGCAGACCGGGTCCGGCACCCAGTCGAACATGAACGCCAACGAGGTGATCTCGAACCGCGCCATCGAGATGCTGGGCGGGGTCATGGGCTCCAAGAGCCCGGTCCACCCGAACGACCACGTCAATATGAGCCAGTCGTCGAACGACACCTATCCGACGGCGATGCACATCGCCTGCGCCGAACAGGTGGCCAAGGAGCTGATGCCGGCGCTGGAGCACCTGCACGCGGCCCTGAAGGTCAAGGTCAAGGCCTTCGACCACATCATCAAGATCGGCCGCACCCACACCCAGGACGCCACGCCCCTGACGCTGGGCCAGGAGTTCTCGGGCTATTCGCAGCAGGTCGCCAACGGCGTGCGCCGGATCAAGGACACCCTGGCTGGCCTCTATGAACTGGCCCAGGGCGGCACCGCCGTCGGCACCGGCCTGAACGCCCCGGTTGGGTTCGCCGAGCTGGTCGCCAAGAAGATCGCCGACATCACCCGCCTGCCCTTCATCACCGCGCCCAACAAGTTCGAGGCCCTGGCCGCCCACGACGCCATGGTCTTCAGCCACGGCGCGATCAACACCATGGCCGGCAGCCTGTTCAAGATCGCCAACGACATCCGCTTCCTGGGCTCCGGCCCCCGTTCGGGCCTGGGCGAACTGTCCCTGCCGGAGAACGAGCCGGGCTCCTCGATCATGCCGGGCAAGGTCAACCCGACTCAGTGCGAGGCCCTGACCATGGTCTGCACCCAGGTGTTCGGGAACAACGCCACGATCACCTTCGCCGGCGCCTCGGGCCACTTCGAGCTGAACGTCTTCAACCCGGTGATGGCCTATAACTTCCTGCAGTCGTGCCGTCTGATGACCGACGCCTCGATCTCGTTCACCGACAACTGCGTGGTCGGCATCGAGGCCCGCGAGGACAACATCAAGGCCGCCCTCGAGCGCTCGCTGATGCTGGTCACCGCCCTGAACGGCAAGATCGGCTACGACAACGCCGCCAAGATCGCCAAGACCGCCCACAAGAACGGCACCACCCTGCGCGATGAAGCGGTCGGCGGCGGCTACGTCACCAACGAAGAGTTCGACGCCCTGGTGCGCCCGGAGAAGATGATCAGCCCGGGCTGATGATCCAACTCGTCCGGATCATCGATGAGCTGCCGGGCGACTTCGAACGCCTGCGCACGGCGGCGGCGGCCGAAGGCCATCGCCACATCGAGCGACTGGACGAGGACTGGAACAGCGGCGCGCAGCGCTTCGCCGGCGACGGCGAGGCCCTGCTGGCCGCCTACCAGGAGGGTGAGCTCGTCGGTATAGGCGGGATCACCCGCGAGCCCTCCGAGACCGCGGAACCCGCGCTACGTATTCGCCGCCTGTTCGTGTCGCCCCAGGCGCGTCGAACGGGCGTCGCCCGCACCATCGTCGCGGCGCTGGCTCAGGAAGGTTTCGACAACGCCGCCCTGATCACGGTCCACGCGGGCGATCCAGCCGCCGGCGCCTTCTGGGAAGCCCAAGGCTTCCAGCCCGTCACGGGCCTGGCCTGGTCGCACGAGCTTCGCCGCTAGGGTCTCTGCCGCCGCTTCCTTGCAGATTGTTGATTCAGCCGTAAGCCAGGGGCTTGCGGGCCGCCTTTTGTGCGCCGCAATATGAGCGCGCAGATGAGCCCCGATCACCTCGCCAGCCCATAGGGCCACATGCCGCCTGAAGCCCAACCGGAAGCTCCGCCACCGCGCCGCGTGCTGGTCCTCCAGGGCGGCGGCGCGCTCGGCGCCTATCAAGCCGGGGTCTATGAGGCCCTGCGCGAAGGTGAACTGGACCCGAGCTGGGTCGCGGGGATTTCCATCGGCGCGGTGAACGCCGCGATCATCGCCGGAAACCCGCCCGAGCGCCGCGTGGAGCGCCTGCGCGAGTTCTGGGAGCTCGTCACCTCCGGCTGGACGCCCTCGCCGCTGCCGATGATGGAGCAGACCCGCGCGGCGATCAGCGACGCCAGCGCCGGCTGGGCCGTGGCCGGCGGCGTACCCGGTTTCTTCTCGCCCCGGCTGCTCTCGCCCCCGATGCTCGCACAATGGCTGCCTGCGACGAGCGATCCGGGCGCGCTGAGCTACTACGACACCACACCCCTGCGCGGGACGCTGGAGCGGCTGATCGACTTCGACCGGATCAACGCCAAGGAGGTCCGGCTGAGCGTCGGCGCCGTCCACATCAAGACCGGCAACTTCGCCTATTTCGACAACCTGCATCAGAAGATCGGGCCTGAGCACATCATGGCCTCCGGCGCGCTCCCGCCGGGCCTGCCGCCCGTCGAGATCGACGGCGAGTGGTACTGGGACGGCGGCCTGGTCTCCAACACCCCGCTGGAATACGTGCTCGACGCCGGGGCGGCCGAGGACCTGATGATCTTCCAGGTTGATCTCTTCAACGCCCGCGGCCCGGTGCCCACCACGCTGGGCGAGGCGGCCGAACGCGAAAAGGATATCCGCTATTCCAGCCGCACCCGGCTGAACACCGACGCCAATCTACGCATTCACCGCTTGAAGGCGGCGCTGCGCGACCTGCTCGCCGCCCTGCCCGAACCGATGGCCAGCGAGCCGAGCGTGGGCCTGCTCAAGGAGCTCTCCAGGGAGAGCGCGGTGAGCGTGGTCCAGCTGATCTACCGCGCCAAATCCTACGAGGGCGGCTTCAAGGACTTCGAGTTCTCCCGCCACACCATGCTCGACCACTGGTCCTCGGGGCTCGCCGACGCCTCCAGGTGCCGGCGCAAGCTTGGCCAGTACGCCGACCATCAGCAGGCGGCCGCCACGGCCGTCTTCGACCCCGGCCGCGAGGCGCTGGAACAGGGCGAGCCCTGAGCCTTACGCCCGCCCCCGCCCGACATCCCGAAGGAGCTTCCCATGAGCCTTAAATCCAAGTCCGCCGTCGTCACCGGATCGACCAGCGGCATCGGCCTGGCCATCGCCCGCGCCCTGGCCAAGGAGGGCGCCAACGTCCTCATCAACGGCTTCGGCAAGCCCGAGGACATCGAGAAGGAGCGCGCCGGCATCGAGGCCGAGTTTGGCGTGAAGGCCATCTACTCCGGCGCCGACATGACCAAGCCCGACCAGATCGCGGAGATGATCGCCCTGGCCGAGACCACCTTCGGCGCGGTCGACGTGTTGGTGAACAACGCCGGCATCCAGTTCGTCTCGCCGGTCGAGAGTTTCCCGACCGAGAAGTGGGACCAAATCATCGCCATCAACCTGTCGTCGGCCTTCCACGCCATCCACGCCGCGGTTCCCGGCATGAAGGCGCGCGGCTGGGGCCGGATCATCTCCACGGCCTCGGCGCACTCCCTGGTCGGCTCGCCGTTCAAGTCGGCCTATGTGGCGGCCAAGCACGGCATCGCGGGCCTCACCAAGAGCATCGCCCTGGAGCTGGCCACCAACGGGATCACGGTCAACTGCATCAGCCCAGGCTACGTCTGGACGCCGCTGGTCGAGAGCCAGATCCCCGACACCATGAAGGCGCGCAACCTGACCCGCGAGCAGGTGATCAACGACGTGCTGCTGGCCGCTCAGCCGACCAAGCAGTTCGTCACGGTCGAGGAAGTCGCCGCCGTGGTGGTGTTCCTCTGCTCGGACGCCGCCAAGCAGATGACCGGCGCGAACCTGTCGGTCGACGGAGGGTGGACGGCGGCTTAGCTACGCTCACCCCGCTTGTCCCGGCGAAAGCCGGGACCCAGCTGGAAAAGCTCAGATGTGGGCTCTACTGGCTCAGAACTGATCCGATTGACCGCTGGCCGATGAGATCTGGGTCCCGGCTTTCGCCGGGATGAGCGGTGTTGAGGTGCGCTCTAAGCCTGACGGCCGACCGCGAAGTCGGCCAGGTCTTCCAGCGCCGGGCGCCAGCTGTTGCTGGTCCCGAATTCGGCGAGCTGCGCCTTGGCGGTCGCCGCGTAGTCGGCGGCCAGGTCCAGGGTCTCGGCGTCGGCGCCCGTGGAGACGATCAGTTCGCGGGTGCGCTCGAAGTCGCTCTCGTCCTGCTCGCGCCGTCCTACGGTGCGGTCCCAGAACGCCTTTTCGGCCGCGCCGGTGCGCGAGATGGCCAGCAGCAGCGGCAGGGTCGCCTTGCCCTCGCGGAAGTCGTCGCCGGGGTTCTTGCCCAGGGTCGCGCTGGTGCCGCTGTAGTCGAGGGCGTCATCGACCAGCTGGAAGGCCAGGCCTATGTCCTGGCCGTACTTGCGCAGGGCCTTGCAGCGTTCCGGACTCGCCCCGGCCGAGACCGCGCCGGCTTCGGCCGCCGCGGCGAACAGCTCGGCGGTCTTGGCCTTGATGATCTCCAGATAGAGATCCTGGCTGAGATTGAGGTCGTGGGCGCGGGTCAGCTGCAGCACCTCGCCCTCGGCGATCACGCGGCTGGCGCGGGCCAGGATCTCCAGCGCCTGCATGGAGCCGGCCTCGACCATCAGTTCGAAGGCGCGGGCGAACAGGAAATCGCCCACCAGCACGCTGGCCGGCGCGCCCCAGATCAGATGGGCGGCGACCTTGCCGCGGCGCAGCTGGGAGGAGTCGACCACGTCGTCGTGCAACAGGGTGGCGGTGTGGATGAACTCGACCGCCGCCGCCAGCTTCAGGCAGGCGTCGTCCTGGGCGCCGGCGACACGGGCCGCGGCGATGGTGAGCAGCGGGCGCAGGCGTTTGGCCGATCCGCCGATCAGATGTTCGGCCAGGGCCGGGATCACCGATACGGGGCTCTGCATCCGATCGCGGATCAGAGCGTCGACCTTGGCCATGTCCGGCCGTGCGAGCTCCAACAGCCCGTCGATCGACACGGGTTTTTCGCGGGCGATCGCAGCGCTGACGACGTCCAAGCTATCGAAACTCCAAGGCGTTGCACGGCCGCGAACAGGGCCGTGGTTTGCGGGCGACAATGGTCACGGGATAGACCAGGGTCAAGGCGGGCTAGGCTGTCTCTAGGCGCAAATGGAACCCACGTCACACCCCTTGCTTACCGACCCCGTCACTGAGGACCGCCTGTTGGGCGGCAAGATCGTCCTGCGCCAGGGCCAGGACGGCTATCGCGCCGGCATGGACGCCGCGCTGCTGGCCGCCGCCTGCGACGCCGGGACCGGCGCGCGGGTGCTGGAGGCCGGCTGCGGCGCGGGCGGAGCCCTGCTGGCCGCGGCGGCTCGCAGGCCCGGGGCGAGCTTCACGGGCGTCGAGCGCGACCTCACCGCCGCCGCGCTCGGCCGCCACAATGCTCAGTTGAATGGACTGTCCGATCGGGTCGAGATCCTGGACGGCGATGTGAGCCGACCGTTCCGCGCCCTGGATCTGCCCCCCTTCGACGCGGCGATGAGCAACCCGCCATTCTTCGACGATCCGGGCGCCCTGCGCGCGCCGGCCCCCGCCAAGCACGGGGCCTGGATGGCTGACGGGGGCCTGTCGGTCTGGACGAATTTCCTGCTGAAGGCGGTTCGCGAAGGCGGCTCCATCACCATCATTCATCGCGCCGACCGGCTGGCCGACATCCTGGCCCTGCTGGCGCCCAAGGCCGGGTCGTTCCAGATCCGCCCGGTCCACCCGCACGCTGACGCACCCGCGAAACGTGTGCTGGTCAGGGCGCTGAAGACCGGCAAGGCGCCGCTGCAACTGCTGCCCGCCCTGGTGCTGCACCCACGCCAAGGCGCCAAGCACACCCCCGAGGCCGAGGCGATCTTCCGCGGGGAAGCAGCCCTGCCCTGGCTCTAGCCCTTGAACCAGACCACCTGGTTCGAGACCGCCAGCAGTTGCCCGTCGTCGGACCACAGCTCGGCGCTCTGGTCGTTGAAGCCGTGACGGAACACCCGCGCATCGCTGACGCCCAGCACCGGGCGTGATCCCTGCCGCGCCAAGGCGGCTTCGTCGGCCAGGAAATAGGTCGAGAGCGACACCGTGGCGACCGGCGGCACGTCGCCCCGCACCTGCAGGATCTTCACCACGATCGAATCGCTGATCGCCGCCAGGGAGACATAGTCGAGGGGCCGGCGTGGTTCGTCGCGGATCCAGGTCTGCGAAACCGCCGAGGCCGGCGCCTCGGCGCTGCCGCCGCCAGGGGTCGGCTCGCCGCGCACATAGCGGAACTCGTAGCGCGAGCGCCAACCGTTGCGCCCGGTGGTGTCCAGCACCGGCGTCTGCTCGGCCGGCGGGACCTGCGGCGGCGCACCGGGCGTATGGGTCCAGGTCTCGCGCTCGGCGCCGGTGACAGCGCTGGAGGTGGTGGCGATTTTGCCGCCCTGCGACAGCTCCACCTGCCAGTGCTGGGTCGAGCGGCCGTCGCGTACCAGGCGCACGGCGACGTCGAACGACCCCTCGGCGACCGCGGCGCAGAAATTGACCGTCTGGGCCACCGGCCGGCCACGGCGCTCGGGATGATCGAGGACGGCCTTCAGCATGACGGCGGCCGTCGCCCCGCCGAACGGCCCGGCCATGTTCCAGTATTCCGGCGTTGTCGCCCCGCGATAGAGGCCGGGCTCTACGGGCTCCAGACGGACGGCGTGGTCGAGGGGGTGCGGCGCAATCAAGGTCTCGGACATGGGCGCACCCTGCCTCGCCATGAGCGCTCCGTCGATAACCCGCGAGGCCATTAAAATTTGCAAAGCTCCGCATTTACAAAAAGCGGATGGCATTTTAGAAAGTTTTCACTTTCCAAATTAGGGAGCACGCCGATGTCGATCATGACCCTCCAGCCCCCCTCGCTCGCCGGCTGCATCCTGCGGGTGGCCAGACCCACTGATCGGCTCGAGGAGGTCGTGGCCTTTTATCGCGACGGTCTCGGCTTTCCAGAACTGACCCGGTTCGCCGACCACGACGGTTTCGACGGCGTCATCCTCGGCTTCCCGGGCGCGCCCTATCATCTGGAATTCACCACCGCGTGCGGCCACGTGGCCGGACGGGCGCCGACCCAGGACAACCTGCTGGCCATCTATGTGCCCGACGCCAGGACCTGGAGCCGGATGATCGGGGTCATGGGGCGGCGCGGCCACCAGCCGGTGGCCTCCTTCAATCCCTATTGGGACCGCGAGGGCGTCACCTTCGAGGACCCGGACGGCTACCGGGTCGTCCTCCACCAGGGGATCTGGCCGGTCTAGGGCGCCCTAACCCGCCAGGCGTTCGGTTCCGGCGGTGTCGCTGGCCAGCGCCTTGACAAAGGCGTCGCGCCAGGCGGTGACGTCGGTGCGCCGCAGGTCGGCCATCAGTTCGGCCCAGCGAGCGATGCGTTCGGATTTCGGCATGGCCAGCCCCCGGACGATCGCCTCGGCGACTTCCTCGCGGTTGAACGGATTGACGATCAGCGCCTGGGTCATCTGCTCGCTGGCCCCGGCGAACTGCGACAGCACCAGGACGCCGGGATCCTCCGGATCCTGGGCGGCGACATACTCCTTGGCGACCAGGTTCATCCCGTCGCGCAAAGGCGTCACCAGCCCGATTTTCGCCGCGCGGTAGACGCCGGCCAATTCGTCGCGGCGATAGGCCCTGTTCACATAGCGGATCGGCACCCAGTCCACGGTGGCGAAGGCGCCGTTGATGCGGCCGGTGACCGCGTCCAGCCGGGCGCGGATGTCCTGATAGGCGTCCACCTCCTCGCGGCTCGGGGTGGCGATCTGCAGTAGGAAGACCTTTTCGCGCAGCTCCTCGTGGTCCAGCAGCGCCTGTTCATAGGCCAGGAAACGTTCTTCCAGCCCCTTGGAATAGTCGAGCCGGTCGACGCCCAGGATCATCGCCCGGCCGTTCAGGCTGGCGTGCATCCGCTCATACTCAGCCACGGCGACCTCGTCATGGGCCGCGGCCTCGAAGGTTTCGACGTCCAGGCCGATCGGGAAGGCGCCGACCTGGGCCGTCCGACCAAAAGCGTGCGCGCGGCGATCGGGTGTCACGCTCCCATCCAGCTCGCCGGTGACATAGTCCTCGAAGGCGCTGGCCGAGTCCTCGGTCTGGAAGCCCAGCAGGTCGTAGTCGAACAGCGCCTCAACCAGGTCGCGGTGGTTCGGAAGCGTGGCCAACAGGCGGCGCGCCGGCCAGGGGATGTGCAGGAAAAACCCGATCCGGTTCTTCACGCCGCGCCGCCGCAGCTCCTGGGCCAGCGGCATCAGGTGGTAGTCGTGGACCCAGACCATGTCGTCCGGCTGGATCAGCGGCGCCAGGGCGTCGGCGAACCGGGCGTTGACCCGGCCATAGCCCTCGCTGAACGAGCGCTCATAGACGCTCAGATCAACGCGGTAGTGGAACAGCGGCCACAGGGTCTTGTTGGCGTAGCCGTTGTAGTACTCATCGAGATCCTGGGGCTCGAGGTCGATCGTCGCGACCGTCACCCCACCGATCCGTTGCACCGAGAGCTGGCCGGTGTGTTCCTCGATGGTCTGTCCGCTCCAGCCGAACCAGACCCCGCTGTGCTCGCGCAGGGCCGCGGCGAGCGCCATCGCCAAACCGCCCACGGCCCCGCTGGACGCGTCGCCCGGCGGCTGCACGCGGTTGGAGACGACGATCAGCCGACCCAGAGGAAGGTTTCCCGGTCGCGACGTACAGTTTTCAACATCTGGAACAAAACTATAGAATTTCCCTCTATGCGCGCAGAATAACGTCGACTATTTCGACATGTCTACGATCACAATTTCGTACTATTGGAATGACACAACAGCCATTCGTACGGATTTGCTGGTCACCAGCGCGACGATCCTTTTATCACACCTTAAGCGCGCGTCTTCCGACCTCACACACCTGTGACCTCGACCAGCGGCAACCGGTCACATCCGCATTTGCCGCCCTTGCCTCCATATCTGTCGCCTCGGGGATCAACGCCAATCGGCACGGCCAGGGCGGCGCAAGCCCGCTCGGCCCGAAATCGGGAAATGGATTGAACGCTGCATGATGCGAGCCCTGACGCTGCCTGACGCCCGCGCCCTCCGGACATGGCTTGTCCAAACCTCTGCGACCCTGGGCGCGGCGCTCGGCGTGGCGGTGCTGTTGCACGCCGGCGCGGCGGCGGCGGCCAAGCTCGACGTCAAGTTCACCAGCGCTCACGCCCCCCTGCCCCTCGAACTGACGCTCCAGCCGCCCGCCGAGCCGGTCAAGGTCCTGACCTGGGAGGGCGTCGACGTCGACGGCGACGGCGCGCCGGACTTCGCCAATCCGACCGGCAAGGCTCCCCGCACGCACGACGCCTACGGCTACGGCGCGTTTGGCGCCTCCCGCGACGGCGGCTCTCGCCCGCACGAGGGCGTCGACTATATGGCGCAGGCCGGCCAGGACGTGGTCGCGCCGGTGTCGGGCTTCGTCACCAAGATCGGCTTCGCCTACGCCGACGACGCGAACCTGAAGTTCGTCGAGATCACCAACCCGGCCATCGGCTATGTCGCGCGGGTCTTCTATGTCGACCCGTCGGTAGAGGTCGGCGCCGCTCTGCGGCTCGGCCAGCCCATCGGCCGCGCCCACGGCCTGCAGGCCCGCTATCCCGGCGGCATGACCGACCATGTGCACATGGAACTGATGAGGCCAGGCCAGGCGCGCATCGACGCGACCCGGGTGCTGGCGCAGCGCTATGTGACCCGGCTCGGAGCCTAGTTCGGCGGGCGTCGCTTCCAGGCTGCTCGCCCGCCATCGGATCACCCCACCGGCCTTCGCAAATCGCCGCAAGACCATCAAGCCAGGCGCGGGACGTCCACTCATTGACCGCAAACGAAAAGGCCCGGGCTTTCGCCCGGGCCTCGCCGTCTCAGATAGCTATCGCAGCCGCGCTTAGTTGCGCGCGGTGTCGACCAGCTTGTTCTTGGTGATCCAGGGCATCATGGCGCGCAGGCGGCCGCCGACGTCCTCGATGCCGTGCTCGCTGGCGCGGCGACGGGTCGCCTTCAGGCTCGGCTGACCAGCCTCGTTCTCCAGCATGAAGTCGCGCACGAAACGGCCCGACTGAATGTCTTCCAGCACGCGCTTCATTTCCGCCTTGGTGTCGGCGGTCACGATGCGGGGGCCGGTGACGTACTCGCCGTACTCGGCGGTGTTGGAGATCGAGTAGTTCATGTTGGCGATGCCGCCTTCGTAGATCAGGTCCACGATCAGCTTCACCTCGTGCAGGCACTCGAAATAGGCCATCTCGGGCGCGTAGCCCGCTTCGACCAGGGTTTCGAAGCCGGCGCGGATCAGTTCCACCAGGCCGCCGCAGAGCACGGCTTGCTCGCCGAACAGGTCGGTTTCGCACTCTTCACGGAAGGTGGTTTCGATCACGCCCGAACGACCGCCGCCGATGGCGGAGGCGTAGGCCAGACCGAAGTCCAGCGCATTGCCGGTCGGGTTGGCGTGGATGGCGATCAGGCACGGCACGCCGCCGCCCTTTTGATACTCGCCGCGCACGGTGTGACCCGGGCCCTTCGGCGCGATCATCAGGACGTCGATGCTGTCCTTGGGCTCGATCAGGTTGAAGTGAACGTTCAGGCCGTGAGCGAACAGCAGAGCCGCCCCGTCCTTAATGTTCGGCGCGATTTCATCCTTGTAGATGCCGCGCTGCAATTCGTCGGGCGCCAGCACCATGACGGCGTCGGCCCAGGCCGAGGCCTCGGCGACGGTCATGACTTTCAGGCCGTCGGCTTCCACCTTCTTGGCGGTGGCCGAACCCGGACGAAGGGCTACCACGACGTCCTTGACGCCGGAGTCCTTAAGGTTGAGCGCGTGCGCGCGACCTTGGCTGCCATAGCCTACGATCGCGATCTTCTTGTCCAGGATGCGGGCGAGGTCGGCGTCGCGGTCATAGTAGACGCGCATGATCATTCTCCTGAAGTCGAAGGTAGCCACGGTTCCGCGCAACGGCGCCGCAGCAAAGGCGGGGCTATGAAGGGGAATCTTGCGCGAACGTCAAGGGAAGGCCGGCGATCTGCGGCGATATCACCGTAAAAACCGCTACGAGAAACGCGACTTGAACCCGAAGCGGCGTCGTCCGACATAGTCGCCTCGACTCGGAGGGTTCGAAATGGCGGCGACACCACAGGACGTGATCGGCTTCTGGCGCGGCGCGGGACCGGAGAAGTGGTTCACCAAAAACGCGAAATTCGACCAGTCGATCGCCCTGAAATTCGAACCCGTCCACCTGGCTGCGGCGCGAGGCGAATACGACCGCTGGGCGGCGAGCGCCGAGGGCTCGCTCGCCCTGCTGATCCTGCTCGATCAATTTCCGCGCAATCTCTTCCGCAACTCCGGCCACGCCTTCGCCACCGATCCCAAGGCCCGGCAGATCGCCCGCAGCGCCATCGCCGCCGGTCACGACCGGGCCGTGGACGCCGACCTGCGGCAGTTCTTCTATCTGCCCTTCGAACATTCGGAGGACCTGCCCGACCAGGACTACGCGATCACCCTCTACACCACCCTGAAGGACGAGACCGGCGACGGCGAATCCCTGCGCTGGGCCGAACTGCATCGCGACATCATCGTTCGCTTCGGGCGCTTCCCGCATCGCAACCCCTGCCTGGGGCGCATCACCACGCCGAACGAGCAGGCGTTCCTGAACGAAGGCGGTTTCGCCGGCTGAGAATCACTTCTGTGGATGAGGCGAACGGACGCCCCATTGGCCGCAGCGAATCGGCGGCTGATGGGTTACGAATCAGGCGCACCAGCAGAACGGCCGCCCGATGAACGCTCACGTCGACATTGCAGGCACGACCACCGCTCCGGCCGATCATCCCGAGCGCCAGTATCTGAATCTGCTGTCCGACATCCTGGCCAACGGCGTGCAACGCGGCGACCGCACCGGCACCGGCACGCTGGGCGTGTTCGGCCGCCAGATGCGCTTCGACCTGGCCAAGGGCTTCCCGCTCCTCACCACCAAAAAACTGCACCGCAAGTCGATCATCCTGGAACTGCTGTGGTTCCTGCGTGGCGACACCAATGTGAAGTGGTTGCAGGAGCGCGGCGTCAGCATCTGGGACGAATGGGCTGATGCGGACGGCGAACTTGGCCCGGTCTACGGCAAGCAGTGGCGCTCATGGACCGCGCCGGACGGCCGGGTGATCGACCAGATCGCGGGTGTAGTCGAGAGCCTGAAGACCACGCCCAATTCACGGCGCCACATCGTCTCGGCCTGGAACCCGGCCGACGTCGACGACATGGCCCTGCCGCCCTGCCACTGCCTGTTCCAGTTCTTCGTGGCGGACGGAAAGCTGTCCTGCCAGCTCTACCAGCGCTCAGCCGACGTGTTCCTCGGCGTGCCGTTCAACATCGCCTCCTACGCCCTGCTGACCATGATGGTCGCCAAGGTGACGGGGCTTGAGCCTGGCGAATTCGTCCATACGCTCGGCGATGCTCACCTCTATCTGAACCACCTGGACCAGGCGAAAGAGCAGATCGGCCGCGAGCCCCTGCCCTTCCCGACCATGGAGATCGCCGACAGGGGCGACCTCTTCGCCTTCGAGTACGAGGATTTCAAACTCCGCGGCTACAAGGCCCACGAGAAGATCGCCGCCCCGATCGCGGTCTGAACTGCTCGCCCGCCCCAACCTTACAGATTTGCGAGTTGAACGACCGGCAGCCGCAGGACGGCGATGGTCTTCTCCTGTTCACCGGCATGGACCGGTTGAACACATGGAGAGCCTGATGCGTAATCTGATCGCCCCCGCCGCCCTCATTCTGAGCCTGGCTGTGGGTTCCGCCGCCTTCGCCGCCACGCCTGCGCCCGCCGCCAAGCCCGCGGCCATGAAGCCGGCCGCGACCGCGAAAATGGACACCGGCGCCAAGCACGCCGCCTGCGAACAATCCTGGAAGAGCCAGAAGACCCACACCGGCACGGAAGCCGCCTTCGTGAAGGCCTGCGTCGCCAAGGGCTAGTCGCGACGCCGGCAAGGATCGGACGGCTGGCCTCCCACGGCCGTCCGATCGCCATTTGGATCACAGCCGAAAGAGGCCCATCTTCGACAGACCCAGAGTTTAGGAAGGCCCCATGAGCCGCCGCATCCTGCTAGTCGAGGACGACGCCGAGACGGCGGACTACATTCTCAAGGGACTGCGCGAAGAGGGCTACACCGCCGAGCACATGTCCGATGGACGTGACGGCTTCTACGCCGCCTCCAGCCTCGACTTCGACGCCATCATCATGGACCGGATGATCCCCGGAATGGATGGCTTGAGCGTCGTGAAGGCCCTGCGCGCGGCCTCCATCCCCACACCGATCCTGTTCCTCAGCGCATTGAGCCATCTCGACGAGCGTGTGACGGGGCTGCGGGCCGGCGGCGACGACTACCTCACCAAGCCCTTCGGCTATTCGGAGCTGTCCGCCCGGCTGGAAAACCTGCTGCGCCGCCGGACCGGGCCTGAGGTCGAGACCCAACTTGTCTGCGGCGACCTCGTCATCGACCTGCTGGCGCGCCGGGTCAGCCGCGCCGGGCGGCCGCTCGACCTATTGCCGCGCGAGTTCAAGCTGCTGGAATACCTGTTGCGCCACAAGGACCGGGTGGTCACCCGCACCATGCTGCTGGAGCAGGTCTGGGATTACCGCTTCGACCCGCACACCAGCGTCGTCGACACCCATATCAGCCGCCTGCGCAAGAAGATCGACGACGGCTTCCCCCACCCCCTGCTGCACACCCTGCGCGGAACCGGATACCGGCTGTCCCTGGAGCCATGACGCCCGTGCGCTCCAGACTGCGGCCCGGCGCGCTGATCCTGGTCATGCTCGTGGTGGCGATCTCGGCCCTGGCCGTGGGCCTGCTGATGATCGACCGGATCGGCGAGAAGATCATCGCTGAGCGCCAGCAGGCCGTGGCCACCGCCGCGCGGGACTATTTCGTCGCCTTCGCCCACGAGGAAGGGGTCGCCCCGCTCGCCCGGGCGCTGGACCTGCGCGAACGCACCGATCCCGGCGGCGCCTTCCGCTACGCGCTCTACGCCGAAGACGGCCGGCTCCTGGGCGGCGCGCGACTGTTGGACGCCGACCGATTGCCTTCCTCCGGCGCCGCCAAGCTCAAAATCCTCAATGAGGGTCGCAATTCGCCCTGGCGGGTTCTGGTCCAGCCGCTGTCGGTCGGCGGCACCCTGGTCGTCTATGAGGACATCGGCGAGCGCATCGCCTTCCAGCGCGCCCTGGTGGCCAGCGGCGGGGTGGCGCTGGTGGCCGGCGTCGGGCTGGTGCTGCTGGCCGCGCTTTGGCTCAATCGCCTGCTGCTCAGCCGGATGGAGACCCTGGCCGCCACCGCCGGCCGCATCGCCGAGGGCGACCTCTCGGCACGGACCGAGATCCACCCCAAGGGCGACGTCTTCGACCGTCTGGGCGAGGCCATGAACGGCATGCTCGACCGGATCGAGGAGTTGATGACCGGCATGCGCACCGTCACCGATAGCCTGGCCCACGACCTGCGCTCGCCGCTGACCCGGATGCGCGCCGACCTGGCCCGCGCCATGGAGCCCGGCGCCGACGAGCGCACCCGGCTCGATTACATCGAACTGGCCCACGCCGAGGCCGACCGCTCGCTGGCCACCCTCTCGGCGCTGATGGACATCGCCCGCGCCGAGGCCGGACTGTCGCGCGAGATGATGGCGCCGGTCGATCTGAGCGCCCTGGTCGGCGAGATCGGCGAATTGTTCGCCCCGATGATCGAGGACGCCGAGCAGACCCTGATGACCTCGACCCCGTCCGAGCCGGTGGTGGTCAACGCCCATGAGCTGATCCTGCGCCAGGCGCTGGGCAACCTGCTGCACAACGCCGCCCTCTATGCCGGCCCTGGAGCGGTGATCCGGCTGATTCTCGAACGAGCTCCGGGGCGGGTGAGGATCGTCGTCGCCGATTCCGGCCCGGGCATTCCGGCAGAACACCGGGGCCGGGTGCGCGAACGTTTCGTGCGCCTCGATACGGCCCGCTCAGCCCCCGGCGGGGGCCTGGGCCTGGCCATCGCCGCGGCCTGCGCCAAGCTGCACGGCGGGTCGTTGGAGCTTGAAGATGCGGCCCCGGGCCTGCGTGTCGTGATCGACTTGGCCGACCACCGATAGAAGCTGCTAAGACGACGCCATGAGCTCACCCATCCTCACCGCCGGCCCCATCGCCCGCTCCCGCAACGGCGTCATCGGAAAGGACGGCAGCCTGCCCTGGCGGCTGAAGTCCGACATGGCGATCTTCCGCGCCGTGACCATGGGCAAGCCGGTGATCATGGGTCGCAAGACCTGGGACAGCCTGCCCAAGAAGCCGCTGATCGGCCGCACCAATATCGTGCTGTCCAAGGACGGCTCGTTCGAGCCCAAGCAGGCCGTGGTCTGCGACGAGTTCGCCGAGGCGGTCTCCATCGCCCGCGAGCAGGCCGAGGAAGACGGCCGCGACGAATATTGCGTGATCGGCGGCGCCTCGCTGTTCGAACTCGCCCTGCCCCGCGCCAAGCGGCTCTACCTGACCGAGGTCGACGCCGAGATCGAGGGCGACGTGGTCCTCTCTCCCATCGACGAAAGCCGTTGGACCGAGGTTCGCCGCGAGGAACACCCCGCCGGCGAGGACGACGAATACGCCTTCACCTTCCGGGTGCTGGAGCGCCGCTGAGGCCCGCGGCCTTCCCTCGCGGAAGGCGAACGGCCGTTTAAATTCCGGCTGTCGCCGCCGCGCCGATCGGTCATAGTCGCCCTCGAACGCCGCCGATCCGTGCGGTGACCGCGCGAGGAAACGACCATGGACATGCAGCTAGTCGCCGAGGGCTTCGAGTTTCCGGAAGGCCCGATCGCCATGGCCGACGGCTCGGTGATCCTCACCGAGATCAAGGGTCAGCGGCTGACCCGCGTCTATCCCGACGGCCGCAAGGAGACCGTGGTCGAGACCGGCGGCGGCCCGAACGGCGCGGCCATCGGCCCGGACGGCGCGATCTACATCACCAACAACGGCGGCTCGTTCACCTGGCCCCAGCAGGACGGCCTGACCATTCCCGGCCCAACGCCGGACACCCACACGGGCGGCTACATCCAGCGCTTCGACCTCGCCACCGGCGAGCTGAAAACCCTCTATGAGACCTGCGACGGCCGCCCCTTCGTCGGCCCCAACGACCTGGTGTTCGACAAGCAGGGCGGGTTCTGGTTCTCCGACCACGGCTGCGGCACGAACGAGGGCCGCAAGTTCGGCGCGCTCTATTACGCCAAGATCGACGGCAGCCACGTCAGCCGCCAGCGCGACCACCTGATCTCGCCGAACGGCGTGGGCCTCTCGCCCGATGAGAAGACTGTCTATCTGGCCGACACCCAGCTTGGCCGGCTGTGGGCGTTCGACGTCGTCGAGCCCGGCGTCCTGGCGCCGGCGACCGGCTTCGCCGCGGGCCGCTCGGTCGCCAACCTGCCCGGCGTGCAGTTCCTCGACAGTCTGGCGGTCGAGGCCTCCGGCAAGGTCTGCGTGGCGACGATCCTGAACGGCGGCATCACCGCCTTCGATCCCTCGGGCACGACCGAGCACTATCCGGTGCCCGACCTGATCGTGACCAACATCTGCTTCGGCGGATCGGACATGATGACCGCCTGGATCACCGCGTCCTCGACCGGCAAGCTCTACAAGACCACCTGGCCGCGCGCGGGGCTGAAGCTGAACTTCAACGCTTAGATAAGTTCCCCCTCAGTCGGCTTCGCCGCCAGCTCCCCCAGCGGGGGAGCATCTGGTCCTCCCCGCTGGGGGAGGTGGCGCGCGCAGCGCGACGGAGGGGGACTAGAACCCTAGTACAGCGTCCCCAAGGCGGCGCGTTCGAAGCTCTTCAGCTCCTCGGTCCGGCCGTCGCGGATCTTCAGCACCCACTCAGGGTCCTGCAACAGGGCGCGGCCGACCCCGACCAGGTCGAAATCGCCCCGGTCCAGACGACGCTCCAGTTCCTCCAGCGAGGCGGGCTTGGAGCCCTCGCCGGCGAAGGCGGCGATGAACTCGCCCGACAGGCCGACCGACCCCACGGTGATGGTCGGCACGCCGGTCAGCTTCTTGGCCCAACCGGCGAAGTTGAGATCCGAGCCCTCGAACTCCGGCTCCCAGAACCGGCGCTGCGAGCAGTGCAGGATGTCGGCGCCGGCGTCGACCAGGGTCCCGAGCCAGGCCTCCAGCGCCTTCGGATCGTTGGCCAGCTTCACCTCGTAGTCCTGCTGCTTCCACTGGCTGATGCGGATGATCACCGGATAGTCGGGGCCGACCTCCTGGCGCACCGCCTTCAGGATGTCGGCGGCGAAGCGCGCCCGGCCCGGCAGATCCTTGGCCCCATAGGCGTCTTCACGCAGATTGGTGCCCTCCCAGAAGAACTGGTCGATCAGGTAGCCGTGGGCGCCGTGCAGCTCGATGGCGTCGAAGCCCAGCTTCTTGGCGTTGCTGGCCGCTTCGGCGAAGGCGCGGATGGCGTCAGCGACTTCTTCGTCGGTCATCGGCGCGCCGAACGCCTTGTCGGGGCGCGACAGGCCCGACGGGCTGTCATAGGGGCCGGGCGGGGTCCATTCCGGGTCGCGCGTGCGGACATTGCCCACGTGCCAAAGCTGGGGCGCCATCACCCCGCCGGCGGCGTGAACCTCGTCGATCACCGTCTTCCAGGCGGCGAGTTCCTTCTCGCCGTGGAAGCGCGGGACGTCCTTGTCGTTGAGCGAGGCGGGCCGATCGACGCCGGTGCCTTCCGACACGATCAGGCCGACCTCGGCCGCCGCGCGGCGCTTGTAGTACTGGGCGACCTCGTCGTTCGCCACGCCGCCGGGCGAGAACGAACGGGTCATGGGCGCCATGACAATGCGGTTCTTGAGGTGCAGGCCCTTAAAATCAAAGGGCTTGAAGAGGATGTCGGCCGACATGGGCGCTCCGGAATTCAAACAGACGTTCGCTAGCTGAATAAAGCACGACCGGTCGCTTTGTCAGTTAAGATTTTCTGTTGCACACCCGCAACTTCCCCTGAAGCCCATACGGCGCCATTGTCAGGTGAACAGCGGTCACCCAAAGACCCGGATCCCGGAGGAAATTGTCATGAGCGACGGTGCGATCGATCTCAAGGCCGAGGCGCGTGCAAAGGCCTACGCCATGCCGCTGGACGAGATAAACGTGGCCGATCCGGAGCTGTTCCGGACCGACGCCATGTGGCCCTACTTCGAGCGCCTGCGCGCCGAAGACCCGGTCCACTACCACCCGGAAGGCCTCCACGAGGACGGCCCCTACTGGTCGGTGACCAAGTACAACGACATCATGACCGTGGACACCAGCCACGACATCTACTCGTCCGAGCCGGCGATCACGATCTTCGATCCCAAGGAAGACTTCGTGATGCCGATGTTCATCGCGATGGACCCGCCCAAACACGACGTTCAGCGCAAGACCGTCAGTCCGATCGTCTCGCCGGCCAACCTGCACGTGCTGGAGCCGCTGATCCGCGAGCGGATTTGCCAAACGCTCGACAGCCTGCCGATCGGCGTAGAGTTCGACTGGGTCGACAAGGTCTCGATCGAACTGACCACCCAGATGCTGGCCACCCTGTTCGACTTCCCCTGGGAAGAACGCCGCAAGCTGACCCGCTGGTCTGACGTGGCCACCGCCGGCCCGAACTCGGGCCTGTTCAGCTCGGAAGATCCCGAGATCGTCGAACAGGAACGCCAGGCCGAGCTGTTCGAGTGCGTGGACTACTTCACGCGGCTCTGGAACGAGCGGGTCAACGCCGAACCCAAGGGCGACCTGATCTCGATGCTGGCCCATGGCGAGGCCACCCGGAACATGGATCGCATGGAGTATCTGGGAAACCTGATCCTGCTGATCGTCGGCGGCAACGACACCACCCGCAACACCATGACCGGCTCGGTCGTCGCCCTGAACCAGAACCCCGACCAGTATCAAAAGCTGCGCGACAATCCCGAGCTGATCCCGTCGATGGTCTCCGAGACCATTCGTTGGCAGACCCCGCTGGCCCACATGCGCCGGACCGTGAACCAGGACACCGAGCTTGGCGGCAAGCAGCTCAAGAAGGGCGACAAGGTCATCATGTGGTACGTCTCGGGCAACCGCGACGACGAGGTGATCGAGAACCCCAACGCCTACCTCATCGACCGTGAACGGCCCCGCCAGCACCTGTCCTTCGGCTTCGGCATCCACCGCTGCGTCGGCAACCGGCTGGCCGAACTGCAGCTCAAGATCCTCTGGGAAGAGGTGCTCAAGCGCTTCCCGACCATTCAGGTGGTGGCCGAGCCCAAGCGCGTCCCCTCCTCCTTCGTGAAGGGCTACGAGAACCTGCAGGTGGTGATCCCCACCAAGCTCTAGGGCCGCCTCGCTCGTCATCCTTCGGCTCACCGGAGGATGACGCGTAGGGCGCGAAGCCCCGCCTCTAGAACGACACCAGCACGCGGCCGGCCAGGCTCTCGCCGGTGTCGTTTCCGGCGTACCGGCCGACCTTGTGGTCGACCTCCCAGTGGCTGAGATTGACCATCAGCCGCATCCATTCCTCCAGGCGCCAGTTGAGGCCGACGCTGGCCTCCTGCCCCTTGCCGCCGGTCGCCGCGTCGGTGTTGTCGAGCAGCTGGTAGCGCACCGCGATCTCCAGCGCGCCGAGCCCGCCCTTGGACAGCGGAGACTTGGGCGCAACCTTGGTGAGCGTGCCGCCACGCGGGGAATAGGAGGGCGTCTCGCCGGTGATCATCCAGCCGGCCGAGACCGACAGCGCCTCGACCTCGACATGCTCGGTCCGGGTCTCGATCTCGCGGCGCCCGACCTCGAGGAAGCTCCAGCGCGGACCGGCGACGCCGCCCAGCTCCAGGCCATAGCCGATCCCATCCACCGGATCGCGCAGAGCCCCCAGCGGAACCTGGAGCCGATCATTGACGTGCCCCGCCCAGGTGGTGGTGCGCGACAGGCTGGCTAGGTCCGAAGGATAGTTCTCGTAGAACCCCCAGGCGCCGAGATGGACCGCAGCCTGTCGGGTCTTGATCGGGTTCCAGTGGCCACGGACCATGTAGGTGACGGTGTCCCTGGCGACGCCGCGATTGCCGGGATCATCACCAGCGACCTGAGCGGCGATGTGCCAGTCGCGGCCATAGACCTTGCCGATCACGCCCAGGCCGTAGAAGCCCTTCAGCGGGGCGGTGGCCGAGGCGACGGCGTTACGCTCCATGAACGGAGTGCCGTCGGAACTGCTGGAGCCTTCGACGCCCCGCTCGCTCAGCCGGTTGCCGACCGTGAGCTCGCTGTGGGGCGTGCGCCAGGCGATGTAGGCGCCCTTCACCGCAGGCTTGTCGCCGGCGAAGTCGGTTTCGAAGGTGTAGTAGAGGTGATCGCCGACCATCCCGTCGAAGCCCAGCCGCAGGGTCCTGAGTTCATCGCCGGAGCGGTTCCGTAGCGGGTAGCTCGACCCGCTGGTGGTCGCGGCGTCCAGCATCATCCGGCCCTTGAGCCGGAAGCTGAATTGGCCGTCGGCGCTGACGAATTCCGGCGTGCCCTTATCCCAATTTACGCCTGCGGTGGGCGGCGTCGGCACGCCATCGGCGGCGAAGGCCGGCGACGTCGCCGAGAGAAGCACGGCGCAACCGGCGATCGCCGGCCAAACTCCGGCCGCGGGTCCAAAACCTGAAACCTTGAAAATGAGGACGCTCCCCCCGGAGTCGAGACTGTATGCAATATGCCTCAATAGCCTTTGGCCGCAGGGCCGCCAGTTCTTTTCGCCACCGACCATGCCGGGTCATAGATTTGGCGCGCCTGACGGCGCCTTCAGCGCGCCGGTGACGCCGATTGCGACAGCAGCGCCTGACGCATGCGGGCGTTGTCGGCCTCGACCTCGGCGATCATGCCCTTGAACCGTGGGTCGTCGCGCAGCGGCGTCAGCATCGGATAGTCGTCGAGCCGCATGAAGCCGTCGGTGTCGTAGAGCTGGCGATAGCCGCCATCGATCGCAGCGCGAAGCTCGGCCAGGCCGCGATCCTTGTCGCCCAGCATCACATAGGCCTTGAGACGCGCGATCTGCCGGGGGTGGCTCTGGCGTAGCCCAGGCCGCGGTTGTGTGACGTCGAGCAACGAGGTGAGTATCCGCCGCGCCTGCCCCCGGTCGCCGGTTTCTCCGATGATGTAGGCCGCGCCCGCCGCCTCGTTCGCAAGCCGGGGCGAGACGACCGGCGTCGGCTTGAACATGTCCGGCGCCTCGACCAGCAACTGCTCGCGGGCGATGTCGAACTGGCCGTTCGACGCAGCCGCGATGATCACTCCGCTGCGCCAGACCGGATCGGGATCGGGCGCCGTCATCTTCGCCTGCGAGAGCGACAGCAGGCCCTGATAGTCGCGCGCCACAACCATCTCGATCGCGGTGGTCAACTCGCCGACCACCGGATGGGTCTTCCAGGCGTCCAGGACCGCCTCGGCCTGACGGAGCAGGCCGAGATTGTAATAGACGTTGGCCAGCGCCAGCGAAGCCGCGGGATCGGTATGGGGGGCGGCCGCCTTCTCGTACCAGATCGCCGACTGATCCAGCTTTCCCTCCTGCAGCAGGAGATCGGCCAGCTGCTCCTTTGAATCCACGAAGTCGGGGAACAGCTCGACGTTCGAGCGATAGCGCTGCTCAGCCTCGGCGAGGTGGTCGGTGGCGACCAGCGACCCGGCCAGGGCGTTGTTGGCGATCCGGTCCAGCGGGTCGATCTCCAGCGCCCGGCGCAGATAGATC
Organism: Phenylobacterium sp. Root700; assembly: GCF_001429025.1. Taxonomy (GTDB): domain Bacteria; phylum Pseudomonadota; class Alphaproteobacteria; order Caulobacterales; family Caulobacteraceae; genus Phenylobacterium. The sequence goes on along the minus strand of NZ_LMHT01000011.1, from coordinate 2,951 downwards.
ACCGCCTCCTGCGGCTTGCGCCCGGAGATGAAGTCGCCCAGCAGGCTGAGCGCCTCGGGATCGCGCGGGGCCAGTTCGACGGCGCGGCGATAGGCGGCCTCGGCCTCGATCTCGGCGCTCTGGCGCCCTTCCCGAATAAACAGGATCGCATTGAGCATCCCCTTGGCGACATAGGCCGACGAGGATTTCGGATCCAACTCCAGCGCCTTGGCGATCTGCGCCTGGGCGTCGCGCACCGAGGGCAGGAAGTCGCCCTCCAGATGGTTTTGCACGAGGTAGGCGGTGGCGTAGGCGTAGTCGGCGTGCACTTCGGCGTTGTCCGGCTCCATCTCGATCAGGCGCTTGTAGATCGCCTGGGCCGATTGGACCTGCGCCTTGCCCATGCGGCGCAGCTGCCCCTTGGCCACGACCTCCAGCCGATAGACCTCAGGATCGCGGGGCGCCGGCCGCGTCTCGCCCCCGGCGTGCAGCTCCACCTTCAGGGCCTCGGCGACCCCGTCGGCGATCTCGGTCTGGATGGCGAAGGCGTCGTCCATCGTGCGGTCGTAGGTCTCCGACCACAGGTGATAGCCGTTCTTGACGCTGACCAGCTGGCAGGTCACCCGCAGCCGGTTGCCCGAGCGCCGGACGCTGCCCTCCACCACATGGGCGACGTTCAGCTTGCGGCCGATCTCGCGCACGTCCTCGTTCCGGCCCTTGAAATAGAAGGCCGAGGTCCGGCCTGCGACCTTCAGGTCCGGCACCTGGGCCAGGCTGTTGATCACCTCTTCGGTCAGGCCGTCGGCGAAATACTCCGCGTCCTGGGCGTTGCTGAAATTGGCGAAGGGCAGCACCGCCACCGACTTGTTCGAGGCCGCCATCTGCAGGCCCGCGGGTCCGTCGCGCCCCAACGATCCGACCAGTCCCAAAGTCGTGGCCGTGAAGACGATGGCCACCACGACGATCGCGGCCAGCGCCGCCCAATCCATCCAGTTCAGCCGGCGCTTGGGCTCGTCGCCCTCGCTGGCGCGGGTGCGCCGGATCGAACCGTCGGGGGCGAGCTCGAACGCCCAGGACAGCAGCAGCACGATCGGCAGCCCCAGGACCAGCAGCATCAAGATGAGCGCAGATATCCACTTGGGCAGGTCGAGGGTTTCAAGGATCGTCTTGGCGACTTGAAAGCCGCCCCAGGCCGTGACCGTGTAGACGCCGGCCACGCGGACCACGTTTCGTTTCTTCAGCTCGCTAAGGAAAAGCCGAATATCCAAGGCAGCCCCGCATGCAGCCACCTCACTATGCTACAGAGTTGTCGTTCCCTGAAGCTCTACAATCAGTTGATTACGAAGCCCGTCAGCGCGACGGGTCGAGCGAAAACGGCACGATGGCGCGCTCATTGAGCGGCACGGTCAAGCGCCGGTCGACCGGCGGGAAGGCGCGCTGAGAACAGTCGTTGCGCTCACAGATCCGGCAACTGACCCCGATCCGCGCCGGCGGCCCTTTCAGGTCGAGGCCCGCGCCATAGACCAGCTCGCTCGCATATTGCAGCTCGCACCCGAACCCCAGCACATAGCGGCGGTCCGGCGACATGTAGGCCCCCGAGCGCTTCACGATGCTACGCGCGACGCAGAGATAGCGCGAGCCGTCCGGCATCTCGGCGATCTGCACCAGGAAACGGTCGGGCGAAGCGATCGCCTCGTGGACGTTCCACAGCGGACAGGTCCCGCCGAACCGCGCGAACCGGAAGCGGGTGGCGCTGTGGCGCTTGGTGATGTTGCCGGCGTAGTCCATCCGCACGAAATAGATCGGCACCCCGCGCTCGCCGGGACGCTGCAGGGTGCTGAGGCGGTGGCTGACCTGTTCCAGGCTGACATGGAACGCCTGGCTCAACTGCTCGATATCGTGGCGCACGCCCCGCGCGGCGGCGGCGAAACGCCGATAGGGCATCAGGAAGGCGCCGGCCGCATAGTTGCCCAGGCCGATACGGCAGATGTCCACCGCTTCGCGGCTCTTGAGCCCGGCGCGCTGCAGTTCGCGCTCGATCAGCTCGGTCAGCTGCGTGGAGACCAGATGGAACGCCATCTGGAAGGTGCGGGTCTCGTCGGCCTGTGCGGCGTTCAACCACAGCGTCCGTGTGACCGGATCGTAGCGGCGCATCAGGTCGCCGCTCGCGCCCCGCTGGACGGTGACGCCCAGGGCTTGCGTCAGATGGGCCGCGAGGCCGGCTTCGTCGAAGCGCCCGCCCTCCCCCATCGCGGCCTCGGCCAGGGCCTCGGCGGCGACGTCGAGATCGTGGAGGTAGTTGTTCTTGAAGTGGAAGAAGTCGCGGACTTCTTCGTAGGGCAGCAGCGAACTGGCCACCGCCGATTCATCCAGCGCCACCGCCTCCTCGGTCAGCCGCAACCGCTCGTCCAGTTGGCGATAGGCGCGGTGCAGCTCCAGGTGCCGCCGTGCAAAGGTCGGCGCCTGCTGGACCGCCTGCCTCAATTCGGAGGTCGCGACCGGCGCCTCTCCGCGCCCGATGTCGGCCAGGGCCTCCCGCAGGTCGGCGATCAGTCTCTGGTCGTCGTCGGCGTCGAGCAACGCCGCCGGGATCTCGAACGTCTCGACCAGGGCCATCAGCACCCGCGAGGTCACCGGCCGCTGGTTGGACTCCATCTGCGAGAGGTAGCTGACCGAGACGCCCAGGCGCAGGGCGCAAGCCTCCAGCTTCCAGCCCTTGGCTTCCCTCAGGGCGCGTACCTTTGGCCCGACAAACAGCTTCCGTGAATTTTGCAATTTTACAAATCCGATCCGAGCGACCGCGAAAACTTGGCACGATCTGGATTGAATTACACCCCTCAGCCGCGCTCTACGGAAGCTCACGCCTGAGATTCACCGTAGCCACACTCAACACAATTTTACAGACATCATGAAGCACATCCTTGAAGAGCTTGAGAAGCGTCGTGATGAGGCCCGTCTTGGGGGCGGCGAGC